>CP015606.1 GCA_002284915.1 Actinobacteria bacterium IMCC26077
AAGAGATCATTCCGGCTTCCTCTGCCCGCTTCCCCTAGCTCAACCAACGAAGTCGAGACCGTTCACCCCCAAGTTTACAAAGGTACATCTTGGGTGAAAAAGAAGCTTTTCCACTATTAAATTGTGTTCATAGTCTACAACGGAAAATGTGGGTCAAAAATTCCCGGGAGAGAACGATTACGGTCAGGAATTAATCCATTGAGATGGATCTGTTATCCGGGGAGATTTTGCTGATGCCGACCCGACGTTGGCGCTTTTCAACCCGGCGCATCAACTCAGTCGCCGCGGTTTTTAGCCGATAGCGCTCGAGCGATATCTCGCCCAGCTTCGCGCTCCTTGAGCGCCTCCCGCTTGTCATGAGCTTTCTTTCCACGCGCCAACGCTAATTCCACTTTCACCTTGCCGTTAGCAAAGTAGATTGAAAGCGGCACTAACGTGATACCACCCTCCTTTACTTTGCCCATCAGTCGATTGAGCTCGCGCTTATGCATCAGAAGTTTTCGATTTCTGCGCGGAGGATGGTTATTCCAACTCCCCTCGAAATACTCTGGGATGTGCACGCCCTGTAGCCATAATTCACCGTCATCGAACATGGCAAAGCCATCGACCAGCGATGCGCGACCGGCGCGAAGGGACTTCACCTCGGTCCCGGAGAGCACAATTCCGCACTCAAAGACATCATCGATCAAATAATCGTGGCGCGCCTTTTTATTCTGGGCGATTAGTTTTTTCCCCAACTCTTTCATAATCAACTCCCCTTCACTGGGTCGTTGATTGCATTAAGCGCTTGGAAGATTTCCAGACTTCGCTTAATCGCTTCGCGCTCAGAGGCAACGACATCAGGGGCAATGCCACGTTTATCGATGAAGCGCCCCGATGGAGTTCGGAACTTTCCCACCGTTGTCTCTAAGCTGGCGCCATTGCTCAGGGTGACACTCTCCTGCACTGATCCCTTGCCAAAAGTCTTTATGCCGACCACAACACCGCGATTTCGATCTTGAAGCGCACCAGCAACTACCTCTGCAGAACTTGCTGTGTTCTCATTGACCACCACGCTAAGCGGGACGGTGATGGGCTTTGCATTCGCCGCTTCAATTGTGATCCGTTTACCATTGCCACGATCGTACGAGACTAGTAAGCCTGAGCGAATGAATAGCTGCGCAAAATCTGTTGCAGCCGAAAGGACGCCTCCTGGATTATCACGGAGATCGATGACAATTCCGCGCTTGTAATCTAACTTGGATAATCCACTCACCGTATCGCTCGAAACCAGTTCACTAAACGCTTCGATTTTAATGAGCGCAACACCCTTAGCCAATTGCGTTACTCGAACATCCGACGTCACAAGGCTTTGGCGTACGAGTGTGAAATCGTTATCTAATCCATTTCGTAAAACCTTGATATTCAGGGTTGAACCAGATTTGCCGCGCAGTGCAGCCACCGTCGCAGGTAGGTCCGCAGATGAGAAATCTCTCCCATCAATCAGCGCGATTGCATCACCCACTGTTAAACCTGCTTTATCGGCGATAGACCCGCTCTTCACACCAGCGATCTCAGTCCCGCCACCATTTCCGGGGCGAAGCCAAATACCGACTCCGTTGTATCGGCCGTCGAGCTGCTCTTCTTGCGCTGCTACTTGTTCGGCATCGCGGTAATTTGACCATTGATCTCCCGATACGCGGAGCATTCCTTCGATAGCGGCTCGCTCCAACTCACTCGCGGAAATCTTCTGCTCGGCGGAGATCTGTTCCAATGCTTGATCTATCGATGAATTCTGAGAGTTCATGAAAAAGCCCATGCCAAGAGCAGCGATCATCAGTGCGAGGACGACCGCTATCGCTTGGAGCTGAGACTTTCTCATGAGCCAATTCTACGGGCTCTTTTCGCGCCTTAAACGTGGCTCAAATCGAGCAAATGAGCCGAAATTGCGGGAAAGCTCGCGTTATTTCCTTAAACCTTAACGAAGCGACGTAATGTAATCAGGGAAGCAAGTGAAGCAACAAGAAGCCCGACGCCAAGGAGTTGGAGCGATGCGATCCAGACTGCATCCCAGCCAAAGAATCGAGTGAAGGTAAGTAGTGGAGCTACACGCTGATCGACAAGCACTTTAAATCCAGAGAGTAAGCCCAGTGCAACTGTCCAACCGAAAATCGCTGAGAAAATACTCTCTAATAGGAATGGAAGTTGAATAGAGAAACTTGACGCTCCCACCAACTTCATAACGCCAGTTTCGCGACGGCGATTAAAGGCGGCGATTCTTATGGTATTCGAAATCAACAACGCTGCTGTGAGAACTGAGATCAAGCCAATGAATAAGGCGCCATTGCGTAACACATTAAGGAGGCGGAAGAATTTCTCCAGGATGGCTCGCTGATCTTGCACTACATCCACGCCCGGTCTACCAGAGAACGCACTTTGAATGACTGCAAACTGGGTCGGGTCTTTGAGCTTTACCCGGAAAGATTCTGGTAATTGATCAGGCGTGACATTTTGGGCGATGGCGGAATCTTTGAAACGCTCTTGGAATCGTTTGAAAGCATCAGCTTGTGATTCGTAATAAACATTTTGAACGACGGGAATGGCTTTCAAATCCTGTTCGATCTGATTCTTCTGCGGAATGGTTATCTTGCCTGAAGAACATGATGGCGTTTCCGAGAGATCACCGCAGAGATAGATAGAAACTTCTATCTTGTCGTACCAATAATCTTTCATTACTCCTACTTGAGCATTTGAGAGTAATCCGAATCCAAGAAGTGAGAGCGAGGTGGCAACAGTGACGATGACGGCGAATGTCATCGTGAGATTGCGTCGGAGCCCGATTCCAACCTCCGACAAGACAAAGCGTGCTCGCATCTCTAGCTCCCCACTATCTCTCTAACCGCTATATCCGTAGACGCCACGCACTTGATCGCGCACGACGAGGCCGCCTTCAAGTTCGATAACGCGTTTGCGCATCTGATCAACGATTCCGCTGTCATGGGTGGCCATAACGACGGTCGTTCCGGTGCGATTGATTCGATCGAGCAACTTCATGATTCCAACGCTCATTGTTGGGTCAAGATTTCCGGTTGGTTCATCGGCGATCAGGATCGCTGGATGGCTGACAAAAGCGCGAGCGATTGCTACCCGCTGTTGCTCACCACCTGAAAGTTGCGATGGGCGGCGATCGCCATACCCCTCAAGTCCAACGAGCTCGAGTACCTCTGGAACTTCCCGATTGATCTCTTTCTGCGAGTAGCCAAGAACATGGAGTGTGAAGGCGACATTCTCGAAAATAGTTTTATTTGGGAGGAGGCGGAAATCTTGGAAGACCGTGCCAACCTGCCGGCGGAGTTCAGGAACCTTCCAGCCAGAGAGTTTGCTCAGATCTTTACCGGCGACATAGATCTTGCCGGATGTTGGATTCTCTTCCTTGAGAACGAGGCGAAGGAACGTCGATTTACCTGAGCCGGAGAGTCCGACTAAAAAGACGAACTCACCCTTAGCGACCTCGAGGTTGACACCGTCGAGAGCTGGTCGCTCTTGGCTTGGGTAGGTCTTGCTCACATTCTCAAATTTGATCAACTCTGTGCCACCTCTTCTCCAGCCCCTGATTCTAGAGAGCGGTGTGGAATTAAGCGGGGTTAAACGCTCGGTTAACGAGAAAATTCTGAGGAAATCAGCGGTCTGTCGCGAAAAACGTTATCAAATTCGCAGGAAAGAAGGAGCGCGCTACTGGTTACTGATTTACTGAATATTGGTTGCTCGCTTGCTCGCTTGCTGGTTGCTCGCTTGCTGGTTGCTCGCTTGCTGGTTACTCGCTTGCTGGCTTACTAGTTACTCGCCTTGTCTGCGCCAGCGAATGCCCGCTTCGATGAAATCATCAATCTCTCCGTCGAGAACTGCGCCAGTATTTCCCACTTCGTAATCAGTTCGAAGATCCTTTACCAATTGATATGGATGAAGAACATAGGAGCGCATCTGATTACCCCACGACCCTGAGTTATCGCCCTTTAGCGCGTTGATTTTCTCTTGTTCTTCCTGACGTCGTCGATCGAGTAACTTCGATTGCAGAACTGCCATTGCGGTTGCCTTATTTTGAATCTGTGAGCGCTCGTTCTGGCAGGAAACAACTATCCCGGTCGGGATATGCGTGATGCGCACCGCAGAGTCGGTTGTATTAACCCCTTGACCGCCGGGACCGCTCGAGCGATATACATCAATACGTAATTCTTTTTCATCAATATCGATGTGATCGCTCTGATCGACGACAGGCACGACTTCAACTCCAGCAAAGGATGTATGGCGGCGAGCATTGCTATCGAAGGGAGAGATTCGCACTAGACGATGGGTGCCTTGCTCGACCGAGAGAGTTCCATATGCGTATGGAGCGCTCACGCGAAAGGTCACTGATTTGATTCCTGCTTCTTCGGCATATGAAGTATCGAGAACATCGAACTTATGTCCATGTCGCTCACACCATCGGGTGTACATCCGAAAGAGCATCTGCGCCCAATCAGCCGCTTCAACTCCACCCGCTTGAGAGCGAATCGTCACCAACGCATCGCGCGCGTCGTACTCGCCATTGAGAAGCGTTCGCACCTCTAGTTCACTAATTTCTTTGGTCACTGCATCAAGTTCAGCTCCAGCTTCCTTCAATGAACTCGCATCTTGCTCACTCTGCGCTAATTCAATGAGAATTGGAACATCCATCAGTCGGCTTACTAATTTAGAGAAATGGGCGATTTCGCTCTGGAGTCGGGAGAGCCTGCTCGTTACTCGGGTCGCATTTTCCGGATCATCCCAAAGACTTGGGTTAGCAGCTTCCGCTTCCAGGGCTACTACCTGCTTGGCCATAGATTCGAGATTTAGGACGCTACGGATCGTCTCAAGCTTCTGCGTAAGCAAGGAGAGCTCTTGCTCATATTCGCGCTCGGACATAACTAAATCATACTTGGAATCTCGCAGAACTATTTTCGCCAGGTAGTTTCACCGTGTAGCCCGAACTCTTTGAAGCCCGCCTTTTACATGTACGACCACTTTGGGCTCAATCCCAGAGAGAGCCTCCGCAAAAAAAGGAAAAGCTATTCGCTCCGCCAAAACTAGCTTCAGCTGTCCTTGATCGCATTCAGCCTTCTCTATCGATATCTTCCGAGTAAAGTTCCGTGAGGCTACTCCGATGTTTTGAAGAACTAAGCCGCAATCCACGGGAATAAAAACACGATTTCTAGAATCAATATTTTGATACGGGTCAAAGAAATATCTCTCATACGAAACTTCGCTGAATAAGTTTGCTACGAGGTCTTCACCCCAGCTCTCTAGACGAAATTTACTAACTTTTGCTGAATAAAGATTGACTCCAGTCATGTAAGCGAGCAACGAGATGAGAAAAATGAGAATCATCAAAGGAAGCAGGGATCCACTCTCAATTGAATATCTATCAAAGTCCTTCCCCTTACAAATCCTTATCCCCATCGGCTACCCCGAAAAGTACTTTCCAATGAAAGACCCCCAGATTTGAGATAAATCCTCATGATGCTTCCCCTTTTCGGGCAATCACCGCTCACGCAACTAACCAACATCTGTGATTGCGAGTCATGTAACGAGAGGTAACGCTGCGCGATGCTGATTGAGGTATTGAAATCATCTCCAGTTTTAACTATTTGAATGATTTCTCGGAGAATTTCACGACTGGACTGTTCCATAATCGAGTGATGCGTGATTTGTACAAAATAAGTAACTAGTGGGAGAACGAGCAGCAACAAGAATCCAATAAATTCGATTGTCGTATTCCCGGTTTCAGATACTCGTAGTGACTTTCGACCCACACCCATTTGTGGAACCTCACCACTGATCAAGAACTGTCAAACTTCGCGCCGACGGAGTGAATGTTGCTGTCCCTAATCGGATTGGCTTACCGGCGAATACAAGATGGAGAAATACCCGATTGCCAATCGGATATCGCATGAGGTGAAAGTCTTGAACGACTATCCCTTCTTGCCTCAAAATCTGCTCCACCAGCTTTGACGGCTCTTCATTCCATGGCTCCCGAGCAATCTGACGGCCAACAAAAATGGCGCTGGAATGGAGATAATTAATCGATAATCCATATTGGAAACAGGTGAAGAGCGCTATTGCTATGAGCAACGTTGGTATCAGAACTAGATGTGAATCGACTGATCCACGCTCTTGGAATTCACCTTCACTTGCCATTCGTCCCCTCAGGCAACTAACGAATCGCATTCATGGAATCGAGAGAATTGCGGAGGATGAGATTTAGACGAGGCGCCGCAAGAGTCCAGATACCCGTAACTAAGCCGGCGGTCATGAGAACGACTAGAACCCACCCTGGAACATCGCCACGTTCACTCCGACACTCTTTATGTACCGAAAGCACCTTACTCCGGGTACTACTGGGGGCTACAAGATTTTTGCAGAGACTGCTCAAAAATTGATAGCACAGATTATGCATTTGAAGAGCGGCGTTAAGTACATGGATGACATTCTGTTGCACTACGAAAGTCACCTCAAAGAACGTTCTTTTAATTCCGACCACTTTCCCCAATTTATGAAATGCCTTTGGAGCCATCAAGACCCCTCCTATTCTCGTTTTGCGGAGTTGAAATTCGAAGAGTTGATTCTGAAAGTTAATTTTTCAGAACCGATAGTCACGTAATATCCATCCGAAGTAAGTAGTTGGCTAAGCAAGGTCAAGATAAGATCACTAGATGTTGTAATTGTTGAAAACTAGGCCACAAAGCGAAGAGAACTGATAAAGGCAATAATAAGAAGACAATAGGTACCATCATCTTCACTTCAGCTTTTCCTGCCCGTTCCAGCAAACTCTTGCGTTGACCTTCGCGCATACTTTCGGCATGGTTCTGTACCAAAATCGCTAACGGGGTGCCTCGAGCCATGCTCAAGAAAACGGCATCCGCTAAATTCGCTATTGCGATTGAATCTAGTCTGCGAGCAAGATGATCTAAGGCTCGAGCCGCCGATTCACCCTTTATTAAGAGCTCTTGTAGGACCAGAAGCTCCCGAGTTAGCGGGTCTGGCCTGGTAATTGCGCGCCTGCGGATAGTTGCCCACAACGACCCTTTCTCGGAATGAAGATTTTGCTCGGGTTGAATCAAATGCCCATTGAGGAGCCGCTCGTCAATCACTCGCAACATTCCTGTTATGAGAGGTAAACCAGAGTTAACCGCGAGCGACAGGCCTTCGATGAAGTTCACAAAATCTAATTCGAATTCTGTTCTATATCTATGAATGGTTCGCTTGCGATATCCAATAACCCAAACTACGTGGAGAAGTACCCCTATAAGAGCTAAAACAGCAATACGGCTGCCTTGAATTGCAAAAAATGGTCCAAGAATCGCTATGAATGATAAGAGAAGAATTAGCTTGCTTAGAATTTCGAAACAGATTTGAAATCTGGTCAGCCCAACTATCAAACTGAGACTATCTAGCTGAGAAATGACCTTAACTTTGATGACAGTGAAAATACTTTGCTCAGAAAGTTTCATGAGTTTAAACCACCATTGTGCACAACAGAATTGCTAATCCTTTTGATCCAAAAGTAAGATATGCCTGAGACGAACAATCCAGTGAGTAAAACAAGCCTTCCGGAACTTGAACTGTATGCGGTCATGGACTGTGAGTTAAGGGAGATAATCAATAGAAGTAGCCATGGGGTGGCGGAGGCCAAGAGCGCGCTGTTTTTAATCCATTCTTGGCGAATTGAAATTTCGTCATACGCAGTTTCTTGTCTTCGAAGATGCGCACTTAGGTTCCGAAGAATCGCTCCGACCTCCTGCCCACCATAATCTCGAGCTATCAGAACGGTGGACTTCAATTGCGATGCGCGAACTAAGTGTGAGGATGAATTACGGTGGGCAGCTCTCGCAACAAAGTGTGCTAAAGCTTGCTCCATGCTCCCTTCAGCGAGAAACGAATCACGATATGCGAGGAATTCAGCCCGCAATGAGGTAGGTCCACGGTCAACAATCTGAAGCAAAGCGGCATGTAGAGACACCCCTGATGCTGTAGCCGTTGAAAGCTGATCCAGCACAAGTGGCCAGGATTTTCTCCGCTCATCCGCCTCACGGCGATTTCGATTCTGCATGATAAATCGAGGGAGAAAACCGGCAACAAAAGCGATTGCTGCGGAGATATTTACATTCTTTGTGAGAAGGAATATCACTAGAAATACCATCAAGAGCGTAGCTATCGTCTGCACGACGATTGTTAGATGTTCTCGATAGCTGCTTCCCCGAAATATGCTCCGCTTCAGAGATATGTCCCGATATCGAGATGCGTTTGAGAAAGCGATATACCCACCCAAAAAAGCCAGTAGGCACGAAATAAACATCACTGATTTCACAATCAAGTTTCTTCCAAAATCCGCGCTTTGCTCCCAATTGGTAAAGCTCTCCGTTGTTGCCGCACAAAATCGTGAACAGCGTTGAACTTTGGATGAAGGTCAAAGTCAATCATGGCAAACTGATGTTCGTTACCGCTCCAGGAAAGAACTGAATTTGTGTGTAACCTAGAATTGCTCGACTCTTTTTCTACGAGCGATATATCTATAATTCTTCTAGCTCCGCGCGAATCTTTGGCGCAATGAATCACAGCATCTATATTGGAGCGAACAGCATCGATTGCAAATGGATGACCGATGTTTATCCCTGCTAACAGGGGTAGGGCGCTTAACTTCTTCAACGCATCCAGTGACGAGTTTGCATGGATGCTTGCCATTCCCGGAACGCCAGAATTCAAAGCAAGGAGTAAATCCAACGACTCTGCGCCGCGAACTTCTCCGATTACGAGATGTGTTGGTCGCATTCGCAATGATTCTTTGACGAGCATCCGTAAGTTCACCTCTCCAGAGCCCTCGAGATTAGGTTGTCGAGTTTGGAGGCCAACGTGATCTGCCACTCTTGGCGTCAGTTCAAAAACCTCTTCTATCGTGATTAATCGCGCTGAAACTGGAAGTTCACCGAGTAAACAATTAAGGACCGTTGTCTTCCCCGCTTGCGTCGCGCCGCTAATTAGGAGATTTCCTCCCGAATTCAAGAGAATTCTCAGTAACTCTGCGACATCGTCAGAGATAGTTTTTGCGGCAACAAGATCATTAAGAGCGAAAGCGGGAATAGCTTTCTTTCTAATGTTTACCGTCCAGTATTCGGAGGTAATGTCAGGAATAACTACGTGGAGGCGCGCTCCGTTTGGTAGGCGAGCATCGACAAATGGTTGTGATAAATCCACTCGGCGCCCGCTCCAGGCCAACATTCGTTCGACTATGTCCCTAATCTCCTGGCTAGAGATGATTAGTGGCGCCAATTCACTCTTGCCGTGCCGTGCGAGGAAAATTCGGTTCGGCCCGTTGATCCAAATCTCTTCTACCGAGTCCTCTTCCAGAAACTTTTGAAGTGGACCAGCGATTTTCGCGTTCGATAGATCATAAGAAGGATTCAAAGACGCGGAGTTTAATTGCGCGGAGTTTAATTGCGCGGAGTTTAATTGCGCGGAGTTTAATTGCGCGGAGTTTAATTGCGCGGAGCTAGATGGCACAGCTGGACTATCGCCTAAGTCATTCGCTCTTTCTCCTCCGCGCCCAGCACTGTTGATAAACGTCACCGGTACTGGGGCAAAACCTTAACTTAACGAAGCGCTGCAATTACTTATAGTCATGTTTCAAGTTTCGCAAGCAGCTGTCTCTCAAGCGACGCGATAGCTTTTCGCACTTCTTCGTGCAGATTTTTGGTCAAAGCGCGTGATTGAACAGCTTCTTTGGGAACTACTTCAAGTCCTACTGCGACAGCGCCGCAAGCGTCAGTTATATATGTGAGCTTTTTGGTAATCTCATTGTGATCACCAGAATTCAGAATCAAGAAATCTGCTAATGCATATCGAGCAATCAAGTCGTTGGTGCGCAGATCCGAAATTAATCGCTTGGAAACTTCCAAGACTCGTGCTGAGAGGGTGTACAGCTCATCCTCTGTGAGCTGGGAGGCTTCCCGTTCGCCTCTAACAACCAACTGTGAGTTTCCATTTGCATCTACTTCAACCAGCGATATCAGGAAAATATTGAGGTTACGATGGAATCTAAGAGCCGAACTCAGTTCTCGTTCTGCACTCTCGAGAAAGGATGGGAGTGACATTAATCCAGTCAGTGAGTCCCTCAACCCATCGTGGCTAATTAACGATCGAATCTGATCATTGTTACTCATGAAGCGCCATCACTAATTAATCCTCGATTATCCTAATTTTAATCCTCGATCATCCTAATTCTCCATCATGCTAATTCTTGATTTTCCTAATCTTCGACTATCTTGGCAGATTGCGCGGTGATCATCAGGATTCCAATAATTGCAAGGACGGCAAAGAATCCCAACATCAGTGCAATTCCAGGCCAGCCACCCTCCCAAATGTAATACGAGACTGCCAACGCAATTAAGTTAGCGAGCACAGCTGGAGAATTTCCATAGCGCTTTCCGCGACGAATTCCTCTCGCAGCCATCAGTAATCCAATTCCACCCAAAATCGCAAAGAAGATTTCACCAAGGAGTGCGTCGTAATTCTTTACTTCTGCAATGAATGACTCCACAACGAGAAAAAGTGCAGCGAAGAATAAGAGCAGAGCTTCGCCAGCAACGATTGTGGATGTGATTCGACGCAAATAGGTCTCATTGTTGAACTTACTCATCACCAAGGAATTACCTCTCTGTCTTCCCAGAACAATCCAGTCTGATCAACGCCGGGAGTGAACTCACGAGTGGCCAACCAAATCGCGGTCTCCGCCCCCTCGGCTGCAGTGCGGGGTGCATTTGGTCCACCCATATCTGTCTGTGAATGGTTAGGACAGATTGCATCGACTAATACCCCGCGCGCACCTAAACCAGTTTCATGCGCAAAGTTGCGAACAAATGCGTTTACACCAGCCTTGCTGATTCGGTAAGGAGCTAAACCACCAGCGTTTCCTGGTCCAGACATTCGCCCTAAGCATGCGCTAAAAATAATTACGCGCCCACTCCGTTGCTCCACTAAATGCTCCGCGAAGACATTGACAACGTTAAACACTCCGGTGAGATTAATATCGAGCGTGCGATCCCAATCTTCTTTCGTCGCCTTCATCGTCTTTGACATCTTCTCGGACATCACACCATGTGAAAGGACGATGATGTCGAAGGGGTCATGTTTCACCTTCGCACTCTGCAACCCGTCATAATCCCGCACATCGCAGCAAATCCCGGTTGCGCCTAGTTGGGCAGCAGCTCTTGCAACGTTCTCAGGATTCTGTCCCAGGATTGTCGTCTCGATGTTCCGCGCAATCAGCCCTCGGGCGACCTCGAAACCCAATCCTCGTGAACCGCCAGTAACGAGAGCTCGAGCCATGGCCCTACTCTTCACGGCGAGCGCCAAATCGGCAACGCAGAGAGCTCCAGCTAACCAGGGCCTGACCGGCCTCCGGTGATGCGAGGTCAGCGCTTGCGCCCACGGGGGTGCGAGCAGTGGGCTTGGGCGAGCGCTTTCCGATTAGGTGAGTGCTCACTGACCGGGCGAGCGCTCTCGGATTAGGCGAGTGCTCACTGACCGGGCGAGCGCTCTCGGATTAGGCGAGTGCTCACCGATCGGGCGAGCGCTCGCCGATTAGGCGAGTGCTCACCGCTCTGGCCGCCCTGATTAAAGTCGCGAGGAGCGAAACTTGAGGAACCTCACCCTCCACGCCCTCCGCTCTGGGTGATATCTCCCCCCAATGCTCGATACCCTTACCTTAAACAAGTACTGGGAGAGTCAGTGTCGACTACAGACTTCGCTGGGGATTTCGGCGCCAATGAGTGGCTCGTCGATGAAATGTATGAGAAGTATCTTGCCAATCCCGAATCGGTGGATAGCCAATGGAAAGCATTCTTCGCCAATGGTGGCCAGATCGCCGTTTCATCTCAGAGCAATGGCACAACGCATAGCGGCAACAACGGCACCGGCCCCATTGCCGGAGCGCCATCTGGATCAGCTCAGCCTGCACAACCCGCACAGCTCCCACCGGGATTAACTCTTCCAGCCAATGGCGGTCGCCCTCCAGCGCCAAAGAGCGCGAGCAATGTTGCGCCAAGCGGAGCTGCTACAGCAGCCGCATCGACACAGGCAACAGCATCGACACAGGCAACAGCATCGACACAGGCAACAGCATCGACACAGGCAGCAGCTTCTCCATCAACAGCTTCTGCTGCACCGGCATCAACTCCGGCATCAACTCCGGCATCTCCAGTAAATGCAGATTCAACTCCTTCTGTGCAATCTCAATCAGCGCAACCACAATCAGTGATTTCCAAAGCGCCTCGAACTACAACGCCGCTTCCGGCACAAGCGATCCAAAAAGGTGCACCAGTTGTCGAATCTCCCTCGTCCGGACAGGTCGATCCACTCCGAGGTACTGCAGCGCGCGTTGTCACCAACATGGAAGCTTCACTCCACGTTCCTACCGCAACAAGTGTTCGCTCGATTCCGGCCAAGTTATTAATTGATAACCGGATCGTTATCAACAACCACATGCAACGCGCACGCGGTGGGAAAGTTTCATTCACGCATCTCATTGGCTACGCGATGGTTAAAGCCCTTCGCGCGATGCCTGAGATGAATGCGTATTACACGACAGTTGAAGGCAAGCCCGCAATTGGACGGCCAAATCACATCAATATCGGTATCGCGATTGACTTAGCGAAATCCGATGGCACACGACAACTCCTCGTTCCTTCACTTAAGGGCTGCGAGTCGATGGATTTCGCACAATTCCTCGAGACTTACGAATCGTTGATCAAGAAAGCGCGCACCGGTGCGCTCACCGTAGAAGATTTCGTTGGCACTACCGTCTCACTAACAAATCCAGGAACGATCGGAACAGTCCATTCAGTTCCGCGCCTCATGGAGGGGCAAGGTCTAATTCTTGGCGTTGGTTCGATGGAATATCCAGCAGAGTTCCAAGGAACCAATGAAGAGACGCTTGCGCGAATGGCAGTGAGCAAGGTCGTCACATTGACCAGTACCTACGATCACCGCATCATTCAAGGCGCCCAATCCGGAGATTTCCTCCGACGCATCCACGAACTTCTTCTTGGTGCCGATAGCTTCTACGACGAGATTTTCACCGCGCTTCGTATCCCATACGTTCCGATTCGCTGGAACACCGATCTCGAACGCGGTAAAGATGATGACATTCACAAGACTGCTCGAGTTCAGGAGCTCATCCACGCTTTCCGTAGCCGTGGCCACCTCATGGCAGATGTCGACCCACTCGAATTCAAACTTCGAATCCACCCTGATCTCGATACCGTCACACATGGTCTAACGCTCTGGGATCTCGATCGCGAAGTTGCAACCGGTGGCTTTGGTGGCAAACCGTTTATGAAGCTCCGCGACATCCTCGGCATTCTTCGTAATGCCTATTGCCGCACTATCGGTATCGAATATATGCACCTGGGCAATCCGGCTGAACGTAAGTGGATGCAAACTCGACTTGAAGTTCCGGTTGAGCGCATGGATCGCGAAGAGCAACTCCGTATCTTGCGTAAACTCAATAGCGCCGAGGCCTTTGAGACCTTCTTACAGACAAAATTTGTTGGCCAGAAACGTTTCTCGCTTGAAGGTGGCGAATCTGTTATTCCAATCCTTGATGCAATCTTGATATCTGCAGCCGAAGAGAAACTTGATGAAATTTGCATTGGCATGCCACACCGTGGGCGATTAAACGTCCTTGCTAACGTGGCTGGAAAACCACATGGCCAGATCTTCCAAGAATTCGAAGGCCACTACCAAGATAATTCGGTACAAGGTTCCGGTGACGTGAAGTATCACTTAGGTACTCAGTCAGTCTTCACCGCTGACTCTGGAGCGCAGACCAAGGTTTATCTTGCCGCCAACCCGTCGCATCTCGAAGCGGTCAATCCAGTTCTCGAGGGAATAGTGCGCGCAAAGCAAGACAAGATCAATGTCCGCGATGCATTCTCGGTCGTACCAATTCTCCTCCATGGCGATGCCGCCTTCGCTGGACAAGGCGTCGTTGCCGAGACGCTCAATCTCTCGCAACTTGCTGGTTATCGAACTGGCGGCACCATTCATATCGTCATCAATAACCAGGTTGGTTTCACTACCTCACCTAGCGCAGCGCGCTCCTCAACCTATGCCACCGATGTTGCGCGTATGGTCCAAGCTCCGATATTCCACGTTAATGGCGATGATCCCGAAGCCTGTGTGCGCGTTGCACGTTTAGCCTACGAATACCGTCAGGCATTCCATAAAGATGTCGTTATCGACATGATTTGCTATCGACGTCGCGGCCATAATGAAGGTGACGAGCCAAGCTTCACCCAACCGCTGATGTACAAGCTCATCGATGCTAAGCGAACTACTCGTACTCTTTATATAGAGGCGCTGGTAGGTCGCGGTGATATCACCATGGAAGAGGCCGACGAGGTCACTCGTGATTTCCAAGCCCAGCTCGAGGCGATCTTCGCTGCCGTTCACAACAAAGAGGCGAGCGCACCAACTCTCGATTCCAAGAGCGTGCTCGCACCTGAGGATGCGAATACCGCAATCTCAGCCGACGTTGCACGTGCGATTGCTGCGACGCAGGTCGCTATCCCCGAAGGCTTCACTGTCCATCCAAAGCTTCTGCCGCAACTCTCCCGTCGCGTGGAGATGCTCAACGAAGGCACTATCGATTGGGCAATGGGCGAAGCGTTGGCATTTGGCTCGATACTTCTCGATGGCAAGCACATTCGCCTAGCTGGACAGGATGTCGGGCGCGGAACATTCAGCCAACGCCATGCAGTAGTGGTCGATGGGAACAACGGCAGCGAGTGGATTCCTCTTCGCGGATTGATCTCCAACGAGAATCAATTCTTCGTCGTCAATTCGCTCCTCTCGGAATATGCAGCGCTTGGTTTTGAATATGGCTACTCAGTCGAACGTGAAGATGCGCTGGTCCTCTGGGAGGCCCAGTTTGGTGATTTCGCCAACGGTGCTCAGACGATCATCGATGAGTTTGTTTCGTCGGCACTCCAAAAATGGGGCGAGCGCTCCTCGGTAGTCATGCTCTTGCCACATGGATATGAGGGACAAGGTCCAGATCACTCATCCGCTCGTATTGAAAGATTCCTCCAGCTCTGCGCTGAAAACAACATGACAGTCGCGCAACCTTCGAGCCCAGCGTCATATTTCCATCTTCTCCGTTGGCACATGGCTAATCCAGCTCGACGACCGCTCATCGTTTTTGAACCGAAGTCGATGCTTCGACTCAAAGCTGCTGCGTCTAAGTTAGAAGATTTCACTTCAGGAAATTTCCAACCAGTGATTTCTGATCCGATGGTGAATAACGCCACTCGTCTGATCTTCTGCTCCGGCAAGATTTATCACGACCTCGTTGCAGAACGTGCAAAGCTCAATGAGCTAACCACTGCAATCGTTCGCGTCGAGCAGCTCTATCCATTCCCAGCAGCAGCGATAAAGGCTGAGATTGCTAAGCATCCGAGCGCGAATATCCTCTGGGTGCAGGATGAACCGGCAAATCAAGGAGCCTGGCCATTCTTTGCCCTCAACTCGATAGAGCTACTCGAAGGTCGCGCGCTCCGTCGCGTCTCACGTCTAGCATCCGCAGCGCCGGCAACTGGAAACCATCACCTCCATGAAGAGGAACAGAAGGCGTTGATCTTCGAGGCATTTCAGCGCTAACGCGAATATCTAGCTTGCAGTTACGCTCGCAAATACGCGTGAAGTTGAGCTCGCAACACCCTCGCAAATACGCGTGAAGTTGAGCTCGCAACACCCTCGCAAATACGTGTGAAGTTGAGCTCGCAACACCCTCGCAAATACGTGTGAAGTTGAGCTCGCAACACCCTCGCAAATACGTGTGAAGTTGAGCTCGCAATTACGCTCTTTTAATTCTGAAGAGGACTTTGCCAACGATCTCCTCGCCATCGAGCGCGCCCCATTTCCGTGAATCCTGGGAGAGCTCTGGGTTATCCCCCTCCACCCAATAGGTTGGGTAGTGGCGGTTTGGCGAATCACCGCGGATATCTGTGAGGCGTTTGATCAAGAGCGGACCCGGCTGATCGATTCGTTCGACGAGTAGCACCTGGCCCACTTTCACTCGCGGGCGTGCCGAGGGGCGGATGTGGCGCACGAGGAGCCAATCCCCGCGCGCGTAGGTAGGTGACATCGAATCGCCCTCAATCGCCACGATTTCGAGCGCACATGGGAAAGCTCGTAGAGCTCTCGATTGAGAGCCGCTCGCGCTACTTCGTTTTCCTCGCCGCATCACGACATGAGGGTATCGGCTAGGCGAGGTAGGCTCTACGCAGAAGCGAGCGAATTGCCTGCCGGTACTACCAGTTTTCTAGATTTAACAAGGAGAAATCATGAAGAAGTTTTTCGCACCTCGGACCACCGTTTTCGCACATTGCGATCTCCCCTGCGGCGTCTACGATCCAGCTCAAGCAAAAATCGAAGCGCTTTCAGTGAAGGCAGCCATGGAGAAATACCATGCAAGTAGCGATGCAGATTTCAAAGCGCGCGCAGTCGCTGTCAAGGAAGAGCGCTCACATCATGTGAAAGAGCATCTCTGGGTGCTCTGGACCGATTACTTCAAGCCAAATCATTTCGAGGCGTACCCACAGCTCCACACGCTATTTAATGAGGCGACCAAACTTGCCGGCGCTGCTGGCACCAAGGGGACCAATGATGTTGCGGTTGCTGAGAAGTTGTTGGCAAAGATTGATGAGATTGCTGACATTTTCTGGGCGACGAAGAAGTAGCTACAACTCTGCAGAGGCAGATCGTGCAAGCGCTCTGCCTTTGCGGAAACTTGAGCAGTAATTTCGGTTGTGAATCCAATAACCATTTGAGCAGTAACAATTTCAGTAATAATCTCGCTGGCTAGTTTCCGCGAGTAAGAGCCTCTGCCGCCGCTTTGGCAATAAAGGAGACTCGGTCAACTAATACCCGGGTAATCACTCCCTTTGCGATTAAGCGAGTGCCGCTATGGCACTCCACTGAGAAGTGGATTCGTTTTCCGTCGACTTCGGTAACAGTTGCCGTCGCAATTACCTCATCTCCCACGCTTGCCGTGGCGAGATGTTCCAACTCCACTCGAATCCCCACCGTCGTCTCGCTCTGTTCTAGATGCTCGGCGAGCGCGGTCGTCGTTGCGTTCTCCGCTAGCGCGAGTACTTGAGGGGTACCAAGAACTGGAACGTCGCCGCTGCCAAGGGCGATTGCAGTATCTCCATGGCGGACTGTCATTCGTGAGATTCCGAGCGCGCCAGCAAATCGCTCTGCGCTCATGACTGGTTGCTTCCTCGTTGGCTGCTCGCACTCCGCGCTTGCTCGTCGATAAGTACGAGCGGATCTCCCTCTTGGATCACATCACCTACCGCTACCGCGACCTCGAGAACCTCTCCGGAGATTTCGGCTAACACGGGGATTTCCATCTTCATAGACTCAAGAAGTAACAAAGTTTCACCGATGGCGATGCGATCACCAGCGGCGACTGAAACCTCAAGCACGTTAGCGACCATCTCGGCGCGAACAGTGTGAATCATGAACGACAACCTACTGGAACTCACCGCTACCCGTTGGTATTTCCCGCGAGATTTACTCTTCTTCCTCGTATCGCTCATGAATCTCGACGCGAGTATGCGTGAAGGAATCAGTGGTGATCTCGGTATACGTGATTGATTGGCTCCACTGCACATACATCTGGTTGGAGTTTTGTTGGATCAAGGCGGTGACATTGCTGCGCAGTTGCTCCGAAGCCTCTTCACGGCAGGAACGGTTGAGTAGCGCTTTCAACTGCTGGTTAAGTAGCGCCTCGTGTGCGGTGCGGGCAGCACATGGTGGACACTCTTGAATATGCAATTCGATTGCCTGCACATTAGCTTCATCAGCAATCTCATGGTCGATGTAGAGCACGATTGCATGGAGAACGTCAGTACAAGGAAGTTCGTGATGGTTGCCACAACTCATTGAGCGTCACCTCGCTTCACATATCCGCGATCCTTCGCATAATCAGCAAGCGACTCCCGTAACAACTTCCGGCCACGATGTAGCCGAGACATCACTGTTCCTGGCGGAATATTTAGAATCTCCGCCACTTCTTTGTAGGAGAATCCTTCGACATCTGCAAAGTAGACGGCTAAGCGAAATTCTTCAGGTAACTCTTGGAGCGCATTCTTAATATCGCTATCAGGTAGTTGCTCTAAAGCCTCGACCTCTGCCGATTTTCCTTGGTCGCTGGTATGGGTAGCAGCTTCTGCGATTTGCCACTCCTCCAACTCACCATCTGCGATCTGCGGTTGGCGTTGTTCTTTCCGATAGATATTGATGAAGGTGGTTGTAAGAATCCGATAGAGCCATGCTCGCAAGTTTGTTCCTTCGGTGAATTGATGAAAGGAGGCAAATGCTTTGGCATAGGTCTCTTGCACAAGATCCTCGGCATTCTCTGGATTCTTGGTCATCCGTAGAGCCGCGCTATAGAGCGCATCGAGAAAAGGAAGGGCATCGCGTTCAAAGCGCGCCGACAGATCAGAACGGAGTAACGCCCCTGAGGCTGAGCCCGGAGTTTGGGCTGGCGTCTGGGCCGGAGTCTGAGCCGGTCTCTGAGCTGGCGTTGGCGGCTTGGCCATAACTGAGCACCCTACTCCCATACTCTGAGTAACAGCTGAGGAGGCAGAGTTATTCCCCGCACCGGCACGACACCATATAGAGCACTATTCCGCACATTCACCACACTGGATAGCTGGCGCCATGTAGAGCACCGCTCCCCACGTTCACAAGGGTGTATCGCTGCCCCAATTACAAAAGTGTCTGCTGCTCGCCAATGTCAATGGGATTAATCAGCTCTCGACCGTTGTTAGCAATCTTGTTGACGCGAGTAGAGACAGGATCTGCGACGAGCAGGGCAGCCTCTGGCGTTAATCCGCCCTGCAAGAAGCCCTGGAGCTCGGTTGCATCATTCACTCCTGAATCGAGCCAAGCGTTCCACTCGGTTGGCGATAAGAAGAGCGGCATTCGATGATGAATGCTCGCCAGCAGACCCGTTGCCTCTTTCGTAATGATCGCAGTGGTTCCGTTCTCATATACGCCAGCCATTGCGAGCGTTCGATTATCGCTACGATGTATAAAGAATGGCTGCTTGCTCTCATATTTTCCTAATTCCGTCGCCCATTCGTAGTAACCATCTGCCGGAATAAGACAACGACGAGACTTGAAAGCCTGACGAAATGAGGGCTTCTCATGAATGCTTTCACTCCGCGCATTAATAGTATGTGCACTAACAAAGTCAGGTTTTGCCCACGTTGGAATCAATCCCCAGCGCATGATTTCTAGCTTGGGCCCCTCGGTCATGACATAGATTTCTTGAGTCGGAGCAACATTCCAATTAGCAGGCAACTCTCGCTCTGGCACACCGACCAAGGCGAACTCTTCCTCTAATTGATCGAGGCTCTTCGAGGTAGCAAACCGGCCGCACATATCCATAGCCTAAGGCGGTACCCTTCTCCATATGCCATCAGAGAAAAAGCATGGAGCTCGAGTCGCTCCATCAGGTGCGAATTCACAACTCTGGTTGGCTCCTACCCTTCGTGATCCGCTGGCAGCCACAATCTCGCTTCCTGGCTCAAAGTCGGTAACTAATCGAGCGCTCGTCTTAGCCGCGCTCGCTGATTCACCATCGACGCTGTACAAACCCCTCTACTCTCGCGATAGCGAATTGATGATTGCTGCGCTCCGTGCACTTGGGCTTGGCGTCGATCAACAGCCGGAATCAATATCAATCACCCCGCGACCCATGAACGGGCCAGCTGCCATTGATGTTGGAAACGCCGGCACGGTGATGCGATTTCTTCCGCCACTAGCTGCGCTCGCTACTGGCGCCATCTCTTTTGATGGCGACCCGCGCTCACACGAACGGCCACTTAAACCTGTGATTAAGGCGCTCGAAGAATTAGGTATCGATATCGATCACGGCGGTAGATATGCACTCCCCTTGACGATTAATGGGAGCGGCGAAATAGCCGGTGGCGAGATTAATATCGATGCCAGTCAGTCGAGCCAATTCCTCTCGAGCCTGCTCCTAGTAGCTCCAAGGATGAAAAATGGATTGACCATCACTCATGTCGGAGCGAGTCTGCCCTCGATGCCACATATCGAGATGACCATCGCTATGTTGAAAGAGCGTGGAGTGAAGGTAAGTAAAGTCGATGAGAGAACATGGAGCGTTCGCCCGAGCGCAATCCAGGGGATTCGCTCATTGATTGAGCCCGACCTATCAAACGCGGCACCGTTTCTTGGCGCGGCGATGATTAGCGGTGGCTCAGTGACCATTCGTGATTGGCCAAAATCCACAACGCAACCTGGTGATCAATTACGCGATATCCTCACCACGATGGGCGCGCAAATCACCCGTAAGCGCGGCGTTAATTCGCAAGCTGAAGACCTAACCATTACCGGCACCGGCAACATTCATGGAATTGATATCGACCTCCATGATGTTGGCGAACTCACGCCGTCGATTGCCGCTATTGCTCTCTTAGCCGACTCGCCATCGCATCTACGAGGAATCGGACACCTTCGACTCCACGAGACCGACCGATTAGCAGCTCTTGCGACTGAGTTCAATAATTTAGGGGGCAAAACGGTTGCTCACGAGGATTCCCTTGAGATCTTCCCAGCGCAACTACATGGCGGCACTTTCACCACTTATGAAGATCATCGTCTAGCGACTGCAGCAGCGATGATTGCTTTGCGAGTTCCTGAAATTCACGTTGAGAATATTGCGACTACTTCAAAGACATTCCCGGATTTCCCGGGGCTGTGGTCGACGCTACTTACACAGATTCAGGTCCAACCATAGTTATGCGTAAACAACGTGAGTACGACGAAGATGATATTCGTACCCGTCCAAGTAGATCTACCAAGCCTCGAAGTAAAGATCGACCACAATTTGCCGATGCGTTAGCTGCACGGGTAATTACTATCGATAGAGGAAGAGTTACCTGCGCCATCGATGATGGTCGGGAATTCTTCGCTATTACAGCGCGCGAACTCGGTCGCCGTTCAGTGGTAGTTGGCGACCTAGTAGCTGTTGTCGGTATTCCCGAGGCAAACCAAGCGCGGGAGGACTTTGCTCGGATAGTTCGGATTGAAGAGCGAAAGAATTCGCTGCGGAGAAGCGCTGACGATGGAAGTGAGCGAGTTCTCGTCGCCAACGTCGATTACCTTGCAATCGTCTCAGCAACTTCAAATCCAGAACCTAAACATGGCTTCGTCAATCGCGCACTCGTTGCTG
Organism: Actinobacteria bacterium IMCC26077; assembly: GCA_002284915.1. GTDB lineage: Bacteria > Actinomycetota > Actinomycetes > Nanopelagicales > Nanopelagicaceae > IMCC26077. Next base: position 21,323 of record CP015606.1, read on the forward strand.
CTTTCGCTGAAGGCATCACTCCGATTCTTGTCATGACTAAGAGCGATCTCGCCTCTGGTGATGAATTCTTGGAGATCTATAAGGCGATGAATTTGCCAACTTTTCAATTAAGAAAAGATCGAATGCCGAGTGATTTGATCGAATTTATTCGCGGAAAAGTTACGGTTCTGATCGGACATTCTGGAGTAGGAAAATCAACCTTGATAAATAAGATTGTGAAAGAAGCTGAGCGCCAGACTGGTGAGGTCAATGAGGCAACCGGAAAGGGTCGGCACACATCCTCAAGCGCCGTAGCTCTCGAATTAGAGGGCGAGGGCTGGATCATCGATACCCCTGGTGTGCGCTCCTTCGGTCTTTCACATATCGCGAAAGATGATGTGATAGCCGCCTTCCCTGACTGCGCCGAAATTGCCACGCGTTGTCCAAAGAATTGCTCACATAATGAGAGCGAATGTGCGCTTAATGCCTGGGTCGGCGACGATGTGGGGCGTCAGGGTCGAGTGGCAGCGCTTCGACAGATACTCGCATCCCTCGAGTCGATATCAATCAAGTAACCTATAGCTGTGAGCGATTCGACCAAAGCGGCGTCAACCGAAGAATTGATTGCAATGACCGACTTAGAGCTAGCCCTCTATCTCGCAGATATCTCTGACCAGATTTCCAGTGCGCGATTTCAGGCAGTTGATCTTCATGTTGAAACAAAGCCAGATCTCACTCCAGTCAGCGATGCCGACAAAGCTATCGAAGAGCAAATCCGGAGAGTTTTAGCGGTTGCCCGACCTGGTGATCAGATTGTTGGCGAAGAGTTTGGTAGTGGTGATAAGAGTGGTCGTTATTGGGTAATCGATCCCATTGATGGAACGAAGAATTTTGTCCGTGGCGTTCCAGTGTGGGCGTCATTGATTGCTCTGATGGAGCGAAGCGAGGTGTTGGTCGGAGTCGTGAGCGCTCCGGCACTCTTCCGACGGTGGTATGCCAGCAAAGGTGGCGGAGCTTTTCTCACCCTTAACCCGGGATTTTTGAGAGCGCTGAACGACGGCTTGAGTGCCGGTGCGAATGTAGGTGCGAATGTAGGTGCAACCAGCGCTCTACATGGCGGGGCACCTGCCCCTCGACGATTGCAGGTCTCTGCAGTAACAAAACTTGAGGATGCCTCACTATCAATTTCAACCTTTGCATCACCGACTACAGGAAATCGAAATGATGGCTGGGGAGCGCTCCATCCAGGGTTACTCAAACTTGCCGAGAAGGTATGGCGCACGCGAGGGTACGGAGATTTCTGGTCACATCTACTCGTAGCTGAAGGCGCCGTCGATTGTGCGCTTGAGCCAAAGCTGGCGCTCTGGGATATGGCGCCACTGTCCATCATCGTCCACGAAGCGGGTGGAAGTTTTACCGACTTCACGGGCGCATCCGGCCCCAATGGCGCCAATGGAATAAGTAGTAATGGCGCGTTACATCAGGAGATTCTCACGTACTTCCCCCGCTAAGTCTGTTTCACCTAACCCAATGGTTAGGTCTAATCTAGCCATGTGGATGTTCGCGAAATAGATCTCAAGCTCAGCGGGATGTCGTGTAGTTCTTGCGTTGCTACTATCGAAAGCGCCCTGAATGCGATGCCTGGTGTCACCGCTACTGTGAATTTCGCAACCGAGACTGCGCATGTCCTCGCGCCTGAAGTAGTCGAAACTGAATCGCTCATTAGCGCCGTGTCTGGCGTTGGATATCAAGCCGAAATACTCAGCTCTGCGAACAACAAATTCCTTGAAACGCCCGCTCTAGGTTGGCGATTGATGCTCGCGCTTATCTTCGCCATCCCCACAATCGCCATCTCGATGGTGATGTCGCTCCATATGCCAATCAACGATGGAATGAATTCCCTTTTAGACTCCCTCGGTATCCTCCGCCCGAAAAGTGAACCGTGGGGATGGCTTGCAATCGCCCTGAGCGTTCCTGTTGTCTTCATTGCTGGATGGCCGATTCACCGAGTCGGATTACGTTCGTTACGACGAGCAAATATGGATACCCTCATTTCCATTGGCACCTTATCTGCATTCCTATGGTCTTGTTATGCGCATGGAACGCAGCGCGGTGAGATCTACGTCGAAGTCGCTGCCGGCGTGATGCTCTTTATTCTCTTTGGCCGCTACCTAGAAACGCGGTCGAAAATTCGCGCAGGATCCGCCCTGCGCTCCTTGCTCGAACTAGGTGCAAAAGAGGTTTCAATCATCAGAGATGGTGAGGAGATCCTCGCGCCAATCGATCACCTAAATATTGGTGATCTCTTCTTGGTTCGACCAGGTGAGGCGATTGCCACAGATGGTGTTGTGGTTGAGGGCGAGAGCGATGTTGACCTCTCCCTGATAACTGGCGAATCGCTCCCCGTCCATACCAGCCCAGGTTCGCGCGTTATCGGAGCAACAATCAATCTCAATGGCCGCCTGATCGTGCGCGCAGAGCGCGTTGGAGCACAGACTGAGCTGGCTCGAATCACAAAGATGGTGGTGCAGGCGCAGGGTGAGAAAGCGCCGATTGCGCGCTTGGCTGATCGGATTTCAGCCATCTTCGTACCAACAATCATCGCCTTGTCGCTACTTACCTTTATCACGTGGTGGGTAATAACTAATGACCCAGCGCAATCGATTGCGCCGGCAATCACGCTCTTGGTGATTGCCTGCCCTTGTGCGCTTGGACTAGCAACCCCCATTGCATTTCTTGTCGCCTCGGGACGTGGCGCGCAGCTCGGAATTATTTTGCGGACACCAGCAGTACTCGAACGAACAGTACGTGGAAGTGGACAAGCCGGTAGGCGAGCAAGTAAGCAGCCACCAATTCTCCTGTTAGATAAGACTGGAACGGTCACTACCGGTCGAATCGAGATCATCAATCTCGAGACTTTTGCGATCGAACGAGAACTTCTACTCTCGATAGCAGGCACTATTGAAAATCAGAGTGAACACCCAGTAGCTCGCGGCATTGTCAGATTGGCAAGTAGCGAAGGTGTGAGCTTTGGTCTGATCTCTGAATTTGAATCACATCCGGGTCGAGGGGTTGCTGGGCGAGTGGAGATTGCAGGGCGAAGTTACCTGGGATTGATTGGCTCCCCCGAAGCTATCGCTTACGGCACGGGGGGATACTCCAATGAAATTGTCACCAAAATCAATGCGATAAAAGATCGCGGGCGCTCACCCATCCTTATCTCGCTCGACGGAGTCGCAAAAGGACTCTTTGAAGTTGGCGATCAGATTAAGGGTGATTCAGCTACTGCAATCGAAGAGTTCGCTCGACTTGGTTTCGAAAGCGTCCTTGTCACTGGTGATTCAGATCGAGCCGCCGCCAATATCGCAAATCTTGCGCACATCAAAAACTTCCGAGCTCAAGTGTTACCTGAAGATAAGATGAAAATTGTTCACGAATATCAAGAAAAAGGCCATCAAGTCGTAATGATTGGCGATGGCGTCAACGACGCAGCTGCGCTCGCGACTGCTGATGTCAGCATGGCTATGGGAACAGGAACCGATAGCGCCATTGCAGTTGCTGATATCACCTTGATCCGCTCATCGTTGAGCGCCGCAGTAGATTCGATCAAGTTATCAAGGAAGACGTTGCGGATCATTAAAGAGAATCTCGGATGGGCTTTTATCTACAACATCATTGGAATACCGATTGCCGCCTCGGGAAATCTCAACCCAATGTATGCAGGTGGGGCAATGGCGCTCTCGAGTCTGCTGGTAGTCGCCAACTCGTTACGGCTACGTCGCTTCTGAAGCCAGTCTTTCCATCTAGTAGCGGGGGCAGGATTTGAACCTACGACCTCTGGGTTATGAGCCCAGCGAGCTACCGAGCTGCTCCACCCCGCGTCGGTAGGAGCATCGTAGGGCGCAGCAAGCTACTCAACCAAATTGGCTGTTAGTAACGAGCGAGCAGGTAACTTCCGTTACTTACTCTGATTCTGAGCCCTGATCGCATCATTGATTGCCTGCTTCAACGCATCCTGCGCTTTGCCATATGCAGCAAAGTTGCCCTTTACGAGAGCTGCTTGCGCCTCAGAGAGGGCCTGCTTTGCGCGTTGGAGCGCATCAGCAAGGCTCTGTCCCGCAGTGGTGGTGTTTGAATTTCCATCACCTGAAACGACGCCTGATGAGCTCTGCCCCGAATCGCCTCCGAATACTTGATCGAGCGCTCCTTTGAGCGTATCCGAGAATCCGATTTGGTCACCGAAAGAGACCAGCACCTTCTGCAGGAGTGGGTATGCAGCTGTGTTTGATGTCGCGCGGACATAGACCGGTTGCACATAGAGAAGGCCACCACCGACCGGAAGTGTGAGGAGATTGCCAAGTTCAACATTGGACCCACCTTGACGTAACAAGGAGAGCGATGTTGCTACCTCTGGCTTAGCCTCGAAGTTTGATGAGACCTGCGATGGTCCTGCGATATTTGTGCTTCGTTGCAATTGGAGAACTTTGATCTTTCCATAGTTAGGGCCAGGGTCAGCCGTCACTGCGACGAAAGCGGCGAGGTTCTCACGACCACCGCGAGGAACGAAAGGTGTAGTCAATGAGAAGGCTTCCTTCTCTTCGCCAGGTATCTTAAGCGTTAAGTAATACGGTGGTTGTGCGCTTGCATTTCCACCAAAAGTTGATGGGTCTCGCGGCACGCGCCAGAAATCCTGTCCACCATAGAACGCAGTCGCATTCTGAACGTGATACGAGCTCAAAATATCGCGCTGCACGCGGAAGATATCTTCTGGATAGCGAAGGTGCGTAATTAAATCCTTCGAAATCGCACTCTTCTCTTTCAAGGTTCCAGGGAATGCCTTAGACCAAGTAGCGAGCACCGGATCTTTATCGTCCCACTTGTAGAGCGTGACGGTGCCATCGTATGCATCGACCGTCGCTTTTACCGAGTTCCGGATGTAATTAATCGATGAATCGCGTTGCGCAGTAATGGCATTGGAATTGGTTGTCAACGCATCAGCAGTTGATGCTGAGAGATTTACCTTCCGTGAATATGGGTAACCAGCGCTTGTGGTGTAGCCATCGACTACCCAGAGCACTCGCCCACCTACCACTGTGGGGTATGGGTCGCCATCGAGAGTTAACCAGGGAGCAACCTTTGCTACTCGCTCACGAGGATTACGTTCAAAGAGGATTTTCGACTCTGAATTAATCAAGCTGGAGAGAAGAATCCGTTGTTCCTGATACTTAATGGCGAAGACCGCACGAGCAAAGAGATTTCCGATGGGAACGCCGCCCTTACCGGTGTAGGTATACGTCTTCGCACCACTGGGAGAGGCATCATCGGGATAGTCGAACTCCACCGGCGAATCTGAGTTCTTGCCGCCAATAATCGAATAATCTGGAACGTTCTCACCGAAGTAGATCCGTGGTTGGAAATCACCAAGAGTCTTCGTTGGTGGGATATCACCCAAGAAGAAGTTAGGTTTGCCATCGGCATCTCGCGTATTGCCATACGCCCCAACAAAGCCGAAACCGTGGGTGTAAACGAGGTGGTCGTTGATCCAGTTCCGGTTCGGATTTCCCTCGATATTCAATTCGCGTACCGCAACCACTGCATCACGTACTTTGCCATTGACTACATAGCGATCAACATCAAGTGATTCAGGGAATGTGTAGTACGGCTTAATTTGCTGTAGCTGACGGAAAGTCGGCGAAATAACATTTGGGTCCATCAAACGGATGTTGTTGATGGTCTCTACATCCTTAGCTAACTGGCCAGGGGCGGTATTTACTGTCGCGGCGTATTCGACGATTTCCGTCTTATCAATTCCATATGCGGCGCGAGTAGCTTCGATATTTCGCTCGATATACGGCGCTTCTTTTGTCGATTCGCTCGGTTTAACCTGGAATTGTTGAATCGCAGCAGGATACAAGCCAGAAATCACTACAGAGCTAATTGCCAACAGCGCGACGCCAGCCCCAGGAAGTTGCCATGACTTTCGGAAGATATTTGCAAAGAAGAGGAGAGAGCAGATTACCGCGATGCCAGCGAGTATCGCCTTTGCTGGGAGGACGGCATTGACATCGGTGTATGTCAGACCGGTGATGATTCGATCATCTTTCAAGGCGAGCGCATATCGGTCGAACCAATACGCAACCGCTTTAGCCAGGACGATGAATCCGAGGAGAACGGAGAGTTGGACTCTGGCAGCGACTGTTGTTCGATCGCCAGGGCCTTGTGGACGAATTCCCCCATATAGGTAGTGGACTACTGCCGCAGCGAGCAGGCCGATGATGATGGTGGAGATAAACCAACCGATTAACGCTTGGTAGAACGGTAACTTGAATGCAAAGAAGGAGATGTCGAGATTAAATTGCGGATCTTTCTCTCCAAAAGGTGTGGCGTTCTTCCAGACCAACCAGGGACGCCACAATTGAGAGCCCGCTGAGCCGGCGAAGTAGAAGATGGCGAGCGAGCCACCAATCACAGCTACCTTTTTAATCGGCTCGATTTGAGAGCGATATCTCTCTAATGAATCTGTTTCGATACTAAGGGGCGCAAAGACAGGGCGTGCGCGATAGGCAATTAATACGTTCGCGATGACCAAGAGCGCAGTTAATCCACCGGTGAGAAGGAAGAGGGTTGCGCGGGTGAAGAAGGTGGTCTGCCAAACTTCCAAGTAACCGACTGATCGGAACCAGAGGAAGTCGGCGTAGAAGCCACTGAGGCTGACGGCGACCACTCCGAGAACTACCAGAATCGAAATCGTTAGGGGAAGGGCGCTGCGGCGACCACTTCGAGGACCATTTGCCATTGGCATAGAGAACGTCATGGGGCGAGGTTACCCAGTTCGGATACCAGGTGCTAACTCGGGAAGATTACGGGAGGCTGAGAGAAACCTTTCGGAAAATGTCCGAAATGTTGGGCAGCTAGCCGCACATTGGAAGTCGTTCCGGATCCTTTTCTCGGAGGACTGAAATAGCCTCAGTAAGCGTATCCACTGGCACGACTTGTAATCCACGAGGAATATGGCGGATATCAGGACAGTTGAGCGATGGGGCGATAAAGAGCGTGGCGCCTTCACGAGCTGCGCCAATGAGCTTCTCTTCGATGCCGCCAATTGGCCCCACATCGCCATTCGGTTCGATCGTTCCAGTACCCGCGATATTTCGACCGCGGACTAAATCTTCTGCTTCGAGCTTCTCAATCATCGCTAGAGAAAAGATCAAGCCGGCACTTGGGCCGCCGATATTCTTCAAATTGATTTTCACTGTGAATGGTAAGTCGTATTTCTCAGATATATAGAGACCGATGAAATTAATCGTCTTGCCGTTACTACGTGGATTCCCTGAATTTTCACCATCACGATTCGCTGGGGCGCGACCAATCGTAATTGGGATAACTATCGCTTTCCCATCACGGATTATTCCTAGCTCAACTTTCTTGGATCGAGTTTTTGCAAGTAACGACTTGAGCTTTGCCGAAGTAGTTAACTTCGTCCCCTCGAAAGAGATTAACTGATCACCCTTTCGGAGAATTTTCTTGTTTGGAGATAACTCAGTGAACCCTCTAATAATTAATCTTTCGCTGTAAGGGATTTCCAGATATCGAAGAGCAGCTAGTTGTGCCGAAAGTTGGGAGCTCTTCATTTCGGCGACACTTTCCTTAGTAACTTTTGCCGGGTCTGTTCCCTGAGGATAGAAAACCTCGCGTGGTTGTACTGAGCGCTCGCCATCAATCCATGCACGTAATAGCTCGAAAGTTTGCAGGTGCGAATTAGGGCTAGTCACCCAAATGCTGGTGAGGTTGAGTTTTCCTTTGGTAGGAAATGTCTCGCTACCAACAATCTCGAGCAACGGCTTTCCTTTTACCTTGCCCAAGGTGTCATTTGGCGTTCCCGGTTCGACAAGCACGTATGGGAGTGGGGCAGCTAGTCCAAGTATGAGAAGTAGCGCAATCCAGAGAAGCTGGAAGCGAGTACCTCTTCGAATCATGGTTTCTGCTCGTTCTTCTGATCTCTCTTATCCTGCTCGCGCTTGGCTTCACGACCATCCTTGGCAAAAGCAGAACGAAACGTCTCGTATTCAGCAATGGACTTGTAGGTGTTCTGACGGCGTTTAGCCGCAATCGACCACCAGACATAGAGCAGCGCGCCTGAACAGGCGACGAGGGGAATTAGCCACCACACTAATGCGGACACCCGCCTAGGGTAACCATTCCCCCTACTTCCCTCCTACTTCGGGAGCGCGACATGAGAAAACCGTGAGAACTGAGCGGGAATACATAATTAGGAATAAATTGGCGGGAATAAATAGGTGCAACCATCGGTTTTCAAGAAAGTAGAGCGAGTGGTTGGTTCGTAGAGCGACTAGTTTTAGAGCCCTAAATTTCGAGAGTAACGAGGAGGGGCCGCGATGAGTGAACAACCGGGAGTTGGCGGCTTTGATTTCAGCCAACTCGGCGAGATGCTCTCCCGACTTGGTCGAGCCTTTAGCTCAGGTGGCGATGGCTCCTCCCTCTCTCCCGAGACTGTCCGCGAACTTGCCAATGTGCGCGATGACGCTGCCATTACCAGCGAATTGCATAATCAATCGCTAGATGCGTTACGCGTAGCAGATCTCTGGCTTGATCAGAGCGTTGCCTTCTCTAGCCCCGCGCTACCTGGACAAACGTGGCGCCCTTCGCAATGGGTTGATGGCACCACGTCAACATGGTGTGCGGTTGTCGAACCGTTGTCGCACTCGTTGGGCAGCGCTGTTGGGAGCGCGCTCTCTTCTGAGGTCGAACCGGCAATGGCTGGGATTTTTGCCCAGATGAATGAGATGATGAAAAAAATCGGCGGCATCATGTTTGCAACGCAACTTGGCGAGGCGCTTAAAAGCGCCGCACACTCCGTGACTGGCGCCGGCGATGTTGGTATTCCACTCATCGATCCTGTCCGCGCAATTTTAATTCCAGAGAATGTGCTCAAGTATGCAGATGGATTAAATATTCCGTTTGGCGAAGTTCTCCACTACCTAGCGCTTCGAGAATCAGCGGCAACCCGACTCTTCGCTAATAACCCATGGCTCAAAGAGGCGATCATTGAATCGGTACGCGCATATTCGGCAGGCATTCATGTTGATATCCAGAAAGTTCAAGGAGACTTCGAACAATTAAGTGGCGATCCGCAGGCAATCAACGAGGCGATTCAAAATGGTCTCTTCGCTCCCGAAGAGAGCGAGGCACAGATTGCAGCCCTCAAGAAGTTGGAGCTGCTCATCGCGTTAATTGAGGGATGGATTGACGAGGTAAGCGCTGCTGCTGCCGGCAACCAGCTGCCGCATATCCAAGCCCTCCGAGAGATGTCGCGCCGTCGTCGTGCGACGGAAGGCCCATTGCAGCGAGTATTTGCCTCACTTCTGGGGCTCGAGGTTTCACCGCGGCTAGCGCGTGATGCCGCTACTTTCTTTCACACTCAAGGCGCATTACATGGAGTGGAGTATCGAGATAGCTTGTGGGAATCACTCGGCTCACTTCCACTGGCAGATGAGTTAGCTTCACCGGAGAGTTTCAAAGCTGGTCGAAGCGCACCAGATGATCTCTCCGCCTTGTAAAGATTTCAAGAGATTCACCATCGAGCACTAAGTTTCACCATCGAGCAATAAATCGTGCAGATCGACTCTCGCGAATTAAATGTGCGGAGGCATTTCGCGGATCGACTCTGCAAATAAATTAGCGAAGTCCCCGGGGCGCACGTTCACTTATCTGCCTTCCCCTTGCAGATACGCGACCGGTTATCCGAGGACTTCTGGTCGGAAAGTACGGGTAGTCAGCAAAAGAATCAAGCCGGGAGTTCCTCCCGACCTGCCAAGAAAATAATTTCTCCACTCATTTCAACGAGCTTTTCATCTACAACTCTCGCCAAAATGTCGGAGCGCTAATCTTTGAAATTTTTCGCGTCGACAGCAATAAAAATTTTCATTGATAGTTCGGCTGTGGATTACTTCGCGAGTGTTGTGCACAGTGGCGCTGAGGTTGTGGATAGCGCAATCACTCTCACAATCTGATGGCGAGGCAAGTCGCCTAATTGGCTCCTCGTTCGAGAATAAAGTAGCGATGTTCTACACAGGCATGGCTCCCCTGATTTTCCACAGGCAGTGGATAACGTGGCGCTATGGCGCGAGAGAATCCCGAGATGAGTAGACGGTTACCCTCCGGTTCCCCCGCCAAAGACCCCCGGACTCCCAACGGCGCTGGGCTGATTCAAGGGGACCTCTTCCCCCGAATGGCACCCGATGGACGCGATATTGGCCTGATCATCGAGGTCCGGCGGAGCACCCGGCGGAAGAAGACGATCGAGGCCTACCGAAATGGCGAGAAGGTGATCGTCTCGATACCGGCAAGAATGAGCCAACGTGAGGCGAACCAAGTTGTCGATGAGATGGTGAAGAAGATTTTGCATGACGAGAGCGTGCCCAACAAGGAGCAGCTCTTCGCACGCGCCCAACTTCTCAATCACAAATACCTTGACGGTAAGGCAGTTCCAGTATCGGTCGAATGGTCTTCTCGAATGTCGCGAATATGGGGAGCATGCACGATTGAAGACCGAACGATTCGAATCTCCGATCGCCTTCGCGATGCTCCGGAATATGCGCTCGATTATCTACTTCTGCACGAGTTGATTCACATCCTGGTTCCTGGACATGGACCAGAATTCAAGGCGCTACTCAATCGATATCCGGAGTTAGCGCGCGCCGAAGGATATTTTGAGGGTCGGACCCATCGCCCAAGTGGAGAGTTTGACCAGCTTTTTGATGAGTAAGCAGCTAATTAATCATCCAACGACGATAAATAGAGTGCGAATTCGAACTGGTGTCGTAATTATTGATCGAGGTAGCGATATCTATGTCGGTCATCTCCAAAAACATCTGATTTTCTCTGAGCGCGGTTTATTACCGATACTGCGTCAACTTCGAGAGTGGAGCGCAATCGATGTTTTACTCGCCACTGAGCTCGAACAACCTGAGAAGATCTTCGAAGTCATTGCACGTCTTGATGATGTTGGCTTGATTGAACGGTCTCCAGAATTAGCGCTTAACAGAGAGCTCGTGATAAGTCAGATGAACGAGGTAGGAGCTCTGCTTGCACCAATCTTGCTCGATTATGGATTCGAGGTAAGTACCTTGGATTTACGAAGTGCAACCACTTCAGATATTCGTGGCGCATACCTTCGGATGTCCGATATCGGGGAGCCGATGAGTGAAGTTCTCCTCGCACAACGACGAGAATTGATCAATAGCGGGCATCGGCTAAATAAAAAGTATTACGAGAGTTCTTCGCATCAAAGTGAAAAACTCTCTCGAAAATTAGTGATTCTCACCTCCTACCCCGAGCCGGAATTAATTGCTTCACTGATGGCGGAGGGATGCGAATACTTTGCTGTGCTTGCTACTCCGTTTGGTGCTCTGTTGGGTCCATATGTAAAGCCAGGAATCACACCCTGCTTTTATTGCGTCGAACTTGGACGAAGTGATCTCGATCCGCAATGGCAGAAAATAGCGGCCACTCTCTTCATGGAACGCAACCAGCCCGTCGCGAGAACCTCTGCACTCCTTGCAGTGGCGACGCTCGCTGAGCAACTCATCCCACTTCTGGAGAGTGAAATTTCTCACGACCGGCTCGCTTACACCGATTCGCTCCTCTTCGATAGGGAGATTAAATCCGGGCGCGAGCCATCGATTCGCAGCTCGCGCCAGGTGTGGAGCGCCCATCCAGCATGCTCCTGTCACTGGGGGCGCTAACTCTTTTTGCCTGAGTTGGAATTCGGAACCCGGGAACGGGTCGAGCGGGATAGCTTGTTGAGCTGGTCGAGAGCTCTTTCAACTCGCATCCCGTCAGGCAAAGCAGAAGAATTGGGCACATGTCCAAAACCTCCGATTCACTGACAACTGGTGGTGCGGCGCGTAGCGCGAAGCTCGCCTCGATCCCGCTCTCGGTGATGGGAAGAAGCGCAGTTGGTTTCGGACGACAGATGATCGGCCAATCTGGCGAACTCGTTTCGAAAGAGATGCAAGCTAAAACTGCGGAACAAGTTTTTCGAGTGCTTGGTGAGCTCAAGGGTGGCGCGATGAAATTCGGACAAGCGCTCTCAGTCTTCGAAGCTGCGCTCCCTGAAGAATTCGCCGCACCGTACCGTGAAACGTTAACGAAATTGCAAGAGGCGGCGCCGCCACTTCCGGCGCGTGTGGTCCATCGCGTTCTCGCCGAACAGCTCGGTGAAGATTGGCGAGATAACTTCTCGGAATTCACTGATAAGCCAGCTGCCTCGGCGTCGATTGGGCAGGTTCATCGCGCAGTATGGAAAGACGGGCGCAACGTTGCAGTTAAAGTGCAATATCCCGGCGCAGCAGAAGCCCTAATCTCTGATCTCAATCAGATTCAACGTTTCGCGAAAATCTTCCAGCTCTTCATGCCTGGGCTCGAGATGGGACCGCTCTTGGAAGAGTTGCGCGCGCGCATCATCGAAGAGGTTGATTACAAATATGAGGCTGAGGCGCAACGGTTATGCGCAGCAGAGTTCGATGGCGATTCTGATATTGCAATTCCCAAGGTAGTTGCAGCTTCAGACAAGGTGCTCGTGAGTGAGTGGCTCGAGGGAACTCCACTCTCAAAGATCATTAGTAAGGGAAGTAAGGCGCAACGCGATGCCGCTGGGATTAGGTTGGCTCGCTTCCACTTCACCGCCCCCACTCGAGTCGGCCTACTCCATGCAGATCCACATCCAGGTAATTTCCGGTTGCTCGATGATGGACGATTAGGAGTTCTTGATTTTGGCGCATGCAACAGATTGCCCAACGGCTTTCCCGAACCATTTAAACGCTTACTAAAAAACGCGCTCGATGGAAATGCCCAAGCCCTCTATGAAGGTTTTAAGCGAGACGGTTTTATCCTTCCCGAGGTAGATGTAGATCCGCAGTTGGTCTTGGATTACCTCTTGCCACTAGTAGAACCACTTCGAACCGAGACCTTTAAATACACCCGTGACTGGCTACGAGTTCAGAGCGCTCGAGTTGGCGATCCACGAAACCCGACGGCGAAGATTGGCTTCCAGCTCAACCTTCCCCCGGAATATATGTTGATTCACCGGGTCACTCTCGGTACTACCGGAATCTTCTGCCAACTTGGCGCTGAAGGAAAATTCCTTGCAGAAGCGATCTCATGGTTACCAGAGATCGCTCCCGCTACTCATGCCGTACGCGCATAACAGGGCTCTACTGCAGTAAGTAATTACTCACTTCACGCAGCAGTGCGAGGTCGTCCGGGCTGTCGCTTTGCTTCGACGATGGCGCCGTTATCGAAGATCTCGCCACCCCAGACTCCCCATGGCTCTTGTCGCGATAACGCACCCTCCAAACAGCGAGCGCGCATCGGACATGCGCTGCACAGGTCCTTCGCTGTTTCGAGCAACTCTTGAGATTCGGAGAAGAAGAGCTCAGGGTCGACTGAGTGACATGGAAGTCCGAAACCCTCATCCTCCTTGTAACCCGAATTCTCATTGCGAGTTAGCTCGTAAACGCCAATCTTTGTATCTGCCCAACCTGGAACTAACAGTTCGTGAAATAGAACCGTCATTGCTCTCACCTTCCCTCAACTCATCTTGCTCACTTCGCCACGGACCATCCGCGTTCAGTGTCTTCTCTATTTCTTTTGGAAAAAGAGAAAGGGCCCGCGAATCCTGTTGGATTCGGGGCCCCCGGGGAGCTTCGAGGCTTAGCCTGCGAATTCCCGGGTGCCACCGGATCCAAAATGCTTTGGATTACCTGTGGCGTAGGTTGAATATGAGCGTGCAAAGTCGCTCGAAGGACGCCAACTGGCGCTTCGAGTAGTGGTAGCTAGTGCTAGTGCCACTTTTTCCGACCTTTCGCTCGAGTTACATCTCCATAGCAACGGTGACGCTCCATGAAGAGCTACAAGGGTAAAGGTTGGTGCGCGTCAGAGGCAACTTCATTAAAAGAAGGGCTACAACCCGCGAAAACAGCGGCTAAGCTTGAAAACTATGTTAGCCAAAGTACGTGATGCCGAGATTTTCTTCGACATTATCGGCTCCTCGCTGGCTATCGAAAACGGCGCACTCATCGAACGCCCTACCGCATTTGTTGCGCACGGCGGGCCTGGAGCCGAACACTCGGTGATGCGACCAGGAATGGATCCCCTTGGCGAGTACTCCCAAGTCATCTATTGGGATCATCGAGGACAAGGGCGTTCGGCGCGAGGTGATATCAATAAATATAACCTCGATGAAAATGTTGAGGATATGGAAGCGCTCCGAATTCATCTTGGCATCGAGAAGATAGTTAGCGTGGGTACCAGTTACGGTGGCATGGTCGCGATGGCCCATGCGGCGCGTTATCCCCATTCTGTATCGAAATTACTATTGATTGTTACCGCAGCGCACGCAGGTTTCAATGCGCGTGCTCAGCAAATCGTCGCTACGCGAGGTAATGCACACGAAATAGAAGCAGCACGGAAACTTTGGGCAGGAGAATTGACGACCGTTGATGCGATGCGTGATTTCTTCCGAAATACCTGGGCGCTCTACTCGACGACTTTCAATGAGAGTAAGCGCGCTACCAATGAAGAGTCGCTGCAAAGGTTTATCTACTCTCCTGATGCGATGAATCAAGCCTTCGCACCAGGAGGTTTCTTGCAAAGCTACGATCTAAGACCAGAATTAAAAAATATCATCGCCCCGACTCTAATCCTTGCTGGACGGCACGATTGGATCTGCGCTCCAGAATTCTCAGAAGAGATACATAAACTTATTCCCAGGTCGCAGTTGAAAATCTTTGAGAATAGTAGTCATTCGATACGCGGTGATGAGCCAGATGAGTTTCATCAAACGGTACGAGAATTCATCACCTCATGAATAGATCACATCATGAATAGATCACATCATGAATAGATCACATCATGAATAGATCACATCATGAATAGATCACCTCATGAATACAACCCCTCATGAATACATAACCTCGTGAGCAATTTTTGGATAAAAAAATGAACGAAATGGAGTGAGAAAGATGGGAAATTCACCGCTCGAGGCAGCAAATAAGCAAGCTGCAGCAACATTCTTTGAAGAGATTTGGAATCAGAAGAGTGAATCGGCAATCGATCGTCTAGTTGCCGAGGATGCTGCCGGAAATGACCCAAAATTTGGGGTTGGGCGCGAGAGTTTCAAGGCCCAATGGCGAAAATGGCATGCCGGATTCTCCAATCTCCACTTCCATGTCGAAGAGATCATCGCTGAGGGAGAGCGTGTAGTCACACGTTGGCGATTGACTGGCACTCACGATGGCCAATTCCTCGGTCACGCACCGACCGGAAGAAAAGTGGATGTCGACGGCGTAAGCATCGACACAATTCGCGATGGCATCGTGGTTTCCGGCTTTGATGCATGGGATGCGCTCGGTTTCCGTCAACAGTTGGGCTTTATCCCAGCGGATGTTGAGTAAGAGCGGGGCTCGAGCCGCTACTCCGAATTAAGGGTGGGCAGCAAACTTAGAAACCGCGACGAGTCTCCCCCAGCGTATGAGAGGGATAACGAGTCACGAGCTCGAGTCACCGCAACATAGAAGAGTCGTCGTTCCTCTGCCATCAATTCATCGGAGTTCATCGCGTATGAAATGGGTAGTACCCCCTCTTTCAATCGCGGGATGAATACGTGATTCCACTCCAAGCCTTTCGCCGCGTGAATCGAACTCAATACGACCCCAATAACCTCAGGCTCGACATTGCTTCGCTCGCGTTCATCAAATTCATTGATGAGATCTCGAAGCGTTGCCTGCGGGATTCGCTCCTGAAATTCGGCAACAAATTCAATTAGACGTAGGCGAGGATCGGCTCCCGACGAACGGGTTGGGTGCCAGCCAGTAGCTGAGAGCACCCCAATCACTTGCCCAGTCAGATCAATGCCATCGAGCGCGGTGTCCCGTGCGATAGCAGCGCCTCGAATCAATCGAATCGCCTCTTTGATCTTTCCATCATAGAAAAAAGGGCGTTGGCCTTGGTTGTAGCCGACGATATTGACTGGAATACCAGCCTCAATCAACTGTGCGGCGTACTCATGCAGTTGGTCATTCCTTCGAAAGAGAACTGCGATCTCTCGACTGTCGACTCCTGACTTGATGAGAGCGATGATTCGTTCAGTTAATTTCTCTGATTCAACGCCTTCATTGCCATGAGCAGTAAGGCGAACGTTGACATCGCCGCTACCGCGCACCGATATCAACTCTCGATCCATAATCTTATTTGCGACATTGACGATTTGAGAGGTCGAACGGTAATTCCGATTTAACCGCAACACTTCCGCTTCAGGATATCGCTTAGTGAAATCTAGAAGATACTCATTGCTAGAACCTGCGAAAGAAAAGATTGATTGATCGGGATCACCGACAACGCAAATCTCTTTTCGATTACCGAGCCATAAGTTAAGTAACCGCTGCTGGAGAGGTGACACATCTTGATATTCATCAACGGTGAAGTATCGATACTGTGATCGAACTCGATCGATTATTGAATTCTGTTCTTCGAGGATTCCCACCAAAAGCAAGAGAATGTCCTCAAAATCCAATTGCTCACTCTCTTGCTTGAGGGCATCGTAAGCGCGATATACCTCTGCGACCTCTGCGAAACTTAAACTTTGTGGGGCCACGCGGAACCGCTCCTGAGCAACTCGTAAATAATCCTCCGGAGCAATCTCTTGCCCCTTTGCCCATTCAATCTCTGTGGCGATATCTCGGATATTTACGCCATTCTTGCTCCGTCCGGTTGCAAGTAGCGCGCCAGCTAGCGCATCGCTCTTCTGCCCAAGGATCTTAAATGGTTTGCCGCCAATCGCTTCATTCCAAAAGAACTGCAGCTGTCGCCAGGCAGAGCTGTGAAAGGTGTGCGCCTGCACTCCAGGGAAACCGAGCGTTGCTAAACGTAACCGAAGTTCCGCAGCAGCACGTGCGGTAAAGGTGAGTGCGAGAGTTCGCGAAGGCTCTGTTACACCGCTATCGATTGCATGGGCGATTCGGTGGGTAATTGTTCGGGTTTTACCAGTTCCCGCTCCAGCAATAATCACCACCGGTCCACGGATAGCGCTTGCGGCAGCCCGCTGCTCCTCATCGAGCTCAGCTAGGAATTTCTCGTTCATAAAAAATTAGCGCCAAGCTTCGGGGAAATCAATCGAACCCCCGTACCAGGCTTCAATCATTCGACGTGCGATGCTGATTCCTGGTGGGATGAGTAGCTCACCACTCTTCAAATCTGCAGTGAAACTCTCATGGCTATACCAACGAAGATCCTCGATCTCTTCACCGTCAGCGCGAGCATCATCAGGGTTTTCGACAACTCCAGTGAAGGCCAACATGATTGAAGCTGGGAATGGCCATGCCTGAGAACCCATGTACTCAATCTGATCGATTCGCACCCCTGCCTCTTCCAACACTTCACGTTTTACGCAAGCCTCGAGCGACTCTCCTGGTTCCAGAAAACCAGCAAAATTTGAGTAACGTTTTGCAGGCCAAACTTTTTGTCGACCCAGGAGGATTCGATTCTCGCTATCACGTACTAGCACGATTACCGCGCTATCTGTTCGCGGATAATGCTCACTATCGTCGGTGCGACATTTGCGGACCGATCCACCTAACGCGCTATAAGTTTCTGCACCACAACGTGCGCAATGAGTATGGGTGTCGTGCCAATTCGCGAGCGCAACGCCATGAACGGCAGCGCCAACTTCGATCTCGGTGGCAAGTAATCCAGCTTCCCGAAGGGTCAGTAAATCTTCCGTCCCCTCTGCAAAGGGAGCATTGATTGCAAAATATCCGACTCCGGCATCATCCAATCCGAGGAAGTACCGATCTCCCGATGGGGCTTCGGCTGCCGGTATCCAATGAAGAGAGTCGGTAAAGATGAATTTGCCTTTGTTGACCTGAAAGATCTTCCCGTGCGCAAAAAGTTCGGCAAGCGCTCCCTCGTCGGAGCGCAGATGGGCCGCGCGATCCAAGTGGGCGCGGGCCAAAGAGAGATTCATTAGCGCCAGGCTCATAAGTGGCGAGCCTATCCAATTTAGCTCTACCGTTCACAAATGAAGATTGCGACCTGGAACATCCTCCATGGGATGGCTGTCCCAGAGGGGCTAATCCATAACGAGCGGTTGGCAGCGCGCGCTGCGCTATTGAATGTCGATCTACTTGCCATTCAAGAGGTCGATTACTTTCAGGAGCGCTCGCATTATGCAGACCAAGCCTCAGTCATCGCGGAGTCGATGGGAGCGCAATTCATTTCACGCGCTTTTGCAATCACTGGAACGCCCGGTGAAAAGTGGAAAAAGTGGGAGCCCGCTTCGAACTCCGACAAATGCTTTTACGGAAATGGAATCATCTCGCGAATTCCAATTGTTGAAGAGTTTCGCCTAGAACTTGGACGCTCTAAAGTAGGCGCGCCATTGGCGATCCCCGAAACTGTTCCAGGTAAATCACGACCAAAGATTAAAGTGATCTACATTCATGATGAACCACGTGTAGCTCAGGCGGTTCATTTAGCTAATGGGATAACGGTCATCAATACGCACTTATCGTTTGTGCCAGGCATGAATATCTACCAGCTGCGGAAGATTCAGCGATGGGCAAAAACGTTGCCGGGTGAAAAAATCCTGGTTGGTGATTTGAACTTACCGGGAAAGATTCCAGCGAAAATCATGAAGTGGCGAGGGGCTGCCTCGGAATTAACTTACCCCTCTTGGGGTGCGCGCGTTCAATTCGACCATATTCTCATTGCGCCCTCTCAATCAATGAGCTGGCAGAAGATTGATTTTCCACCTGCAACACAGATGGTGAGCGATCATCTCCCCTTGGGAATCGAATTGGATATCAATGCGCAACTGGCACGCTAGTGATGAGCGAGAGTAGCCCTTGTTGGTCAAGGAGATCGCTCGGACGCACCGTCTCATCGGAGCCGACATAGTGGAACGCTGCACGCACGTGCTCAAGTGGCACCTTCTCGATTTCAGCCCACGCTAATCGATAGACAGCTAATTGGATTGCGGCATTTGCTAATTCAGCGCCACGCTTTGCCGAACCAGTCTTCCAATCGACAACATCGAATGTGCCATCGTCACTTCGATAGACCGCATCCATCCGACCGCGAAGAATCGTGCCATTGATGCTCTTTTCGAAGGGGACCTCAACGCGATAGGGCTCGCGATCAGCCCATTCGCTTCGCAACCATTTAGCTTTCAATTTCTCTAACGCGCTGTCATCGAGCGCGCCCTCATCCGAAGCTCCAGGTAGCTCATCGTCACCGATCAGTGGGATCGCAGCAGCAAAGCGCTCCTCGAGCCAGGTGTGGAAGGCGGTACCGCGGCGGGCGATGGGATCGGGTTTGAACGGAAGTGGACGGCGAAGTCGGGCGGCAAATTCCTCGGGTGATTTAGCAAAAGCCATTAACCCTGAGACTGAGAGATGCGCGGGGAGATAGACGATCTCCCCCTTATTTCGTTCAGCAATATCGCGAATCACCATATCGGCCCCGCGCAGTAACTCTTGGGCAAGGTGAGATCCGGTGGTGCGGATCTGAGCAATCTGCGCTGACAACTCAGACTCTCGTTCCGGTTGGGCAAGCCCTTTGATCTCATCGAATACCTTGGTGAGTAGCGTTCGAGATTCGCCTAAGGGATCGACGGGCCACTGCGCCATTCGTTGATTGGCTTTATTGGGGTTTTCTTCACCCGGATCGGGCTTTGCGCTGAGATCACCAATCATCTCGCCGCCATCTTGCTCGACATGAGTAGCGATATCGATGAAATAGTTATTTGGATCTTGGATATCTTCACCATTGCGCCACCATGATGTGGTGGCAAAGAGAATCCGCTTGGCACGAGTTACCGCGACGTACATCAGACGCCGATCTTCGCTCTCTTTCTGATCGCGACAGATATCGGCAAACCTTTCGAGACTTACCTTCACTTCCTTGTAGGTATTATCCGAGCTCGCATCGAACTCTATGAATTTCTTGCTATCTCGTCGCAGCGGGAATGGCAGTACGGCAATATCGGTGAGCCAATTCTCGGGCTTATTCTTTGCATGGTTTCGCTCAGTGGTGAGCCCTGGGATGACCACTAGATCCCATTCGCCACCTTTAGCGGCGTGAATCGTCAAGATCTGCACCACATCGCTGCGGACCTCGATGCCAGACATCTTTAAACCACGTTCTTCACTCTCGGCGACGTTCAACCAGGAGAGGAAACTTCGGAGCGAACCTCCCTGGGCATAGAAATTGGCAGCCTCATCCATCAATCGGTCGAGATAGCGACGGCGGTGGGACGTCATCTCGACATCAACACCGAGCATCAACTCCCGCTCCGTGAAGTAGATCAGATCTGGAATGGGCAGGTGAATCCGCCGCCGAAGTGAGCGGAGAATTCGCGAGAGATCGGTCAATCGCCGGAGCCCTTCGCTGCTAAATAGTGAACGCTCACTCTCATCGAAGCTCTCGATCTCATCGAGGCTTTCGATTATCGATGACTTAGCGAGATCTTCTTCCTCGATATTCATATCCTCGAGCACCATGTTTACGATGTTTGCGCGATCAGAACCCCTGCGTTCGTAGTCACGCTTTTTTGCGACTCGAGCGAGCGCTGCCATATCTCGGATTCCAATTCGCCAGAATCCACCGCTCATTAATTTGATCAATGCAGTGCCAGCTTCAGAATCAACGAGCACCGTTAGTGCAGCTCGAATCTCGGCAACTTCAGGCACGTGTATCAGACCATCGATTCCGACAACCTCAACGGGGATTCCCCGATCGCGTAGCGCCATTTCAATCTCCGGAATCTGACTCTTCTTCCGAACCAAAATTGCCGTCGATTCAATTGTCGGCTCTTTGGAGCCACCAGAAGCAGCGCGAGATTCCGATCCGCTCGTTGATTCTGGTAACCAATGTGGCGCGAGGAAATCTGCAATTCCTGATGCCTCTTCATTGATGTTATGGAATAGGCCAGCAGCGACTGCCCCATCACCGGCATCATCACGCGCTCTTAATTCCGGAACGAAATTACTTCCCGCGCGAAGTGGTTGTGAGATGGTGTTCGCGAGCGCGAGAATTGAACGATCATTCCGCCAACTCATAGAGAGGTTGAAAACCCGCGCTAAATCCCCCTCTTTACTTGGAAAATCACTGGGGAATGAGGTCATGCTGTCACTCGAGGCACCACGCCAAGAGTAAATGGCTTGATGTGGATCGCCCACCGCGGTGATGGAATGGCCACCACCAAAAAGGCTCTGCATCAAGCGGAGTTGTGAGGGCGAAGTATCTTGATACTCATCTAGGAGAACGACATCAAACTTCGCTCGCTCCATCTCGCCGATATCAGGATTTCCGAGTGCCAATGAAGCAGCCAAGGACATCTGATCGTCATAGGTGAGCTGTCCGCGAAGATATCGGGCATCAAGGACTTCCTTAATTAATGGAATCAGCTGCGCTCTAGCTAATTGGGTTTGCGCTATTGGCTCGCCAGGATCCTTCTTCATTCGAGCGTTGTCCGGAACCTTATTCGCGAGCATCTCAACTATCTCGCTTGCAATTCGCTCTAAGTCTTCAGGTTGAACATCATGCTCTTGGAGCTGGCTCGTCAATTTGAGAAGGTAATCAATAACTGTGCTCGGTTTGAGATCTATTCGATGCATCTCACCTTCGTAATCGCGGACGATTCGCTCAACCTGCTGCCACGCAGCAGCGGAGCCGAGCATTTGCTCTGGCGGTTCGATACCGATTCGAAGTGAGTGCTCTTTAACTATTCGATAGGCATAGGCGTGATAGGTCGAGATTGTTGGTTCGACCCCTAAGTTGAATATCTCGCAATTATGTTTGCGAAGCTCTTCCTTGAAATCCGCTGAATTTTCCAATTTTTTCAGGCTTTTTCGGACCTTCGCCGCCAAATCCCCGGCAGATTTGCGAGTGAAGGTCAATCCGAGAACTCGCTCCGGCTCCACCAATCCATTGGCAATCAGGTAGACCAAGCGGGTGCTCATCGTCTCGGTCTTGCCAGAGCCGGCGCCCGCGATGGCGACAGCAGGTCTGGTGTGGTCGGCGGTGATGATCTCGACCTGTTCATCGGTTGGTTCATGTTGGCCGAGGATTTCGGCAATCCGTTTCGGAGAGAAGATAATCTTCGTCATCGCAGCGCCCGCCCCTCGGGCTTGACTGGACAGCTATTTCGCAGGTGGCAGGATCGACATAGCTCATTCTCAACGGCAAGGAATTTTGTTGCAGCTGCGATATCACTCAACTTGGTGATGCTCTCGCTCACTTCACTATCAACAATCTCATCTTGCGGGCGATTAGCGCCAGCGACATTGACTGCAGGATAGAAAAGCTCTGCTCCAGCAGCGGTCGCTTCGGGCAGCAGCGTAGAGAATTGCCCTAGATTGACTGCAAGCTGATAGACCTTGAGCTGAAGATTCTCTTGTGCATCTTTCTTGCTCACCGCAGATTCGCCCGTCTTCAAATCGACGACAAAAGCCTTATTTTCCTCGGTTTTTTCGAGGCGATCGATGGAGCCCTTGATGACCGTGCGCTCTTGGGTGATAGTGAATGGCGCTTCCACCGCCACTAATTCCCGATCGGATTCGGAGTGGTAAGTGAAGATATTCTCGACAATCTCCCGTGCGCGAATAAGTTGGGCTTGTCCATACCAACCCTTTGCTAGATCAGTCTGCTCGGCAAGCTTCTGCCAAATGGTTTCGAGATCTGTTAGCAATTCGCTTAAGGGCGCCTTGGTAATAAGTTTCGTAGCGACGAAGTGAAGTGCGGTTCCCAGTATTTGCGAAGTGGAATCGGAGTCCCGCCCACCTGCATGTTCGAATGCCCACTTTAAAGCGCATTTGTTGAGCGTATCTAAGGAGCTGGGCGAGATTTTTATCTGTTCTTCCTCGCTAAAAAGGGGAATTTCACTACTTATTTCTCGTGTGCCATACCAAGAATCTGGATTTGCCACTCGTACCCCAGCGCGATGGAGATGGGCGAGAATCGCGACCGCTTCGCCAGCAACTTCATGAGCCGAATCGCCAGTGGTGCCGGTGCCACTGGCATCAGCGATTTTTTCGACCGCCTGATTTTCAGTGATAGTTCGGAGCGTGGCAACTAAGCACGATGGCGTGAGATAAGCAGAACGCTGATGTGCAGTGAGCGCAGATTCATCTTTTCCTAAGATCTCAGCTACTTCATTGAAAAATTGTGAAGGTCGGGAATCTTCTGCGGCGCTGGCAGTGATAATCAGATGATTGCGCGCGCGGGTGAGCGCGTGGAAAAAGAGCCTTCGTTCATCATCTTTTAGCGCTGAGAGCGCTGCGAGGTGAAACTCGCGCGAGGTTCGATCGCTCGCGCTAGCTGCACGCATGGTCTCGACGAGTCGTTCGCTACCTAGCAGCGAGCCACGCGGGGTGAGGTTGGGCCAGATCCCCTCTTCAACTCCAGCGACGGCGACTGCCGACCACTGCCGCCCCTTTGCAGCGTGGGTGGTGAGGATGCTTACGACATCGGGGCGTTGCGCTTGTGCTGCGATGGTGTCGCTGGCAATCGATTCGTGCACGAGTTGGCGGATGAATGCATCACCAGAGTTACCAGGGCGTTGATCGGCATATCGAGCTGCTGCTTCGAAGAGCGCTAGGACGCCATCGAGATCGCGATCGGCGCTCTCATCACCATTGATCGCATCGCGTTGCCATTTCTGCGCTAAGGCTGAGCCATCTTCATCCTCTGCGCTGCTCCATACCGCCCAGAGGACATCCTCGCTCGTACCACCAGAACGAGCTACCTTCCGCCCGCTGGCGATGAGCTCGGCGATCCGCTTCACCGGAGCGAATTCGCTCCAATCCACATCTGCCATTGAAATAGCCATATATTCCCGCAATATTTGATAGGACGAGCGCGAATCATCGCTCTCACGGGAGTTGATGATGGTGGCGCGGATTCGCTTGAGGGTAAGGAAATCGGCGCCGCCGTAACGGGAGAGGAGGAGCTCGTCGATCAGCTGATTGGGGAGTAATTCCTCGAGTTTTTCGGGAGTGAACCCCGGGCGATTGAGCGCAAATGAGATCGATGCGAGGGTGATGAGGGGCGCCACTGCAGGTTGGGCGTTGAGGGGCAGGCTTTGAATCTCTTCACGAACTGGGATATTCATTGAAGCGAAGATTCGGCGCAAGGTAGTTGCGCGCGTTGATGGCGAACGGATGATGACAGCCATCTCGCTGTAGGGCAGACCATCACGGAGGTGAAGTTGCTGGAAGCGCTCTGCAATAAATCGAGCTTCGTCATGGACGCTCTCACATTGCGCTATTGAGATTGCATCTGCACCTGATAATTCCGAAGTGGATGAATCTGCTGGTGATAAATCTGCTGGTGGTGAATCTGCAGTTGGTAACTCTTCGCGGGCGCTCACGCGATTACGCTGCTCGATCATCCGCGAGAAGGTAAAGCGTGACGCGATCTCCTTCGTTAATGAAGTAAGGGGCGGAATAGCTCGAAAATCCTTATTTAGCTGGGTTTTTCGCGCTGGCTGGCCATCGCTCCCACGGTACCGCTCGAAGATATCTGGCAAGCTCTCAGGATCTGCTCCGCGGAATCGTCCGACTGCGCTATCGGGGTCGAGAAAGAGCGTTAACTCATCAGTGGCTATGAGTTCGAGTAAGTGGCGGTGGGCCTGATCGCTCTCTTGGAATTCATCAACGAGAATCACTTGGTGACGAGCGCGAATATCCTTTCGAAAATCTTCGTCCTTCTCGAGCGCCTGCGTTGCTTGGTAGATCATTTCACTCGGGTCGAAAGCGTTCTCATTCTCTAGCCCAGAGACTTCGAGGTACTCCTGCATAAAAGAGCCGGCAGATTTCCATAGTGGAAGGTTCTGGCTCGCACCGAGAGCGCTCAATGCTGCAGGAGAGAGCCCATATTCGACCGCACGGGAGATGAGATCTCGAAGTTGGGCGGCAAACGCTCGCGTCTGTGAGGCATCGCGAAGGTGGTCGGGCCACCCATGGGTATTTGCGTCAAAAGAGCCAGCGAGAAGTTCACGGATTAGATAATCCTGCTCCGGCCCAGTTCGTAGTCGAGGTGGCTTCTTCCCTGATTGTGCGCGATGAATTCGCAGAATTGCGAAGGCGAGAGCAGGGAAAGTCTTGACCATCGAACCCGCGGAAGTTTCGGTTGAATCGGCGAAGATCTCATCGTTTAACTCGCTAGCGCGATGGCGATCAAAGGTGATAACTAGGAGCTTGTTGGGCTCAAAACCCTCATTTATATAGCTTTTTGCACGCGCTACCAAGGTTGCGCTTTTGCCCGTTCCGGGTCCGCCGAGAACGACCAGCGGGCCACCGCGATGAGCGATGACTTCCCGTTGCTGCTCATCGAATGGTATCTCTGGTCGGGCTGGTGCCCGCAGGAGTGTGAGTTGTCGAGGTGCGCTTACTACCACTGTCGCTGCTTAGCCTTTAGCAGGTGGAGCCATGAAGGTCTGTTCGGCGATATTCATGATGAAATCGTTCCACTCCCCTTCGGCGACTCCAGTGGGGTTGTAATCATTGACTAATTTGCCGAGGGTGTAAGCCTGAATAAATGTAGCAAGAGCCTTCGAATTTACATCAGAGCGAAAAAGCCCTTTATTTTTTACCTCTTCGGTGACATCAGCGATGGCATCAGTAAGGCGCTGCGTCTCAGCGCCCATCTGCTTTGCCATTCGGGGATTCTGTAGACATGCGGCGAGCGCTTGCGCTCGTTCAGCGCGCGCACTTTTGCGAGAATCGGCTTGCGTCTGCTCGGTGAGAATTCGAAGTGCGTTACGTAGTTCATCTTGTGTCCGCGCCTTCGCAACATAATTCGTTAAAAATTCGATAGATACATCGATCCATTGTGAGTAGCGATAAATCTGCGCGGTTTCGACAAGCTCTTGTAGATCTTCGAAGTGGTGATACATCGAACCCTTGGATGCGCCGGAGTTTTCGAGTACTTCATCGGCGAGAATTTCGCTCGGTTTCTTCGTGGCAAGCAGCGCAACGACCGTCTCGGTGAGGAGGCGTTTTGTCGGGTGAAAGCGGGTGAGCACTATCTAAAGGTACCTCGGCCCGCCGACTTCTAATGAAAGTTTGGCTTAAATGGCCGAGTGTGGAAACGCTTGACTTCTAGTCGCCATCAATCTGCTCGTTACGCTTCTTGACTTTTGAGGTCGCCCGTCCACGTTCATTCTGATCAAGAATGACTTTACGGATTCGCACAGTCTTCGGCGTTACTTCGACGCACTCATCTTCACGACAGAACTCGAGAGCTTGCTCAAGGTTCAAATGCTTTGGTGGAATGAGGCGATCGGCATCATCAGAGCCCGAAGCGCGCATATTGGTGAGCTTCTTCTCGCGCACTGGATTGACATCCATATCTTCATTCCGTGCATTCTCGCCGATGACCATTCCTTCATAAACTTCAGATCCTGGCTCAACAAAGATGGTGCCGCGCTCTTGAAGCGAAGAGAGCGCGTATGAGGTAACCATGCCGCGACGGTCAGCTACGAGTGAACCGGTAGGACGGGTGAGAATCTCGCCATGCCACGGTTCATAGCCATCAAAGACATGGTGGAGTAATCCGGTGCCCCGAGTTTCGGTGAGGAATTCGGTTCGAAAACCAATGAGGCCACGCGATGGCACTCGATAATCCATCCGAATCCACCCAGTGCCATGGTTGGTCATCTGCGCCATCCGGCCTTTGCGGCTTGCCATCAATTGCGTGATGATGCCAAGAAAATCCTCTGGAACATCGATGGTGAGTGATTCCATCGGTTCATTGAGCTTGCCATCAATCATCTTGGTAACAACTTGAGGCTTGCCAACAGTTAATTCGAACGTTTCGCGACGCATGATTTCAACGAGAACTGCGAGTTGGAGCTCGCCGCGTCCTTGCACCTCCCAGGTATCGGGACGGTCTGTCGGAAGCAATCGAAGTGAGACATTTCCAACCAGCTCAGCATCGAGACGGTTCTTCACTAACCGAGCCGTGAGCTTCTTACCCTCTTGGCCAGCTAAAGGTGAGGTATTAATGCCAATCGTCATCGAAATCGATGGTTCGTCGACAGTGATTAGTGGCAGCGCAACTGGGTTCTCTGGATCGGCGAGAGTCTCACCAATAGTGATGGTCTCGAAACCAGCAACGGCGATGATGTCACCAGGACCTGCGCTTTCGACTGACTGCCGCTCCAAACCATCATTCATAAGTAGTTCTACGACTTTTGCCCGCTCGATACTGCCATCAACCTTGATCCATGCAACTTGTTGACCCTTACGGATCGTTCCTTGATGGATGCGACAGATTGCCAAGCGACCAAGATATGGCGAAGCATCCAAGTTTGTTACTTGAGCCTGCAGCGCCGCACCTTCGGTATACGTTGGAGCTGGAATTGTGTTGTAAATCGTCTCAAATAAAACATCGAGATTACTCTCGTTGGGCATCCCGCCATTTTCAGGGCGTTCTAGGCTTGCTCGACCAGCCTTGGCGCTCGCGTAGATAATTGGGAATTCGATTTGCTTCTCATCGGCATCGAGATCGAGGAACAACTCATACGCCTCATCAACTACTTCTGCGATTCGCGAATCGGGGCGATCGACTTTGTTGATTACCAAGATCACTGGCAAGTTTTTGGAGAGCGCTTTACGTAAAACGAAACGTGTCTGCGGCAGCGGTCCTTCGGAGGCATCGACGAGCAAGAGCACGCCATTAACCATCTCGAGTCCACGTTCGACCTCGCCACCAAAATCGGCGTGGCCAGGGGTGTCGATGATGTTGACGGTCCGATCGCCCCGCTTGATAGCGGTATTTTTGGCGAGGATGGTGATCCCCTTTTCGCGCTCGAGATCCATCGAATCCATGACCCGATCGTCGCCTTCGCCCTTCTCTTTATGGGCAGCGAAAGCACCGGATTGCCAGAGCATGGCATCGACCAATGTGGTCTTGCCATGGTCTACGTGAGCGATGATGGCGATATTCCGCAAATCATCGCGTTTATTCGAATTACTCAAGATATACCCATTTCGTCGGGCTCTAGAGTAGGTTCCAAGGAGTGGGTTTGTCGAATCGCCACGTGAGTGACTAACGCAGATAAGAGGAAAAAATCACGATGAAAGTTGGATTTATCGGTGGTGGCACTGATTCAGCTATTGGTCGAGCACACTTTTCAGCAATCAATATCGATCGTAAATATTCCCTTGATACCGGTGTATTTAGCATCGATTCTCTCGCTAATCGCGGCTCTGGAGAGTTCTACGGTGTAAGTAAAGAGCGCGTCTACGACGACATCGAAAGTTTCCTCGCAAGCGAATGTAATCAACTCGATGCCGTCATAGTGCTCACACCAACGCCGCTCCACTTCGAACATATCAATCAGATACTTGATGCGCAGCTCCCAGTAATCTCCGAGAAAGCGCTCTGCGCGAATAGCAATGATGCGGCAGCGCTCGCAGATCGAGTAGCGCGCGAGAAACGCTTCTTATCGGTGACCTTTACCTATACCGGCTATCCAATGGTTCGGGAGATCAAGCGGATGGTGGGTGATGGGATACTCGGTGAACTTTTGGCATGCCAAGTCGAAATGCCCCAAGAGAGTTTTATTCGCGCAACTGCCTCAGGTGGAAAACCAGTTCCCCAGGAGTGGCGCCAACTCGATTATGAGATTCCGAGTGTGACTTTGGACCTTGGATCGCATGTGGTCAATCTCCTCGAATTTATTACTGGCGATCAGATTGCTCGAGTTTCTGCACTTGCACACCATTCAGGCGAGGTATCTACACTCATCGATAATGTGCTGGCGATTGGCGAAATGAAGCGCGGTACAGCGATCTCTCTGCAATGGAACAAAGTCTCCTTAGGTAAACGAAATGGTCTCGCGTGCACAATTCATGGGAGCAAAGCTTCGATTTCCTGGGAGCAAGAGAACCCGGAATACCTCCGCTTTTCTGGAAAGGATGGCGCTGTCCAGATTCTCGACCGGAGCCATTCGATGATTACCATTGCCTCGCAAGGAAGATATCAACGATTTAAGGTTGGTCATCCTGCTGGATATATCGAGGCATTTGCCAATCTCTACCAAGATATCGCTACAGATTTACAAAGTTTTAAATCAGGAGAAACACTTAATAATCCGTACACCCACAGCGCTACAAATTCAGCAGATGGACTTCGCGTTTTAGAGGCGCTGCACGAGAGCGCTGCAACTAGATCGTGGGTCGAGATCAGACGTTAAAACGGAATTCGACTACGTCGCCATCGTGCATGACGTAATCCTTCCCCTCCATTCGCACCTTTCCTTTGGTGCGCGCTTCAGCGAGTGACCCGGCTGCAACCAGATCCTCAAAAGAGACAACTTCCGCCTTAATAAATCCTTTTTGGAAATCGGTATGAATCACGCCAGCAGCAACTGGAGCGGTATCGCCCTTGTGAATCGTCCATGCTCGCGCTTCTTTGGGGCCAGCGGTGAGATAAGTCTGCAAGCCCAGAGTCACAAAACCCACTCGGGCAAGAGTGCGCAAGCCTGGCTCCTTCAAACCGATTGATTCCAGGAGCTCTAACGCATCTGCTTCATCGAGCTCAGCGAGATCAGCTTCAGTCTTCGCATCCAAGAAGATTGCCTCAGCAGGTGCGACCTGAGCGCGCAACTTCTTTTTCAACTCTTCGTCACCAAGTTCAGCAGCATCGACATTGAATACATATATAAATGGTTTTGCAGTAAGTAAGTGGAGCTCTTTGAGTAGATCCTGGTCGAGATTTGTCGCAGAGATAAGCTTTCCTTCTTTAAGTAAAGCTTCAGCTTTCTTAATTTCATCGATGGCGGCAGTTAAATCCTTATTTTGTCGCGCCTCTTTCTCTAACCGAGGAAGCGCTTTCTCAATCGTTTGGAGATCGGCGAGCGCAAGCTCGGTATTTATCGTCTCGATATCCGAGAGTGGATCAACTTTGCCATCAACGTGCACGACATCACCATCGTTGAAAACTCGCACTACTTGGCAGATTGCATCTGCCTCACGAATATTCGCTAAGAACTTATTACCAAGCCCGGCGCCTTCAGATGCGCCTTTGACGATACCGGCGATATCCACAAATGAAACTGAGGCGGGAATGATCTGCTCGGAACCAAAAATCTGCGCCAGGACTGCGAGGCGATCATCGGGTACACCGACCACCCCGACGTTTGGCTCAATGGTGGCAAAGGGATAATTGGCGGCAAGAACCTGATTTTTGGTGAGGGCATTAAAGAGGGTGGACTTGCCGACATTGGGCAGACCGACGATTCCAATAGAGAGGCTCACGAGGAGTAGAGCCTACGGGGCTTTGTCACCCCCTCCTGCCACGATTGCCCCATGAACCTCGATCCAGCTCTCGCTCTTGCCCTCGGGCTTCTGGCGGGGGTAGCCATTGGCACCGCCCTTACCTATCTATTAATGCGTCGAGAGAGCGGGCTCCTTCGAAGCCAACTCGAGGCCCAACTCGCTGCTCAACGTGAGGTGAGCGCTCAGGGGAACACCTCTTCCCTTGAAGCTACCGCGCGCATTGATGAGCTCCTCCGGGCAATGAATACCGGCATGGCGCAACTTACAGAGAAGACTCAAGCAGCCGAGCTCAAGCGCGCCGAAGTTGAGGCGCAGATCAAAGAACAGATTAAGAATATGAGCGAGAAGAATGAGCGGCTCGTACTTGAAACGGCAAAGCTTGCCGGGGCTCTCTCAAAGGCGCAGAGTCGAGGTCAGCTCGGTGAGGCGCAACTAGAGATGATTCTTGAGAGCTCTGGACTACGCGAAGGAATCCATTTCGAACGACAAGAGCATCGAGTCACCGATGGCGAACTCTCGAAACCAGATATCACTATCAAGATGCCTGGTGGTTCCGAGATTTTTGTTGATTCCAAATTCCCCTTTGATCGCTTCTGGGATGGAGTGAGCGCTGAGGATCCTTCCGAGCGGGCAACGCTCATGGCGGCGCATGCAAAAGATCTTCTTAGCCACATCAATTCGCTCGCAAAACGCGGTTATCACGAGAGCTCTGCCTCACCAGATTTTGTCGTCCTCTTCGCTCCTTTTGAATCGATATTAAGTGAAGCGCTCGATGCTGATTCGCTCCTCCTGCAGAAAGCTTTTGCAAAGAATGTCGTACTCGCTACACCGACGACAATGCTCGCCTTGCTCCGGACAATTGCTTATGGATTCTCACGTCACGACCTAGCGCGTAATGCCGATGAGATTCGCAACCTTGCTGGCGAACTTCTCAAACGAGTGGGAAAGGTCCACGAACGGATTGAGAACCTTGGCGATAAGATTAAGAGCGCGGAGAAGGCATTTAATGATCTCGTCGCCTCAGCTGAAAATCATCTCCTTGTCCCTGCCCGCAAGATGACAGCTCTTGGCGCCCCCGCCGCTAAGGAGCTCTCACCAATGGCTGCACTCGATGGCGAACTTCGCCCGATCCGAGCTG
The DNA here is from genome assembly GCA_002284915.1 of Actinobacteria bacterium IMCC26077. Taxonomy (GTDB): domain Bacteria; phylum Actinomycetota; class Actinomycetes; order Nanopelagicales; family Nanopelagicaceae; genus IMCC26077. The sequence continues at coordinate 52,805 of CP015606.1, forward strand.
CTGCAGAAAGTTCCGATAGTGGCGATGAATTAGACTTAACGCTCACGAGCGATGAAGGAGCGAAGTGACGAAATCAGTGGATATCCAGGTAAAGGGGCGACCGATTATTCAAGGTCGCGGATTGACCTCTCCTGGCATCGTCGCGCTCTACATCTTGGGGCTGGGCATCGTGCAGGGCGTGGAGAATTTCATCTCAGGGCAACCGGGTCGAGTCACCGGAATCGCATTGCTGGCGCTCTTCTTTACTGCAACGAAACTCGGTCGACAGGGAACGCTCTTTACCGCGGTAGTCACGCCACCGCTCGCTCTCACCGGAACGCTCCTGATTGCCACAATTTTCAGTAAGGGGCTCGCTTTAACATCGCTGCTCGTTGCAATCGTCTCAAACCTGGCCCGCATGGCACCGTGGTTATTGGTGACAGCGCTGGTGAGTTGGGGGTACTTCTTTATCGCTGAACGGCGAAAGGCTATTTCAAGCCAGCAGCCTTCAAATCTTTCCTAAGCTCAGGGGGCATTGAAAAGAGGAGGTGCTCCTCTGCTTTTGTTACTACTTCAACATCCCCGAAGCCAAATTCTTTCAATCGAGCAAGAAGCTCTTCTACCAATATCTCCGGTACTGACGCGCCACTTGTGACGCCAACGGTAGTAACTCCCTCTAACCACTCTGGCTTCATCTCGTGCGCATAATCAATGAGGTATGAGGCCTTTGCTCCAGTTTCAAGAGCGACTTCAACTAAGCGAACTGAATTAGAGGAGTTTCGCGATCCCACCACGAGTACTAGATCACTTTGAGGTGCTATCTCTTTCACAGCCAATTGGCGATTCTGAGTCGCATAACAAATGTCATCGCTCGGTGGATCATTAAGTAATGGAAATTTCTCTTTAAGAGCTTTAACGGTGCTTAAGGTCTCATCGACACTCAACGTGGTTTGAGACAACCAGATAAGTTTGTTGGGATCTTTGATCTCAAGCTTCTCGATATCCTCTGGTTTATCAATCAATTGCACATGCTCAGGCGCTTCACCAGCAGTGCCCTCAACTTCTTCATGGCCCTCATGGCCAATTAGGAGTATTTGATAATCCTCTGATGCAAATCTGCGCGCCTCTTGATGAACCTTGGTCACCAGCGGGCAGGTGGCATCGATGGTCTTTAAGTTTCGAGCCTTCGCACTCTCGTGCACTGCAGGAGAGACTCCATGCGCCGAGAAGATCACGGTTGCGCCTTCGGGCACCTCATCGGTCTCATCAACAAAAATTGCACCGCGCTTTTCGAGCGTCTCGACTACATGTTTGTTATGGACGATCTGCTTACGCACATAGACCGGTGCGCCGTAGAGATCCAAGGCTTTCTGCACGGTGACCACGGCGCGATCGACCCCCGCGCAATATCCTCGAGGCGCAGCAAGGAGGACTCGTTTTGCGGGCATGGCCATAGCCTAATCGCTTTCATCGCCACTCGCCTTCGCCCGAGTAGCCCAGAGGCCGGTGCGATTACGCTTACATCATGATCGAGAGTAGCTCGGAGGAACCGCTTCCCGTTCGCGTCGTCTCCGAATCGATTGGCGAATACATCGGACGCCTTGGCCCCGTCTGGGTAGAGGGCGAAGTTGCTGAAATCACCCGACGACCCGGCTCGCAAATGGCATTTATTCGCTTAAAAGATACGAGCGTCGATATGTCACTCCAAGTTACCTGTCATCGTTCGATTCTTGAGGCAATCGATCCATTACCTGAGAACGCGCGCATTGTGGCCTATGCAAAAGTCAATTGGTACGCAGTTCGCGGCACGCTCTCGCTCATGGCTCGAGAGATTCGGCAAGTTGGATTAGGTGAGTTACTCGCCCGCTTGGAACAGTTGAAGAATCTCCTTGCCGCTGAAGGGCTCTTTTCATCGGAGCGAAAGCGCGAGCTGCCCTTCCTACCGAGAAAGATTGGGCTTATCTGTGGTCGCGCGAGCGCTGCCGAGAAGGATGTCGTCGAAAATGTCGAACGTCGTTGGCCTGGAATGAGTTTTGAGATCCGCGAAGTGGCCGTTCAGGGCAGTACTGCAGTAGTCGAAGTTTCGCGCGCGCTCCGCGAACTTGAGCAGATTGAGGATGTTGATGTCATCATCATCACGCGCGGAGGTGGCTCCTTCGAGGACCTACTCCCCTTCTCTGATGAATCTTTGATTCGATTAGTTGCCTCGCTCTCAACTCCGGTCGTCAGCGCTATCGGGCACGAGCAAGATGCTCCACTTCTCGATCTAGTCGCTGATCTACGAGCATCTACTCCAACCGATGCCGCAAAACGAGTTGTTCCAAGCCTTAGTGAAGAGTCGGAACGAACATCACAATTAGTACAGCGCCTGGAGAATCGAATGCGTGCAATCATCGATCTAGAGAGCTCAAAGATCATCGCCTTAGTGAGCAGGCCAGTTATCAAAGATCCACTGACTTTGATTGATCTCCGCCGCGATGAGGTGAAATTGCTCAAGATCGGTTCGCATAAGGCGATGACTGCGCTTCTCAAGGAATCTCGAAGTGAAATCAAGGAGATCAAGGCACAGGTGAATGCGCTTTCGCCACTTGCAACCTTGAAACGCGGGTATGCAGTGGTGCAAAAACGAGGAAGAGTCCTCCTCGATGCAAAAGAGGTAACCCCCACCGAACCGCTCCATGTGACATTGGCAAAAGGTGAAATTACTGTCGAAGTAATCTCAAAAAGGAGAGAGAAAGGAAAGTAATGGCGGAGAAGAAGAGGCCCACTTACGAACAAGCTCGAGATGAGCTGACCAAGATTGTTGCCAAGCTGGAAGCTGGCGGGACATCACTTGAGGATTCAATCGCGCTCTGGGAGCGCGGCGAGGAATTGGCAAAAATCTGTAATGAATGGCTCGATTCTGCGAAGCAGCGACTAGATGCTGGTAGCGGTAGCGACGGGGCCGGTAGCGCAAAAAAGAAGTAAATGAGATGTGCGCCATAAGCGCAATCATTTAGAGGAGCGTATTCTTTTCCATTATGACGACCATGAATCCAGACTTCTCTTACGAGGATTTACTCCCCCTCGGACATGACGAGACCGAATATCGGCTCGTCACCACAGAGGGCATCACCACCACCGAAGCTGCTGGTCGAAAATTCATCACTGTCTCCCAAGAAGCGCTTCGTAAACTAACCGAAGAGGCAGTGCACGACATTCAACATTACCTTCGCGCTTCACATCTACAACAATTACGGAACATCATCGATGACCCTGAGGCTTCTCCTAATGATCGATTTGTAGCGCTTGACCTTCTTAAAAATGCCAATATCGCCGCTGGCGGAATCCTTCCAATGTGCCAAGACACCGGAACGATGTTGGTTATGGGTAAGCGTGGCCAACACGTACTCACTGAAGGACGCGATGAAGTTGGTATCGCCCACGGAATTTACGATGCATACACCCGATTAAATCTCCGATATAGCCAGATGGCTCCATTAACTATGTGGGAAGAGAAGAACACCGGAACCAACTTGCCAGCGCAGATTGAGATCGCCGTAGACACTAAACATCATGATGAATATCAATTGTTGTACATCGCTAAGGGCGGTGGCAGCGCAAATAAGAGTTTCCTCTATCAAGAGACAAGAGCAATCCTCAATCCCCAATCGCTACTCAAGTGGCTCGAGGAGAAATTAGTTTCATTGGGGACATCTGCGTGTCCCCCGTATCACTTAGCGGTGGTAATCGGCGGTACGAGCGCTGAGCACACGTTGAAGACTGCAAAACTTGCCAGCACTCGATACTTAGACTCACTCCCATTGCGAGGGGATAGCGCAACAGCACATGGTTTCCGGGATATCGAACTTGAAGCTCAGATCCTGGAGTTGACTCAAAATATCGGTATCGGTGCCCAATTTGGTGGGAAGTACTTCTGCCATGATGTACGGGTTATTCGGCTGCCAAGACATGGCGCCTCACTTCCGATTGCGATTGCCGTCTCATGCTCGGCTGATCGACAAGCCCTCGCAAAGATCACTAGTGAAGGCATCTTTCTGGAGAAGCTCGAGCGCGATCCAGCTCGCTTCCTGCCCGAGACCACAAGCGGTCAGCTCCATGATGATGTGGTCGCGGTCGATCTCAATAAACCGATGGCGGAAATTCGTGCCCAGCTTGCAAAATACCCCGTTAAAACTCGACTTTCGCTCACTGGCACCTTGGTAGTCGCGCGCGATTTGGCGCATGCCAAAATTAAAGAGCGCCTTGATAAGGGCGAGGAGCTTCCGGAGTATTTCAAGAGCTCTGCGATCTACTACGCCGGGCCTTCGAAGACTCCGGATGGTTATGTGTCAGGTTCATTCGGTCCAACAACAGCTGGGCGAATGGATTCGTATGTCGAACAATTCCAAAGCGCGGGTGGCTCGATGATCATGCTCGCTAAGGGAAATCGCTCTACTGCTGTCACCAATTCATGTAAGAAATATGGTGGTTTCTACTTGGGTTCTATTGGTGGCCCTGCAGCGAGACTGGCTCAGGATTGCATCAAGAAAGTCGAAGTAATTGATTACGCCGAGCTAGGCATGGAAGCTGTCTGGAGAATCGAGGTTGAGGATTTCCCAGCTTTTATCGTTGTCGATGATAAAGGAAATGATTTCTTTGCTGAGCGAGAGAAGTTAGTGACAATCGGGAAGAAACCAAGTTAACTGAAAAAATCTAGAAGATTGAATTAATACATTCTGGTGCGATAGAAAGTGTTGAGCGCTTTGCACGGCGTTCCATATCGAACATCGATGTAGCGAAGTCCCCACATGATTTGAGTGACCGGATTCTTCCGCCAATCGCTACCCATGTATTCGTACTTCGTTGCTGGGTAAGCTTGCGGAATTCCGTGCGCACCAGTTCGCTTGTTGTGCGAGGTGTATGTCCACTGACTCTCTTTGATCCACAATTTATCAAGGCAGGTCCATTGCCTTCCTGTCCACCCATAATTCTCTTTAGCAAGAAGCTTGCCTACCGAGCGCGCACCATTTCTCGTCTTTGCCTTCTGCACCAGGTACGCGCTTCGCGCGACTGAGGAGAGGTTAAGGGCAGTGAGCTTGCCCGAGGTAAGGACCTCAGTTGCCACCACCAAGCGCGGGTCAGATTCGGGGAGCGCCTCTTCCGGATTTTCCGGAGTGAGGACCGCCAATGAGCTCTCGCCAGCGGTCGTTGAGATGGGGTTGATCGCCTCGGCGGCAGTTGCAGCGGTGGAGGTAAGTGGCACAAGGGCGCTAGCTACCGCGATGGCAAGGAGAGTCGCGGCGAGCGCGCGGGTACGGTGGAGCCCACCTGCCTGCCAGCTACTCATCTGCCACCTCCACTTACTAGCTCTCATCTGCCCACCCACGCGCCTCACCTCGACCCGAAAAGGTCGGAGGTCAACGGTGGGGGAGGTCTCAAGGATGCCAAAGGTCGGGGTCAGATAGCCAAGCCAAACCCGCCTTTGACCCTGAGAATTTTGACCTGTGGATAATGTTTTCGCTGGTCAGAGCGGTACGAGAAAAAAATGTGGGATTAGCCACCCCAATTGCGGGCGCTATTTACCGCTGCCGAAGGACCCCTTCGATCGAGCGATCCTCCGGCGGTTCGAGGCGATGTCGGTACCGCCAAGCGATGAGAGCAACCCCCACGACGGTCACGCTCCCTGCGAAGGCAACCGATACCCGCGCCCCAAAGTGTTCGGTGATCCATCCGAGCAAGGGGGCGCTACCTGGGGAGAAGCCCAACCACATCGCCAGATAGATGCCAAAGACGCGGCCGCGAATCTCTTGGGCGGTATTGAGCTGCATCGTGGTGTTTGCCGCAACGGCGGTGGTGAGCATGCCGAATCCATAGATCGGCAAGGCCATCGCATAGAGCAGGTAGGTGGGCATCAGCGCCGAGAAGATGATGGCAAAGCCTGTGAAGAGCGCAAATTTAATTACCCGGCTCAATCCGGGAGCATGTTCTTTCTTTGTTGCGATCAAGGTGGCAGTCAGTGACCCAAGTGCAATCACACTTCCTAGTAAACCGAACTCGCCAGCTTGTAAACCAAATTCCTTCGTCGCCATGATTGCGCTGAAGAGTTCTGGATTAACACCAAAGGTAGCAAAGAAGAAGATGGCCATCATCATGGCCATCAAATCTGGTCGCGCTCGAATGTATTTGATTGCTTCAGAGAAGAGCGCACCAGCGCGGGGCGCTTTCCGATAGAGCTGATCGCTATCAATCATAAGAACTGCAACAACCACTGCTAAGAATGAGACGGCATTAAGTAAAAATGCTGGTCCAGTATCAAATGCTTCAATCATGAATCCTGAGAGCGCAGGTCCAATCAATCGCGCAGTATTGAAATTAACTGAGTTCAGCGCGACCGAATTTGGTACATCTTCATCCGGAACCAATTCGGGGACAAAAGAGTGGCGAACTGGGCCATCAATTGCCGCCGTGACGCCGAGTCCACTGGCAATCAGCAACACATGCCAGAGTTGAACATGACCCGTGATAACCAATAGGCCGAGCGATCCCGCCCATAAGAAGCCCGAGAAACTGGTGAAAGCTAGGAGTTTTGGCTTAGAAATTCGATCAGCAAGGGTGCCGCCGAAGAAGGAGAGCAGCGAAGGGGCCGACTGCAGGGCAACAACTACTCCCAACCAGAGCGCATTATTGGTGAGCTCGAGAACTAACCAATTCTGGGCGATTCTCTGGACCCAGGTGCCGGTATTGCTCAGGGTTGTCGAGATGTAATAGATCCGGAAGTTGCGATGGCGAAAGGAGCGAAAAGAGCCGCTATCGCTCATTAGAGTGCAACCGTTCCATCAGGACCTAGACTAGAACTATGCGCTCCCTAAAGGGAATATCTGACCGAAAAATAATTGAGATTGCTCTGATTTTATGGGCGCTCATCGCTGTAGGTTCGCTCATCACAAATAATTGGAACTTTGCAATCAGCGCAATTGTCGCAATTGCGCTCGGACTTTACGGACTTCGAGTAATGCGCAAACGGAGTAAGAACTAAGCTTCGATTTGGTCAGCGATCCCGCGTAATACTTTTGCAAGGCGCTCGGCATCATTGGGAGATGGATGGCGACCATGGCGTAATCCATTGCCGACACGATCGAGAATCTTGATTGCATCTTCGATGATTGCAGCAAGGTCATCGGGATTGATTCGAGCTCCTGCAGCTAAAGATGGTGGCGCTTCAACGATTGTTACTGAGAGCGCTTGCGGGCCTCGGCGACCATCGGCAACGCCAAACTCAAGCTTCGTTCCCGGCTTAACTGTGGTTACCCCTGAAGGAAGAGAGGCGGCAGGAAGAAAGACATCATCACCCTCGTCAGAGGAGATGAAACCAAAGCCTTTCTCGAGGCTGAACCATTTCACGCGTCCAGTAGGCATAGGTCACACTCCCTTTTCTCTCTTGACTCTCTTGACTCTCTTGACTCTCGTAACTCTTTTAACACTTAAAACTCAGCTGGCGCTTCATTCCCACCCAGAGAGCAGCTGCTCACCGCGTGAAGCTCTATTTTATCGTGTTTTGGCTCCGGCTCGCTCGGGCCAGTACTGCGCTATTTAGCCGAGAACTAAGGCTTCAGAGTGGGCGCCACATCCATAGTTGACTGCCACCACATGTCCATCAGCGGGTGAGACGCCATTGGCGCAGACGCCAAATCCGCTCCGAAGTGAACCTGCGATTGGCAGAAAGAATGCGCACGATGCACAAGCTTTTGGTGCGTTCTTTGCAAATTCAGAATCGGGCCCATATTCACCATTGATCCAACGATCGCTAGCCAAATCGCGACCGATCGGTGAGAGCACGCGAACTCGACCAAGGCCAAGCTCCCAGAGCTGCGCTGGATCTAACTCTTCATCAGAAGGGAGCGCGGCATAACCGGGGACCAAACGTTCATCATCTGGATTTGTCGGGACCAACGTTCCGGGCGTTACATCTTCAGGCCGTACCCGTTCGGTGTACGGAATCCACTTCGGTGGTAAGAGTGCATCAGGACCGGGAAGTAAGACGACATCACAAACAGTTGGTGCGCTTTCACCATCGATTCGCGCCAATGTGACAGCCCAACGCCAATCTGGGTAACCAGTGAGCGAGGTTGCGAAGAAATGGGTCTCATATTCTTGGGATTCGTTATCGATACCAAGATGGGCACCTACTTTTTCACCATCGAAACGTAGATTGCCGACTGAACTTTCTGCCTCAAGTAAAGCGGCTTCGCGAGCAATATCTATCTCGCGAAGCCCATTACTTGTACTAGTCATACTCAAAGCATACTCAATGGAGAAGCTATGAATTAGAAGTCCATATCTCCGCCGCCAGGAGCTGCAGGAGCTGCGCTCTTTGGCTCTGGCTTCTCGGCGATAACAGCTTCAGTGGTGAGGAAGAGCGCTGCGATAGAAGCAGCGTTTTGAAGTGCAGAGCGGGTGACCTTAGCTGGATCGATGATGCCTGCCTTGATCATGTCGACATACTCGCCACTTGCGGCATTGAGTCCGAAGCCAGCCTCAAGATGGCGAACCTTCTCGACAACGACTCCACCTTCAAGACCTGCGTTGATTGCGATCTGCTTCAGCGGCGCCTCGACTGCTAATTCCACAATCTTTGCTCCCGTAGCCTCATCGCCGTCAAGCTTCAACTTCGCGAATGCAAGCTTTGCTGCTTGGAGAAGGGCTACGCCACCACCGGCGACAATTCCCTCTTCGACTGCAGCCTTGGCGTTGCGTACAGCATCTTCGATACGGTGCTTACGCTCTTTGAGCTCGACTTCAGTAGCAGCGCCAGCCTTGATGACAGCAACGCCACCGGCAAGCTTCGCCAAACGTTCTTGTAGCTTCTCACGGTCGTAATCAGAATCGCTCTTCTCGATTTCGGCACGGATTTGGCTAACGCGACCCTTAATCTGCTCGCTATCGCCAGCGCCTTCAACGATTGTGGTCTCATCCTTAGTGATGACGACTTTACGAGCGCGACCGAGGAGATCGATCGTCGTTGCATCGAGCTTCAAACCGACCTCTTCAGAGATGACTTGTGCGCCGGTGAGAATTGCAATGTCTTGGAGCATCGCCTTACGACGATCACCAAATCCTGGAGCCTTCACTGCAGCAGAGCGGAAGGTGCCACGAATCTTATTGACGACAAGTGTTGCCAACGCTTCGCCTTCGATATCTTCAGCGATGATTGCCAATGGCTTTCCAGATTGCATAACTTTCTCAAGAATCGGGAGTAAATCCTTGATATTTGCGATTTTTGAGTTAGCGATCAAAATGTATGGATCTTCGAGGACTGCCTCCATGCGATCTGTGTCGGTGACCATGTATGGCGAGATGTAACCTTTATCAAAACGCATTCCTTCGGTGAGCTCTAACTCAAGGCCGAAAGTATTGCTCTCTTCGACGGTGATAACACCTTCTTTGCCAACTTTGTCCATCGCTTCAGCGATTTTTTCACCAATAGTGACATCTGCGGCAGAGATTGAAGCGGTTGCGGCAATCTGCTCTTTTGTCTCGACATCTTTAGCCATCTTGCCGAGCTCTTCTGCAACAGCAGCAACTGCCTTCTCGATACCGCGCTTGAGCGCCATTGGGTTTGATCCGGCAGCGACATTTCGTAATCCTTCACGAACAAGTGCTTGCGCGAGAACTGTCGCAGTGGTCGTGCCATCTCCAGCGACATCGTCAGTCTTCTTTGCTACCTCTTTTACTAACTCGGCGCCGATCTTCTCGTATGGATCATCAAGTTCGATCTCTTTTGCAATCGAAACACCATCGTTAGTGATTGTGGGTGCGCCCCACTTCTTCTCGAGAACGACATTTCGGCCACGAGGTCCAAGCGTTACTTTGACCGCATCGGCGAGCGCATTCATGCCACGCTCGAGGCCACGTCGCGCCTCTTCATTGAAAGCAATCATCTTTGCCACGGTAAGTCTCCTTCTAGATAGTTACGTGGGTGCTGAGAACGGGGTTCTGAGCAGAGTTATCACTCTCAACCCGAGAGTGCTAACGCATAATCTACGGCAGGAGGTGCGGGGGTATCAAACGGAAGGCGGGTTAGAGGGCTCCGGTACGAGAATCGCGGAGGCGGCGCAAACGGCGGACCAGGGTGGGATAGGCAAGCTCGGCCTCAGGGCGATCAAGGAGGGCATTGAGTAGCTGGTAATAGCGGGGCGAGCTCATCGAGAAGAGCTCGCGAATGGCTCCCTCTTTGGAGCCGGGGTAGCGCCACCACTGGCGCTCAAACTCGAGAATAGCCAGCTCCTGCGAGGAGAGCTCGCTCTGCTCCGCGCTACTTCCGTCGAAGAGCGGCCGTACTGGTTCACCCATGCCCCCATCTTAGGGGGAAATTACATCGATGTCATTTAGGGTCAGTTAGGGTCCTTTAGATTCTTGCACTTTCATCTCAGGAAGTTATACGAGAGTCCCTAAAATCAATTCGAGGTCGCTCCGCCTCGTCCAAGGGTTCACGATTGCAAAACGCAAAATCGTCTCATGATTGTGAGTAGATGGCGTGACGAAACCTATCTGTTTAGCAAGTAGGTCATCGCTCCAGCGCACATAATCTTCATGGCGCCACCCTTGCTTGGTGAACGCGACAATCGAAAGTATCGGCTCACAGACTAATTGCAAATCACTTCTCATTCTGATCATCTCTGCACATTCCTTTGCCAAGTTCAAAGAATGTTCGATGGCCTCTTGATATTTCTTCGCTCCGTTTGCTGCCAAAGAGAACCAGAAAGGTAATCCCCGAGGTCTACGCGTCAATTGAATTGCATAATCGGATGGGTTGAGCAAACCGTCATCTTCTAATGGATCTAGATAGGGAGCTCGTTGGGTATGTGCAGCTTTTCCAATTCGAGCATCACGATAGATAAGGGCGCAGGCATCAAACGGAGCAAAGAGCCACTTGTGGGGATCTACGATCAAGGAATCTGCCTCGGCAACTCCCTCGAAAAGATCTCTTGTACGTGGAGAAGCTAGCGCTGCGAGTCCATATGCGCCATCTACATGGAACCATAAATCTAACTCTTCGGCACATTGCGCAAGACCGACAAGATCGTCAATTATTCCAAGATTAGTCGTTCCAGCTGTGCCGACAATCGCAAAAACTTTATGACCAGGGTTAGATTTCTCAAATTCTCGAATTGAAATTTTCGTCTGAACTCCCGTCAGCCTGCCTTGGCCATCGCAAGGTATAGAAAGCACTGCCACATCCATCACATCAGCTGCTGCAGAAATGGATGAGTGTGCCTCTTCGCTACAGGCGATTGTCCAGCGATGATTTCCTGGAATCTCCCTTCGCGCCCAATACCGTGCCGCGACGAGCGCTGACAGATTTCCAACGGTCCCACCTTGGACAAATGTGCCGCCCGCGCTCTCAGGCATTCCAGCTAAATCTGCAATCCATCGGAGCGCTTGATTCTCTGCATATACAGCGCCAGCGCCCTCGGTCCACGATCCTCCATAGAGGGAACTCGCCGCAACAACAAGGTCAAAGAGGCTCGCATATTCACTTGGCGCCGCCGGAATAAATGCCAGATTTCGCGGATGGTCAGTTGAGATACAAGAGCGCGCGAGAATCTCTTTGAAGATTCGAAGTGCTTCATGTCCACCCAGACCATTCTCCGTAATGGTCTGCCCGACTAATTCAGATAATTCTTCAAAGGTCCGAGGGTGATCCAGAGGTGGGTCTAAACGTAATCGTTCAAGACTGTATTCAAGTATCTCCTGAGCTAAGGAGTTGACCTCTTCGTTGAACTCATGCACACCACAAGTTTGGCACACTAGGGGCTTTGCAGAGTTAACTAGGGATGAATTTGTCGCCCTGCGTTCTCTGACCCAAAGTAATCCTTACGTTTTGCGCTCCGCACGATATTTCGCAGCATGGTCGGAAAGACAAATGCATGGAGCGGCTTAATCAGATACCAATAGAGCGTGCCACCTAGCCCTCGTGGCAAAAATATCGCTTCCTGGATGATTTCGATTTCATTGGTATCAGGAATTCGGCGCAGGCGAAATTCCAACCATGCCTTACCGGGCAGGATCATCTCTGCGTAGAGCCGCAAATGATCTTCACGTTCTAAAGATTCTACGCGCCAGAAATCTAAACTATCGCCCACGCGAAGATGTTTTGGATCCCGTCGACCTCGACGCAAGCCCACTCCCCCGATTAATCGATCGAGGAGGCCACGTAAGAACCAGAGAAAATCTGAGCCATACCAACCGGTATCGCCGCCAATCTCTTCGATCGTCTCCCATGCATGATGCAAAGAGGCGTCGGTGCGCGCACTTCGCGAATCTTTGTATGTGGTCTCGCCTGCCCATGATGGATCTGACTGAGCTTTTTGCCACGGATGTGCCGGCAATGTCGCATCCGACCACCGAGTCTTCACTTTATTCTCATTTACGCGAGCAAGGGCTAATTGCATTGCCTGTTCGACTCCCATAAGTCCTTGTGGAGGTCTTGGAATTACCGCATCGATACTCTTTTCGGGATCAGCGACCACTTCACTAATAAGCGAATGAACCAATGGTCGAGCAAGTGCAGATGGCAACGGGGTTACTAAACCAATCCAGAGACTGGCAAGGCGCGGAGTCAAGACGGGAATCTTGACGATAATACGACGACGTAATCCAGAAACTTTTGCAAAGATCTGCATCATCTCCGAATATTTCATGACATCTGGACCGCCGATGTCGAAGACCCCAGATACTGGGCTTTCGAGTTGCGCAGCATTGACCAAATACCAGAGCACATCCCGAATTCCGATGGGATGGGTGAGATTTGAAATCCATTTCGGTGTCGTCATAATCGGTAGCCGATGAGTGAGATGGCGAACCATCTCAAATGAAGCTGAACCAGCGCCAATGATGATCCCCGCGCGCAATTCCATTGTTGGAACGCCAGTTGCGACTAGTTCTGATCCCACTTGAGCGCGAGATGCCAGATGCTGGCTAGCTTTCTTGTCATTTGCGATTCCGCCGAGATAGACGATCTGTTTGACATCAGCCTCTTTTGCAGCGCGAGCGAAATTCGCTGCCATCTGCTGTTCAATCTCATCGAACTTCTTACCCATGTTGAGGGAGTGCAGGAGATAGAAAGCGGTGTGAATTCCGGTGAGTGCTTTTCGCAAACTTTGGAAATCATTGGCATTACCTACCGCCACATCGACTTGCTTGGCCCACGGCTGGTCCTTGATCTTCGCTTGATCGCGAATGAAGACTCGAACTGATAACTCATTATTAAGTAGCGATTCGACCAAGCGCCCGCCTACATAGCCGGTTGCCCCCGTGACTAGCACTTGCCGATGCGAACTCATGGTGAAAACTCTAGACTTACCCTTTCCTTCTCGCATAGGGAGCGGATATGCAACGGCCTTCAGTGGTGATTTTAGGCGCCGGTTTCGGCGGGCTCACTGCTGCTCGCGCGCTGGCAAAACGCGCTGATGTCACCCTTATCGATCGCCACAATTATCAGACCTTTCTCCCGTTGCTCTATCAGGTGTCAACTGCAGGTCTTGCAGCTGACCATATCGCTCATCCCATTCGCGCTTCATTGCGCGGCTTGCCGATAACTTTCCGAATGGGCTCACCGATTGCAATTAATCACTCGCAAAAGACGGTGATGTTGGATAGCGGTGAAGAATTCGCTTTTGATCACCTTGTCGTCGCGCTTGGTTCTGCAACAGCTGATTTTGGGATTCCAGGAGTGAAGGAGCATGCGCTCGGTATGAAAAGTATTCAAGAGGCGCTGCTCATTCGAGGCGAAGTGATGCGCCGCTTCGAAGATCTATGTCGTTTCACTGATGAGACTCGCCTTGGTATCTCAGTGGTCGGTGGTGGGCCAACTGGCGTCGAAATGGCAGGTGCAATCGCCGAGTTGATTCGCGGACCGCTTAAAGGCGATGAGCCTAAAGCTGCCGCACATATGGATATCCGGATTATCGAAGCGGGTCCGCGACTACTGCCATCGTTTAGTCAATCGCTCTCTGATCGAACGGCGCGTGATCTCCAACGCCTTGGCGTAGATGTCATTCTCAACAAGGCGGTTCAATCGGTAGCGCCGCGGAAGATAACTTTCACTAATGGTGAGGTAGTTGGTTCTGAAATCACTATTTGGGCTGCAGGTGTCCAAGGTGAGCCGACTATCGAAAAATTGAATCTGCCACTCGCAAGAAAACGAATTGATTGCCTTGATACCCTGCAAGTCAAAGGCCACCCGCACATCTGGGCGATCGGTGATAACGCAGGCGCTGTCGATGCAAAGGGGAATCTCTTTCCAATGGTTGCTCCCGTCGCGATGCAACAAGCCCGCCACGTTGCTAAGCAGATTCACGCTTTAAGCGAGGGAAAAGGGCTCTCACCCTTCAAATATCGCGACAAAGGTTCGATGGCGACGATCGGCCGCCACAAAGCGGTCGTCGAAGTCGGCCCGTTGAAGATGGCTGGAATCCCAGCCTGGTATGCCTGGCTCTGGCTCCATCTCATCTACTTGCTCGGCGGGCGAAACAAGATTGGCACGATGGCTGACTGGACCTGGAATTACCTCACCTACGATCGAGGTAATCGCCACATCATGGATGGTAACTAAGCCTTACTTACCGCCTCGTTGAGCTGGTTGAGGTGATCTTTGATGTGAGTACGCGACTTCTTGATCAACGCGATAATCGGATATTCGCCGACATCAGAATTGCGCCCTTTTCGCTCCCACTCATCGGCAGTGAAGTTACTCATAATGTTACTAAACGACTCTCGAAGTGATTGAAGTAATCTCAATGAGGTCTCGACGTCTCGTTTCTCGTACTTCAATCTCACTGGATACACATTCTCATCAAAGAATTCGGTCTCAGGTACATCTTCGGTGAGGATTTTCAAGTATCTGAAATAGAAATGGGCTTCGGTATCTGCGAGGTGATGGATGATATTTGCTGGCGACCATTCGTCATTTGCTGGAGCCTTGTGTAACTTATCCGCGGGAATTGCTTTTGCCGCAGCAACGAAATTATCAGTCGCCTCTTTATATTCTTTTAATAACTCAGCAGACATGTGAACGCTCGCTTTCTATAGTTTTGAGCAGAGTAGATCGAGATCTTGTGAATGTCTTGATATTACCTCTTTCGCAACATCCTCAAGGGCAGTAATCGTTTCAGGTCGAGCATCATCGATTGCCGAACGCATACCATTCATCAACGGTTGAATTCTGAAGTAATGTCCCCGCCGAAGAATGTGATTGAGTTGCCAGTCAATCGCATGGTTTCCTGCTTGCGAAGTGATATCCAGGATTGGTCGAGCCCAATTAGCCAACCCCCAGTGCTTTATCTCGTCATAAGCGAGTTCTCGTGCAACTGCTCCGGTTCCTATCGAAATGATGGTCATATCATCTTCGTCATATCCGATAGACATCGCGTGCGCGAAAGCGCACATCGTCGGGTTATTGGCAAAAACAGCGCCATCGATAAAAGCTAAACGCTCTTCACTGCCAATCTTGGCCGCAGGTTCAAAATAGGTAGGTGCTGCGCTAGTTGCTCGTGCGACGAACCTCATCAGAAAGTCTTTTGATTCATCTTTGCGAGCCTCACTGCGTACGAAGAAGTGTGGCATTCCACTCTCGACTTCATATGCCGTGATCAAGACTTCGCAGAGCGCTTCACTGATTTTGCTATCGCCGAGAATCTCATCGAGGACCTGCTCGATTCCCTCGGTGGAGTAACGCTCATTACTCAATCCTTTCAAGGTATCGAAAATTCGCAGACCAGAGCTCTCGAAAATTCGTCCGTAGGCCTCTCGATAGAAGAGCGCCAAATCTTCAGCTTTCCAACGAGGTTTCCCATCTGCTCCCGGGCAGGTGAGCGCAAGTGCGATATGTCCACCAGCTGAGGTGCCGGCAATCAAATCGAAGATCTCACTGACTGGCTTACCCATGCGACGCTCAATCTCGACCACGACCATCCCAGGGATAAGTCCGCGGACACCGCCGCCATCTATCGACAGAATCTTCATGGCTACCTCTCTCGCACTATCGTGGAGATTATCTCAGCAGCTTCGCGCGCTTGTTCGATAGTGACATCTAGATGTGTCACCAGCCGCGCGTAACGTGGGCCGAGTGCGCCGATTAATACTCCCGATTTCTTTGCCGCCGCAGCGAGATCTGCTGCCGTCAGATGTGATTCCGCCAAACTCAATCCCACGATATTGCTCTGAACATGTTTGGGATCAACAGCGGACGGAAGGGCGCTATAGATCTGCTCTGCAAGAATCTGTGCTTTCTGATGATCTTCGGCCAACCGTGCAATGTTGTTATCCAGTGCAAAATGGCCAGCAGCGCCGAGAATACCTACCTGGCGCATGCCACCACCTAAACGCTTGCGCCAGACTCGAGCCCTCTGAATCTGCTCTGTTGTGCTGATTAAGACCGATCCAATCGGTGCGCCCAACCCTTTTGATAGGCAGACGCTAATTGTTTCGAAGTACTTTCCATACTCAACTAATGGTGTACCGGTAGCAATGTGTGCATTCCAAATTCGCGCCCCGTCAAGGTGGAGCGCAAGCCCTAACTCCTGGGCACCTGCATGCAAAGCTGCAATCTGCCCGATATCTTGGACCGTTCCGCCACCGAAATTATGAGTGTCCTCGACGGCGATAGCTTTTGTCGAAACTAGATATGGACCTGCATTTGGTCGTGCCATCTTTAACGGAGCTTGCGCATCTAACATTCCACGATTGGCATACCACGTTCGAGTAGTGATTCCACCATGTGCGGCGCCAGCACCAAGTTCAGCTCGAACAATGTGCGCATCTTCTTCTGCCAATAATTCTTCGCCTGGATTGACTAGTAATCTGATTCCCAATTGATTAGCCATCGATCCGGTCGGAGTGAAGAGGCCAGCCTCTTTGCCGAATAGCGCTGCCACCCGCTCTTCGAGCGCATTAATAGTGGGATCTTCGCCATAAACATCATCACCAACGTTTGCCTGTGCCATAACCTCGCGCATCTCTGCGGAAGGCTTGGTTACGGTATCTGAGCGAAGGTCGATGAGCATTAGCTAAGGCTAGTGACTCATCCTCTAAAAAATAAAGTAGCCCTAGTGCCCGGCTGTCTCAGGTACTAGGGCTACTCTCCATCCCTCTCGGAGAGTCGAGGGATTAGATTGTTGTCTCCGATGAAGTGCTCCGAAGGTGGGTATACCCCATGACAGTAAGAATCAACATCAAAATACCGCCAATGAGCGAAGCGATTGACGCATACATTGCGATTTGACCTACTTGCCAGAATGCAAATGCATTAAGTAATAGTCCCTTAAGGGTCTCGCCCATAAACAGAGTTTGTCGCTGACCCATAAGTGTTGCAGCTTCCTCCGCGAGCGCCGCGTTATCTAGATTAGCCTTCGCCTCAGCGTTTTTTGCTAATGCAGCACCACTCACTTCGGAATAAGTTTTACCTCCTGCGATATTTTTAACGTGTGAACCGATGTAATGCATGGCGTATGCCCTTGCTTGTTCACCGGTTGTCAAAGGTAATCCAGCAAAGGGCTCTATCGCGCTGCGATCATCTTCTGGAAGCGCTTTTAGACTCTCGCTATCTGCTGCTGGGAACATAATCTTTTGGGCTGTCAATTGATCACTAACATTTTGGTTCGCGAATGAATAACCCCAATTAAGAAGTCCAGCCGCAACTAATAGAAATACCGTTAATCCCGCACCAATTGCGCTCACGATGCCGTCAAATTTTCTTCTTCTCATAACATCTCTCCTTTGTAATGGAAGACCATTTCTGCCTTCGCTTAAGTAAAGAGCGGTTCGAGAGAGAGCTAACTAGTTATGAGAAGTGCTAGCTCTTACATATGAGCATTGAGGGCTAGCCCTTAGATCTAAATCACAGAATTAATTGTGATGTAAGTCGCAAATCATGCGCCCATCGCCATCGCGAACCAAATGCTTACAGGGAACTCCCATGTCATCGAACGCCGAATCTCCAAAGTGGGATCGATAGGCCAACGCTAGTAAGACTCTTATGTTGATCTCTGGGGTAGATTTCAACGAAAATGCTTTTGCCATTCTAGAAACGGTGTTCTCAACAACTTTTTCAGTGTGGGATGTAGCTTGAGCTATCGCAGCGTTTGATAGCCCTTCACAGAGGTATTTAGCGACAAGATGTTCAAAGGGGTTATTTCCCGAGTAAGAATTGGAAGTCCCATAACGCTCCTTTTCGCCAATAATACTCTGAAGCACTACAACTAAAATCCTGGAATCACTGGGAGTCTGCCCTCGCGTTCCGGATCTTCGAAGGCGATAAAGCGCTTGATGTAAAGGCGCTCTCCTGATGGGTGGATGCCGTGAAACTCATATCCCATCGACTCATAGAGGCGTTGGCCACGTTCATTTGATTCTGCCGTAATCAGGATTACCCCGCCTTTGTTATTCGCAGTAGCCCACTCGTGCGCATGAGCGATGAGCCTCTTGCCCAGCCCCTTACCTTTGTACTGGTCATGAACTGCGATGCCTAACCATGGCAAAGTTGTGTCGATATCCCACAGGAAGACATAACCAACCATGACACCATCGTCTTCAGCGAGCCAACGGATGATTGATTTATTCTTTTCGGTGACAAATTTCAGTGCGAAATTCCGATTTACATCATTGGTGTTGAAGAATTTTCTCGTTTCTGCACCCATCTGATCAAAGAATGCTTCTATTTTCGAGACATCGCTCTTCTCAAAGGGGCGAATATTCATTGCTGATTTCTTTAATGAGGCTGCACTATTTGACGTACGACGCGTTGCGCATCATCGAGCTCATCCATCGCTTCATTCACTTCGGTGAGCGGGCGAGTCTTGGTGATTAATTTCTCGGCTGGCAATTTGCCATCTCGCCACAGTTGTACGAAATCTGGAATATCTTTCCGCGGATCTCCAGAACCCAAGTAGGAACCCTTGAGCGTTTTCACGTCAGTTACCAAAGAGACGGCCGAGAACGAAAGTTGATCTGCAGGAGCAGGCAAACCAACTGTGACCGTTGTTCCTGCTCGCGCTGTGCTCTCATATGCGTGCTTGAGCGCGCTTGCCTTACCTACTGCCTCGATTGCAAACTCGACCCCGCCTTTGATGTGTTCCCGGATATCTTCACTTGGATCGATAGCAATATCGGCACCAAGCTCGAGCGCCAATGCCCGTTTCATCGGAACTGGATCAATAGCGATGATGGGTGAAGCTTTTGCTACCACTGCGCCAAGGAGCGCGGCCATCCCTACTCCACCCAGTCCCCAAACTCCGACTGAGGCGCCGGCGGGAACCTTTGCACCATTACGGACTGCGCCAACGCCGGTAAGGAACGCGCACCCGAAGATAGCTGCGATCTCAATGGGAAGATCTGAGGGAACATGAATCAGAGAACGACGATCTAAAACCATATATTGGCTGTAGCAAGAGACTCCGTTGTAATGATGAATCTTCTCGCCTTTATAGCTAATGCGAGAGCCACCACGAATCAACTCTCCTTTGACGTTCGCTGCAGATCCGACCGAGCAGAACGCTGGAACACCCTCGCGACATTGTGCACACTCGCCGCAACTTGGTAGAAAGACAATCGCAACCGCATCGCCAGCTTTGAGATCTTTAACCCCTGGGCCGACTGCTTCAACGATTCCAGCACCTTCGTGACCAGCGATCAGTGGCGTTGGTCGCGGGCGCGAACCGTTGACCACCGAGAGATCTGAGTGACAAATGCCTGCGGCAGTGACTTTAACGAGCACTTCACCTTCGCCTGGTTTCTCGAGATCAATCTCGACAAGGTCCAGTGGTCGAGTTTTCTCGTACGGAACAGGTTCTCCCGAAGTTCTCAATAATGCTGCAAGCGACTTCATCGAATTTCCTCTCGTGTAGTTTCGATCAATCTAGAATCGAGCTGACATGCCACCGTCGACCAGCAGAACTTGGCCGGTGCAGTAGGTATTTTCTGAACTTGCTAGCCAGGCCACATGCTTTGCCTGTTCCCACGGCTGCGCTGCGCGCAATTGTGGGATCTTCGAGTACTTCACATAAACGGTTTGGAACCACTCTGACTCTAGTTCACTCTTTCCCTTATTAGAGGACATTGGCGTGTCAGTGAATCCGGGTGCAACGGCATTGACCAATACGTTGTTAGGAGCAAACTCAAGAGCCGCGGTACGAGTTGCGGAGTTCAAGCCACCTTTAGAAACATCATAGGACATTGCCTTCTCTTCGCTGTACTGACCATGGACGCTTGTGATGTTGACGATGCGCCCGTATCCACGAGCAACCATCTTCACGCCAAGGTACTTCATCAAGAAGACTGGCGAATGAAGATTTACTCGGAGCGTTTTGTCGTACGCCTCCCACGTTAAATCAGGTATCAACTCACCAATCGCCATTCCGGCGCAGTTGACGAGAATATCTATTTCACCAATCTCTTTTTCGGCGGAGGCGACGAGTTCTGGTAAGCCCGCGACATTGGATAGATCGAATTGCGCGGAAGGTTGATGTGCACTGGCATTCTTATCAACGCCGAATACGCTCGCACCTTGGGCAACAAACTCCGCGACGATTGCGGCGCCAATACCACTGGCGCTTCCGGTGACTAGTGCTTTCTTTCCTGCTAGTAACCCTGCCATTACTCCCCCTTAGTCGAACCTGCCGTAAGCCCTGCGATGAAGAATCGTTGCCCAAAGAGATAGGCAATGACAAGTGGAAGTGTCGCAATCGACATTCCTGCCATCACTGTCGGGATATCTAGGCTATACCTACTCTGGAATCCGGTAATCCCAACCATCAAGGTCTTTTTCTCATTGTTCTGGAGGAAAACCAGGGCGAGAAGTAGTTCATTCCATGCCCACAGCAAGTTGACCACAGCCAAGGTTGCCAGTGGTGCCCCAGAGAGCGGGAGGACGATCGAACGGAAAGTTCGCCACGAAGAGGCCCCGTCGATGCTCGCCGATTCCAAAATGGACTCAGGGATTGACTTGAAGAAGTTAGTGAGCATGTAAATCGAAAAAGGCAGCATAAGGCCGACATATATCAAAATTACAAGTCGCAATGTCGAGATGAGCGTGAGCTCAACGCCTAGTTGGAATAACGGAATCAGTAAAACCACTGGTGGTACGACCATTAACGAGACCATGATTCCTAAGATCGTCTCTCTCCCTTTGAACGGGAAGCGCGCAAATCCCCATGCTGCAAGTGCGGCGAGAATCTCTGTGAGAACGACAGCTCCAGTAACGATCAAAAATGAATTGGTCAGCCAATTCGGAAAATTATCAGTCCACGCCGATTGGTATCCGCCAAAGTTCAAAGACTTTGGAAGTCCGAATGGTGAATTGAGAAACTCACCCTGTGATTTGAAGGAACCACTGAACATTATGTACGCCGGCACTAGAGCCGTGAATGCAACAAAGCTCAACAAGAGATAGCGGAAGGTCGCTTCAATTTTCGAGCGCTGCACCCCAGATTTCCTGCTCATCGATTGAACGTCCCAGCAATCGAACGTCGCTGAATCCTGAAGAAGGCGATCATCAGTACTAGCGTGGCGATGAAGAGGAATACCGCAGCAGCCGCAGCAAGTTCCGGAGCCTTATTTTGAAATGCAGATCGGTAGATGTATAACTCACTGACCATGGTCGCATTCCCTGGACCACCAAGACCATTAGACATAACATAGACATAATTAAAGACCCAAGAGACCATAGTGATGGCCTCGATAACGCCATAGAAGATTATGGTGTTGAGAATTGCAGGTCGGGTAATCGATAGATGAGTTCGCCAGAACCCGGCGCCGTCGATTCGCGCTGCCTCATAGGTTTCATTAGGAAGCGAGATGATGTGAGCTAACATCAAAATCACGCCAAATCCAACCTCTTTCCAGATAATCACCGATGACATAGTGCCCAGCGCAATTTGTGGATCTCCCAGCCAATCCTTTGCTAAAGAATCAAGACCAACTGATTTCAAGAAAATATTCAAAGCGCCGTGAAGTTGGTAAATCTGGCCAAAGACCACTGCTACCACCGGAATTGGCAACACATACGGGAGAAATATTGCTGAACGGTAGAAGCGCATGCCAGCTCGAGTTTCGAATAACGTGATTGCCAAGGTGAAGGCAAGAACTATCAAGACTGGCACCGCAAGTAGCAGTAGCCCATTATGTTTTAACGCTGTCAGGAAGAGTGGATCGGTGATGACTATGGCGAAATTCTCAAAGCCCACCCAGTCTCCGTCATAGCGGAAGGATTGGATGAGTACTGATACAACTGAATAACCAAAGATAAAGAGTATGACTAGCGCTGCAGGGGCTATCCAGAAGAGCGCTTCTCGGGATGAACGACCAGCGAGCGTAGGCCGCTGACGAATATGTACGTCAGCGGCCACACTCTTGCTACTTGCTAATTTCACTTAGCCCAGGCGGTGAAATTATCTACGAGCTTGCGATCGGATTTACGGAGACGTTCCATGACTGCCTGCATATCTGCTGCTGCATCAGCTGCTTTCACAGAACCCTTGAGTACCAGCTGCACATTCTTGAAGACAGCATCGGCATCGAGCTGTGCAGGGATGAAGTTCTCAAGGTATGGGGCGCCATTGAGCGCTGATTCAAATAGCGCCTTGGTGGAAGCGCTCTGAACTTGCGAGATATCGAATCGATCATCTGCAGGCATCGAACCAGTTGCGGCATACCACGCGTTAAGTCGTTCGGTGGTATGCGTGAATTTGATGAAATCTGCAGCAACTTGTGGGTACTTCGACCACTTAGTGATTCCGAGAGTCTGCGAAGTTGTACCCATCTTTCCTGCTAATGGACCATCTGACCATGCTGGCATCGCCATGATGGTGACCTTCTCATCGCCACCAGCCTTCTTTACGAAGTTAGGTGCATCAGGGCCAGCAGTGATTGTCATCGCTGCTTTGCCATCCACGAACTTCTGTTGCGCTTGGTAGAGCTCGAGCGAATTAATGTCATCGTTCCAGCACTTACGATTCTTAGATTCCTCAAGCTTGGTCCACCATGTAGCGTGCTCGGGATCGGTGAACTTGGTCGTGCCGACTACTGCGTTGATGACGTCAGCTTGTGATTGCACCGATTGGGCTCCGAGGATTGAGTAGATCCAACCTCCGAACCAACCGTCTTTGACGCCACCTGC
This sequence comes from Actinobacteria bacterium IMCC26077, assembly GCA_002284915.1. GTDB lineage: Bacteria > Actinomycetota > Actinomycetes > Nanopelagicales > Nanopelagicaceae > IMCC26077. The sequence goes on from CP015606.1 coordinate 75,936, forward strand.
GATTGTTGTGATCTTCTTCGCTGAAAGCGCATCACAGACCTTCATCAACTCATCCCAGTTCGTAGGAACTGCAAGCCCATTGTCGGCGAGGATGTCTTTACGAACGAGAAGTGGGAAGGATGGATTGACGTACCAAGGAGCAGTCCAGACTTTCCCTTGGAAACCTGATTCAACCTTCGCGTTGATGTAATGTGAAAGTTCGTCTTCACTCAAGTAGTCAGAGATTGGCGCGATGTGACCATCCCACCCTGGTTGCTGCGAGTAGATACCGCCCCAGAAATATTGGATGTCCGGCCCAGATTGTGCAGCTGCTGCAGCTTCAAATGATGGAATCAAACCATCGGTAGTTTGAAGTACATGCTTGATTGTGACATTTGGATGTTCCTTGGAATAGAGCGCCATGCTCTCCTCGAGCCACTTCTGTGCACCGGGAGCCTCTTGCTCTCCCCACCACGAGATGTTGAGCGTTAAGTCCTCTGTAGGAAAGGCAGCTTCTTCGGTTGTTTCACTCTCGCTCGCGTTATCGGTAGATGATGAACACGCGCCGAGTAGTAGCGACAAAGCAACCGCTCCGATTGCAAAAATTTTCTTTGATCTCATACTTCCCAATCCCCTCTCGATAGAGACGATGTCTCCAGGAGAATCATCCCGCCATTACTAGCGAAAATCAACGTTTCTTTTCACTCCATTCACCGGATATTCATTTAGCTCGCCTGCTAAGTTGGCCACCGAGCACCTCTTGGCTTTACCATGAACTTATGAAGAAAATCGCCCTAATCGCTCATGATAAGAAGAAGAGCGAATTGCTAGCTTGGGTATTGGTAAATAAAGCTGAGCTCTCTCAGCATCAGCTCATTGCTACCGGCACCACTGGGCAACTTATTGCAAAAGAGAGCGGCCTGCAGGTACAGCTCGTAGAAAGCGGTCCCTATGGTGGAGACATTCAGATCGGCGCCGAGATGGTTGAGAATAAAATCAATGCGTTGATTTTCTTCTGGGATCCGTTGGAGCCGCAACCCCACGATCCCGATGTGAAAGCGCTACTTCGAGTTTCAGTATTAAAGAACATCCCAACAGCATCGAATCGGGCGACCGCTGATTTATTGATTCATTCTCAGTTTTTCAATTAAACATCGAACCATCATTGGGGCCGACCAGGGGACTTGAACCCCTAACCACCCGATTACAAGTCGGGTGCGCTACCAATTGCGCCAGGTCGGCATGAAGCTCGCTCAGTCTAATAGATTTCTCAAGGCTGGCAGCACCCGCAACGCCTCCTATATATAGGTGAGCGGTATTTGGGAATTCGCGGGTTTATGCGGTGGTGATGGTTAATTTCCCAGCTTTGCCAAGAATCTGGTTTGCCTTATCGCCTTCGCCAAACTTGATCGCCTTGCCGGCAGCATCGACCAACGCTTTTTTCTTACCATCGATGAAGATAGGTGAGCCATTCGTGGTGAGAATCGGATTCGCATTGGCATCAAAGACTTGACCGTTGGGGGCGATTCGAATTGCTTTACCATCCGGCCCCACGACTGTTGCTTTATTTACCTTGATTGAAAGCTGCGTGGCCTTCGATGAAATCGTGATCGGTTTTCCAGTGATGTTGAGCACAGGCTTATTTGCCGAATCGATGATTTGACCGTTCTCCTTGAGGCGGCAGGGTTTTCCTGAACGATCCAAGAGGAAATCACCATTGGGGGCAAGGAGCATGCCGCGGGAACTCAAAATAACTGGACGTCCATCGGTACCAGAAATGTTCTTGCCAGCTTCATTCGTTAACAAGCCGTTGTAACCAAATTGGAGCAGAACGCCATCAGCAGTCTTTATCTGCTTTCCGTCGATTGTCGATGCCTTCACTCCTACAGCGCCTACGTATACCGGAGCATTAGCAGAGAGAATCTTCGAGCCATTGTTAGCAAGGAATGGTTGGCCAACTAGCGGCTTCCCATCGGCAGCGAGTGCAACACTGCCAACTGCATCTGCAAGCGCCTCGGCAAGAACAGGCTCCCCAGCTGCATTACGTAACACGACACCTTTGGCATTGAGCACTGGTGGCAGGTAGACGATCTCACCGTTACCCGCTTTTACCACGCGTCCATTCGCATCGAGAAGAGGGAGGGCTAAAACCGGACTTCCAGAACTGTCATAGACCGGTTCATCTTTTCCGAAAGTGATGAGCTTGGTCATCACCACTTTCTCACCATCGACAACTGGCTGCCCAGCGCTATTTAAAACTGGTCGCACCATGATTGGTAGACCATTCTTATCGACAAAGACCGAATTTCCCTCACGAAGAACTGGCGCTGTAGTCAAAGGTTTTCCATCTGGTCCAGTGAGTACTTTGTCATCACTTCCCAACACATTGAGAAGTACAACTGGCGCCTTCTTCTTGCCCGGACTTCCGGGAACAACTCGCTCTACATAGATAATCTGTCCGGCTTCACTCTTTGCTACTTGCGCTCGAACCACTTCACCTTTGTCATCGACAACTGCTTTGCCCGTTGAACCGAGGACTGGTTGAAGCACTAATGCTTTTCCATTCTCATCCTGTAAATCTGCACCGCTCGCATCCTTTGCAACAACAGTCGCGACTTTATTTCCCTTGGCATCGACGACTTCTTGACCTTCGGTTGCGGTTTTAGCAACTGTTGCAATGGAAGCAATCTTTGCCTCGGCTTCGATTAATTTCTGCTTTGCAACTGTTGCGGTATCAGCTTGCACTGCCAACTCTGTAATCTTCTTGTTGGCATCAGCCAAACGAGTATTTTGTTCTTGTACTTGTTGCTCGTAGATTTTCGCTTGCACAGCTGCCTTATCTGCTACCGCCTTTGAATCTTCTGCTTTCTTTGCCAACTCAGCCTTGAGCGATGCAATCTCGGCTTGTAAATCAGCAATCTGTTTATTAAGAGCTGAAATTTGCGTCGAAGTGGTATCTGCCGCGGCTACTGGCGCTGTCGGCGTTGAGCGAGTGACATCAGCTGAAGTCGAGGTTGTTGGTGAGTTATACATCGGATCAGTTGGATAACCGCTCGAATTCGTAGTAGTGGTGGTCGCTGTCGTAGAAGCATTTGGATCGTATGGTGTCCACGTTCCACCACTTCCCCCGCTTCCACCGGTGTAAGAACCACTGCCGCCAGTCCAAATACAGCCATTTGGATCGTTGGGATTCTGGCTCCACGGACCATCGCAAGTAGCGGCAAAAACTGGTTGAACGCTGGGTGCGATCGCCAATGAAAGAAGTAGCGGGAGTAGAGCTAAGGACAGTCGACGCACAAGGTAAGAATAAAGTGAACGCATGCTCGAACCAAGGCAGAGGTAGGGAAAAGCCCCCTTGAGAAGGGGGCGAAAACCTCTAAACCGTAGGCGTTGAGTAGAGAACCTTGCCCTTGACCTTGATTTCAGCCTCGACGAGGTACTTCTTCACCGCATCGGTATTTATCGTGACGCCCATCCCGGGAGCATCCGGAGCTTCAATCATGCCATCGGAGCCAACGTCGATTCGATCCACGGTCAGCTCCTGGCAAAGCAGTTTCGGCTCCATCGGATACTCAGTGATATTCGATTCTTTGAGCCCGGCAAATGGTTGCAAAGAGGATGAGAGTGCAGATTGAGATGTAAATGTGTGATTGACATATTTGACGCCCTTTGATGTCGCATATTGCGCGACCCGGTACGCATTGCCAATACCGCCGACATACCCGGTATCAATCTGAATGAATCCAACCCCGCCGTAATCGATTAGTTGCTCAGCTTGGAATGCATTATGTGCACCCTCGCCACCAGCGAGTTTTACCTTGCTTGAGCGTTTAGCTAACTCACCATACTCGGCGAGCGCATAACCATCGAACGGTTCTTCGTACCAATAAACATTCGCCTCTTCTAGAGCAGGAAGTCGTTTGGCAGCTGCCTCGACATCGTCCTTGAAGACCGTTCCAGCATCGATCATCAAATACCCATCTGAGCCAATACCCTCGCGTGCCGCATGGATGTGCGCTGCATCATCCTCAACCGTTGTGGTGCCAAATGGCCCCCAACCAAATTTGATTGCCTTGAATCCCTTATTCCGCATCTCGACTGCTTTCTGCTTCGTCTCAGCTGCAGTATCACCAAAGAGCACTGATGCATAAGGGAGCTTTCGTTCACTCTTCTTATAACCAAGTAATTTCCAGATTGGCTCTTCTTTCGCACGACCAAGGCAATCCCATAGCGCAATCTCTATTCCGGAAATCAATAGATCACTCTGGAGTAATCCGTAGAAAGAATTCTGTCGGACATTTCGATAGACCTGTCGAATATCTTCTGGCGAATCAAGACGCTGCCCGAGAACCGAATCAATAACCGGATGGCAACCGCTATGTGACATTGGAGTAATCCAACTGGTGATTCCGACCATCGGTGAGCAGACCGCTTCGCCCCAACCAACATGACCATTTGAAGTCACACGACAGAGCAATGAATCCTGACTGCCATCACCAATATCAAGAACTTCAGGCATTCGAAGGTAGAAGAGATCTACGGAATCAATTTTCATTCTAAGAGCCTTTCCTGGAGTTTAGGTATTAAGGAGTCTGCTAGCTGAGTTGGATTGGTTCGCTGTGTTTCGGGGAACGACCATCGCCCGAGGATACTCCACGAATTCGGCGCGACATCCAAGGAATTAGGAAGGTTACAAACCACCGAACATCGTCATAAGCCTTCGCCAAGAACGAACGCCGAGGTAGCGGCGGTAAATCGCTCCGCCAATTTGGGTCATGTGGGCCACCAATTTTCTGGAGCACACCTTGAGCAACTCGGCGGTGCCCCGCTGGATTGAGGTGGAGACGATCTTTATCGAGGAATCGTCGACTGGCAATATCCGGATCATTGGTGGCTTCGATGACGATCCCGTTGTACTGCTCGGCCATCTGTCGGACATTCTTATTGAACGCGCTGAAACGTTGTTCCCAGAGTTCTTGCATCTTTCCTGATTTAGCCACACGTTCGATAGCAGTAAAGAGCATCAACTGACATCCCGTCGCGGCGAGCGCTTTGATTGCCTCTTGATAGCGAGGTAACACGACGTTTGGGTCGTAGCTAGGTCGAAGTAAATCATTGGCACCAGCGTGGAATGAGACGAGAGTGCTGGGGCCTTCAATCCAGGGCAGCGCTGCTGGAATCTGATCATCAATCACCTGACCAACAAGCTTTCCGCGAACCGCAAGATTCAAGTAGGTGAAGTTAGGTACCTGCGTTGCGAGCGCCTCGGCGACTCGGTCAGCCCATCCTCGATATTGCTCGTTAACTTTTTCATCTTGCATACCTTCAGTAAATGAATCCCCTAGCGCAATGAATCGGGTATAGGTCGCCATATCACTCACATTACTTACTCGGCCGAAGCAGCTCGTCTCTCAGCTACAGAATACAACGCGATTGATGCCGCAACGCTGGCATTTAATGATTCCATGGCCGAGGACATGGGTATCGAGACCACAAGATCGCAGCTTTCGCGGACTAGGCGAGATAGCCCCTTGCCTTCGCCACCGATCACAATCATCAATGGTTCGTCAGCGACTGCCATTTCGGAGAGCGCCACATCGCCACCAGCATCAAGGCCAACGACAAAATAACCTTCACTCTGTAAATCATGAATTGTCGCCGTCATATTCTTTATCTGAACTACAGGGGTGCGCGCAGCAGCGCCAGCTGAAGCCTTCCACGCTACCGCGGTCATGCCGGCAGCCCGTCGGTCAGGTATCACGACAGCGTGCGCCCCAAATGCACATGCGCTTCGGATGATCGCACCGAGATTTCTCGGGTCGGTAACGCCATCTAATGCAACCAGTAGCGGGCGGCCCGAAACCTTTTGTAAGACTTCATTGAGCGGTCGAAATTTATATGGCGCAACCTTGAGCGCTACCCCTTGATGTGCAGGGTAAGGATCGAGTTCTTTTCGATTAACTTCGATAACTTCAATTCGAGAATCCCGTGCCAACTCAAGAATCTCAGTAACACGCTCATCGATATCAATTCCGCGTGCGACCATGACACGTTTAACTGCAACGCCGGCGCGAAGGGCTTCAACAACTGGATTCCGACCAACGATGACATCGTCCTGGACTTCATACTCTCGAGTTTCACGCTCACCGCGCGCAGCTGGCTTGCTCTTCTTGGGAGCGCTAGCGGCTGCTGCTTTTCGTTTTGCTGCGGGATGATAGGGACGATCGACAGCTTTGGGAGTTGGCCCCTTTCCAGAGAGTCGACGTTTGTTGTTCCCACCGGAACCTGGTTTCTTTCGTTGCGCCATTATCTGCTCCACCTAGGTCCGTCGGGGGTATCTTCGAGCGTTAAACCTAACTCTGTGATTCGATCTCGAATCCGATCAGCGCTCGCGAAAGCTTTTCGTGCACGCGCTTCTTCACGCTCAGCCAGAAGAGTCGTTACCAACCCGGAGATAACCTCATCTAATCCAGCATCGCTATTTATCCATGTGCTATCCCACGGGTCGCAGCCCAGCACTGAGAGCGCGCCACGAACTTGTGCAGCCTTAATCGCCAGCGTCGCAGAATCTTTCGCCGTACTTGCATTGTTTCCATCTCTTACCAATTCTGAGATCACTGCAAGCGCTGCTGGAACCGCGAGATCGTCATTCATTGCAGCGGCAAATTCGTCAGCGATAGCGAGCTCAGGAAGTTTGCCTAACGAACTAGCAGCGCGCTTTAAGAAACTCTCGACTCTGCGGAAATTCACTGCAGATTCATCGAGTGCATCGGGTGAATACTCCAACATCGAACGGTAATGAGCGCTACCTAGATACCAGCGAAGTTCGATGCCGCGCACGCGCTTAAGCAATTCATGAATCCGTAACGTGTTTCCCAGCGATTTGCTCATCTTCTCGCCAGCAGTGGTGACCCATGCATTGTGGAGCCATCTTTGAGCAAACGGATAACCCGCGCCATTTGACTGGGCAATCTCATTCTCGTGATGCGGGAAGATTAGATCTAAACCACCGGCGTGGATATCAAATTCCTCGCCCAGATAAGCCTGAGCCATTGCCGAACATTCAATATGCCAACCAGGGCGACCATCGCCCCATGGAGTAGGCCAAGAAGGTTCGCCCGGTTTAGCGCTCTTCCATAGCGCAAAGTCTTGGGGATTCTTTTTCACACTTGCTTCGCCATCAGCAGCTGACTGGAGATCGTCGAGCTTTTGTCCTGAGAGCGCGAGATAAGAATCAAGAGAGCGGACATCAAGATAGACATCTCCGTTAGAAACTGCGTAAGCCTTTCCACGATCAATAAGGTGCGAAATAAGTTGAACCATCTGAGTGATGTGGCCGGTGGCACGTGGCTCATAGGTAGGAGGCATCACATTTAATTGAGCATATGCCGCTGAGAAGACTCGTTCATATTTCTGAGCGAGCGCCCACCATGGCATCTCTTCGTGAATAGCATTATGCAGAATCTTGTCGTCGATATCAGTGACGTTTCGAATGAATGTCACTTCATATCCACTACTCAATAACCAACGACGCAGAATGTCGAAATTAATTCCGCTCCGGATATGTCCGATGTGTGGTGGCGCTTGAACAGTAGCCCCGCAGAGATATATCCCAACTTTTCCAGGCGTGATTGAGGTGAAGGGCGAGACTTCGCGAGTTAGCGTGTTGTAAAGGTTAAGACTCATGCGCGCTTACCAACCAATGCGGTCGCAATTGCTGCGATGCCTTCCCCATTTCCAGTGAAACCAAGTCCATCTGTTGTTGTCGCACTGAGCGAAACGCTCGCGCCACCGATAGCGCTCGATAGCACCTCTTCGGCTTCGCTTCTGCGGGTGGCAATCTTCGGTCGGTTGCCAATAATTTGAACAGACACGTTCTGAATTTCAAATCCCGCGCTGGTAAGACGAGCGAAAACCTCGCTCAAGAGCGCTCTCCCACTTGCACCAGCCCATTTAGGATCCGATGTGCCAAAGACTGATCCAAGATCACCTAGGTGCGCCGCAGAGAGCAGGGCATCACAGATTGCATGAGCGGCTACATCGCCATCGGAGTGACCTTCGATTCCGACTTCGTCGGGCCAAGTCAATCCAGCAAGATACATCGGCTTAGTTGCACCGAATTTATGCGCATCAAATCCGATACCCGTGGTCAGTTTCATGAGTGACCTACGAGTTCTTTTGCCCAGGCAAGATCATCGAGCGTAGTGATCTTTCGAGCTAATGGATCTCCCTGGATGACTTTGACTCGAACTCCCAATTCAGCGACAAGAGCTGCATCATCGGTTGCATCTTTGCCAGCTGCGTGGGCACGAGTTATCACTTCACGAGTGAAACCTTGTGGCGTTTGAATCGCGCGCAACGAAGTGCGATCGGGCGTATTAATCACATAACTCTCCGAATCAACAACCTTAATGGTGTCGACCACATCGAGTGCAGGAATCACAGCCTCGGCTCCGCCAACCAATTCGTTGAGGATTCGTTGGGCTAAGTCGGTTGGGGCAAATGCTCGAGCTGCATCGTGTACTAGTACATAGGTGAAATTAGAAGGTAATACTTTGATTGCATTCGCGACGCTTTGGCTCCTGCGCGGACCACCAGAAACGACTTGCACATTTGGCGCATCGATTGCACGCGCTATTTCATCTTCGCTACCAATTGGTGCTGCAACAATAATTAACTCTGCGATGGATGCGAGATTTCGTACGGCGCGGTGAATGAGAGTTTCACCCGCGAGTTCAACGAGCGCTTTAGGCACGCCCATGCCAAGACGCTCTCCACTGCCTGCGGCGGGAATGATTACTGCGGTCTGTGATTGGCTCATGCGAGGAGCCAATTAGGAGGCGAGCACCTCGTCGAGAATTCCTTCGGCCTTCACTTCATCGGTCTTCTCGGCGAGCGCAAGTTCGCTAATCAAAATCTGTCGGGCCTTGGCCAACATCCGCTTTTCACCTGCAGAGAGACCGCGATCGAGGTCACGGCGATATAGATCGCGAACTACCTCAGCGACCTTGATGACATCGCCCGAGGCGAGCTTCTCGAGGTTTGCCTTGTAGCGGCGCGACCAATTGGTTGGCTCTTCGGTGTATGGCTGACGCAAGACGCCAAATACGCGATCGAGGCCGGCGCTATCAACTACATCGCGCACACCCACTAGATCAACATTGTCGGCTGGCACTCGCACCGTGAGATCACCTTGAGTGACTTTGAGCACGAGGTATGTCTTCTCTTCACCCTTGATGATGCGGGTCTCGATTGCTTCGATTAGAGCTGCACCGTGATGTGGGTAAACGACAGTTTCGCCGACTTTGAATGACATAGTGTGCTTCATCCGCCTCTCGTACTGGCTAAGGGGATAATTCTACCAGCCAATTCTGACTCAAGAAATCCACGATAAATCAAGAGCAGATTAGTGATTTCGCAGCACTTTTCCGCGTTAAATCTAGGATAATTCCAGTTGACAAATTCGCTTTTTTCACTTTTCCCGGGGAGAATTACCGCCATGCTACGTATGACAGGTGCAAGAGTAAGTGTTCGTTCGCGCGCAATCGTTATAGCGATGAGCCTTCTTCTCCTAACTGGTTGTGGTGCAGGACCCAATGCGCCGACTCGACTGATTGGTCAAGTCACCGATGGCGTTGAGAAAAAAGTTGGCGATATCAAGATGCTCCATATGCTCTTGGTTAAACAAGGTGATGGCAGCGCAGTGCTCGTTGGAACTGTTCTCAATAATGGAGCGAATCCGGATCTGATTACCAACATGACCGTCAATGGCATTCCTGCTCAAGTGGCGCCAGCTGCATTAATTGTTACGCCGCAAACGCCGCTTATCTTCGCCGGCGATAGCGCCAACGCGCTCGCAGTCTTCCCAGGAATCGATGTCAAACCCGGACGCCATGTATCCATGGAGATAACGTTTCGAAACGCTGGCGTTGTAAAACTCCAGACCTTAGTACGAGATCGAATCGGCGAATTTGCCAATGTTGGTCCAACATTCATCGCTAACTAATTAGCGAATTTATATCCGAGCCCTCGCACGGTGAGGATAAATTCTGGGTTGGCTGGATCTTTTTCAATCTTCGAACGCAACCGCTTGATATGCACATCTAAAGTCTTGGTATCGCCAACATAATCACTACCCCACACCCGATCAATTAATTGATTTCGAGTGAGTACCCGACCAGAGTTTCGCATCAGGAATTCCAAGAGTTCGAATTCCTTTAGTGGGAGTGCGACTGGGAGGTTGTTCACAAGAACTACGTGACGTTCTACATCCATTCGCACTGGACCTTCAGTCAAAGTGCCTGAGACTTCAGGGGTATCAGCATTTCTTCGTAAAACTGCCCGAATTCGCGCAATCAATTCACGGGATGAATAGGGCTTTGTTACATAGTCATCGGCACCCAATTCGAGGCCAACGACTTTATCCACCTCACTCTCTTTTGCAGTGAGCATGATGATGGGAACCGCACTTCGAGTTCGAATCTGTCGACAAACTTCAGTACCGCTCAAACCAGGAAGCATTAAATCGAGCAGAATCAAATCCGCTCCTGCACGATCGAAGATCTCAATGGCTTTCAGCCCATTATCGGCAACCTCAACTTCGAAACCCTCTTTCGTTAGTAAGAAAGCAAGTGCGTCCGAGAATGAATCCTCATCCTCTACTACAAGTATTCGAGTCATTTAGCGCCGCCTCCATCATTTGTACTGCTACTCGTTGGCAAAATGAACGTGAAGGTGCTTCCTGCACCTGGTTTACTCCACACCTTGACCACACCACCATGATTCGCGGCAACATGCTTCACAATAGATAGCCCTAGTCCAGTTCCACCAGTCTCCCGTGAACGTGCCGGATCGACGCGATAGAAACGTTCGAAAATCCGCTCTAAATCACCTTCAGGTATCCCAATACCCTGATCTTTAACCATGATTTCAACAAATGAGCCTTCAGTACGAACGGTAATACTAACCTTTGTATTATTCGGACTGTAATTGATGGCATTCTCGATCAGATTCTGAATCGCCATCACTAACTGTTCTTTATCTCCAAAGACTTTACACTCTTCTTGAATATCGAATTCAATTGAAATTTTTCTTGATTCTGCATTAGTTAGGCAGAGAGAGATTGCCTGATTGACGATGTCGCTCACCGAAACTAATTCAAATTCTTGAAGCGGGTTAGCATCCTGAAGTTTTGAGAGGTTAATGATTTGTTGTACTAATTCAGTTAGGCGATGAGAGGTGACACCCATCTTTGCCGCGAAATGCTTAACAAGTTCTGGATTATCGCTTGCACCAGCCACAGCTTCACTCAAGAGGGAGAGTGCGCCAATAGGAGTCTTTAATTCGTGAGAGATATTGGCGACGAAATCTCGCCGAATGGCATCGACTCTTTGCGCTTCACTGACATCATCAATCAGTACTAAGGTCTTTCCGCTCTCATCTAGCGGAGAGACGCGTACTCGAAGATTAGAGGGAGCGCCAGTGATTCCAGTGGAAGGTAAATCTAGATGGCCCTCTTGCGCTCGACCCGTTCGACGAACTACGCGGATTAACGCCATCAATTCCTGACTTGTAATCCGACCGTCTCGAATAATTCCGAATCTACTTGCCTCATGTGATGAGTACATAATTTGATCTAGTGGCGAAAGAACTATTGACAGTGAATCAAGAGCCTCAAGCACGGAGCGAAGTTCGGCCGAAATCCCCACGGGGCCGCTGGCTCGCGAAGTCCCATGGGTGTCCGATTTCTTCCGCCATAAAGTGAGCACGTGTATATCGTAGGCACTGTCGAGGGATAAGCGGCACGCTCGATGGTTGGCGCCCTCGCTTTCCCTGGATTTTGTCTGCTGTTAAGGCTCTGTTAACTCTCCTCGGAAATGAAGCGCAATGGGGAGTTGAACCAAGTACGCTACCGGCATGCGTGATGTATTCCATGAGGAACTTGAGCGAATCAATCTCGCCCTGGTTTCCCTCGGTGGGCAAATCAAGCAGGCCCTAGATTCTGCAACTCACGCCCTCCTCACTGCAGACCTTTCGCTAGCCGAAAAAGTAATCGCTGATGATGACTTAGTCGATAACGCACAACATCAACTAGATGCCCAAACAATCGACCTAATGGCTCGACAGCAGCCAGTAGCAAGTGATCTCCGTGCTCTCGTTACATCTCTGCGTATGAGCGCTGACTTGGAACGTATGGGTGACATGGCACATCACATCGCAAAGCTTGCTCGGATGCGTTATCCGGCCACTGCGGTTCCACCTGAGCTTCTTCTAACCATTCAAGAAATGGGAAGAGTTGCGAGCAAAATTGCGGAAAAAGCTACGAACATCATTAAGACACGGGACACCGAAGCGGCAAAATTGCTAGAGAAAGATGATGATGAGATGGATATTCTCCATCGAAAGCTTTTCGCGACACTTCTTGATGACAAGTGGTCGCATGGGATTGAGAGTGCGATTGACATGACGCTTATTGGGCGTTACTACGAGCGATTCGCTGACCATGCAGTCTCAATTTCTCGTCGTGTGTACTTCCTTGTAACCGGACAGTATTACAGCGAAGAGTAGGTACTTACCCCTTTTTACCTTGGTTTGCTACCGCTGCTATCGCTAACTCTGCCGCCTCTGGATCGAGATACTCTCCGCCATTTTTAATCGGCTTCTGCTTCTCATCCAACTCATAGAACAACGGGATACCAGTAGGTAGATTTAAACCAGCGATATCTGCATCACTAATTCCGTCAAGGTGCTTGATGAGCGCCCGCAACGAATTTCCATGAGCGACCACAAGCACCACTTTCCCACTGTTCAAATCGGGAATTATTGCCTCATGCCAATATGGAAGAAGGCGCTTCACTACATCGAGTAGACATTCGGTGCGTGGAACTTCATCACCCAACTCTTTGTAGCGAACATCGTTAGCCTGGGAAAACCCATTGGAATCGGCGATTGCTGGTGGTGGCACATCAAACGACCTGCGCCATAGCTGGAATTGCTCTTCGCCAAACTCTGCAAGCGTCTCAGCCTTATTCTTTCCTTGGAGCGCACCATAGTGGCGCTCGTTTAGCCGCCAAGAGCGACGGACCCCTATCCATTGTCGATCACAGGCATTCAACGCAATTTCTGCAGTGTTTATCGCCCGTTTCAGAAGGGATGTATGCAAAATCTCCGGGAGTAATTTCTGTTCAGTGAATAATTTTCCCGCACGCGCAGCCTCAGACTCACCCTTGGCAGAAAGGGGTACATCCACCCACCCAGTAAAGAGGTTCTTCTCATTCCATTGGCTCTCACCGTGTCGAAGAAGTATCAATTTTTGAGTCATACTCGGAATCCTGCCCTCTTATCCTTGAATCATCAACTCTGAAGATGTTTAAAAGCTTCAAGATTGGCAACGGACTCGCCTCGAGAGAGGCGCCAAGCCCACTCGCGGCGAATAGCGTCAACAAAGCCAAGTTCGAGCAAGATATTGAAAGATGCATCGCAATACTCATGTATCGCACCAAGTATTCGATCGACCTCTTCTTTGCTGACCAGTGCAATCGGAAGTCTTCCTACCAGATAAACATCGCCGAGTTCATTGATCGCGTACGAGAGCAGATAGTTTGCCGCATTGTGGCGCAATAACCAGTCGTGCACTTTTTCGACATTTTGATCTGGTTTTCGGATTACAAATGCATTGATACTTAAAGTCTTCTCACTCACTTTGAAAATGACATTGGTATAGAGCTTTTTCTCGCCAGGTACTGTCACTAATAATGTGCTGTCATCCAATAACTCATGTTGGATGTTCGCATCGGTGAGACTCTCACGAAGAATCTCTAAGTGGTTGCTCATAACACAAACTCTTATGCGAGCGAGCGAACAGCGGCGCTCGGCTCGGCAAGAAGTCGATCGTAAATATCAATGGTGCCGCGAGCAGTAGTTTGCCAACCAAATCGACGCGCATGTTGCAGAGCCCCCATCGAGAGCGCGACGCGACGTTGCGGTTCTTGAAGTAGGCGAGTGAGGACAGCAGACCAAGAGCGTGGATCATGACCATCCACGAGCGAACCAGAGAAACCATCAGCAACTGCGGTTCGAAGTCCGCCGACGGCAGCTGCCACAACTGGGGTGCCACATGCCTGCGCTTCGAGAGCAACTAAACCAAAAGATTCGCTATAGCTAGGCACGCAGACTAAATCCGCCGCTCGATACCAGTGCGGTAACTCTTCGCGCGATGCCGGTGGAATGAACCTCACTCGATCCTGAATTCCTAAGAATCGCGCTAATGATTGGAGGCGATTGAGCTCTTCTCCGCTGCCTCCGGAAACGCCGCCAATGATGAGGATTTGTAACTTACTTTTGATCACCGGGTCATGTTTGACCATCTCGCCTGCGGCGCTAATGAGCACATCTGGCCCCTTATGTGGCTGAATTCTGCCGACGAAAGCGAGGATCAAACTATCTCTATCGAGGCCTAGTTGAACGCGAGCTTCGCGCCGACCTCCACCAGGAGCGAAATGCTCAAGGTCAACACCGGGAGGAACAACATGAACTCGATCCGGACATGCATCATAAAGACTTACTAAATTAGCTGCTTCAGCATCGGTATTAGCAATTAGCGCTTTGGCTCCAGCAACAATTTGCTCTTCACCGATCGCGCGCGCAACTGGTTCGGGCTGGTCGTGATCGGCGAGCGCAAGGTTCTTCACCTTCGCCATCGTGTGCATCGTATGTACAAGTGGAACATTCCATCGTTGTGAGGCAAGTAGACCAACTTGGCCAGATATCCAATAGTGCGAATGAATTAGGTCGTAATAACCGCGCGGGTGATTAGCCTCCACTCGAAGTAACTCAGATGCCATCGTGCACATTTGTGATGGTAAGTCTTCTTTTGTAAGTCCTTCATATGGTCCAGCAGTGATGTGATGGACTTCGACACCGGGAGCGAGCTCAACGACCGGCGGTAAAGAGCCTGAAGTTGCTCGAGTGAAGATATCAACTGCGATTCCAGATTTTGCCAACCGTTTTGCGGTTTCAACAACGTAGACATTCATGCCGCCGGCATCACGCGCTCCAGTTTGCTCGAGAGGTGATGTATGCATCATCAATTGTGCGATGCGACCGGCTTGATTCATAGGATTCTCGCTCCTACCAACGAGGTCCGCGAAGGATCTCGTTAAGCGCTGGTCGGACATCGACGATGTACACAATCGCAGCAATCGATGCAATAACTCCGAAGAGATCTAACGGACTTGAAATCGTAAGGCGGAGGATCAATGAGACCCCAAGTAGCGCACCCCAGAACACCTTGCTCTGCTTTCCTGCTGCAGTAAAGGCATCACTGCGAACTCGGAGCGCATGGCCCAAACTAAAAAGGAGCCCAGCTAGTTGAGCAAGGCTCACCACAGTAAGGACTAGGCCAGAGAGTGATTCCAAAGGATTGGTTAGCGACACAAGGCTTAGTCTACTGAACTTAAAATGGCGCGCGAATTGCCACTTTGGGGGGCGGCCCGCCGAAGACTGTTGTCGCAGCTGGCACCGCTGAGCCGCCATCTAATCCAATACGTTGTAACGCAGCGCGAGTAATAACCTCGTGCGCACGCATCGAACCATCGATCACTTTAAATGCAACTACGCCATGAGCGCGCGCGCCCGCGATGAGCACTCCTTCGGCGCCCTCTTTCATAATCAGGCCTGGTATCGCTCGCATCCAGATTGCTGACAGCCTCTGGCTTCCCGCCACCATCTCGGGAAAATCTCTCATAGCTCGGACGATTGCTTGTGAAGCTCCATCGTCGCTATTGAGAAGGTTGTAAATAGCGCGCGCCAAACCTGCAGTTGAGATTGCAAAGAGGGGCGCGCCGCATCCATCAAAAGTCTCATTTGCGCTCTTTTCCTGAGCGGCTGATTCAATATCTTGTTTGATTGCTATCTGCAGCGGGTGATTCATATCTAGATAATTCGAAGTATCCCAATTGTTAATCACGCACGTAGCTAACATTCCGGCATGTTTGCCGCTGCAATTCATCGAAATCCTTGCTGGAGGTTTTTCACCCCACAATTTTCGTTCAATCTCACCAAGTGGTAAATCAAATGCACATTGGAGCGCTGATTCTTTCAATCCAAAGCTGCTAAGGATCTCACGCACACCTGCAATATGTTCGATGGCACCTGAATGGCTGGCGATAACTAGAGCGAGTAATCGTGGTTCAATCTTCAGTCCGAGATTAACCATCGCTCGAGCTTGAATCGGTTTAATCGATGAGCGTGGGAATATCGGCGCTTGGATATCTCCACGCGAGAAAATCTCATTTCCAGCTCCATCAATCGCTATCAGATGGCCATAGTGCGCTGATTCCACCATCTCATTTCGAATTACTTGCGCTAACGCTTCTGGCGCGCTCACACCACAACTCGTTCCATGGTTGACCAGATGTGTGCTTGGAGTTGATGTCCTTGCGCCTCCATGTCGTAGGCGAAGAAGAGCTCGCCCTCCACTAATCCGTAGAGGCGAGTGCCACCAGTAACAAGCTTTGCAGAAGGCGCGCTGTACCCCTGATCCATTACCAACTGGATCTTGGCAACATCGAAGCGACCCACCCAACCTTCAGCAATACCAGTGTTGTGCGCCAAGATCACCTCAAGAACATTGTTGGGTTTGACTCGCCAAAAACCGGTTTCCTGCGCCGCGGGAATCAATTCATCGCTGCCCTCCTGGACCAACCAGGAACGAGAGAAATAGGTGAGAAATGGGCGACCGTCATGATTGAAGGTGACCTCTTGTTCGAAGGTGAACGGCTGAGTGCTCGGGTACTCCCCTTGCCCCTTGCCGCGCCAAGTTCCGACCAACCAGGCGAGCGGGTAAAGGTCCTGATGGAGACCCTCGGGAATAGTAAATGCCATCTTAATCGCCCAACTTTCGTACTTGGTTTCGCGAGATAAGTTTACGCCGCATCGTGTCCCCAGATTTCTCTTGCTGGAATTTGCGGAGCGCGCGACCAGATCTTCCGATTAAGAAGAGCGAGACAAGAAACGAAGCAAGGACAAGTATCGCGGCAAAGACCAGATCGAGGATCAGCACAAGGAAAAGAGTACGGGGAAATCAAGGCAATCCGTGTAGATTCTCGCTATGGCATCTAAGGCTTTAGTCGTCAAAGTAACCGTTGGGCAAGATTCCGCCGAGCGTTGCTCGCAAGGATTTACTGTCGCAGCTACAGCTGCGGCATCAGGAGCCGATGTGATTCTCTGGTTGACTGGCGATGCCACGCTCTTTGGTGTCCCAGGGAAAGCTGAAGAATTCCATTTGGAACATGCTGCACCTCTGGCTGAGCTACGCAATCAAATAATTGAACTGGGTCGCATTAAAGTCTGCACGCAATGTGCCAAGCGACGAGGAATTACTCAAGAACAACTTATCCCAGGGGTAGAGATTGCTGGCGCAAGTACATTTGTCGAAGAGATAATGCGAGCTGATACTCAAGCCTTAGTTTATTAATGGATTAGAGTCGACTCATCGTAATGATGATGACAATTGCAGCCACTAACACGAGTAGCAAGTTAGCTGTTGCTGGCACGGAGTATCCGATTCATTAATTCTCGAGCAACGAAAGTAAGTTCTTCTCGCGCCTTCATGCCATTGCTTTCAAGATCGCGCAAAATCTGTTCCGCAGTGTTCTCGACCACTGACCCAACAAGTGGACCGTAACGATCGGCAAAATTTTGGTTGGCAAAATCACCGATAGCCCGAGCGAGGTCGCTCCGTAAATCATCTAATGTCGGCTCGGGAGCGGTTTCTGAGAACTCGCGCTCCGCTCTAAGAAATGCTTCGCGTCCATTCACCATCTGCCACCTCCTGATACCGTCAGCCTGTGAGGTTAAAAAGCCTAGGCGTTACTCTCCTTTTAGTCATATCGAGCTGGATAACACCAGCGCCTGCTCAAGCCCTCACCGTTAAATCAATCCCTGCGCACTGGGAAAGTACCTATGCCACAAGTGGGCCAAATGCAGGTGCAGGTGCACGCCTTGGCGCATCTTCATTTACATTCGATGAGAGCGGTCGCGATGTGGTCTCGACTTTTAACGTCACTTTTATCTCTGAGTCGCGGCAACAGTGGCCCGAAGATGCGAAGAAAGCATTCATGCGGGCGACAAAGATCTGGTCTTATCTTTTTGCATCTCCGGTACCTATTGATGTCGAAGCATATTGGTCTCCGTTAGAGCCCGGCATTCTGGGAAGCGCGCGCCCGGGCGGCGCTCGCGGTGGCGGTTACTTTCAAGATTTCAAAGGTGCTCCCGAGAAGAAACTTTGGTATCCCGCCGCCCTTGCTAACGCAATCAACACCGATAAGAAGGATTTGGATGATTTCAATCCTGAAATAACAGCGCGGTTCAACTCCAACTCGCTCTATGTGACATGGTACTTCGGATTAGATGCTAAGCCTGGAGTAAGGCAATACGACTTTGTTACCGCGGTACTTCATGAATTGGGACACGGACTTGGATTAATCTCTCAAGAAACATTCAACGAACGACTTAAGACTTATAGCAACAATAATCCAACGATATTCTCGGGTTTTGTCGCAAATGATGCTGGGCGACGCCTCTCTGATATTCCAAGCACAGATAGCAACTTTTCATCGTATGTGACTGGAGATCTATATTGGGTTGGCGAAAAAGGTAAAATTGCCAATCAGAATTCGAAAATCAAACTCTTCACGCCTGACGAATACAAATCAGGATCATCAGTTAGTCATTTAGATGACGACACTTATCCAAAAAGTATGGCTGATGGGTTGATGAGCTCATCAATCAGTACTCAACAGGCGGTGCATGACCCAGGGCCGATTACTCTCGCGATGTTTGAAGACATGCGGGGGAAAACTCCGAATTCACCACTTTCAAGCGTTCAAAATCTCCGCGGCGTTGCCGGAAATAAATCAGTCACTTTGTTCTTTGATCCTCCGGAACAATCCATCCGTCAAGAGATCACAGACTTCACCATCAAGATCTACCCAGGTGCACGCGTTGTTAGCGCTAAGAGTGCGCCATTTACAATCGATAAGTTGGATGCTGGCCTGCCCTATTACTTTGGCGTGATTCCAAACATGGCGACAGCGTCGGGCGCAGAGGAAAAAACCTCAATCATCGTGCCCGAGAGCGTCTGGGCTGCTACCGCCCTCGATAAGAGCGGTGATGGAGAACATCTATCGGAGGGCTTATTTAAAGGCAATCCCGCGGTGGCCTATTCCGATAACACCTCCGGTGATATCTACCTCTCCCTGTGGAATGGGAAGAAATGGGTTCGAACGACTGTCGATGGTAACTCCGCGAAGGGTGGGCGTCGGGTTAATAACCTGAATGGTGCAATCTCGCTCTGCTCTAGTGGAACTGGAAAAAATGAGCGACTAAATATCTTCTATACCGATACCGTTGAAAAGGATTTACTGCGAGCTGTCTTCGATGGCAGCAAATTCTCCTATGAGACCGTCGACGGAAATGGCGAGTATATTCAGGATTATCGAGAAGAGATCCGAGTCCGAACGGCAAGCAACGTTTCGGTCTCAAATGCATGCGTCTCGACTCCCTTAGGGCTTCAAGTCTTCTACCGTGACGAAAGCCAAGGAATTCTCTTAGGTGCGACGCTTGTAGGTAAGAAATGGCAGTATGAGATTGTCGATGGGGATTCACTTCTTGGTGGACGCACCGAAGGAGATGTTGCTTTTCACTTAGCAGCGGTATCAGTCGGAAAGAAAGTACATGTTCTCTATGACTCGGTGATTGCCGCACCGAATAAAGTTGTAGCGCAGGGTGATGTTCGATATGCAACCAGAAGTTCAACGTCTCCTAATGATTGGCAATTTACTACTCTCGACCTTGGGCGACGTGAGTCGCCAATTGCAGGATTTGATGTTGCGTTGGCCGCAACGGGCGAAAAGCTGATTGCCACTTGGTTGGGAACTTCGAGCGCCTCGCCAGTAAAAGCTGATCGCATTAGATGGATGGATCTCAACGATCCACAATCCTTGCTTGAGGAAAAGTTAACTGTGGCACCTAAAGGCCCGTTGGCTGTAACTGAAAAATCAGTGATTTATGGATGTGAAGATCGACTCTGCAACTTCGATTTTACTTCGCGCAAAAGCAAATTAGTGAGCGATGAACCGACTTCAAAGACTTCTTCAATTGCCTGGATTACCTGGAAGCGCGCTTCCTACTTGCTGGCAAACATTTCAGGGAAACTTTCGTTACTGAAGGAGCCAGTCGTTTAAAAAGAGTAGCGCGAACTTCGATTACTTGGCGTTACGTCGCTGAATGCGGGTCTTTTTGAGAAGTTTCTTATGCTTCTTCTTCGCCATACGCTTACGGCGCTTCTTTACTACTGAACCCACGTCACGCTCCTATGAATAGTGGTCACTACTTTGGAAAATCTGCTGGAGGAAGGGTACCCCAGAATTTGCTAGAGGTATGACAGCCGAATCCCACCCACAGTAGCCGCGGTGAGGAGTGCGCAGCCCTTTGCAGGAGTTGTCGCCACTGCCAATAATTCCTGATTCGGCAGTCGCGCTCCCTTGATCTGCTTGCCTTTCGTGTCAACGATAAAGAGGAACGCTTCTGAGCTCAGCGACTCGGTAGCAATGCAATTCCCGCGCGCAAGGGCTTTTCCGCTCTTTGAAAATCGGAGCGTCCATGAGACTGCGCCCTTTGCGGTGAAAGAGGTGACGACACCTTCTTTCTGCGCGCCTACCTGGGATGTCCCCGCGACCAATAAATTTCCAGTTGCGCTATCCCACGAGCGGGAAGCGCCTTTGCCACTACTTCGAAGGACTTTCGTAATCGCTCCTGTCGCAATCGAAACATCGAGAATGATGCCGTCGCGCTTGCCTACTACTTTTCGATTTGCAAGCGTTTCGGCGCTGCTACCAATAATGCTCAGAGTTTTGCTCGTTCTCGATATCAGTCGATTAAAGGTGGTTTGGTTTGCTCCATACGTGTAAGAAGTCGTCGTTCCATCGGAGGCAAACTTAATTAAACCGCCACGACTTAGCCCCGCTTCGCCCAATTCATTTCCGGAAAGAAAAATATTCTCGCCAATAGTCGCAATCGAGTTTGGAATAAATCCTCGGGTATTTGCGCTATTGAAGATATTCTCGAGCTTGCCATTTAGATTAACTCGAGCCAGGAAAATATTTGCAATATCTTTCCGAAATGGATTATTCGTAACTGGCGTGACATTATCTGGATTGACCAGCGGCACGCTCCTACTTGGAGTATTCGTAGTACTTGGCACCGGTGTAGGTGCGCTTGACTGTGATGGATCAGAGCTTTGCGCTGTTGGCAAGATCAAGGGGTTCTGCGATATACCTGCAATGATAATTCCGCGAGTATCGACCTCGGCAGTGGTGATAAATCCCTCGCCACCTTGACCAGCGCTAACCGGGAAGATTCGCCAGATTTCATTACCTTTTTGATCAAAGAGCGCTAACCAACTCGCATCTTCGCCATTACTACCAGCGACTATCCACCTCTCTTCTATTCGAGCGAGAGCTACGGCGTCGCTTGCTTCGGAGATCACAAAACCATTTGCTTCATTGATTATTGGAAGTTTTTCTGCCGCATGGGCGAGCATCGACCCACCAAAAAATAGAGTGCAAGTTAAAGCGACAAATTTATGAAACGAACGCTTCATCCTGATGCAAGTTCACGGGATCTATCACGAGCTGCTGTTAAGGCTTTATTGAAAATTTCTGCTAAGCCGCTATCTTGCATAACTTTTATCGCCGCAGCAGTGGTCCCATTAGGACTCGTGACATTGGCACGTAGCTGTTCTGCCGATAAACCGCTTTCTGCGAGCATCTTTCCCGCGCCAACCAACGTTTGGACTGCTAATTGGGTAGCAACCTCAGCGGTGAGCCCGAGTTTTACCCCAGTTTCGACCATTGCCTCGACTATCAAAAAGAAATAGGCCGGACCAGAACCACTCACAGCGGTAACAGCATCTTGCAGCGATTCATCGACGCGGATCACCGCACCAGTGCCGGCAAGAAGTTGCTCAACAGCAGCGAGATCCTCATCAGTGGCTCGGGCCCCTGCTGAGATTGCAGCCATCCCAGAACCGACCAGCGCTGGAGTGTTTGGCATCACTCGGACTACTCGATGCGGAATGAGCGATTCGATGAAGGCGGTCGTCTTGCCAGCGATGATGGATATAACAAGGGCATCGGTGGGTAGTTGTGCACCATATGTAGCAAGCGTGTTGGCTAGGTCATTTGGCTTGACCACGAGAAAACAGGTCGAGAGCCCCGCTAAATCAGCGAGTTTCACCACGCCGTAACGCTGCTCTAGCTCGAGCGCACGTTCGGCACGTTTTTCGATGATGCCGATACTGGCAGGGGAATGTCCAGCTTTGACCAGGCCAGCGATGATCGCTTCTCCCATCGCACCTGCACCGATGATTGCCAAAGTTGCCATGTGTTAAATCCTATCGCCAGATACCTCTATTGTTCTTTCTTATGCCTGAGGTAAAGCCTGATTTCCCACGTGAATGGGTTGAGTTCGTCGACCCTGCCGACCCTGATGGCAGTGATTTCTTCCGCTGCGATATCACCTGGCTAACCTCTAGCTGGAGTTGCATCTACGGCAATGGGTGCCAAGGCATCTACGCACAAACGCCTCACGATGGATGTTGCTCTGAAGGCGCGATGTATTCCGATAAAGATGATGAGAAGCGTGTCCTTAAATATGCAGCGAAGTTAAAACGGAGTGAGTGGCAATTTTACGATCAAGCACAACCGAAGCGAAAAGGTGGCAAGCTCAATATCAGCGAGGTTGATGAAGATAACGAGCGCAAGACTCGAAACATCGAAAATGGATGTATCTTCCTCAATCGAAAAGGATATGAAGCTCCTGGTTTCTCAGGTCAAATGGGATGCGCTTTACATCATCTTGCTATTAGCGAAGATGTGCATTTTGTTGAAACTAAACCAGATGTCTGTTGGCAGCTTCCGATTCGTCGGTCGTTTGAGAAAGTTGATCTTGGCGACGATGAAGTACATAGCGTCACTGTCATAGGCGAATATGAACGGCGCGGCTGGGGTCCTGGCGGCGTGGAGTTCGATTGGTACTGCACCAGCAATTCTGAAGCGCACGTGGGCAAGGAGCCGGTCTACATCTCCAATGCATATGAGTTGATAAAACTGATGGGCACGAAGGGATACACCGTGCTCAAAGAGATCTGTGATGCGCGGATGCAGGCGCGGCGCGAAGCCTCCCCCAAACTCTTGCCGCTACTTCAGATCCACCCCGCCACATTGGCGGCGCAGGAGAGCAAGAGTCGGTAGTTCACTCTAGGCTGGTGGCTATGGCTAAGGCACCGGCGCGCGATCCCTTTCGCTGTTCTGAGTGTGGTTGGAGCACGACCAAATGGGTTGGTCGATGTGGTGAGTGCCAAGCATGGGGCAGCGTCGAAGAGAGCGCTGGCCTCACACCACGAAAAATCACGCTCTTGCCCGGTGCAGTCGCAGCCCCTGCTACGCCTATTGGTGAGATCAATCTTGCCGCTGGACAATCGCGTTCGAGCGGCGTTGCCGAACTCGATCGCACCCTCGGCGGTGGCTTAGTTCCCGGTGGCGTCCTCTTACTCGCTGGCGAGCCAGGGGTCGGTAAATCCACGCTCCTACTCACCGTCGCTGCTGAGAGCGCGCGAAGTGGTTTGACCAGCCTCTATCTCACCGGTGAAGAGTCCGCTGCCCAAGTGCGTTTACGTGCAGAGCGGTTGAAGGCAATTGATCCTTCACTCTGGTTAGCTGCCGAAACAGATCTTGCTGCGCTCATCTCGCATGTCGATCGAGTAAAACCAGATCTTCTAATTATTGATTCAATCCAAACGATTGCAAGTAGCGCACTCGATAGCGCGCCTGGCAGCATGACGCAAGTTCGCGAAGTTGCAAACACTGCGATTCGGATCGCAAAAGAACGTGGCATCACGGTAATCCTCGTTGGCCACGTTACAAAAGATGGTTCCATCGCTGGGCCACGTTTACTTGAGCATCTCGTTGATGTCGTACTTAACTTCGAAGGCGATCGCCACTCTCGCCTTCGCTTGATTCGCGCAGTCAAGAATCGATTTGGCGCTACCGATGAGGTGGGCTGCTTTGATCTCCACGATGGCGGTATCACCGGAGTTGCCGATCCCACTGGGCTCTTCACAACTCGCCATGCGCAACCTGTTCCTGGCACCTGTCTTACCGTTGCCCTTGAAGGACGGCGCGCGCTCGTCGCTGAAATTCAAGCGTTGGTCGGTAATGAAAAAGATCGCGATTACGGCAATGCTCGCCGAGTTACTAGCGGTTTAGATTCTGCGCGCTGTGCAATGACTCTTGCTGTTCTTGAATTGCGCAGCGGCGTTAATCTCGCTGGGCGCGATATCTATGTAGCAACAGTTGGTGGAATGAAACTCGTCGAGCCATCTGTGGATCTCGCACTTGCACTCGCAGTTGCATCAGCAGCGGTTAACCTTGCGCTCCCTCCAGATCTGATTGCTATCGGCGAAGTCGGCCTCGCTGGTGAGATCAGGCGCGTTAATGGCCTGCAACAGCGCGCCCAAGAGGCGTTCCGCCTCGGTTTCAAGAAGGCGATTCTCCCTGCAGGTAGCGATGTCAAAGTCCCTGGCATGGATATCCTCGAGGTCCATCGACTCTCGCAAGCGCTCGAAAAAGTCAGGCTCCTTCCAACCGCCACTAAGTGATTTGCGTTACCGATTATGGAACCGATTCTCACCTGGTATCGAGAGCACCGTCGCGATCTTCCCTGGCGGGCGACGAGCCCATGGGGCGTTCTCGTCAGCGAATTTATGCTCCAACAAACGCCAGTGCATCGAGTCTTACCGCAGTGGCAGCGATGGTTAGAGCTCTGGCCGACTCCGGCAGATCTCGCAGCGGCTTCATTGAGCGATGCACTTCGCGAGTGGGGGCGACTTGGCTATCCGCGTCGAGCTAAGCGTTTATATGAGTGTGCCCAAGTAATTGTTGCCGAGCATGGCGGTGCAGTGCCTAGGAGCATCGAGCAATTACGAAAACTTCCTGGAATCGGCGAATACACCGCCGCTGCAATTAGCGCATTTGCCTTCCACCAATCGGAAGTGGTCTTGGATATCAATATCCGCCGGCTCTACGCCCGATGTTGGGCTGGCGTGAGCGAACCAAAGGGGTCGCCGAATAATTCTGAACGAATGTTGGCACGAGCATTGATACCAGTAGGTGACGATGGCACCTGGGCGGCAGCCACCATGGAATTGGGTGCGCTTATCTGCAAAGCACGAAAACCCCTATGTGATCAATGTCCACTCTCAGAGATCTGTTTATGGCGGGCAACTGACTATCCACTCACTTCAGATGAGCAAAGGAAAGTTGCCAAGTGGCATGGGAGCGACCGCCAGTGTCGTGGCGTAATCATGCATGCGCTTCGCGAATCTGAACTGGTGAGTAACGCAAAGTTGGCAGCGCTATGGAGCGATTCATCTCAATATGAAAAAGCAATTGCCTCGCTCCTTGATGATGGACTCATCGAGAAACGAGGCAAGAGCTACAGCTTGGCGCGTTAAGTAGTTGGCGCCTCTTGGAGATCTTCTGGGGTATCCGGAGTGGTCGCAATCAGGGTTGATTTGAAGGTGAATTTCGCATCCGTGCCTTCGCCTTCAGCATCAATCAACACCAGCTCACCAGCGCCAATCTCGCCGAAGAGAATCTTCTCCGAGAGGACATCTTCAATCTCACGTTGGATAGTGCGGCGAAGTGGACGTGCGCCCATCGCAGCGTCGTAACCCTTAGTTGCCAATAATTGCTTAGCAGCTGGGGTGAGTTCGATTCCCATATCCTTATCCTTCAAGCGGGAATCGACGCCAGTAATCATCAAATCGACGATTTGGATGATCTCTGCCTGCGTCAACTGATGGAAGACAATGATGTCATCGATACGGTTGAGGAACTCTGGTCGGAAATGTGACTTCAATTCATCAGTCACCTTCGCGCGCATTCGATCGTATGAGGAGAGCGCATCACCGCTATTAGCAAAGCCCAAGTTCACCGGCTTCGATGCATCTCGAGTTCCAAGGTTGGTCGTCATGATAATCACAGTGTTCTTGAAGTCGACTACGCGACCTTGAGCATCGGTAAGGCGACCATCTTCAAGCACTTGAAGAAGTGAGTTGAAGATATCGGGGTGCGCCTTTTCGATTTCATCGAAAAGAACTACTGAGAATGGGCGACGGCGCACCTTCTCAGTGAGTTGACCACCCTCGTCGTAACCAACATAACCGGGAGGTGAACCAAAGAGACGTGAGACGGTATGGCGCTCGGCATACTCGCTCATATCAAGTTGAATGAGCGCGCTCTCATCACCAAAGAGGAATTGTGCGAGCGTGCGTGAAAGCTCAGTCTTGCCAACGCCAGATGGGCCAGCAAAGATAAATGAGCCACCAGGACGTTTTGGATCCTTAAGCCCTGCTCGCGAACGACGAATCGCCTGTGAGAGCGCCTTGATCGCTTGTTCTTGACCGATGACGCGCTTGTGGAGTTCATCCTCCATCTTGATCAGGCGGGCAGTCTCTTCTTCGGTCAACTTCACGACTGGGATTCCGGTGGAGAACGCTAGAACCTCGGCGATTAATTCTTCATCGACCACTGAGACCTGATCTAAGTCGCCAGCCTTCCAGGATTTTTCGCGCTCTACCTTCTCGAGAATTAACGTCTTCTCTTTGTCGCGAAGGGCAGCGGCTTTCTCGAAATCTTGCCCGTCGATTGCCGACTCTTTCTCGCGACGAACGGAAGCGATGCGATCATCGAATTCACGAAGATCTGGCGGCGCAGTCATTCGGCGAATTCGCAGGCGCGAGCCAGCCTCATCAATCAGATCAATTGCTTTATCCGGCAAGAATCGATCTGAGATATAGCGATCTGCAAGGTTTGCCGCTGCGGCGAGCGCACCATCAGAGATGGAGACGTGATGGTGGGTCTCATAACGATCGCGAAGTCCTTTGAGAATCTCAATCGTCTGCGCCACGGTGGGTTCAGAGACTTGAATCGGTTGGAATCGGCGCTCAAGAGCGGCATCTTTCTCAAGATGCTTTCGATATTCATCGAGAGTTGTTGCGCCAATTGTTTGAAGTTCACCGCGGGCGAGCATTGGCTTCAAGATGCTTGCAGCATCAATCGCACCTTCTGCGGCGCCAGCGCCAACCAGAGTATGAATCTCATCAATAAAGAGGATGATGTCGCCACGAGTGCGAATCTCCTTCAATACCTTCTTTAACCGCTCTTCGAAATCGCCACGATAACGGCTACCCGCAACGAGCGCACCTAAATCGAGAGAATAGAGCTGCTTATCTTTCAATGTCTCTGGGACATGATTCTTAACGATTGCCTGCGCTAGACCTTCGACTACAGCGGTCTTACCAACGCCGGGTTCACCGATCAATACTGGATTGTTCTTGGTACGACGCGATAGCACTTGCATCACTCGCTCAATTTCACGTTCGCGACCTATAACTGGATCGAGCTTGCCCTCACGAGCGGCGGCGGTGAGATTGCGTCCGAATTGATCAAGGACAAGCGATGTCGATTGCGTTCCTTCAGCAGGACCACTAGCGACCGCCTCTTTGCCTTGATATCCCGAGAGCAGTTGAATCACTTGTTGGCGAACTCGGTTGAGGTCGGCGCCTAACTTAACGAGGACTTGAGCGGCAACGCCTTCACCTTCACGAATAAGTCCAAGGAGAATGTGCTCAGTACCGATGTAATTGTGTCCAAGTTGCAGCGCTTCGCGAAGTGAGAGTTCTAGAACCTTCTTCGCCCGCGGCGTGAACGGGATATGGCCACTCGGGGCTTGTTGTCCTTGGCCGATGATCTCTTCGACTTGAGCGCGAACGGCTTCAAGTGAGATGCCGAGGGATTCCATCGCCTTGGCGGCAACGCCTTCGCCCTCATGGATGAGGCCAAGGAGGATGTGCTCGGTGCCGATGTAATTGTGGTTGAGCATGCGGGCTTCCTCTTGCGCCAATACGACTACGCGACGGGCCCTATCGGTAAAACGCTCAAACATGGTGCTCCTCTAGTTAGCTAAGGAAGGCAAGCCTATTGCTGGCCTGACTCTCCTACATCTCGATATAACGCCCGAGCTGGGCCACTTATGCCCGAAGCTCGACACCCCTAGATTTGGCGAGAATCTCCCCCGATTTCGCTACCACTAGTCCGCCGCCCTCGGGTAGGCCGTACAACAGCCCTGCCCGGTCGGGTAGCTGCCCGCTGAAATGGACCAGCGCTTCAAACTCCCCCAGGGCAAGGCCAGCGCGCCAGGTACCAGCCAATGTGAAACCACGACCTAAGACCATCGCCCCGGCGCTTGCTCCATAGATCACCCCACGTTCGAATAACTCGTGAACTTCATGCAGGTATGGAGTGAGTTCGTCGAGAAGTTTATTCGGTGAACCCCCTGGAAGAATCAATACATCAATAGTTGAAAACTGCTCTGGCGTAACTTCGATGAGTTCAATTCCATAGAGAGAGAAATACCCCGAAGCAATTGCCACAGTCGCGATTCGGTCTCGCTCACTTGTACTGGCGCCCGGAAAAATCCCAATCCGCATTCCAGTTATGGCATGCATAAAATACTGATCGAACTCTGCAGAATCTTCATGGAATTCGTGGCCACCATGTAAAAAGAGCGTTTGCTTAAGCAAATGAGTTAGAGCACTTTCAACATACGAGTATTGCCAAGGGTATTTGGTTTCACTGATTCTAAATCTAAGAACTCGGCGATACCCTCATCGTAGGAACGGAGAAGTTCTTGGTAGACATCGGGAGCTACTGGAGTTCCCTCGATAGGTGAAAAACCATGTTTGGCAAAGAAGTTAGTCTCAAAGGTGAGACAGAATAATCGCTTTACTCCGATTTCGATTGCGCGCGTAATGATTCGATCAAGAATCATATGGCCGATTCCCTGCTTTCGCAGGCTCTCGCGGACTGCCATGGTGCGCACTTCAGCGAGATCTTCCCAAAGGATGTGGAGTGCACCACAACCAACAACTTCACCATCTACCTCTGCAACAGTAAATTCTTGGACATCTTCATAGAGGGTAACTGTCTCTTTAGAGAGCAACCGACGCTGCAGCGCGTACTCATCGATCATCTGGCGAATTGCCTTGATGTCCGTGGTCTTTGCTGGGCGAATTATTGGATTCATTCGGGTTTCACTAGAGGAAAGAGAATGGTCTCGCGGATACCTAAGCCAGTCAGCGCCATGAGTAATCGATCTACACCCATTCCCATTCCGGCAGTTGGTGGCATACCCACTTCAAGTGCGCGCAAGAAATCCTCATCAAGGGCCATCGCCTCTAAGTCACCTTTAGCGCCGAGTTGAGCTTGCGCAACGAGCCGCTCGCGTTGAACTACTGGATCGACTAATTCAGAGTATCCAGTAGCCAATTCGAAGCCATCGACATACAAATCCCATTTCTCGACCACTCCAGGAATATCCCGATGGCTTCGAACCAATGGTGATGTATCGACGGGATAGCCCATCACGAAAGTCGGCTTCGTAAAGGTCTTTATCACAAGGTGCTCGAAGAGCTCCTCGACCAATTTGCCATGGATCCACTTGGGATCAACGCTCAAGTTTACTTTCTTTGCATACTCGACAAGTTGGGCATAAGGAGTGCTCGCTGAAATCTCTTCCCCGAGTGCACTCGAGACTGATTCGAAGAGTGAAATTTCATCCCACGTTCCACCGAGATCACTTTCGCGCCCATCAAAATGTGTGACTACTGTCGATCCAGCTACCGCTTTCGCGGCCTCTTGAATCAAACCGCGAGTCAGCTCTATCCCATCGCGCCAATCACCATAAGCCTGATACGACTCAATCATCGCAAATTCTGGTGAGTGACTTGAGTCAGCTCCCTCATTTCGGAAATTTCGATTAATTTCAAAGACGCGCTCGATGCCACCAACTAAACATCGTTTCAAATACAGCTCTGGAGCAATTCGTAAGAAAAGTTCCATGTCGTAGGCGTTGATATGAGTTTTGAAGGGACGCGCTGCAGCTCCGCCATGTAAGACTTGCAACATTGGGGTCTCGACCTCGATAAATTCTCGAGCAGCAAACGATGAACGAAGTGAGTTCATTACCGCAGGACGAAGTCGAGCGATGCTGCGCGCTTCAGGTCGAACAATGAGATCGACATAGCGTTGACGAACTCGAGTCTCTTCAGAGAGCGGTTTATGTTCAACCGGAAGTGGCCTGAGCGCTTTAGCGGCCATCTGCCAACTCTGCGCAAGGATCGAGAGCTCGCCGCGTTTAGAGGTGATGACCTCTCCCGTAACGCTGACTAAATCACCAAGGTCAACGAAGGATTTCCACTGCTCTAGCACTGCTTCGCCGACTTGATCGAGTGAGAACATCGCTTGCAGTTCGGTGCCATCGCCCTCACGCAAGGTGGCAAATGCAAGCTTGCCGGTATCTCGCTTGAAGATCACCCGACCGGTCACGCTCTCCTGGATGCCACTCTTGGTATCGATCTCAAGGTGGCTAAAACGATCTCGAATCGATTTGAGGGATGAGGTTCGAGATACTGAGACTGGATACGGCTCAACGCCACCTTCTAATAGGGCATCGCGTTTTTGACGCCGAACCTGCATCTGCTCGGGGAGATCATCGACCTCTGAATTTCCCATAAGGAGAGGGTACCGGCTTAGTGGTTACGCTCGTGGACGAGTCGCAAACCAATCAGGGTGAGATCTGGCTGATGGAAATCGACTGTTTCGCACTCACCAATGACAAGACTGGCTAATCCGCCAGTAGCGACCACGGAGATTTTCCCGTTGCTGCTCTCGGCTAGTTCTGCACTGATGCGTCGAACTAAACCATCAACTTGTCCAGCAAAGCCATAGATAGTCCCCGACTGCAAGGCTTCAACGGTGTTCTTTCCAATGGGTGAACGGGGTTTAACCAATTCAACTTTACGAAGTTGAGCAGCGCGAGATGCGAGCGCGTCAACTGAAATTTCGATACCTGGAGCGAGCGCGCCACCGAGGAATTCCCCCTTCACCGATACGACATCAAGATTGGTCGAGGTTCCAAAATCAACAACGATGACTGCTCCGCCATCGCCAAACAATGTATGCGCGGCAAGGGTATTGGCAATTCGGTCTGAACCAATCTCTTTTGGATTGTCTACTAGGAGTGGCACACCAGTTTTGATACCTGGCTCAAGGATTGTTGATGGCGTATTTGAATAATGACGAGCGAGCATCGTTCGAAGTTCACGTAAAACGGCAGGAACCGTTGAACAAAGTGAGATGCCATCAATCTCATAATCTTCAACCAATGATCGATACTTGATCCAGAGTTCGTCTGCGGTATCTCGGGTATCAGTCTTCACTCGCCATGATTGCAAAATCTCATCTTCATCGAAGATTCCAAGAACAGTATTTGTATTTCCGACATCTATCGTGAGCAACATCAGAGTACCTCGCTTATATCTAGGCCAATATCGAGTATCGGAGCTGAATGAGTAATTGCACCAACTGCAATGAAATCGACGCCCGCCTCGGCATAGGAACGAACCGTCTCTAGCGTGATTCCTCCGGATGCCTCTAACTTCACGCGACCAGCGTTAACTGCAACCGCTTGGGCACATTGTTCTGGAGTCATGTTATCTAGAAGCACTTCGGCCACACCCGATGTGATTGCCTCCTCTAATTGATCGATTCGATCAATCTCAACTTCAATCAACAAATCTGGAAATTGCGACCTGATTGCGCGAACTGCCTGAGTAATTCCACCGACAGCAGCGATGTGGTTATCTTTGATTAACGCGCTTTCAGCGAGATTTAGCCGATGATTAACCCCGCCGCCACAGAGAACTGCGTATTTCTCCAAATCCCGCCATCCAGGGGTGGTCTTTCGCGTATCTCGAATCTTTGCCTGCGTTCCAGCGACTGCATCTGCCCAAATACGAGTAGCTGAAGAGATGCCAGAGAGTCGGGAGAGGAAATTGAGCGCTGTTCGCTCGGCGACCAATAACTCACGAGTAAGCGCAGATACCTTCAAAATGGTGACATCTTTACCGACCGTGTTTCCATCAGAGATTCGCGAAATAATCTCGTAGCCACCTTTGCAAACCCGATCTAGCACGACAATCGCCACATCAATACCTGAGATGACACCAGCCTTACGGGTGCGGAATTCCCCTATGCACCTTTGGGTAATGGGAATTGTCGGAGCGGTCGTAACGTCGACATTTCCAACGAAATCCTCAGCAATCGCACTATCGATTCGCTCAATGAGAAGTTGTCGATCAATCATTTGCAACCTCCTCATATCGCTGCGATAGCGTTCCCGTGCTATCCATATGTTCAATAATTCGCTTCAGCCAAGAAGAAGATTCGTTCGGAAAATCTTCGCGCCAGTGCGAACCTCGAGTCTCTTCCCTAATCAACGCTGATGCGACTATCACCTTAGCCAACGTGAATAAATTAGTCGTCTCCCATGCTTCAACACATGGATTCTTGCTCACCTGAGTCGCAATTTTCTCCAGTTGAGCTTTAGTCTGTTCAAGTGATGATTTAGTCCGAATGACTCCAGCACCAACGCTCATCGACTGTGCAATCTCGGTGCGGATTTCAGGTGTGAGGAGGATTTCGGTATCGGAGCCCACAATCGGTTCTTCGCGTGGCAATTGTCGTAGGGTGCGATGAATATCGTCTGCGATCCGAGCGGCGAAGACCAACCCTTCCAATAGCGAGTTAGAGGCCAGGCGATTTGCACCATGTACCCCTGTGCATGCTGTCTCACCACATGCATATAAACCTGGAACAGATGAACGACCAGCAAGATCAACGCGAACGCCACCAGATGCGTAGTGCGCAGCTGGAGCAACTGGTATTCGATCATGAGTCGGATTGATTCCGTGAGAAATGCATGATTGATAAATATTGGGAAAACGCTCAGAAAAATTCGCTACTTTGCTGACATCCAGCCACACATGACCAGTTCCCGCCTTTAACATCTGGCTCATGATTGCCTTTGCCACCACATCGCGGGGAGCCAAATCAGCTAGTGGATGTATGCCTATCATAAATTGTTCGCCAGCATCGTTGAGCAAAATGGCGCCCTCGCCGCGGACCGCTTCACTGATCAGTGGTTGTTGTCCCGAACTCTTCGCACCTAAATAAAGGACTGTTGGATGAAATTGGATGAATTCCACATCTGCCACATCGGCACCGGCACGTAGTGCGAGCGCAACTCCATCTCCCGTCGAGACCGATGGATTAGTAGTTTGCGCAAAAACTTGACCAAGACCGCCCGTGCCGAGAATCACAGCTTTCGCAAGGGCGCGACCAACTCCATCACGCGAACCTTCACCAATCACATGGAGGGTAACGCCACAGACTCGACCTGATTCACTCTTGAGTGAATCGAGAACGAGCGCATGTTCGATGACCTCAATCCCTGGATCTTCGGTAACTGCCGCAAGGAGAGCCCGTGAAATTTCCGCTCCAGTTGCATCGCCACCTGCATGCAGAATTCGATTGGTCAGATGGCCACCTTCTCGCGTTAGCGCAATCTCGCCCGATGCTGCGCGATCAAATACTGCTCCCCGTGCAATAAGTCGAGCTACCGCATCTGGCCCCTCAGTTACTAGCGCGTGGACTGCCTTCAGATCGCAAAGACCTGCGCCCGCTTTCAAGGTATCTGCCTCATGCGCTGCTGGTGAATCTCCCGGACCAAGTGCAGCCGCAATGCCCCCTTGTGCCCACTTTGTTGATCCTTCATCAACACGCGCTTTAGTAACGAGCAAAACTGAATATCCATATGCGCGAATTTGAAGAGCAGTAGTTAGGCCAGCGATACCTGAACCGACGATGATGACATCGGAAGTAATAGTCCAACCTGGGGCAGGAGCGAGCAATCTCATACTGACCCCCTCAATTCGATCGGAAAATTGTCAATCATCCGTACTGATCCTATCCAGCCAGCGATGAGCACCTGAACCCGCCCAGAGTAATCGTCAGCTACCGGGAGCAACGTAGATGGGTTAACTACCTCGACATAATCCAACCGAAAACCGCTCTGAGCGCTAAGTACCTCTAGTAGTGATGCCCGCAAAAATTGGAGAGTTGTCGCGCCGACTACCTTTTCACGCGCCCGCGGCAATACTTCGGCAATCTGCAGCTCGGTTGAGCTCAATCGTGAATTTCGTGACGAAAGCGCTATTCCACTCCGATCACGAACGGTCTCCCCTGAAACTATCTCTACTTTGGGGAAAGCCTTCTGAGCAAAGCGGCGAATCAAAAATAACTGCTGAAAGTCCTTCTCACCAAAGATGGCATACCGCGGTTCGGTAATTGCAAAGAGGCGACTGATTACTGTAAGCACGCCAGAGAAATGATTTGGACGCGAGCGGCCCTCATATAAATCTCCAATTACTCCAGCCTCAATCAAGTTCACATTCGCTAATCCCTCAGGATAAATTTCAGTAACCGAAGGTGTCCATAGAAAATCC
Source organism: Actinobacteria bacterium IMCC26077 (assembly GCA_002284915.1). GTDB lineage: Bacteria > Actinomycetota > Actinomycetes > Nanopelagicales > Nanopelagicaceae > IMCC26077. The sequence goes on from CP015606.1 coordinate 110,446, forward strand.
GCACCAGCGCTCACAGCTAATTCGAGATCGCGCTCCAAAGTTTTTGGATACTTTGCTAGATCATCATGGGATTCGAATTGAGTGGGATTGACATAGACGCTCACCAGAACGTTTGCCGACAATTCGCGAGCTTTCCTAATGAGTGCGAGATGACCTTCGTGAAGTGCGCCCATAGTTGGCACAAACGCGAGCGAATCAATCCGCTCATCAAAGTGGGTCAGATGTCTCATGTTTAGGCTCCAGTCCGCATGGGGTACCAGGCGCTGCAAGCCTAGCGCCACTACTCCAGGTTCGCCAAAAGATCTGCAACTGCTCCCTTGCCGGGCAAGTGCGCCTGATTATCAATCTCTAACCATGGCGCCAAAACAAAGCGTCGTTCACTTGCTCGAGGATGTGGCAAGGTCAACGTTTCGCTCTCAAAGGTCTGGCTATCACAAGAAATAATGTCGATGTCAAGAGTACGTGGGCCCCAATGGACGTCTCGAGTTCGACCGAAGATTTTCTCAATCGCTTGACACACTCTAAGCAACTCTGTTGGCTCCAATTGAGTATCAAGAATCAATACGGCATTTAGGTAGTCAGGTTGAGGTGGTCCACCTACCGGTCGGTTCTCGAGAAAGCTTGAAAAGCCAACAACTTCGCCGATTTCATTGAGGGCTTCAGCGGCAGACATCAAAGTCCATTCACGATCGCCCAAATTCGATCCAAGTGCCAGAACTGCCCTCATCGTTTGCGCTCGATAACCACGGCGACATCAAGGAAATCTACGGGTATTGGCGCTTCAGGTTTGTGCACGGTAACAATTACTCTCTGAATTTTCCGATAACGCTTTATCAGGATATCCCCAATTTTTCCCGCTAGCGCTTCGATGAGATTAAACGGTGGACCTTCGACAATCTCCCTAACAACTAGGGCAACTTCAGCATAATCAATCGTCTTCGTAAGGTCATCACTCTTTATCGCCGGATTCAAGTTAAGAAAGAGTTCACAATCGACAGTAAAGCTCTGACCAGCTTTTCGCTCTTCTGGAAGCACACCATGAAAGCCTTTAGCGCGGATTCCAGAAATCACAATTCTATCCATTGATCACCACCTGTAATTGAGCTACTCGCGCGATTGCATCCTTATGCGGTTTAACTGAATGTGTTCGAACTGCCCAGATTCCTTGAGCAGCACAGAATGAGGTAACCGCTACGCTCGCCTCTTCGCGCTCCTCGGGTTTGAGCTCTTCTCCCAAGAACCGTTTTCGAGATGCGCCAATGAGTAATGGTGCGCCCAGTTCGTGAAATTCATCTAAAGACCGAAGAATCTCCCAATTTTGCTGCGAAGTCTTTGAGAAACCTATTCCAGGATCGAGTATCAATTGCTGTTTATCGATTCCAGCAGCCAACAACTGATCCACTCGGCTCTGCAACTCATTTTTCACTTCGCCAACTACATCGTCGTATTTTGCGTGATCCATCATTTCAGCCGAATGTGCGCGCCAATGCATGGCGATGTACTTCACCGAGCTCGATGCGATGACCGCTGGCATTTCTGAGTCAGCTAAGCCACCACTAACGTCATTGATATACGAAACACCAAGGGAAATCGCCTCTCTAGCAAGCTGAGCGCGGGTGGTATCTAAGCTCACCGGAACCGACCACGAAGATAACTCTTTGAGCACCGGGATTACTCGTTCGCGCTCTTGCTCGGCTGAAACTCGTTCCGCACCCGGCCGAGTTGATTCGCCTCCGATGTCGATGATGTCCACGCCTTCACTGACCATTTGATGGGCTCTAGTTAGAGCATCATCGAGCGTGAAGTGTTTTCCACCATCAGCAAATGAATCTGGGGTGACGTTAAGTATTCCCATCACAAGGGTCTGCGCAGGAACGCTCATTTCATCGACCTAGAATCAAGCTCAACGCCTCAGCGCGAGTCGTTGGATCGCGCAGGATGCCCCGCACTGCACTCGTTGTTGTTCGAGCGCTCGGTTTCTTCGCTCCACGCATCGACATGCATAGATGTTCGGCATCAATCACAACTATTGCGCCAGCGACTTCAAGAATCTCGACAAGCGCATCGGCAATCTGCGTCGTGAGCCGCTCTTGCACCTGAGGTCGACGAGCAAAGAGATCAACAAGTCGCGCTAACTTCGATAGCCCAGTAATTCGACCAGACTCACCAGGTATGTAGCCGATGTGAGCCAATCCGTGGAAGGGCGTTAAGTGATGCTCGCAATGCGAGTAAATCTCGATATCGCGGACGAGTACTAGTTCACGATGGCCCGCATCGAAAGTAGTCGTCAGTACCTCTTCTGGTGACATCCAAAGCCCAGCGAAGTTTTCCTGCAGGGCGCGCGCCACGCGTGCGGGTGTCTCCTTCAAGCCATCTCGCTCGGGATCCTCACCAATTGCAAGGAGAATTTCCCGAACCGCTGCCTCAGCGCGCTTTTGATCGAATGGAGTTCGCGCTCTCCCGTCGTGGGGTGAGGTAAAAGAGATTGGCGTTATCTCATCCATGGCGTTCTCAGCTCAATCTTTCTTCTCTTTTTCAAAGATGACCGGCGGTTGCTTTGAAGGCTTACGTTCTTTGGAGCCAGTCCACGGTTTTCGAGCTGAACGTGCCTTCACCTCTGCAAAAACGCGGGCAACTTCCTCTTTCTCGAGCGTCTCTTTCTCCATTAGCTCCAAGACCAAAGCATCGAGAATCTCTCGGTTCGCTACGAGGATTTCATATGCCTCTTGATGCGCGTTATCGATGAGCTCACGCACCTCTTCGTCGATGATTGCCGCAATCTCTTCTGAATAGTCACGTTGATGGCCGTACGACATTCCAACAAACGGTTCACTCGATGCTGACCCAAGCTTTATCGCGCCAATTCGCTCACTCAATCCGTACTCCATCACCATCGCACGCGAGAGGGTTGTTGCTTTTTCGATATCGTTTGCCGCACCGGTGGTGGGATCATGAAAAATCAATTCTTCAGCCGCTCGGCCACCAAGGGTATATGCGAGTTCATCAAGCATCTGATTCCGAGACTTTGAATATTTATCTTCATCAGGCAAAACCATCGTGTAGCCCAACGCTCGGCCACGAGGCATGATGGTTATCTTCTGCACTGGATCGGTATCTGGCAAAGCATGTGCAACAAGCGCATGGCCACCCTCATGATAAGCAGTTATCAGTCGTTCGCGCTCATTCATCAAACGACTAACTTTCTGCGGACCAGCCATCACTCTGTCTATAGATTCACCGAGAGCTTCGTTAGAAATCTCCTCCAGATTCTTCCGAGCTGTCAGTAGCGCTGCTTCATTGATGACGTTTGCAAGATCTGCGCCGGTAAAACCTGGCGTCCGGCGCGCTAAATTCAACAGATCAACATCTGTGGCAAGAGGTTTATTTTGAGCGTGGATCTTCAAGATTGCTTCTCTACCTTTGAGGTCTGGGCGATCGACGGGGATCTGTCGATCAAATCTTCCTGGTCGAAGGAGCGCCGGATCTAAAATATCCGGCCTATTGGTAGCGGCAATCATGATTACCGAACCATTTGCCTCGAAGCCATCCATCTCAACCAACAATTGATTGAGAGTTTGTTCGCGTTCATCATGTCCACCTCCCATGCCCGCACCCCGATGGCGACCTACCGCATCAATCTCATCAACAAAGACGATTGCTGGCGCGCTTGCTTTAGCTTGGGCGAACATATCTCGGACTCGAGCCGCGCCAACTCCGACAAACATCTCGACAAAATCCGAGCCTGATATCGAGAAAAAGGGAACATTTGCCTCGCCCGCCACCGCTCGAGCCAGCAGGGTCTTTCCGGTGCCTGGAGGGCCGTAGAGGAGCACTCCTCTAGGAATTTTCGCCCCTAATTTTTGGTACTTCGATGGATCGACAAGGAAGTCCTTGATCTCACGCAACTCTTCGATTGCCTCGTCAGCGCCCGCAACATCCGCGAATTTCGTCTGAGGTTTATCTTTTGCATTTAACTTTGCTCGCGAACGACCGAATTGGAATGCTCTTCCGCCACCTTGAGCGCGCGATATTAGATAAAAGAAGATAAACGCAATTAGTAAGAACGGAATAATTGTAAAGAGCAGCGAAACTAGAAGTGACTGTCGGGTGACTTTGACATCCCACTTATTAGGAGGTGGATTCTCGCTCAAGATCTTGACTAATTCAGTTTCTTGGTTGGCTAGGTATGAAGCTTGCAACCTCGATGAGTCTGAGATTTTCACCCCGCTCTTTAATTCCACTCGTATCTGTTGGTCTTGCGCCAATAGCAGAGCTGAATCGACCTGCTTGGCAGTTATCGCGCCGATGATTGTCTGAGTCTCAACTTCTTTAAACGATCTACCACTATTCGAGAGTTGCGAGTACCCCCAGAAGAGCATCATGGCCAAGAGAATCCAAGTTATTGGATTTCGCAGACCTTTGATAAATCGATTTTTCATCTTTAGGAATACATCTTTGGCGCTAGTACGGCAACGCAATCAAGGTTTCGATATTTCTCTGAGAAATCTAATCCGTAACCAACGACGAAAGCTGGTGGGATATCAAAGCCAACATATTTCACATCTACATGAACTTTTGCTGCATCCGGTTTTCGGAATACTGTGAAAATCTCTACTGACTTGGCGCCGCGGGAAAGTAAGTTGGTCTGAAGCCACGAGAGCGTTAGCCCGGAATCGACAATATCCTCAACAATCAACACATCGCGGCCAGTAATATCTCGATCGAGATCTTTGAGGATTCGAACGACGCCACTTGATTTCGTTCCCGAACCGTAAGAAGAAACAGCCATCCAATCCATCTCCACATGGCGCTGCATCGCACGTGCAAGATCGGCCATGGCCATCACTGCGCCTTTGAGAACTCCGACCAATAACAGATCCTTGTCACCATAATCTCTAGAGATGGCCCCAGCGATTTCCGTGATTCGTTGTTGAATCTGCTCTCTCGTGGCAACTACTTCAGTGATGTCATCTTTGACTCGCGCTAGGTCCACAGGTGGCCTCGTCCTCTCGTTCTTCGGCTGGCTACTTCTTTGAGAGCGCTAGTCTGCCCGACTCTCGTCGAGCTGTAACACCCGCTGGGAGCGCCACCTCCTTCTGTCCATGCCACTGGCTCACCAGAGCATCGACCCAGCTGAGCTGTTCTGCGCTGATCCGGGTAGCGCCAAGGCTGGCCAGCGCGCGGCGAATCACCCGTTTGCGGAGTGCAACCGGCAACCCCTCGAGATGCCCAATCTCCATCGCGGTGGGGTCAGGCAAGGTGGCGTAAATCTCGTCTGCGAGCGCATCGAGCGCATCAGAGTCCTCACGGAAGATTCGCGCCGAACGGGCAAGCGCCTCTGCGATTCCTGGTCCAATTTCGGATTCGAGTAACGGCAAGATCTTCTTGCGAATCTTCACGCGAGTAAAACGCTCATCATCATTGTGTGGGTCGTTCCAATAATCCAATTTAACCTCTTGGCACGCTTGTCGAATCACTTCCCGTTCAAGAGCTAAGAAGGGTCGAACATATAAACCATCATCGACTCTCATTGCCGCAAGTGATTTTGTTCCTGATCCTTGCGTTAAACCTAGCAGCACACTTTCAGCTAAATCGTCTTGATTATGTCCAAGAAAAATTCGGGGCGCACTCACCTTCTGCGCGAATTCCACTAACACTTGATAGCGCGCTCGGCGTGCATCAGCTTCGATTCCATCATGCTTCTCAACTTCGACTGGAATGATTGTGATTGACTCGATACCGAACTTTTCTAACGCGCGCTTTGTCTGAAGCGCAATTGCCCCCGAGTCTTCTTGCAACTGATGATCAATCACAACTGCGTGGATGCTGAGCGCTAATTCTTCCCGTTCAAGAAAGAGAGAGTAAGCAAGTAACAGTGAATCTGCGCCGCCAGAAACTGCTACTACAACGCCATCACCAGGGCTAAGCGCGGCAAGCGTTTGCCTTACCGCCAATCGAGCCTGAGTGATCATGGCTATAGCGTAGACCCGCTGCTAGACCCGACCCCCAAATGGAATGAGACCCGGTATGGAATAGATGGAGCTATACAAAAGACCCTTTTTCGTATTGTGTGCTTCCCACATCATGCCATTGCCGGCATAAATGGTGATGTGGTGAATGGTGCTGATGTCAGCCTTATAGGAGTAGTAGAGCAAATCACCGGGTTGCAGTTCGCTTAATGGCACTCGCTTAGTCCAGCTGTAATAAATTCGCGAGTTAACTCGATCCCATCCCGGATAGCCCAGTCCTGCAGAACGATAAGCGGCATAAACTAGGCCGGAGCAGTCGAAACTATTTGGACCTTCACTGCCCCATACATAGGGCTTCCGAGCAATCACTTGTTTCTTTGCAAATTCAACAGCCTTTGCCCGAATCTCCTCAGTTGAACGAATTGTGGTACGCCCATTGCTAAATCCGATTCCGTTGACCGGCCAGATTTTGGCTTTCACATCAGTTTGCTCGGCACGTGCAGCTAGCGCCTCTTCAAGAATCGCTAATTGGCGTTGCTGTTCGAGAGTTACCCGCTTCTTGCGAGCGCTCAGAAGTTCTGCAATTAGCTGATTCTGCATCTTTTGTAACTTCTTAACTTCGACCTCTTGGGCAGCTCGAGCTTGGTCCGCCTCTTTCTTAGCTGCAGCGACCCGTGCCGTTGCATCGGCTTGCTCTTGTCGTGCGGCGACTGCTTCAGCTCGCGCCTGCTCTGCTTCAATTTTTGCTAAGCGAGCAGATTCTTCGGCTACCTTGAGGCGAAGCAAGATGCTGCTGTTGTTCTCACCAACTGCGTCAAGTGTCGAGAGCCGATCCATGAGATCCTGCGGCCCATCAGCATGAAGTATCGAATCGAAATCAGTAAAACCAGAGCCCATGATGTAGGCATTGGCAGCAACTTTGCCGATGTGATTCTTAGAGGCAACAACCGCGCTCTGGGCTTTATTGGATTTTGCTATCGCGACTTCTTCTTTCTTTCTCGCTGCATCTGCTTTCTTTGTCGCAATCTCTAGTTTTTTGACTTCTTGCAGGTACCTGTTCCGTGCCGCAACAGCTTTAGCCGTCAAAATCTTCAATTGATTCGATGCGGCGTTGAGTTTTGCTTTAGCTCGTTCGGCGGCAGCTTTCTTCTCTGCCTCTTTCTGCTTTGCTTCATTTATTTCGGCAACGCTAGGTTTGCGAGTTTTGGCGTCAGCCGGAATGCCAGCTGAAATAGCGAGGAAAGTATTGAAGACGAGAAGCGTTGCCAATACGCGTTTTTTCAACACGTGCACTCTCGCTCTCATTGCCGCTGGGCCGGGGAAGTCGCGACATATATAGGTATAAGGATAAAACAGAGAGGGGCGAAAATCGCGGATTAACGCTTCACATCGACATAGACAGTGACGGTCGCATTAGGGGGCAGATTTGCTCCTGGTCTCGGGCTTTGATCCACGATGCTCTTCACGCCACCGCTCTCACCTGCTGGAATATTGCTCTTATCGACGATCGCAACGTTTAGTGCGAGCGGAGTCAGCGCCACTTTTGCCTGTTCCTCTGTGAGCCCAGTCATATCAGGAACAACCCGACCGAACTTTCCAGGGTTCATCGCAATCGAAAGTGTGACTGGCAAGGGGATGCTGCGGAGAGTGCCATCGCTATTTTTCGACAGCCACTCGGGCTTCGAACAATCCGTTGGAATGCATGGACGATGGAGCCATGCCCGCATATTTCCACCGCCGTTAGCAAGTAATGGAGTCTGCAGATAGATGCCATCGCCGGTGTACTTGCCACCCAGCGAGGATGGGTTCTGCAGAATCGCCTTCTTCAAACCTAAGGCAAGCTCATCTGCAGTGAGTGGAAAATTATTAAGAGGCTCACCCAGGTAAATGGTCAAAATTGATTTTGCTCGAAGGACCGTTCCTGCAGGAAATGCATATTTAGGATCAAATAGATCAAGAGAGGTATCCCGGATGCTCCATCCAGAAAGATTGATATCTCGATCGGTGCTGTTCCGCAGTAATACATACTCACCAAAGGGATTCTCGTTTGCCAATGGCGAATCTGTCTCAGTCCACAATTCAATTGCACCAAGTGGAGTCTTCTCATTCTCATTCTTACAAAGCGCGCCAGACCAGAGACCCACACCCTTTTTCGCCGCCTCATTAAGTAACTCTAAATAGCCCTGATTCCGGACATACTCATTCTCATTGGGAAACCACATTGCTAAACCAGCTTCAATCAATTTTGCTTGCACATCAATAGTGAAATTACCCTGGGCATCTTTTGCAAAGATGTACCGATAAGGGCGAGCAAGCGCCTCATAGTTATTTGCTGAAGCGTAATTATTCGACCGTAGCTGAACTTCTGTACCAATTGGCAAGAGCGATTTCATGAATTTCGACGCCTCAAGGCCACCGCACTGCGCAAAATGTGTTGGCTTAGCCGTCTCTGGCGCCTGGATGCCAATTTGGCGGACATTTAATTGACCACGACAGGTCTGGACATCAACTGTGTCGCCATCTTCTACTCGAACTACCGTTCCAGTCTCCCAAATCGACTCCCCATCGAGTGCGACGGCTGGTGGACACTCCGGGGGTAGATAAGCAGTAGGACGCGATGCGATGAATTCTGTGAATAACTGGGGGCTCTTTTGAATTCTTTTGAAAAGTAGATCACTTTTACTCTTGATTTGAACTTCGCTGGAGAACGTCTTATAAAGATTTTGGATTTGAGCACGGAGAAAATTTTGCGCAGCTTGGAATTCTTGTCCCTTACCACCAGTCTCTGCTCGCAAACGTAAGAATTCTTCTTGAGCGAAAGTTGTGCGATCAAGAAGAGGCGCAATTGCACTCGTTAGCGAGCTAAATTTTCCCTGAATCGCATCTACTTGATCGGCAGGAATAGTTAATTCACTTATCGATGAAATCGCATTACTTGGTTGGAGATTTCCAAAGAGCAAAGTTGCGACAGTTGCTATTGAGGTAAGCCAGCGGACAGTACGCGACATCTTTACGCCATCGTAAGGCAGGCTGCCGCGGCGAGCGCTAGCACAACCCCAATATTCTGAATTACTCGAAGACGTTCATGTAACACGTAACGAGCTAAGACCGCAGTCGCCGCAGGATAGAGTGAGGCTAATACTGCGACTATTGCGAGAACTCCTTTTTGGGTGGCAATTTGATAGATGCCATTTGCAGAAGCATCGAAAATGCCAGCGACGATTGCGAGCGTCCATGGAAATGGTTGTGAATTCTCATCTTTGGAGATTGCCTTAAGCCGCAACAAGAAGAAGGCTCCTACGAAAAGAAAGCCAAACCAACGCGCAATCGTTGAGGTCCAAATTCCTTGATTTGAAGGGGCCAGCCCTAAGACTGTGAGATAGGAACCGATCAAAGTGCCACTGGCGACACAGATGAGCAAGGTACTCAGAGAGATTCGTTGAGTTTGATCACTCTTGCGCTCTTGACTGACGAGAATCACCGAAAGTGCCGCAAGCGCCATGCCGAAATACCCAATAGCTGAGACGCTATCTCCTCGGAGTAATCCGGTAATGACCGGAACAAACCCTGCCATGAGCGCGGTGATTGGCGAGACGATTCCCATCGGCCCGCGGCTAAGGGCGACATAAAGAAGTGCGATTGCAGGTACGCCAAAGAAGGCGGCGAAGAAACCAAAGAGATATGAATCGCTATTGAGCTCGCCTGGAATTAAGAAGATTGAGAAAAAAGTAACGACAATTGCGCCGGATAAGTAGGAGACGGGGAGTACGCGAACTATTCGAGTCCGGCGCGAAGCTAGGCCCCCCAGAAAATCCGCTAGGCCCCAGGTCAGACTCGAGATCAACGCGAGTAACGGCGCCACTAGACTCCTAACATCGAGTAGAGGTTTATTGGAGTTTCTACACATGACAACAGAGCCAGGTGCAGGGGAATTCTATCCCTTCGTTGGCGTCGGGCCACATCCGAAACCTTGGCCTGTCGGAAATCATTACGACCCAGAGTTACTCGAAAACGGTGATAAGCGAAATGTTCTCGATGAGTATCGATATTGGACGGTGGCGGCGATAGTTGCCGATCTCAATAAGAAACGTAATCCACTCCACATCGCAGTCGAGAATTGGAAACATGATCTCAACATCGGATCTCTAATTCGTACCGCAAATGCATTTAATGTCGAAGGCATTCATATTGTAGGAAAGCGAGATTGGAATCGACGTGGTGCGATGGTCACCGATAGGTACATGAATGTGGTCCACCACCCCACTGTCACAGACTTTGCCGAGTGGGCTAAGAGTCAGAATTTGCCGATAATTGGTATCGACAACATCGAAGTAAGTCAGCGCCTTGAGCACCGGCCATTACCAAAAGCATGCATTCTCTTCTTCGGGCAAGAAGGCTCTGGAATGTCTGATGAAGCCGTAGCAGTCTGCCGCGAAGTCCTCGCCATCGAACAATATGGGTCTACCCGTTCGATAAACGCATCTGCGGCAGGAGCAATTGCTATGTATGCCTGGGGCTTACAGCACCTTTCACCAAAAGACGGCAATCACAATGTTGGTAAAGGTCAATAATCCAACAGTTGCCCATGCAGGGGTATCTCCGTGAAGTGAATCTTTGCTCCGCTTCTTGCTGGTATATCCAAGGATAAGAATCACGAGCAAGATAAGTAACTTCACCGAGATTTTGCTGTTATCAAAGAGTGGATATGCATTTGGATCTTGATCGTTGAGCGGATAGCGCACACCAACGAGCACTATTCCAGCAACTAACGAGAGCAAGGCGCCGTGAAGCATGCCATTGGTAATTAACTTACTTTGGGCGCTGATCTGCGCCAGAAAACCACCAAAGAGAGCTGCCAAACCTACGAAATGTAGAACCAGAAAGATATTGCTCACTGCTTCCATGTTTACTCCTTAAAAACCTTTAGCCGACCTTGTGCTAGCGCGCTACCGACAAGGACAATTAAACCCCCAACCGGTTCGTTCCAAGTTAACGGCTCACCGAGCAACAACAAACCAAGCACTACGGCTACCAGTGGCGTTATGTAGGTGACGGTGCTTGCTATAGAAGCGCCGGCAAGTGCGACATTACGGAAATTCCAAATGTATGCAAAACCAGTTCCAAATATCCCTAAGGCAAGAATAGAAAATATTGCGCTAGCAGATGGTCGGTAGGAATCAACACCGTGATAGATGAAGAAGGGCAACAGTGTGGCGGCAGAGAGCGTCACTTGTATTGTCGCTAAAAGTTCCGATTTCAGATTTCGATTCATCACGAATTTTGAGGAATAAGGGAATGAAATCCCGTAACAAGTGACCGCGAGCAGGAGCGCCCCGAATGCGCTCCACGAGAAGTTGCCGAGCGACTGGCCTACAACTAAAACGATAAGCACGCCGAGGAAACCAAGAACAATGCCAAAAATCCGGTTAATTGTCAGCCGCTCTGTTCTGAAAATTACCAAGATCATCAAAACGCTCATGATCGGCGTGAAGGCATTCATGATGCTGGCCAAAATCGATGAAACGCGTTCTTGAGCGAACGCAAACAAAATTCCAGGAAACACATTTAAAAATAGGCCGACTACCCAGAGATGAAAGTAAAGCTTCCAATCACGAACAATTGGGATTCGCTTGTACAACAAGACACACCAAAGTGAACCGGCACCGAAAAAACAACGAAGGAAGGCAACTCCGACTGGAGTGAGGAAAGTCAGTGACTTTTCGATAAAGAGAAAGGACGCGCCCCAAACGATTCCAAGGGCGATATAGGTGGGAAGCCAATTCTGGCTTCTCTGAGGATTTAGTGAGTTAGTCAACGGTTTGCCCGAGATCTCTGCGTGATTGCGTTGCCAAGAATCACGATGACACCGCCCACAGGTTCATTCCAAGTAACCGGCTCATTAAGCACTATGACTCCAGCAATCACCGCCACGATAGGGGTCACGAAGTTTACGGTGGCCGCTACCGAGCTGCCTACAGCTGAGACAATTTGGTAATTCCATGCGAAGGCAAATCCGGTTGAGAAGATTCCGATAATCGAGATTGCGAATATCGGCCCAATTGAGAAGTCATATGAATTAAAGCCATAGAGAACAAAAGCTGGGAAGAGCACGACTGCAGCAATTGTTACTTGGATTGTTGCCAATGCAACTGGCGGATAGTTCTTAGGCGAGATGTATTTGGCGATTATCGGCGCGACTAATCCGAAAGATGTGACTGCAATGAGTAAGAAAAGATAAGCCCACCATGGGGCGCTCTCGATATCCCAAATTCCGAAGACCACCGCCACGCCAAAGAACGCCAGCAAGATTCCAAAAATTTGTATTGGCTTGATGGCCTCATGCTTGAAGAGAAGTAAGGTGAATATCACTGCAAAAATCGGAGACATCGCATTGACGATTCCGGTGAGCGAAGATGTCACCTCTGTCTGTGCAAATGGCACGATGACTACTGGGATGATGTTCGAGCAGAGGCCAATCAGGAAGATCCAGCCAAAAACTGATCGATCTCGTGGAATCGAAATCTTCTTGTAGAACAAGTACCCCCACAGGACTGCCGCGCCGAGAAGGTTCCTCACAAAAGCGATACCGAATGGGCTGAAGACTGGGAGCGCAATCTCGATGAACATAAACGAGAGGCCCCAGGTCAGACTGAGCAGTAGGTATGGCGCCAACCATCGCCGTGAATTCAACCGCACTACCCCGTTCTGCCCCTATTTTTCGCCGTGATGGAATACTACTCATGTTACGGAGCAAGAATCACTACCTGAGATTCAAAGAGGGAGCATCGTGGAACTGGTCAAGCATTGGATAAATGGGAGCGAAGTTGCAAGTGCGAGCGGTCGCAAAGGTGATGTCTTCAATCCAGCTCTAGGCACGATTTCAAAGCAGGTAGATTTTGCTGATATCGCCACCATTAATTCGGCAGTTGAAGATGCTAAGCGCGCATTTACTCTATGGAGTCAGACTTCTCTTACCAAGCGCGTGCAAATCCTCTTTGCGTTTAGACACTTGCTCAATAGTAAAAAAGAGGAGTTAGCAGCAATCATCACTTCTGAACATGGCAAAGTCCTGTCAGATGCTCTTGGTGAAGTTACCCGCGGTTTAGAAGTTGTTGAATTCGCCTGCGGCATCCCACATCTACTTAAAGGTGGATACTCTGAAGGGGTCTCGCAAGGTGTTGATGTCTACTCCATCCGCCAACCTCTGGGAGTTTGCGCAATCATTTCGCCATTTAACTTCCCGGCAATGGTGCCAATGTGGTTCTTTCCAATTGCAATCGCCGCTGGAAATACGGTAATCATCAAACCAAGCGAGAAAGACCCTTCTGCCACTAACTTCATCGCGAAACTTTGGAAAGAGGCAGGGCTACCTGATGGCGTTTTCAACGTTATCCATGGCGACAAGGTTGCAGTTGATCGCTTGCTTGAGCATCCTGATATTGCATCGCTCTCATTCGTTGGTTCAACCTCAATCGCGAAATATGTTTATGAGAATGGGACCAAGAACGGCAAACGAGTACAAGCGCTCGGTGGCGCAAAGAATCACATGCTCGTTCTTCCCGATGCAGACCTTGATCTCACTGCCGACTCGGCAATTAACGCTGGTTTTGGTTCTGCCGGTGAGCGATGCATGGCGATATCTGCAGTAGTGGTCGTCGAACCGGTTGGTGATCAACTGGTGGAAAAGATTCGCGAACGGATGAAGAAACTTAAAACCGGTGATGGCACCAAAGGCAGTGATATGGGCCCTCTGGTCACCAAAGTTCATCGAGATAAGGTCGCCTCCTACGTTGACGCTGGAGTCAAAGAAGGAGCCACACTCGTCGAAGATGGGCGAAATGCCACAGTCGATGGCGCAACTGAGGGCTTTTGGCTCGGGCCAACGCTCTTTGATCATGTTCAGCCTTCGATGTCTATCTATAAAGATGAGATCTTCGGCCCGGTGCTCAGTGTGATTCGAGTTAAGAGTTATGAAGAGGGCCTAAATCTCATCAACTCACATCAGTATGGTAATGGCACTGCAATCTTCACGAACGATGGTGGCGCAGCTCGTAAATTCCAGAATGAAGTACTCGTTGGCATGGTTGGAATCAATGTGCCGATTCCAGTACCGGTCGCTTACTACTCATTTGGTGGTTGGAAGAGCTCGCTCTTTGGTGATTCGCATGCACACGGAACTGAAGGCGTCCACTTCTTTACTCGAGGTAAAGTCGTGACCAGCCGCTGGCTAGACCCTAGCCATGGCGGAATCAACCTTGGGTTCCCACAAAACTAAAGCGGCGCTACTAATGGTTTCAGCGCGTGGTATCCACCACGATTTTGAAAGCATTCTTATCGCTTATTAGTCGATCAAAACCCTTGCTAACTACCTCATCCAGCGCAATTACATCGGTAAGTAATGGTTTGGTATCAATAGCTGGTCCGGCCAGTAATGCGATTGCTGCCGCAACATCGACATCCCACATATGAGCTGCAGTGCCTTGGATTCGCTTCTCGCTTAGAACGAAATTGAGTAGATGAAAACTCTCTTCTTCGGGGCGGAAGCCAACAAGGACAAGAGTGCCAGCATTTCTGAGCTTCTCCAGTGATTTAGCAGTTGTTCCTTTGACACCGGAGCACTCGAGCAATGAATCAAATTCATCGCAGTGGGCCCACTCTTTTTCGATGAGTGGATTGAGCGTTTCGAATCCCAGGCCTCGAGCTACCGCTTGTCGTACGGGATTTGGCTCATAAACGACTACTTGGGCTGCGCCAAAGGCTCGAGCAACTTGTGCAATCAACAGACCGACAGTGCCACCACCAGTAACGGCAACTTTCGTTCCTGGAATAGTCGGAACTTTGTTTAAGGCCCGCACTGCTACCGACATCGGTTCGGCGAACACAGCTACATCCGCTGATACATGACTTGGCACCTCGATCCAACGGGTCGGATCAGTTGCCATGAATTCAGCCATACCGCCATCACACGTCAGGCCGATGCACTCATAGCTCTTACAAATTCCCTCTTCGTGACGATCGCAGTAATAGCAATTACCGCAACCAACAATTCCATCGGGAACTACTAACGTTCCAGGTTTCAACTTTCCGAGTGGATCTTCAATAACACGTCCAAGATATTCATGGCCAATAATCATTGGCATTCGCATCTTTGGAATGATGACGGGACCGATCAAGTACTCCTCAAGATCGGTACCGCAGATTCCTACGCGTTCCATCGCCACCAAAGTCTGACCTTCAGGTACCTGTGGCTTAGGAACCTCCTCGATCCGTAGATCTTTGGGACCATGGAATCGTGCTGCGCGCATCTTGCCTCCGCTTAACTATTGAGAACTTGGAGCAGGCCTTCTACCGAATCTTCTACCATTTCGAGGACCTTTTCAAAGGCGCGCTCTGCGAGGCCGTAGGGATCGGGGACTTCCAACCTTTTTGCCTCAGCTCCGTTCGGGTCGATGTGGCTAAGCGCGGGATCAAATTGGCGGAGATAAAAAACCTTCTCGGCATCTGTCGAAGTTCGGGCGAGCTTCACAACGTTTTGGTAATTACTAGCATCCATCACCAGAATCAAATCTCGGTTGGAGTAGAAGTCGCTTGTAAATTGCTGCGCGACATGTTCGTAGTTGTAACCAGCCTTCGTCCACGTTGCTTCGGAGGAGAAATTCGGCCCCTCGCCAATATGCCACGATCCCGTTCCTGCGCTATCCACGAGAATGTTTAGTGAAGTTACCTCATTAGCCCGATTACTCAGGACTGCCGCTGCCATAGGCGAGCGACAGATGTTGCCAAGACAGACCATACAAACGCGCAATTCGTTCTTTTCGCTGAGCTGTAAGCGTGCACGAACCTGTGCGACAAAATCCATAACGTAAAAGGTAGCGCACGCTGATAGATTTGTGACATGGAAAGTTGGCGCACGGTTGCTGCGGTGTTGGGCATTGTTTTCGTCGCTATCTATGCCATCGGTTCCGGATTTTGGGTCAGCAGTAATTCGAGTTGGTATCTCTCGCTTAATCGACCGCCGTGGCAACCACCATCGTGGATATTTGGAGTCATCTGGCCATATAACTTCATCGTCATAGGGATTGCAGCGGTATCCGTCGCACGTACGCTCTCAAAATCGCTAGTGATGTCATGGCTAGCGCTTTTTGCCGTGAGCGTTATCGCAGCACTGCTCTGGTCATATCTTTTCTACATTCCACATAACCTTCTCGGTGCTGCTATCGCGCTACCGATTACCGCGTTGATCACAATCCCAATTACCATCATTACCTTTCGAGCGGGGCTTGGGATGGGGCTGGCTTTCCTGCCCTATCAAATCTGGGTGATAGTGGCATCAACGCTATCGATTGGATATGCGCTTCGGAATTAATTCGGAGCTTATGCAGTACGGCGAAGAACCCGACCAGGTCGCTTTCCTTTGTGCGTACCGTTATGAACGACAATCTCACCGTTAACGATGACAGCTGTAATGCCGTCGGGATAGACCTGTGGCTTTTGAATGGTCGATCGACTATCAACGGTGTCAGCGTTAAAGAGGACTAGATCTGCAAAATTCCCCTCTTTAATCTCGCCTCGCTTCTGAATATTGAAACGATCCGCGACTTTCTTCGTCATTTTGTGGATTGCAGTCTCCAAAGTGAGGGTGCCAAGTTCGCGGACATGGTGAGCTAAGTACTCGATATGGCCGCAATATGGATGCTGCGATGATGTGACCTCAGAGAGTGCGCCGTGATCGGTGCTGGTGTATCCGTCAACACCGAGCGAGAAATCTGGATGCGAAATCATCTCTTTAAGATGTGCATCAGTGAATAGTTCGCCGACCATAATGAGGTTCAAACATTGCTCGCCTGCTGCCGCCATGATGTCGAAATAGCAATCCCACTCATCCTTCCCAAGAATCTCTGAGATTTGCGGGAACGAAAGCCCTTGTAGCTCAGGGAAGTTTGGCGATCCTTCAAGGTAGACGCGATGCCACTGACCTTTATGAATAAAGCGCCAGTACCGATCACATTTGGTTCGCAACTCTTTTCGAGTTGCTTGATCAGCTGCTGCTTCGGCAATCGCCTTGGGACCAAGGTTGACCAAATCTCTCGGCAAGATTGCATACATGGCACCGATTCCTTCGCGGAAGGGAGTGGTGTCTGCAGTGATATCGAGCCCTTCTTTCTGAGCACTTTCCATGATGTCTACTGCACGACGCCATGCATTCTCCGGCGCATTGGAATCATGACGAACATTGAAGTGCGAGATCTGCCCTCGGACACCGCCAGCTCGAGCGATATCTACAAACTCAGTGATTGCGCCAAAAATCTCGGAATCTCTATTTCGCACATGGCTGGCATAGATTCCATCGTATTTTCCGACTGCGGTGATGATGTCCTTTAACTCAGCTGACGTTGAATATGCACCTGGCGCAAATTCCAAACCAGAGCTCATCCCGAGCGCACCGGCCTCCATGCTCTCTTCGATAAATTTCTTCATGCCTTTTAATTGATCATCAGTGACTTTCTCTTCGCCCATGATTCCAGCGGCCAATCGCAAGCTGTTGTGGCCAATGAGAAATGCAAAATTGGTAGAAGTTTTGAAGCGTTCAACTTCAGCTAGATATTCGCCAAAGGTGCGCCAGGTGACTTCGCCGGTATAGGCATAGTTTCGAAGACGCTTCTCAGTAAATGAGATTGAGGCATCAGAGAGCGGGGCGCTGGAAAACCCACAATTTCCGACGATCTCTGTTGTGACACCTTGGTGGATTGAGCTCTCATTATCGGGATTGGTGTGAAAGGTGAAGTCAGAGTGGCTATGTGGATCGATGAAGCCAGGCGAGAGCGTCAAGCCAGTGCCATCTATCTCAACTTTTCCTTGCGCAACATTGCCAATCTGTGCAATCTTGTCGTCGATTATTCCCACATCAGCGACGAAACGCTTTCCGCCACTTCCATCGACAATTTGAGCTCCACGAATAGCAATATCAATCATGCGCAACCACCCTTTTTATTCTTGGCAAGACAGTACTGACTATCTATACTCTGTCAAGTGAAAATCACCGAAATCAGAATTGCAGGTCTTAGAGGCGCTACTCCTAAAGGTGGATGGAGTGAAGAACTCGAGCCAGAGAATGTTGTCCATACGCTCGTTGCGATCCATACCGATGAAGGTCTAGTTGGAATTGGCGCAGTGTTCACCAGTGACGAATTAGTTCGAGCATCGCTCGAAGTACTTAAACCCCTTCTCATCGGCGAGACCGCTCTCGAACCAGAGCGTGTGAGCGAGAAATTGCACCAGAACACATTCTGGCTTGGTCGGGGTGGATCCATTACCCACACCATCAGCGGTATTGATATCGCGCTCTGGGATCTTTTTGGCAAAGTAACTAAGCAACCTATCGGTCGATTCTTTGGTGGTCGTCTTCGCGAGCGCGTCATGCCGTACGCATCGCTGTTGATGGATGAACCGCCCATCATGCAGGCAAATTTACGGAATCTACTCGCACAAGGTTTCCGCGCTTTCAAGATTGGTTGGGGCACCTTTGGTCGGATCAGCCCAGCTAACGATGAACTCCTCGTTCGAAGCGCGCGCGAAGCGATCGGCGATGATTGCTTCCTTGCAGTTGATGCTGGTGGCTCCGACGCTTACTGGAAAGGTAGTTTGCGTTGGGCAATAAATGCCTCACATATGTTGGCCGAGTACAACGTTGGCTGGTTTGAAGAGGCGCTCCACCCAGATGATCTCGAAGGTTTCAAAACCCTTCGTAAAGCTTCACCGGTGCCCATCTCCGGCGGCGAAGTACTTACTCGTCGACAGAGTTTCATTCCATTTATCACCCAGGGTGCTTTCGACATCATTCAACCGGATGTTGTGAAGTGTGGCGGTATTAGCGAATGGCGTCGTATCGCAAATATGGCAGAAGACCATGGCATTCAAATGATTCCGCATGGTTGGAATACTGCTGTGGGTCTTGCCACAGATCTCCAACTCTCTTCTGCATTCCACCGAACGAACTTCGTCGAATATTGCACCGGCGCACCCTACGTTGATGACATCACCAAGAAGCCATGGGTGTTGGATAAAGAGGGAATGCTCGAGATTCCAAGTGGTCCTGGCATCGGTATCGAACTTGATCCAGCAAAGGTCGAGAAGTACAGCGGAATCAGCAATTTGATTTAGGTGGGGCCGCCTCCGGGATTTGAACCCGGGACCTACGCATTACGAGTGCGTTGCTCTACCCCTGAGCTAAGGCGGCAGGCCTAATCGAGTCGGAAAGATCCAGTTGGCGTCGAGAAGTGCACGGCAAATATTCCAGTCTCGCCACCGTTTTCTGCTGGATCAACCCACTCTAAAGCGATTCCTGCAAATGCTGATTCGAAATCTTCGCCAATCCACTCACGCACTCGCTCAGGATCTCCAGCAATCTCTAACTTCTCAATCTTGGCGACTGCTTTAGCTTCCTTCGAAGGATGATCTTCGCTCTGCCATTCGATGAAGAATGGAAGTTGTCGATCTTCTAACGTGCCAAGCACACCAATCTGCTTCCAATTCAAATCGCTACCATCAGGTCGACGACGATGGCCATCAACGCTTTCACGACCTAAGCGTTCTTCGAATTTCTTAATGTCAGATACAGAGAGCACCCAGGTCAGTAAACCGCCACCATCTTGTGCGCGTTGCGAGACAACTTTTCCAAATGGAGATGCATCTGCAGCTGGATGATCGAGCGGGCAAACAACCTCTAAATAACGTCCACCTTGTAGTGGAAGAGTGAAGTTGCGAGTTCCAAACCGTGGATGGATACCGCCATCCATAAAGCCAGCACCAAGGCGCGAACCGATGCGCTGCACTTCATCGATGAGATGATCATGTGAAGCGACATATGAGATGTGATCTAGGTGCACGGGGTAAATCCTGCCCTATCCAAAGGGGTGCTAATTACCAGCCCAGATGGCAGAGCTACAGCGCGCAGCGAAGGGGGCGTTCGGGCAGCTCACCGGAGAGCAAGTAGGTATCGACCGCGCTATCTACACAGGTTGAACCGCGCCCATGGCCCGTATGGCCATCGCCATCGGCAGTTATGAGGAAGGCAGAGGCAAACTTGGCAGTGACCTCGGTGGCCCAGGCGTACGGGGTGGCCGGGTCTCGAGTTGTCCCAATCACAATGAAGTCCGGGGCGCCGCTGCCGGTTAATTCCACTGGCGGCCGAACTGGTGGATATGGCCAATAGTGGCAGGGCAAGGTTGACCACGCGATGTAAGGCCCGAAGTGTGGTGCGAAACTAGCAAACTTCTTCGCATCGGAGGCAAGGCGCTCTGGGCTTGCATCATCGGTGCGATCGAGACAATTCACAATGTAAGCAATCTCGTTCTCGTTTGATGGATAACGACCTTTCTTATCGCGAACCACATAATCATCAACAAGATCAAATAAGCGCTCTCCTTCGCCACGATAGACAGCTTTGAGCGCTTGATTTAACTTAGGCCAACCAGTCTCAGAATCATAAAGCGAAGCCACCATCGCTAATACAAATATTGAACCAGTTGCACTTCTGCCATCTTTGCCTGGCAGCGCTTTACTTCCTATTTGCTCTTGGATTTTGGTCACTTCGGCGCGCGCCTGTTCAAGTGTTCCCTGGAAGAAACAACTCTTCTTGGTGATGCAATCTTCAAGAAACGCATCCAGAGCAATCTCAAAGCCATCTGCTTGCGCTTTGTTTAATTCATTTGCGCTCAATTTGGGGTCGACTACCCCGTCAAGTACAAAGCGTCCCACATTCTTGGGAAACATACTGGTGTAAACCAGCCCCAGATAGGTTCCATAACTCTTACCGAGAAAGTTCAGCTTCTCCTCGCCGAGAACCTGGCGCATCAAATCCATATCTCGGACGACATCCACTGAGCCGAGGAACTTGAGCCGACTTCCCAACTTCTCTTCACATCGCGCTGCGAGTAACTTCGATGATTCTTCCAATGTAGACATACTCAGGCCATCAACTGGTGGACCATTCGCCGCGACAAGTAGATCGGTCTCGCTATTTTTTAAGCATCGTTCGGCAGAGCTGCCACCAACGCCTCGTGGGTCAAATCCAATCAAGTCATAAGAGGCGAGAATCTCCTTACTCACGATGTACTCAGCGGCATATCCATACTCGACTCCAGAGGCGCCAGGCCCACCTGGATTAACGAGCAAAGCGCCAAGACGTTTCTTCGGATTAGTCGCTGGATACTTAACTAACGATAACTGGATACGTTCACCGCCAGGGTTTGCGTAATTGATCGGCACCGTGACATCAGTGCAGAGGAATGGTCCACCGCAGGAGAGCCAAATCAACTTCTGCTTCTGATAATCCGAGAGGCGCCATCCCCCACTATTTTGAGTCGTGATAAAAACTGCAATCGATGCAGCCATCGCCATCACCGATAGGAGAACTACTCGGCGTTTAGTAAGAAACATGCTAGAAGCGAACCTTGAGTAAGAGCGCCTCGAGCGCAAGCAGCGGTGCCACGTTGAACTTGAGAGATCGGCGAGTTGCCATGACCTCTTCCCACCGTCGCATCACCTCTTCAGGGGTAGCGGTAGCCGCTCGCTTTACTATCGTTTCGCGAAGGTGCTCGTTAATCAGCTCACGCTCACCAGCAACCCCCATCTGTACCGTAATCAGATCGCGATACGCGGTAGAGATATCCAGAAGAGCACGGTCAATCGAGTCGCGCGTGGCACGCGTAATCCGGGATTTCTGCTCTTTCTCTAAATCTTTTAACGCTTTACTAGAACCAGCTGGTGCCTTCCCGGTAGCTCCAACTCCTAACGCATTAGCAAGTTGCTCTCGCTCTGCCTCATCGCGTTCACTTGCTTCGCTCTCAGCCTCGGTGGCGGCAATCTCCATTAAGCGAGCTGCGCCAGCCATCGCACCTGCAACATCGTTGAGGTTTAACGCCATGGTGATGACTTCATCTCGACGAAATCGAGAATCAGGTTCCCGGACTAGAAAACGAGCTCGACCAATATGACCTTGACTTGCTCGCGCAGCAAATTGCGCCACGCTCTCACTTACCTGCTCTTCACGTACCAATAACTTCGCTACCGCTTCTGTTGTTGGCGTCACTAACGCAATCTGTCGGCATCGCGAACGAATCGTTGGCAGAACATCCTCCACCGTCGGCGAGCAGAGAAGCCAAATGGTGCGCGCTCCCGGTTCTTCAATCGCCTTAAGTAGCGCATTAGCCGCGCTCTCGGTCAAACGTTCGGCATCTTCAATCACTACGACGCGATAGCGGCTTGAACTTGGTTCCCAGGATGCGCGCGAAATGATCTCCCGAACTTCATCGATTTTTAGCGATAGCCCTTCGGTGCGAATTACCTCTAAATCTGGATGCGAACTGCTCGCTACTAAATGACAACTTTGACATCCACCACAACCGCCCTGATCGCAGAGCAAACTTCCAGCGAAAGCGAGTGCGACGTGCGAACGTCCTGATCCTGGTGGTCCAGTGAATAACCATGATTGCACCATTGCTTGCGAACCATCAGGTTGAATGCCTGCCGAAATAGCGCGCTGCAGAATCTCGATGGCGCGCTCTTGTCCGATAATCGCGCCGAAGAGGGCCACCGCCATTACTTCCTCCGACTGGCTAGAAGGCTCTGCACTCTCGCTAGGACCTGTTCGGCAATTCTCTCAATAGATTCGGTGGCGTCAATCACCAGGTACCGCTCTGGGGAGAAGGCCGCTAACTCAAGAAAGGTGGTTCGCACCCGCTCATGAAAGACCAATGGCTCACTCTCGAGGCGGTCTCGATCAGTAAAACGTGCAAATGCAGTCTCGGCCGGGACATCAAGGAGGATGGTCAACGATGGCGTGAGATTATTCGTTGCCCAACGGGAGATCCGAGCAATCTCTTGTGGCGCTAATACTCGCCCACCGCCTTGATAGGCAATGGATGAATCCATGTAACGATCACTAATCACAATCGAACCATCCATAAGTGCAGGTTTGACCAAGCTCTCGACGTGATGCGCACGATCTGCCGCGTATAAAAGCGCCTCGCTTCGCGGTGCGATTACTCCGGTCTCGTTGCTCAGCAGGATTTCGCGCAACTTCTTCCCAAGTGCAGTACCACCCGGTTCGCGAGTGACAATAACTTTCTCGCCAGCCTGTTCTAGTGCTTGTCGTAACTTCTCTACTTGAGTTGATTTACCAGCACCTTCGCCGCCTTCAAACACAATAAAGAGTCCACTCGCAGCGAATGTGTTTCGAACGCCTAGTTCCCCGCGTAGCGCCGCCGAAATATCGCTAAATATGGAGATTCCTTTTCGATCGTCCATATGGCGGAACGAAATCACGCCAACGAGTGTGGCGATGATGCCAGCAATCAAAAGTGTTACCGATGCCCCGTTGTACTCCAAGACATTCTCACGGAAGCGATAGGTGTGTTCACCAATCGCTGCCGCGATTACCGGCGCAATCGCCAAGACGAGCACTAGGGTGATCCGAATGAGCGACTGTACGAAGGCAAATGTTCGGCCCCGTTTAGCGTCTTCGACCTCTAACCCGAGCATGGTGAAGCCAGAGACCCAACCGATTCCAGCAAAGAATCCAAGGATGGTGACGATAAAGATCGCAAGTACCAAGTTTGAGATTAGAGCGAGAATCGAGAGCATGATGCCGGACATGGCTAAGGAGGCGCCAAATAATCGCTTCCGTGAGAATTGCGCGAAGATCTTTGGACCGAAAGCAATGCCGAGCGCTAAACCGGTAAATACCGCGCCAAAGAGAACGCCATAAGCTGCTTCACCACCGCCAAGGTCACCAACAAAGGTGCGCGCCAATCCAATGACTGCACCAGCGGCGATAAATGCGCCCAGCATTCCCAAAACTAAGCCGCGAATACTCTTTGATTTACCAACGAACTTCCAACCATCCCAGAGCGAGCGCAATATCCCGACCTGCGCTCCGCTATTTTCTGCAGATCCCCGCGGCAATTCGATGGAGAAAATCACCACTGCGCTATAGATAAAACTTAAAGCATTGATGTACAAGGCCATATCTACTGGATTGCTTTTGAAGAAAGAGATTCCTGATGCCAGCGCGGAGTTAAAGACAGCTAAGAAAGTGAAGAGTAGAGCGGCAATAGGCGCGGTGCCGTATCCCGCGAGAAGACTTACTTGGTTGGCACTCTCTAAATGATGACGAGGTACCAAGTTAGGTACCGACGCTTCCTTTGCTGGCGACCAGAAGAGCGTGATGGATTCAATGAGAATGGTCGCGATATAGAGCCAGAGCAAACTGCCAACGATTGGAATCGTCGCAAAGATGACGCCACGCAATATGTCGCAGACAATCATCGTTCGCTTCCGATCAAAACGATCTGCAATCACGCCAGCCAGCGGCCCAAGGATCACTGAAGGTAGAAGTCGGAAGATGAAGACACCTGCGATGGCAAAGTTTGCCTTCGCATAATCACCGCCTGCTAATTGCTGCGCCAGAGCGGTTGTTGCGAGAAGTCCAAGCCAATCACCCAAACTTGAGAAGGCCATAGATTGCCAGAGCTTGCGAAACGGTTTGATCGCAAGGACGCCTCTGATATCGCCTTGAAGGGTTGGCTCCATGGGAAAAGCCTAGTCTTGGGTCGCGCGAGCGCGCTTCTCTGCGAGTAATTCCATACCGCGCTCAAGGGTAAGTAGCTCGACGATATCTCCGCGGCGCAAGGTCGCATTTGTCTCGCCATCGGTGACATACATCCCGAATTTTCCATCTTTCACGACAATCGCTTTACCGGTAACCGGATCGGGACCAAGATCTTTTACGGGGCCCTTGGCTACTCCGCGACCACGACGTTTAGGTTGCGCGTATAGCTCAAGCGCTTCTTCTAATGTGCAGGTGAAAATCTGATCCTCGCTCGCTAATTGCCGGGAATCTTTGCCGCGACGTAGATATGGACCATACGGTCCATTCTGCGCGGTGATCTCTTCAGTGGTATTTGGATCGACACCCACGGTGCGAGGTAATGAAAAGAGTTTGAGCGCATCATCGTATGTAACAGTATCCAACGACATCGTCGAGAAGAGCGATGCAGTTCGTGGTTTGGGCGCTTTCCCTTTTACCTTCGGTTTATCTTCAGGAAGAACTTCAACAATGTACGGGCCGAATCGTCCAGTCTTTGCTACTAGAGGTAGGCCGCTCTCTGGATGTACACCAAGTTCTCGCTCCCCTGATGGTCGCGCAAAGAGTTCATGGGCTTTGGCAAGCGTTAATTCATCAGGTGCAAGATCTTCAGGAATATTTGCAATGATTCGAGCATCGCCTTCGCCCTTTTGCAGATAAGGACCGTAGCGACCAACACGGATTTCAATACCATCGCCTATGTTCATCGTGTTGACTTCGCGCGCATCGATTGCACCGAGATCATCAGTCATTGCGGCAAGTCCTGGCATGCCATCGTGGCCGAAGAAGAAGCGCTTGAGCCAAGCGACGCGATTCTCTTCACCTAGCGCAATTTTATCTAGATCCTCCTCCATGCTTGCGGTGAAGTCATAATCAATCAACTTCGGGAAGTGTTGTTCAAGAAGCCCTGTCACTGAAAATGCCAAGAATGATGGCACCAGAGCTCGACCGCGCTTTGCTACATATCCGCGATCTTGAATTGTTTGAATCGTGCTGGCAAAGGTCGATGGACGTCCGACGCCCAACTCTTCTAGCTTCTTCACCAATGATGGCTCGGTGTAGCGCGCTGGTGGCTTCGTTTGATGTCCTTCACCGACAAAGCGAGTGACAGCCATGACATCGCCTTGTTTCATTGGCGGTAAGCGCATCTCAATCTCTTCATCGAGTTCGACGCTCTTCTCATCGACCACATCTTCGTACGCAGCGAGGAACCCGGGGAAAGTAACTACCGAACCATTAGCCCTAAAACCAGCGACTTTGCCCGCTTTCGTCTTTGTCTCTAGATCAACGCGCATCTGCATCTTCTTAGCATCAGCCATTTGGGAGGCAATCGTTCGCTTCCAGATCAAGTCATAGAGCGCGAATTCTTCACGCGTGAGTTCCTTCGCCAGTTCACCTGGAGTCTTAAAGACATCGCCTGCTGGTCGAATCGCTTCGTGTGCCTCTTGCGCATTCTTCGTCTTCCCGGTGTATACCCGTGGCGTATCTGGAAGGTAATCCCCACCATAGAGCGCTTTTACCGCGGTGCGCGCTGATTCGATTGCTGATGGTGCCAGCGTCACCGAATCGGTACGCATATAGGTGATGTATCCATTTTCGTAAAGACGTTGCGCAACCCGCATCGTGAGCTGTGCGCCCCAACCCAGGCGACTTCCAGCATCTTGTTGCATCGTAGAGGTGGTGAAAGGCGCTTTTGGTTTCTCACTTCGTGGAGATTCCTCAGTTGACTTAACAGTTAATTCGCATCCCTCTAGAGAATCCACGAGCGCAAGAGCTTCGCTCTCCTTTAGCCAGAGTGACGATGATTTATCTTTTACTTTTCCATGCGCATCAAAATCACTTGATGCTGCAAGTTTTGCGCCATCAAGAGTAAGTAATCGGGCATTGAAACCCATTGCACAATGTGCGGTGATGTCCCACCAATCGGATGGAACGAAAGCTTGGCGCTCACGTTCACGCTCAACCACAAGGCGCATCGCAATAGATTGAACCCGGCCTGCCGAAATCCGGGGCATGACTTTCTTCCAGAGCACTGGGGAAAGTCGGTATCCATAGAGACGATCGAGGATTCGACGGGTCTCTTGCGCATCAACGAGGCGTTGATCTAATTCACGAGTGTCATTCGCAGCGGCAAGAATCGCATCTTTGGTGATCTCATGAAAGACCATTCGACGGACTGGGACTTTTGGTTTGAGAATCTCGAGTAAGTGCCACGCAATCGCTTCGCCTTCACGGTCTTCATCTGTTGCTAGATAGAGCTCATCGGCATCTTTGAGAAGAGCTTTTAACTCGGAGACTTTCTTCTTCTTATCTGGATTAATGACGTAGAGGGGCTCAAAATCCTTATCGACATTGACGCCCTCTTTTGCCCACTTCTCTTTCTTCACATCGGCTGGAATGTCAGCAGCGCGTTGTGGGAGATCGCGAATGTGGCCAAGGCTCGCCTCGACCACATAATCGCTACCTAAGAATGAGCCTATTTTCTTTGCTTTTGCCGGGGACTCAACAATGACAAGGGTTTTCTTCTTAGCCATATTTACCTCCCCGGCGCTAGCAAATATCTCTGAACTGATTCAATGACATTGAATGCAGAGTTATTTATACGAGCGCTGTCGCCTTCCGACGGCTGCGCACGAGCGAGAAGATGATGATTGCGAGCGCACCCAATGCGATGCCGATACGCGCGCCATCATTCCCATCAAGTGTGAGCGAGACGATTGCCGGAGTCACAAGAAGTCCTACCAAGTTCATCACCTTGATAAGTGGGTTGATGGCTGGACCTGCGGTGTCCTTGAATGGATCACCAACAGTGTCACCGATGACAGTTGCAGCATGCGCTGCTGAACCCTTGCCGCCATAGACGCCATCTTCAACCATCTTCTTTGCGTTATCCCACGCGCCACCAGAGTTAGCAAGGAAGACCGCCATCAAGGTGCCCGTTCCGATTGCGCCGGCAAGGTATGCACCAAGTGCACCAACGCCAAGACCGAATCCAACCGAGATTGGTGCGAGCACCGCTAAGAGACCTGGCGTTGCAAGTTCACGGAGTGAATCACGAGTACAGATATCGACGACGCGACCGTACTCAGGCTTCTCGGTTCCGTTCATGATTCCAGGATGAAGCTTGAATTGGTTACGTACTTCCATCACGACTGCACCAGCAGCGCGCGATACCGCGTTAACTGCAAGGCCAGAGAAGAGGAATACCACTGCAGCGCCGATGATGAGACCAACGAGGTTACGTGGATCTGCGACGTTGAGGATTCCGGAGAACTCGACTGCGAGATTTGCTGCTGCCTTACCGCTCTCTTCTACAGCGTGCTTGATTGCATCTGTGAAGGAACCAAAGAGCGCAGTTGCTGCAAGCACGGCGGTCGCGATCGCGATTCCCTTAGTGATTGCTTTGGTCGTATTACCGACTGCATCAAGTGAAGTAAGGATCTTTGCACCTTCACCATGAACATCACCGGACATCTCAGCGATACCTTGAGCGTTATCCGAGATTGGTCCGAAGGTATCCATCGCAACGATGACGCCAACAGTGGTGAGCAAGCCGCAACCGGCGAGCGCAACTGCAAGGAGTGAGAGTACGACGATTCCGCCACCGAGTAGGTACGCGCCGAAGACACCTGCTGCGATCAGAAGCGCTGAATAAACAGCTGATTCGAAGCCAACGGAGATACCAGCGAGGATTACCGTCGCAGGTCCAGTTTGTGATGATGCCGCTACATCGTTTACTGGACGTCGACCAACTTCGGTGAAGAATCCAGTGAGCACTTGGATTGCTGCAGCAAGGACAATACCGATAAGCACTGCACCAAGTGCGAGCGTTCGTGGGCTGCCGCTTGCGCCAGCAATCTCTTGTGAAACGTTAGCAAATTGTGAGTAGCTGCTTGGTAGATAGATGAAAGTTGCAAATGCCACCAAGATCGCACTGACGATTGCTGACATGAAGAATGAGCGGTTGATTGCGTTCATCGCATTCTTGTCAGTTGGACGTAGGCGAGTAAGGAAGATTCCAAGTACAGCGGTGAGCACACCGATTGCCGGAACGATGAGCGGGAAGATCAGTCCGCTATCGCCAAATCCAGCGCGGCCCAAGATAAGTGCAGCAACAAGAGTTACTGCATAGGACTCGAAGAGGTCTGCAGCCATGCCAGCGCAGTCACCGACGTTATCGCCAACGTTATCTGCAATCGTTGCTGCGTTACGAGGATCATCCTCTGGGATTCCCTGCTCTACTTTTCCAACAAGGTCTGCTCCGACATCTGCAGCCTTAGTGAAGATACCGCCACCAACGCGCATGAACATCGCGAGCATCGCAGCGCCAAAACCAAATCCTTCGAGAACTGCAGGTGCATCGGCTTTGTAAAGCACAACGACCAACGCTGCACCAGCAAGACCGAGACCAACAGTTAACATACCGACGACGCCACCGGTGCGGAATGCAATCTGCACCGAGCGCTCTGCGCTGCCATCACGTGCCGCTTCGGCAACGCGAACGTTTGCGCGAACTGCCAACCACATTCCTTGATAACCAACGAATGCGGAGAATGCAGCACCGACGAGGAAGAAGATTGAACGTCCGATCCGGACATCACCATCTCCTGGGAGAGCAAGTAGTACGAAGAAGACGATTGCTACGAAAATCGAAAGCGTCTTGAATTGGCGCGTGAGATACGCAGCCGCGCCCTCTTGGACCGCAGCTGCGATCTCTTTCATCTTCGCAGTTCCTTCACTTGCGGCGAGCACTCGAGCGCGAAGGCCAAAGGCAACTCCGAGCGCTGCGATTGCGATCGCAAGGACTACGTAGGCGAGGGTCAGGTTTGAGCCGGCCACCTGGACAGTGGAAGTCATAGATACTCCTTGTTGTATTTCTCCTATTTACTCCATGGCGAGAGCCCGCTGGCGGGCATCGATGGAGTAGGCGGACAGAAACGTTTCTAGAAAAGAGTGTAAGGCGAGATTGGCGCCAAATTGGAATCGGTGGCGGAATTAGGGGGCTGCGGAGCTGCTGCGAGGGTGATCTACCCCCTGCCAACCAACGGGCATGGGTGGGAGCCCCTCGCCCCGCAGCAGAATCTCGCCCCCGCCAAATTCGCAGGTTATCGAGGAATTTAAGGCGACCATTTGGCAGGCCAAGGAGGCAGATCCACCCGCTCGAGCCATCGCGGCGAGGGCGAGCGCCTCAATTTTTCGGATCTCGGCGCGCCGCGAGGCTAGCTGGGCGATTTCGCTCGCCCCGAGTGCGCTCACACCTATTAATAGGAGAGCGAAGGTGAGGACCATTAGGGAGGCTCCGCCCCGTTCGTTCATCGGTACCCCCGAGCGCTTGCGCTCGCCGCTCGGTACCGGAGCGTCACTACAAACTCACCCTCTGGCCCGTCGCCCCCTTCGCTGATCCAATAGCGAGCATCTGGCAGCGTCTTCGCTAATTCACGATTGATTGCGCTACTGCTCTCATCGCGGATCACCGCCTGCACGATTCCCTCGGCAACATAACGAAGTCGCTCCGATTCGATTGCGTCTCCAAGAAAACGAATTCCCACAAGCGCCAGAGTGACAAGAAGCGGAAGCGCGACCACTAATTCAGCGGTAGCGCTTCCACGTTCTGATTTTTGTAAGTGCACTAGAGCAGGAAGCTCGAGAGCGCTCTACGTAGTAGTTCACCGATCAATTGTGCAATGCTCTCGGAGCCAAGGAGTTTGTAAAGCACGCCAGCAAAGCCACAGGCAGCGACAGTTGTTACCGCATACTCGGCTGTTGCAATTCCTAACTCGCCTGAGACCTCTTTAAATCGTTTAATCACAGAACATTCCTTTCATTGAGAAGTTGGGGAACGCCAATCTTGGAACGTGGCGCGAGAATTTTGGAAACGTTATAAAAAGTTGGGGATGAAAAATTGATGTTAAAAGATGCGTAACGTTGCAAAGAATGAATAGACGATTGGCCCGATGCCGCCAACGAGAAAACTCGGTAAAAAACATAAGCCGACTGGAAGCGCGAGCTTTACCGATAATGATTTAACGCGCTCTCGAGAGCGTCGCACCGTATTTTGATAACAGAGCGTAGCGGCGCGCTCGACAACTCCAGCGATAGAGCGCCCATCAAGCTGAGCCTTAGCAATCGATTGCGCAAGTAAGGCTAGCTGTGGATCCTCGTTAAGTACCGACCATGCCTGCATGGGCTCCGCGCCGAGAACGAGCAGCGAGTAAATCCGCTCAAGATCACGATGGAGCGAGCTTTTTAGTAGTGAAGTCACGTATGCGAGTGCGCTTAGAAGTGGTAGTCCTGCTCGAAGAGCCCCACTCAAAGCGGCGAGAAAAAAGAGCCCCTCGCGTTCACGAAGACGTCGTTCTTCAATAGCTGCTGCCGTCGGCAGAATGTCAACGACCCGCTTGAGCGCCCAATAGGCCAAAGGGATTAATGGAATCCACCATCTGCCAAAGAAGAGGCAGGGAATTGTGGCGCCAACGAGATATGTGGCACGCGTGGATTTGCGCACTTTACTCGCGAACATTGCTGATGATGCGCTCCGACCAACGCCTACCAATCATCTGGAGCGCAATCGAAGTGAGAATCATGGTGATCGGAATTGGTGCAAAAAATCCTCGATCGAAATGGATGATTTTTGTCAGAAAAGCACCACCCAAAATAAGTGCTGGGAAGTAGGAGAGCAGAGTCAAAGTAGCGCGCGCTGGCGCAATCTCGATAGCAACTTCCCGCTCACGTTCAATGAGGAATTTTGTCTCGCGCACCAATTCTCCGAGCGCAGGCAAGAGCGGGATTCCCTGCGCAAAAGCTAGCTGGAAGAACTTCTCGATCTCAGTATCTCTGAGGGCTGGGTATCGATGGCGAATAAAACTCTGATGCAGCGATTGCCCATTCTCTCCATCGGCAATTACTGCCTCTAAAAATTCGAGGCGACGCTCTAATTCATTTTTCGCGATAGGCCGCGTAATTGATTGAGGTAGTAGCCAGGTGCAGATCATTTAGTTATCTCAGTGATTTCGGCGATCCGATTACCGATCCGCGCACCAACAAGGTGAATAATGAGATCGATTGCGCTGGTATATAACGCCAAAGCTGCTTCGCGCGGAACGCCAGCAGTCATCGCAAGCGCCGCAATCCGGTTGGGAATATCGCGCGATGAGTTCGCGTGGATGGTGGCACCGCTACCAGCATGACCTGTATTCAAAGCGAGAAAGAGATTGAGGACATCGCCGCTGCGGACTTCACCCAGAAAGATCCGATCGGGTTTCATCCGAAGCGCTTGTCGGATTAATTCGCGAATCTCAATCTCTCCTAAGCCTTCGCTATTTGGTTCCCGAGCTTGGAGGCGGAGCAGGTGGCTATGTCTTGCCTGAATCTCATGGGTATCTTCGATGACCAGTAATCGTTCCTCTGGTGCGAGCTGTTCGATGATGTACGAAAGGAGTGTTGTCTTACCACTGCCCGTTCCGCCTGAGATCAAGAAATTCTTTCGTTGATTGCCAATCAGATCGAGGACGCGCTCAAGTTGTACATCGTGGTGCAGTTCGCTCCGTTGTTGGTTCATCCGAATCGAAATATGCACACCGCCCTCCACTAACGGGGGTAGAAGCGCATGGAGTCGAATTCCACTTCCCAATTCGAGATCGACTGCAGGATGTGCTTGATCAAAGTGCTTGCCCGCGCGAAGGGCCTGGGTGCGGATGTAATTAATGAGAGTACGTTCATCGATATCGAATGAGTACCGCTCCAGCTTCGTACCACGATTAATCCATGCACCTGATTGACCATTGACGAAGAAATCCGAGAAGCGCTCGCTGGCAATGAGTTCAGTAAAAGGGCCAAAACCAGTCGACCAATTGGTAAGGGAGAGCGCTTCACTCGCTACTTCGTCCTGTGATATCCAGGGAGCTCGCTGCATAAGTTGTGCGACGACATCCTCACGAATTTCATTAAGGAGCTCTTCTCTCATCATCGCAGTAGCTCATTTACGACCTCGGTGAATTTTCGCTCATGTAACTTGCTCAGTTTTCGTGCGATACCAAGGCCTATTGCCAGTTGAAGTTCGATGGATTGTGGAAAGTGAAAGAGGATCGCGTCACTGATAAATCCAGCTATCACGCTATTGCTCTTGCCCCGAATAGAGCGCTTATTAATAATTGCCACAGTAGGTTTATGGATTTGGAAAAGGTAAGTAAGTCCAATGAGTGAAGGTAAGGTATTTTCAACGATGACTAGCGAATTCATAGTAGGTAATGAAAAGCTGGGATTGTCTATCAGGATGAGATCAAAATGATCGCTCAAATCGTTGAGCACAAATGTAAAGAGTTCGTGCGTTAACTCGGCGCTGCTTCTTTTAGTTAGTAAAGCGAAGCCAGCAGCGTTAAGGCGCGGGAGCGCCTCATCCACGAGGGATTGGCCAACGCGAAAGTCCTCCCAAAACGGAGGTTCACCACTGAGGATCTCGCGTAAGGGAGTTCGCTGATCGACCTCGACGAGCAAGGTGCGTAGCCCAGCGGCAGCTGCCGCCCGAGCCAAATGCACAGTGATTGTGGTTGCGCCAACCCCTCCAGATGCAGCGAAAGTGCCCCAAATCCGTGGGGAGCGGAGTTGAGGCACGGGCGTGATTATCAGGAGTAATTCCATATCGGCGCTGATTTGAGGAGCGCGCTGCGGAAAGAAGTGCGGTGGGCATACCAGTTAGTAATCGTTACGCTTCTATACGTGAGTAAGAGCGCCGCCTTCTTCGATCTCGACAAGACAATCATCTCGCGCTCCTCGCTCCTGGCCTTCACCAAACCATTTAATGAAGCAGGCTTGATCTCGCGTAAGCGGATGCTTAAGAACTTCATCGACCAGTATTTCTTCTCTAATTCCGGAGCGAACCATGCGCAGATGGAGAAGATGCGCCAAACCTTGACTTCGATGGTTACTGGTTGGGATGTTGAGCAGACCAAGAAAGTTATCGACCAATCGCTCCACTCTGCGATTGATCCGATGATTTACGACGAAGCCGCTGAGCTCATTGAGAAACATATTCGCGATGGCCGTGATGTGATTCTGGTTTCTACATCTGGTCGTGAGATTGTCGAACCAATAGGCAAGATGCTTGGCGCTACCGATGTGATTGCCACTGAAATGGAAGTAGTTGATGGCAAGTACACCGGCAAGGTTTCTTACTACGCATACGCTGAGCGGAAGGCAGAGGCGGTGCTTGCGATTGCGGAAAAGAATGGCTACGACCTTCAGAAATCGTTCGCCTATTCCGACTCGAGTACTGATATCCCCTTACTTTCGATTGTGGGTTTTCCTGCTGTCGTAAATCCTGATCGCGGATTACGTGCGCATGCTGAGAGCAATAATTGGCCGATCCTCCACTTCACCCGTCCGGTACCGCTCAAACAGAGATTTGCCGGGGTGCCACCCAAACCAGCGCTCGCTGCCGCTATTGGCTTAGGCACATTGAGTGCCCTAATCTATTTTGTTAATCGAAGGAAGAACGCTGCAGGAGGTAGTACCAACAATGTCACTTGAGAATCTGCTCTCGGAGAATCGCACCTTTGCTCCATCGCCCGATTTCGTAGCTGCTGCTAATGCAAAGAAAGAGATGTACGCGCACGCAGATAGCGATCGATTGAAGTTCTGGGAAGAGCAAGCGCGCTTCTTGCAGTGGGATACCCCTTGGAACAAGACCCTCGAGTGGGAGCCTCCCTTTGCTAAGTGGTTTATTGGTGGCAAGCTCAATGCATCGGTTAACTGCCTTGATCGCCACGTCGCTGAAGGGCGGGGCGACCGCGTCGCGATTCTCTTCGAAGGTGAACCGGGCGATACCCGTTCACTCACTTATGCGCAGATGCTCACTGAGGTGAAGAAGACTGCCAACGCCCTGATTGAATTAGGAATCACTAGTGGTGATCGGGTGGCGATATACATGCCGATGATTCCTGAGGCTGCGATTGCGATGCTCGCCTGTGCTCGACTAGGTGCAATTCACTCGGTGGTATTCGGTGGCTTCTCGGCTGAGGCGCTTCTCTCTCGAATTCAAGATGCAGATGCGAAGGTAGTGATCACCGCTGATGGTGGTTATCGCAAAGGCGCTGCCAACGCGCTCAAGCCAGCCGTCGATGAGGCGCTTAAGGGCAAACAAAACGTCAAGAAAGTATTGGTAGTAAAGCGAACCGGCCAAGATGTTGGGTGGGATGCATCGCGCGATGTTTGGTGGCATGAGATTGTCGAGCGGCAGAGCGCAGAACACACGGCAGAGAGTTTTGATAGCGAACATGGTCTCTTCATTCTCTACACATCGGGAACAACTGCGAAACCAAAAGGTATCTATCACACAACCGGTGGTTATCTCACTCAGGCAGCTTTCACCCATCGCAATGTCTTTGATGTGAAGCCAGAGAAAGATGTGTATTGGTGCACTGCTGATGTCGGTTGGGTAACTGGCCACTCGTACATCGTCTATGGACCGATGATCAATGGCGTCACGCAGGTGATGTATGAAGGCACGCCAGATTCGCCAACCAAAGGGCGGATGTTTGAGATTATCGAGAAGTATGGCGTCACGATTTTGTATACCGCTCCGACATTGATTCGCACCTGGATGAAGTGGGGCGATGAGTTCCCGAAGGCATCGAATCTCTCCTCGCTTCGACTCCTCGGTTCCGTTGGTGAACCGATTAACCCTGAAGCATGGATGTGGTACCGCGAAATTATTGGCGGAAATCGTTGTCCGATTGTTGATACCTGGTGGCAGACCGAAACTGGCGCGATCATGATCTCGCCACTTCCTGGCGTCACTGCAACTAAGCCTGGTTCGGCGATGGGCACCCTCCCGGGAATCAGTGCGAAAGTTGTCGATGACAACGCCAAACCAGTTGGCAATGGCGGCGGCGGGTACTTAGTGCTCGATCAGCCATGGCCTTCGATGCTCCGCGGAATTTGGGGTGAGCCTGAGCGTTATAAAGAGACGTATTGGTCGCGTTATGAGGGCCTCTACTTCGCCGGTGATGGCGCCAAGCTTGATGATGATGGCGCTATCTGGTTGCTCGGCCGCGTTGATGATGTGATGAATGTTTCTGGTCATCGCATCTCTACTACTGAGGTCGAGTCTGCCCTTGTCTCACACCCGGCAGTTGCTGAGGCAGCTGTCGTCGGTGCCAATGATGCGATGACTGGGCAAGCAATTGTTGCCTTCGTGATCCTTCGCGGTGGAGTGCCGAATGTTGGTGGCGAAGAGTTGATTCAAGAACTTCGTAACCATGTGGCAAAAGAGATCGGGCCGATTGCTAAACCAAAAAAGATTCTCGTTGTAGCTGAGTTGCCGAAGACTCGAAGCGGCAAGATTATGCGCCGGTTACTTCGCGATGTCGCAGAGAATCGCGCCGTTGGCGATTCGACCACCCTTGCCGATCCGAATGTGATGAAGCTAATTTCGGAAGGGCTGCAGGCGGGTAAGAGCGAGGATTAAACAGATAATCAAAAAGACCCGGGGATTTCTCTCCGGGTCTTTTTACTGTAACTCAGCTACTTAACCTTATCCAGGTTGTAGAGCATTTCTTCGACTAAGGATCTTAACTCTACACGATTACACATTCTCCACAAGCTTTTTCTATCAACACATTCAAATTATTAGGTGAAGGATGTCTACTCTTCGAGTTACTTTCTTATTGCGTCCCGCTGTAGCTCAATGGACAGAGCGCATCTTCGACTAAGACTGAGGTTGCGGGTTCGATTCCCGCCGGCGGGTCGCACACGAAACAACGTTGGGAGTTAGTCGCCCCTACGTTGTTTTTTACACGGAGAGTAATTGCGACATAAATCAGAAGAGACGATAGCTCATCGATTTAGTAGCCGAGTTTGAAGGCTGCCACGATGTGTGGGGCGGCCTTCTTGTATAGCTCCTGGGTGCTGATGCCGAGCGATTTTTTAATGTTTGCATTGAAAGAATCGACTTTGATCTGGTTCTCCACGATTTTGCGGTAGCTATCGAATCCATAATTGGCGATAACCCACTCGTAAAGTAACTGCCCGACGGCGTACGAAGCTTCATGGACATCTTCGCGATTATTTCGATTCTCCATCAAGGTGAGCGCCTTTACGACCCCAGCTTCGCTCTTTAGTTCACTAAAGATCTTCACTTCGCGCTGATAGAGTTTTTCGCCGATGAAACTTCGATATAAGTCGAGATAGGCTGATCTACTTTTTGATGCGAGGGCAAATGAGATGGTATTCGCCGAGCCTTCTCGGAATGTAGGTGGCGAGTATTTGTCATACAGATCTGAACTAGGCCAGCCAAATTCGCGCCCAACATTGAGGTGATAATCCTGCACCACGTGGAAATACTCATGGGGCATGACCTGTACTGCGTACTTCCTTAGTGATTGAACAGTAGCTTTGCTATGAACAACTAAGCCAGCATGACCTTGCCAACCTTTTTCACTTTGCATATACCAAGCAGCTAAACCCAAATTGTGTTCTAGGCCCTTGCCTTGTTTCCAATCCGCAAACCACCTACCGAGATCGTCGAAGTATCGCCCAAGAATTGCATCTGCTTTGATTTTCTTCTCTTCTTTTTCGGTATAGAGATAGAGATTCATCACTTCTTCATTGGGAAAGAAGGTGGCGAAGAGTTTTGAGGAATACTCAATTTGCCCAACATATAACTTACGTAAGTCCTTGGGAAACGAATCGCTGATGTCATATTTGATTGTGAAGTTCTCAGAATTACCCTTATTAGCAGCGCTACGGATTTTGTTGTAAGCCTTGGTCTTGGTGGCTTCATATATTTTCCGCTGACTCACGCTGGCGTGTGCGCTAGAACTTGCTAAGGTCGAAAATAAAAGTGCTACCGCCATAATTAGCCCACAGGATCGGCTACGGTTTCTCACCTTAGAAGTATATCGTTTGCCACTCACATCTGCCCATCAAAAAAGACCCGAGGATTTCTCTCCGGGTCTTTTCTTCTAGTAGCTCGTTTTTCCGAGCACCCCTTTGGCTAAGTGATAACAGGATACCTCGTGAGTGCTATTCACACATCACCAATATGCACAGATTCTAATTTAAAAAACTTGTGCACTTCTTGAAGCACCTAAATTTCCATTTGCTCCCACGGTAGCTCAAGGGATAGAGCCTCCCCTTTGGCTAAGGGGTGGGTTGCGGTTTCGAATCCCGCCCGTGGGACGCAAACAAAAAGCGCTGGGAGTTAGCCACCCCAGCGCTTTCTTGTTTGTAGAGCTCCCCATGACTTGAGATTTTTAAGCTACCACATCGACAAAGCACCATAATATTAATGGAAGCTATTTATAAATTCACTTAGCAAAAGTAAACAGAATGTAATACGACAAGAATAAAATTACAGAGCGTGATGAATTAATAGATTGAAGCGAGGAGTGTTTTCATCTCTTCGATTTCTGCGGTTTGCGATTCGATGATTGCCTTACCGAGGGCTGCTGCTTCTTTATTCTCCGAATCCACGACCATTTCGGCCATATCTATCGCACCTTCGTGGTGGGCGATCATTCCCTGTAAAAATAGCCGATCGAATTCAACCCCTGTTGCCCGTTCAAGCTCGGAGATATCCCCTTCATCGAGCATTCCCATCATTCCGTTGCCATCGTTATCGAAATCTTCCATCATGTCGTGGCCCATATGTCCTGGGTCGCCGTTATCTTGCCAAAGTTTCATCTGTTCAATTTCAGGAGCTTGCGCTGCCTTGATCTTTCTGGCGAGCGCAACAATCTCCGGGTTCTCAGAGATTTCAATAGCTAAATCTGACATCTCAATAGCTTGTTCATGATGCGGGATCATCATGTTGGCAAACATCAAATCAGTACTCGAGAATTTTGCAGTATTGCTGGAGTTCTCGCTGCATCCTGCGAGTAATACAAAGGCAGCAACCATCGCGAAAACTACTTTTGCTACTTTCGAGGTGCGCTTCATTCTGATACTCCTTTACAAGAGCAAGCTAAGCGGATTGCGCTGTCAGTTTGCTCTCGATTGTGGAGATGAAATCTCCAATAACGCTGGGGCCGTGGGTAGAGATCGCTGTGATGATTGCGCTCTGGTCGGCTGCCTTCGAGATTGTTTCGCTTGGCAGGATTAGCGCGAGTTCGCCGAAAATCCAGATCAGCACCAATGTCTTTGCTAGATGTAGAACGACGCCTAACGCGGAGTCCACTGCCTTTAGCGGTTTCCATAAGAAATTCTTCCGGAACCACTTCGCAGCGCGCCCCAAAATGAAGTGTCCGGCAAAGGCGCCAAGCGCTACTGCGAGCGCGGTGCTCTGGATTCGCGATGAGGTGCTTGCGAAATTCGCGACGATCTCAGCGCCGAAATTAAGGCCGAGTAAGCCACCACCAACTAAGCCGATGAAGGAGAAGATCCCGGTGATGAGGCCGCTGCGATATCCGCTATATATGGAGTAAGCAAGGAGCGCGGCGAGCGCGATATCCAGGAAGGTCATAGCTCTAACTCTACGGTGCGCTCCTGGTTCCATTCTCGTTCAAAACCAGTGTGATGGAGGAGCCGGTCGAGGATTCCACCAGTAAATCCCCAGATTCGCATCCCAGCGACATCAAAGGCTGGTCCGCGATAGCCACTGCGGTGGCGGAGCATGATCCGATTATCAGGATTGGCTAATTCATCGAGTGCAATCATCTCGGCACGCACGACCTCTTCGCTCTGTTCGGGAGTGAGTGGGTGTGGCTCGCGCCAGAAGCCAAGTATTGGTGTCACGTGAAAATTCGATGGTGGAATAAATAGTTGCGGCAACTCGGCGAGTACATCGACGCTCTCGCGCGCTAGGCCCACTTCCTCTGCACTCTCGCGTAGTGCAGCATCGAGTGCGCTCTCGCTACGTTCTAGTGCGCCCCCGGGGAATGATGGTTGGCCACTATGTGCGCGTAGCCCCTCTGAACGTAAGGTGATTAATACTTCAGGTCCCGCTACGCCTTCATGCAAGAGAATGAGTACTGCACCTTTTTTTGTTTGTTCGACATCGCTTCCTTTTGGGCGGATGTTGTACAGGAAAGAATCGTTACGTAATCCATCGATGCGTGCATTGAATTCGTCGAGCCACTGCGGAACGCTCACCAGCGCTCCTTACTCTTTACTAACGCTTGCGCTAGTTGCGGATCACGCTCACCAATACCAAATGATGGGCAGAGCTTTGCTAACGGACAGGCACCGCATGCAGGTTTACGGGAGTGGCAGATTCTTCGCCCATGCCAGATCAATCGATGTGAGAGGTGGGTCCACTCTTTTTGCGGAATCAACTTCGCGACATCGCGTTCGACTTTTACTGGGTCTTCTTCTTTAGTCCACCCGAACCTGCGCGATAGTCGACCGAAGTGCGTATCAACGGTGAGTCCGGGGATATCGAAAGCATTTCCTAATACGACATTCGCAGTCTTGCGTCCAACGCCAGGGAGTACTACTAACTCTTCGAGCACTGCAGGTACTTCGCCGTCATATTTGGCCATCAATTCCTGAGAGAGCGCTTTGATGTTCCGCGCTTTCGCGCGGAAGAAGCCAGTGGACTTCACGATGCGTTCGATGTCAGCCAGGCGCGCACTGGCCATCTCTTTCGCACTCGGATATTTGGCGAAGAGTTTCGGTGTTACCGCATTAACGCGCTTATCGGTGCATTGCGCTGAGAGAACGGTCGCGACGAGAAGTTGGTAAGGCGTAGCAAAATCGAGTTCACAGCAGGCATCTGGGTACTCCTTGCTCAAGATTTTGTAGATCGCACCCGCGCTTGCCATGCGCTTCAGGGTACGCGAAGTCGCGGTGGCAGATGATTCGCGGTAAGTTTGCCCTTATGGACGCCATTGATACCGAGGTAAGGAAAGCGCCGCTCTTCATCGCACTCGATGATGAGTCTGCTCGCGCCCTCACCGCCTCGATGGATGAGGTCCGCCTCACCCGTGGCAAGGTCCTCTTCTCTGAAGGCGACCAGGGCGATCGCCTCTATGTCATCGTCGAGGGGAAGATGAAACTTGGCACCGTCAGCAACGACGGCCGCGAGAACTTGCTCTCCATCCTTGGCCCTGGCGATATGTTCGGTGAGCTCTCGCTCTTTGATCTTGGCCCGCGTGCATCGACTGCAACAGCGGTCACTGACGCCAGGCTCCTTGCACTAAAGAACGAAGATCTCCAACAACTTCTCCGTACCCGACCAGAAGTCGCATTCCACTTACTGAAGTCGTTGGCGCAACGTCTACGTCGTACCGCATCAATTGTTGAAGATCTCGTCTTCTCTGATGTTCCAGGTCGCGTGGCTAAGGCGCTCTTGCAATTGGCGCATCGATTTGGCAGCCAGAATGATGAAGGGATTCACGTCAACCACGATCTCACTCAAGAAGAGTTGGCGCAGTTGGTTGGAGCTTCTCGCGAGACGGTGAACAAAGCACTTGCTGATTTTGCAGGACGTAATTGGCTTCGCCTTGAAGCGCGTGCGGTCACGATTCTTGATGAAGAGCGTCTAGCAAAACGCGCGAAGTAATTTACTTACACCACAACCACATATTTCGATCAGTAGTTTTTCCTGCAGTTGATAGAAAAGAATGTGGGCCTTGCTTATTTCGTTGCCAATCATTTGCCGCCAACTCTCGAGAGAATCCAGCGAGTCCAACCGGATCCTTAAGTTCTGCTGATGTTCCGGAAAAAACCACTGGACCAGCATGATCAATCATCGAAGTAGCAATTACAATTTCACCCTCCGCTGTCTCACAAATTTCAATTAGCCTTCCTTGCTGTGGCCAATCAATATGTGAAGCCGTCCTAATCTCCCAAAAACTATGGGTGCCATCTTCGCGAATTGCCCTGGAAATTTTGTTGTCATGAAGATGACCTGCAAACCAAAGCAGAATATTTGAATATCCGGATAGAAGTGATCTAATCTCTTTTTCCACTGCAGGTTTCGGTATGCCTTCCGGAACATAATCATTGAATAGACACTTCAATGGGTGATGCGAAGCTATTACTACTAGTAGATCTTGAGATTCTTGAAGAATTGAATGTAACCAATCGAACTGTTGACGATCTATTGAACCCTGCCAACCACCGAATGCATTCACGGTATCCAAACAGATTACTCTTACTCTGCTACCAAAATCACGATAGTAATAGGCGATGGTAGGTGATTGTGAATCCAATCCATGGTCATGGCCGCACTTGGTGTGGACTTTATTCCACTCTTCTATGGTTATCGCTGCCCGCGTATCATCGGGCGTCACCTTGCGCACGTTCATATCATCAAGAGGCGGATAGAAAACAGGACCCACCTCACCATAACCCTCTAGTAACTGCTGTAAATCGAGATGTTCACCGATGCCTACAAGTTTTTGGTCGCCTACCAATAATTCGTTGAGCGTAGAATCTGGGGGATAACTTCCCTGTATCAGGGCATCATGATTACCATGTACAGCCAACCAATTGTGGCGTAATCCCTCTGCGACAAATCGCTCTTCAGCAGCCGCACGTAACCCCTTGAAATGAGGGAATCCATGGAGCATATGTGGGCGATCTGGAATCTCTCCGGCTTCTGGTCCATCTGGATGATAATAGAATTGATCGTAATGAGCGCGAGTCCAAGAATGGGCAGCCTCCGAGAGTATTGCATGTCCACTCTTTGGATTAACTTGACCGCCCTCTAAAATCGTGTGGTACCAGTCGAGCTCGTTCGCTTGGGCATTATCAATTACATCACCCGTTATGACCACCGAATCAATTGCATTACCGGTAGTTGGGCTGACGGGAATTGCATTTACTGCTCGAACCATCGCTTCAAACACTTGAGTACTAAGAAACTCTTGGGCGCGA
This sequence comes from Actinobacteria bacterium IMCC26077, assembly GCA_002284915.1. GTDB lineage: Bacteria > Actinomycetota > Actinomycetes > Nanopelagicales > Nanopelagicaceae > IMCC26077. The sequence goes on from CP015606.1 coordinate 152,878, forward strand.
TAACTACCCACATAAGGCAACAGTTGAGAGAGTGGATTATCCGGATCAGCCATGCGATCGAGGTACTCAAGTCGAACCGGCGAGGCCGCATCACATATGTGAATGTCGCTCAAATGAATGAAGGAGGCAAGCGCCTTTACTCCCGTTGGTATTTGCCCCCCGAGTTCCTCACCCGCAGAAAATTGAAGATCGACCCATGGGGTGGGCCTACCGGAATGCATCCGGACTATCCGTCGCTCAAGTGAACTACCCATTCGATACGAGCACCTCGTCTTCGTTAACCCGAATCTTGACCCGGATTCCTGGTGCAAATTCAGCTGACATTCGGCTCGATAGTAATGAATGGACGATTGTGCCATCGTTCAACTGACAGATCACTTGAGACACCGAACCAAGGAAAAGTCGACTGATGACTTTTGCATCTGCATCTGACTCTGTACATTCAAGTTCAACAAATTCGGGCCGTATATAAACCAAGACACGGCCATCGGTGACAACTTCATTTTTTACCTTAAGATTCGCACCGAAGACGGACACGCTCTTACCAGTTTTTGTTCCAGAGACTTGATTCATCAACCCTACGAAATTCGCTATAAAAACGTTTTTAGGATGATTGTAAAGATCGTCAGGAGTATCAATCTGCTCTAATCTACCTTCATTCATGACGCCCACTCGATCTGATATTGACATAGCCTCTTCTTGATCGTGGGTCACAAAAAGCGTAGTCGTGCCAAGAGAAAGTTGAAGGCGTCGTATCTCTTCACGAAGATTACTTCGCACCTGAGCATCGAGAGCCGACAACGGCTCATCCAAGAGAAGAATCTCTGGCTCGAATGCGAGCGCTCGAGCTAACGCGACTCTTTGTTGTTGGCCACCTGACAATTGATGTGGGAAGCGTGCGCTTTGCGAATCAAGTCCGACCAAATCGAGTAATTCGTGAGCTTTCTTAATTCGCGCCGAGCGATCAACTTTACGCATCTGGAGTCCAAAAGCGACATTCTCCGCAACGGTCAGATTAGGAAAAAGTGAGTACGCTTGAAAGACCATTCCCATATTACGATGGTGTGCCGGAATTAAGGTGAGATCTCGAGATTCTAAAAAGATTGTTCCCGAATCCTGACGCTCCAGCCCTGCGACTAACCGCAATGCCGTCGTTTTACCGCATCCTGATGGCCCAAGAAGTGTAACCAATTCACCTCTAGCTACCTCCAGCGAGAAATTGTTTAAGGCTACTACATTCCCAAATTTCTTGGAGAGACCTTTTACTTTCAAATAGTTCTGCGACATTGATTACCTCTCGTTCTTACTTGACGGAGTGAGTAGCGATATTGCAGCTAGAAGTAGAAACGGAATAATCAAAGTCATCATGGAAATCGCTATAGCGCCCAGAAGGTTCTCTTGCGCTACAAAAGTCACCCACGTTGGGAAAGTATCCCAATGCAGCAGGACGGTCAGGGTGTACTCACCGAGAGATAAAGCGAATGTCAGTGCCACAGTAGCAAGCACCGCCGTGCGCGTAATGGGCACTATCACCGTAGTAATGGTCCGGCGCCAATTCGCACCAGAGCTTCGCGCTGCTTCGACCAATGTTTTGAGAGGGATTGCACGCAGACCAATATCCAGTGCTCGATATGCGTAGGGGAGCGAAAGAATGAAGTATAGAAATGGCAGTTCGAGGACAGTATTCTTCACGACATCCGGGAGGGCTAGCTGCGCACCCACAGCGAATGCAACGACTGGAATGACCAACGGCAACAGCGAAAGACCATCAATCCAGCCCTGTACGCGGGGCTTGGTCACGTGTATCCATGTTAGTAGTGGGACTAGCACCATTAACGTAATAACTACTGTCAATGAAGAGAGCCAGAACGATCGAAGCGCGTAATAAACGAAATCTTCTTCACGGATTGCCCAAAGATAATTCTTAAAACTATACCCACCCTCTAAACCATTGCGAATCGAATATTCGAAAGCAGCGCCCATAGGCAAGAGAAAGAAGATTCCTAGCGACATAAGTACCACTATCAAGGATAATTGCGAACGCACTTTACTCATGATGTCCACCTTGCAACGCGTCGTTGAATGAGCAGGTAGGGCACAACCGCCAAAGCAGAGATAACGATCATTACTACACCTAGGGCTTTACCAAGGTGTAACTGTGTTGCCGATACATTGCCATCCAGAAGTCCACCGATCTGGAGCGGCGTCAACGGGAAATTCCCGACCGTGAGGGCATTCACTGTTGCATAGGCTGAGAAACCACTGGCAAACAGCAAGAGGAAGGAAGCAAGAAAACTAGGGAAAAGAATTGGTAATCCGACATGTCGCCAATACTTGCTTCTGCTAGCCCCCAAATTGCTAGCCGCTTCTCGCCACTCTTTTCGGAGCGATGTAATTGCTGGTGAAAATACGATAATCATCAGCGGCAATTGAAAATATAGATAGACAATGAGCACACCTGAGAAAGTTGCCAGTGAAAATTGGTTTGCGTAAAGATCTATGCCCACATATTTTAGAGCCACTGTGATGAAACCTTGAATACCCAACGCAGCGGTAAACATAAATGCCAGTGGTACTCCACCAGTGTTTGCAAGCACTCCATTTAAAGCTGCAATGACTCGGCGAATTTTCACACTACCTTTGATCTCAAGAAAGTAGGCTGCAATCGCACCCGGTATAGCCCCCATTAGAGCTGATAGGAGCCCTAGTTTTACGCTGTTCCAAAAACCTTGGTTATATGGTTTGGAGAATGCTGTCACATAATTGCTGATCGTAAAGGTGTTCTCGTTAGAGAGAAATGAGACGTAAACAAGGGCAGCAATGGGATAGATAAAAAAGAATCCAAAAATGAGTATGAAGGGAAGAAGAGGGATAAACGTTAGAAGTGCTGGATGAATAGTGGCTCCCCGTGTACTCGGAGCGCCACTATTCGCTTTTCCAGATTCCTGGACCACTAACGACACTGGTTTACAAACTTGCCCAGCTTGCAATGACCTGTTCACGTGCCGACAAGACGTCAGCGATACTTGGAGGTCCTACAACTTTTGCAGAAGCAGGGACTTCAAAATTGAGAAGTGAAGGCAAAAGCAAGCCCTTTTTCTTCATAGCTGCTGACATGATTGGATCCGCACCTGATTGCTGCCAGTAGTTTTGACCACCTTGTAATAGTGCAAATAGTTTGGCTCCAGGGAGGTTAAGGTCTGCTTCGGATAACGTTGCCGCAGTTTTTCCCTTGTTTTGCGAGTACAGGAATTCTTGCCAAAGACGGGCGTTTGCGCAATTGGGCGCTTTCGCATTAACTGCATTGATATATGGTGGAGCTTGCAGTACGAAATCAGTTGGATAGGCGAACTTCAAACTTAACCCAGCTTGTGCTGCCGCTGGAACCACGCCAAGGGCGCTGAAGTCCCACATGAACCCAACTTTTGCAGCTCCGGTCAAAAGATTTGCCGAATTAACCTTTACCAATGGAGCGGAAGACTTCAAAGTCTTGAAGAGAGCTAACCCTTTTGAGACATCTGCAAGGTCCTTGTCGCCACCGTTACCAATACTTGCGGCAAGAACAGACATAAATGCTTGGTTCGATGACGTTGGGTCTCCTGTAATTCCTACTACTCCTTTGTAAGCTGGATTAGAGAAATCCGTTGCCTTAGTCGGCACGGCTCCCACAGATGTGTTGTACACGATTGCTAGTTTCCCGCCGTAATTTCCATACCAGAGGCCGTTTTTATCCTTGGATACTGCTGGGATATCGTTCCAATTGATCACTTTGTATGGTGCAGAAAGCGGAGTTCCCCCTGGAGGTGTTAGCTGTGGAACAACAAGTGGTCCAATGTCGATGGAGTCCGGCTGCTTTGGTTTAGGAGCAGTTTTCATTGTATCAATCTCATATTGAGATGATCCATCTGGATTGTCTACTGTAATTTTTACTTGGAAAGCCTTCTCATACGCATCCATCATGGCACCATAATTAGCCCAGTCCCGAGGAATCGTGATGAGGTTAAGCTTTCCCTCTTTCTTTGCAGCGGCGACTAGCTTGTCCATGCCACCAGCCTCTTGAACATTCTGTGCCATACAAATATCTACTTTTTTAACTTTTGGTTTAGAAGCTGCTATCGCGGGAGTTGCGACCAATCCAACGACGATGCCGGCTACCAAAGGAAAAAGGATTTTTCGTGAGCGCATCAATTCTCTCTACCTTTCTTTTAGGGTTTCTCCCCACACTGAGGCAAACCTTCATGCATTCGACACCCTGCCTTGTGCCAGGAAATAACTCGTTACTAAGGGATAGATGGTGGATGACCATCTCCTAGACAATTGGAAAAATCTGTGTGTACGAAAATAACTTCGCGTTCACTTAAAGGTCTCAGAAATGACTTTTATGAACACTTACCTAACTTAAATCTGCAACAGAGTTAATAATTGACGTTGCACCTGATGCGATAAGTTTTGCATCGCGATGTGCCCCGGTCCGAACGCCAATTACTTGCCCCGCTCCAAATGCGACTCCAGCTTCCATGTCAGCCTGCGTATCGCCAATGACAATTGAGTGATTTGGAGTCGAAAGCGAGACCTGGCGGGCAAGATGCTCGAGCATCGCGGGAGATGGTCGCCCTCGTCCGGCCTCTTCAGGAGTTGAAGAACAATCTATGAGGGCGGACCACTCCAAGGCTTGAATGATGGCATCGAGTATTCGTTTGCTGAAACCAGTAGTTACACCCACAGCTATTCCTGCATTATTGAGATGGTAAAAGAGCTGCTCGGTTCCTGGGATCGCCTTGATCTCGCCCTTCTCTACCTCTGCCAAATAGGCCTCTTCAAATAGCGTGGTTGCTCTTCGCGCCTTCTCGATATCGCCGAAGAGGTCGGTAAAGACCTCAATCTTAGAGCGACCCATCGTTTCATTGGCATACTCAAGCCACTGATTTCGTCGCTCCTGCCAATTTTCCGGTTGACTCTCTTCGAAAGCGCTTTCGAAAGCTCGCAGCACCACTCCATCATCATTGACAGTTGTTCCTGCCACATCAAAAGCGATTAATTCATAATTTTTAAATTCCATCGCCGCTCCCTCTTTGTATCCAGTCAAATGTTTGCTCCGCTATTGCTGGTGCAAGCGAATTACCTCGACCTCCCGGACCTGTCACGGCAATCACATTAGGGAATATGAAACGCCGGTCAACAATTTCCCCATCGATTCGCTGGCTATATATCCCATCCCACCTTCGCACAATGGGGGGCAACGTCTTGCCAATCAATGAGCTTGCTACCTCATGGAGATACTCATAGGGCCGCTCATCTAATGTGAATTCAAAGGGGGTTTCGTACTCATGAGTATCCCCTATCGTCAAGGTTCCATCGCTTCTTTGAACGAGTAACAACTGCATGTGCTTTTCCGAGGCAATTGGGGCTTGCATAGGTAGCGTTGCAAGATTTGTTTCAGCATACGCTGGGTAATAACGCAATGAATCTCCATCCGCGATAGAGGTCGTAAGTTTCTCGGGAAATACATCTGTACTCATCATCTGTAGGCGTACTTGACGAATTGGAGCGGCAGCGAATTCATTCTTGAATAAGGTCTGATGATCCGCTCCCGGACAAAGAATGAGAAGATCCCCCTCAAAAATTTCATCAGAGTCGCTGATGGCTTGTACATATTCGGCCTTGGGCGTGATCGATTTTATCTCTACGCCACTTCGCCATCTGTATTTTGGTTTTTTTGATAGTCCCGCTCGCAGGGATGTAAGAACGGTGGCGGGTTCAACGGTGGCATCTAGTGGACACCAAAGCGCGGCAAGAAATGCCCCTCGAACCGCTGGATTGACCCGTTGGGTTTCTCTCTTATCCAACACGCTCCACTGCCGAATGTCGGCATCAACTTTCTTAAGGCATTCCTCTAGGATTGCCACTTCCATCTCATTCTTGGCGAGAGTGAGTGAACCATTGGGATTAAATTCCATGGCCGGGAACTCCAGCGACAGTTCTTCCCACATTAAGCGGGCGCGAATCGCTTCATCTAACTCCAGACCTGCTCTCCGCCCACTTACCCATATCAGACCAAAATTCCTTACCGATGCGCCACGCGGGAGGAGATCGCGCTCTACGTGAATCACATCATGTCCTAATTTTAGGGCTTGCCAAGCATGCGTGGTTCCGAGAATCCCGCCTCCTACCACTATTGTTCTCATGATTTGAGCATCGTTCAAAAAAATGGATTACGTACATATTGTGGGTGAACTTAGAGAAAAGTTTCGTTGACAAATCACTTGTCAGTGAGCTAGCGCTCGATGGCAAAAGCCCTTGAGTACTTTCTTGTACTTTCCGGTCAGAATCTAGGGGCTATTGTGGGCAAGCTCTTACTTCAGCGAAACGACGACCTCAACCTCAACAGGGGCATTGAGTGGCAATTCGGCAACGCCCACCGACGAACGAGCAGCGCGCCCGGCCTCGCCCAACACATTGATAAAGAGCTCGCTTGCGCCATTCACAACGCCAGCTTGATTGGTGAAACCAGGGGCGCTATTAACGAAGCCAACGGTCTTTACGATCTGCGTGATCTCATCGAGATCGCAGACCAACGAGAGGGCGGCCAACACATTCAAACCACAAATCTGTGCGAGGGCATATGCCTCTTCGACAGTGACATCGCTACCAACTTTGCCGGTTTTCGAGATCTTGCCATCAACAGTTGGCAATTGACCTGCAGTGAAAACTAATTTGCCATCGCGCACAGCAGGGACATATGCAGCAACCGGAATCGCAGCAATCGGCAACTCCAACCCGAGTTCCGCAAGGCGTGCTTTTACTTTGTCGTGTGCCATTAGGCGATCTCCCTCTTCATGTAAGCAACTAGCGCATCTCCGCCGCCTGGAGCAGGAACAACCTGCACCAACTCCCAACCATCAGATCCCCAGGTATCGAGAATCTGTTTTGTAGCGTGGGTCAGTAGCGGAACAGTTGCGTACTCATATTTAGGATTGCTCATGGCCAGATTCTATCGTGCGTCTGTAGAAACAGATAATCTCAATTGCTAGACGAGGATGCCGCGGAGAGCGAAAGCTCCTGCTACTCGTTTCACAGCAAGGACGAATGCTGCGGTGCGCAAATCCACCAAATGTAGCTTCGACTCCCGATACACATCAGCGAACGCCTTAGCCATTCGGCTATCCAACTCACTGCGAAACTTCTCGATGGGCCAGGAGTACTGCTGAATATTCTGAGTCCACTCAAAATACGAACCCATTACTCCGCCGGAATTAGCTAATATATCGGGGACGATTATCGACCCTCTGTCACGGAGCACCCAATCCGCATCTGCGGTCGTCGGTTGGTTTGCACCCTCAATGATGTACTGCGCATGGATTTTATCTACATTCGAACTCGTAATGACCCCTCCTAGTGCTGCCGGAATCAGCACCTCGCATCGTTGCTCCAAAACCTCTGCAGAGTTGGTTTTGTCGTAGGAGGGGACATCACGGATCGTCTTGTATTTCATTATCTCTTCAACGTTTATGCCATCTGGATGGATAATGCCGCCGCTTACATCAGCAATCGCGATTACCTTGAATCCCAGCTGTTGGCATACAAGTGCAGTGAATCTACCGACGTTGCCAAAACCTTGAATGACAACGCGTGCGCCTTTCACCTTTTCGCGATTCTCCTCTAACGTAGCGGCGGCAATCATCGCTACTCCGCGACCTGTTGCCTCTTCGCGACCGGGGGCTCCGAAGAGTTCGACAGGTTTACCCGTAACACAAGCAGGTTGAAATCCCTCAAGGCGGTGGAACTCGTCCATCAACCAGGCCATCGTTCGCGCATCCGTACCCATATCTGGGGCAGGGATATCGCGTTGATGACCTAGGACATGGTGGATGGAACGAGTCCAGCGACGGATGATTTCCTCACGCTCGAGATCGGTCAATGTTGAAGCATCGACCGTCACCCCACCTTTTGCGCCACCGAAAGGGACATCAATCAGCGCGGTTTTCCATGTCATGAGGCTTGCGAGGGCCCGCACCTCATCGAGATCAACATCTTGGTGAAAGCGAATGCCTCCCTTACGAGGCCCGCGTGCACTTGAATGTTGAACACGGTAACCGGTGAGCACCTCAACGTCGTCGCCTCTGCGTAAGGGGATGGAAACAACGACTTCGCGTTCACACTGTTGTAGCGCCTGCACAACTCCTTCTTTCAACCCGAGAATGGCACCAGCTTGGCTGATCTTTTCATTCACTTCGTCGAAAGCCGAACGCGTTGATGTACTCACAAGCGCGATTCAAAGTGAGCGAGGCTAAATCTGCGTAGTAGTTCTACGACTCTAGAGTTAAGAATAAGTGAACTCTTCGGCTGGTAGTTTTCGGACATATGCCGGCAAGTCATACTTAGGACCATGATTATCGACTCCGCGCTCTACACCTCAGGTCACCGAGTCCACGAAGTGGATTCGCTCAAGGCTATCGAACGAGTAAGCCACCAGAGTGATTCGTTCGCCTGGATCGGACTCGCCGAGCCAACAAGTAGCGAGCTCGAGCAAGTACTTGGATCGTTCTCCATCCATGAGACTGCAATGGAAGATGCCGTGAGCGCGCAGCAGCGCGCAAAGTTGGAGGAAAACGGCGAAATAATCACTTTTGTTATTCGCACGGTTTTTTATGACGATACAAAGAGTTCAATCTCAACTGGAGAGTTAATCTGTTTCATTCACCCCGACTTCATCATCATCGTCCGACATGGCGATGGCGCTCCCCTCATGACTGTGCGGAGTGAACTAGAACACCGATCTGATTTTCTAGCTCTGGGGCCATTTGCGGTGCTCCATGGCGTGCTCGATAAAGTAATTGATGAATACACCAAAATTGCGTCGGAGCTTGAGAAAGATGTAATTGCTATTGAGAATGAGGTTTTTTCCGAATCTCGTAAGACTCACTCCAAAACAATCTACTCGCTCAAGCGCGAGGTGATTGAGTATCGCCATGCGATCGAACCTCTCATCCTCCCTCTACAACGGCTGGTATCCGAAGGAAGAGCGCATTTTCCCGAGGCGCTCCGCCCCTTCTATCGGGATATCTCTGATCAGTTAGCAAAATCTTGTGAGCACGCTCATGGAATGGATTCACTCCTTACTGCGGCACTTCAGGCAGATTTAGCGCAGGTGCAGGTGCAGCAAAATAACGATGTGCGACGCGTATCTGCCTGGGTTGCCTTAGCCGCCTTCCCCACGATGGTTGCTGGTATTTACGGGATGAACTTCGATCACATGCCCGAGCTGCGCTGGCGTTTTGGCTACCCGCTCGTTCTTGGTGGACTTTTTGGAGTGTGCGCTTTTCTTTACTACAAGTTCAAGAAGGCAGGGTGGTTGTAAGCGCAGCTTTCACTGCAGCAGAGACCGCGCCACCATCAGCGCGTCCAGCAATCTTCGGCGCGAGCACCTTCATCACTTGCCCCATACCGGCAGGTCCGCTGGCACCAGTCTCAACAATCGCTTCTTTGATCATTGCATCAAGTTCAGCAGCAGTTAATTGTTGTGGCAGGTAGCGCGCGATGATCTCGCCCTCGGCTCGCTCCCGCTCAGCGCGATCAGCGCGCCCAGCAGCGTCAAATGCCTCTGCAGATTCGCGTCGCTTCTTCGCCTCACGCGCGAGCACCTGAATAATCTCAGCCTCGTTCAACGTCTTCGCTTCTTTACCAGCGACCTCTTCATTAGTAATCGCAGTGAGTGCAAGACGGATCGTCGCCATGACAATCTCATCCTTCGCACGCATCGATTCAGTGAGGTCGTGTTGTAGCGTCTCTTTCAAGCCCATGGGGCGATTCTCGCATATTTTCCCTACCATTGAGACATGATCACGCTCCACGAGGTCGAACTCCCGCTTCTTGCCTCGGGTGAGCCGATATCAATTCTCCATCTCTCTGATCTACATGTGACCCCGAAACAAAAGGGCAAACTTGATGACCTTCGCGAACTTGCTACCTACGAGGTTGATTTCACTATCGTCACAGGCGACTTCCTCGCACATCGCGATGCTGTTCCGCATGTTCTTGATGCGCTCGATGGACTTCTTGCTCGCCCGGGTGCATTTGTTTTTGGTTCTAACGATTATTACGCGCCTAAACTTAAAAATCCGCTCTCGTACTTATTTCCCGATAGGGGCGTGCGTAAGTTAGGTGATGAACTCCCCTGGCAAGAGTTGCGCGATGGATTAAGTTCTCGCGGTTGGATTGATCTCAATCAAAGCAAAGTACTCATTACCCTCAAGGGGCATTTGGTTGAATTGCGCGGTACCGATGATGCGCACCTTGATTGTGATGATTATTCGTTAGTTGCCGGAGCAAAGGATGCACGCGCTGAACTTTCAATTGGAGTTACCCATGCTCCTTATATACGCATTCTCGATGCGATGGCTGCCGATGGAGTGGATGTGATCTTCGCTGGCCATACTCACGGTGGTCAAGTGCGCCTTCCCTTGCCTTCGTTGATGGGTGGTTCACGGGCTTTAACAACTAATTGTGATCTGCCAACATGGCGTTCGCGTGGGTTGTCGGTTGAGGATGGGAAGTCTTGGCTTCATGTATCGGCTGGGATTGGAACGAGCCCTTTTGCACCGTTTCGTGTGGGCACTAGGCCTGAAGCGAGTTTGGTGTGTTTAGTACCCGATAACTCTTAATCACCGGGTCGGGGGTTCGAGTCCCTCACAACCCACAATTGGCTGTAATAGGTGGAGTATTCGCCGAAATACGGCGGTGTATCCACCAAATTAGATAAGGAATTACAGCCCAACAGGGTTGTACTCCGACATCCAGTTCTGATCTTGACCAATTGCTACAGAAATTGGTGAGAGATGTTAGTTCATGAGTATTTAGATCAAGTAATTGCAGCAAGACCATATAAGTATTCAACTAAACAGACATTAGTTAAAGACATTAAACGTATGGGTATTTGGGATTTAGATATATCTCAAATCAATTCAGGCCTAATCTGAGACGATGAGCATTGAATCAATCTCAGCCAAAGGATTATTAGTCGCTAAGAAGTTACATCTCAGTGCATGCGGGTAGTGTGATCTACCAGCCGTAGTTAAGGGTCTTGAGGTAGGCGCGCAGCTGTGCGAAGAATTCTGTAGTTGAAATTTTATAGACTTGTTGGAAGGCTGTTTGGAAGTCACTTCCGTTACCAATGACTCTAATTACTTCCAGGACATCGTTGAGGGTGTGGCCCTTCATTATGAGGTACTCATTCATGAGTAGACCAAGGCCGTATTCACATCCATTGTTATTTCCAAACCCTTCCGCATCAAGGCTTTTCTCCCATTTCATAAGCGCTGCTTCGCATTGCGATTTATCTTTAGCGCTACGCTCTACTTTTTGGGCTGCCCCGTAATTGGCGAAGGACTTGCGATCTTCGAAGTGAGTTAAGACGATGCCCATGCCAACGCTTGCAGATCCTTCACGAAGCCAATCTGGCACTTTTGCAAAATTCTCTCTCTGTAGTTCTTGTTGGTAGAGGTGGAAGAACTCATGTCCACCTTGCACCAGCATGGTGTTGTGCATGAGGTCGTCATTGCGAACGCTGATTGCTCGCCAGACTGCTGTCAGGCGACAGCTTGCTCCCCCTTGATTTGGGCTCAGCCACGACATACAAGGGTCGACATCTTTGAGTTGGCCTTTGACCCAGTCACCGTCTTCGCCGACGATCCATTTGGGTGTGTAGCCAAGCGACATAAGTTGTTCATACACGCTAAATGCATATTGGGCATTTGCGCTCATGCGAATGACAGCTGGATCAGTCGGTGATTGCAGGATGCTGTTGATAGAAGGTGCGTTCTTTATTCTGGTGCTGACTAACTTGGCGCCATATTCATCGACAGCTTTAAAGCGGGATGCATCTTTGCCATAGATTGCAAAGGCGTGGCTCTGTGAAGTTTTTGGGTTGCTGACTGCGACTCCCTTGTTCCAGGTGAGCTTCTTGCCAGATTTTATGCAGGTGTATTTTTTGCCAGAGACCACGGCACTGGCTTTTAGTTTTGGGCACTTATCTCCCGCTTTAACCGCAGCCGATGCGGGAAGGGCAGGGAGAAGAGTCATCAAAAGACCAAGGACAAGGGCGCAGCCCCTATATTTCATGACGGAACCATATCTATCTCGACCATGGAATTCATCATTTTGGTAAATTCCATGCCCAAATCCATCCTAAATCTATTCAAAATCTAGTATTTGTCAGACCCCATCCCTAATATGGGTTGTGGATCAAGATCAATTGAATCCATATGTGGCCTATGAAAATATGTAGTTCGAGTCCCTCACAACCCACTTATGTAAGTGAATTCGAGTTCTATGTCCAAACCTTGGATGTAGATCAAACCCTTGAATAGTGGATATATCTGCCAAACCTTTAAACAAAACTTATGCCTTGATTTTCAAAGCATCTTTGATCCCCAATATGCCAGGTAAGGAGTTAACTTTTCGTAGAATGTCGAAACTTCAATACCAAAAGTGGATAAGAAGTTTGCTTTCCAATCTTTGGAACTTTTGAAACTTGACATGAATGCTGCAATTTTCTCTTGGCCATATGAAGCAGTAAGTGCTTCAAATGCAAGACCACCCAATAAATAACAACTGCTTGGACTTCCTCCACCTCCAGGATTCTCAATTGCTTTGAATAGCGCAGTTATTTTCTCCGTAGAACCTTCGGCCATGATCTTTGGAAGAGTGCGAGCATTCTGTGGGTTTCCTTTATCTCGGTCATAATTATAAGTTTGACCTACAAACATGCTTAGTCGCTCTTTTCCATTTGGATCTTGCAGCGAATAACCCACTGCATTTCCATAAAAGTGGGCCATGCCCTCTGTTATCCAACATGGAGAGTAATCTGGAAGGGAGTTGTTGAAATATTGGAAAAAGTGAGTGTATTCATGAGGGCCTGTTTGCAGATTACCCAGCCCCTGCCCAGTTGCTAAACATTGAATATTTGTATAAATCCCATTAGGTCGACCACCAAGTGCAAATCCACAACTATTTTGAGTAATCATTAGAGTAATTGATTGATACATCATTGAGTTAAGTTGTTCTGAAACTACGATTTTTTCAGCCCAGTCCGAATCCTTCTCACTTACATAAATGAATCTAACTTTCTCTGGCATGAAGTAAGGGCTCCAAAGTCCTGCAATACGATCAATCCCTAATTTCTCATCAGACAAACGTTGTGAATCAACTCCTGGACCTACTATGTAGGTAATATTTAACTTTGAAGAATCAAATTTTATTATCCGATCATTAACTTCCTTAAATGCAACTAAAGAAGTCCATATCGGGTCAAGGTTATCAATCGTAATTTTGTTCACTGGACCTGTTGGTGTTGGTGTTGGTGTTGGTGTTGGTGTTGGTGTTGGTGTTGGTGTTGGTGTTGGCGTTGGCGTTGGCGTTGGCGTTGGCGTTGGCGTTGGCGTTGGCGTTGGCGCAGCACCACGTAGAACTTCACCAAAGATCTCTTTATCCCCCACAGCAATAGTTATCTCAGCTTTGCCCTTTGATGTGATTGTGAAGCTGTAGATGCCGCCCTGAGCAACTGCGCTATAGCGAGACAGATATAAATAGTTTGTCTTGCCAAAAGGCTCAAAGAACTTACTACGCTCTGTGAACTTCACCGTAACAGAAACGCCGCTGGGTGAGGTTATAACAAGTACTGGCAAGGCACTTGTGCGCAAAGCATTCTCTGGCTTTTTATCAACGATCAGGTATTGAACATTGAGCCCATCGCCTGCTTTGAATTGGCCGCGAAAGGCTTTCTTTTGTCCGCTCTTTGTAAAAGATGCTCTAATTGCAAAAGAGATGGTGCCATCAACTAGAAGTGGTCCTTTGGAAGCGGTTGTGTCAGTATCTAATAAAACAACTGGTTGATGTGCTCGGGCAGCACCGCTGCCAATAAGAAGGAAAACTAGAAGAGCTGCTAAAAGTTTTCTCACGGGTAAAGCGCTACCTGAGCACGCCGCCTCTTGCACCTTTAAACACCTGTGACCGCTCTTTCCACGCCCCCGTTGACCATAACGCCCAGATAACAAGTAATGGTTGAAAGAGCAGACGTATAAAGCGTGCTCTATCGCTATCTAAACCAAAGGCATCAACGTGGTTTACGTACTGAGAGATATTTCCCCAAAAGATTGCCACAAAGAAAGCTGCAACTACCCAACCCACAACAACCCTGTATCGCCACAAAAAGATCAGCGATAAACCTAAAACAATCTCAACCACCCCAGAGGCCAGGACAACAAAATCTGCAATTGATTTCAAGATCGTTGGCACTTGTGCCTGAAACTCAGTGCGATTTGTTGTTAAGTGCCCGATGCCTGCATAGGCAAGTGCTGACCCAAGAACTACTTGTGGGATGCGCTGTGCGATCTTCATGTGGCTAGTAAACACCATAGGTATTTAACTCAACCTTGTTTTAGCGCTTCAATAGATAGGAAAGCAGCTTTACTGGCACAGAGTTTCTATTTTTCGCCACCCACTTATAAGAACTGCGCCCAATAGGTCCTGAAAGAGTAATGAGGGCAGAGAGAACTCTGTTTCCTCTCACTTTTAGTAAGTAAGCCACTGCCCCAGCACCACTTAACTGTTTGGTGCCTGTTACAATAAATACCTCACGGGAGCACTGTTCTAAGCTCAGCCCAAACTGTGAAAGATCTGCGCTGTGAAAATCCAGCGCTGTGATTTCAATCTTCTTTTGCAGCCAGTAAATTGAGTTATTGCATAGTTCACATTTTCCATCGAAAATAACGCTTATCTCACTCATGGGTGACCTCTTTCACAGTTAAATTCTAACTCACGTAGAGTCAAAAGCTTCTGTAGAATCTATGGATATGGGAGCCAGTGAATTAGATCCAATTAAGCGCTTTGATATAAAGCTGATTAATTTTCTCAACACAGTAAGTTTGCCTGCCCTGAGAATCTCACTAGGAGTCATTTTTATTTGGTTTGGTTTGCTCAAAGTATTTGGTGAGAGCCCAGCAAATGATCTGATAACTAAGACTGTCTATTGGTTTAACCCAGATGTTTTCATCCCCATCTTGGGGCTTTGGGAGGCTGCTATTGGCATCTGCTTGTTAGTTCCATTCTTTAACCGCTTAGGGCTATTTCTTCTTGCCCTTCAAATGCCAGGAACTTTCTTGCCGCTCATTCTTCTGCCTGAGGTATGTTTTATATCTTTCCCATTTAATTTAACTCTGGAAGGCCAATACATCGTCAAGAACTTAGTCTTAATAGGAGCAGCTATCGTGGTGGGAGCAAGGCTGACCCCCATGATGAATGAGAAGAAGTACTAATTAGTTCTTTTTCTATCACACACTACGCAGCATGAGTAATACCATGTGCTTCTAGTTTCTGCGCTATTACTTCTTCTTTGTAGCAACTGCAATTGCCTTCTTTAAATCTAGATACTCCTCACAAGAACTGCCGCATAAGCGCTTGAGCTTGGCTAAATTTTGTTGAGCAAGTGTTACCTTCTTTTGAATTAAGAAAAGCTCGCCTTGATATTCAAGTGCGCCGAGATGATTGGGATCAATCTTCAACGCCTTGATGTAGTAAAGACCTGCTTGGCTGTATTGACCCAATTTGCGTGAGGCAAAACCTAATAAATTATTAACATCAGCGTTATCAACAACCACTCGATCCACTCTCTTTAACTCAACTAAAGCCTGACGGTAATTCTTGGCAGATACCAAGGAGCGACTAAGGGCCAACTCATCGACCACAACTGTTGGTGTGGGAGTTGGTGTGGGAGTTGGTGTGGGAGTTGGTGTGGGAGTTGGTGTGGGAGTTGGTGTGGGAGTTGGTGTGGGAGTTGGTGTGGGAGTTGGTGTGGGAGTTGGTGTGGGAGTTGGTGTGGGAGTTGGTGTGGGAGTTGGTGTGGGAGTTGGTGTGGGAGTTGGTGTGGGAGTTGGTGTGGGTGCAACAGGTGTGCCAGTATCTGCTGCATGCACGGTGGCAACTTGAGAAAGTGAAATTAACAGTGCTAGTGCACAGGTACTAATACGTTTTCTCATAACAAAGTTTAAGAGCTGCTTAGTTGTTCTTCACATACTCAGCTGCATGAGGAAAGCCATTTTCTTCTAGCTTTTTGACAAGATCAGCCTTCACAGCGGCAACAACTTTATGTGTTCCATTGCAGTTCTTCTCAGGATCTGTGGTGTAACCACATGCACAAGCGCCCATAATTTTCCTCTTTTAGGTAGTTGTTTGGAATTAACTTCAGTAATGACTGGCTAGGTGATACTCATATTCTCTAGCCGTTCACCGGAACTGATTCAGGCACTGTCACCGGCTGCGGCATTGCAGGAGCAGGTTGATCTTCGCGCTCACGTCGAACTTTGCGCTCTGGTTCTCCTATTTCAGCCATCATTGGCCCCCTTTCTCCCGTTGGCCCAAGAATAGCAAGGAGGCTTAAAAACTGCGGAGTGAAATTATCTGCCGCTATCTGGGGGCCAAGACGTGACTACAAGATGAGCAAAACTGGCCTTGGGTGTTGGATGTAGGCATGGACGTGAAGCGGGCCAAACAGGGATTTATCAAATTTATTCGTATCTATCCCTTCATAGCAGTGGGTCTGCTCGTGCTTGCTTATCTCGTAGGAGGCTTTAGCCAAACAACAAAGCCCCTAGTACCAAGGGCAATCGTGATGGGGCTCTTTTACGTTCTCATTGGGGTGATTCCGGTAGTTATCACCATAATTTTTGTTGCAATTGGAATATCTGAAGATCGTTCCAGAGCTCGGAATCTAAAAAACCCCATCAATTTTGGGCAGGAAGATCCCTTCACCCTTGCGCATGAAAAAATGTGTGGATATAAAGTTGTTGCACTTAGTGGAGAGAATCCAACATTTACTGGCATTACCGGAGATACATATAAAAAAGATGATAACGCCATTTGTAGGCAGTTCCCAGAGCATATTCCACCGGCCAGCGGGTGTGAATGTGGTTTTTACGCATTTAAAAAACGCAGTGATGCTCAGTTTGAATTATCCATGCATCCTGGTCTTTTTTTAATTGAGGTTGATTTATTTGGTATCGGATTTTCTCATAAGTACGGCTATCGGGCAGAGAGTCAGCGGGTTAATTCACTCATCCTTGCCAAGGGATGCACGCGATGCAAAATTCTACCTCCTCGCGTTTTTGTAAGGAGCTTTAGACTTGGCACTGGCAATAACACCTGGTGGCAATGGTCAGCGCGCTGCTGGGTATGCGCAAAAAATATTAAAGCAGCAGATAGGTTGACAATCGAGCAGATGAGTTCGCACTTGCAGGTAATGATCACCTAAAAGCCTCAATAGGATCCTTACTGCTTCAACATGACGCGCCTTAGCATCAGCGTTATCCTTAAGCCTTACCCATCCAAGGAGTCTTATAGGTGTCAAGTAAAGCTCTAAAGCTTGAATTACTCGCCTGCAGCGCCAGCAGGGATGAAGACAACAGCGCAATTCATGCCACACCAACTCTGATTTCCTCGCCTTTGAGAGGAATAATTGCGCTGTGCGTGATGGTGCTAGTACTCAGTGGCTGTTCACAAAAAGCGGCATTTGAAGAGTTAGCCGATGGCGTGTGTAGTAGTGAGCAGGCCCAGTTAATAGAGGCACACATTTCAGCTCAGATAGATGCTATAGCTAAACAAGAGTGGAAGTTGGCCTACTCATATGCCTCCCCTGGCTTTAGATCTGGTGTTGAGATTAATGAGTTTATTTTCATCATTGGTGGGCGCTATGGGATGCTCGTTGAAAATCAGGGCTATGAGTTCAATGCCTGCACTATTGCTAATGAGAAGATTTCTCAGCAGGTCGCAGTGAGCAGCAATGGGCAGGTCACTAACCTGACCTACCTCCTCTCTGTGCAAAAGCAAGTACTCGGCGTTGACTCTGCCGCTCTATCCGCGCCCAAGTTAGAGGCCTAAGGTCTTACGTGCGCACAAGATTGAAATACCCTATTAAAAATACTCATCAGGCTCTTAATCACAAATTGCTTCACAGGCCCAGTGTGCCTGTGAAGCACCAGTGAATTCTTAGACTTGATATCTTTTCCCCTTTCACCTCACAGATTGTGAGTTAATCTTTCGTAATGAAAAGGACTCTGCCGCTAGCCATCATTATCACTATGGTTGCGCTGTTTTTTTCTCCGATAGCGCCAGCTGGGCTGCACCAAAGCCATGTCCCACAAAGGCCTTTCCTCATTTAACTAACTCTGCTGGAGCCGGTGCTGCCTATAGCAAGCCCAGCATTTCAGTAACCTGCACCAAAACCGAACTACAAGTGAGCTCCAATGGAATGATCAGTTTTGCTTTTGAACAAAAAACGCCTAATGCGCTCAATGTTGCGAATTGGAACTGGTTAGTCCCCTTAAACCCCGTTAAGGCCACATCTGCAACCACTATTAGAAATGTTCTAGGAACCTTAGGCTTCACAGTCAGTGGTCTGCCTATCTATGGACCAACTGAGGGTCAACAACCAGCAGCTCAAGCTTTTGGTGATCCTGTTTATAACAAGATCCTTGATCAGTGCGGTGGTCACACAGGCCCAGGCCGTGAATACCACCACCATGCAATTACTCTGATAGATCCATGCAACTTATCTAAGCAAAACATTCTGGGTTATGCCTTAGATGGCTTCCCCATCTACACCACACTGGGATGTGTTAATAAGAAATGTACTAAAACAGCGACAATGAAATCTGGTTATGTTAAAACCGGTGATCCCACAACAAATACATGGGATGCCTACACATACACGGCAACTAAATCCACCACCACCTTAGATGCCTGTAATGGGCGCACACAACCCGATGGAACATATGGTTATCACGTAACAACTAACTTTCCCTACATCATCGGATGTTTTACTGGCACCGCAACTCTTCCTAAGGGCCGAGCAGGTGGACCTATGCCACCTATGGGTGGACCTATGCCACCTATGGGTGGACCTAGTAAGCCGTAGAAGTAAAAGTCCATTCACGCACTTTCACTGCCTTAAGAAGGTAGCGGCGCAGTGAGCCCACGGTCTAGATTTGCACATGTGACCACCTATGCCAATCGTGCATTTGATACACCTCGCCCCGCGGAGTATCCAGGCATTCCAGCGCCCATCTTTCGTCGCAACTGGCGCGCACAACCTGAACTACCTGGGCCCCATCCCCTCTTATCGGATTGGTTGACTCTTACCTTTATTAGAAACACCCCACAGTTTCTCTCTAAGATGCAAAAGCGTTATGGAGATACCTGTGCCTTTTACTTATCTCGCAGATTATTTATAGGAGTATTTTCAGCAGAAGCAGTCCATCAGGTAACCGTTGCCCAGCAGCACAACTTTGTTAAAGGCGTTGGCTTTGCGCGCATGCGCAAAGTATTAGGTGAAGGCCTGCTCACTAATGAAGAGCCAATCCACTTAAATCACCGCCGCCTGATGCAGCCACCATTTCACCATGGAATTCTAGATTCCTATGTTGCCATCATGCATCGACTAGTCAATGAACACATCAACAGATGGGATGGCAAAAGCTCTGTCAACTTAGCTCCGCAGATGATGGCAATTACTCTAGAGATTGTTAGTCAATGTTTATTTGGCCTTGAATCATCCAAATACACAGCCCAGATCGCTCACTCCATGGAGATTGCAATCGATCGAATCGAGCGCACGATGTTGCCGGGCTTAGAGCGCTTTGATAAATCACCGCTTACATACTTCGTCGCCTTTGAAGAGGCTGCCAATCAACTGGCAGATATTGCAGAGGAGATCATTCAAACCCGCATTGCTAGCAACACTACTCACAGTGATGATCTACTCGGTATTTTGCTTCAAATGCAAGATCACATCTCTATGGAACATATCCGCGATGAAGTTCTAACACTGATTCTGAGCGGTCATGAAACCACTGCAAATGTTTTAACCTGGGCATTTTCCTATATGAGCAATAACCCCCAGGCAGCAGCACATCTTGCCAAAGAGGCAGACCAAGCGCTGTGGATTAAAGAGAAGAGAGTGCCAACATTTGGCGAGCTTGAAGCATCATCGACCTTTGCTACGGCTGTTTTAAATGAGACTCTGCGACTTGCGCCCCCTGTCTGGGTATCACCACGTATTGCACTTAAAGATTGTGTTATCGATGGAACACCGGTTCCGGCAGGTGCCCATGTGTTAATTAGCCAGTTTGTAACACAGCGCCTAGATAAATACTTCACACAACCCAACACCTGGAACCCATATCGCTGGATGGATCCACACTTTGAAAGCTCACTTCCCCGTGGTGCCTACTTCCCATTTTTGGCAGGTAGCCGCAAATGCCTAGGAGAGTCCTTTGCACTTGCAGAATCACGGCTTATTTTGTTATTAGTTGCCCATAAGTTCCACACCTCTAACCACATGCCTAAAGCACAGCCCCGCACTACCTATAGGGCAAAGGGTGTTGTTCCAACAGCGCTCAAGGCACGTAGCGCATAGTTTTCAACCACCGCAGCCATGGTGTGTGAGGCAAGTGAGTTCTTTGCTTGCGCCTTAACCTATTCCAACTCCTCTTTTTAAAAGATTCCATGGAATAATCTGCCAATGCGCCAGAGCCTGATCCACCCACATCGACACGTGGGTTCTCATGGATAAGAACCTTGAAAACGCTGGCATCGACTACTTCTCTTCCCTTTACGGTGCCACATCAGATAAGGGTGAACCGCAACAGACAGTCATTGATAAATGGCGCGACTTATTAATCGCAAAGGCCTATCGCACATACAGCAGCACAGATCTATCCCAATCCGATGTTCTAGATGTTGGTTGCGGCTATGGCTGGCTACTCGATGCCTTTGAAGGAGCACGCTCACTTTCGGGTATAGATATTGCCCATCACGCTATTGAACAAGCCAGCAATCGAATGCCTCAGAGATATTTTAAACAGGCCAATCTTCAAGATCCGATTCCATTTACTCATAGCTTTGATCTCATTCTTGCCATCAACGTCATCGAACATCTGAGTAATCCAGAAGCGGGAATCACATCAATTGGCAGGGCCACAAAACCGGGCGGCATCATCATCGTTCACCTACCAACAATCACCAACTGGTTTACCGAGTGGGGCTATAGCAAGCTCTATGACTCAGATCCCACACATATCTATCGCCCAACGGGTCAAAGAGTGCGAGAGCTCTTTGAACAAGCAGGGTGTGAAACCCTACGTGACTCATACCTTCCACACTTCTTACCCGCACTCACCAAGATCTGGCCCATCCACCCGGCCTACTTGGCAATCTTTCGCAAAACTACCAACGCCTGAAACGAACTACCGCCATCCCACATCGACACACCTTGAATTAATCGGCTAACAAATGCCCTGTCCTTTAACTCTTAATCCGCAAGAGGTGACTGAAGGACTCTTAGCCAAGTACTGAAAAGTTCAACTTTTGAACGGGAAAGTACACGTAATAGTCCTAGCAGACATCACTAAAAAAGATTGAGTAGTAACAAGGTAGTAACGCATTTGGATGGGAATAAAGCGCTCGCCGTTTTAGTTCTACTACCCAGGTGTTGTGAAAAGTCGAATGGTTCGATCTCGGGGGAAGCGCAATACTCTTAACGAGAGGTAAAAGAGAGTGAATAACTCCCCCGCATCAGGCAAAAAAGTATCTAATAAGCCTAAGAGAGCCAATGGCCGAGGCAGTATCTATCAGATAACAAAATCAAATGGCAGGAAAGTTTGGAAAGCTGCCATTAAAGATATCAATGGCAAGCTGAGAACTAAGACCTTTTCTAAACAGTCAGAGGCAGAAGACTGGGTTGCAGACCAAAGACGAGCACGCGACCTTGGTGAAAATACCTACGCTACCAATCCAAAGATGACCGTGGAAGAGTTCTTGGTCGGCTGGGCCAATACCCAATATGGGCCAGACCAAGAAAGCACCCAGCGTTCCTACCTTAGTGTCATCAAAAATCACATTGCACCTGCTATCGGCAAGATAAAGGCTGCAGAGTTAAATACAAAAACAGTAGAAAGTCTGTTTCGTGACATGCATGCTAATGGATTTGGCGCTGGGACCATAAGAATTACGCGTGCAGCGCTATCTGCAGCCTATAACGATGCAGTGCGCTTAGGGGATTTAGTGCGAAACCCAGTACGTAATACAAAGATGCCAAATGTCACCGCAAGGGTCACGAAACCACTTCCCCGTAATGATTGGGAAAAGGTCTATTTAGAAGCAATGAAAAATCCACGAATGCATGCGCGCATTGAGATTGCCGGTATGTTGGGCCTTCGCCCAGGAGAGGCTCTAGGACTTAAATGGTCCGACTTAAATGCGGATGAATGCACACTCCTCATCGAACGCCAGGTCCAAAGAGCAAAAGGCAAGGGACTCATTCTCAAGGCGGTAAAGCAAAAGACGGCAAGAACTTTACGGATTAGCCAAGAGACGGTTCGTATCCTCTTAGTGCACAAGCGCCATCAGGCATTGAATAAAGCAAAGTGGATTGAAGATAATGACCTAATCTTCCCTAATACGGTCGGAAAGCTTGGAGACGAGAAGAGTGACCGATTGGCCTTCAAGAATCTCCTCACTGCAGCGGGAGTCCATGATTGTCAGCTATATCAACTACGCAAGACTGCATTCACGGCATTGGCTGGACAGACTGACCTGAAAACACTGATGGAGTTTTCTGGACACACGCAGGTATCTACTGTTATCGGGAATTACGTATTTGCTACGAGTGAATCAATGAGGAGTGCGATCAGCGGAATGGACCGTTTACGTCCCGGAGGCAATGGAAATTAAAGCAATGATTCAACGGACGCTTGAGCATACAGTTTAAATAATATGCTCAATAGTTCTGCATCCGATGGATTGTTTTTTAGCCCGATAATCTTTTGTACATTAACATCTAGTTTTCCATGAGCTTTTAGAAGTTCAAGTGGCATCAACGCAGGATCATAGAGATCTCCAAGATTTACATCTTTGAATTTTTCTCTTATTCGCAACACTTCTTCTGCTAAACCCACCAACTCTGAATGCTGGTCACTACTCAAAGTAGGAAAAGGGAATGTGTTGTAAACAGAAGACGAGGATATTTGGTAGTCGCTCTTCATTCGACTTGAAACCGCCTGTACCCAGACTGTAAAGGCGCGACTTTCCAATATTGCGAAAAGTGATAAATCGTCACTTGAAATACTGAAGAGCGCATTGTTCAGAATTACATCTTTAGGAAGTATTTCGATGGGGATGTATTTCCTCTTCTCAGATGACACGCTCGGAACAGCGAAATAATTCTGATTAGGCTGGGTAATTGTTTCAAAAAGCGATGGCCTATTCGCCGCCGCACCCTTAGAACTGGTAGCTGCAAGTCGCTCCTCAAGAACTTTTGATACTCGAAGTTTTAAAACAGGAGAAGCCTTAAGGTCATTCGGGCTTGCGTCAACTAACCATAAACAGAATCTAGTTCCGCGTTTGTTCAATAGCTCCTCAGCTCCAACAAGTTCGCGCAAATACTTTGCCGCTACCGGGTCTGTTTTTTTAATTTTTTCTGCCTCTTCAAGTGAGATATCCGAGAGGTAGCCACCATCTCGGGGCTTATTCCCGCTAGACATAATTGGCGTAGCCGAATTTAATGGTTTTCTTCTAGAGCCAACTAGCACTTCTTCACCATCAATCAGATATGCATTGATGTGCTTGCATGAATTCGCAATTGGATTACTTCTTGGAGACTCATAAGTCCAGAGTCTTTTTTCATTATACTTTCCTTTTTTAGAAATCCCTATAACTACGCAATGCACTGCTGCTTGCCCACTGCTCTCGTTGTTCCAGGCGAAAGTTCTGTGAGCGAATGAAATTTCTACTCTATACTGATTAAGCATTTGCCAAATAACAGATGGCTGGTCCCCCTGAGTTATAGAATTTGTTGAAACAAAAGCAAATTCACATCCAGACTTTTGAACCTGTTGAGCTGCAAGGACAAACCAGTTTGCAACAAAATCAACTAAAACGCTCCCCTTAAAATTCTGCCAAACAATAGATTGACTCTCCTTTTGCTCTTTGGATTGTAGCCGCGTGCCAATGAATGGTGGATTACCCAGAATATAGGTTGACTCATCTATGGGAACTGCTGATTCCCATTTCATTATTAAGGCATTTTCATTAATTATATTTGCTGCATCTGAGATAGGAAATCGATTTGGCGTTGCTCCCGTAATTCGTTCAAGTCTCAAATTCTCTTGATGGTCAGTTAAAAATAGGGCCATCCTTGCCACTTGTGCAGGCCATTCCTCAATTTCTATTCCATAGAACTGATTCAATGTAATAGACAAACCCATTGAACCGTCTAATTGCATGGAGTCTTGACTACCCTCTAGATTATTTAGGCGAACAATGAGTTCTAGTTCCAATTGCCGTAGATGGCGGTATGAAACTACTAAGAAGTTCCCACAACCGCACGCAGGGTCAAATATTTTGATTTTAGCTAAGTCTTGCCGCAATTTTTTAAGTTCTTTCTTATTATCCCAAGCCGCGGCTAGCCTTTCTTGTAACTCATCCAAAAAGAGTGGGTAAACAATCTTGTTGATGTTCTCTTCGGATGTGTAGTGCTCTCCTAGCTCTCGACGAGCCTCCTTATTCTTGATAAGTTGAAAGAGAGAGCCAAATATTGTCGGATTTATTGTGGTCCAGTCATAGTTGGCAACGTCGACCAAGGCTATTCGCATTTTTTTATTGAATTCAATAACAGATATCTTCTCTGAAAAAATTCCTCCGTTGACATAAGGGAATGGCTTGAATTCATTCCCAAGTTCCTTGGACCGCTTATCTTCGGGAGTATTTAATACGTCAAACAGACTATCGAGCTTTGAGCCAACATCACTTCCATCTTCCTTAGTGCCCATAACCAACTTGAGAAATGTATTTTTTTGCCACATTCCCGTGTCGTCACCGAAGAGAAGGAAGAGGAGGCGGATGAGGAAGATGCTCGTTTCGTGCCCTTCAAACCCATGGTCTTCAAGTTCTAGATAAAGGTTTGCCATCAATTTTGCTGCTACCTGGTCAACCGTAATTTCTTCTTCAGAAATGCGGGTTCGATTACCCGAGATTATTGCTTCAAAGCGATGAATGTTTTCAGGCAGCTTGGAAAGTGGGAAGTCGTGCGTTCTATTGAGGGCAACATCAATTAATCGGAAGTTGAGAAAGTCAGAGATGATGATTGTCTTTGGTCGATACCCTGGTGGAAGGCTCAACCAATATCCACGAGCTTGGAGTTCTGCCTTATCTAGATTCTCTCCAGCAGATTTATGTTCGATGAGGGCAACGTTTTTCCAGTAGACGTCTATGTATTCCTGGTTGCCACTAATGGTGCTCTTGACGCGCTTTTCATACTCAATGCCAGCAATCTCTTCATCATCGACCCCGCAGAGTGCGCGAAAGAAATCACTCCAGAATCCACGGGCATGCTGCTTCTCATCTGTATAGCTCTTCCACTTATCTGCGAAGGCGGCAGCGGCATTCCTGGATAGTTCTGGGGTCTTTAGCTCAGTTGCCATGATGACTAATTAAACGTCACTAGGAATAAGCGACTCTGAGAACTCTTCCTCTATATAAGATATTTTCTGATGCTTGAAGCTCACAAAATCATCTGGGCCTAACTCAGTTAGGCTCGAGAAAGGTATGAATCGACAGGAGTCTCGAAAGGGTTTTTTCATCTTAGTAAAAACTGGTCTGTTAACTTGGTTAAATACCTCCACCTCGCGAGAATCTGGTGCAACTAGATAGCAATTAATCTGAAAATTTGGTTGTAAGGAAAGTAGGTCAGCCATTCTTAAAATGCCTGAGTAAATTGATGTCGTACTCTCTATCTCGAACGCTCCAACTACAGCATCATCATCAATCCAGAGAACGTCAATATTCTTAATTACGCGCATCATGGTCGGAATTAAGCCAAGGTTAAGTTGCTCAACCAGAGGTACAATTTCATTAATTCGTTTATCTTCGTATGTCTTACTTCGGTCACTTGCAGGTATATGGACTTTGAATCCCATGGCATGGCCCAATTGAGAAAGTATCAGTTGTACTCTTGTATGTTCAGTTCCTGTCTTTTCTGTAGATTCAATAACTCCAGAAGCTTCGGTTTCAGATGGCACAGTTACTAGTACCCCTGTTTCAGTCTCTACAGTTTGGTACCCAGATATTGAGTAAGCGCGAGGAGGTAACGGACGAGAAACTGGCTTGGCGTTTGCATCTTGAATCAGCTTCTCCACCTGTGTGCCATCTTCAACTGGCCACTGATTTAAAGAACCTAGGAAAAGTGTTCCCCAGCTAGATGGTTTTATATTTGCCATTACTGAGTATTTGTAGATATCAGGTTTAACATCAGGGGAAATCTCTGGTTCACACTCGAGGATAATTTTCACAGGAATGCGGCTTGGATACAGATTGTCTTGCCAGATTCTATTTTTTTCATCAAAATCTAAATACGGGGTGGCCGTAATCTCCAAAACACCTATCCATCTTGACGCACCCACTAAGTAACAAAGAAGTCTGTCGCCTACTTGCATTTTGCTGCACCGAGCATGGCGATGCTCACTTTGGCCAGAGATAGTGCCACCCTGGACCTTGAATTCTTGCCAACTCTTGTGGGTGAACAAATTGGTGAAGTACTTCATGAACCCAAGATACTTCAACTCTGGAATATCCCCTAGGGGTGGCTCAACTACACCCCACCCCTTAAAGCGCTCCCATCTAATAAGCCTGTCGGATGGTAGCCATGGGCGGGTTATGGAATTGAAGGCAGTAGCCCTATCAGATGTATTTAAATATAAAGTAGCCATTTTTCCCCACAATTGAGAGCGATAACTTTTTCAATTTCACTTGTGTTTTGGGGGTTACCGAAAATCACTATTTCTGGGGCTTTTAAAGGAACCTTTAAAAGATGAAGAGAAACAAACCTTCATAACACATACCCCTATGTGTGTCAGTACAGCAGTGAGGCATCTATGGCTTGTAAGTGAATAGGGCGGTTACTGATTGTGTGTAGTTCCTTATTAACTAATGGGGGTTACCTATATATGTATGTGCGGTAGTGGGGGGTGCGGTAATAGAGATATAGATAGTAGTAAGAGTGAATAGGGATGAAGTGATAGCAGGTATAGCCAGTATGTCTCTTAGCTGTTTATTACAATGGGGTACTAGTACCCCATTCGTTTGATAGTCCTATTAGATACCAAATACTTAACACTGACAGCATCTCTTTAATCTGGAACCATTAATAGATGGAAAATCCGTGGGACCAACCTAAGACTTCTTATACTCCTGGTGAAGTCGCTGCCATGTTCGGGGTTAAGACTAAGACTGTCTATGCATGGCTATCTCGAGGTGAGATGCGGGGGAACAAGAATGGTTATTTTAGATTTATCACAATCCCCCAGATACAGGAGTTCATTAGAAACCGTAAGAACCCCGACAAGGTAGACATGACTTATGCCAATGGACCTGTTCGTTATTAGGTAGGTAAGAATGCTTGCAAGCATCTGTAAACCTGGTTGTTTCCGCGCTTATGGGGTACCCCGTAAGGCAGTAGCCTAAGTAGAATAATCACATGAAGCGAATGGTCAAAGCCTTATTTGAATTGGCCAAGTCTGTTGTTGCTAGACCCGTAAAACAAACTAAAAAAGGACCTAACAAGCTTCACTGGACTAAGTTTGATAAGCCATTTGAAGAAATGACGGAAGTGGAACGTAGGGCAGCAGCGGAGCGCCTTGCGGATGAAATGCTGGGTGTAATTAAAGACCAGGAGAAATAGCTACTTAATTTGTACGTTGAGCCCAGTCTATTTCAGGTAGATACGCGACTCGATGTGCAATACGAAATATAAAAAAGATTCCGTAGAAAGGAATCGCCGCGAAGAAGCAGTCAAACCACCGGTATCCCACCTTTGGTGCCATGAAACCCAGGAAAGCCAGAATGACAAGGACGCTAATTCCTCCTTGGTAATCAGGAGAGCTCGAGGCCATGATTACTTCCATAATCATCGCGGCAACGTAGATGCCTACCACTATCGCAATTGTCTTAAAGGTTCTCATTCTTCAGTTGACCAATCGGGCATTTTCAGACTTGGCGGCTCAAACCTGCGTGACTTGGCATTTGGTGAGTCAGCGCGCTGACGAATATTAGTTCCCCAAAAAGCTTGAGCGCGAGCTTCTACCTTCTTTTTAATATTGACTATCTCAGCCGAATACTCCAGAACCAACTGCTTCTCTTTTTGTGGTGCCGACTCTAATGTTGACGTTATGTTGTCAATTTTATTAATGAGAGCTTCGCGCTTTTTTCGTAACTTTTCCAGTATTTTCATGACTCTTTTTTGTTCACCTCGCAAATGGGAGTAGTGAAAATACTCTCCAAGCGTGGCAACAACTATCAAGGCTAATTGAAGGAATAGGAAGAGTGCAAAAGCCCAAGCATAGGTCAGCGCCGCGTCATAGCCCTGAACAACTATAGGACTTGACTGTTCAACAGTTCCTCCAACTAAGTCCGAGTTTAAACCTGAACCAACATCACCAGGCAGGATGCTTGAACCGCTTGCACCTAAATCAACGGATGCAGTCCCATCCTCGGTTGTGAATTTCTTGGCACGTAAGTGAGACAGTGAAGTTACGAGACCGATGATGAAAACACTGCAACTTAGAACTGTTGGTAAAACCCACCTCTGCAACAATCGCTTCTTGTCATCATTTCTCTTTAAAACTAAACCAAGTAAGTATGAAAATGAAACCGTCATAGCACTGGCTGCAAAAGTTGTCAGAATAGCTACTATCTGGGCATCCCCAAATAGCGTCTCAAATGCAGGATAAGTAATAACTAGTTCACCAATTATCGTGACAAGAATTATCGGATAATAAAAGACGCTAGACAGGAATCGGCGGTCGGTAATTCGTGAGGCTTGGCTTTGATTCTCAGTACCCAGGTATTCGTCAGATAGCCTTTGGCGCAAGTCTTCTGTGACTGCTATATCTTTTTCGGTATCTAATTGAGACTGCAGTAATTCAGCTTTTTTGGCTTTGAGTTGACCATTTTGCAATGATAGATTTGTAAAAGCTGCATTTAACGATTCTGTTGTTTGAGCAAAATGTTGTTCTCCAATAGTGGCTAATTCTTCCAAGAATGGGCTGTGAGGGTGTTCGGCTTGGAGCTCTGGCAAGCCTTCGCGGCCATCCAAACGCCCTGTTTTACGACTTAATCTTGCCGATGGAAGTTTATCGATTTTCATGTTGAGCCCCCCCTGTTATCCATTCTGGCCGAAACTACTTAGTGATTTAAATTCTGAAGTAGGCAATTCCAAACCTTTTTGAGTCCAAAAGCAATCCCAGAACTCTCTAAGTGGCGGATAAAGTGCCTCATTGGATGCGGTAGCTCGACCGTTTTTTTCTCTTTGCTCGCCTAATCCATAAATTGTTATTTTAAATAGTGACTTCTTGAAGCCAGATGAGGTTGATGAGTATTGCTTGCTAAAAGCACAAGCGTCTGATGGTGACATCCCAACTAATTTCTTTTTCAAATCTACAAGTGAGGTTTGGTGAATCATGTCTGATACAAAATTTAGATGCACGCGTTTATATCTCTCTAACGAAGTCGAATTACGAGCTACATCTTCAAGCTTTCTTATTGTGCCCAGCACATCTGTTCCTGTAGTTTTCTTCGTTGGTGTCTTGCCAGTGAAGGCCTCCAAGTTTGCTTGCACCATTGAAAAACGGGCACGTACCCTAAGAGCAATTGTGCAGACATTCGTATTCAAACTCTTGAAGCTATTGCCACTTAACCCAGGGTTTCTAAGGGCCTGATAGGCGACTGACATGCAGTTAGATGGGCTTAAGCCTTGATAATTCATGAGTTGACTCCATAAGCCACTTCGTTCTCTTAACTTACCTAGAACCAGTAGCTGGTTACTCTTTCCTTTAATTGCTCTAACAGACGTCCAGAGAGCAGCATCATCCTCCTCAGTGAAAAGAGGGAGACTTGAGCTATTTGCCTCGGAACCTCTAATAGGAATCCATTGGTAATAGGAAGAGGCGGGGATTCCCTTTTCGGCATCAGAAGCAACGTAGACGTTTGCAATATTCGTTCTCACACTTTCCAAGCCAGTCATTACAATTTCACCATCTACCGAGCCCGAAAGGTCCAGTAAGTAAACAGAAAGCTCTTTTGAAAAGATAGGGGACTTATCTATCGTATTACTAAAAAAAGAATCTCCGTGCGCTTCAATTGGGTTAACCACCGAAAGGGCGAGTACTACCACCGAAATTAAGTACTTAAACTCTTTGTTGAGAGACATGGTGACAATTATGTCTGGTGTTAACCCGATAGGGAACCCTTCATGGATAAACAGCTACAGTTGGGTAATGCCTAAGTACAAAATCGTAGCAACTAGTCTCCTTGCCCTCCTCTTAGGGATGAGCACCGCCTCCGCCGCTGGAGTCCAGGTCACTCGCATTAATGATGGGGACACTCTGACCCTCGCAACGGGTGAAAAAGTCAGATTTGTACAAATTGATACCCCTGAGATTTCCCCTGCTGAGTGCTACGGCGCCGAAGCCCATAAAGCATTAGTCAGCATTATTGGTAAGTCCCCAGTAATCCTGGAGTCTGATTCGGTATCCGATGACAAGGACCAGTTTGGTCGCATTCTTAGATACGTAAAGGTTGGCAAAGTCAACGTGAATTTAAAGTTGGTGGAAATAGGTGCAGCAACGCCCTATTTCTACAAGGGCGAGAAAGGCAAATACTCCGCTCAACTTCTAAAGGCAGCACAAAATGCCAAGGCGAAGAAAATTGGGCTTTGGAAGATGTGTCCAAATACGAAGTTGGAACCTCTCAAACCAGCAACAACAGGTTCTGGTGTTGCGAGTCCTATGACAACTACAAAGGCAACAACAAATGCAATGTGTGACCCTAACTATTTGGGGTGCATACCGCCATATCCTCCAGACCTAGATTGCACGGACATTAAGCGAATGGGATTGGCACCAATTCGAGTTATCGGAGTAGATGTTCACAAATTTGATGGTGACGGTGATGGAATTGGCTGCGATAAGTAGCTATCTAATTCTTTTGTAAGGAACTCCTGCTTGGACCAATCGCGGGTATCCGACTTGGCTCCATGGGTGTGGCTGTGCTGCAACAAATGAAGTCCAAAGTTCGGCTGCAATTCCGTAATACTCATAGGTATACCCGTTATTAAATTGAACTGTCATAGTCATCGAATTTGCGTCATAGCCAGCGGCCCGAACGTTGTCAGATTGAATAGAAATGAGTTGGCCATTTGTACCCACAACGGTTTGGACTTCATCTTGTGGGCTGGATGCAGGTTCACTTGAGTGCCCACAACCTGACAGGAGTCCAACCGAAATGAGTAGTAGAAACACGCGCTTCATGTTTGGAGGGTAGCAACGAGGTAGCAACGCGGATAGTCATTTCGATACGAAATCTGGTCATTAAGCGTTTACTAGGCTTATTACATGCGGTAGTGTGCGCGATTAGTAGTGCGTAAGACCTTACTTCCGTTAACTCTTAATCATCAGGTAGCACTTTGGTGCTGATCCTTCAATTACCCCCGTTGTAAATCGAGGGTATCTGTGGCTTCTGGGCTAAGCGCCAAGTAGCCGCCATCCACCGCTAAGTCGGCACCCGTAACAAAACTTGCATCAGGGCTTGCTAACCATGCAACTGCCGCGGCCACTTCATCAGGTTCGCCACAACGGCTCATCATGGAGTAACGCCCCCAGATCGGTTCCCACTTTGCACGGTCGCCCTCTGCTGCTTGATCGAGAGTTTCTGTCCAAATCCACCCAGGACTAACCGAGTTGACGCGAACGCGGTCAGTTGAGAGATCGAGAGCTTGGCATTTTGTTAACTCAAGAAGCGCACCTTTCATCGCGTTGTATGTCCAGCGACCTGTTTGCGCGCGATGTGCAGAGATACTTGCAATATTCACTACCGCTGGATGAGTGCTTTTGCGTAGTTGAGAGAGAGATTCCACAACAAGATTCGCTCCGGCAAGGAGATTCACTTCGAAGGTCTTCTGCCATTGCTCGCGGCTTGCATCGACTCCTGAGAGTAAGAAGACGGCAGCATTGTTTACCAAAATATCGAGTGAGCCAGTTTTGCTTGTTGCTACTTCAATTGCCTTGGCGCGAACTTTCTCATCACAAATATCTCCAGCGACAACATGGAGATTCGGGTTATTGAGGGTGCTCTCCATATTTTTAAGTAAATCGGAGTTGAGATCGACAGCTACGACTGCTATTCCGTCTTTAAGGAATCGTCGAACGCATGCAGCGCCAATACCCGAGGCGCCTCCGGTGACTATCGCTGTTCGCTTGCTACTCATCTCGTCAATCTCCCTTGGTTTAGAAAGCGCCTAAATTGAAGTACGCGGTGAGTTCAGTGAATTTATCGTTCTTGCGCTTCATGATATTCACACCACTTAAGTTAAGTACGCGCCCATCAGGTGCGGTTAACTTGGCGCTCCATTCGACTGTCCCCTCGTGCTCATCACCGTATGAGCGCATCACTTCGACAGACAGTCCGGGATAAGCGGCGGCGCTATTCTCGTAGAAGGTTCGGATTTGATCATGACCAACAAGTACGAATCCATCTGGGCCGGTCCACCGTGCATCCTCGGAGAAGAAGGAGAGAATGGCATTGATGTCTCGACTCTCTTCGGCTGTCCAATATGCCCGCGCAAGTCTGGTTAATTCGTTATCCATGAGGTTGCTCCTCTTTCCACTCAGCCATAAATGAATCGTGAGGAAGCGTACCTGGAGCGAAATTGAGTAGCAATGACCAATATTAGGTAGGACGCAACCGAAGAGCTTCACTATTTTGCTATCGTGTAATGCACCACTTTCTTATCGATGTGTTGACGCCATGAGGAGAAACTTCGCAGCGATGCACTCTTCGGTAATCTGAACCACGGGTAAGGGTGCACCTCGGCCAAATTCCCATACTTACGGAACGACGGCACTGGTGCGAAGGTGACTGCCACATCATGCGCTTCTGTAAAAGCAACAGGATCTCCCAAATACACACGTAGATCGCGGCGAGCGCGCAAATCCATGAGCGTCTGGAGATAGAAACCAATCCGGCGTGAACTTAATTGCAACTTTCGTAACGCATCCTCGTTGAAAACAAATGCCACTAGAAGATCAGGATTAGCTGCCAGCGCAGCGTCGTCGTCACCTAAAGAATCAATGGTCAAGAGAACCATTTCTGGTTGTCGATTCTTGATTGGAGTAGTCGGCCCTGCAGTGCTCGACAGGTTGGGGTCGGAATCAAGGAGCGGTTCCCGATCAAGTTGGTGAGGTGATATCTCATCGGGGAAATTCTCGATGGGGCAATTTCGATTTAGCGGACATTTCGCACAGAGGCCTGGTGCTCGCTTTTCTACCTGCCATCGTGCAAATCCATAAGGTTTCCCGGTGCCTGCGCCAACGGTCCACTGCCAGCCAAGAAGATTTGCAGCACGAGAGCCATCAATTAGTTCTCGGAACATCCGTTCTTGCCCAGGCAACCAGCCGATGTTGTTTCGGACAGTCCAGTGCGAAGCAAGCCACATACGAGTCTGATTCACTAACCATCCGTCTTGTTCCAACTCAGTCACGACAGCATCAATGCAGGCCATCTCGCGATTCCAACCATCGCCTTCGTTACTCCAATTGGCTTCAAAGCGAAGGTTAGAAAATAGCCGCGTTCCTAAACGCGCGTAGAGATGGCGGGCATACTCTTGCCAATACAACTCATCCCGGAATTTCTCGCGATCCTTGTAAGGCGCGCTCTTGACTGCCTCGTGTACTTGCTTCAAGGTCAAGATGTTGTGTCGAATATAGGGAGAGAGCACACTTGCGCCGCGCCTATTCTTAGGAAGCACCTCAGAACGACGGTCGGCGTAGTTCGTAATGTCTAAATGGGCTAACGCGTGGTTGGCTGCGCTTTGTCCGCCTGAGATAGAACTCAGTCCGAGTTCACCTGAGTAGAGACCCTTGAACTCTTGCTCAATTATCGCAAGCGGTTCGAGATCTAGATTGATTTCTTTGTAAGTCATAGTGCATCACATACTAGATGGCTTACCTGAGTTTCTTTCCCCTATGCACTGGGCTACTCGTCCTGAAAGTCGCCCCCGCGACCTGTCATTTTGCCGCGAGGCTTCGATGGATTTTCGTAGCGATACAAAGTCAACAAGATTAAAACTCCGAAGAGTACGAAGATGACAAATCCAACTACCATAGCTACCCCAGAACGCTCCAGATTACTAGCGCAAAGATAACCAAACCAAAGCCGACCATTGCCACTACGGTGAGTGAGAGAAGTTGTTGTGATGACGACACTTTCTTGGCGATTGCAGAAGATTTAGATTCCTTTCCAAGATCTTGAACCAATGCTTGTGCTTCGCGAATTGCAGCGTATTGCGAGACGATGGCGAGAAATCCTGTGACTGCTGCAACAGCAATAGCGAGATATTTCGCAGCATCTGATGCTGAGGCAAACGTTCCTTGTGCTACAAGCACCATGATGGCAATGAGCACGAGTGCAGGCGAAATCTGCGCCATGATGATTTGTGTGCGCTTTGTATTCCAGAGTTTTAGTAGGTCTTTCTCATCCATGAGTGCTCCTTATTGGGGAGGCTAGCGCCTCCAATGCCTATATGATACGGGGTATTGGGTGATTTACCTGGTTTATCTGCGCTCTGGGGGTGGTCAAAGTGGCGGATAAAACTTATAGTGGCGTGGTGTTCTAGAGCAGAGTCCGAGGTCAGTTATGAATCAGCGCACAGTATTGCCGAGCAGAGTGGTCGACATCGCCGAAGACTCCATGCATGCGCTCCTTGGTGTTGGCGTCTTTGTTGTTGCATTGATCTCCACCTATCAAGGCGTTGCACGGTTACTCCAATCTGAACGGATCTATCCCGAAGGTGCGATTCGCGCGATTAATGACCTGCTCTTTGTCATCATCTTGCTTGAAATCCTCCGCACTGTGATTGGCCGCTTTACCAGCGGTTCCTACCAGCTGGAAAGTTTCTTGGTTATTGGAGTGATTGCATCTGTCCGAAGCATTCTGACTGTCGGCGCAACTTTGACTCTTGGTAGCGACATCAGCCAAGAGAAGTTCTCTCGTCTCTTGTTTGAACTGGGTGTAAGCGCAGTTATCAGTCTCTTGTTGGTCCTAGCGCTTGCCGTCGCCAAGTTCTCTCGTCGCAGGTTCGACCCTGCCGACTAACTGAGAGTTAATTTAATCTCTTGCCCATCGTGGAGCTGTTGATCAGGTAGTCCCTTCAGAACGTGAACCCTGGCTTCGCCCACTACTACCCAGTACGTACTTCCCGATCGTTTCACAATCGCAGTTAACTCATCCACACCAATCAAAATCGCATCGTTAGGTACATGAAGGAGCAGCTTCGCAGCGCTCTCTGGAATCCACTTGAAGAACTTGTTGAAATGCGGAATTACTCGAATCTCAGGGAGCAGATTTAAGCCCAAACTTGGCGCCCTGTTGAGCAACCGAAAGTTTGGAATCTGTCCGCTGAGAACCATTGCACCTGCGCTACATCCTGCAAGTGATGCACCGCTCTGCCAGTTCGCCACCATCGCAGCCCAGACGGGCGTATCAATCAAAACCTCGGCGAGATAGTGCGGATCTCCCCCGGACATGTACATCAGAGCGCTGTTTGTGACGGCATCGACGTGCTCTGGTTTGAATGCATCCTCGCGCGTATATATAGGTAGGAAAGTGGCCTTGACCCCTATGGCATCGGCTTGCCGTTGGCCAAGCTCCTTCCAATAGGCAAGGCGGTCATCGCTCTCGCGTCCAGCGGCGGTCGGGATTTGTATGTAGTGCGCCTCTTTGCCGTTCTTGATTCCATCGTCGAGAAGTGACTTCTCGAAGGCAGCCATCGCAGGCAGGTACTCACCTGAGCCAACTAATGCGAGAGAGCCATCCATAGCTTAAGTCTACGTAGTTTCAGCGAAGGACAATTACCGTTAAGAGAATGATGATGAGAAGGAAGAGCACTGCAAATAGGGAATATTTCTTCCCCATTCTCTGAGGCAGCCCGCCAATATTGCTCTCTCGATCTTGCGATAAATCCTTGAGGACGTTTAAGAAATGGAAAGCCACCCCGAGCAGGGAACCGGTGACGAGAATCCAGATTGGCGGAGTGTGCTCTAAGCCATAGAAAACACATGCCGGTAGCGCTGCACACGCGATTGCATACGGCAAGGGTGATAGCAGTGAGAACTTGAAATAGAAGTTATATGCGAGGCCGCAGCCAACACCAAGGAGATAGACGCTCCCGCCTTTGAGCCCTAGTGGGCCGATGAGGTTGGCGATGATGGCGATAGGCGTGAAGATGAAAGTAGCGCGAGTGAGTTCTGGAACCGTAATAGTGCCGGCGACTAGTGGTTTGTTGGTGCGGTGATGTTTTAAATCATCCTGATAGTCATAGATGTCATTACTCCAACCGATGATCAGTTGGCCGAGGAATACGGTGAGGGCGATGGGCAGCGCGGTAGTGAGTGGGCCAAGGACGAGTGCGAGGATGAAGGCGATGGACGTGACGATCATCGTGGGGCCGAAGTGAGCGGCGGTCGCATACGCGCGAATTTTCTTCATAGCAGCCTCACCTCTCGTGGTGAGTTGAGCCTAACTCTTACTTACCTGATTTACACCTTTCGGAGCAGTACTTAACGTTCGCCCAGTCGCGAGCCCACTTCTTGCGCCACTCGAACTCTTTATTGCACCGAACACACACCTTTGGTGCAAAGCCGTTTTTGGTTTTAGCTTTCACCGAGCATCGTCTCTTCGATAGTAGCTAGTTGTTCGAGGCGCTCTTGAGCCTCATCATCACGCCCTAACTGAGTGAGTACATACGCAAGGGAACGATTGGCCCCGATGATGTCCTCCCAATCCTTATTCTCTTCGATCGTGAACATCTCAAGAGCACGCTTGAGCTTTGTCTCGGCCTCTTCATATTCACCGGTCAGTACCAAAGCGCGCCCAAGGTGGAAGAGGGCATACCCCTCGAGAGTGAAGTCCTCCGCAATTTTGGCGTAGTTATAGACATGTTTGGCGTAGAACTTCGCCTCTTCGCCGTTCTCGAGGCTGATGTAAGCAATCGCAAGGTGGTTATCGACATGGCTTACGTTTAGCGGTGATTTCTCTTTTTGATAGAGCTTGCGAGCGCGGAGGAAATAGGGAATCGCCTCGTCGTATCGCTCGAGCTTGTTCAGGCTCATGCCGATATTGATCGAATCGACAGCCATCGAGAAATCTGTGGCATCGGGATCGACAGCATCTTGCGCCGCCTTATGTGCATCAAGGCTCTTGCCCCACTCCTTCGCGGCAAACCACTCGCACCCTGCCGCGCGAATCGCCTGGATATATCCCGAGACTTCATCGCGCTCTTTCTGTAGCCGCGCGACCTCTTCAAAGGTGGCAGCTGCTTCGGAATGCTGTTCTAAGTTACGAAGCGAGAAAGCCTTTCCTTCGTGCAGGTGGATGAGTTCGTGAAGGTGAGTGCTTGGTTCATTGTTCTTGTAGAGATCGATGGAGGTTTCGCAGAGTTGGATGCATTCGGCATATTCGTCGCGCTTGTAGGCAAAGTGGCTCAGCTCAGCGAGGACTTCGGCGCGTTCGACTCCATCAGTTGCTGAGATGCGTTCCCAAAGCTCGCTCTCTTGTACTTCACCGTTGTTGGAGTTGGTGCCGTCGTTCTCTTGGCTCACCCGCGCCTGCCTTCCTCGCCCCTACCCAGAGCTTATTTATTGGAGGGCAGAAGTTACACCCAGTAACTGACATCTGCTTGATGAGTGAACTTTGGGCGATTTGGGCTGATAGGATTCGAACCTACAACCTCCGGTTGAGTCACAACGGCGCTCGATCCAATTGAGCTACAACATCTGGGCTCTATAAAAACAGAATAACAAGTCAAACTTTGGGGAGTAGGCGAGCGTATGAAGCGAAAATCTCACGGAATTCTTCTCGCCTTGCTGTTAGCCATAGCAACTTCTCTATCGACATTCCCCTCTGCAGCCGCAACAAAACCTCTCACCCACTCGCAAGCGTTAGCCAAATGGGATGGGGATAAGTTTCCTGCAACCGGATTGTGGCTGCTAGAAGACTTCAATCTAGGGTTTAATGAAAGTTCGTTATCCAAAGTCATCACTACAAACGGAATCACTCAGGGTGTACTTTGTGAAAGTTTGGCAGATGAAAAATGCAAAGGCCCGGTAGAGCTTTATCAAATTCTCAATTTTGATGTTTGCACTCCAACTTCTCAAC
This sequence comes from Actinobacteria bacterium IMCC26077, assembly GCA_002284915.1. Taxonomy (GTDB): domain Bacteria; phylum Actinomycetota; class Actinomycetes; order Nanopelagicales; family Nanopelagicaceae; genus IMCC26077. Next base: position 191,185 of record CP015606.1, read on the forward strand.
TTTCTTGCATAGCAGGAATTTGGGCTGTTGATCAATCAGGCAAAAGAATCGAAGGTGAGCTAGTTCAATCAATTCCATTTGAAGCGAAACAATTTGTCGCAGAAAATGTCGAATTAAACTTACCAAAAAGCTCATCTTATGGTGGCATCTGGAAAATACCAGGCGTAAAAAATGCCGCAGGTAATGAGAATTATTTCGCTGCCACTCGTGCCACTATGTCCAAAGGATCACAGGACAAAAAGTTTGGATACGGTGAAATCGAAAGTGGAATTGTTCCAATCAATGAATTAGTGGGTGGATACGGAGCACGAATTCTTGGAGCTTCTGGTGCACATACATCGAGCGGCCAAACACGCACCCCTTCAGGAGAAGAGTGCATCGCTCTCGAGGTTGGTAAGTGCCGGGAACGGGTGGAATTCCCGAGTGGATACCGGTTTGGTATGACTCTTCGAATTGGTGAGAAATTAAGTGGTTGGTATCACGGCCGGTTATCCCTGCCAGATGTTTCTATAAAGGATTGGAAGAATGGCCAAGAAATGTTAATCGAAGGAGAGCCGGTAAAGGTACCTTCACTAGATTTCGTGGTACCAAACAGCGAACTTTCTGAATCAGCGAAGAAACGATTGGCAGATTGCTCCGACAAGAAAGTCCACTGTGGAGGTCGAGGAAAAACTGGTGGCATAGTTCAGTTCGTTGGGAATTTAAACCACCCGCTGACAACAGAATGGCTACGCGATTTCAACAAGGATTATCAAGATCAGTCAACTCGCACGCAAACGTTCTGGTCATTTAAGAAAATGTTTAATCATGTTAGAGATGAGTTTAAGTCATGTGGTGACCGCGCAGGATCACTCACGGGATTAGTTCTGACCAACTCACTCGCCTACGCCTCAGGCCCACCAACCTATGACACAAAATCTGGTTCTCTCGTCTACAAGGTTTCTTCGCCTCATTATGAATCCAATGGAGAAGTTGCTTCAGGTACATACGACTTAACCTTGAAGAGTGATGTAGCACGTTGTATCTACGGATTTTCTAACGCGCCTATCAAGGCCGATATCTCTATCACCGGAGATGACGGTGAGAAGCGAGTGGCTACAACAGTTGCCCGCGAGAAAGATGGTTGGCTTTATCTATCGGCAAAAGGCTTTACATTCTCGTCCCCTACTATTCAGGTGAAGCTCTCACAAGAGGTAGCAACAAAGGCTGAAGAGGTTAAAACCGCGGCTGTAACGACGCCAAAGGTTTCATCTCCCACAAAATCCATTACATGTGTGAAAGGCAAAGTTACCAAGAAGATAACCGGAACCTCACCAAAATGCCCTTCAGGATTTAAGAAGCGGTAGCACGATTAGTCACTGAGAGAAATGTTTAGCGATTAAAAAGTTTTACAAGCAGATGAATGGCGTGTACCACTCGACTATTACGATTCGCTGCCACCCATTTGTAGGCATTGCGCCCTATGGGACCGCTTAATTTCACGATTGTGCCTAGGTTCTTGTGACCGCTAACCCTCAATAACTTTGCAACAGCATCGGCGCCACCAAAAACTTTCCCGTTGATCACCACTACTACCTCTTTGCTACACCGTTCATACGTAACTCCGTAGCGCGCAAGATCTGCTGATTGAAATGGGAGCGCAGTAATAACAGTTCTTTTCTCAACCCATCGGACGCATTCTTTGCAGAAACCACATTCACCGTCGTAGATAACAGTCCATTCATGAGAGGCTTGTTGCTGTGTCACATCACTAATCGTGACATTAAATTTGGTTTTTTGCGCGAGGAGTTACAGAAGGTAATTTCATTGTGAGCAAAAATAGAAAGTGGCCCTGGGTAACGACTCCAGGACCACAATTGGCGCGTATGGCTGGTAGGATTTGAACCTACGACCCCCAAGTTCGTTAGGTTGGTGCTCTATCCGCTGAGCTACAGCCACACGCGAGCGGAAATGTATGCGTGTGGTATGAGTAGATAGATTGACATGAGTAAGCTTGCTGACAAGAAATTGTTGTGGAAAAGAACTACTTTTTAGCGGCTCGGTTGAGCTCTTTCGCTAACGCCCAACACCAATAGAAAAGACCAAGCTGAATTGGAAGGCGCGCAAAGGCAAAAAGTGGTGCTGGAAATTCTCGCGAACTCCACTCCATGGCCATATAGATATTTGCTGGAAATACTGCAATGAATAGCGCAAAGGCTGCATAGACACCCCACAACCGAATGGGTTTACCAGCAAACTTTTTATCAAGTGAAACAAATAGCAGCGCGGCAATAACAAGTTCGGCAAGACCACTTAAGTAAGTCCAGAACCGTGGATCACCGGGAAGAAATGGCGGCACAATCGTGTCGAACGGTTTAGGAAATATGAAGTGCGTGAGGCCGGTGCCAATTAACATCAAACCCATGCCGCGACCGACTTTTTGATTAACAGATTGTGTATCACTCATATCGAAATTATCGCACTATCTAAACATTCTGTAACTTTGAAGCTGCAGATAGAAAAATGGTTCTGGGTCACGACTCCAGAACCACTTTTGGTGCGCGTGGCTGGTAGGATTCGAACCAACGACCTCCCGATTCGTGAGTTGGGCGCTCTATCCGCTGAGCTACAGCCACACGCGAGCGGAAATGTAAGTGCGTGTGCTGACTAATTAATTCGCTCACAACAAATCTGTGGACATTGAAGTGATTTTTCAATCGTTGCGTCGCGCGTTAAGTACTATGGCAAACCGTGATGACGCTAGCAATTAAACTTCTTCTCGCGCCGATATTCATTGTCTTTGCCTACGGAATACAAAAGAAATATGGCCCTAAAGTTGGTGGCATATTCGTTGCGATTCCATTTATCGCGACCCCGATTTTGCTCGTTATCTATTTCGAACAAGGGGCCCAGTTCCTCCACCGCGCGATCCTCGGCACCTACGCCGGTCAGGCGGGAGTACTTATCTATATATATGTCTACACCCACCTGGCTCGAACGAGATCCTGGCGGGTTTGCTTCACCGCGGCGACGATTAGCTACCTAATTGCGGCGCCCATTCTCTCGGCCATCATCCCTAATATCTGGGTAGCGATTGCGCTCTGGTTGGCAGTTTGGTTGGTTCTACAGCGCACCGCAGTGCCTTCCGATAAACACGCCACCTTGCCGCTCGCTCCGAAATGGGATCTACCGATGCGGATTATCTCGGCGCTGACGCTGATCTTCCTAGTTACTGGCTTTTCGCAAACGTTGGGCGCGAGTTTGTCAGGCGCGTTGGCGATGTATCCGGTGATGACATCGATTATGTCGAGCTTTAATCATGCGCGCTTCGGCGCAAATGCTGCCATCGCTTTTCTTAACGGACTAGGCACATATTTAGTATTTGTCGGCGCTATCTTCTTTCCGTTGTTACTAATTGTTACTTGATTGTATTTTTGATTACAGATTGTTGATTGTAATAAAAAAGCGGTTCTGGGTAACGAAGCCAAAACCGCTTTTGGCGCGAGTGGCTGGTAGGATTCGAACCTACGACCACGATTTCGTTAGGATCGGGCTCTATCCGCTGAGCTACAGCCACACGCGGGCGGAAATGTAGGCGTGTGGCCTGATCTGTAATCAAAAAAAATTATTAGCTGTGAGTTGTGACCAGCTGTGGAAAATACATCGATTTACCCAAGCGAATGTAATTTGAGTTTGATGCCCGTCCATACTCCCAAGAAAACGGCGGCAAAGAAAACCCATCCAGAGAGCGCAAAAGCTTGTGTACCTGAGAGTAAAACTCCGATGGTGCAACCGAGTGAAATCATCGAACCAAAGCCCAAGAGCACGCCACCGATTAAAGCTGTTGTGCCGTTGACTGGCGTAATCTTCGATAGCTTAAATCGATTACCAGAGATAGCAGCAGCAAGCGATGCACCAACTAGCCCGATAATTAACCAACCATTATTGGTAATAACTTCAGAGACGACGGCGATACATCCTGCCATCTTGTCTAGACCATTGAGCGTTTCAGGACCAACACCATTATCGAGCGAGAGGGTTCGCGCTGTCGTACTCAATTGACGGGTCACACCAAGGGGCTCAATTCGCAAATATGCAATGGTGCCGATAGCGCCAACTAAGCCACCAGTGATGAGTGGATTCCATCGGTTTACGACTAGCTTCTGATGAATCCCGCGCAATGTGACTCGTTCATTCCGCTCTCCAGAAATTGGTTCAGAATGAATACCTTTCTTGACGGCAATTACCGCGAGAATTGTCAGCAGAATGAGAGTAATCAGGAGCGATCCGGCGTATCCAAAATTATGTGGTAACCAGAGGGTCGGCGAACCTGAAATGAAATTCAAATAGATTGGGTTCCAGAGAATAAATGCAATCGCAAAACCAATTAACGTACCAATCAAAGCTGGAATAGCGCGCAGATATCCCTGACCAATCCGGTAGAGATGGCCGCTAATACATGCGCCAGAGAGCGTCATTCCTATTCCGAAGAGAAATGCACCAACAGCGAGCGGAATACTCACCGGGCCGATATGGGCAAGAGGTGGGAGGCGATCTGTTGAGGTATTCGGTAAGAACTGGCCGAAAACAATCGAATAACCAACTGACCCAGCTGCGATGGCGGCAAAGACCGAGAGTAATCCGGTGGTGTTCTTATCCTCAATTCCATCCCGAAAGATGCAATAGAAACAGAAGCGTCCACGCTCAAGCACTATCCCCAAGCTAATTCCAATCAGCAATGAGATTGGTGCAGTACTTGCACCCTCTTTAGTCGAGAGGAAATAGGCGAGCGCTAGTAAAAGAACAAGAATGAGCGCAGAGGCGACTGTTCGTAAACTATCGCCTCGCGTCCATTTGATATCGGTGGAAATTATGCAGCTCCCCAGATCGTGCCAGCATTATTGATAATAGGCACGCCGACAGAGTTTCCATATTCGGTCCAGGAACCGTCGTAATTCTTGACGTTGTAACCGAGAATTTCGCTAAGTACGAACCAGGTTAGTGATGAACGCTCTCCGATTCGGCAGTATGTGATGATGTTTTGTTTCCCATCAACACCCTTATCGGCATAAAGCTTCTTTAAGTCAGCGACAGTCTTGAAGGTTCCGTCAGCATTGACGTTCTGGCCCCATGGCACGTTAATTGCACCAGGAATATGGCCGGCGCGAATTGCTAGCTCTTGGAAACCTGCAGCAGCAAAGACTTTGCCGTTGTACTCATCTGCCGAGCGAATATCAATCAGCTTCACGTCTGCCTTACCTTTGACAGCCGCCTTTGCAGCCGGAAGTACATCGGCAATCAGGGTTGCGCGAATGCTTCGATCAATCTTCTTCACAGCGAAGTTTCCTAATTTAAAGGTAGGAACGGCTGTAGTTAGTGGACGACCGTCTTTCTCCCACTTCACACGACCGCCATCAAGAAGACGAACATCCTCTACGCCATAACGATTGAACACCCACGCGCCCCAGGCGGCGAACCAGTTGTTCTTATCGCCGTAGAAAACAACTGTTGTGTCCTTATCGATTCCCGCTGTCTGTAGGAGTTTGTTGAAGTTCTTTGTGGATACAAGATCTCGAGTAACGGTATCTACCAAGTCGGTATACCAGTTAATCTTCACCGCGTTCTTGATGTGGCCCTTCTCGTAGAGTCCTGCTTCAGTCGATACTTCAAAAATTCGAACCTTAGGGTTGTCTAAGTTCTGCTCAAGCCAATCAGCTTGAGCAACTGCACGGGCAAGATTTTTCGGTGCTGCTTGGGCGGGTGATACCGCAACTAGTGATCCAGCTATGAAGGCAAGAGCTGCAATGGCTACAGATGCCTTTTTGTTTTTCTTCACGATAGATGTCCTTTCAAATAAAAGTAGTTTGGTTCTGTTTTGTATTAAGTAAGTAAGTGAAAAGAAGAGAAATTTGTTGAAATTAAAACTAGTTAAGACAGCGCGAGATTGTGACGCGGCAATAGTCGATGACGCGGCGCTTTGTAAGCACGGACATTGTTGCCTCCTAATCTCGCGAAAAAGTTGGCGCAAAGATACTGGGCTATACACGCATATACAATTTGCCAACGACTTGCATCTGCAAAAGAGTTGTTTTCGCTGGTCAATCCATAGAATCTTCCCATGGCCTTGCGAAAAACGGTTCTGGTTGTTGCTGGGTTTAATCTCACTTACTTCATCATCGAGTTCTATTTTGGGCGAATATTCAATTCGCTCTCTCTAATTAGCGACAGCGTGGACTTCCTTGAGGATGCATCGATCAACATCTTGATTGCTCTGGCAATCGGCTGGTCGCTAAAGAAGCGTCAGGTGACGAGCTACTTTCTTGCAGCGGTATTGCTCGTGCCTGGAATTGCCTTCATCTGGAATGCGATTCATCAGATCCTTAGCCCTGAGGTACCTCAAGGTGCCGGGATGAGTTATGTCGGGCTCGGCGCATTAGCTGTCAATGTTACGTGCGCCATTCTGATTTCACGCCACAAGAATGAGGAGGGTGGGCTGGTCAAAGCTGCCTATTACTCCGCTCGTAACGATGCTGTAGCTAACGTTTTAATTATCGGAGCAGGAATCATCACGCTCTTTTACGCGAGCATGATCCCCGATTTAGTGATTGGTATCATTATTTTTATCATGAATGCAGATGCTGCCAAGGAAGTTCTCGAATCTGCTCGTCAAGAGGCCTAGCAGATGCTTAGACGTACGGTTCACTTTAAATTAGCATTACTTCTGCTACTACTTACTGGATCAGCTGCTCAGGCACATGCAGATTTTGTCAGTTCTAATCCATCAGATGGCAGCGTTGTTCAGTCCTTCCCGTCAGAAATCTCGCTCACGTTTAACGAAGAACTACTCACTCTTGATGATGAGAGCGTGAATACTATTTCTTTATTTGGTCCTGATGGAATCGAAATCCCCCTTTCATCAGCAGTAGTCACAGGCGCAAATCTTGTAGCTACAGTTGCGGGAGATGTCGCGGCGTTACCGGCTGGGAAGTATCGAGTCTCTTATCGTGTGGTGAGCGCTGATGGCCACCCAGTTAAAGGTGAAATCTCTTTCGAGGTAGCACCTCTCGAGGAGATAGCCACGACGCAAGCTACTCCAACTCCAACACCGACCCCGCTCACGCAACCGGATGGAGTGGATTTAGGGGCGATTGCTCCATTTCTCGCGATTATTCTGATTATTGGTGCGGTTTTGTTGATTCGAAAGAAGCGGTAGCAAGTATTCTCTATTCATGGCTAAATCAGTAACTATGGGCGGACTTCGACGAATCAACATAATTGCGGGATTACTACATCTAGTTCAGATGATCACAGTCCTTGCGCTAAGCAGCGAGTTCACCCTGCCCATTAATGCCACATATATGTCTGGTCCGCCGGGTACAACGTTTTCGGCACCAGTAGTGCTCTTCAACACCCCAATTGGGCTGACGGTTGCCATATTTCTAGGACTCTCTGCGCTCGCTCACTTCATTGTGGCCAGTCCGCAATTCTTTGGTCGGTATAGCAAAGGACTCGAAGAGCAACGTAATTACTTCCGCTGGGTTGAGTATTCAATCAGCTCGTCAGTGATGATTGTTCTCATCGCTCAGGTCACTGGGGTTGCAGATATCACAGCCATCATCTCGATCTTCGGAGTGAACGCTTCAATGATTCTCTTTGGTTGGCTCCAAGAGAAGTATGAGACTCCGGGTAATGGTGGTTGGTTGCCATTTATCTTTGGCTGTATCGCCGGAGCAGTTCCCTGGCTAGCGCTCCTCTTTTACGTCTTCTCTATCGGTGGACCTACAGATTCTGCAGCACCAGCTTTCGTCTATGGAATTGTCATCACGATTTTCTTATTCTTCAATTCATTCGCACTTGTACAGTGGTTGCAGTATAAGAAAGTAGGCAAGTGGAGCGATTACCTGCGGGGCGAGCGAACGTACATCACGCTCTCGCTCATCGCTAAATCTGCTTTAGCTTGGCAGATCTTTGCCAATACCTTGATTCCAAGCTAAGCATCACTTATCTGAAGCGTTTAATCCACCTGAGATTCCTGCAAGGAAATACTTGGATAAGAAAGCAAAGAGTAATAACAGAGGCAGGCTTGCCAGAGTGTAACCAGCCATAAGTCCACCGTAATCTGTCGCATTCTGCCCTTGAAAAAATTGGATACCGATTGCAACTGTTCTCAAATTATCGTCTGTAACGGTCAGTAGGGGCCAAAAGAAATCGTTGTAGACATTGATCATTGTCAGCAAAGAAACAGTACCAATTATCGGTAAGGAAAGTGGAGTTACTATGTACCGAAATATCTGTGGATTACTCGCTCCGAAGACTTGAGCAGCATCAAATAACTCCTGCTGTACTGAGTCAATAAAATTCTTGAAGAGGATAACTGCGAGGATTACATTCGCAGCTATCGACGGGATAATGAGAACCCAAATGGTATTTAACATATTTAAATCTTTACTCAATACAAATAGCGGTATTAACGATGCTATAGACGGCACCATCAGAAGAAGTCCTACTAACGTAAAGAGAAAATTCTTTCCTAGAAACGAAAACCGAGCAAAAAGGAATCCACTCAGAAGTCCCAAAACTAAAACAGCTACAACCGTCGCTAGCACAACAATGAATGTGGTCATGAAGTAATTCTTAGTCTGGTCCCATGCAGCACCGTAGTTCTCAAAGTGGACCGGTATGGGCAATCCCCAATAGCTATCTACGATTTGTTGATTATTTTTCAAGGAGGTGAAGACCATAAATAAATAGGGGAAAAGACCGATAAAAGCCAATAAGGAGAGGATTACGACTAGTGCTCTCTGTTCAATTTTCACCCTGTTCAACCGAGGCGGTTTGGAAGTCTTATAAAGATTTGTCATTTTGCTTCTCACCTCTTGAGACTATGAAGATGAATGTACTTATCAAGAATGTAACTACGAATAATGTAGTTGAAAGCGCAGCCGCATATCCCCAGTCTCCACCACGGAACGCTACATTGAGAATTCTAATGATCGGAAACATAGTTGCATTATCAGGTCCACCCTCAGTTAAGGCTTGAGCGGTTATTCCGAATTGCAGGATATTTATGACTGCAAGAATAAAAAGTAATCTGAATTGACGTCTTAATAAAGGTAAGTCAATCAGGAAAAATCTCTTGAACCGTGATGCTCCATCAAGAGCTGCGGCTTCAAAAATCTCACTTCCAATATTTTGTAGACCCGTTAGAAAAACAAAAAAAGGTAAACTGGCAATCCAAGGAAAGTTTATGAGAATTAGTGCCCACAATGCGGTCTTTGGATCTCCCAGCCAATTTTGAGCCAAAGATTCCAAGCCTAACTGCTTTAACGCTACATTGAGAATTCCTTGATTAGGATTATAAATAAAGCCCCACATGTAAATTGTTACGATTATTGGGAAAGCTAGCGGGAAAAGTAACGCGGTTCTTAACGCATATTGAATTCGAGGATTTCGTAGCGAAATCAACATCTCGACAGCAAGTAGCGGAAAGAGCCACATCACAGTCACTCCGGCCAGAAGTACAAGTGAAATGTGACCAAAAGATTCCCACCACACGGAGTCAGCGAACATTTTTCGATAATTCTCTAGACCTATAAAAGGAGATGCTTCGAAGAATTTCCAGTCGAAGAATGATTTAGACAGACCGTTTATCGCAGGGTAATACGAAAACAACAAAAGAATTGCGAACAGTGGAAGCAGTCCAAGATAAATAGATGGTCGTATATTTTTTTTCTTCTTTTTCACAACGTCTTCACGGCTTATTCGATTCATTCACGCTCCTAGTGTCTGCGCCAGTCCCTTACTTACCTTTCACGGTTTAAAGATCTAGAGGAACAATATCGGCAAATAATCTCTGTTATTTGAAGTACTGCGGCTCCTAAGGGTGAAGTTTGTTCGGCACTCTGAACTTAACAGAACTTTATTAAAGAAAGCCTTGGCGGGGGTGATTGGCACTTTTAGGCTCAGCTTAGGTTCGTGACCATTCATCGAGCCACAAACGGAAGGATAAGAATGAAAAAAGGTACAAAAAGATTTCTTTCGTCCCTAACCGTTCTTAGCGTTGCATCCGCGCTTACTCTCGTTGGGGTTAGCACTGCAAGCGCTGCCGGTTTTTACAAGGGGAAGAAAGTCACGATCGAATTGCGTGGCCCTAATCAGTGGAATAACAACGCGAAGACCTTTGGTAACGAATGGGATCAGCTCATCAAGGATTTCCAAAAAGCGGAGCCAAATATCAAGGTTAAAACAGTTGTTCAGCCACTCAATTCTTTCTATCAAACAAACTCAACACAGTTAGCAGCAGGCACTGCCGGAGACCTGGTCTTCAACCAAGCCAAGTACACACCTGACATGGTCTATAAATTAGACAATGATCTTAAGAAGCCAAATCCTTACATCGCTGGAAATAAGAAATGGATTGACGCTTTTGATGACAAGTACTTTGGCTACAGCGCTGGTACAATTAACGGTGATGGAAAAATTGAATACATTCCTCTTAACCTCATTGGAATTGGCGTCTTTGCAAACCAAGATCTAGCAAAGAAAGCTGGAGTAACTCTGCCAATCAAGAATTTCACTCAGCTATTCGACGCTTGTACTAAATTCAAGAAGATCGATGTTGCTCCTTGGGGCTGGGACAATTCGTTCTTGCCAATAGCATGGACCTGGCGGGTTATTTCCTCGATGTATATGCAGGATGCCTATACCTCACTGGACGTATTTAAGACTGATGGATCTGCCGGAACGAATGGTAATTCAGTTACCGATAAATCAGTTACTAAGGCAATTCTCACTGGTTCATTAAAGGCAAGCGATCCGCAAATTCAAGCAGCGCTGAACATGTTGAAGAAGTTCGTCGACAACTGCGCAACTACAAACTGGTCTGGAATCACCAATAACAACGGTGCAGTTACAGCGTATGATGATTTCTTCGCTGGTCGCGCTGGGATGACATGGGGCGTCTCTTTTGGTCTTGCCTCACTTAATGCAGCCAAGTTCAAGTCCACAATCTTCCCATTCCCAGCAATCGATAAGGCTGCTGATCCCACATCACCAGGAAAAGATGCTCGTTGGGGTATTGGAGTTGGCGGTACCTCTTATATGATTCCAATCTCAACAAAAGGCGACAAACTCCAAGCTGCAATCAAGTTTTTGCAATTTGCTAGCAGTAAGCAAGGCTTGAAGTGGGCTGGTTCGTCTGGTGGAATCTCGCCGGTCAAGGGAGTTTCCTCAGGTGTTGATCTCGGTGCGGGCGGAGAATGGGGTAAGCCTCAATACATTTACGCACCGGCTGAAGCTCCAGGTAATACTGTTCGATCAATCTTCGATGGCTGGTTACTTGGTACTAAGACGCTCGCTGAAACAACTACAATCCTCCAGCAAAACTGGACTGATGGTGCTAAGCAACGAGTGAAAGACAACAAGTGGGAATCTGAAAGCTGGGCTAAGTAACACAGCTGACACTTTTCTCAATTTCCTCAGCAACATAAAGTGAATAAAGAAAAAACCCCTAGGAAATTTCCTAGGGGTTTTTTCTTCCTTTAGTACTAGATTTCTACTCCTACTCGTTTCACTTTTCCCGGAGAATTTCGCAACTTTAGAGAGAGATTCTGAGTTGCCTCACTTAGCAGTTGGAGTACCTTACTGCGTCGGGTATGTGAGTGTGGTTCACCCGGCATTGATACACTCAAGGCACCGAGTGTTTGATTATTAATATCTTTAATAGGCATGGCGTAGCAAAAAACTCCAGGCGAATACTCTTCTCGATCTTCTGCATAACCGCGACCTCTAACCTGCTCTAGGTTCTCGTTAAGTCTTCCCAGCGAAGTAATCGTGCGGGGTGTGAATTGCTCAAAATGCGTTTCTGAGAAACGTGACTCCACCTCTTCCGGGGGAAAGGTAGAAAGAATTGCCTTCCCAAGACCTGTTGCATAGGAAGGGAGCCTGATACCCACCTTAGACTCCAGCTTCAAGTCTTTGCGAAATTGCACTTTGCTTAAATACACAACTTCAGTGCCATCCAAAATTGCCAACTGCACGCTCTCACTAAGTTCTTCTCCGACCCATTTCATCATGGGTCGCGCATACTTAATTAACTCTGAACTGTGAGCTGCTGCTTGTCCAATTTCAAATACTTTAATCCCCAGACTGTATCTCGTATCTTGCACTTGGAGATAGTTTCCCTCGTGCATGGAATGGAGTAACTCGTGAGTGCTACTTTTTGGGATGTTTAAAAGTTTACTTACTTCGGTGATTGTTAGCCCTAAAGGATGATGTCTAAGAAGATTGAGGATTTCCATGACTCTATTGGCAGACTTAACCTCACTCATTTCACCCTCTTTTCCCCAAAGGATCTTTCCAATAACCTACCTGAATCCATGGATTTAGCTAGGGGAAATGACAGCTACTTTTCGCAAGGTAATGTTCCCGAATTGGCTTCCTGGGTGTTGATTCACCCATCTGAACAATTTATAGGCTCAATAGCCTTCAGGTCCTAGGTACCCTAGGGTTCAGGCGAGGGGGATTAATACATACATGGAGCGAAGACTCTTTTTGATTGAAATTTATCCTGGAACAGAAGCCGAGTATGACAAAAGGCATGATGAAATTTGGCCAGAGATGGTTGATGCGCTCCATAAATCTGGATTTAGCAATTACTCACTCTTTAGATCTCAGACAACAGTGATTGGTTATGTCGAGTGTCTCCCCGATATCAAAACCGCTGGCGAGAAAATGTCAAAAGAAGAAGTTTCTACTAAATGGAATGAATCGATGAAAAAAATTATTGATTACGACAAAACTCGCTCAGTGCCGATATTTTCTCAAGTATGGCATATGGACTAATGCCCTGCTAAATCTGCACCACAGTTCGTACTATCAACTCTGGAGTTGCCGGTTCGCTGATTTCTTCATCGACATTTGTGCGAATCCCATTAATTCGAGCTGCGTAGCCAGCCGCCAAAGTAGCAGCGATATCAGTCATCCAATAGAAAGCGCCTGGCCCGATACGCTCCATCATCTCCGAGGCTTGACGTAATCGAACATCAGAGAATTTCTCTAGTTCCTGCTTGTTGTCATTGATGATATCTAGGAGGAACTGTCGAATTTCGGTCGCAGTAATCTCACTCTCCCGAACATCATCAATCATCTCGCGTAACTCGGCATCGATACTCTTGCTTTTCTTCCGTATATCACGCCGACGGATGAGTAGCCCAATAATGATCAGAATGAGTAGTAGTTCGAACATAAATAGAGAATATCGGTGTCACAGGGCTCTCGTAAATAAGGATAAATCTCAATAGAATGGGCATATGAAGATACTGATTCTCGGTGGCGGCGGGATGATCGGCCAAAAACTAATTCGCCACCTGGTGCAGAATCCAAATCTCTCCGGAGAGAAGATCTCTGAAGTTACTCTTGTCGATGCATTTATCGAGCCGGCGATTCCGCAAGGTGCACCATTCCCGATTCATTCGCAGGTAGTCGATATCACTGATGCACATACTTGTCAGAGTTTGGTTAGTACCAAGCCTGAAATTATCTTTCATCTTGCAGCAATTGTCTCCGGAGAGGCGGAATCAGATTTTGATAAGGGGTATCGCGTCAATCTAGATGGCACCAGGGACCTCTTTGAATCAATCCGCGCCCTCAGTGGTTATTGTCCAAGGCTCGTTTACACATCAACTGCCGCGGTTTATGGCGGTCCATACCCAGAAGACGTAGATGATGATTTCATCTTGCAACCAACGACTAGTTACGGGATTCAAAAGGCGATCGGCGAACTGCTCCTCAATGACTACAGCAGGCGCGGTTTTCTCGATGGTGTCGGACTTCGACTTCCCACCATATGTGTACGCCCGGGCAAGCCAAATGCGGCGGCATCAGGGGTCTTCTCGAACATCATTCGGGAGCCGCTAGTTGGCATCGAAACTACCCTCGCGGTGTCGAAAGATGTTTCGATGGTCTTTGCATCGCCCCGCTCTGCCGTTGGATTTTTGGTGCATGCTGCGCAACTTGATACTGCCCAACTTGGCACCCGTCGATCGATGATGATGCCAGGGGTACATGCGACCATCGGCGATGAAATCGAAGCGCTCCGGCGAGTTGCTGGCGAGAAGGTGGTTTCCTATATCAAGGAGGTCCCCATCCATTCGTTCGCGCAACAGATGGTGGATGCCTGGAATTTCCCGGCATTTCCCGCAACGCGCGCTCGAAGCTTAGGATTCACCTGCGAAAGTTCATTTGATGAGTTAATCCACCTTCATATCGAGAGTGAATTCGATGGAAAGATACCGGGGCAAACGCTATGAGTACGAAGAAATTTGCAGCAGTCACAGGAGCTAACCGTGGTATCGGACGGGTAACAGCGATCTCGCTCGCCAAAGAAGGTTGGCACGTTGCCCTGCTCGGTCGCGATCTCGCAGGTGTCGCAGCAGTTGCACTCGAGATTGGCGATGCCGCGCTCCCCGTGCAATGCGATGTTGCAGATCGTGAATCAGTAAAGCAAGCATTTGCAAGTATCAAAGAAAACTTTGGACGTCTTGATTTACTTTTCAATAATGCTGGCGTCGTTCCGCCTGCTGCCCTTCTTGAAGATGTAGCTCAGGAAGATTGGGAGCGTATCTTCGACATCAACGTGGGAGGAACCTTCTATTGCACTCAAGAAGCCTTCTCTTTAATGAAAGATCAGAGTCCACAAGGTGGGCGCATCATCAATAACGGATCGCTCTCTGCCCATATGCCACGACCGAACTCAGCGCCATACACAGCTTCAAAACATGCAATTACCGGATTAACGCGAGCAACTTCGTTAGATGGACGTAAGTACAACATTGCATGTGGTCAGATAGATATTGGTAATGCCGACACCAGCATGGCCTCCAGTCAGCGTGAAGGTGCACTTCAGCCCAACGGCACGAGATTATCTGAGCCAGTAATTGACGCTCAAATACTCGCTGATGCAGTGGTACATATGGCATCACTCCCGCTTGAAGCGAACGTTCAATTCATGACTGTGATGGCCACAAAGATGCCTTACATAGGTCGTGGTTAATTATTACTCAAGAGTAATTCTTGAAAGTTAATCTCCCTAAAATCCTCAATGTTGTTTGTCGCAATAACAAATGAGGTGCCCAGCTTGTTAAGTCTTTTAATCTCTTCTATGAGTAGGGCGATTACTGATCTATCCAATGTAACGGTAGGTTCATCTAATAAGTAAGTAGACCGTTCAATTGAAAGTACGCGTGCAATCGCAGCCGACTTAAATTCCCCTGACGATAAATCCGCCATTGACTTACCCTTAATACGGGCCAGCACTGTTTTTTGGAATTGGCTATCACGTGCTACCGCGCGACCTATTAATTGGAAATATTCTTCAACTTTCCGGAACTGAGGATTAGTTGGGTTGGCTGGCATATATACAAAGTCACTAATTCGATGGGTGCCTTTCGAAGCGCTCAATTCGCCGGCAAGTATCCGCAATATTGAGGTTTTTCCACTGCCATTTGCCCCAGTTATTAATAGGTTTTCTCCTGCAGCAAGTGAATGCGTGAGATTTTCAAAAAGTAACTTTCCATCAAATTTTAGCGTGATGGAATCGAAAGCTACTGTCTCATGCTCCATTGGATACTTGCTTTCGTAACACAAGACTTACCAAGAATGGGACACCGATTACTACCAAAAAGATACTTACTGGTAGCTCGAGATTGGCAATTAAGGTTCTTGCCAATGTATCGGATATCAGTAGTAGTACCGCCCCCATAGCGCCACTCAGAAGAAGATACTGACGGTGAAGATAGAAACCCATTGCTTTTACAATGTTTGGCACGAGCAAGCCGATAAAAGAGATCACGCCTAGAACGGATGTACTTAGGGCAATTATTGCTCCACCAGAAAGCGCAGCAGTTATTCGTATTCGTGAAGGGCTCTCATTTACCCCTCGAATTTCGCTATCCGATATGTAAAGCAAATCCATTGTCTTTGCACTAGATACGCTGAATATGATGGCAAGGAGAACTACACCAGTCATAAGGTAAAGGTCTGGCCATGTGACCGTTGCAAGTGAACCCATGCTCCAGCTCACAAAGGAGCGTGATTGAGGATTGTTACTCATTTGAGCAAGAACAGCTATCAGAGCTGAGAACAATGCGTTTATTGCAATTCCAAGTATCAATAACGAATTACTCATTACCGAATGGCGCTCCAAGTAAAACAAACATCCAATAGTCGCCCACGTTGCTGCAAGTGCAAAGAGCGAGATGACTACTTGATTCTCTGCAAAGCTACCGATGCTCAAGGCGATTAGGGTCCCGAAAGCAGCCGCTGGTGAAATTCCAATTATTGCTGGATCAGCCAATCGGTTTCTAAAAGTGTTTTGAAACAACGCGGAGGCTACCGCAAGCCCTGCTCCTGCAATTAGAGCAAGAAGCGCCCTAGGTACACGAATTTGCCACAATATAATTGCCTCTTGGCTATCTGCACCAGGATGTATTAAAAGAGAAACCAACTCTCTGGGATTAATTGTGTAGCTTCCAACGAACAATGAGAGGAAAAATACAAAAACTATAAGAATTGAGATGGTTGGTACGTAGCGCTTCACATCAACCTTGGATTTTCACGTTTTTGGCTAGAATCTTCCTTAGTTCCATAATTAAACGACTAGTTCTCGGGCCATAAGAAAGTAGGAGCGAATCATCAACTGTAATTATGTTGGTTGCCTGTCCAGCGGGAGTTTGCGCTATTCCTGGAAGATTTCGGAGGCCGCGAGCACCACCTACCGATTTCAGTCCCTTCTCCATAAGTAAAAGAATGGAAGGATTTGATCGAATTACTGCTTCACTAGTAATTGGAGAGAAGGCAGGCAACCCCATATCCGCTCCAACGTCTATGCCGCCGGCTGCTGCGATGAGATCATCCGCACCAGAACCTTTGCCTCCCATTAAATAGATGGATGACGTGCCCCGAAGATAGAAGAAAGCTACGCGCACTCCAGAGTAACTGTCTGTTGATGAACTCACTGGAATATCCGAAAGCAGAGCTTGAGCTGATGGATTTTCCGAGTTGAGGCTGATTGCACGAAGGATTGCTCCGTATTTTTCGGACATTTTTGCTACTGAGTAAGCCTCTGGAATGACAACAACTCGCACGCCACTTTTTTTGATGAGTCGAAGAGCTTTTGCTGGACCAGAACTCTCATTGACTAACATGAGTGTTGGTTTTAGCTTAAGAATTTTTTCGGCTGAAATCGCATGACCACTAGTGACAACTGGAATCTTCTCTACGCCTTTAAAGGTACTTGCGATATCACGCCCCACAACATAACGATCAACGCCCAGCGCATAGAGAACTTCCATGCCCCCGTTAGCCAAACTGATAATCCTTTCGGTATTCGGTAACTTTGTACTAGTTCCATATCGCGGAACTGGAATGCTCATATCTGTTATCGAGCTCACTTTTGCCATTGCAGGTGCACCGCTGCAAATCAGCAGAAAAGAAAGGGCTAAACCAAATGGATTCCAAAGCTTTCGATTCACCCTCTAAGCCTCTCAGAGTAGTTGAATTCAAATTGCTGACACCCTGTCGGGGATTTCCGACAATGTGTCGAAGAAAATATCGAGAATTTGACTTATTTTAAGCACATGAAACCTACAAAGCGCCCAATGTTCCTGATTACCTTCGTAACTTTTGCATTTCTTATATCTGGCATCGGAAGTTCGACTGCTGCAACTGCGGGAAGTGCCAAGAGCGCTACTGGTATTGCCATGAAGGTCTCTAAATTCACCTCGCTTAATCCGAATGGTGAAGATCTTGTAATTGAGGGAAGCGGTTTCGACACAAAAGCAGGTATATATGTCGCACTCTGTAAATTGGTTAAGCAGGGGATGAAGCCAGGGCCATGCGGTGGTGGCGCTGATATGAGCGGCGCTTCAGGAGCATCCGTATGGATCGCCTCAAATCCACCGGCATACGGAATAGGTGTCGCAGTTCCATTCACCAATTCAGGTGGTTTTACAGTCAAACTACGAGTTGGTGCCAAGGTTGGGAAATTTGATTGCCGTAAAGTCAAGTGCGCTGTGTACGCGCGAGCTGATCACTTGAGGGGCGATGATCGGAGCTCTGACCTTGCTATTCCCGTGACATTCGCCAAGAAAGGCAAAGCTGTTGGCCCATTTGTACAAATTGCACAACCAACACCGGCTGCATCACCATCTGCCGCATCTCCAACTCCAACTACACCCGCAACACAGCGAGAGAAGAATGTTGTCGTAGCCACTACATCTACAGGTGTGGTGCTCAAGACAGCTGGAATGCCCCCATTCTTGAAAGTCTCCGCTCCAACGTTCTTTACCGTCACTTCTTCTTCAGGAGTGACCCCAGTGGTTGCAATTGATACTGCGAATACAAAAGGTAATTGCTCAGTGGTTCCGAAAGATAACGGTTATCAATTATCTGCTGTTGATGGAACTCAATGCGTCGTAGTGGTGACAGTTCCGGGCAACGATAGATACGAAACTGGAATGGGTATTTACCCTTTCATCATTCAGCCCTAACATTGTTGGTTGGAGCCATTAAAGACTGAGTATCGCTCTGGTAAGTATGTGTGCGTATTCAGTCTCTTGTTCCGGATCGTTGCCCGAATCAATTCTTCGCACAGCGGTGTCCAATAGCCCCTGAATATACGAAGCGACTCGCTCTGGATGTGAAATATTCAAGTCTCTAAGAGAGCTCAGCAAAGGATGTGTTAACTTCTGATGGGCGTTGCGTATTTCCAAAACTCTAAACTCCGGCGCGCCAATCGCACTTAATTGCCGCATCAATTGGTGGTGACCAGATTTCATGTACCCGATTGTTCCATCGAGCCAGCCTTCGATTTTTTTCTCTGGAGAGCTTTCGGAGTCTATGGAATTCTCCAGGAATTCTCCCCATATCTTTAACTCATCTAAGAGCAAATCCGCAACCAGATCTTCTTTTGAAGTGAAATACTCATAAAGACTAGTCCGTGAGATCCCCGCTTGCTTTGCAATCGCCGACATGCTCAGGGCCCCAGCACCTTTGTTAAGGACGATTTCCACTGCGGCAGAAAGAATTACATCAAAAGCTGCTACCCGCTTCAATTGACGTTCTTCACTGCGCGCTATTTTCATCTCACTCCTGGAGAACATATGTTGGATATGGATGAAATCTTACCTATCTGGCACTTCTCCGCATGTTGAATAAAAAAATCTGGTCACTCCAAAAGATTGCTTAACTCCACGGGCGAGCGTCGACGGGATCTTCCCAGCTAGGGATAGGCGCTTGCAGCGGTTCTTTAATCCATAAGAAACGTCCGTTGATTCCATCATGCGATGGCGAAACTATTTCAAGGACCAGTTCCATGGCTTTCTTCGGATCATCCCCGCCAGTCTCAGCGACCCAGTTGACCCAACCGGTGTAATCCTGCCCTACATCCCCCAAAGCAAGTGCTTTTGCTTTGATATCCGCCCACATTTCTGTCTTCACATCGCCTGGATGAATTACGTTCGCCGTAACTCCTGATCCAGAAATTTCGGCCGCAAGATGACGGGTAAATTGATTGAGTGCAACTTTGGAAGTGCCATACGCGCTATTGAGCGACCCAGGTGGATGAAGTGCTGCTGCAGAGCTCACGTTGATTACGCGTCCCCACTTCTTTGCCAACATGCCAGGGAGAAAAACTCGCGTCGTAAAATACGGAGCCAGGGTGTCAATCATGATCGTTTTTGCCCATTGATCAGGATCAGTCTTGTGAATCAAATCAATTGGACCAAAAACTCCTGCCGCATTGACGAGAA
Organism: Actinobacteria bacterium IMCC26077; assembly: GCA_002284915.1. Taxonomy (GTDB): domain Bacteria; phylum Actinomycetota; class Actinomycetes; order Nanopelagicales; family Nanopelagicaceae; genus IMCC26077. The sequence continues at coordinate 210,972 of CP015606.1, forward strand.
TCTGCACATCGCCATGGTTTGTTTTTACCTTGGCTGACAGTGCTTCAACATCTTTATAATCACTGACATCACACTCATAGATAGAGATTCCGTCTGGCATTTCTTTTGCGAGCGACTCAAGCGCTGACTTACTCCTCGCAACAGCAACAACGTGGTGCCCAGACTTGGCCAATCCCAAAGCAATTTCCCGGCCAAGCCCGCGACTAGCACCAGTTACGATGGCAAGAGTTTGCGATGCCATGATAACTGTATCTACTTTCTGCCAGCGTTAGTGCGTAAGTTGAAAACCTCACGTACCTCGCTTGAGTCAACAATCCCGTCAGAATTGAACTCCATAAGAGGAGCCATGTACTCGCCCCACTTATCGTGAATCTCTGTATGCCATAGGCGATCCCACGCATCAGGATCTGAGATCTCTGAATAGAGGAATAGCACGGGGTCATTTTCAAAAATTGTTATCTGAGCGATTCCTTGACGCTCGATTTCCGCTACGAGCTCTGGCCAAATTTCGTCGTGATGGCGCTTGTATTCAGCCAATCCGCCTGGCTTCAACTTCATAGTAAATGCTCTCTTAATCATTTCTCCCCCTAATGTTGTGATTGTTTTTTATTCGTTTATTAACTTGATTAACTCTGCCTCGTCTACTTCACTCACTTCTCGCCGAGTTTCGCCATTCTTGATGACATATATCCGGTCACAGAGATTAGTTAATTCTGCGATTTCAGTCGAGCGAAATAGCACGCCTTTTCCAGAGTCAGCAATCTCCCGAATCAACCGGAAAAGCTCAGATTTTGCCCCTATGTCGACTCCACGAGTGGGATCATCAAGGAGGACGAGCTTTGGATTGATCTCTAGCCACTTGCCAATGACAACCTTCTGCTGATTTCCACCCGACAGGTTGCCGACCCTGATGTCAACGTGTTCGGTTTTCACACCGAATCTCTCTACGAGCCGTTTCGCGCGGGTAGCCAAGCCGCTTCTAGTGACAATCGCGGTTCCATGTTTATGACCACCAACTGCCACATGCGAAAGATTATCGGAGACGCTCCGTTCCATCATGAGCCCTACCCGTTTTCTATCGGCAGGCACCAGTGCGACCTTGTCGCGGACAGAGTTCTGTGGCGAGAGAGTGGAGCGCTCCTTGCCTTCTAAAAATATTGAACCCCCAGATTTTGGCTTAGCCCCGAATAACGTTTCAAGAAGTTCATCTGCGCCCGATCCAATCAGCCCAGCAACGCCAACAATTTCGCCTGAGTTCACAGTGAGATTAACATCTTGGATCTGTCCATAATTCTTTAGATTTTTCACTTCAAGAATTGTGGTCGTATTTGTTGTGATGCTCTGGCTCTTCGCTCCGCTCGAGATTCGAGCTGACTTCTCTTCACCAACAATTCCCGCAATGACTGAAGCACGGTCTAATTCGTTCGTTGGACGCGAGAAGACCAGTGATCCATTTCGCATCACTGAGATTTGGTTTGCGACAGCGAAGACTTCATCAAGGCGGTGTGAAACATAGAGAACTGTTGTCCCTTGCGAAGGTAGCTGCCTAACTAATTCAAGCAGGCGATCACTTTCTCGTGCGTTCAATGCGGAGGTTGGTTCATCCAAAATCAGAAGCTTTGGTTTCTCGATGATAACGCGAGCTAATTCGATGAGCTGCTGGTCAGAGATAGCGAGGTCACCAAGAGTGGCATATAGATCGACATCAAGGCCGATTGACTCAAGAACTGGCTTGGCAATCTCCTCCATCGGTTTACGCGCGATAAATGGACCGCGTCTAATTTCGCGATCTGGAAAGAGATTTGTTAACACATCTCGATGTTGAAAGAGGCGAAGTTCTTGGTACATGATGCCAATACCAAGTTTTCGCGCCAACTGAACAGTTATTTCTGGATAGCTGACACCATCGATTGAGATTGAGCCGGAATCTGGCGTTACTCCGCCAGAGAGAATCTTCATAAAAGTGGATTTCCCGGCGCCATTTTCGCCGACGATTGCATGAACAATGTTCCGTTCAAGATCTAGATTGAGATTATCTAATGCTTGAACTCCGCCATACCTTTTTGACAGCGAACGAACGGAAATCACTCCTTGAGCGAGGATACTACTCACTTGTGACCCCCGTCCGTTGCACTATCGATACTTGTTAACTACTTATTAATTGTTGCTTAGGCTGATTCATCTGAAACTGGCTTGAGGTTCTTCTTCCAATTCTTGATGTATCCCTTTACGACTGGATCGTAATACTTACGAGTCTTCGTCTTTGAAGTTGCCATTGCTTGTAGATCTTTGAAGGTAAGTGCTGGAAGCTTGAATGGCTCAGTAACAGAAGTCGCTGTGACAACTTCAGTTCCGGCATCAATGAATCCTGGCTTGTTGATTTTGATCTTGTTCTTGATGCTGTCGACCAAGATGTAAACAGGGAGGTAACCCTGAATGAATGGAGTCTGACCAAGTGAGATGTGTGCTGAGCCATTAGCAAGTGCTTCAAGGTTTCCAGCGGTTAGGTCATAACCTGCACCAATAGTCTTGGTGTTGTTTGCTGCCTTGTTAACTTTGCCGATGCTCTCTACATCTGGTGCACAGAGACCGACCATTGCTAGCGCATCTGGGTTAGCAGCGAGCAAACCTTGCCATGCGGCAAAGTTAGCTGCAGCGTCAACCTTCACATCAGAAGGTCCAACAACTGTTACGCCCGCAGCCTTCTTCAAGCTCTCAAGAACACCCGCTTGGCGGTTCTCAAGTACTGGGAATCCTGGATAGCAGTTACCAACGATAACTTTGCCCTTTGCAGCGGTGCCACCAATCTTGTCGAGAACCATCTTGCCGAGGATACGGCCAGATTGTGTTGACTTCTCGCCAACGTATGGTGCGTTTACGCCTTCACCAAGTCCGTTGAATTGAACGATCGGAATACCTGATTTGATAACAGCATTCAAGCCGTTAACCATGGAGGCTGAAGGAACTGATGTTGCAATTCCATCGACGCCTGCTGCAGCAAGGTTCTGTACTGCTGTGAGTTGAGCATCGCCTTCGGCGCCTGCTGGACCAGTTACCTTGATGTTTACACCGAGATCTTTAGCAGCCATCTTGGCAGCATCAATAATCTGTTGAATAAATGGGTTACCAACAACGTGGACCACAAAACCGATAGTGAGCTTCTTCTCTTTAGCCTGTGCTGGAGAAGCAACACCACCTGCAGTGAGGGCCATCGTCGCGGCAAGTGCGAGAGCACCAACGCGAGCTTTACGGCTCTTCATCATGTCTATACCTTCCTTAGTTTATTCAACTGATGTCCCCCGTGGACAGAGTTGAAATCCATTATTAACTTGCTCGCTTCTTGCGAACACGGACCACTTGATCGACACCAATTGCAAAGAGAATGACGAGGCCCGTTACTAATGTGCCCCATACCGCGTCAATTCCAATGAAGACAACGCCAACTCCAATGACACCAACGATCATTGCGCCAATGAGTGAACCCCAAATAGTTCCTGCACCTCCAGATAACGGAGTGCCACCGATAATTGCAGCGGCAACGACAGGAAGGAGCATCTGACCGCCAGTGCTTGGATCGACCGCACCGCGAAAACCTAAAAAGAGGACGCCACCAACACCCGAGACTGCACCCATCAACGCACAGACTTGAATTTTGATCTTCTTTGTCGGAATACCTGCTAGTCGAGCGGCTTCAGGATTGCTTCCTATAGCGAGGATGCGATAACCAAATCTGGTCTTATGTAAAAGTAAATGCAGACCAATAAAACATAGAACTACAAAAATCAAAATGATTGGGACTGGAGTATCTATCGAGCCACCTAGCGCTCTGAAAAAAACATGTTGGGTAATGCGCTCATCTGTGGGAACTACTGAACCCGAGTTATTAGAGATAAGTGAGACACCTTGAAAAACAGAGGCAGTTCCCAGAGTGACAATAATCAGAGGTAACCTCATAAAAACTGTTAAGACTCCATTCAGCGCTCCCATAGCAGTTCCTGCAGCAACGCCAATCACAATGCCCACCCATACTGGAGCTCCTGCGATCATGGAGATACCAGCAAGTACTGCAGAGAGATTAAGAATCCAGCCGAAGGAGAGATCAATCTCGCCCATTGATAATAGGAAGACAATGCAACCTGCTAGTAGCGCTGCAATCGCATAGCTAGCCGCAAGATTCAAAAGATTTGTTGGCTTGAGAAATGTTGGGCGGAGCGCTCCCACTATTCCAATTAGGACAATTAGTGCGACGAGCACGCTCGTCTCTTCGGGTAACTTGAATTTTCTAGATCCTTGAGCGGCTCCTGAATTAGTCACCGAAAGTCCCCCCTCCTGCAGTCTGGAATCAATTCCAGCCGGACGGGTAAAGGAAACTCCCACCTCTAACCAGTGTCAATAGATATCCAAATAACAGTTCTGTTATTTCTGGAAATGGTTTGGGTTCCAGGAATAGGACCCGTTTTCAGAATAGACGAACGTCCTAGAACTCTTTTGCCACTAGTTCAGCAATCTGCGCAGTGTTGAGCGCAGCGCCTTTTCGAAGGTTATCGCCACAGACGAAGAAATCCAATGAATGTGGGTCATCGATGCTCGCACGAACGCGACCCACCCACGTTGGATCAGTTCCCACGACATCAGCAGGAGTTGGAAACTCCTTCTTCTCTGGGTTGTCTACAAGATTTACGCCAGGCGCGCTCTTCAAGATCGATTGTGCACCTTCGCGAGTGACCTGCTTGTCAAAAACAGCGTGCACAGCAAGTGAGTGTGTAGTAATCACAGGCACACGCACACAGGTTGCAGAAACACGGAGGTCTGCGATGCCAAGAATCTTTCGGGATTCATTTCGAACTTTCAGCTCTTCGCTGGTGTAACCCTCATCCTTGAGCGAACCTGCCCATGGGATGACATTCATCGCTAGTGGCGCCGGGAATGGCCCAAGATCAGAAATCGCCTTGCGGACATCACCCGCAACAGAACCTAAATTCTTGCCCGCGACTTCGCTCAGCTGCGCGTGCAACGTATCAATGCCCGATTGACCAGCACCTGATGCTGCTTGATAAGACGCAACTATCAATTCTTTTACGTTGTACTCGCGATGAAGAGCACCAACAGCAACAATCATCGAAAGGGTTGTGCAATTTGGATTCGAGATGATGCCCTTGGGTCGCTTCTTGATATCCCCCGGATTAACCTCAGGAACAACAAGCGGGACATCTTTATCCATTCGGAAGGCGCCCGAGTTATCAACGACAACCGCGCCGCGTGCCGCTGCAATTGGCCCCCACTCCGCAGAGACCTCATCAGGAACATCGAACATCGCGACATCTACGCCATCAAAGGCCTCTGGAGTGAGCGCAATAACAGTGAGCTCTTCTCCCCTGCACATCAATTTCTTTCCAGCGCTCCGAGCCGATGCGATGAGGCGAATCTCGCCCCAGACATTCTCGCGTGTGCTCAAAATATCGAGCATGACAGTGCCGACAGCGCCCGTTGCGCCAACTACAGCAAGCGTTGGTTTATTCATCGGCCGGTACCCCCGTAGACAACTGCCTCAGCTGCATCAGAATCCAAATCAAAGGCTGTGTGTGATGCCCGTACCGCCTTATCAAGATCAGATGCGCGACAGACGATAGAAATGCGGATTTCTGATGTCGAAATCATCTCAATGTTGACCCCGGCTTCAGAGAGGGCGGCAAAGAAAGTCGCTGTAACTCCGGGGTGCGAGCGCATTCCCGCGCCAATGAGGGAAAGTTTGCCGATTTGGTCATCATATTGAATCGACGCAAACCCAACTTCGCCTTGAATCTTATTAAGGACGGCAATCGCCTTTTCGCCCTCAGCTTTCGGCAAGGTGAAGGAGATATCAGTTAGCCCAGTCGCTGCGGCAGAAACATTCTGCACAATCATGTCGATGTTAACATCAACATCGGCGATTGATTGGAAGATGCGAGCTGCAACTCCAGTGCGATCTGGTACACCAACAATGGTGATCTTCGCTTCACTACGATCGTGTGCGATTCCTGAAATTATTGCCTGCTCCATGCCATCTCCTTCTGGACGATCTTTGACAACCCATGTTCCTTCATTCCCGCTAAAAGAAGAGCGAACATGAATTGGTAAATCAAAACGACGTGCATACTCCACGCAGCGAAGGTGGAGCACTTTGGCGCCACTCGCTGCAAGTTCTAACATCTCTTCATAGGTAATACTCTTCAACTTCCGCGCAGATGGCACAACACGTGGATCTGCAGAGAAGACGCCATCGACATCGGTGTAAATCTCACAAACATCAGCATCGAGCGCAGCGGCGAGCGCAACAGCAGTTGTATCCGAACCGCCACGACCTAACGTGGTGACATCTTTCGTATCTTGGCTGATTCCTTGAAAACCCGCGACGATTGCAATCGCACCCTCTTTGAGCGCATCAACTATTCGACCTGGCGTGACATCGATGATGCGCGCTTTACCGTGGACCGAGTCAGTAATGACACCTGCTTGGCTGCCGGTAAAAGAACGAGCTTCATGGCCGAGATTTCCGATCGCCATCGCAAGAAGCGCCATCGAGATTCGTTCGCCAGAGGTGAGGAGCATGTCGAGCTCGCGACCGGTTGGCATTGGCGTGATTTGTTTGGCTAGATCGATCAATTCATCAGTGGTATCGCCCATAGCGCTGACCACGACGACGACATCGTTGCCTGCCTTCTTCGTGGCGACGATCCGGGCGGCGACCCGCTTCATCCCCTCAGCATCGGCCACCGAGGAGCCGCCGAATTTCTGCACGATAAGAGCCATGGGAGAACTTTCGCAGGGGAGAGAGCCCTCAGCCAAAAATATCTCAGGATATGAGACACTATCCGTCTTACATAATGAGAAAAACTACTGAATCGTTCGCCGACCCTCAAAAGCGCGCCCCAACGTGACCTCATCGGCATATTCAAGGTCGCCACCCACAGGTAGTCCGCTCGCCAGACGGGTGACGGTGAGTCCGAGCGGTTTGATGAGCCGGGCAAGGTAGGTGGCGGTCGCCTCCCCTTCGAGGTTGGGGTCGGTCGCCAGGATCACCTCAGTGACTGCGCCATCTGCCAGGCGAGTCATCAACTCTTTAATCCGTAAATTCTCTGGGCCGATTCCTTCAATCGGACTGATGGCGCCACCAAGGACGTGATAGCGACCGCGGAACTCTCGGGTCTTTTCGATAGCTTGCACATCTTTGCTCTCTTCGACAACGCAGATGGCATGCAGCTCACGTTTGGGATCGCGACAGATGCGACACTGCACATCTTCCGAGACGTTTCCGCAAATCTCACAGAACTTCACGCGCTCCTTAACTTCACGAATTGCTTCGACAAGGCGCTGAATATCAACAGACTCACTCTGCAGAATATGGAAAGCGATTCGCTGGGCACTCTTCGGACCAACTCCAGGGAGTCGGCCAAGCTCATCGATAAGTTCTTGAATCGCACCTTCGTACATTGAGCGCTCGCCTACTCTTTAGGAGATTCGCTGATGACTTTAGCGCCAAGCTCTTTTGCTAAGAGCGCTGCTCCGCTAAGTGAATTGAGATCAGTGGAATTCTCAACCGATTCCTCAACTGGTGCCGCTGCTGCTGGAGCGCTTGCCGTTGGATTAACGGATGGATCGATAATGACCTCAATCTTTCGATCAAGACCAACGACTTCAATAAACGCTTCACGCAAGATCTCATCGCTACTTGAGCGTAAAAATGAGTCACGTGCACCGACATTGACCATAGCAATCGTGATTGCGCTCTCGTCAACAGTTGCCAATGTTGCACTCGCGCTTAAGAGAGTCCAGGTTAAGCGACGGCGACCTTTAACATTCTCAATCACATTGGGCCAGAGCCGACGAAGACCAACGACATCGATGCTATCGATTTTTGCTGCGGGAGCTTTCGGTGTTGGCGCTGCTTTTGGTTCTGGTGCTTTTACTGATGCCGGTGTTGGTGCTTTTGCTTTCACTTCACCTTTCGGCGGCGCAGGAGGTGCCGCTGATGGAACAGCTGGTGTTGCAACCGAGGCAACTGCAATGCCGTTATTACGTTCGAGCCGCTCGATCCGAGCCAAGAGCGCCTCGTCACCAGTAGTTGGAATGAGCAGGCGGGCTGCGGTGAATTCGAGGATTAGCCGTGGGGCAGTGGCGCCCCGCATCTGGTTGAGCCCATCTGAGACCACCTGGGCTCCATGGGTAAGGGCGTTATTTCCTAGACGAGAGCTCTGGGCGCGCATCCGCTCGAGTTGATCATCGGGGAGCTGTCGAAATAATGAGTGTGCGGTGTGATCATCGCTTGTTACCGCGCTGAGCACGATGAGATCACGAATTCGCTCAAGGAGATCTTGCGCAAATCGTCGAGGGTCATGTCCGGAATCGATGACGCGATCGATAGTTGTAAAGATTGCTTGAGCATCATGTGCGGCGAGCGCATCAATAACATCATCAAGTAGCGCGCCGTCAGTAAATCCAAGAAGTTGCAACGCAATCTCGTAGCTGACGCCCTCTTCACCAGCGCCAGCAAGAAGTTGGCCAAGGACCGAGAGCGAATCACGAACGGAACCGCCACCGGCGCGAACCACCATCGGGATCACACCTTTAGCAACCTGCACATTCTCTTGATGACAAATCTTCGTCAGGTGTTCACCAAGAAGCGCTGGCGCAACCAAGCGGAATGGGTAGTGGTGAGTTCGCGAGCGAATGGTTGCGATTAATTTATCGGGCTCAGTCGTTGCAAAGATGAAAAGGACATGCGGTGGTGGTTCTTCGACAACCTTGAGAAGTGCATTCGCGGCACCTGGCCCAAGTTGGTGTGCTTCATCAATAATGTAGATCTTGTATTTACTTTGCACTGGCGAGAAGAATGCTTTATCTCGAAGGTCGCGCGCATCATCAACGAGGCCATGTGTTGCCGCATCGAGTTCAATGACATCGATTGAGCCTGGCCCCATCGGCGCCAAATCGCGACATGATTGACATTGACCGCATGGATTAGGTGTTGGTCCCTGCTCGCAATTAAGGCTCCGCGCCATGATCCGCGCACTGGAGGTCTTGCCACAGCCACGTGGGCCGGAGAAGAGATAGGCGTGATGGACCTGGCCTGAAGCGAGCGCATTGGTCAGCGGGGTAACGACGTGATCTTGGCCAATGACATCGCTAAACCGCCCAGGGCGATATTTGCGATAGAGCGCAATCGGCCCCTGACCTGGCGCTACCTCTGAAACCATATGGCGAGCCTAACTGTGAGGACCCCCCGCACACCCATTAGAGCGCACCTACCCTTGCTGCCTTCCAGCCCTGGGGGAGTTCAGCACGATAACGCCATGCGGGGGGTCAGGAGCAATCATAGTGACCGAGTATCTTTGACCCTGCAGCCTAAAAATCTGCATGGAGGATTCGCATAGCGGCCGAGTGCGCACGCTTGGAAAGCGTGTAAGGGGAAACCCTTCAAGAGTTCAAATCTCTTATCCTCCGCGGAAATTTCTCTACTATATATAGGTATCAGATTCAGATTTAGAGAGAGCGGTAGTCGTGGCAACTGCGTGGCAGGATGACGCTCCCAAGCCATCGGTGATGGCTGAACATGTTCACCCCAAAGACCCGCTCCTCTACACGATCAAACGGAAACTTCTCGGCGCACCACTTAATCGCCACACCCTGAGCCATCAACGACTCTCCAAACGCTTTGGTTTAGGAATCCTCTCTTCAGATTGCATCTCCTCCTCTGCATACGGCAGTGAACAGATTTTGATTGCGCTTTTGCCCGTCTTTGGCCTCGCTGCATTCTCACTCCTTATGCCGATGACAGCGGTAGTGCTCGTGATTCTCTTAATCGTCACCCTCTCGTATCACAACGTCATCTCGGTCTACTCCAAGACTGGTGGCGCGTATTTCGTATCGCGACGAAATTTCGGTCCGGTGGTCGCACAGGTCGCCGCGGTTGCACTGATTTTGGATTATGTGGTGACTCTTGCAATTCAATCTGCAGCAGGTGTTGCTGCAATTATCTCAACATTTCCTGAATTAAACCCTTGGAAAGTTGAGATGACTCTTGCAGTCATTGTCTTACTCACGTACGGAAATCTGCGCGGTGTAAAGGAGGCGGGTAAAGCATTTGCGCTGCCAACTTATTTCTTCGTCGGATCGATGGCAATCGTCTTCACGGTGGGTATCTACCGCGACATCATGGGAACTTTGCCAACGTTGCCAACAAATGTGGAAGGCGCGGTTCCCTTTGGGAATGAGCAGGGTTTGCTGACTTTCGCGGCAATATTTACTCTCTTGCGTGCATTTGCCAATGGTGGTTCCTCGCTCACTGGCTTAGAAGCAATCTCCGACGGAGTGATGCTCTTTAAGACACCAGAACATGTCAATGCCCGCAGAACGCTGATCATCATGAGCTGCATCCTTGGTTCACTCGTGCTTGGCGTTTCATGGTTTGCTCATCGAATATATGCCTTGCCCTACGAGAGTGGCACTCCCACCGTCATTTCACAGATCGCGCGATCTGTTCTTGGCGATGGCGCCATTGGGAATATCTTCTTTATTCTCGTTCAGGCAGCGACGATGCTTATTCTCTTTGCCGGTGCGAATACCACCTTCTCCGCCTTCCCGATTCTGGTGAATTTCGTCGCATCCGATGGATTTCTGCCGCGATGGCTAGCAAAACGTGGACATCGCCTCAACTTCTCTAATGGCATTCTGGTGTTGGTCTTCTTCGCTTCGATTTTGGTTGTGGTCACCCGTTCCTCAGTCGAGCATCTCGTCGCGTATTACGCAATTGGTGTCTTTACTGCTTTTACGTTAACTGGCCTCGGAATGGCTAAGCACACTCATACCCATCGTGGCGAGAAGTGGAAGTTGCGATTTGGTATTCATCTTCTCTCCGGTTCAATCTCTTTGATAGTCGTGATCGTCTTTGCCATCGTCAAATTCACCGCTGGAGCTTGGGTTATCGTTCTTATTGGCCCAATCATGGTCATTGGTTTGATTCGATTGAATAAGCGTTACCAAGCAGAAAATAGCGTTCTTGATATCACGCCCCAACGTGGATCGAGTGCAAACATCACTCGTCATGATGTAGCTGTGCTCATCGATAACGTCGATCTAGCGACAATAGGTGCAATTCGATATGCCCGAAGCCTCAAACCCCGTAATTTGAGCGCCGTCCATTTTGTTATCGACGATCGCAAAGCCGATGAGATTCGTGAGGCGTGGGATAAGTACAGCGCATTTGATGGCATCACTCTTGAATTTATAGATTGTCCTGATCGACGTCTGGCAAATGCAGCAATTGAATACTCACTGCGGGAGACTGAATCACCAGATGTCGAATTGACGTTGCTCTTACCACGTCGCTCTTACTCACGTTTCCTTGGTCGGTTACTACATGATCAAACCGCTGAAAGCATCGCAAGCGCTATCGCTCAACTCGATCGAGTCGTTGCGACAATTGTTCCTTTCGATGTTGAAAAGATTCTCGATGGCAAAGTGAGATTAGTTCCTGCAACAGATGAGCAAGCTCCAGCTTCTGCGCTTGCGCCTGCTAAACCACAATTCGAATCACCGGTTTACGAACCCGTTGGACACCACGCAAAGAGCGCAACCAAGATTGGCGCTATTCAATGGCGTAAGCGCGCTGAAGTCGTCGGTCGAGTGACGGGCATTCGAGTCGCGCCGAAGAAATCATCGCCACAAGTTGAGATCGAAATCTGGGATGAGACTGGTGGAGTCCGACTGCAATTCATTGGCAGACGGGAGATTGCTGGCCTTGAGGTGGGTTCAACGCTGAAGGCTGAAGGTATGGTCGGCGAGCAAGATGGAAAGTTGACGATTCTTAATCCATCGTACGAAATCATCAAGTAACTCAAAGGCGCTGCTGGCGGTGGCGGTGGGATTTGAACCCACGGTGGAGTTTCCCCCACACACGCTTTCGAGGCGTGCTCTTTAGGCCGCTCAGACACGCCACCGTCGCCAAAGATACCTTATTCAAATCCCTTAGCGAGATTCGGCGAAGAATTCCCGGAGGAGCGCGCTCGAGCGTTCTGCTAACACTCCTGAGATAACTTCCACTTTCGATAGCGCTCGCGGATCTCGAAGAAGATCGACAACCGAACCAACTGCGCCCGCCTTCTCATCCCAAGCTCCGAAAACAAGACGCGCAAGTCTTGATTGCAAGATCGCACCGGCGCACATCGCACATGGTTCGAGGGTGACAACGAGTGTGCACCCATCAAGGCGCCAGCTATCTAACTTCGTTCCAGCTGCACGTATTGCGACTATCTCAGCATGCGCCGTTGGATCATGGTGTAACTCTCTTTGGTTGACTCCCGTTGCTATCACTACGCCTTCCGCGTCGAGAATCAATGCGCCAACCGGGACATCACCATGCTCACGCCAAGCTTTCTCTGCGGCGGCGAGCGCTAACTCCATGCTCGCTGCGATAGGCTCATCGTTATGAAGACTCACGTGGCTAATCATCCTCTCATCACCCACAAATTGACACTTCTTCGCGATAAAAGAACTGACTCGCCAACTTTTCGCCATCTCACCGAAGAGCTGGTGATGTTGCTGGCTTATGAGGCAACACGAGAGATCCGCACCGAGCAGATTTCTATCGAAACTCCGGTGGCGCCGATGACCGGTTCCCAGTTATCCAAACCGCGACCATTGGTCGTGCCAATCTTGCGCGCTGGACTTGGCATGTTGGAGGGAATGACTCGATTGATTCCCTCAGCTGAGGTCGGCTTTCTTGGAATGGTCCGTGATGAGAAGACGCTCAAAGCTTCTACCTACGCCAATCGACTTCCGGAGAATCTCTCAGGTCGCCAGTGCTACATCTTGGACCCAATGCTCGCCACTGGCGGAACGTTGATATCTGCCACCCAATATCTCTTGGAGCGAGGCGCAACAGATATCACCATCATCTGCATTCTCGCTGCCCCTGAGGGAGTGGCTGCGCTCGAGAAATCACTCGCCGGCGCGCCAGTGACCGTAGTGATGGGAGCGCTCGATCAAAAGCTCAATGAGCATGGATACATCGTGCCGGGGCTCGGCGATGCCGGCGACCGTCTCTATGGCACTGTGTAAAAGCAGGTTGTTTACCCAGTAATTTTCCGCAAGGATGGCGCCATGCGCGTAGTCAGTATCTTGAGTCTTAAAGGTGGAGTGGGAAAAACCTCTGTACTGCTCGGATTTGCCGGAGCGGCAACTGTTCGGGGTTTAGCGACTCTGGTCATCGATCTTGATCCTCAAGGTAATGCCACATCCATCTTGGCCGCTAAGAATCCGACCTCGACCGCTGCCGAACTTCTTGCTACTCCGACAATCAATACCCTTCATAACAGCCTCACTGAATGCGCGTGGGAGATTGCACCAGGTGAGGTCGATGTAGTCGCTTCAAGCCCGAATTTGATTCAACATGATGCATTCAAATCGGCGAGCGCTTTCAAGCCACGACTAGCTCGGGCGCTTGAAAAACTTGAGGGCTACGACTTGGTACTTATCGATTGCCCACCATCGCTAGGCACATTAACTCGTGAAGCGCTCGCTGCAAGTGATCTCGCAGTAGTAGTAGCGACCCCAACTTTCTTCGGACTCCAAGGCGCTGAACGAGCTGCCGAAGAGATTGAAGAGATTAGAAATACTCATAACAAGAAATTGAAGTTGGCAGGGGTCTTACCAAATCGCGTTAAGAGCGTCGCTGAAGAGCATGACTACCGCATTCGTGAGATGGGAAGAATCTTTGGCAAGCAGATAATGAAGCCTGCTATTCCTGATCGAATTGCTTTTCAGCAAGCAGAGAGCTTTGGTAAGCCAATCCAAGCTGTTGGCACCGCAGGTTCGCGTGAGGTAAGTGCAATTTTCGATAAGCACTTAAACACGCTCATGCGTGGCTAAGCTCCGGTGTAATACTTTCCAATCGCACCGAGCGCTTTATCCATAATCGCAAAACCATCTTTTAATTCGCTCTCGCTAATCGTGCACGGCGGCACCACATGCGTGCGATTAAAGTGGACAAACGGCCAGAGTCCATCTTTCTTACACGCCGCAGCAAATTCATTCATCGCAGGACTCGATCCACCGTATGGAGCAAGTGGTTCTCGGGTTGCTCGATCGGTAACAAGATCTGCACCCCAGAAGACGCCCTTGCCGCGAATATCCCCAATAACCTTATGTTTTGCCGCTAATTCATGGAGCGCTGGACCAATGATGCGCTCTCCTATTTCTGCTGCATATTCGATGATTCCCTCTTCCTCCATCAAATCAATGGCAGCAACTGCAGCTGCGCAAGCGAGGGGATGTCCCATATACGTCAGGCCACCGGGAAATACTCGCTCATCAAAAGTCTTCGCTATCTCATCGCTAATAACTACACCACCAAGTGGCACATAACCAGAGTTAACACCCTTGGCAAAAACAATCAAATCTGGTTTCGCATTTGAGTGCTGATAGGCAAACCACTTTCCAGCCCGAGCAAAACCAGCCATCACTTCATCAGCAATCCAAATGATTCCGTACTTATCGCAGAGCGCGCGAACTCCTTCAAGGTAACCCTTCGGTGGCACAAGAATGCCATTCGTTCCAACAATCGATTCAATGATGATTGCTGCAATCGTGCGTGGACCTTCGAGAATGATGAGGTTCTCGAGGTGTTCGAGTGCACGCTTGCACTCTTCCTCCTCAGTAGTTGCCCAGAAGGCTGAGCGATATAGATAAGGACCAAAGAAGTGGATATGCCCATAAGCAAATTCATTTGGCCAACGTCGTGGATCACCAGTAGCTGCAATCGCTGCTGCAGTATTTCCATGATAGGAGCGATACTGCGATAAGACTTTATGGCGATTGGTGTGGATTCGCGCCATACGAATCGCGTTCTCTACTGCATCTGCGCCACCATTGGTGAAGAAGACTTTGTTGTGAAAGCTCTCGGCGTGTGAAGAAATTTTCTGCGCCGCAATACTACGAATATCGTTTGCATGCTGCGGTGCGGTGGTAGCCAAAATGTCTGCTTGCTTCTTGATTGCTTCGATGATTTTTGGGTGTTGGTGACCGACGTTGGTGAACACCAACTGACTGGAGAAATCCAAATACTTCTTTCCATCGAAATCCCAGAAATAGGAGCCTTTCCCGCCCGCGACCGGCAGGGGAGTAATCGCGCCTTGAGCCGACCACGAATGGAATACGTGCGCCTTATCTAGCGCGGCAACCTGCGCCCCGTCGAGCCCGTGAGGCTTATCACTAGCCTGCGAATTCATAATTTCCCCTCATCGTCGTACCCTGAATATCCAACATTAGGAGATTTTTATGGTTTCTACGAGCCCCGGCTATGGAATCACGATCCGCGTTGAAGGTCCCTCAGCAAATCAACCTGTCTCCGCGTTAACTGCAGTCCTGAATTCTCAAGGGGCGTCGCTAACAGCGCTCGATATCGTCGAGTCCTCCTTTGACCGCGTTGTAGTGGATATCACTTGCGACACCATCGATGCCGATCACGCCGATCGGGTTGCTAAAGCAATCTCCGAAGTCCCAGAACTCAAAGTGCGCAAAGTCAGCGATCGCACATTCTTGATTCATCTCGGTGGGAAAATCGAGGTGCACTCAAAAGTTCAAATCAAAACTCGCGATGACCTATCGCGCGCATATACCCCAGGGGTAGCTCGGGTATGTCAGGCCATTGCTGCCGACCCCACTGATGCTCGTCGATTAACAATCAAACGGAATACGGTGGCAGTAGTCACTGATGGCTCTGCAGTCTTAGGACTTGGAAATATTGGTCCCGCTGCTGCGATGCCAGTAATGGAGGGTAAGGCTGCGCTCTTTAAAAGATTTGCCAATATCGATGCCTGGCCAGTTTGCTTAGATACTCAAGATGTCGATGAGATTGTTCGCACCGTACAAATCATCGCGCCGGTATATGGCGGCATCAATCTTGAAGATATCTCTGCGCCCCGTTGTTTCGAAGTCGAACGACGCCTACGTGAGATTCTCGATATTCCCGTCTTCCATGATGATCAACATGGAACGGCAATCGTCGTCACTGCAGCGTTAAAGAATGCGCTGAAGTTAGTCAAGAAAAATATCGCTGATGTGAAAATTGTTCTCAACGGAGTTGGTGCCGCTGGTACTGCAGTCGCACAACTTCTCTATCATGCAGGTGCTCGGAAGATGATTGGCTTTGATATCAATGGCGTAATCCATAAAGCATCGCCCCAAAGCGACGAAATGCGCTCTTGGTTCATTGAGATAAGTAATCAAGAGAATTTCACTGGTTCGCTCAGTGAGGCGCTCGTGGGCGCAGATGTCTTTATCGGGGTGAGCGTTCCTAATGTGCTCAGCGAGAAAGATGTACAGAACATGGCAAAAGATGCCATCGTCTTCGCCCTCGCCAACCCAGACCCCGAAATCGACCCAGAGGTTGCCCGGCGCCATGTAAAAGTTGTTGCCACAGGGCGAAGTGATCAACCCAACCAGATCAACAACGTTCTCGCATTCCCTGGTGTCTTTCGTGGACTACTCGATATCGGTGCGACGAAAATCACCGATGACGCACTGCTTGCTGCTGCCGATGCGATTGCCAACTGTGTACGTCCAGAGCAATTAAACGAAAGCTTCATTATTCCTAGCGTCTTCGACCCCGCTGTAACGCCTGCCGTTGCATCTGCCATAAAAGCAACCTGTCGGTAAACTCTTCGTATGGCACTTACTCCAGTCATCCTCCCATCAAATCAATTCGATCACTTCTATCGTGGTGGTAATCGGATTGGCGTACTTCGAAATGGTCCCGGTGGTCCGATGCGACCTGAAGAGTGGATTGGCGCTACGACTACCCGCTTTGGTGAAAAAGAGATGGGCCTCTCACTCTTACCTGATGGCGAATTCTTAAAGGATGCAATTGCACGTGAACCTGAGCTTTGGCTTGGGCACGATCATGTTGCCGCATTTGGCACCAGCACTGAGATTCTCGTCAAGCTCCTCGATCCAGATCAACGACTTCCTGTGCATTTTCATCCAAATAAGGCATTCGCTAAAAAACACCTAGCACTTGATCATGGCAAGACCGAAGCCTGGATTATTCTCGATGCACCTGAGAATGCAAAGGTAGGGCTCGGTTTTGCGCAACAGATGCGAAAAGATGATGTTTACACGATGGTACAAGCGAAGGATTCTGCAGCGCTTCTTGCATCGTTAAATATGGTGAACGTTCGACCAGGCGATGCGATTCTTGTTCCCGCTGGCACGGCACACGCAATTGATGCAGGCATCTTCGTGCTTGAGCTTCAAGAACCTACTGATCTCTCTGCGCTCTTGGAATGGGAAGGTTTTGCTGTTGATGGTCTCAAAGATGGCCATCTTGGATTGGGTTTTGATGTAGTTCTTGATTCGCTCAACTATGCACCGCTCAATCAGGATGAGATCGCTACTTTGGTAAAAAGTTCCCATTTCACCGGTGGTGAGATTCGCTCGCTATTTACTAATAAAGCTGATGGATATTTCCGAGCAGAAGTGATCCCCGGCGATGGTGCCACTATCGATGCCGGTTTCGGAATCTTGCTCCTACTTGAAGGAGATGGAGTGCTCACGACTGAGCGCTCGGGTGCGATTGCTGTTGGCCATGGAGATGCGCTCGTTATCCCATTCGATGCCGGAGGTTGGAACCTTAAGGGTGCTAGCGGCATTCTTTCGCGCCCGCCACTGCCAGCACTAGCTGCGCTTGCTCCATGAACACCCTGGAACTAGCAGCGAGCTTCGATGAACGCTTCTCGCCAATAGCGCCCTTCCTGCTCTATCTATTGGTCTGGGCAATCGTCTTTCTTGAGACTGGAATTCTGGTCGCTTTTTGGCTGCCAGGTGACTCGATTCTCTTTAGTGCTGGGCTCGTCGCCGCTGCGCGGGATGACATGAATATCGCCATTCTCGTTTCAGGGATTTTTCTTGCCGCATTCGTTGGCGATCAATTTGGTTATGTAACTGGACGGAAATTTGGCAGACCATATTTAGAGAAATCTCAATCACCACGTGTAGCGCGCATGGTCGCCCGGGCTGAAGTTTTCTATGAGAAAAATGGTTGGTGGGCAGTGAGCGCCGCGAGATTTTTCCCGTGGTTTCGCACTTTCATTCCACCCATCGCTGGAACCGCAAAGATGCCTTACTACAAATTCCTTTCAGCTAATGCTGTCGGTGCGCTTGCCTGGGGAGTAGGCATCACGATGGCCGGATATTTCTCGGCAACTATTCCAGTTGTAAAAACTTTCTCTTACGCAATAGCCGCCTTCTTTATTGGCGGTTCAATAATCTCAATTATCTGGCGACGTTCCCGTTCGCATTGAGCCTTGTTTGCGCAACCCGCCAACAAGGACTCCGATATAGGTAATCAAAATTCCAACGATGAGATTGATGCCAACTTTCACATCCTCTGGCGGAGCAATCAGATCGAAAATCAATGAACCAATCAATTGGCCGCCAGTAGCGAATAAAGTAAAGGAAAGAACGCCGATCTTGGCAACAATCACTGATGAAGAGGCGATGTAGAGAACTCCTATCGTGCCACCCCAGTAAATCCACCATGGTGAGCTAGGCAATCCAACGAGATCTGCACCGCGAGCTGTATTAATAATCAATAGGATTACCAATGTAGAGGTTCCCATAAAAAAGTTAAGCCATGTGGTTGAGAAACTCTGACCAGAGATATCGTTGATCTGCCCATTAAGTGCTCGCTGTACCCCAATCATAAAACCACCGACAAAAACGATAATGATTGGAAGTGGTGAGATATTTGCTAATTGAATCTCTTCCCAAACGGCAACCAGAACCGCGACTATGGTGATGAGTGCTGCAAAGATTCGACGAGTAGTGATTGGTTGTTTTCCGCCGCCAGTAATTCCAATTCGATCTACGATCAAAGAAGCTAAGGTTTGGCCAGCAATCATGACGACGGAAAGTAAGGCAACGCCAATTATTGGTACTGTAAAAGTTTGGATTGCAACGAATATTCCACCCATTATTCCGGCGGAAAGTCGCCATGCGGGCAGTTCACCGCTCTTGACTCCAGCAACAATTCTTCGAACACCCTGGCGCACTCGAGGATTGGCAAAGGCAATGATGTTCAGTACGAGAAAACCGGAGCCAAAAGAGTAAACCGCAGCTTCGGTGCTGTTGCCCAACGCTGCAGAGAGCCCGCCATTGACGCGCGATTGCGCTGCAATCAATATACCGCTTAATGCAGCGAGAAGATCAAGTCTCACAATAGGGAGGTAGCGCTACTTCTTTGCGCCACTTGGACCGTGTACTTCTCTTTTATCGGCAATCCAATCCATGAGTGCAAAGAGAACGCCTGATGCGACGAATGTGAGGTGAATAATCACTCGCCAAATCGTTCCTTCGCCAACTTCCTCTTGCCCAGCTAGCTCGATGAAATCCTTCAAAAGCTCGATAACTGAGATGGCAACAAGCGAGCCAATCAATTTGATTTTTAGTCCGGAGAAATCAATCGTGCCCATCCAATGTGGGCGATCATCCGATTCGTGTGCAGCATCGATACGCGAGACGAAGTTCTCATAACCGGCGAGAATCACAATCAAGATCAAGTTGCCAATCAGGGTGAGATCTAAGAGCGCCAGGAGATCGAGCGTGAATACATGTGGATCCTTTTGGCCAAGGTTTTCGATGAGATGTATGAACTCAAGGATGAACCGGTAGATGAGCGCTACTAGCGCAAATACGAGGCCAACATATAAGGGGGAGAGAATCCAGCGCGCCTGAAAAAGGAGATTTTCAAGGGAATGCGCAATTCTTGATGCTTTTTTCGACATGGGATGAGAATAATCAAAAACTGCAGATTTATCCAGCGCCAATCAGATAATGGGGAATCTTCCCGCTTTACCTAAAGCAATAACTGCTCGCCACGATAACTTCTTGCTCTTACCTGCACTAACGAAAATTCCATTAAGGAATCCGTCCAGCCATGCGACTAAAGAACTTAACCGGCGCATTCGAATCAAAGAGATGAGAAACCAAACCAATACATAGATAATGGAGATTGGGAAAGGCAGATTACGCTTTGCTAACCAGACTCGATTCCGTGCATTAAGACGGTAAAAATCTAGATGCCGGGTTGGATTAATGACTGGATGTTTTACTGTTACATCTGCCGCGTACCAAGCAATGTACCCATGGTTGTAAACCTGCCATACCAACTCAATCCCTTCGTGGGCATAGAAGAAGTTATCTGGCCAACCGCCAATGGCATCAAATAGTGAACGGCGAATGATTATGGCTCCCTCCCACAAAGTGGTCGCCGGAGAGCTCTCATTGGGATCACCTATCCGAAGGCGAGGAATCCACCTACTTGGAACTTCTCCATCACCATCTGGACTAACCCGTGGCTGAATCAATCCCCAATCTGGGTGGGCCTCTAATTTAGAGATGAGATTGGAGATGGCCTGTGCTGAATCAAGATATGCATCATCATCGAGGAAAAAAAGATATTCGCCTAGAACTTCTGCAACACCAGCATTTCGGCCGGCAGGTATTCCGAGATTCTCAGGAAGATAGCGGGTCTTCTTCGTAGGGAAGGCCTCGGCGGGATCCCATCCGTTACCTACTATGACGAGATCAAGCTCAATCCCTTGTTGTTCCTCCAACGAACGCAAGGCTCTAGCTAATTCTTCGGGTCGCTTCCCCATCGTAAGGAGCACTGCTCCCACACTTTTACTCACTTCTTATTCACTTACTCGCAATTTATTGGAGGTGAGAATACTTACTAAATGGCCGACAAATACAAAGAGAATGATTGGAATAATCCAATTAAAAATTGGGGCTAAGAGATTCTCATTGAGCATGACCCCGAGCACGCTCAAAACAAAGATTGCGATTGTCAACTCAACGGAATGAAACATTCGATGGACTGGAATGAATCGAAAAATATTCTTCGCAAAAGCTATGAGTGAAACTCGCGAATGGCTCGCCGATTTTCGATCCTCGAGCTTTGGTAGCCCGGCAAAATAGCGCGAAACATGGACTGCATCATTGAGCGCCTTATTGAGAATAACTAGAGCTGCAAAGAGCGCGCCTATCATTGGGTAGTTTGTCGAAGCGAGCGCCTCATCTGGCCAATTCGCAATTCGTAATCCTAAGGCGAATGCAATCGCGCCTTCGGTGAGGTAGTGGCCAAGTTTATCGAGGAAGATTCCAGCGGGGGAGAATTGTTTTCGCCATCTGGCAATCTCGCCATCGCAACAATCCCAAAGCATCTGCAATTGACCAAGCAATAGCGCGAGCGTTACTCCCCACATACCGGGAATTAACAACGCCAGCGCTGCGGAAAACCCGGTCACAATCATCAACCAGGTGACGGCATTTGGTGAGAAGTTCATCCGTATCAAGATTCGGGTGAGGTAGGGCGAGAGCTTCCGTAGGTAAACATAAGCCACCCAATGCTCGGCATTAGCTCGCATACGGACCGATTCGGGCTGGGTGAGCGCACGTAGCTCTTCGATAGTAATCCGCTCGCTCATGCTCCCCCTCTCCGCACATTATGCCCGCCTCGGAAAAGGATAAGTCCAAATAGGTAGATCGAGAGAAAAACGATAAATAACTCTTCGTACCCGAGCACAAAACTAAGGAAACAGAGGAGTATCCGGCCGGCCATTCGTAAACCTGCGTTACCAAGGTACGGCTCTCGGCTTTGAAGCGCATCGTAGAGATTGGTGTAGTGCCAAAGCCCCACCGCTGAAATCAACATAAATCGAATCGCTGGTGAAATATCGAGAGGAATCGCAATCAATGCGAGAAACTCGCAACCTCGTAGAAACGAAGGGTAAGTCCATGAGATGCGCGATCCAGATAACTTGAATGGCAACCAAGTGTCTCGTTGCAACCCAAGAAATTGGGAATCAACTTCCTTGTTCGGCCAGCGACTTATCCGCCGTGCTCGAGCAAGCAGCGCGAAGATAAACGAGATGATCCCAAAGAAGAGAATTAACCGAAGAGCATCAGGAACGGGCATGAGAAGTGGCAATACCGCAAGCATCAACCAACGTTCACCGATCGGATAGTTGAGAATTCTCTTCAACCAATACCCAATTCCTGCTCGATTTAGTTGTTGCGCAGGTTCTTCGTATGATTTTTGAAGATGAACAAAGTTGTAATCGCTTAGGTGACGTAACGTCTGCAAAATTACTAGTGCTATGCCTAACCACCAAGCGCTGCTCTCGCCGACGCTATAAATCAAGCCTCCGATATAGGCAAATTCCTTAACTCGATCCGCAAGCGCATCAAGCCAGGCACCCAATTGAGAAAATTGATTCTTATAACGCGCCACTTCGCCGTCTACACAATCTAAAACAAGCGAAAAGATAAATGCGATTGCTGCGACCAAGTATTTTCCTTGTGCGGCGACATATGCTGATAGCAATCCAAATATTATTGACGTTACTGTAATCGCATTAGGCTTGATTCCAGTCTCGACTAGCGCGCTGGTAAAGATTCGCGAGATTTTTCGTAAGACGAAAGAAGAGAAGAAGCCGTCGTCGCTGCGAGCGGCAGCACGCAACCGGAGGGTTTTTTCGCTGATTTCTCGCGGTTGATTCCCCATAACAGGTACTCTAATGCCTGGTCCGGAACTTACTTAATGAAGACGTGGTGAAAAAATGGCGCAGCGGCGAAAGTCTCGTGGCCCAGTAGCGCGCCTTTATCGCGTACTGCGGAAGAAGAGTAAAACGCTGTGGCGCTTGGTCTTCCCTCCTGAGATCATCCCTTTTACACACGAAAGCGCCCAGGGGTTCCGAGTAGCTGCCTTCTTCGCGGATCCGCCTTCAAAGATTTACCAAATTTCGCAATGGATACCAGTTTTTGAAAAAGCTCCAGCGCACCTTCGTCCTGTGATTATCACTCGGCATGCTGCCACTACCGAAGAACTTCAGAAAATGACCTCGCTACTAGTTATTCATGCTCGGACATATGACTTATTGATGCAGCTTCTTGAACTCTCGCGATTCAAAGCGCTTATTTATGTAAATAACTCGTACCAGAATTTCCAAACTCTCGCTTACCAACAAGCTGCGCACATACACGTTAATCATGGAGAGAGCGACAAAATCTCTATGGTGAGTAACCAAGCCAAGGCTTACGACAAAGTATTTGTCGCGGGCGCTGCAGCTAAAGATCGATATCTTTCGGCGGTTGCATGGCTAGAAGAGAAGAATTTGATTCCAATCGGTCGACCACAACTTGATTTGGATACCACGCCAATTTTAGAAAAGAGCACGCTCAAGACAATCACTTATGCGCCTACATGGGAAGGCGAAGACGAGGCGAATAATTACACCTCGATGGATTGCTACGGCATTGCGATTATCGATGCGACAATCAAACAGCGAGATTGTCGGGTCATCTACAAACCACATCCACGAATTTTAGATTCCAAAGATCCTTTGATAATCAGTGCCCATAAGCACATCATGAATCAGCTTGCCTGTGGACCCCACGAAGTGCACCTTTCTGGCGATGTACTCAGTGTTTTAAAAGATACTGATTTGCTGATTAGCGATATATCTAGCGTGACTCTTGATTACCTATACCTTCGCCCAACAGGGGCAATCTTCCTTACCGATCGCCGCAATAATCGGAGTGAATTGCAGGCTGAGTCGCCGGTGGCGAGTGCGGCGTATATTGTCGATTCCGCTGCTATTTCTCAATTAGCTGAGCAACTAGGAGAGGTCCTTACCAAAGACGAGTTGTTCGATCAGCGGCAAGAGGTCTGCCGGTACTATTTCGGTGGAATTGCAGCGGGCGAGAGCACTTCTGCCTTCTATCGGGAGTTAGAAAAGACAATTGCTGAGCATGATGTAGCAGTATCTCGACTTTCCCGAGTTCGCCGAAGTAATTAATAAGTTAGTGAATTGAACGAGGGAGTAACGTGGTTCAACAAGTAATTATTCTCGCAGCTGGCATGGGAACTCGTTTGGGTAAGCCATGGCCGAAACCTCTGACTCCCCTCAAAGATGGCCGGACCATCATGGAGCAGCAAATGGCGAATATCTCCTCGGCCTTCGGTGCTGACGCTCGAATTGGCGTCGTAGTCGGCTTCAAAATGGAGATGATCATGGAAGCGCATCCACGAGCAGTCTTTATCTACAACGAAGTCTTCGACCAGACGAACACCAGTAAGAGCTTGTTACGCGCACTGCGTTCTAGTTGCGATGGTGGCGTGCTCTGGATGAATGGTGATGTTGTATTTGATGCGAAAGTTTTAGAACGGATCAAGCCACTTATTGAGAAGGATCAATCTTTTATCTGCGTGAATACCTCAAAAGTGGCCGAAGAAGAGGTTAAGTACACAGTTGATGGAAACGGCAATATCAAAGAGCTATCGAAAAATGTTGTTAACGCCCTTGGTGAGGCTGTTGGAATCAATTTTGTCGCTGCGAAAAACAAAGAGGCGCTGATCCAGCGTCTAGAAGAGGTTGCTGATAACGATTACTTTGAGCGTGGCATTGAAGTTTCTATCGAAAAAGACAAGGCCGCGTTTATCCCAGTGGACATCTCAGATTTATTTGCAGTAGAAGTTGACTTTCCTGAAGATCTTGAGCGAGCAAACGAAAGCGTGAAATAACCGAATCTCTCTCGAGAGGTTAGTTATTCCCAGGCTGTTCGAAAGTGGCATCGCCTTCGAGGACTTCTTCTTCAACTACCTCAAACTCAGCTTCAGCGAAATTATCCTCGGTTTCGCTATCTTCACCCAAGAGGGCCATTGCCTCTTCAAGTGACATCTCACCATCGATTTCCTCAGCTTCTAAAGATTCTTCGTCATCTTCGAGGAGAATTTCTTCTTCGTCTTCTTGATTTTCGGCAGTGAGCGCAGCGCCTTGGCTGAGCAAGGACTCAACTAGTTCCTCTTGGCTCATGCCTTCGAAATCGATACCGGCTTCCTCAGCAAGCGCTTGAAGTTCGTCGAGAGATAGTTCTTGGAGTTGCTCCTCAGAGTACTCAATTACTTTGCTCTCTGTTGCCTCGTTTTCGGGGGATACTTTGGCCTCATCCTTCTCCTCAAGTATTTCTTCGAGAAGTACTTCTTCATCTGCATTTTTGCTCGTATCTTGACTTTTGATTGAGGCCGCGCGTGAAGTTCCAGGCGATGGTTCTTTTGCTTCTTTACTGTCGAGCTTGAGTTTGCTCATCTCTGCCCATGGATTATCTGAGCCTGAGTTCTTCGATGCCATTTCTTTCCTTTCGCGTGCGTTAGTCGATACTAATTATTGGTTGGGAATCTGATCTTGGTCAGCCACGTTGTCGAATTCAGCTCCATCACCAGAGCTAAACTCTGCGACTGGAGCTCCCTGGTCAAACATCGCTTGTATGCCCGGAGCGATTGAAGATTCCGTCGAAATAGGAAATCCAGATGCGTCCTTAAACGGCGGTGGTGGGAAGCCACTTGGGTCAGCAAATCCCTGAGCGTTACCAAATTGCGGTGGCTGCCAATTTCCTTGCGGTGGTTGATAAGCCATCGGTTGCTGGAAACCTTGGTCAAATTGCGGTGGTTGCCAATTCTGCTCTGGCTGCCAATCTGCAGGCTTACCGTAGTTATTCCACTCACCGAATTGCTGCGGAGGTACATAGCCCATCGGTTGTGGGAAGTAATCACCTTGTGGTGGCTGCCAATTCCCTTGCGGTGGTTGCCAATTCCCTTGTGGTGGTTGCCAATTCTGCTCTGGCTGCCAATCTGCAGGCTTACCGTAGTTATTCCACTCACCGAATTGCTGCGGAGGTGTGTAGCCCATCGGTTGTGGGAAGTAATCACCTTGCGGTGGTTGCCAATTTCCCTGCGGTGGTTGATAAGCCATCGGTTGTGGGAAGTAATCACCTTGTGGTGGTTGCCAATTCCCTTGTGGTGGTTGCCAATTCTGCTCTGGCTGCCAATCTGCAGGCTTACCGTAGTTATTCCATTCGCCAAATTCTTGATTGCCTTGAAACTCTTCTTGTTGGCGTAATTCTTCAGCTTGTGCAAATGCCTCTGCTTCGCGATAACTCTGAATCAATTCTGGAGCGCTATCAGGGATGAAACTCGAAACTTGTCCATCGGCAGTAACGCGCTGCATATTCGCGCCATTCTCGTTAAGCGAAAGCAATGTTTTCTCGCCCGTCGAAGATATGGATGACACGCTGACTTGACCCTCACCAAAGGTGAGATCAGATTGGATTCTGGTGCCATCAGAGAGAGTAGTGATCATTCTGCCCTCGCCTGATGCGCCAGGGATCAATTCACGAACAGAACCATCGGGGAATGAAACCCGAACAGAACCATTTGCTTGTTCGACAAATTCCAAATTAGCAGGAAGTGGCTTGATGGAACCATCCTGAGGGGACATAGAGAGCACCATGCGGACGCTGGGATCCGCTAGAGGGTTCTGACCAATGCCACGGTCCACGCTCGCCTCTGGGTTAGCAGGGCCGCGCTGACCAGGGCCCTGAGGGGCGCGAGCGCTATCGATATTCGGTCTCTGCGGATAGTTCGTCACATTTTCTCCACTACGTGCGGTTCATGAAAGGGTATCTGTGATGGCGAAAACAGAGCAACATTCCCGCGGAAACGGATGGGTTTTCCCCATGTAATTTCGGCGCTTACGGCCATGAAACCTCTACCCGACTATGGGCGAATGGCCCATCGGCGAGTACCCTGACCCCAGACAAATCCTTTCGAAAGGTATAGATATGAGCACGCCATCAGGCACTGAGCGATCTTACGGAGCTCAATCCGCGGGTAACTCCAATAACCCAGCCCAAAAGAATTCATTCGGCAGACGGCTACGTTATCGCTTCGATAACACACTTGCGCGTGGTCCAGTCGTCCTCATTGGATGGCTACTTGTCGCAGCAGCAGTCCTGAGCATTCCGTTCTGGCTCTACCTCGAACTAGATCCAGATGGCGTCGGTGGCGGCGAGAACGCCAAACCATCACCTGAAAATCTTTTCAATTCATTTTGGGCAGTTCTCGGCAAAGGTGGCTTTAGCCAACTTACCTGGGAAGGTCGCTCATTCAGCATTTTGATAACCATCGCAAGCCTTGTAACTGGCGGCGCGATGTTCGCCTTCATCACAGCAACGACGAGCAAGAAGCTCACTGACCTTAAGCGCGGTAAAGGTCCAGTCGTTGAGAGTGGCCATGTGATGATTCTTGGTTGGGGGCCACAGGTCTACTCAATCCTGCAGCAACTTGATGTAGCAAATGAAAACAATCCAAGTACAGCAGTAATCCTGGCTCCAACTCCGCAAGAGACAATGGTTGATGAAATCAGAAACCGCGTTGGTAAGTTAAAGCACACCAAAATCATCACGCGATCTGTTGAACCTTCTAATCCAAAAATTCTTGCTGACATGTCTGTAGCGACGGCAAAAAGCATCATCGTTCTCGGAACTAAAGGAACACCAGGATCAGTTACTGGCGTCCTCTCCGCGCTAGCGAATCTTGCGCCTGATTCAAAGACGACAGTTATCGCAGATGTAAACGATGCATCCGCTGCGAATGCTCTTATGCAGAGCGCGCAAGGTCGAGTTGTTACTGTCGAATCTCAAGAGCTGATTGCTCAAGTCACCGCACATGCCTGCCGACAACCTGGACTTGCAGCCATTTACTTAGATCTCCTCGATTTTGAGGGTAATGAGATGTATTACCAACCCGCAGGAGAGGCTGCAGGGAAGATGTTTGGAGAGGCGCTATTGGCTTATCCAAATGCCTCTCTCATCGGTCTGCGCCGACCTGACGGTGCGGTTTGGCTATATCCGCCGATGAACACAGTTATTGGCAATGACGATTACGTCATCGCAATTGCAGAGGATGATGATCGGATTGTGTGGAGCGCTCCACGGCCAGAGCTAGATTCTTTTGGGCCTCAAACTGCACTCTTCGCTGCGCCAAAATCTGCACCATCACAGACGCTTGTGATTGGTTGGAACTCCATGGCGAAGAAGGTACTTCGCGAAATTGGCGAATTCGCAACACCAGGATCTGCAGCGCTGGTGATGGCACAGGCATCGCGCGTCACCTCTGACGAGTTAAAAGACTTGAGCATGCCAAACATGCAAGTGATAACTCGCGCTACCGATGGAAGCTTTAACGAATTAGCTGCCGTATTGCCAGGGTCTAATTTTGATCAAGTAATCATTTTTGGTTACCGAGGCAAAACCACACCCGCAGATGCGGATGCACAAACGCTGCTATCACTGCTTGCGGTCAACACATTGAAGCAATGGGGTGCCTTTGGTTATGGTCGCGCGCGAATCATCGCTGAAATCCTTGATAGTAATAATGTCGAGCTTGCTCGTGTTGTTGCTGTAGAAGATCTTGTCGTCAGCGATCGCCTCGCTAGCTTGATGATGACGCAACTTTCACAATCCCCACATCTCTCGCCGATCTTCCAGCAGCTCTTTGGCCCTGGTGGGGTCTACTTAAGCGCAAAGCCAATCAACTACTACGTTGCCTCCGGTGAGGTTAGCTACGCTCAACTAGTTGCTGCAGGTCGGGCGCGCGGTGAGGTAATCATCGGTTACCGCGATAACGAAGCGGGAACAGGTCTAGCTTCGGGAATCCACCTCAATCCAGCCAAAGACTCAATCTTTGTTGCTAAGCCAAGCGACCAAGCAATCGTCATTGGACCGATGGAGTAAGAACGCTCCAGATTCTCAGGAAAGCCCTCGGGGAAAACCCCTCGGGGGCTTTTCCTTATATATAGGTGCCGGAGTATCCTTAAAACCTGTTCCTGGTATTTCACATTCCCTGGAGGTCGGAATGAAGCGCTTTCGATCCCTCGCTACTCTCTTTGTCGCATTGAGCTTTGTGCTACTTAACGTCGGCGCACCTACAGCTACTGCAGCGGATTCTCCTCCTGTTCCCACTCAACAACCTGCAATAGGAACCGGTGGCACATTCCAACAACCTGCACAACAACCTGCAGCAGGAACCGGTGGCACAACACAGAACTATGTTCCACCGGCAGGTGGCACGGGAACCGGCGGAGTTGTGTGTATGCCAGGCATGGGCCCACCTGCATGCCCAGCCCAAGCTGGAACAACGACAACTACTAATACTGCAAATGCGGGTGGATTAAATTGCACTGGCAATTTTGTTCCCAACCCTCAAGGCACTGCATGTATTGCACCCGTGGTTGGAACTGTTGATTCCAAAGGTTCTCTTGACTGCTCAGTGCCAGCGAATCAAGCGCTCGCAGGTTGTGGTGGCATGACCAACATGCCCAACGCTGGAAATACATTTAATGGAGCGACGGTAGATTGCAAATCTCCTGCCTATTCGAGCACGGTTGCCTGCAATGGTGGACAGACTGCCTCTTCCGATTCAACGATGATGAATTGTAAAGGCGGGATTTACAGCGTTGAACAATGCAATAACCCAGCATTCATTGGTGGTGGCACCGGCGCAAGCAGCAGTCAGATTGCTGGAAACTGCGCAACGGTCGGCGGCACATACAACCAAGGCGCCAATACTTGTACTGTCAATAACAACACGATGAATTCAACTGGGTGCATGAATGGCATGATTCGCGATGCTAATGGTTCCTGCATCGCGCCAATCGTTTCGAATACCGGGCAGATTGATTGTTCCGCTGCCGCAAATAAAGTAACGACTGCATGCGGTGGTTCGGTGGCCGTTCAAGCCCCAGCTACTGCAAACGCCAATAATAATTGGATTAATTGCGGCGTGGGCTTCTTCTATGATGAAGGAACAAAAGGCTGCAAGAGCACCGGAGCTGCCGGTGGCGTTGTTAACCAAGTCGCGACAATTAAATGTAAAGATGGATCAGTACGAGTAACAGCGATTGAATGTGACAACGTAGGTGGCGGTTCTGCTGGCGTTGCAGTTACTTGCCCAGCAAATCAAGTTGTGGCACCTAGCGGTACCTACTGCATCTACCCAGGTACTGGCACAAATAGCGCCAACGCCGGCACCTACCGTGCAGAATGTGCTGCAAATCCCCCACCTGCAAGTTGCTTGGGGCAAACCGTAAATACCTTCGAAGGCAATGCCACGATGGCTAAGACCGCAAACTTTGCTGCCTACGATGCTAGCGCGCTACAAATTAGAAATGGCGTGGCCCTAGATCAAAATGGCCAAGCTATTGGTCAACTAGCCAAAACATCATCGGGACAAAGTTTTGCTGTTGCCGCGCCACCACCACCGGCAGCTGCACCTGCTTCAAGCTCGGGAGGAAAGAAACCTGCTCCGGCGCCAAAGAAAAAAGCTTCGACTGCTCCAGTTATTCTCCTTAATGTCACCGATGCAAATGGCGACGAAGTTAAGGATTCGTCAGGTAAGGCCTTGACCACCGCACCTGTAGTCAAACAAGGAAACTTCGTCTTCTCTGATCGCAATGGCAAACCAGTTATGGCTACACCTACTCTTGATCAGAGTGGAAAACCGGTCGAGCACCAAGGAAAAGTTCTCTACACGAAACTTGTCACTATCGCCGGTCAAGAAGCGCTCACTGACGCTGATGGAAATGCAATCATGGCAGTTCCTTTGCTCGATGAAAGCGGTAAGCCCCTTGTAGCGAAAAATGGTGAGGTCCTCTACGCACCACCACTAACAAACGCCCTCGGTGAGACTGTTATCAACCAGAAGACCAAACAACCAGTTCTTGCCACGCCGATGGCCGATGCCGATGGCAACGCTGCTCTTGGGGCCAATAAGAAGCCATTCCTTGGCCAGCCAATCCTCAATAGCGATAACCAAGTGCTCACCGTTGCTGGCCAACCGGTCTACACCGGAGCTGCTGGCATGCCAGTTACCTCACCCAAGCTGGCGCAAATCAAGAGCGCTCAGGGGCAGGAGCTCCAATTTGGATTCGGTGGCACTCTGATCGACGAGGGTGGCAACACCGTCCTTGGCCCTGATGGGCGACCCACGATTTTGAGTGTCAACGCCACCCCACTGATGGCTAACGGACTTCCATTGGTTGATAAGAATGGCAAGCCATGTCGAATCAATCCAAATGGCCAAATAACTGACTCTTCAGGTCGTGCGATTCTCGGCACCGATGGTAAACCGATGGCACTGGGTAAATGGGAGAGCTTCGAAGCGGTGAAGGTTGGTGGAGCCAAGACAACTGTTAAAGATCCGACCGGAAAGACCGCTGTCCTTGGATTAAACGCACAGCTCTTTGACTCAAAGGGAAATCCGATCGTTACAGCTACCGGAGCGCCAATCTATTTTGATGGCAAAACCAAGTCTCTGATTGATAATAAAGGTAAGGCAATTCGTGTTGATAGCACTGGAAAAGTTCCAGGAAAGATTGCCACCCTTGCTTACCAGACAGTTACCTTCGCTGCTTAGTTTGTGAAGATTATTTCTTCTTAAACCCTGCAGGGCACTTTGGATTTGCTCCGGTAACTTTCTTGGTGATCTTGCCCTTTACGCAGCTAATTGTCTTCACGGTAGCTGCAGCAGGTTTTGCTGCCGGCGCAGCTTGGGTCACGGTTGGCGTGCCATCCTTAGTAGGCGGTGCAGAGAGCTTGATCTTGATTTTCGGACTACTGAAGGTGAACCCAACTGCGCTGAACTCATAGAGACCAGTCGAAGCGTTAAGAGCGCCAGTTACCTTGACGCTGTTATCAAGTGTGCCATCGGTTTTCTGAACTTCGACTGAAACATTCGGTACGCCATCTTTAAGGCCCCACACACACTTTGCATACGCTTCCGTAAGGAGCAGGTCGTATCGACCTTTAAACGCATCTGCATCGTAATCCTTGCCGCCTGGGTTGTAGTGCGGAGAGGCCACGTCGTAACTCATCGTGGTGCCGTCATACTTTGGTAGCGCCGTGCCGTAAGTCATCGCATTTGAGCTAACAAATCCCTGGAAATCAGCATTTGCACATCCGCTCACACCGGTAGGGGTATTTGTTGGATCGAGAACCACACGCCAGACCTGCGCGAGGCGATCGGCAACGTCGTACTCCTTACCTACTCCAGCTGGTTTACCATCAGTTTGACGATCAATCGCAACTAATTTATTAAAGGTGTTGAAGGTGTTTGGACCATATACGCTGATTAGTTCACCATTGGCGACATCGCTCACCTTATCCCATGGATATTGAGTCACAACGGCAGACGAGATCTTCTCCCATGAGGCGCGCTCGTTAGTATCAGAATAGTCATAGCGCTTCGTCAAAATTGGAACTGAGAGATTAGATCCTGTTATTGAAACATCAAATCGCTTTGATGAATCAGCAGTACCTATCGAAACTTTTGGCGAAGTAACGCGCCCTGAGATCCAACCTTGAGGTTTAGCTAATAACTTCAGATTGAGTTTGAAAGTTACCCCAGCATCACTTGAGGCAAACTTCCAACATTTCACATCATTTGCATTTACGTTGAAGCACTCGGTGCGCCCCTCTTTATCATCAAGTGAAACATTTTCGGAGTACACCGGAGCAATAGATGCAACAATCTTTGGCGCAGTTGGTGAACCGTTCACAATATCCTGCGTGACATGTCCGGTTACGGCGTAAGAAGTACCTTTACTATGCGAAAGACCAGCAAAGGTGTAAATCTGAGGAGTGATTGCAGCGCCAACGTTGAATTTCTCTTGCCGTGAGAAGGTGAAGTCTGGATCTACCGAACCGCGACTTTCTTTGAAGACTCCTTTGACCTCACTGCCATCAGATTTAATCCAGGTTACCGCCTCAATGCAGTTCAAAACTTTCTCGTCAGAGCAAAGTGGCAAATAGTTGTATACCTGAAGAGTGCTCGAAGCTGGCGCACAGGCTGGGTCATCCCAAAGATCTTCATATTCCGAGCCACATGGGGTCTGTTTCGCCCCAACAACTTTGTAGAGATAATTACCTGAGATTGGGTCGATGTCATCGCGAAACTGCATCACGGCATATGAATCAGGATCAACCGCCGCCTGAGCTGGGGTGGCAATTGCCACACAAAGCGGAGTGAGCAGGATTAGGGAGCTAATGACTCGGAGCAGTCTCTTTCGCATGGGCAATTATCGTCACGAGAGGGGCAAAAACGGAAGTTACGGCAGAGTTTTCTATGGAAATCCCCACGGAAATCCCCCTGCCGCCCAGCTACTAGGATTACCAGCATGGCCGCTGATTTCTCTGACCTAATCCGAGCCAATCAAGAATTTGTTGAGAATTTCATCCCCGAAGGATTGAGCGGTCGCGCTGCCAAAGGGCTGGCCATAGTCACCTGTATGGATTCCCGGATTGCACCACTTGCGATTGTTGGTATGAAACCAGGGGACGCCAAAATTCTCCGGAATGCCGGCGCTCGTGTCACTGAGGATGTTTTACGTACCCTCGTTCTTGCGACGCATCTTCTTGGAGTCACTCGGGTCTTGGTAATGCCGCATAGTGACTGCCGGATGGCGTCAGGGAGCGAGCCGGAAATTCACCAGGCAATCTTTGAGGCTTCTGGGGTTGATACTCGTAGCATGGAGATTCGCACTGTTGCAGATCAACGGGCAGCCCTTGAAATGGATATTACTAGAGTTCGAACTTATCCATTACTACCAAAGGGCTTGGAAGTAGTTGGTGGATTTTATGATGTCAAGACCGGCAAATTGACTCTCATCTAAATTTTTATTGAGGCGGGGGAGTTACCCCAACAGTTGCACGTGTTCCTAAAACTGTGTGCCGCCTCAATACCGTCTCCGGAAGGACAGGTAAATAGTTGCACCCTACTTTGTGAAGTACCTGTGAAGAGAGATAGGACTCCGTTATAACTTCACTACTTCCACGAAGAGTGGAGGGGGCGCCCTTCAGCGTATCCCGCAGCAGATTGAATGCCGACGACTGCCTTATCCGCAAATTCAGCGAGATTGCGTGCACCGGCATAGGTGCACGATGAACGTAATCCAGAGATGATGTTATCGACGAGATCTTCAACTCCAGGTCGCTCTGGGTCGAGATACATCCTTGAGGTGGAGATGCCCTCTTCAAAGAGCGCCTTTCGTGCTCTGTCGAATGCATCTTCGTGCGAGGTACGTGCTCGTACTGCGCGAGCAGATGCCATCCCGAAAGATTCTTTGAACAATCTCCCGTTGCTATCACGTTGCAAATCTCCTGGAGATTCGTAGGTTCCGGCGAACCACGAACCAATCATCACCTGAGCTGCCCCCGCCGCTAAAGCCAGAGCGACATCTCGAGGATGGCGAACGCCACCATCAGCCCAGATATGTTTTCCGAACTTTTTCGCCTCTGCAGCACATTCCAGCACCGCTGAGAATTGCGGACGTCCAACACCAGTTTGCATCCGAGTAGTACACATTGCCCCTGGGCCAACACCAACTTTGATGATATCTGCGCCAGCTTCAATCAAATCTCGTACGCCATCAGCAGTCACAACATTTCCAGCCACGATTGGAACACTCGGATTTATAGCGCGGATCGCACGTAGAGCCTCGATCATCTTCTCTTGATGGCCATGCGCAGTATCGACAACGAGACAATCTGAACCCATCTCAATGAGTTTCGCAGCGCGATCTGCAACATCGTTGTTAATTCCCACAGCGGTCGCAATTCGAAGCTTTCCATTCTTATCGACTGCAGGCGCATAAAGCGTCGCTCGAAGTGCACCGACTCGCGTGAGGATGCCAACGAGTTTTCCATCCTCCGCAACTACAGGAGCTAGGCGACGACGATTCTCTGTTAAGAAATCGAATGCTTCTCTCGGTTGAACATTATCTTTGAGCATTACCAGATCTTTACTCATCACTTGGTGTAATTGAGTGAAGCGATCTACGCCTTCGCAATCCTCTTCAGTGACAATCCCTACTGGCTTGCCATCTTCGACAATCACTACAGCTCCGTGCGCACGCTTATGGATGAGCGAGAGCGCTTGCGCGGTCGTTGATGTCTTGTCCAATGTAATTGCAGTATCGAAAAATAAATGGCGTGATTTCACGTATTTGATGACATCTTCAACGATAGAAAGTGGAATATCTTGCGGAATTACTGCAAGTCCGCCGCGTCGAGCGATTGTCTCTGACATACGTCGACCCGAAATCGCTGTCATATTTGCGACCACTAGTGGGAGCGAGGTGCCAGTGCCGTCGTGCGGCGCGAGATCAACTTCCATTCGGCTCGATATGCCCGAACGACTAGGCACCATGAACACATCGTCATAGGTGAGGTCGAAAGATTGGTTTATTTGAGGATTGGTGAGAAAACGCACTTACCTAACTATAGACCTTATTTGGCCGATTGGCGCTCTCGCCCTTTGTAGCCGCCTTTTTTCCCTGGCTTAAATGGCCGTTGCGCGCCCGAACCACGCCGTGCACTACCGCGGGCTCCAGGGCGTCTTGATGAACGATTCTCTTGTTGCGCAACTGCGGGTTTAGTCGCGAGTGCAATACCTGAAGGTTCCATCGCGCCAGTGATGCTCACTAAGTTGGCATCCATAGGTCTAACTTTCGATTCTTTTAGTACGACTCCCGCTTTCGAGGTCATCCCCTGGATTCCACGGCGTTGACCTGCTGTTGCAAGTGTTACCACTACGCCTTCTGCTCCGGCACGAGCAGTACGACCTGCACGGTGGAGATAATCTTTTGGATTCTCTGGTGAATCGACATGAACCACAAGCGAAACATCATCAACGTGGATTCCACGTGCAGCAACATCGGTTGCAATCAGTGCGCGCGTAGAGCCAGACTTAAATGCTTCAAGGATGCGAGTGCGCTGATTCTGTGACTTACCACCATGTAGCGCCCCGGCAGCGACACCAACGCGGAGCATTTTCTCAACAAGGCGATCGGCGCCGTGCTTTGTTCGCACAAAGAAAATGGTACGACCTTCACGAGCGGCAATCTGTGTAGAAATTTTATCTTTATCGCTCGGGTCCATGATCAAAACATGGTGGGCCATCTTCCCTTCGCTCTTGGGAACATTCGCCACTGAATGCGTTTTTGGATCTTTGAGAAAACGTTTCACTAGTGCATCGACATCACGATCGAGCGTCGCGCTAAAAAGCATTCGTTGGCCGCCAGTTTTGGTTTGGCTGAGAATCTCTTTAACCACGGGAAGAAATCCCATATCTGACATTTGGTCGGCCTCGTCGAGAACGGTGATTTCCACACTTTCGAGACTGAGCCCCTCTTTCTTGATCAAATCAAGTAAACGACCAGGCGTTGCCACAACAATCGGTACGCCCCGACGTAATCCTTGAATCTGTCGGGAATAACCAAGTCCGCCAACAATCACTTGCGTGTTGAGGTTTACCACTCGAGCTAATGGCGCGATTGCCTCTGAGATTTGCATCGCTAGCTCGCGGGTAGGGGAAAGGATCAAACCGATTGGGTGAAAAGGTTCAGCTTTCCGATTGGCTAGCCGAGTAATCATCGCTAGACCGAAGGCGAGCGTCTTGCCAGAGCCAGTCTGCCCACGCCCCAAAATGTCCCTACCTGCGATTGCATCAGGCAAAGTTGCCGTCTGAATAGGAAAAGCCGATGTGATGCCGGCAGCTTTAAGCGCCGGGATGATTGCAGGGTGAACGCCAAGATTATTGAATGACAAATGAATTCCAATCGAAACATGATGCGTGTCTCGATGGATATTTGAGATTAAGACTCGCAAGGCAACTACATCGTGTAATTGCTGGTTTTTTTCAACTTCTAGCTAAGGGTACCACTATTACTTACATTCAGCTAATCGGGCTTTGACCATTGATTGGAGTAGCTGCGCATCAACATTCCAATCGAGCGGTACTGCGAAAGTCTTCTTATTTACAGTGTATTCGCCCAATTTAGGTGTGAATTTCTTCAAAACGTCAGTGCTCCAAGGAGCAAGGAGAATATGGTTTTTTGCAACTGATAATCCAAAAACATAATCTTTCTCGGCGCGAAGCATCGGTTGATTCCAAGCTACCACTAACTCCAGTTTTGGATATTTACTTTGAATTGCCTTAAAGATTCTTTTTGCAGTCTTCGCCGCTAGAGGATCAAGAGAATCAAAAAAATCCTTGGGTTTCTCAAACCTACGGGAACTCTTTGAACCGCGGACGTACATCACCAGGGCATTGGCATGAGCCTGTGAAAAACCGTAGTTCTCTCGGAGAAACCCAACTTGTTCGGGGTATTTCGCATCTCCCAAATTCTTTACTTGAGTAATCCAGTATGTAATTTTTTCGCCATACTTTTTCTCGATAGCGGGAAAATGAGATTCCCGATTTCCTGATTTATTAGCCATAAAACTAGCTCACCACTTTTGAAGCGATGAAAAATAGAATCGGAATACCGAAAATAAGATTGAAGGGGAAAGTTACTCCTAAGCTCGCCGTAATCGACAACGAAGGATTGGCTTCTGGCAAAGCCACTTGAACAGCGGCAGGAGCGGCAATGTACGAAGCGCTGGCGCACAAGACCCCAAGCACTGTGGCGCCGCCGACCGACAATCCCGCTAGTGCTCCACCAAATACACCAAGCGTTCCCGCGATAATTGGAAAGATGATCGCAAAGAGGAAGAGGCCAAATCCAACATCTCTTAATGCTCTGATTTGCGAACCTGCTAAATATCCCAGATGCATTAGAAAGAGCGCTAGGACCCCCGGTAACAGCTCCACAAAGAAAGGAGTAACTTTGTCATAACCAGTTGACCCTGAGATTGCCCCAACTACTAATCCGCCTATCAGTAAAATAACGGTTTTGCCAAAGAGTATTTCTTTAAGCGAAGTAGTCCAAGCAACTTTTCGATTAAGATGACGTGTCGCCAAGAAGATTCCGATGATGATGCCGGGAATCTCCATGATTGCAAGTAACGTGGTGGCAAATCCTTCGTAAGGCCTATTTATACTCTCTAATAACACAAGGGCAGCAGTAAAAGTTACCAAAGATGTAGATCCATAATGAGCTGCTATCGCTCCTCTATCAATCTCGGAAAGCTTTTTAATACGCGAGAGTGAGATAAAAGCTAATAAAGGTACGACGCATCCAAGTACAAGCGTAATCAAAACCGGGCGAACAATCGTTCCAGGATCCGAATTACTCAGTGAAACGCCACCTTTGAGACCAATTCCAAATAGTAAGTAGACTGAAATGACTTGATAGACCGCATCGGGAATTCGAATATCACTTTTGAATCTGGCTGCCACGAATCCCAATACGAAAACAAGAACAGATACGGAAGTTAAATTGCTACGAGCTATCTCTAGAGAGTTACTCACGTGCGCCCGAAGGGACTCGAACCCCCAACCCTCTGATCCGAAGTCAGATGCTCTATCCGTTGAGCTACGGGCGCAGTATACGTTTCTCACGTATGTACCCAATGATAGCCGGACTTTGGAATGCTACCTAAATACCTGCAGGCAATTGCACCGCTGTACCCGGAACGGAAATCTAGCCAAGGGCAATCATGCCGGCACTAACTATGAAACTATGAGGTTTCCTAGAAGCTTTCCCCCAAGCGAGAAAGTTAGCCGATATCCATTGAGATTTGATTTAGAACGAATAGACAAGATGCCCGATTTACTTGGTGTAGCCCCAAATCGTAATGTTCGCGAACCCGATTTAGTAGCAACTACCTGGACAGAACGTCCAGCTAAGCTCGTAGAGAATTCATAAACAGTGAAACCCAATCTTGCTTTAGTTCCTATGAAGTTAACTTCGGTATTTTCTATCTTGGTTGTTTTTTTCTGTTTTGGTTCAATTTCAAGAGGTTGGGTTTTCACCTCTCCAGCTTTTTCAGGGACAACGCTTATTTCCTTTGGGGTTGGTGTATTGGTTGATAATCGAGGAATAACAGAATTTTCAACAACCTGGCTGGGGTTGTTACCAGCGACCTGGGTTAAAGGTTCGCTCACATCTTTACCGGTCATTATTTCTTTGTCTTGTGATTTCACCGGATCAATACCTTTTGCCTTCAACGCATCAATCTCAGACTTCAGCTTCTGCATTTGTGTTTGCGTGTTCACTGCACGCCGAGTCACATCAAAAATAGATTGCTGAGTGCTATCAAAGGCCGCCTTGCACGAATTCCGCAATTGAATTTCTAGGGGGTCAGTCGAGTTAACGTATCGAAGCATGCATTGCCCAGATTCCGCTTCGTATTGCCTCAGCGTGACGTTCACCAAGTAAGTGTCAGACTCGTTTGATTGCCGCAATTGATCGTATTGAAGTTCTAGATCACTCCATGGATATTTTGCTGGTTGCGAGCTGCTATTTGGGTTCGAACTGCTTTCTGAGTTTGTCGTGGGCGAAGGAGTAGGTTCGGGTGTTGAGCTTGTCGAGGAAGGAGTTGGGGTAGGAGTAGGTGCTACTTGATTTGCCTTTAATGCTTCAATTCTTGTTCGCAGATCGTCCATCTGGCGATTCGTGTTTGCCGCTCGCCGAGTTACATCAAAAATAGATTGCTGGGTGCTATCGAAAGCAGCTTTGCATGATTCGCGTAATTGAATTTCTTGGGGATCTGTCGAGTTAATGTATCGAAGCATGCATTGACCAGATTCCGCTTCATATTGCCTCAGCGTGACATTTACTAAGTAAGTATCGGATTCTTTCGATTGCCGTAATTGATCGTACTCGCGTTCTAAGGCTGAGAGTTCGTCCGGGAATGCAGGCAAAGCCAACAATAAAACGGCCACGAGCGAACTAATCAGGGCTTTGCAAAGCTTCATGACGTAAGTTTTCCATGCAAGTTATGGTCGCGCTATTTGAATTGTTTGATAACGCGCGCCCGAAGGGATTCGAACCCCTAACCTTCTGATCCGTAGTCAGATGCTCTATCCGTTGAGCTACGGGCGCAATATTTTGGAGCGGAGCAGAGCCTACTAGGTGCTCTTAGCCCCTCCCAAACTGAGCAATTCGGACCACGAAACCACCTTGCGACGGGGTCTTCCGAGCGCCTCTCCAGCGGAGATTTCGACTGAATTAATTGCGCTCCAGCCATCGTGCGTCACTATTTTTTCGCTATTTATATGAGCATCAATTGCGCCGACGCCTTTAGGAGTCGCCGGAAGTTCAGCCACAATTCGTTTTACGACTTCACTCGAATCACTCTTATTTGTACCGATAACTCCCGACGGTCCACGCTTGGCCCAGCCCACAACATAAACGCCTTCACGTACCTTGCCATCGACATTTGCGATTCGACCACGCTCATTTGGCACTCCTGGAATCTCCAAGCCCTTATAACCAATCGCAGTTATCAGTAGATCACAAGGAAGTTCCACTATCTCATCGGTCGAAACGACTTTGTCATTCTCCACTCTGTTTACCGCAAATTTCACTCGCTCTACCCGGTCGCTACCCAATACCTCAAGCGGCGTGAGCAAGAATGCAAGTGAGAGCTTTCGCTCATTTCCGCGATGTTCTGCATGTGCGATTTCCTTCATCGCTTCGAGATTGGAACGTAAATCTTTTTCACTTTCGATACGTGCACCAACGCGCGAGATCGCATCAGCAATCTGTTCTGGTCTAATAAAGACGTCAGTCTCTTCAAGTTTTGGTAGCTCGCGTAATTCTGGCGATGTAAAAGCGGCATGCTCAGGGCCGCGACGTCCAACAATCGTGACATCTCGAATTGAACTCGCATGGAATACTTCGAGCGCATGATCAGCAATATCGGTACTCGATAATTCATGGGGCACGAGCGCAAGCATCCGCCCACAATCCATAGCGACGTTGCCAGCGCCAATAACGATTGCGTACTTACCTTCAAGAGGGGGATTCACACTCGCATAATCCGGATGTCCGTTGTACCACGGTACAAAATCAGCTGCCGAGATAACTCCAGGCAATTCCTCACCTGGGATGCCAAGCTTCTTTCCAAGTGAAGTCCCGGTGGCAAGCACCACTACGTCATACGCTCGCTCAAGATCGGCAATCTGAATATCTCGCCCCAATTCGACATTTCCAAAGTAACGATAATTAGGTTCGGCAGCGATTTTCTCGAAAACTTTCGTAACGGTTCGAATCTTGGGGTGATCTGGGGCAACGCCGCTACGTACTAACCCCCATGGAGTTGGTAACCGATCGAACATATCGATCTGAAATCCCCGTTCAGCGTCTGCTGAATTGTTGAGGGCCTGTGCAGTGAAATAGCCAGCAGGGCCGGCACCAATAATCGCAACTTTATATCTCTTCATTGGCACCTCCCGTAATTCT
This sequence comes from Actinobacteria bacterium IMCC26077, assembly GCA_002284915.1. Taxonomy (GTDB): domain Bacteria; phylum Actinomycetota; class Actinomycetes; order Nanopelagicales; family Nanopelagicaceae; genus IMCC26077. The sequence continues at coordinate 252,092 of CP015606.1, forward strand.
TGGATTCCTTCTTATCCTACTAAAACTAGAGGAAGGTGAGCGCCGCTACTGCCGCATCAAATCCTTTATCCTCTTTACTTCCTGATACTCCAGAACGTGCATGCGCCTGCTCGAGAGTGTCACACATCAATACACCAAACCCAATCGGGCGCGAGAATTTCAGTTGTACATCCATAATTCCTTGAGTCACGCCTTGGCAGACATAATCGAAGTGCGGTGTCTCCCCACGGAGCACCAACCCGACCACAATCGCGCCGTCTATTCCATCTTCAAAGGCTCGCTGCGCAGCAAGCGGCAACTCGAATGAACCTGGAACATAAATTTCGGTAATACTCTTCACCCCAGCCGCCTCGCAAGCGCGCCTCGCTCCCGCCACAAGTTGGGCGCAAATATCCATATGCCACGAAGCGGAAATAATCGCGATCCGAGCCTTTGGTTTAGCTTCGAGAGTTACCTGCGGCGCTGCTCCTGACATTATTCGACCTTCCTTAAGTGTCCCAATCGTTCTGCTTTGGTCTGTAAATATCTCTTATTGTTTCGATTGATTGTTACTTCAAGAATTTCAATCTCAACGCGAAACCCCGCATCCACAAGGTTTTCCGCCTTCTCAGGATTATTGGTAAGTAGCGTGAAATTCTGAATACCAAGAGTCTTCAAGATATCTATCGCATCTGCCCATTCACGGCCATCGACTGGAAGACCGAGTGAGATATTTGCATCGACAGTATCAAGTCCTTGATCTTGTAATTGATACGCCTGAATCTTCTTATCTAGCCCAATCGCTCGACCTTCGTGGTCGCGAAGGTAAATGATGTAGCCACTTCCATGGGCTGCAATAATTTCGCGAGAGAGCGCAAGCTGCTCACCGCAATCGCACCGTTGGGAACCGAGGACATCACCAGTAAAGCATTCGGAGTGAATCCGAATTTTAGGATTGATACCTGATCCATATTTCAGAATTACATGCTCGCGGAATTTCAGCGCGTCAAAAGTTGCAATCTGCCACTGGCCCTCAGCCGTTGGCAGCTCAGCCCAATTCAACACTGGTCGTTCTATATTGCTCGTGATGTGACGTTCGGTGGCCAGTGCGCTCAACTCAGCGACGGTAATCATCGGAATCTGATGTTGTTCCGCAAAGCGCGCGAGCGTAGACCCGCGCATCATCGCACCATCCTCATCGACAATCTCAGCCAGAACAGCAAAGGCAGGGGCTTTCACTAGAAGTGAAAGGACAACGCCAGCTTCTGTATGGCCCGTTCTGCCAGAGAGCAATTCACGGTGTGCGATGAGCGGAAAGATATGGCCTGGTCGAGCAAAACTCTCTGCGCTAGAGCTTTCATCGGCGAGCGCATGGATAGTCATAGTGCGCTCGGCAGCGCTCACTCCCGTGGTGATCCCGGTTTTGAGATCGACTGACACGGTAAATGCCGTGCCGCGCTGATCTTCATTTCGCTCCACCATTCGCGGAAGATCCAAGCGGCGAGCGCTCGCTTCAGTCATAGCAACGCACAAGATTCCAGTGGTGTGCCGAACGATAAAAGCAGTTTGTTCGGAGGTGATGAGATCTGCCCGAACGATTAGATCGCCTTCGTTCTCTCGGGACTCATCATCAGTGACAATTACTAGACCGCCGGCGCGATAACTTTCCAGCGCGCGCAATACCCTGGCATCGCTATTCATGATTTGCCGCCTTACTAATTAGTCGCTGCACATATTTGGCAAGAACATCAACTTCGATATTGACGGTATCGCCGATCACCTTCTGCGAGAGGTTGGTCTTTGCCAGCGTCTCTGGAATGAGCCAGACCGTAACTTCATTCTTTGCATCGTTCATCTCACCTACGGTGAGGGAGACGCCATCGAGGGCGATAGAGCCTTGATTGACGACAAACTGGGAAAGGTGCGCTGGGATACGGACCACGAACTTCTCCCATTTCTCGCCCGGGGCTCGTTCCACTACTTCAGCAATTCCATCGACATGTCCTTGGACGATATGTCCGCCCATCAAAGAATCAAGGCGCGCAGAGAGTTCGACGTTGACTGGTGATCCTTTGACTAACTTTCCTAACGTTGTCACTCGCAACGTTTGGACCATCACATCAGCAGCAAAGGTGGAATCAGTAATTGCGATAGCCGTGAGGCATACCCCGTCGATGGCTACTGAGTCGCCCTTTGATATTCCGCGGACGCTGATTGGTGCCTCGATGGTGAGGATGGCAGAGGTTTCACCAACTTTGATATCGGTGACCTTGCCGAGCTCTTGAACTAGTCCAGTGAACATTAGCCACGCACCCGTCGATAGTGACTTTTTACATCGTCGCTAATTCGTTCCGTTCCTAAGAGCTCCCAAGTAAGTGCCTGCGAAAGGGAATTGATACCGAGCGCTTCAACCCATTTCTTACCAGCGCCCAGCAACTTTGGGGCTTGATAGATCATCAATTCATCGATGACATCACCCTTGATTAGCGAAGCGAGGAGTTTCCCGCCCGATTCCACTAACGCATGGTTGATGCCCTCGTTATTTAGTAACTCGATGAGCTCCGCTATTTCATGGGACTTCAGATGGGTGAATTGAGTTGAAGGAATATCGCGTGTGCCCATGACCACCCGAAGTGGCGTAGGGGCATTTGCTATTCGAGGAAGAAGCGAGGGTTGATCATTGAGAAAAGTCTCGGTGCTGGTGATCACAGCGCCAACTTGTGCTCGCAAATATTGAACATCTTCTCGAGATGCTTCACTGGTGATCCACTGTGATGTGCCATCTTCGGCTGCGATGTAGCCATCGAGAGTGATTGCCACCTTTGCTGTTATTAGTGGGCGCCCAGTGGTGATGCGGTGGAGCCAAGCTCGTTGTTCGAATTCCATAGTTGAGCTCGGCTGATGGATTGCCTCTATCCCCGCTTCTTGTAGCGCCTGCGCGCCGCCACGAGCGATTGGATTGGGATCGGCCACTGCATAAACAACTCTCTTGATCCCGCTTGATTTAATCGCTTCAGTACATGGCCCTGTAGCGCCGGTGTGATTACACGGTTCAAGAGATACATAGAGCGTGCCACCGCGGGCTTTCGATCCAGCAGCATTAAGGGCGATAACTTCGGCATGGTCATTGGAGATCTTCTTCTTATGTGCGCCTTCGGCAATAAAACACCCATCTGCGTCGTACACCGCTGCAGCGACATTGGGATTATGGATGCACCAGCCCGATGCGGCGCGCGAAAGCGCGGCGAGATCGCGATAGATCTCATCCGTACTCTTCACATTTCCCATATGTCACCCCCTCGCTGAAAAAAACCAAGCGTTTTCGGGGTGCAAAAAAGAGAACTTGAGCGAACGCCAGCTCAAGAAATACGAGCAGCGTTCACTACATGCGTTATCTCTCATCCGGACTTTAACCGTCGGTCTCAGAATTTCACTGAGTCCACCGCCCACTGGCTGTGTGCGGGTCGCAGACTTTAACTGCCGGTTCGGAATTACACCGACCCCGATAACAGAGGAGAGTCTAGTCGACTCCATTATGGACAACCACCGCTACCATTTTTCGATGCTCACCTTCGAGACCGCTCGACTTCGCTGTCGCCCGCTTACCCTCTCGGAGTATGCCTCGTTCAACGAGGGGCACGAACCAACGTGGCCGGATCTGAGCAACCCATATGGCCACTTGATCTCTGGACCAAACCCGCTCGCCTTTCGCAGTCCACGCGTCGCGGCAAACCCAGCTTTCGCAGAGATAGGACTGGTCTTAGCAATCGACAAGGTCAGTAATGAACTCATCGGCTCTGCCGGATTCCATGACTTTCCTAATGGTGAAGGGATGATCGAGATTGGCTTTGGCATTGTCCCCAAGCGACAGAACCAAGGGTTTGGCACTGAGCTGCTTCTTGGTATGTGGCGTCAGATAATTCTGGATCCATTAGTTAAAACGCTCCGCTACACCGTTTCCCCGGACAATGCACCATCAATGCACGTTATCAAGAAGCTGGGCTTTCACTTTATCGGCGAACAATTAGATGAGATAGACGGAAGAGAATTGATATTCGAATTATCAGTCAATAAGTTCAAAGAGAGATATGGCGGAGACGAGAGGATTTGAACCTCCGAACCATTTTCATGGTTACCTCATTAGCAGTGAGGCGCACTCGACCGGGCTATGCGACGTCTCCAAGTGTTGGGGCTAAGTCTACCCCCTATCAAATACCCAATTTTATGAATATTCGACTGGAAGCGAGCCGTGAACCAGATCCTGCCCCCTACTTTTTCTTGAATCCCGTAGGACACTTTGGCTTAATTGAAGTTACTTTCTTCACTAATTTCCCCTTGATACAGGTAATTGTTGAGGGGTTCTTAGGAGCAGGTTTCACAGTAACCTCTGCCGCAACTTTTTCTTGAGCAACCAAAAATCTACTCTTCTCTCCCGGTCCATTAGATGTAGATGGGCCCTGACTTGTACCCCCGAATCTAATAACTGCATCACCGACATATCCCGTGGGTGGTGTATCTCCTGCCGAATTGACACATGGTTGGGCTGGCCTACTAAATCGAGGTGACGAGAATTCGACATCCGAGTTATTGGATCTTGGTACGTAGAACTTTGCACTTGCCTTTCCTACTAAATCACAAGGAACGGCTTCTCCCCAATATTCTATGAAGTTGTTCCAATTCGTCGCGCGCAGCCCAGGAATCGGAGCCTCAATCCAACCAATCACTTGACTTTCATTCTTTGATAAATCGACTAGTGATGCTTTCCACCACTTAGGACCTTTTTGCAGATCAACTCCAAATGTAATCTCATATTTATTTCCAGCAATAAGGTTTATGGGAGTTCGACAAGAATAGCCAATTCCTTCTCCACCAAAAGGTGTACATCCACTCTGCGGACCAGGAATCGCCGCTCGGGCATTCCAAATCGAAAAAATTGCAAGGTCGGATACTTGGCCATTAGCTAGCACTCCTTGCGTCTGTAAACCACCATAAGCACCATCAGGTGCGTTATCCCAATGCCACCCTGCTTCCCAGTACATGTTTTTAGATAGTTCTAAGGGCTGAATTATTTGAGAGACTGATGACGTCTCATCTAAACGAGCTCCAGTCCAATCTAAATATGACGCTCCCCACGAATGTTGCGCTGCCTGCGCGGGAACCGCCAGCGAAACTAAGATAAAGGCGAGAACAACTTTGATCATGAATTGCATAAAGTTAGTATGACGAATTTTCCTCAAGAATCCCAGATATATCAGGAGAACCTCTACCTATCAGATACCCAATTTCTTACGGTCAATTAGGTGCATAGGTTGATACCCATATGCAGCGATCCATCGGGAGCAATCGGTAAGCGAGCCATAACCTGCGATTGGTTTTAAAACTTTCGTTGTTGGATGGAACTTGGCCAACATTTCACTTGTTGGATGCGGCGCAGTGGTGTCAGGAGCAGTGAAGTTATATGTCTTCGATCCAGCGGAATTACCCGCAAGAATCGCCAGAATGCCATGAGCAGCATCTCGAACATCGAGATAACCCCAGAGAATTTTGGCCGCGACAGTTACCGTCTCTTCATCGCCATCACGCTGCGCAATTGCATGCGCCTCAATTGCCTGCATTGAGTTGCAGAACGGGAAACGAAGACCAACATAGGCGGTTTTTGATCGGTTAGCCCACATATCTGCAGTGCGCTCATTTACCTCTTTGCAAAGCGCATAACTTTCATAGTGATGTAGAGGCAGCGACTCATCAAACGGAGCAAATTCTGGTGAAGTCCATGGACCAGACCAAGCAGTGCCATAAATCGAGAGACTTGATGCATAAATAACAACTTTTACGTTATTAGCTGCTGCTTTAGCAAAAACCTTATAGGTGCAACTGACGTTATTGTCGAAGACTTCGAAATCTCGATCATCGAACGGGCGAGGTATGGATCCAAGGTGGATTACTGCATCGACATTGAAATCGAGTGATTCGATAAATTTGTCATCAGTCAATTCACCAAGAATAAAATTTACTCCTGATGGGATATCGCCACCTTTGCGATCTGTTGCAGTCACCTGATGTCCTGCCGCAGCAAGAGTCTTCATGACTTCAGTTCCGATTAATCCAGTAGCGCCAGTCAGTAGTATCTTCATAACTCGCGAGAGTACCAGCGCAGCGCACGGTAGTGAACATAAAAAATCCCCCGCAAATACTTGCGAGGGATTTCTTAATTACTAGTAATTAGTTAACTGCATCCTTGAAAGCCTTCGATGGAGAGACTTTGATCTTCTTGCCGGCGGCAATTGTCATCGTCTCACCGGTACGAGGATTCCGTCCCTGGCGCGCTGGGCGGGATACAACCTCAAATGAGGCGAAGCCCGGGATGGCTACTTTGTCGCCCTTCACGAGCGCGGCTTGGATTGAGTCGATGATTGCCTTGAGGACGTTATCGACCTGGCTCGCTGGCATCTTGGTCCGCTCTGCTGCTGCTGCGACGAGTTCACCTTTGTTCATGTATCTCTCCTTGCTGGAAGATGGCTTTGGCTTGATAGCTAGGTCGCCAAAAAGCCTTGACTTGAAACCCTAGCCCCAGAACCCGCCTAAATAGCGGAGATTCCCCATGGAACCGCTCGGGCGTGTTGAAAATGGCTGGTCGTAGCCTTATGGCTCTGACCGCTGCCAATTTCGCCCCATGAAATCAATACTCCGAGCCATCGCCTTCCCCCAGCCGGCCATCAAGTTATGCCCTTCGCCCCGATAAATATGGAAGGTGAGCTCCTTCCCAGCCCCTTTGAGCCCCTTAGCTGCCGCCCGTGCCCACCGAATCGGGCAACTCTCATCCTTATCCCCGTGGTGGATCATGATCGGGGCGCTCACCTGTGACCAGTAATTCTCCGGGGAGACGCTCGCCCAGAAACTTGGGTTCTCTTCGGGAAGCCCAACGAACTTCACGAGCGGATTCGCCCGTTCAGGATTTCCACGCCCCCACTTATTGAAATTCTCAACATAGTTCGCGCTCGTTGGTGCAAAAAGTACAAAGGAAGAAAAGACCCCTTCAGCGCTTGTAGCAACCGCAACATTGAAACCAATGCCACCACCCATAGAGCGCCCCATGTACGCAATCTTCTTCTTATCAAGAGTCCGTATTTTCGAATTTCGTAACGCAAGACCAGCATTGATCACATCTGTGCTGTAATCCATTCGAAATTTTAATTGACTTTCCGGATCATCATCGCCAAAAGAGTGATTTCGATAATCGGTATGAAGAACGACAAAACCTCGCGACGCTAGGTAATCTTGCTCGCGCCGCATCCCCTGCCCATTTTTATAAATCTTTGTATCGATGTAACCATGGCCTAACACCACTCCAGGAAATGGACCTTTGCCCTTGGGTATGTATAGGACTCCCGAGACCTTAAGATTTTCGCTCCGATAAGTCACTGAATGCTTGGTGTACTTACTCGTTTCAGTCAGTAACTTAACCAGAGTTAGTTCTGCACCGTTAAAACTCTTTGCCGAAAGCGCATCAATTGTTACCTCGGCTGGAGTAAGCGCCGATGCAGTAGATACTGGAGTGAGGGCAAGCGTCAGGGCAAGCAGCAGTGAAAGAATTCGGGAGCGCTTACCCATAGTTTTTATTCGAAACGTCGACTGCCCGCACCCAATGTGATGGTGCGAATAAAGGAGTAGAAGGCAAGACCTTCTTTACCTTGTTCGCGCTCACCATAAGAAGAATCCTTCGTACCGCCCACTGGAGCGTGGAAATCAAGACCCGCAGTCGGCGCATTGACCTTGACCATGCCGGTCTTCAAGGACTGAGCCACGCGAATAGTTGCCTCGAGGTCACGACCATGAACGCTGCCAGTGAGACCGAAACGAACGCTATTTGCCGCATCAATCGCATCGCCCACGCTCTTTGCTCGAATTACACCTGCAATCGGGCCAAAGGTCTCCTCTTGATTGAATTGATCATCTGGGCCGAGGTCAGCAATTAGCGTTGGGGAGTAGAACCAACCATCACGGTCCACCGGGCTACCTCCGATAAGCACCTTGCCACCACGGGCAATCGCACCTTTAGCCGCGTTCTCAACATCACCGCGAGCGCTATCTGAAATCACTGGACCAACCAAGACTCCTTCAGTAGCGGGATCATTTGGTGCAAGCTTCTCGATGCCAGCAACTAGGGCTTCGGTCACTTCTTTATAACGTGCATCATCACCGACGACAATAATTCGACTAGTTGCGGTGCATTTCTGACCGGCGTAGCTCATCGATGCATTAGAAAGGTGTGCGGCCGTTAGCGCAAGGTCGGCATCAGGAAGGACAATCGCCGGATTCTGTCCGCCCATCTCTGCCTGAACTGGCTTTCCACACTTTGCAGCTTGAGCCACGATCTGCGAACCAACTTCCGATGAGCCAGTGAACGAGATGACATCTGCGAACTCAATAATTGCCTGTCCGCACTCAGCGCCGCCAATAAGAACTTGAAAGAGATCCTTTGGAAGTGATTGCGCAAATATCTCTTCGATTAACTTTGCAACACCAATTGCCATACCACTGGGCTTCATCACGACAGCGTTACCAACGGCGAGCGCTGGAGCTGCCTTCCACACTGGAATCGCAATCGGAAAATTCCATGGGGTAATCAATCCAGCAACGCCATACGGTTCGCGTACTGCTAACAAGTATCCCGGTGTAGTCGGTGGAATCACTGTTCCAATCGGATCAATCGCTGCTTGCGCGTTGTAATCCAAAATAGCAATCGCGCGGGCAACTTCACCTTTCGCTTCGACAATTGGCTTGCCCACTTCACGCGTGATGAGCGCGGCCATCTCGGCGCTACGCGCACGTAGTCCTTCGGCACATCCACGTAAAGCAGCGGCGCGAGCCATCGCGCTCTCACTCCATGCTCTCTGTGCGCTTCGTGCGCGCACTACAGCTTCAGCTACCTCAGGAGCGGTAAGCGCTGGCGATTCGAGAACGAGATCGCTCGGTTTTTGTGGGCTGGTACTAGTGATTATTCGACTCATACGAGCAGATTAGCCAAGTTCGGGGGTAGGGATAAACTTGAGAATCTAGGGGGTAGGAGTAACGATGACATTCGATGGTGAGAAGCCAGTCACTACCTCATATGACCTGCCGGTCACTGAACCACTCCGCGCATTGATGCGCCGGGGCTGGGGCGAACGGGAGAGCGAGATCATCACCGCTCACGAGAGCGCACCATGGTCGGCATCCCGACGGGCGAGCGTAAGTGCGCGCTTTCCTGGCAAGCGCCTGCTGATTCCAGCGGGGCGATTTAAGGTTCGGAACAACGATTGTGATTACACATTCCGCGCTAACTCAGCATTTATCCATCTCACCGGCATGGTCGCTGGCGACATCGTTCCCGAGTCGATTCTCCTCTTCGAACCCACGCCCACTGGCCACGAAGTCGCGCTCTTCGTCCATCCAAAGAACGATCGAAATCTCGAGAGCTTCTACCGTGATCGCCGCCATGGTGAATTCTGGGTTGGGCGTTATCTCTCGCTCGCTGAAATTAAAAAGAAGTATCAAATAAATGCGCGCAATATCCGAGAACTCGATGAATTCATCCTTAGTAAGAAAGAGACATTGGTACATCGGGGTGAGGATCCAGACTTAGATAACAACATCCCAGCACACGAAAAAGATGGCGAACTAACTGTCGCACTCTCGGAGCTCCGACTCAAAAAAGATGAATTTGAGATTGGTGAGATGCGTAAGGCAGTTCAAGCGACTATCCGCGGCTTTGCGGACGTCGTGAAATCTCTTCCTGAGGCAATGGCGCACCCACGAGGTGAACGAGTTATCGATGGCACCTTCTATAAGCGAGCCCGGACCGATGGAAATGAATTGGGATATAACACCATTGCTGCCGCCGGTGCCCATGCCTGCGTTCTCCACTGGATCCGAAATGATGGGCCGGCGCTATCTGGCGATCTCTTACTACTTGATGCTGGCGTCGAAGTTGAGAGCCACTACACCGCAGATATCACTCGTACCCTTCCCATCAATGGAAAGTTCACCGCAGCACAGCGCACAATCTACGAGATTGTCCTTACAGCCCAAGAGGCAGGCATCCGAGCAGTAAAGCCAGGGGCTAAATACCGAGATATAAATAACGCGTGCATGAAGGTTCTTGCGGAGGGGCTCTCCCGAATTGGAGTACTCCCCGTTAGCGCAGAGGAATCAATTGATCCGAACGTTGGCGTGCATCGACGTTGGAGCGTTCATGCCTCGGGCCACATGCTCGGAATTGATGTCCATGACTGCGCGAAAGCGCGCGGTGAACAGTATCTCGATGGCGAATTAGCAGTCGGCCACGTGCTTACAGTCGAACCAGGGCTATATATCCAGCCAGATGATCTACTTTTCCCAGAAGAGTTTCGCGGAATCGGAATTCGAATCGAAGATGATGTCTTGGTGACCGAAGATGGCGTCGAGGTGCTTAGCCGCGAACTTCCGCGCGATCCAGATTCGATTGAATCATGGATGGCATCGCTACTTCAGTAGTCGTTGAGTTTGGTACCGGACATGGAGCGCCATCACAGCAATTCGTCTTCATGTGGCAATGCGGACATAGCCAGCGCGTGGCAACTGGGTCATAAGCAGCCCCACAAAAATCACAGGGCATCTGATTGTTTGCGCTCACCTATCTATGTTAGCCAGCAAGTGTCCGGCCAACCCCGGCCGCCACAATTCCAAGAATGAGTGTCGCAAAAAGATTCGCTAAGAATCTACGAGAATGCACCTGGTCCTTATTCAAATCTAAGGCAAAGGCCGACCAGGTTGTAAATGCCCCAGCAAAGCCGATCCCCAATAACGCGAGCGTTGCATCTGAGCTCTTTGAGATCACGCCAAGGAGGAAGGAGCCAGCGACATTAACCAGCAAGACTCCGCCCGGGAAGGTAAATCTCCGTCGGAATTGATGGTCTACGTAATAGCGAAGCGGAGCCCCAACGAATGCGCCAAGACTAATCAGTAGCGCCTTGTTCATTTCGCACCTACTCGGATGATTCGAATCAAAGCCAATGAGAGCAATAGCGTCGCGACGATATATAAACCAGCTTGGGCGAGCGTTAAATCATAGAGCAGAAGCGCAAAAGCTGAATAGGTAGTGAAGCCACCAGCAAATCCCGTTACCAGAAATAGCCGTTGATCAGTAGTTAGCGTCAGCCGGTAAGTACCAACAGCCGCAATCGCTACACCAAACAGGTTAACGATGAATGTAGCAAGTGCAATGTCACCGAAGATCTCATCGACGCCGTAGCGCGCGAGCGCTCCCACAACCCCGCCGACTCCAACAAGAAGGAGGTGGCGTAGCTGTGGTGATTCCACTTAAGAAATATCCTCACGCTTACGAATCTTCGAACCTAGCCAGCGCACTGGATCGTACTTAACATCGACTACGCGCTCTTTCATCGGAATGATTGCGTTATCTGTGATTCGAATGTGCTCTGGGCACACTTCGGTACAGCACTTAGTGATGTTGCACATACCAAGACCATGTTCCTCTTGGGCAGTTCGCTTTCGATTTCGCAAGGTATCCAAGGGGTGCATATCAAGCTCAGCGATTCGAATGAAGAAACGAGGGCCCGCGAAGGACTTCTTATTCTCCTCGTGGTCGCGGATTACATGGCACGTATCTTGGCAGAGGAAACACTCAATGCACTTACGGAACTCTTGGCTCCGTTCAACATCGATTTGTTCCATACGCGCCTCACCGGCTTTCAAATTCGCTGGTGGCGCATATGCAGGAATTTCCATCGCTTTTTTGTAATTGAAGGAGACATCTGTAACGAGATCACGAATAACCGGGAATGCTCGAAGTGGGGTCACGGTGATTGTTTCGCCCTCTTCAAACATATTCATTCGGGTCATACAAGCAAGGCGCGGTTTACCGTTGATTTCCATCGAACAGGAACCGCACTTACCAGCCTTGCAATTCCAACGAACTGCTAGATCGGGAAGTTGAGTCGCTTGCACTCGGTGAATGACATCGAGTACGACCTCTCCCTCGTTAGCCTCAACGGTGACGTTATGGAAGTCGCCACCATTCTTATTTCCACGCCAGATACGTAGATTTATTGGACGTGCCATTAGTTGGACCCGCCTTTCATTCCGGCTAACTCTTCTTCGGTGAAGTACTTCGAGAGTTCACTCTTTTCAAAGAGGCCAGAGAGCTCGTCTGGAAGGAGCTTCGCCTTCTGTTGCTCACACTTGATTCCCTCGCCATCAACAGAGGTGACGTTATTTACTTGGCGCCACTTCGAATCCATCTTCGGAAAATCTTCGCGAGTATGTCCGCCGCGTGATTCCTCACGGACGAGCGCCGAACGTGCCATCGCTTCCGAGACAAGAAGCATGTTCTCGAGATCAAGCGCTAAGTGGAAGCCAGGGTTGAATTCACGCCCACCAGTTACAGAGACGTTCTTGATTCGTTGTCGGAACTTCCCCAATTTCTCAATTGATTCTTCGAGTTCCTTCTTGGTACGGATGATGCCAACTAAATCATTAGTTGTCTGCTGCAACTCTTGATGGATTGTGTAGGGGTTCTCACCGCCCGTGCGTGTAAATGGAGCGTTTAATCGCTCTTGAGCGCGCTTGATGGTTTCATCCGAGAGCGATGCTCGTCCTGTTGCGCCCTGAAGATATGCCACCGCACCCATACCGGCGCGACGTCCAAAGACGAGTAGATCAGAGAGCGAGTTTCCACCAAGGCGATTCGAGCCATGCATGCCTCCAGCAACTTCACCTGCTGCGAAAAGGCCTTGTAGCCCAACAGCTGCTGCGGTATCAGGATCTACTTGGACTCCACCCATCACGTAGTGACAGGTAGGGCCAACTTCCATCGGCTGCTCAGTGATATCGACATCAGCCAACTCTTTAAATTGATGCCACATGCTCGGGAGGCGACGCTTAATCTCTTCGGCTGGAAGGCGCTTGGATACATCGAGGAAGACACCGCCATGAGGTGAACCACGACCCGCCTTGACTTCAGAGTTGATTGCGCGAGCAACTTCATCACGAGGAAGCAACTCTGGCGGACGACGATTGTTCGCTTGATCTTTATACCAACGATCAGCTTCTTCTTCAGTATCTGCATACTTATCTCTGAAGACTTCTGGAATGTAATCAAACATGAAACGTCGACCTTCAGAGTTGGTAAGCACGCCACCATCTCCACGAACCGACTCAGTTACCAGAATGCCTCGTACCGAAGGTGGCCAGACCATTCCAGTTGGATGGAATTGCACAAACTCCATATCAATCAATTTGCTGCCGGCGCGAAGGGCTAGCGCGTGGCCATCGCCCGTGCCTTCCCACGAGTTACTAGTCACCTTAAAGCTCTTACCAATGCCACCAGTTGCAAGAATGACTGCACCAGCCTCAAAAAGTAGCTCAGCCCCACTCTCGCGACGGTATCCATAGACTCCGGCGGCTTTGCCGTTCTCAACGAGAACATCGGTGATGGTCACTTCAGCGAAAACTCGAATGTGCGATTCCATATCGCCATGGTTCTTACCATCTTGTTGTTGAAGAGCAACAATTCGCTGTTGCATCGTCCGAATTAATTCAAGTCCAGTCCGATCACCAACGTGAGCAAGGCGTGGATACTCGTGGCCACCGAAATTTCGTTGAGAAATCTTCCCCTCTTGGGTGCGATCAAAGAGCGCACCCCACATCTCTAATTCCCAGACGCGCTCAGGTGATTCCTTCGCGTGCAGTTCGGCCATTCGCCAGTTATTAAGGAACTTTCCGCCACGCATCGTGTCGCGGAAATGAACCTGCCAATTATCGGATGAATTCACATTACCCATTGCAGCGGCAATTCCACCCTCAGCCATAACAGTATGGGCTTTGCCAAAGAGTGACTTACAAATAATGGCGACTTTAAAGCCCGCTTCGCGCGCTTCAACCGCAGCGCGCAATCCCGCACCGCCAGCGCCGATTACTACTACATCGTATGAATAACGTTCAATGCTCATCGTTTTATCCCCGTATTTCTCAGAAGAAGAAGTAGTTCGTGATTGCGCCTGTTGAAACTAACCGAACATAGAGATCGGCGAGCGCCACACCAAATAGTGAGACCCAAGCGAATTTAGCGTGATGATGATTGAGAATGGAGATACGCGTCCATAACTTGTAGCGGAATGGATGCTTCGAGAAGTGTCGTAGTCGACCACCAACTGTATGGCGACAGGTATGACATGAGAGCGAGTAAAGCCAGAGAAGAGTTGCATTCGCAAGGAGTACCAGGGTTCCAACGCTCATTCCAAAACCACCATCGGGACCATGGAACGCAAGGAACGCGTCGTAAGTCAAAATGATGTTAAAGATTAAGCCGGCATAGAAGAACCAACGATGCCCGTTCTGCAAGATAAGCGGTTGCTTGGTCTCACCGGTGTATTTCTTGTGTGGTTCAGCAACGGCACAGGCTGGTGGTGATTGCCAGAATGAACGGTAATACGCCTTGCGGTAGTAGTAGCAAGTAAGTCGGAAGCCGAGCGGGAAGATAAGAATCAATAGCGCAGGCGAGATTGCAAATCCCCCGAGCGATGCCGGCGCGAGCGAGCCAAAGAGTTGTGATCCGGGTACGCATGCATCAGAGAGACATGGTGAGTAGAAAGGTGAAATCAATTCACCCTTCTCTACGAAATAATGTTTATTCTCGAAGGCACGGAATGTCGCATAAATAATGAAGCTCACGAGAACGAAGACTGTTGCTGCAGGTTGTAACCACCAACGATCAGTTCGAAGCGTGCGCTCTTTAATGGACGCGCGATGTTCGGCGTGAACTCCAGCCATTTCGTACCTACCCCACATCTGTCGCCGGATTTGTTATCGGCTTTAGGGCGCTATTTTCGCGCTCTTTTGGGGTCCTACGCCATACAAATGGTGGGTTCGCGCAGGGTGAAGTTGCCCACAAGCTAGCTGAAATTCTGGCGGAGGGCGAGGGATTTGAACCCTCGAAGGTTTCCCTTGCCGGTTTTCAAGACCGGTGCACTCGGCCGCTATGCGAGCCCTCCACGGCAAAATCTACCGGATGTGGCGAGCGGGCAGCGAATCAACTACTGAAAGGCCCAGCCGCCATCGCAGAGAATCGATTGGCCGGTGATGAAGGAGGCATCAGCGCTGACCAAGAAAGAGACGAGGTTGGCAATATCAACTGGCATACCTAAACGCTTAAGGGATTGTGAATCCAAAATCATCTTATGTAATGCAGCTACATCACCGTACGCAGCTTGATCGGGAGTAGTGATTGCCCCCGGCAAGATCGCATTGACGCGAATCTCGGACGAGCCAAGCTCACGAGCCAGGACGCGACCGAAGCCAATGAGCGCTGCCTTTGCTGCCGTGTAATGGCTATTGCCTTCCATGCCAATCGACACTCGAATTGATGAGATGTTGACGATACTTCGATAACTTCCAGGAACGCTGTACTTATCAAATGCTTTACAACATAAGAAGACGCCCTTCAAATTGGTATCACTAACTTCGTCCCAGGCGCGCTCATCTATCTCTCGAAAAGTAATTGCGGAAGCGACTGATGTTGCCGCGTTATTTACTAAGACACTCGGCGCGCCAAGATCTGCGGTCACCGATGCAAACATCTTCTCGATTTCAGCAGACTTAGATACATCACATTGATAGATCTCTGCCTTGCCACCAGTTGCGCTGATCTCTTCTCTGACCTGTTGGGCATCAGATTTCTCTTGCTCAGAGTAATAATTGATGGCAACCGGAAATCCATCAGAAGCTAACCGAAGCGCAATAGCAGCGCCAATGTTTCGTGAAGCTCCCGTGATTACCGCTGAACCTTTGGCATATGTCATAGCGGTACTCTCTGCTATTTATTCAGGGAGCGCAAGCAATTCTTCGATGACTTGAGCAACGCCGTCCTCATTACATTCTGGAGCGATGCCCGTGGCAATGGCATGTGTTGATGGATGTCCGGACTTCATTGCATATGAGCGCCCCGACCAAGCCAGCATCGACAGGTCGTTGGGGTTATCGCCAAAAGTCACCGCATCCTCAGCAGAAATCTTTAGCTCGGCGGCGACTCTTGCCAGAGTACTTCCCTTGCTCACTCCTTGAGCTGAGATCTCCAAGAGTGATTCGTTTGGATTTGAATGCGTCACTGTAAGGAACTCACCAACGCTCGCATCGGCTAACGCAAGCATTTCATCGGCCGATACCTCTTCGCTCTCGCTACGTACGAGAAATTTAATTGCCGGCTTGCTTAAGTGCTCCTCAATCAGAGATACCCCTCGATCATCCTGCCCTTTATCCCATCGTGGGTTGTAACGCGCCTCACGGTGAAACCCATCAAAATTCTCAACCGCAAAGGTTGCTCCAGGAATCACTTTCCGTAACGCCGCTGCCCCTTTTATTAACTCTTTAGGATCGATAAGCCAGGATTCCAGAATTGTTTCCGCGCGGAAGTCGTAGAGAAGCGCACCATTCCCACAGATTCCAGTTCCAAAATCAAAGTTCTCCCTCACTTCGCGCATCCATCGAGGTGGTCGACCAGTGACGAAAAAGATTGCCACTCCTAAGTCATGAGCGGCAGTGAACGCCTCGATTGTGCGCTGCGAGATTGGGCGATCAAATGGAATGATGGTTCCATCTAAATCAGTTCCGATAAGTTTTGGTCGCTTCAATCCGGAGATCACACCGGTTCGAATCGAGATTTCCCTAAAAACGGAACAAGCGCTTTAGGGATATTTACCGAACCATCGGCTTGCTGATGGTTTTCTAAAATCGCAACTATGATTCGTGGAATAGCACAAAGCGTTCCATTAAGGGTTGCCACTGGCCGAGTACCAGCAGAATCTTTATAGCGAATATTTAATCTTCGGCTCTGAAACTCAGTGCAATTAGAGGTACTCGTCACCTCTCGATAAGCGTTTTGAGTTGGAATCCAAGCTTCGCAATCGAATTTACGTACGGCGCTCGAGCCGAGATCTCCAGTAGCGACGTCGATGACACGATAAGGGATCTCTAATGCGTCAAGAAATTCTTTCTCCCAAGCTAAGAGTCGTTCATGTTCGGCAGCTGCATCTTCAGGGGCACAGAACGAGAACATCTCTACCTTGTCGAACTGGTGAACACGAATGATTCCCCGAGTATCTTTTCCGTATGTTCCAGCTTCACGTCTAAAGCATGATGAGAAACCTGCATACCTGAGTGGGAACTTTTCGCTATCAAGAATTTCATCCATGTGATAGGCCGCAAGTGGTACTTCACTTGTTCCGACTAGATAGAAATCATCTTGCTCGAGATGAAAAACATTCTCGGCCGCCTGCCCTAAGAATCCAGTTCCTTCCATGGCATGCGGTTTGACTAAGACTGGCGGCACTACAGGGATAAAACCAGCCGCGACCGCCTTTGCCATTGCTAAGTTGATAAGTGCGAATTCCAAAAGCGCGCCATTACCGGTGAGGTAGTAGAAGCGAGAGCCAGATACCTTTGCCCCTCGCTCAGTATCAATAGCACCGAGTATCTTCCCCAATTCAACGTGGTCTTTTGGGGTAAAAGCAAAGGTTGGCGGCTTACCAATCTCTTCAAGAACTACAAAATCTTCCTCGCCACCTATTGGCGCGCGAGCATCTGCGATATTCGCCAACTCACCCAACACCTGATCTGCGTGCGTTTCAGCCTCGGCCCTTTTCGCATCAGCCTCTTTCACCGCAGCTGCAAGCTCCTTGGCTTGGGCCAGTAGCGCGTTTTTCTCATCGCCCTTTGCGCCGCCAATACTCTTCGAGAGCGCATTCTGCTCGGCACGAACGCGTTCAAACTCGACAATCGTATTTCTCCGTTGTTGATCTGCTGCAATTGCCGCATCTACCAACTCCACGCTTGCGCCCCGAACTCGTTGCGATGCACGAACGAGATCAGGATTTTCGCGAAGTAGTTTCAGGTCAATCACTTATGCTCGTTCTCCTTTGCGAACAGCGCTCAACCATTTATCCGCAGACTGGAAGGCGCTATCGGTCATACCTTTGGTAGATGTTGGCGCAACTTTATCTGCACGTGGATACGAGCCAAGGAATCGCACTTCAGCACAGATTCGATGTAAGGCCTTTAACGTATCCCCAACACGTTCTTCTTCAATATGACCCTCTGCATCAACAATAAAGTGATACTGACCAAGTTCACTTCCAGTTGGTCGCGATTGAATGAAAGTGAGATTGACACCGCGAACTGCAAACTCGGTCAAGATCTCCAATAACGCACCAGAGTGATCTGCAGCAATGAAGATTGCTAGCGACGTTCGATCATGTCCGGTAAGGGCAGGTATCGTTCCCAACTTCGAGATAAGCACGAACCGGGTAACTGCACCATTACGATCCCCAATATTGCGTTCGATGACCTCAAGCCCATAATGAGTTGCTGCGACTTCAGCCGCAATCGCACCATCGGCATCACCCTTTGCGACACTTTCAGCGCCGGCAGCAGTTGAATTTGTCATGACAACTTCTGCATGCGGAAGGTTCTTTGCGATGAATTCACGACATTGCGCCTCAGCATGTGGATGGGTGGCAACGCGTTTGATATCTCGGAGTGTGACTCCTGGCTTCACCATGAGCGCAAATGAAACCTGGAGAACTTGCTCGCCGATGATCATCAAGGGCTCACCGACTGCCAACTCATCGAGCGTGCGCGCTACTACTCCCTCGACCGAATTCTCGATAGGAACCAACGCATAATCGCTGTCACCATTACGGACCGATTCCAGCGCCGCCGTCACATTTGCGGCAGGTAGCGCGCTATCGCCACTCTTTAATAGAGGTGTAAGCGCTGCCTCGGTAAAGGTTCCGGCAGGTCCGAGATAGGTGTAGCGGGACATATAGAAAACTCTACGCGATTTGGAGTGTCCGAGGGGGCCTTGAGACGCCGAGTAGCATGGCTATATGAGCCAATATTTTCAGAGCGTTGCGCTCTCTGATGTCGGCTTACATCGTACCGAGAATGAAGATTCGGGTTGGGCCGGCGGTAAAGTCCTCGCAGTCGCCGATGGATTGGGTGGTCACGCAGCTGGTGAAATCGCCTCATCACTAGCAATCAAGCGCATCTCACTACTCGAAAAAGTCTCCTTAAACCAACGAAATGCGGAAACTACCGCTGTTGAAACCTACTTAGAAATCAACGCTGCACTTGCCCTCGAGATGAAGAATCATAATGAATTACGAGGAATGGGCACCACGCTCACTACGCTGATGATTGGCAAGGAGAAATGTTTCCTTGCACATTTAGGCGATTCGCGCGCGTACCTCATTCGTGACAAGAAGATCATTCAACTAACAAAAGATCACACCGTTGTTCAAGAGCTCCTCGATCAGGGTCGAATTTCTCCCGATGAGGTCGAAGGCCATCCGCAACGTTCTTTCATCACAAAGGCTTTGATGGGTGCAGCTCAACATGAGCGACCCGACTTTGTCGAACTAGAGCTAAATGAAGGAGACGCTCTCTTACTCTGTTCTGATGGTTTAGCGGGAATCGTTGATGAGAAGAAAATTTTGAAGGCAATCGACACTTATGGAATTAGCGCTGAAACTCTCAGTGAACTTAAAGAATTGGCATATAAAAAAGGTGCGCCAGATAATCTAACCATTATCCTTGCCACTATTACTTCAAAGAAAGTTCCTCATCCTGGTTTTATAGGCGCAGCTGTGGGCGGTGACAAATGACTCGAATACTTGCTAATCGATATGAGGTTGGTGAACTCATTGGAGCTGGCGGAATGGCCGATGTATTCGAAGGCCGAGACACAAGGTTGTCGCGCCCCGTAGCGATAAAGATTCTTAGAAGCGACCTAGCGCGTGATCCGGCATTCCTTGCTCGATTTAGACGTGAAGCGCAAGCCGCTGCTGGCTTAAATCATCCGGCAATCGTCTCAGTTTATGACACTGGTGAAGAGGGAACTGATGGTGGTGTTTTGCCATACATCGTCATGGAACAAGTAAATGGGAAAACGATTCGCGAAGTCATCCGAAGCGGTGAACGCCTGCCATTTAGTAGAGCAATCGCCGTCGTTCGCGGGATATTAGAAGCATTGGAATACTCACATCGAAATGGAATTGTTCATCGCGATATCAAGCCCGCGAACGTGATGCTCACCTCCGGTGGTGATGTGAAGGTGATGGATTTTGGCATAGCTCGAGCGCTCGATGATGCAAGTGCGACCGTCACTCATGCGTGGACTGTTGTTGGCACCGCAAATTACCTTTCCCCCGAACAAGCTCGAGGAGAGGTCGCTGACTCACGAAGTGATATCTACTCAGTCGGATGTCTTCTCTACGAATTACTAACCGGACGACCCCCATTTCTAGGGGATACTCCCGTTGCAATTGCTTATCAACATGTCTCGGCTGAGTATCTCCCCGTTTCAGAGCTCACTGAGGAGTTACCCGCAGGAATCGATAACATCATCTCTGGCGCGCTTTCAAAAGACCCCCTTGCTCGCTATCAAAGCGCGAGCGAGATGCTCGAAGATATCAATCGCCTAGATCGAGGCGAAGAGGTAAAGAAGAAGATTAAGAATCCAAAGCGGAGAAACCTGATTATCGGTGCGGTAGTTGCTGCCTTAATTCTCATCGCATCAGGCGGATATCTCATTTCGCAAATTCCCGCCCCAGTATCGGTGGTTGCTCTCGCGGATGTATCTGGGCTTACTGAAAGGCAGGCGCGTGAGGCCCTCGCTGGATTCACAATCATCGTTGAGCGAGCGCCAGACCCGCGAGTTCCGGCAGATCGTGTGGCATCGCAGACCCCAAGCGCAGGTAGCAAAGTTTCACCTGGCAGCGAAGTGCAAATTATCCTCTCGGATGGCCCCGGGAAAACTTCCATCCCCGCATCACTTATTGGCATCACTTTAGATGAGGCGAAATTAATCCTTGATGGCGCTGGATTGGTGCTCACAAAGACCAACGCAGTTGAGTCAAGTGAAGCGCCAGGGACGATTGTTGGCGTAGTCCCCGAACCAGGTTCGACCGTGAACGCAGGAAGCGGTGTGGTCTTAAATATTGCCAGTGGAAAAGTTTTCGTACCTGATGTTCTTGGTGTTTCCAAGATTCAAGCGACAACGATATTGATTCAAGCTGGCTTTATCCCGAATGTCATTGAAACTCAAGATGCAGAGCAACCAAGTGGTGTCGTGCTTGCGCAAGCTCCAGCCGCAGATGAGAGCGCAAAAATTGGTTCATCTGTAACTATTACCGTCAATATATATAAAGGAGATGCGGCGCCTTCGCCGAGCCCAGCCACTAGCTGATTCTATTTACCGATAACTGGAGCTAGCCCTTCAGATTTCTTCACTGCCTCGCTATCACCACAGAGCTCAAGCCAATTTGCAAGTAGCCGATGACCGCTTTCGGTGAGAACAGATTCAGGATGGAATTGAACTCCATGGATTGGTAGCGACTTGTGACATACCGCCATCACCACTCCGCTATCGGTCCAACCTGTAATCTCCAATTCAGATTCTGCCGGAATCGAATCGCGTTCAATAGCAAGCGAGTGGTATCTGGTGGCTGTGAAACCATCACGTATTCCATGAAGGACACTTTTATCGTTGTGATGAACCTGTGATGTTTTACCGTGAAGAAGTTCAGGTGCGCGCGAGACGACGCCACCAAATGCAACTCCGATTGCTTGATGGCCTAAGCAAACACCGAGTAATGGAATCTTCTCGTTTGCACAGAATTTCACAAGCTCGATACTTGCTCCCGCTTCTTCAGGAATACCTGGTCCCGGGGAGATCAGTACGCCGTCATAATTGCGCGCATCGGTAACAACAACCTCATCGTTACGAAGCACGGTGCACTCCGCACCCAGTTGCGCCAAATATTGGACCAGGTTAAAGACGAAAGAGTCGTAGTTATCGACTACTAAAATCTTTGTGGCCATGTGCCTATCCTGCCCGAGTGAGGTACGCTTATTCACATGCCAAAGTCTCGGATCCGCAAGAAAGAGAAGCAGTACGTTCCCGATAAGGTCGCGACCGCCCTGCCGGAGCCAAAGGAGAGCCCGAAGTGGCTCGCTCCGACGATGCTCACCGCATTTCTCCTCGGTCTCGCCTGGATCGTCACCTATTACATCTCGCAGACCCGCTACCCCATCCCCAACATCGGGGCTTGGAATATGGGGATCGGCTTCGCCCTGGTAGGGGTTGGTTTTGCCCTTGCCACCCGCTGGCGCTAATCGCTAATTACACCGTTGTAATTATCCACTCTGTGGGTATTCCCTGTGGATAACTCTCTAAGGCTAGGCGATGGTTATTGAGTTAATGGTGACCGCGCTCTTCGGACGATCTTGAGCCCCAGTCTCCACCTCGGCGATCGCATCAACAACCGCTTGGCTCGCCGCATCGGTAACTTCACCAAAAATTGAGTGCTTCCGATTAAGCCAGGTTGTCGGGGCCACAGTGATAAAGAATTGCGAACCGTTAGTTCCCGGTCCCGCATTTGCCATCGCCAATAGGTATGGGCGATCAAAGACCAGCTCTGGATGGAATTCATCGGCGAACTTATACCCTGGGCCGCCAGTGCCATTGCCTGCTGGATCGCCGCCTTGAATCATAAATCCGGAAATCACCCGATGGAAAACTGTGCCGTCGTAGAGATTCTCTTTGCTGGTCTTCCCAGTCTTGGGATGGGTCCATTCACGTTGTCCAGTCGCTAATTCGACGAAGTTAGCTACGGTTTTGGGCGCATGATTAGGAAAAAGGTCAATCACGATGTCACCCATGTTGGTGTGTAGCGTTGCCTTATTAGACATGAATTAGCTCCTTAGCTTTTTGAGAACGCTATCCTACAACGAGAACTCTGATCTCTCACCGGAAGGTATCGAGATGGCAGCTAAGCCCGAACTCCCCAATAGGTCCCTACTCGGCAACCTAATCTATTTAGCAGAGCTCGCTCTTATATATAACGCTGCGATTCTGATCTCAGTCACGCTCAATTTGGATTGGGCTAAACCTCGCGCTGCCGGTGGTCAATTTGAGACATTCCCGATTGGGATTCGCATCATCTATTTTGGCATGTTCTTTGGGATGGTCTTCCTCATCTTGCTTTTATGGCGGCATCGAACAATCGCGCTAGATCAGGCGGGGATCCGATTAGCTCGAATTATTGGATACGTCTTTATAGCCAGTACTTTTGTCCAATTAATCTCGCGCTCTCCTGAGGAGCAAACAAATGCCATTCCAGCGTCGATTATTTCGCTTACATTTTTCTTACTTGCTCGGCGGGATCGCCAACGATAAAAAGATAGTTACGAAATAATTGTGGAGACTAGGGGAATCGAACCCCTAACCCCCTGCTTGCAAAGCAGGTGCTCTACCAATTGAGCTAAGTCCCCTTATTCAGATATCTAGTTAGAACTCTTCTGAATCTTCCAAAGAATCTTCAGAACTAGTCATATCCAACCAGTTTTCTTCTTCGTTTTGTACTTGCTTGTAGCGCTTGAAGAGTGCGTACCCTCCCGCGCCAACAGCAAATAGTGCCAGAAGTTTCTTAAACATCTAACCACCACCTGCTCTCATCCATCTCAAGCCGCATCAACTACGGCGTGGGCCTAGGTGGACTTGAACCACCGACCTCTTCCTTATCAGGGAAGCGCTCTAACCAGGCTGAGCTATAGGCCCAATTTCTTGAGACCCGAAAGGGTACCTCAAGGGTGAAACCCGAGGCTAATCGTCATCTCCCTCGGCATTACGAGCGATTGAAACCACGACCGTCTCAGGATCAAGATTGACTAAACGCACACCCATCGTGTCGCGGCCAGTCTGTCGCACCTCATCTACTCGAGTGCGCATCACAGTTCCCGCTGAGGTAATCGCAAGTACCTCGTCCTCTTCGGTCACAATTAGAGCGCCAACAAGAACTCCTCGAGAAGCTTCGTCAACTTTCGCTGCCTTGATTCCAAGCCCACCACGACCTTGTGGTCGATACTCGATGACCGGCGTACGTTTCGCAAATCCGCCATCTGTAGCGGTAAAGACATAGGCATTCGCAACATCAGAGACCGATGCCATTGCGAGTAATTCGTCACCGGTGCGGAACTTCATTCCAATAACACCGCTTGTTGCTCGTCCCATTGGACGGAGCGATTCATCATCTGCAGTAAATCGAAGTGACATCGCGTTCTTCGAAACCAACAAGATGTCGTCTTTCTCTCCTACGAGAACTGCAGAAACGACCTCGTCACCTTCACGGAGATTGATTGCGATGAGACCACCACTGCGATTGGAGTCATATTCGTCGAGGGGGGTCTTCTTTACCAAGCCAGATTTAGTCGCCAGAACTAAATACTTCGCAGCATTGTAATTTTCTATTGCAAGAACTTGGGCGATCTTTTCGTCAGGCTGGAAAGCAAGAAGATTAGCTACATGTTGTCCACGCGCATCTCGTCCAGCCTCTGGTAGTTCATGTGCCTTGGCTCGATAGACCCGACCCTTGTTAGTAAAGAACAAAATCCAATGATGAGTCGTCGTGACAAAGAAATGTTCAACGATGTCATCTTGTTTTAATGCCGCGCCACGAACACCACGACCCCCGCGTCGCTGCGAGCGATATAGGTCGGCCTTCGTCCGCTTTGAATACCCACCCCGAGTTATCGTGACAACGACATCCTCTTGTTTGATGAGATCCTCGGCAGCAAAGTCGCCTTCGGCAGCGATAATTTGGGTTCGCCGTGAATCCCCGTACTTACTCGTCAATTCAGCTAACTCAGAGGAGATAATCTCGCGTTGACGTTTTGGGCTCGCCAAAATCTCATTTAATTCGATGATTTCCTTCATGATTGTGTCGTACTCATCTTGAATCTTCTGTCGCTCCAAAGCAGCAAGACGTCGAAGCTGCATATCAAGAATTGCATTTGCTTGAACTTCATCTACATCGAGAAGTTTCATCAGACCAGTACGAGCATCATCGGTGCTCTCACTCTTGCGAATCAGAGCGATGACATCGTCAAGGGCATCGAGCGCCTTCACATATCCGCGGAGGATGTGGGCGCGCTTCTCCTTCTCGGCTAAGCGGTACTTAGTCCGGCGGATAATCACTTCGATTTGGTGGTCAATATAGAACTTGACGAATTCATCGAGGCGGAGCGTTCTTGGTACGCCATCTACTAGGGCCAACATATTGGCACCGAAAGTCTCTTGGAGCTGAGTATGTTTGTAGAGGTTATTGAGAACTACCTTGGCAACCGCATCCTTCTTAAGCACAATGACCAAACGTTGGCCAAGACGTTCATTGCCTTCATCGCGGACATCTGCGATACCAGCTACCTTGCCATCTTTGACTAAGTCAGCAATCTTGAGCGCCAAGTTGTCTGGATTCACTTGGTAAGGCAATTCACTGATGACTAAACAGTTCCGGCCATTGATCTCTTCCACTTCGACAACTGCGCGCATTGTGATTGATCCGCGCCCAGTTCGATACGCCTCTTCAATACCACTGCGCCCGACGATCAGACCCTTAGTGGGGAAATCTGGTCCCTTTACAAAGGTAAGTAGCTTCTCTAATAGCTCCTCTTGCTTCGCCTCGGGATTCTGTAGCGACCACTGAATTCCCTCTGCCACCTCATTGAGATTATGCGGTGGGATATTTGTTGCCATTCCCACTGCAATACCTGCGCTGCCATTGACGAGAAGATTGGGGAATCGGCTAGGTAATACGACAGGTTCTTGCGAACGACCATCGTAATTATCGGTGAAATCGACTGTTTCCTCATCGATATCCCGCATCATTTCAATTGCTAGTGGAGCTAGCCGCGCTTCGGTGTAGCGCATCGCTGCTGCTGGATCATTTCCAGGAGAGCCGAAGTTTCCATTTCCATCGACGAGCGGATAACGAAGTGACCATGGTTGAGCTAGTCGAACCAATGTGTCATAGATAGCGGTGTCGCCATGTGGGTGATAATTACCCATCACATCACCAACAACACGAGAAGATTTGTAGTAACCCTTATCCGGACGATATCCAGCATCAAACATTGCGTAGAGAACACGTCGATGGACCGGCTTCAAGCCATCTCGCACGTCAGGAAGAGCGCGACCAACGATGACGCTCATTGCATAATCGAGATAGCTACGAGCCATCTCCACTTGTAGATCGACTAATTCAATGCGATCTGATGAATTCTCCATGGTTCACTCCTCTCTCTTGTCTCGCTTAGATATCCAAGAATCGAACATCTTTAGCATTTCGCTGAATAAAGTTACGGCGCATCTCGACATCCTCGCCCATGAGAACTGAGAAGAGATCATCAGCTGCAACTGCATCTTCCAAGGTGACTCGAATTAGCACTCGAGTATCTGGATCCATCGTGGTATCCCACAACTCTTTAGCTGGCATCTCGCCTAGACCTTTAAAGCGTTGAATTCCATCTTCCTTCGGCAAACGCTTGCCACCATCAAGACCGATTTTGATAAACGCATCTCGCTCCCGATCGGAGAAGGCATATTGCGGCAATTCTTTCCCGCCCCATTTCAATTTATATAACGGTGGTTGCGCTAAATAAACATAACCACCCTCAATCAGTGGGCGCATAAAACGGAAGAGCAATGTGAGCAATAGGGTGCGAATATGTTGCCCATCAACATCGGCATCAGCCATTAACACAATTTTGTGATAGCGCAGTTTCGCGATATCGAATTCGTCATGCACACCTGTGCCTAAAGCTGTGATTAGCGCTTGGACTTCATTATTTTGTAATACTCGATCGATGCGAGACTTCTCAACATTGAGAATCTTTCCGCGAATTGGAAGAATCGCTTGGAACTTTGAATCGCGACCACCCTTTGCCGAACCACCAGCTGAATCACCCTCGACGATATATAACTCGCATTTCTCGGGCTCGGTCCATTGGCAGTCAGCTAACTTGCCAGGCATGCCCCGCCCCTCGAGTAATCCCTTACGAGAGCGCGATAGCTCCCGGGCCTTTCTCGCAGCTACACGTGCGGTGGCAGCATCAATACATTTTCGGATGATGTCGCGTCCCTCGGAGGGATTTGCAGCAAACCAATCACCAAGCTTGTCATTGACGATCTTTTGTACGAATGCTTTAGCCTCAGTGTTACCCAATTTAGTTTTTGTTTGCCCTTCAAATTGTGGCTCACCGATTTTTACAGAGACTATTGCAGTTAATCCTTCGCGTACATCATCGCCGGTGAGACGATCCTCGCGCTTCTTGATTAACCCCCACTCCTCCCCATATTTATTGACGATTGAAGTGAGTGAGGCTCGGAATCCCTCTTCGTGAGTACCGCCCTCTTGAGTGTTAATGGTGTTTGCAAAGGTATAGACCGACTCGGTATATCCAGCGCTCCATTGCATAGCAATCTCGGCAGAAATTTTCTGCTTTTCATCTTCAGATTCAAAATCGATGACGGTCTTATGAGCTTCGCCCTTTGTAGAATTCAAATGCTTTACAAAATCCGAAATACCACCATCGTATTTATAGACGACTTTAAGTGGCTCACCTTTCTCATCAACGTGGCCGGCTCGCTCATCGGTGAGTGTGATAGTCAAACCACGATTCAAGAATGCCATTTCACGAAAACGAGTGGAGAGAACTTCGAAGGAGTAAATAGTGGTGTCGAAAATATCTGGTGATGGCCAGAAAGTAACTTTGGTTCCTGACGATTCTGAATCGCCGATTGCTTTTAGCGGACCGCTAGGTACGCCAAGTTTGTAACTCTGAAAATACTTTGATCCATCGCGTTCGATCTCTACCTCGAGGTTTGTACTTAATGCATTGACTACAGATGCACCAACTCCATGTAATCCACCAGAAACTGAATATCCGCCACCACCAAATTTTCCACCAGCGTGTAGCACGGTGAAGACGACTTCAGCGGCAGGTTTGCCTTCGCTGACGACGATATCTACTGGGATTCCGCGCCCGTTATCTCGTACGCTCACACCGCCATCGGCTAAGAGTGCAACGTTGATCTCAGAGCAGTAACCGGCGAGCGCTTCATCGACGGAGTTATCGACGATCTCATAGACAAGATGGTGAAGTCCGCGCTCTCCAGTTGAGCCGATGTACATACCGGGGCGTTTGCGTACGGCATCGAGGCCCTCGAGAACCTGGATCGCGCTCGCGTCGTAGGCTGCAGGTGCAGCGTTACCGCTTTTGGCGCCCTTGGATTTACTCTCAGCCACTTGGCCCAACCGCCTTATCCCTCGTCAAATCCCTTGCAGGTGCCCCCAATGGGGAGGCAGACTCCTAATCCTAGGGGATTTTTGAGAGGGCGATGCCCCGAAAAAGTACCTGAGGGCGGCGCTGAGCGCTTTACCCCCCAAATCAAGTAAACCCCTACTGGTTGGGCAGCGTTTTACCCATAGGTATCGCGAGGTCCGCGACCCCCTTTGACGCTCCAGCCACCCTTTCGCCAAGAGGGCGCGTTGGGGCCTTTGATGACGAGTTCAGATACCTCAAAACCGCCGCGTGCAACCGCGCTTCGAATTTGATCATCAATCAATCGAATCTGAGTCGCCCATGCTGTGCTCTCGGCGCTAAGCGTGAGCACGCCGTCAGCAAAGGCAAGCGGTTGGACATGATCTGCAATATCTCTACCAACAAGCTCATTCCATTTTATGAAGAGATCGCTGTCCTTCATCTTCTCTTGCCAACCTCGTTGTGCAATCAGCTCCGCTAACGACTCATTGAGTAGCTGTGGGCCTTGATACTCACCGGTGGAATCCGATTCGTTGCTGCTACTTTGTCTGATTTTTGATCGAACCTCTTTATCGCGCGTAAATTTATTTGCCCGGCGACGCGCAGCAGCAAGCAATGAGCGTGCTAGGTCTCGATTCTCACTCATTCCCGAACGCTCCCTTCGCGGACATAGAACCTGCGATCATTGAAGGATTTAGGTAGATCGGCCTCAACCGCTGCCGTCACTAATACTTGTTCACTCGAATCTATAAGGGCAAGCAGCGCGCCTCTTCGCACGCTATCTAATTCTGCAAAGACATCATCGAGAATCAATAGTGGTTCCGATCCTTCGCCCATTCCTTCGGCGCTGAGCAACTGGTACGCGCCCATCCGAAGCGCCAGCGCATAAGACCATGATTCACCCTGGCTTGCATAGCCCTTGACTGGAGTAGGTCCAAGCGTCAGTAACAAATCATCGCGATGTGGTCCAACCAAGGTAACGCCGCGCTCCATTTCACCTCGACGGAGCGTAGGAATGAGTTCAAAGATCTCGCGCTCTAATTCGGCTGCACTCTTGGAGCGAAGATCTTGCGAGCTCTTGTAAGTCGCGCCAATCTCATCTCCTTCGGAGATACTCTTATACGCCTGAATTACAAACGGGAGTAAATCCTCAATTAAATCAAGGCGTGCTGCAATGAGTTGCGATCCAAACCGCGCGATGTGCTCATCCCATGGCGCAAGATCGCGCTCATGTGGGCGATTTTTTAGGAGTGCATTCCGTTGTTTTAACGCCTTCTCATAATCGGCAATCACGCCGGCATAGCGAGGTGTTCGAGAAATCAACAATGTGTCTAAGAAGTCGCGACGCTCTGTGGGATCTCCTTTGACTAAGGCTAAATCTTCTGGAGTAAATAAAACCGCTCGGAGGTGGCCGAGCAACTCTCTCGTCGAGCGAACTGGTTGTTGATTGATACGCGCTCGGTTAGCTCGACCTTGATTGATTTCAATCTCTAATAGTTCTTGGCGACCTGCAGTTTCGACCTTTCCTCGAATATATGCCTTCTCATGCTCTAGACGTACCAACGGATTATCGGAGGCGGTTCGGTGAGAACGAAGGTAAGCGAGGAACCCTACCGCTTCAACGATATTGGTTTTGCCCTCACCATTACTCCCAACAAAGGATGTAATACCTGGCTTGAGTTCGAGCTCTAAATTCTCGTAAGAGCGAAAATTAGTGAGGTGTAAATATGACAGGAACACTGATCACACAGAATTACGAGGCATACCGCATCGGCATGAGCAGATAGCGATAACTTGAATCACTTTGTCCATCTGCGCTTTCGCGGCCAGAGAGAACGGCAGGCTTACTTGCGCCTGTAAATGCCATATCTACATATGCAGTGCCAAGGGCCGATAATCCATCGACAAGGTAGGTTGGATTAAAAGCGATGGTAAACCCTTCGCCATCGAAAGCGATTTCTAGCTCCTCAGTAGCCGAGGCTTCTTCGCCGGCCCCAGCTTCGAGAATGAGCGATCCTGGGGCGAAGGTCAGCCGGAGTGGAATTGTCTTATCGGCAACGATGGCGACTCTGCGCACTGAATCGAGAAAAGGCGCAACCTCGACAATTGCAGTTGCGCTTCGATCATTAGGTAATAAATGGCGGTACGGAGGGAACGTGCCATCGAGCATTCGTGAGGTCATTGATTTACCGGAGGTTGAAAAACCAATTAGTCGTTCTTGTGCAGTCGCCGCAGCAAGAGCAAGGCTTACTTGAGCGCTACCTATTAGCGCCTTCGATGCATCATGGAGTGTGCGCGCTCGAATGAGAGCAGAAGCGCTTGCGCGTGGCGCCTCCCACGATAATTCTCGGACCGCCAAGCGATACCGATCTGTTGCCGCAAGCGTGAGTTTATTCTCTTCAATCTCTACATGGACGCCAGTTAATACTGGGAGTGAGTCATCTTTACCTGCAGCAATTGCAACTTGATGTACCGCATGCGCAAACATCTCGCCAGTAATACGCCCAGTTTCACTTGGTAATTCCGGAAGATTTGGATAATCATTAACTGGAAGAGTTGGTAGCGCAAACTTTGCCGATCCAGAAATTATGCTTACGCGATTACCATCTAGCGCAATAGTCACAGGTTTATTCGGTAATGACTTGGTGATATCTGAAAGTAAGCGACCAGGAACAAGAACTCGTCCTTCATCTTTTACATCTGCACTCACTTCAGCTTTTGCGGATGTTTCAAGATCATAACCAGAGAGCGTCACACCACTTTTCTTCGCGTTAATTACAACTCCGAGAAGCACTGGCATTATTGGACGAGAAGAGAGTGATCGAGATACCCAAGCAACACCATCAGAGAGGGCATCGCGCTCAATTACAAATCTCATTTCGCTATCTTCCCTTACTTCCTCACTCTTGGGATACCCGTCTTTCAGATCGGTCCAGCGGTGGGGGCGGTAATCCCCAGAAATCCGCCAGCAGATAAATCATGTATTTATAGAGAAAGGAGATAGTAGTAAGAGTAAGTGGTGTGGAAAATGGGGAAAAAGAGTCTTTCTGCTGGTCAGAAGGGTAATTTGAAGGTTATGGGCTGTTTGGAAGCTGTGGATAAACCGGTGGATAATGTGGAGAAGCAGTTATTTAGCCCCCTCCATCAGGATTTACCCACACGAGAAACTCTCAAGGAGGGGTTTACCCCCAAGGTTATCCCCAAGTGTGGAGTGGGGAATTTGGGTGATTAGCCCTGCTTTCGAGCCTGCTGCCGGATTCGGTTGGTCAGCTCGGTGACTTGGTTATAGATCGAACGGCGCTCGGCCATTAGCTGGCGAATCTTCCGATCAGCATGCATCACAGTGGTGTGGTCGCGGCCGCCAAAAGTCTGTCCAATCTTCGGAAGTGAGAGATCGGTTAGTTCACGGCAGAGGTACATCGCCACCTGACGAGCGTTAACTAGTGCGCGAGAACGCGAAGTTCCACAGAGATCATCGATAGTAAGGCTGAAGTAGGCGGCGGTCTGGGCCATGATCGTGGCGCCGGTAATTTCAGGGCCAGTTTCATCAGGAATGAGATCCTTCAACACGATTTCCGCAAGCGATAGATCAACGCCTTGGCGATTGAGGCTAGCGAAAGCGGTGACTCGAATGAGCGCGCCCTCAAGCTCGCGAATATTTGTAGAAATCTTGCTAGCGATGTACTCCAATACATCATCAGGAGCGTTGAGCCGATCCTGCGCTGCCTTCTTTCTTAAGATTGCAATTCGAGTCTCTAACTCGGGTGGCTGGATATCTGTGATCAAGCCCCATTCAAATCGAGAGCGAAGTCGATCTTCGAGAGTTGCCAATTGTTTCGGCGGCCGATCGCTTGAGATGACGATTTGCTTGTTGGCGTTGTACAAGGTGTTGAAGGTATGGAAAAACTCCTCTTGAGTTCGCTCTTTATTCTCAAGGAATTGAATATCGTCAACTAGCAGGAGATCAACATCGCGGTAGCGTTTTTGAAATACCGCTGATTTATCATCGCGGATTGAGTTGATGAAGTCGTTGGTGAATTCTTCACTCGATACATATCGAACGCGAAGATTCCCATAGAGCTCTTTAGCGTATGCTCCGATGGCGTGGAGCAAGTGGGTTTTACCTAGACCAGATTCACCGTAGATAAAAAGTGGGTTATATGCCTTGCCGGGCGCTTCAGCGACAGCTACTGCCGCTGCGTGGGCAAAGCGATTCGACGATCCAATAACGAAGGTTTCAAAAATGTACCGTGGATTTAAACTCATTCCACCGGATTCGCTTGATGATGGAATCTCTGAGCTGCGACCAGTACCAGGGCGAGGTTGCTCAACTTCAGTAACTACTTCGCCAGGAGTTTCCCGCTCAAGATTCTCATCAATGGTTACTGCAACTCGAACTTCGCGACCTAACTTCGAACTCAACACATCGGTGATGATGGATCGCAAACGTGTTTCGATGACATCTTTTGCAAATGCATTTGGCGCTGCGACAAGAAGAGTTGTGCTGCCGTTGCTATCGATCAAACCCATTGGTTCGGTTAACTGCAAAAATGCGCGATGCTGTGGTGAATCAGTTGCGATTACCGAAATTGCACTTTGCCAGAGTTCTGGGAGTTCGATTTCAAGAAGTGCGCCCTCTTCTGCCATTTGGAATCCTTTCCACACCGGTTACCCACCGTTTATCCCCAGAGATATCCACAGGCTGTGTGCTATCTCGTGGATATTTGTCCGTTTTGGCATAATATCTACTGGGGGAAGTAGCGTCATCTGTGGATGATGGCCGACCCTATTCCCCGTTTTGGGAAAAAGCAAATAGTTATCCACAACTCTAAACTCCAGGTTTAGGTCGCTCGGAGGGTCCCTTTCGCCCTCGATCATAGATCGCCTCCGAGTTTGACCACAGCGCCTCACCTTCCGTACCGTTTACCTCCTGCGCGGATGCTTGAGCAACTGCGCCTGAACTTTAGGAGATATACGTGAAGCGGACCTTCCAACCCAACAATCGCCGTCGGGCAAAGACCCATGGATTCCGCGCTCGCATGTCCACCCGTGCTGGCCGCGCTGTTCTTGCTGCGCGTCGCGCCAAGGGGCGCTTGCGCATCTCGGCATAACTGTCGGCTCAGGTATTTTTCCTAGCGGCGCACGCTGATGTTGGCGCAAGAGAATCGCCTTCGGAGAGCGAGCGAATTCGCACTCGCAAGCAAAGGCATGCGGGTGTCAGGAGAGAATTTTTTGCTCTATGTCGCGACACCAACAGATGGTGAACGAGCAGGAGCACCGGTGAAGGTGGGCCTCATAGTGGGAAAGAATGTCGGTGGTTCGGTGGTACGCCATCGAGTTTCACGCCAAATTCGACATGCCATTGCGCCACACCTTCCACAATTTCCCGCGGGGACTCTTTTGCTCTTCCGCGCTCATCCTGGAGCGGCGGGAAGCGTGGAGCGAAATCTAGATAGTGAGATTTCTGCTCTTGTAAAGAAGTATCTCTCTCGTCGAGCTTCGGCGGTTTGAATGATCGCCATCATCCGGTTTTATCAACGCTGGATCTCCTCGGCGTTGCCCGCCCGCTGCAAGTACTACCCCACCTGCTCGGCTTATGCCATATTGGCAATTCGCAGCAAAGGAGCGTTTGTCGGGAGTGCGCTTGCGGTGTGGCGCCTTATTCGGTGTAACCCTTGGTCGATGGGCGGAATCGACTATCCCCCAGGCGGGCGCGAGATTTTAGCTGCAGAAAAGCTCGAAGAATCAATCAGAAAGGTGAGTAAATAGTGGGTATTTTAAATCCGCTCTACGACGCGATCTCATGGGTCATCCTTCTTTTTCACTCTGCCTTTGAACCAATATTCGGTGCAGATAGCGGCATCACCTGGTCGCTCGCGATTGTCTTTCTCGTTGTGTTGATTCGGATCATTCTTATTCCACTTTTCGTGAAGCAGATTAAGAGTCAACGCGCTCTGACCGTGCTACAACCCGAAATGAAGGCGATCCAACAGAAGTATAAGGACGATCGCCAAAAACAATCTGAAGAGATGATGAAGCTTTATAAGAAGCATGGGACCAATCCTTTGGCTTCGTGTTTCCCATTACTAGCGCAAGCTCCGATCTTCTTCGCCCTTTTCACTGTGCTCAATGGAATTGCGCAAGATATTCCTCGGGGAGTTCTCACTCAAGCAGATGTTGACAGCGCGGCTAATGCTGGATTTTTTGGCGCACCAATTGCAGCAACTTTCTTAATGGGTGGAAGTGATATTGAGAAGTTGGGTGGCACGCCTGGAACTGTAAAGATCATCACGTTAGTAATGATTCTCTTAATGTCTGCATCTACTTTTATCACGCAGCGACAATTAATGGTTAAGGGAATGCCCAAGAATGATGGGCAACCAAATATGATGTTGCAGCAACAGAAAATCTTGTTGTATCTCTTTCCAATTATTTTCGCGGTAACCGGAATCAATTTCCCGGTAGGCGTTCTGCTTTATTGGTTGACAACAAACCTTTGGACGATGGGCCAACAGTTCTATGTAATTAAGCGAAACCCAACACCCGGTTCGCCGGCCTATTTTGAATTAGAGGCAAAGCGCGCCAAGAAAGCTGGGATTAATCCTGAGAGCGATGAAGGCTCAACGGGAGCCGAGGGTGGATCGGTAGCTACGGAAGAGCCCAAGGGTCAACGGCAGCAACCAAAGCAGAAGAAGAAAAAGAAGAAGCGTTAGCAGAGTAAAAGCCATAAAAACCCCAAATTATGACAAAAGCATATATTTAACCCCCACTGGGGAGTTTGGAGCAGAGTGATGAGTGAGAAGAGCCTAATTGCCCGCCTAGAGGAAGAGGGCGATCGAGGAGCCGATTATTTGGAGGCGCTCCTTGATATCGCGGATCTCCCAGGTGATATCGATATCGATGTCGAGAACGACCGCGCAGCCCTTGCGATTGTGGGGGGCGAGTTGACCCACCTCATTGGCGATGAGGGGCAAGTCCTCGAAGCTCTTCAGGAGCTCACCCGGATGGCCGTTCAACGGGAAACGGGAGAGCGATCACGGTTGATGCTCGATATTGAAGGATTTAGGGCGAAGAAGAAGGATGAGCTCCGAGCCCTTGCAGAGAGCACCGCAGAAGAGGTTAAGAAGAGCGGGGTATCGGTAGCGCTCAAGCCGATGAATGCCTTCGAGCGAAAGGTGATTCATGATGCGATTGGGGAGCTTGGACTCTCCAGCGAATCCGAAGGGGAAGAGCCAGAGCGGTATATCGTCGTTCTCCCTGCCTAATAATGGCTCCCCAGATTGAGGTTTCACGGGAAACATATCTCCACTACGCCCAACTCCTGCAGAGCGCTGGGGTGGAACGGGGATTAATCGGCCCTCGCGAGGGGGAGCGAATCTGGGATCGCCATATCTATAACTGCCTTCCGTTGGCCACCCTCATTCCAGAGGGGGCTCGAACCATTGATATCGGAAGTGGCGCTGGGCTCCCTGGGATTGTCCTCGCCTTAGCCCGCCCCGATATTTCCATTCTTTTGTTGGAGCCATTAGAGCGGCGCTCCGCCTTTCTTAATGAGGTAGTTGCGGAGCTCTCGCTCACCAATGTCTCGGTGGAGCGAAAGAAAGCCCTGGATTTCCAAGGGAAATTTGATGTTGTCACCGCCCGTGCCGTTGCCCCGATGGAGCGCTTGCTGGAGTGGAGTTGGCATCTACTCGCCCCCGGTGGGCGAATCTTGGCGATGAAGGGGGAGCGAGCAGCGGAAGAGTTAGCAAG
Organism: Actinobacteria bacterium IMCC26077; assembly: GCA_002284915.1. Taxonomy (GTDB): domain Bacteria; phylum Actinomycetota; class Actinomycetes; order Nanopelagicales; family Nanopelagicaceae; genus IMCC26077. The sequence goes on from CP015606.1 coordinate 288,017, forward strand.
CTGCCCCCTCTCGCGCTACATGGGAGCTTCTGGGGAGATCATCGAGGCGACCCTTTCCGCTGGTAGTTGCAAGGTGATTTCCATAGCAAAGGCTGGTTAACTGCGCTCTATGAGCGCCACTGTTTCCCGTGAAACAAAAGCTGTTATCGGCATTCGCCGCCTTAAAGAGGCGATGGCACCCCTGCCTAACACCCGAATTATCACCGTTGCCAACCAGAAGGGTGGGGTAGGCAAGACCACGACCGCGGTAAATATTGGCGCGGCGCTTGCGATGGGCGGGCTCAAGGTTCTCCTCATAGATCTCGACCCCCAGGGCAATGCGAGTACTGCATTTAACGTCGCTCATGATGAGGCAGTTCCAGGCACATATGAGCTCCTGGTTGAGGGCGCAACGATCGCTGCTGTTCGACAACGCGCGGAGGGCTATCCATATTTAGATGTCGTTCCTGCTGGAGTTGACCTCGCTGGCGCTGAGATCGATTTAGTTGAGTTGGAGCGGCGCGAATTTAAATTGCGCGATGCGATCACAACAATGATCGAGCGCGAGAATGAGAAATACGATTACATCATTATCGATTGCCCACCAAGTTTAGGTTTGCTCACGCTGAATGCGTTGATTGCAGCAAACGAATTATTGATTCCGATTCAATGTGAGTATTACGCGCTTGAAGGATTGACCCAATTAATAAAGATTATTTCGCTAGTCACTGAAAATACCAATCCGCAATTACATATCGGTGCAATTCTTTTGACGATGTTTGATGGTCGAACTCGACTGGCGCATGATGTTGCAAATACTGTCCGATCACACTTTCCGAATGAGGTTTTAACAACTGTTATTCCGCGTGCGGTACGAGTGAGTGAGGCGCCTTCATATGGACAGAGCGTTTTGACATACGACATGTCGTCACCAGGTGCACTTGCTTATTTATCGGCAGCGCGAGAATTACATGAGAAGGGTCGAATGAAATGAGCGCTCGCAAAGGCGGATTAGGTCGCGGTCTTGGATCATTGATTCCTGCAGGTGAAGCGAAGCAACTCTCATCGGTAGTCGCCGGTGTTCCGGTAGATGTCGCAAACCTCAATCGAGTAGCGATTAATTCAATCTCCCCTAATCCACGCCAACCTCGAACAGTCTTTGATGAAGAGAAGATGGCAGAGTTAATTACCTCAATCAAAGAGGTAGGAGTGTTACAACCTCCAGTAGTGCGCGTGATTAGCGGTGGCCGTTACGAATTAATTATGGGCGAGCGGCGTTGGCGAGCAGCGAAAGCGGCGGGGCTACAAGAGATTCCTGTGATCATTCGTCAGACGCCAGATAACGAATTACTTCGCGAGGCGTTATTGGAGAACATCCATCGCTCAGAATTAAATGCGCTCGAAGAGGGAGCTGCATATGAGCAGCTACTCAATGATTTCAATTACACACATGATGAATTAGCGCGAAAAATAGGGCGTTCTCGGCCACACATCACCAATACCCTCCGCCTCCTGCAATTGCCGCCAAGCGTTCAACGACGAGTTGCTGCTGGAGTGCTCTCGGCTGGGCACGCCCGCGCTTTGTTGGCGCTTGGAGATTCTGCGGCAATGGAGCGATTGGCAAACCGCATTGTCACTGAAGGGTTGAGCGTTCGAGCGGTTGAGGAGATTATTTCGGTTGGGGTGGAGGGCGGCAAGGGCGGAAAGAAGAAGAGCGCTAGCGGTAAGAGTAAGAACGTCTCACCCGAGTTGGCAGAGTTGGCCGAAGAGCTTGGCGATTTTCTTAATACACGAGTGAGTATCGAAAAAGCCACCGGGAAGAGCAACGGAAAGATTATTATTGAATTTGCCTCGGGCGAGGATTTACGTCGTATCATCGAAGAGATTGAAGGGTAACCATGGCACATTTTGAAGCGCAACCAATCGCAGGTTCAAAATCTGGTTTAGGTGAGGGCACCCTTTGGGATGAGCGACGAAAGAGTTTCCTATGGGTCGATGTACTCGATGGCTTTATCAAAGAGTATCTACCCACTACCAAGGAAGTGATTCCACATAGAGTTGGGGACTTTGTTAGCTATGTTGGAAAGCGAAAGTCCGGAGGCTATGTGATCGCACTGGGAGATCGCCTAGCTACGGTAGATGAGAATTTTCAGATTACCCGCGAGATAGATATGGAAATTGATCGCGAAGTTGGCCGTACCAATGATGGAAATATCGATCCATGTGGCTGTCTCTGGATTGGTGTTGCCGAAGCTGTCGAGGGATCAAAGGCGGGTGATCTTCGACGATTTGATCATCAATTTAATTCGAGCACTCATCGAAAGAACGTCCAGATTTCCAACGGAATCGATTGGTCACTTGATGGCACCATGATGTATTACATCGACTCAGCCCCTCGAGAGATTTCTCGCTATCAATTCGACCCAACTAAAGGTGAGATTGTTCGGGAGCTCCCTGCTATCGATGTCAGTGATGTCACGGGAGTGCCGGATGGCATGTGTACTGATTCGCTAGGGAATCTTTGGGTTGCGTTCTGGGGGTGTGGCCAGGTTCGTAATTACTCCCCTGATGGTGAGGTGCTCAATATTGTGCAAGCACCTACTGCTCTTACTACCTGCCCATCATTTGGTGGCCCAGAGTTGAAGACTATGTTCATCACATCGGCACAAGATCATTACCAACCAGAATTCGCCTTTGATGCCAATAACGATAAATATGGTGGGATGTGTTTTGAGGTAGAGCTGCCAATTGCAGGAAAGGTAGATAACTACTTCCGCGGTTAACTATCGAACGGCTTTTGGAGTCTCTCCACCTCGACGAGCAATCTCCTCTTTCACCACATTGCCGAGCGCAGCAACGCCTTTACGAATTCGCTCGGGAGTTGGGTGGCAATAGGACAAGCGCATCTGCCAGCTGCCAAAGCCGTCGGCGTAAAAGGCGGTACCTGGGACATAAGCGACCTTCGCTGCGATGGCGCGTGGCACCAGCACTTTGGTATCAATTTCTGGGGGGAGGGTCACCCAGACATAGAAACCACCTTTGGGTTTAGTCCAGGTAGCGCTCGCCGGGAAGTGCGCATCAAGGCTCTCTAACATCGCATCGCGACGCTCTTTATAGAGCGAGCAGAATGAGGCGATTTGATCGCGCCAAGGTTCATGCGCCAAGTAGCTAGAGATTGTTAGCTGTGCGAAGTTAGATGGACAGAGCACCGAGGACTCGTTGGCGATAATCAACTTTTCTTTTACCCCTTGCGGGACTAGCGCCCAACCAACGCGAAGACCGGGAACGATAGTTTTCGAGAATGATCCAAGATAGATGACATTTTCGTGATCCTCAGCGCGCATCGCATTAGGAACTGGTCCATCAAATCCGAGTAATCCATATGGGTTATCTTCAACAACGAAGATTTCAGCTTCACGGCAGATATCGAGGATCTCGGTCCGTCGACTCGCCGGCATTGTGACCCCAGAAGGATTTTGAAAGTTTGGAATGCAATAGAGGAATTTAATTTTTCCACCGGCAGCGCGAACTTTTGTGATGGCTTCAGTAAGTGCGGCGGGTATCAAACCTTTATCGTCCATAGCAATATGAACTACTTGGCTTTGATATTGCGCAAATACACCAAGCGCACCGACATACGAAGGTGCTTCAACGAGAATCACATCGCCTGGATCAACAAAAATCCGAGTGATGAGATCTAACGCAGCTTGCGATCCGGTGGTGATGACAACATCATCACTTTTAGCTCGGATTCCTTCAAGAGCCATCATTTCGCAGATTTGTTCTCGTAATCGCGGATGACCTTGTCCACTTCCATATTGGAGCGCCTCTTGGCCGTTTTCGAGAATCAATTTCTGCACTACATCGGCCATCATCTCCATCGGCAGCGCGGAGAGATTCGGCATGCCGCCAGCGAGTGAGACGATCTCTGGGCGAGAGGCTACGGCGAAGAGTGATCGGATTTCACTAGGGACCATCCGCGCAGCTCGCTCGGCGTAGCGCGCGGTGAGATTCTCCTCATGCGGGACTAGCTTCGACATAGCAACTCCTCTCCTGACAGACAAGGGCCCAATCTTCCCATATCGACCAAGCTAGATGTGACAATGAGAGAAAATCTGGCAACTCCTATACCCTTTTTTAATGAAGAATCGTCGTCTTGCCACTCTCTTGATCGCGCTCCTACCGATCCTTGCCAGCTGCGTTCGACTGGAGGGTAATATCATTATTGACTCTGAAGGTCTTGCTACGGGCAAGATTTCTTATGCGCTGGATAAATCTCTTGCCAGCCAAGCGGGTATCAATTCAATCGACGATTTTAAGAGAAATGCTGCCCAGCAAAATGATAATCAAGTATGCGCGAGCGAGAGTTATATAGAAAATACCCAAGAATTAATCTTCGAATGTAATTTTGCGCGGTCTACTCTAAAAGATTCAGATTTGCGGGTGGAGAAAATCGGCGATCGAGTCACTTTCTATTTCAAACAAACGTCTTCAGGTGATTCTTCAATCGATTTAGGGAAAACCTCTCTGAGTGTAACTTTCCCCGGCCCAATCACAGCTATCAAAGAGAGCAAAGTTGGTGCTGTCATCAAGAAGAGCGAGAACTCAGCGCTCATTTCCGCGTCTGGCACAGCAACGTTGGACATAGCAATCACTTCCTCAATAGTCGCGTCAAAAACTAGCGTTGCGAGTTCAATTGACAACAGATCTTTTGAGGAGATGTTGGCTGACTGGAATGCGCGTGAGCTACGGCAAAAAGATTTAGCATCAAAAATAAATAAGAATATTAAAATTGGCATGAAACTAGACCCAAAAATATGCAAAGTGGCGTGGACCCGTATGCCGCTGAATATGAAGAGTATGTTTACACAAAACTCCAAAGTGCTACCGATAGCCGTAAAGTATTATCAGGAATTCGTAACAAGTAGTGAGATTTGGCTTCGAAGTGCCACAGAGTGCGCGAACTTAATTGATGCGGAATTCGCAAAACAGGGAAAAACAAACGCGAATGCCCCAGTCACCTTAAGCCCAGAGTTGGCGGCAACAATTGCAAGTCTTTCTGCACAAGGACAGGCTCTGGCGGCCGAATTGACCGCTATGGTGCAGAGCTGCAAAGTCATGGAGAAATACACTCAAGGAATAGATGCTCCTACTAAACCAAATTTCACGGGTGATTCGGCGCAAGATGTTGCCCTCATGACACAATATCAAACTTCTCTGAAGGCATTCGAAGCGAAAATCAATAAAGTACGTCCCATTTATAAAAGTAATCAATGCGCTTCTGCGGTAGCAAGTGGAGATAGTGAAGAAATCCTCGAAGGTGAAGAAATAGCTGGTTATGAGATTGTTGGGAAAGTGATCTCCGCTTCGAGCACTCGCATTAGCTTGATTGCATCGCCAAATACTTCGGTAACTGTTACGGCAAGTAAAAAAGGGGTTAAAAAGAAATTGAGTTTCAAGGTGAAAACAAATACCAATGGTGAGAAGGTTTTCCGTACATCCAGTAACCTAAAAGGTTACCTTTTGACGTTGTTCGAATCAGGGGATGAAGTAGCCTCTACAACAATCAATTAATAAAACCTATTTTCGTAAGCCAGCTTTTCGAAGATCTGCAATCGAAAGCGTGCCGGTAGCAGCATCTTCTTCCACCGCCAAGTAGAGGCGCTGGATTGCGACAACTAGCGACTCAGCAAGGGTATCTCGGAAGGCGGCCCGCGCCAGTTTCGTTGCATCCTTCTCGTTGGTGAGATATCCCAGATCAACTCGAACCGCGGGGGCCTTTGTTAATCGGAGTAGCTCCCAGGTGCGCGCATGGGTCCGACAATTAATGAGATCGGTACGTGCTGATATCTCACGTTGGATCAATGTTGCCAATTTTTCGCCCACGACCGAGTGAATCTCATGGGCATCGCTTCCGTAATAGTAAGTCGCGACCCCAGATGCAAGTGGATTGAGATGATTTTCGAGATGAAGTGAGATTACGAGATCTGCCCCGCTCTTATTTGCAAAGTCGATTCGCTCGCTTTCAGAAGGATTGGTCTCTTTGCCGCGAGTGAGGAAGGTGCGTACTCCAAGTGCGCTTAGCCGGCCCTCTAAACGTTGCGCCACATCAAGGACAATTTGCGCCTCATTAAGTCCAAAAGCTTCAGATCCTTTAGCGGCTCCACCAAAACTTGGATCGATAACTACTACTTTTCCGTTGAGCGCTGGGCCACGACGTCGCACTAGATACTCATCACGTAAATTAGAGGGAGCGCCTCCCTTTACCGTTCCAGTCAATCGAATAAGCGCTTTATAAGTTCCTACTCCCACAATTCCATCTGCAGAAACGCCAACTTGTCGTTGGAATTCTTTTACTGCGACTTCTGTGAGTGGACCATAGATGCCATCAATCCGACCAGCATCAAAACCCATCTCAGTAAGACGCTGTTGCAAAGTAGTGACATCATCACCACGCATTAATGAACCGGGGGTCACTGAGAGATTTCGATCTCCCAAGCGCCATCTCGCCTCTTCAAGCGCGCGATATGTGCTGCGCGTCAGGATGCCGGTTGCAGATAAACCACGACTCTGTTGGAAATGTGCAAGGGCAGCGATGACATCCTCATCAAAGGAGTTGGGAGAATTACGAAGAAGACCAAGCCGCGCGAGCGAGGCGATTACCTCGGTGACAACCTGTCCGCTATCACCAGGCTTTGCAAGCGCCTCGTCGACCACGATTTAGATAAAACCTTCGAGTTCCTTCATGATTGCTGGCTTTGGCCGTGCGCCGATGATGGTTTTGACGACTTGGCCATTAACAAAGAGGTTCATCGTAGGAATCGATGTGATGCCATATTTGATTGCGATAGCGCTCTCTTCATCGGTATTGAGCTTGACGATCTTGAGCTTCGCAGAGTGTTCGGTGGCAATCTCTTCCAAAATTGGGGCGACAGCGCGGCATGGTCCGCACCACTCAGCCCAAAAATCGACGAGTACCGGGGTGCTGCTCTTGAGCACCTCAGCATCGAAAGTCGCTGTCGTTACTGGCTTTGTTGCTCCCATGGCTCTCTTCTCTCTTCTCGCTACTTAATTATTGGTGAAAACTCTAGTGCCCGGCAAGGAATCGTTCGGCATCCAGGGCGGCGGCGCAGCCAGATCCTGCTGCGGTAATCGCTTGGCGGTAGGTGTGATCGACCAAATCACCACAGGCAAAGACGCCTTTGATATTGGTGGCAGTTCCGGATCGACCAGGGCCACCAACAATCACATAGCCCTCGCCATCGAGCTCGACCTGCCCCTTGATTAATTCACTTCGCGGGTCATGTCCAATCGCAACGAATAGTCCGGTGACATCAAGCGTGCTCTCTTGCCCATCAACCGTATTACGAATCTTTAATCCAGTTACTTTCTCATCACCAAGTACATCGATTACTTCACTGTTCCACAAGAATTCGATTTTGGGATTGGCTTTCGCACGATCAGCCATGATTTTCGATGCGCGTAAAGAATCTCGACGGTGAACGAGAATTACTTTCTCAGCAAATCGAGTGAGGAAATTTGCCTCCTCCATCGCGCTATCGCCACCACCGACAACGGCAATTACTTGGTTACGAAAGAAGAAACCATCGCAGGTTGCACACCAGGAAACGCCACGTCCTGATAGTCGCTTCTCATTCTCTAATCCGATTTCTCGATACGCCGAACCAGTAGCGAGGATTACAGCCTTAGCGCGAATCTCGTTACCACTACCGTCTTTAAGTATCTTTACTTCGCCATCGAGTGTCATCTCAACGATGTCGTCGGTGACAATCTCGACATCAAAGCGCGCAGCTTGTTTGCGCATGTTATCCATGAGATCTGGACCCATGATGCCATCAGGAAAACCTGGGAAATTCTCAACATCAGTGGTGTTCATGAGCGCGCCACCTGCTGTGACTGAGCCTTCGTAGAGGAGTGGCTTTAATTGTGCTCGTCCGGCATAGACACCGGCGGTATAGCCAGCAGGACCGGACCCAACGATGACTACTTCTCGTATTTCGTTACTCACGGTCGTCATACTAGCGACAACACCAATGGGCACCCACTTATTCCGCGCTAGGCCGGAATCGACCCTTCACTTGACGATAGAGCGATGTGATTTCCTCCACTTTCGCAATTTTCCCTACATATATATAGGTAATCGCGAAGGCCAATCCGCTCAGCGCGAGGCTGAGGGCGTTGAACAGCCAGCTCTCCCCAAACCCTCGTCGGATTACTTCAAAGATGAGGTAACTAGGAATCAATGCGAACGCAGAGATCAAGAGGAGCTTGAAGTGAGTCATCAAGAGTTGCCGCTTAGGAAAACGTCCAACTCTCTTCTCCAGTGAACGTATCGCAAGTAAAGTGCCGGTGATGTTGCTGACCCCGAGAGCTATGGCAAGGGCAACGGTGACATAACGGAAGGAAATGAAATTCTCCGCTATTACCGCAAGAACCATCATGGAGCCAGTCGCAAATAGATTAATGACTACTGGAGTCTTCGTATCTTCGTATGCATAGAAACCTCTTAGCAATAGCGGCATCGTGCTAAATGGAATTAATCCCAGTGCAAAGCCAGCGAGCACTAAACCTATCTGCCGTGAATCATCGGCCGAAGTGCCGGCATAAAGTAGCGCCGAAATTGCAGATCCAAAAGCGATAAACAAAATAGTGCTTGGCGCAGTCGCAACTGCGATATTGCGAAGCGAATCTACAAGATTGTTTTTTACCGCTTCATCATTCTTATCATGCGCCAATCGCGATATTTTGGGAAGTAGCGCCGTTATCACGGAGACGGTGATAATTGAATGAGGCAAGATAAATATGAAATATGCGTAGGAGTAAGGAGTAAAACCTACGCCGGTATCTATTCCAGCTAACTTCGCTTGTACTGCGGCAGAGGTAGCAACTTTAACGATAATTAAGTAGCCAATTTGATTTATTAAGACGAAGAGGAGAGTCCAGCCACCGAGGCGGAAGGACTTACCAAGATCAGAATGGCGCCAATCGAAACGAATTTTCAACGTGAGCCCTGATAGCTTCACTACTGGGATAAGAACTAGAGCTTGAATCACGAAACCGAGGGTGGTTCCGATTCCTAAGAGGGCGCTCTGCCCTGCTGTGATTGTGTTCGCAGAGACATCGGGAGCAACCCACAGGAAGGTTAACAAAACCCCAATTCCTACAAGGTTGTTGAGCACCGGCGCCCACATCATGGCTCCAAATTTCCCGCGGGCATTACCAATTTGAGAGAGGATGACAAAGATTCCCATCATAAGAATCTGCGGTAAGCAATATCGCATGAAGGTAATGGTCAGAGATCGCTCTGCCTCAAAGCCGGGGAGTGAGAATTTGGGCGCATATATTCGAGTAATCAAGGGGGCAAGCACGATGCCAAGGGCGGTAATCAGAAAGAGGAGTGAAGTCACCGAAGAGAATAGGCGCGATGCAAAAGCCGAACCGCCATCCTCATCGTCGCGCATCGATCTAACTAACTGTGGTACGAATACTGCATTTAAGGCACCACCAGCTAGAAGGATGTAGAGAATAGTTGGAATGGTGTTTGCGACATTAAAAGTGTCAGCAAAGAGCGCAGTGCCGAGCGCAGCAACCGTTAAAAGATTTCGAATCAGACCTGTGAAGCGTGAGACCAGGGTTCCTGCAGCCATAATGGCTGAGGACTTGATGAAATCTGGCTCCTCATGGCTCATCGTCTAATTCACCGCTTTTCGTCTAGCGCGGCGATAGATCTGGAATCCACTAGCCGCAACGAGAAGTATTCCAGCACCGACCATGACGACCGTGATAGCCGAGCCAATCATCGAGATAGTAAATTGTAGGAAATTTGTCTCGCCGTAACGTGCGCCCTTGGTAGTTTCTAAGCGAGCCTCAACCCGGACTTTTCCATTGGCTATGGCTTTAGCAGTGATCAAGACCTGCTTACGGGAATTCGGCTCGATCCGTACTTTCTTAGCGGTATCGATAGCGATGCGGGCATTCTCTGCATGCAAAATGAGCACGACCTCAGCTGGCGCTGAGAATTGATTTTCAATTGTTACTGGTATTTCCTCGTTGGTAGATGTCAGCGTGTATTTCCCCGGTAGGACTTTTACCTTCTTCTCTAATCGATCGACAGTTCCGTTAAGCAAGATTGCTAGGTATTGGACTTTCTTCTGGTTTAGATTGGGATTAAGTAACGCATTGCTCCGTAAGGCAACCTCGCCTATTTCAGGGTCACTGGTTATCGTTCCGATTTTGTTGAGCGTCTTATGAATTATTAAGAAAGCGCTTTTCGCTCGATTGCTCGGGCTTTTCTCGTTGGTGGGGTACCCCTCGGGTAAGCCGGCAGATACTGGAAGGTCGAGCGCCCGCGCCAACCGAAGAGCGCTAATGCTCTGCAGCTTCGATAATTCGATATCAGAAATCTTCTTTCGGACTGCCAAATTCGGCGAACCGTATGGCAAGGCAAAGAGTTGCTCCTCACCGATTCGCGCTTTGAGAAGCTCGAGAAAAGTATCGGCAGCGCTGCGATAACTTCCCTCATTATCGGGAAGTACCGTGTAGCCATCGCTCATATCATTAAGCTCTTCGATGAGCTGTGGATCAATAACCCATGTTGCAGTTTTTGGGGCATTAATCACTCTGTTATATAGCGCGCCATTTATCGAAACGGATTCACCAAGTGAGTCATCGGTGAATTTTCCATTTACTTCGCGATGAAAGATATCTGATATCACTACAAGTGGGCTGACTGCATGTGCCGGAAGTGGGGCGAATGAAGTAAGCAGTAAAAAGGAGATCACTGCGGCACGTAGCCCGTTTAGGCGCCTCATGATCGTAGATCACCTGATCTCTGAATGAGCTTTCGTTCGTCAGGGTAGGCGAGCGTTTTTGCAATCTCATCGAGTGGGAACCATTTAACTTCATCAACCTCACTGAGTTGAGGTTGAAGTTCTCCGGATTTCTCAGCGAAGAGAAAGTGATGGACAGTTTTATGTATTCGCTTCCCTTCTGCCATAAACCAGAAGTCGATAACTCCAAGCGAGCGAGTGATGGCGCTGGTAATCCCGGTCTCTTCGCGCACCTCACGAAGGGCAGCCTCTTCGGGGCTTTCGCCAGCTTCGATATGCCCTTTAGGAAGCGACCAGAGCATCCGACCACGTTTATCTATTCGGCCAATAAGTAATCCGAGCTCACCACTCTTATCAACGACAAGGCCACCTGCACTGATCTCTTCTACTCTCTTGCCTGAGTGCGTGGATTTCTTCTTGGTGTGAGTGGGGCGCTTCTTGTTGCCGCTCTTTGGTTTTGGGCGCGCGGGTTTAGCGCGCAGAGTGGAAGGTAATGAAGGTGAGGAGGGCGAAGAGGCTGGTGCGATAAAAACCGGCTCGAGCCCGCCCTCACCCGAGGTCCGGGACATACCCCTACCTTACCCGCGTACCCTTAGCGGCTATGAGCGCAATTTCGCCAGAACAGGCAAAAGCGGCCGCGAACCTCGTCACATTACCGAAGGCAGCGGTTGATTTAGCGCGAGATTTCCGAGGGGCTGGCTATCGCCTTGCCCTCGTTGGCGGCCCGGTTCGCGATGCGCTTCTGGGGCGCGGGGGTAACGATCTTGATTTCACTACCGATGCTCGCCCAGAAGAGTCGATGAAGATTTTGAAGAAGTGGACCAATGCAACGTGGGATACCGGAATCGTTTATGGAACGGTAGCTGGTAAGAAAGGCGACATTACCGCCGAGATCACTACCTTTCGAAAAGATTCCTATTCAACCGAGAGTAGAAAACCGTCAGTCGAGTTTGGCGACAGCTTAGAAGGCGATCTCCGAAGACGCGATTTCACTGTCAATGCGATGGCATTAGAGATTGGCGAGAGCGAGAATCTTTTCGTAGACCCTTTCGGAGGCTTGAAAGATCTCGTTGCCAAGAAGATCCGAACTCCAATTTCAGCGATAGAACTATTTACTGAAGATCCGTTACGGATGATGCGCGCTGCGCGCTTCTCTGCTCAATTGGGTTTTGATGTCGATGACGAAGTAGTGAGCGCAATTACCCAGATGCGCGAGCGGCTAACCATCATCTCCGCAGAACGTATCCGTGAAGAATTTGTAAAGACTTTGATGTCCGATAATCCGCGCCGAGGATTGATGTTAATGGTTGATACTGGCCTCTCTGAATTTTTCCTTCCGGAATTACCGATGCTCCGCCTTGAAATCGATGAACATCATCGCCATAAAGATGTATACGAACACTCCCTGATTGTCTTGGAACAAGCGATGGCGATGGAAGAACGATTGGGTGGGCCAAATCTCACGATTCGGTTAGCTGCACTCCTTCATGACATAGGTAAACCGAAGACGCGTTCATTAATTGAAGGTGGCGGAGTCTCTTTTCATCATCATGAGATTGTTGGATCGAAAATGACAAAAAAACGATTAAAGGAGCTTCGATTCGATCGAGAGACCATCGAAGATGTATCTAATTTAGTGGCGCTCCACTTACGTTTTCATGGATATGGCAGCGGTGAATGGACTGATAGCGCTGTCCGTCGCTACGTTCGAGATGCCGGTGATTTACTCGTCCATCTTCATGTTTTAACTAGGGCCGATTGCACTACCCGTAATGTTCGAAAAGCCCAGGCGCTCGCCGCCACCTATGATGAATTAGAGGCGCGAATCGACCAACTTGCTCAAGAAGAGGAGCTAGCTGCAATCCGGCCAGATCTCAATGGAAACGAGATTATTGAAATTCTCGGCATCAAACCAGGGCCAATCGTCGGCAAGGCATATGACTACCTCCTCGAGCTGCGGATGGAACATGGACCGCTTGGCCGAGAACGAGCGATCGAAGAGTTACATAAATGGCGTGCGGAGAATGGGGATAAGTGAGCCAGCGTCGGACGCTCTTCATCCCATTCGATCATCTACATCGCAAGTATGGAATCCTCCGTGAAGCAGATAAATCTCGGGACCGCATTCTCTTTGTAGAGAGCGCACGGATGTGCTCTGGCCGCAACTGGCATCCAGAGCGACTCTTCTTTCTTATTTCATGCGCGCGACATTTTTCTGAAGAACTAAGGGCAGAAGGATTTGAGGTTGATTATGTGCAAGCTAAATCAACCGCAGAAGGTATAAAAGAGTCACTAAAAAAATTTCCAGATCACACGTTGCACGCCACGATGCAATCATCATTTAGATTACAGAGAGCGTTAGCAGATTTAGGCTGTCAATTTGTAGAGAATGATTTTTTTCTTACACCTAGAGCGTTATTCGAGGAGTGGGCATCAAATCAAAAGAGTTATTTAATGGAGAATTTCTATCGTGAGCAGCGTCGTCGCCTAGATATTCTGATGGATGGCGCTAAACCAACCGGCGGAGCCTGGAATTTCGATAAAGAGAATCGTCTACCGCCGCCAAAGAATTACCAGTGGCCTGAGTACAAAGGGTTTGAACGAGATGCGATTGATCGCGAAGTTGCCGAGGAATTAGGGATAGAACTAAAAAGTACATGGGCGACAACTCGGGCAGGTGCACTTCGGCAACTCAAGAGCTTCATCGCAGATCATTTTGCTAATTTTGGTCCATACGAAGATGCGATGGCATTGGATAGTTGGTCGCTGCATCATTCTGTAATTAGCCCCTATATAAATAACGGTTTACTCCACCCTAGCGAGGTTGTAGCAGCAGCGCTCAAGGCCTTTGCATCAGGAAAGATTCCTATCGAATCAGCTGAGGGTTTTATTCGCCAAATAATTGGATGGCGGGAATATATCAATGGCATGTATTGGCATTTGGGTGCTGAGTATCGTGAAGAGAATCAACTAAAGGCGCAACGCAAGCTCTTGCCGCTCTTTGAAGATAGCAGCAAAACCGAGATGAATTGTGTTCGATCCATCGTCCGTGATGTCGAGGAACGAGCCTGGGTCCATCACATCCCTCGATTGATGGTACTTAGTAATTTGGCGCTCATTACTGGCACTAATCCGCAGGCGTTTTTGGAGTGGATGCGCGAACGCTTTATCGATGCGTCGGAATGGGTAATGGTGCCTAATGTCATCGGTATGGGCGTTCATGCAGATGGCGGTCGAATGATGACCAAACCCTATGCTGCAGGTGGGGCATACATTTCACGGATGTCCCAATACTGCGGCGGCTGTCGATATAACCCGAAATTACGGGTTGGCGAAGATGCTTGTCCCTTTACCACTCTTTATTGGGATTTTCTCGATCGAAATAAAGAGCTCTTTGCGAAGAACCATCGGATGTTCCAGCAGATTAATGGGTTGAAGAGATTAAGTGATTTGCCACAACTGCGAGAGCGCGCAAAAGAAGTTCTCTCTGCCCTTGAGCTGGGCGAGATTTAACTCCGCTCAACTTCGCCAGGAACTTCACGTTCACCAACTGCAACGATAAAGCGTCCAGGAGCGCGCGAGGTGATTTCGAAGGCGTAGATCCCTTCCTCCGCCACCTGAGATGTTCGCCCAAGGTAGAGGTAATTTCGTTTGCCCCATGGTTCATAGAACGGAGTTCGCTCGGTGATGGGCAAGGTAAATGACTGACCAGAAGGGGCGGTAACTTTGAGGAGCGGAAATTGCTTCTTCGTCAGCTTCTTTTCCGGATTTTCGTCGTAAATGAGTAATTGGAGTGCAAGGGTATCTCCTGCTTTTAATCCCGCGCGAAAAGCCCTAATTTGTCGAGTTTTAGTAAATGTCATGTTCAAAGCAAATGAGACCGTGCCATCAACGAGTAGCGGGCCACTCTCTGGCGTGCGATCAGAAGCTTTCAAAGCTACTGGTTGGTGGGCAGAAGCGGCAGCACCATTGAATAGAAATGCACTGAGGAGCAGTAACCCAACAAACTTTCTCATAGTTAGAGGGTAGGGAAGGCGACCGTGATTCGCGCGCCGAAAGTGGGAGAACTTTAGTTAAAAGCATCCAAAAGGGTCACTGTTTGTAGTGATTTGGATCGAATGATATCGAGAATGGTAGGGAAGACAGTTGCTGAAGTGAGGTTATTGGCATGGGCTAGGACGATGGATCCATCATAGAAACTTGAACGCGCCAATTGCGCAATTCTTGAAGCGCGAATATTGCTCGCATCACCAAGCGAACCCGACCACAACATTGGTTTGGTGTAGCCAATTTCCGCTGCAGCATCAATCACTTTTCGATTGATACTTCCATAAGGGGGGCGATAATAAGGGCGAGCATCTATATCAAAATGTTTTTCAATGAAATTATGTGCACCCATCAATTCACGCTGAATATTCTTTGGCGAGAGACCAGCTAGCGCTGGATGATGCGCAGTGTGATTAGCGAGTTGAATCTGACCACTTTCTACCAATGGCAGTAATTCTTTCTTGTTCTTCAGCCACGATCCCATTGCTGAGTAGATAAAGAAGGTGAGCCGGAGATCATTCTCAGAAACCAAACGGATATATCTCTTGACAGATTCTGGACTCGTTCCATCATCGACTGTCCAAGCAACTTGTTTGACTTCGGATGGGGGTAGTTCTCGAATTGCTTGGAGTGTGCCAGCCGTTGCCGGCGTGGAGAATAGTGAAGGTAGTGAGAGCGCAACCGAGCTCGAAGCAAGCGTTCCGAGAAACTCGCGACGATTCATCAAACTCCTTAACTAGGGGATTAAACCTAGCGGAGAGTCTTAGACTAGAGATATGGCCCTTCGCTCTAAGTTCTTCCGAGTCTTGGGCCCGGGTTTGATTACCGGCGCAGCTGATGACGATCCATCAGGGATAGCTACCTACTCTCAAGCGGGGGCAGCCTATGGTTTTGGCCAACTTTGGACGATCGTCCTCTGCCTACCATTGATGATTGCCGTTCAAGAGGCGTGCGCGCGAATTGGCGCAGCAACCTCTCAAGGCTTAGTCACAGTAACTGGCCGACTGTATTCAAAGAAGATTCTCGCTGCTGTTGTGGGATTGGTTGTGGTGGCAAATGTGATCAATATCGGGGCGGATTTTGCTGCCGTTGGCGCTTCGCTCAATCTACTGATTCCGCTGCCAATTCCGATTCTCTCCACAATATTTATGTTGGTAGTTCTTGGACTAGAGATTTTTATTGGCTATCACACGTATGCAAAGTTTCTTAAGTTTCTCTCCCTCGCGCTAATTTCTTACGTCGCAGTCGCTCTGATAGTTACAAATAATTGGGCTGAAGTGTTTAAGGCAACATTTATCCCACAATTACAGTGGAGCCCGGCTTATTGGTACGTCATCGTTGCGATCTTGGGGACGACGATTAGTCCGTACATGTTCTTTTGGCAAAGCGCAGAAGAGGTAGAGGAGAGCAATTACGCCGCAACGCACCACACTAAGCGGCGAGACATCAAGGAGATTCGTCAAGATACTGCTATCGGAATGAGCATCTCTCAACTTGGCAGCTGGTTCATGATTATTACAGCGGCGGTGGTACTTCATGAGAATGGCGTAACGTCTATCGGCACCGCCGCCGATGCTGCTAAGGCGTTAGAACCTCTTGTGCAAGGCTTTCCCCATGCGGGCACACTTGCCAAATTACTCTTTGCCATCGGCGTGATTGGCATGGGTTTGTTAGGAATTCCCGTCTTAGCCGGGTCGGCAGCGTATGCGGTGAGCGATGCATTTGGCTGGCGCGAAGGTTTGGATTACAAACTTAAGCAAGCAAAGCAATTCTACGGCGTCATTATCTTCTCAACAGTTCTGGGTTGGATAATTACGATTGTAGGAATTGATCCCATCAAGTCACTTGTTTTTGCTGCCGTCATCAATGGTTTGGTTGCAGTTCCGCTAATCTTCCTCATCGCAAGAATTTCCAGAAATCATGAGGTGATGGGAGATCTCAGCGGTAAGCGACTTTCACGAAGTATGCTCAATATCGCCTTTATTCTCATGTTTTTATCGGCATTGATGATGATTGGGACTACGCTTTTCTCGTAAATAATCCTATATGATTTGCAAGTGCGAATAAGGCGAAAAAGTCGGATCATTCCTTCGCTTATGATCTTTCCCTACCTCGCATTCATGTTCTTTTGCGGCATCATTCCGATTGGTTATGGAATTCTTGAGGTTCGCAACCCTTCCTGGGTGAATATGGATGGTGGCTTTGAAACCTTCATAAAGGTTCTTCAAGATTTTCGTGTTGGACCAGCAATTATCAATATCCTCTTTTTACTTGGGATATTTGTCCCGCTGATGATTGTTACCGTATTAGTGGTCTCACTCCTTCTCGATGCCACCGAATTCAGATACAACAAGCAGATGCGCCTACTCTTCTTGATTCCTGGCCTGATTCCAGTCGCCGTTGCAGTGCTCTTCTGGTCAGCGGTGGTTGGATACGAGGTTGTTTGGGATAAATCTAATATCCGTTGGCTAATCGGTGCCATCTCCTTCTCCACCGGAATCGGAAGTTGGATTGTCATCCAATACGGCTCGCTCCGCTCAATCTCTCAGGAGGTGCTTGAAGCAGGGGTAGTTGATGGCTGTAATCGCTTTCAACTTGCTTGGCGTTTGAAATTGCCGATGATTGGCCGGTACATCGCTTACATGGTGATTCTGCTTATCGCAAATACGTTACAGATCTTTAATGAACCAAATCTTTTGATGTACACCAATATGACGACAGATTGGTCTCCCAGCCAAATTGCATTCGGTTATGCATTTAAGAATGCAGATTTCGCAGGCGGAGTCGCGCTCTCGTTGATCATGCTTATTCCCAATCTGATTCTTGCTCTTCTCTTCGTGCTCAATACCGACTTTATGAAAAAGAGTAAGACGACATGGAGATAGGAGCACAACGGCGGAATACTCGCCTCATTAAAGTCACTCTTTTCCTAATAACGTTGGTAGCGTCCATTCCATTCTTGTGGATTTTGCGCGATGTAGCTCGAATGATGTTCGCACCAATCGTCTATTACGATAACGGCGTCTTCTTCACGTGGTTAAAGAACACCTCAATTTTCGTTTTTGCCTCGATGGGAATATCTGTAGCCAGCTGCATCACTGCAGGATTCGTATTAGCGGTGCTAGATGTGCCATTCCGGCGTTTTCTGCTCTTCTCAACTCTAGCAACGATGTTGATTCCGATTACCGCGATGGCCATGCCGCTCTACGTGATGGTTGATCGCTTAGGACTTAATAACACCCTACTTGGTTTGATTTTAGCCTCGTCATATTTTCCTTTTGGCGCCTTCCTTTCTTACCTTTACTACTCTTCGGTGCTCCCACCAGACCTAGTAGGCATGGGTCGGATTGACGGTCTTGGTGATTTTGGAATCTATCGCCATCTTGGAATTCCACTATCTAAATCATTGATTTCGGTAGTCACGTTCTTTGCTTTCGTGGGACTTTGGAATAGCTATCAGTTGCCACGGGTACTTTTAGCCGAACCTTCAAAATCGATTATGTCGATCGGCATCGAGGTCTTTTATGGTCAAGGAACGACCTTGATCGCTCTAATGATGGTAATTCCGTCAGTGCTGCTCTATCTTGCCTCACAGCGAACCATCGCTCGAGGTATCTTCAGCGGTGCAGTGAAAGAGTAATTAAGAATTTCGGATTCGAGCACCTAAGGCGCGAATCTCTGCAAGGTTCTTCACGCCACAAAGCGCCATCGTGTTGATAAATTCCTTACGGAGGATATCAACGGCTCGCTGAACACCGTATTGACCGCCAGCCATGATTCCGTAGAGGTAAGCGCGCCCAACGAGCACACCTTTTGCACCACGAGCAATCGCACCATAGACATCTTGTCCACTCATCACCGCGCCATCGATATAGACATCTAAATCATCACCAACAGCTGCGACTACATCGGGAAGTATTTCTAAGGGAACCGTTCCACGATCAAGTTGTCGGCCACCATGATTTGAAAGCACGATTGCGTCAACGCCTACTTCTTTGCAACGTACCGCATCCTCGACAGATTGGATTCCCTTGATGACGATTCGACCATTCCAGACCGATTTCACCCATGCGAGATCATCGAAAGTCATCGATGAGTCGAAGATATGTGAGGCAAGTTCAGCCAGAGGCTTATCCCACCCACGAAAGGCGGCAAATTCCAACTTTTTAGTGGTGAGTAGATTGATCCACCAACGTGGTTTTGCGATGACGTAGGCAATAGTCTTAAAACCTAACCGCGGTGGGATTGTGAGTCCATTTCGAATATCTCGCGGGCGATGCCCCGAGACTGGGGTATCAACGGTGATTACTAGAGTTTCGAAACCATTATCTTTCGCATTATTAATCATGCTTAGACTCTGCTCGCGATTTTGCATCATGTATAGCTGGAACCAGCGACGAACCCCAGGAACTGCAGCTGCTAATTCATCAGGTGCGGTTGTGCCCATTGTCGATAGGCAGTAGATCATGTTGTTTGCTTCGGCTACAGCTGCGACTGCTGGTTCGCCGACGTGATACATGAATCGGGTATAGCCAGTGGGAGCAAAGATAATTGGTAGATCAACTTTCTTACCAAATACGTCAGTGCTTGCATCTATCTCCGAGATATTCCGAAGCACTCGAACGTTGTATTCAAGATTTTTAAACGCTTCGAGTGAACGTTCGTAGCTGATCTCTCGCTGGGCGCCACCTTCGACATAATCGTAGGTAGCCCGAGGCACGCGCCGCTTGGCAATCTTCTGCAGGTCGTAGATTGTTACGGCCTTATCGATTCTCCGCTTGGTACGACGGAAGGTGGGCAACTTCCAATCAATCAATCCCACGAAATGCGGGACGTCGGGGAATTGACGTTTGCTTTTAAGCGGCTTCACTAGGGAATCCTATAACCTTTCAAAATTTGGCAGCTGCTCCGGAGTCCATCGAACGATAGAGCGCATCAACCAACTTCAAGGTATCAACGTTATCTGCGACTGAAGAGCGAAGTGGTCCGGTACCAGCAACCGCGCGGAAAACCTGTCCGATAGTTCCCATGAAGGCATCAGGGAACCAACGCATCGTCACGGGGTATGGCAGCCAGCCATCTGTAGGTAGGACATGCGATCGCACTTCGAGGGTATCTGGGCGGCCATCCGGGTAGTCATAAAGGAGGCCAAAAGTCCCCCGGATTGACCCTTGGTCGCCATCGATGCGATAGAGCGCATAGTTATCGCCGCCACGATTCATATGGTTGGAGTGGACAGTCGCGGTGAGATTTCCATCGTAAAGATAAGTACTTATCGTTCGAGTTTCGCCGATCGGATATTGCCCAGCGGTTCGACCTGCTGCACAGAAGACAGTAGTTGGATTGCCAAGAAACCAACGAATCATGTCGTGATAGTGAATTGAATGGAGCATTACCTCAAGGCGTGGCAAATCTTTGGCCCACGGCCACATATGCCATGGCGTATCGAGATTTACGTTGATTGCGAAGTTGGTGACTTTCCCGATCCAACCAAGCTGGACCATCTTGTAGGCAGCGGCGATTCCCTCTTCAAATCGGAGCTGTTGATTGACCGCTGCCACGATGCCATGTTTGGCTGCGCTCGCCGCCAGCTCTTCGCCTTTTTCAACGGTAGTCGCAAGTGGCTTCTGAGCAAGAATATGTTTCTTGGCTGCAGCTACTTGTAAGAAGATTTCGGGTTGTGCCGCTGCGGGGACTGCAATATCGACAACTTTCGCTGAAGAATCGCTAATCAACTCTTCAAGCGTCGAGTACACCTTGGAAATACCATGACGAGATGCGACATCCTTTGCCTTTGAATTATCGGTATCGAATATGCCGATAACTTCAACGCCAGCCTTTTTATATGCAGGAAGATGGGCGCCATCGACAATCCCGCCAGCACCAACAATTGCAACCGGTAACTTCACCTTGTCGTCAATTGAGAGATCACAAAATTGCGAGACTTCCTCAAATAGATTAATCACGTTTACCTCCTACTGATTCTCGGCTTGGCTGGTCCGGTATTTAACAGTCTGAAGATGTTCGGTGTAGAGGACGAGCTCCTCATCATCTGCTCGGAACACTTCATATGCGACGCGAAAGAGGCCTAAATTCTCATATTTTGGTGATTTTTCGAGGAAGGTTCGCATCGCATAGATAGTGTCACCGATGAAGACCGGTTTGATAAAACGTAATTTGTCGTACCCATAACTAAATGTATTGATGTTGTTATGTGCAAAGAGCCCCATGCCATAACAGAAGACCAAAGCGCCAGGAACGATTCGTTTTCCAAAGAGGCCCTCTTCGCGCGCCCACTTATCATCAGCGACATAAGGATGTAGGTCTAGGAGCAAGGAGGAGAAAATCATCAGTTCGCCCTCAGAGATAGTCCGGCGAATCGAACGATCTACTTTCCCAACTTGGTAATCCTCATAATATTCAACTTCCTGATTCCATACCGGTACTTGGTATCGATCTTTCTCATTGGGATTCGGGTTCTTCATGAGAGAAATTCCTTTCGTATCTTCTCAGTATCTTCACCAACATGCGGAGCGCCTTTTCGGTGTTTAATCGTCTTGCCGTCGATTTTCATTGGTGAACGAGTGGTGGGGATTTTTATTTCGGCACCCGATTTACCTCGACGTACCGTCTCTTGTGTCATATCAAGTTCTTTGAATCCTTCGCTCTCAATCAACTCAGGCAGGGTTAGCACAGGCGCACACCAGATATCTGCCTTATCGAGGATTGCCAACCAATGATCAGTGCTTTGAGTAGATAAGAGGTCAGAGAGCTTTTTGACAATTGCGCTCTGCTCAGACCACCACGACTGCGGATCTTCATACATAGAGAGGTCTAGACCAAGTAATTGACCCAATTTAGGAACTGGGGTCATCGCAATTGCGAGATAGCCTGTAGTTGTCTTGTAGAGACCATACGGCGCAGAGAGAAATGCATGGGCGCCAGCGCCGCGCTTTACTGCGGTAGCAGAATCAAAAAGCTTTGCGCTAATCAATTCGAATTGGAGATCGAGCATAGATTCAATCAGGCTCGCTTCAACGAAGCCCCCTACACCGGTTCGTTCGCGGCGAAGTAAGAGTGCGGTGATGCCATGCGCCAGATGAGTTGAGGTAAATATGTCGGCGACAGCCAAGCCAACGGGGATCGGAGGATGCCCCTCTTGCCCGTTGAGCCAAGGAAGTCCAGACATCGATTGGGCGAGGAGATCTTGCCCTGGTCGCTCGATCCATGGTCCGGTAGTGCCGTAACCAGATGCGCTTCCATAGACGATTCGCGGATTAATCTTCTTTACATCCTCGTAGCCAAGACCTAGTCGTTCGATGACACCAGGGCGGAAATTCTGAATGATGACATCAGCCTTGGCCACTAACGCTTTCACTTCGGCGAGATCAGATTGGTTCTTTAAATCAGCGGCGAAGCTCTCTTTATTGCGATTCATGATGTGAAAGGAGAGCGTGTCACCATCGCTCTCTAACCCTGCAAAGGCAAGGGTTCGCCCAATATCACCAACACCTGGCCGCTCGATTTTTATTACGCGCGCACCAAGATCCGCCAATCGCATAGCGGAGACTGGGCCGGCAAGGAATTGGCTGAAATCGAGAACGAGAAAACCATCGAGCGGTAATTCAGGACGCGATGACACGTGTGGGACCTTTCGTTAGTGGTGGAAACGTTTAGGTAATCAGTCGGTATGGAAGATCTCGGGGATTGCAGCCCACCACTCGCCTTCAGCGCGATCTGGAAGCGGTCGTTGTAGTGGCTTGTTGATATCCCACCATCGTTGTGTCGCGGGATCTTCTGCCATCTTCGCCATATCTCCATCAAAGTCATCGCCTACATATTCGAAATACGAGAAGAGCAATTCACCATAACGATAGATAGAGTAATTGCGGATATTGGATTTCTTGATCTGCTCTAAGACCTCTGGCCATACAGCAGCATGTAACTCCTCGTAACGCTCACGATTTTCTTTTGGAATTCCGAGCACACTTGCAAATCGCTGGACCATTGTAATTTCCCTTCTCTCTAGATTCCGTAGACATGTTCTGCGGTTTTGTGAGTGATCCACTCCTGATCTTCCGCAGAGTATTTGGTGATTGCCTCAAGTTGAGCTTTCCAAACCTCTACATAGTTATTCATTAAGACGATCACTGGCCAATCGCCGCCAAGGAGAGTCCGTTGCGCGCCAAACTCTTTAACAACGTGATCAACATATGGCTGCCAATCGGCAACGCTCCAGCCCGCAGCAGATGCGGTGTTTAGACCTGAGAACTTCATGTACACATTCTTATGCTTTGCTAGAGCAGACATCTGAGTAGCCCATGGCTCCCAGGTCTTTCCGGCGATATCTGGTTTAGCAAAATGATCAACAACAATCTTCAAGCTAGGGAATTTCGTTGCGAGCACCGGTACGTTATCTACATGCGCAGAATTAACTGCGACGTAATCGAATGCTAGACCAGCTTTCTCGATCATTCCGATGGTCTCGAGAACGGCAGGGCGGGTAATCCACTTATCGTCAGATTCGTATTTCGGATTGCTGTAGTCATGAGAGAGGTTGCGAACACCCTTGAAATAGGGGCTCTTCTTGAAAATTTCGAGCGCTGCACGAGCCTCATTGGGGCGATCAAATGGCACCCAACCAACGACGCCCTTCACAAAGTTGCTATGTGCGGCAACATCTAACATGTAAAAGGTATCTTCGTAAGTATCGGCAGCCTGCACCAAAATCGAATCGGTGACACCAGAGGCAGGTATCTCAGGAGCAAGACGTTCTGGGCTGAAGTCGTCGTAAAGCGGTCCATATTCAGGTGCAATCCATGAATATGCGCGTTCGCTCATCATCCAAAGATGTTGATGAGCATCTATTACTCTCTTATGTGCCATGTTTGCCTCTCTCTAAAGCAGTCGGTATTCATCCCAAACTGATCGAACGGTTCTTCCCTTTGTTAATTCATTGAGAACTGTCTTCTCTTTCTGTGCTCGCTCATTAGCCATTGTGAAAACTTTGTCGATGAGATCCTTTGGCACAACGACTACGCCATCGTTATCTGCCACTATGCCATCTCCTGGGTGAACGAGCACTCCACCAACTACGGTCGGCTGGTGAGTGGATTCAACTCGCATTCGCCCCTTGTAATCAAGTGGGCGAGAGAGCACACCGAAGGCATCGAAACCAACCTTGAGGATTAGTTGGGTATCGCGAATCGGGCCATCAACGACTACGCCAGTGGCGCCGCGAGCCTTTGAGGCGGCAGAGAATAGTTCCCCCCAGAAGGCCGAGAGTAACCCTCCGCCAGTTCCGATGGTGACGACATTATCTTTTTGCAGCGTATCGAGAAAATCAATCGCGGCACCATACGGATCATTTTTATCGTACTCAGAGTCCGGCACAAATTTGATAGTCGCTGCAGTGCCAACAGCGCGCATAGTCATCTGTAATGGACGGATCTTGCCATCCATCACATTATTTCGGATTCCAAGGTCATCGAGTGAATCTGAGACCATCGCAGTGTGTACGCGTGGATCAAGAGCTACCTTCATGCAGACCTCCGTTGGACTAGATAAACATGAACGAAAGCGATAACAGTCTCACCTTTTTGGTTTTTAACAGTTACTTGTTCATCAACTAGCCCCTCGGCGGAGCGTTTTGGATGATCACGCTTGGCGACAATCTCTGAATGCGATGTGATGGTATCTCCAATGAAAACGGGAGCGATAAATCGAACTTTGTCGTAGCCGTAGCTCATCGCAACCTCGTTTATTTCGCCGGCGAGCATGCCAACTGAGACTGAGAGAATCAACGTGCCATGGGCAATACGCTCTTTAAATGGCTGGGTAGCACACCACGCTGCATCCATATGATGTGGATAGAAGTCACCAGTTTGTCCTGCATGTAAAACGATATCGGCTTCTGTGATGGTGCGCCCGCTACTAACTCGAGTTGAACCAACTACATAATCCTCGAAGTATTCTTTCATTTGCTAAGCTCCTGATTATAAGTCGTATATGTAGCAGCGATTGCTTCGATATCTTTGCTGGAAAAATTCTTCTCTTTGAGAATTTTGTGAATCACCAACGAGCTTTGATACTGCACATCCGGCCAGCCAAGGAAGCGCGGCCGAACCCATGCTCGCTCTAGGGTGCGAAGCGTGTTATTAAAGAAATTACGGGTTATTGCGTTGGCGTGTGGGGCCTTCCATGCCGCAAGGTTTCCAGGTTGACCGCCAGCTTCGACGTAAGTGGTTGATTGAATCTCCGGCAACGAGAGCAAGATAGCAACTTTGGCAGCTAGTTCGACATTTTTTGAAGCTGATGAGATAGCGATACCTGCACCGCCAAGTTGTGATCCTGATGCAAGACCATCGAATGAAGGTACATCGTCATAAACTATAGGTCGTGTTCTAAATCCATCACGCGAATAGTTGGTATATCCATACATACAAACGCTGTAGTGCTCTTTGTCAGTGGTGACTAGATTCTCTGCCGCCTCAATTGGATTCATTGTTAGACATTGTGCAGGGACTACTTTCGCTAGCTCAATCATGAAAGTGAGTACCTCTGCTGCGACTGCGCTGTTGATGTATTCCCGCGAAGAGCAGATTGCATGGCCCTGCTGCGCCATGAGGGTGGCAAAAGTAGAGAAGGCATCAACGGGCTTGTGCGGCCAAAGCACCAAACCTTCGCGGCCCGCGTCGAGCACCTCATCCCAGAAGACCAACCCTTGCGAGGTTTTATCTGGGCGATATGCGCTCACTTGAGCTGCCGTATCAATCGCCAGCGCCCAATGTTTCTCTTTATATATATAGGAATCGTGCGATGCGCCAACGGAGGTCTTTGCCAAGAGCTCCAGATCAGCATCGGAAGCCACATCTTCAAGAGCAATGACTGCGTTTGCATGTACCGCATCAGGGACATGTGGGTGGTCAATAACCATGAGGTCATGATCAGCGTAGAACTCGCTGATGTGTTGGTCGCCAAAGGCAAGTAAGGAGCGAGCCGACCAATCAACCGAGACCCCTAGTTGCTCTTGTAGCAAGCTATCGGAATTTACCAAGCAATCAAGGCCGCGAGGATGATCCCAGGTCATTCCTTTGAGTTTTTGGATAGTCATCAGGCGAGCGCCTCCGAAATCAACTCAGCGATTTCAATACGAGAACTTATTCCAGCATCTATGAATTTACCGTAATTGAAAAATCCATGAATCATTCCATCGTAATCTATATACGTAACGGGAACACCTGCTGATTGAAGTTTATCTGCGTAACGTGCGCCATCATCTCGGAGGACATCATGTTCGGCAGTTATGATTATTGTCGCAGGAAGACCAACGAGATCTTGCGCATTGAGTGGTACTGCATATGGATTTTCATCATCCTTGGGTCGGGTGAGATAGAGGCTCCACAACCAACTCATAGTGCGCTTTGATAGGCCGTATCCAACCGCGTTGTTCTTATAAGAATCGGTTTCAAAATCGAGACCTAAACATGGATAGATAAGTAATTGGTAGGCGATAGGAAAAAGCTTCTGGTCGCGATTTCGAAGCGCAACTCCCGCAGCAAGATTGCCACCGGCGCTATCGCCACCGATTCCAATTTTATTTCGATTGATACCTAAGCTTTCAGCGCTATCAAAAGTCCATTTCAAACCAGTAAAACAATCATCGTGAGGAATCGGGAACTTGTGTTCGGGTGCTTTCTGATAGTTCACCGAGACAATTATCGAATCGGTAAGTGCAGCCAGCGAGCTTAACTGCGCGTCATACATATCTACGGAGAAGTACGACCACCCACCACCATGAAAATAGACCATCCCGTTTTTGATATTCTCCCCAGGAGGGCGATAAATCCGAACAAGAATGTCAGCAGTGTTACCAGGGATGAATCGATCTAAAATCTCGACGTTTATCGCGATCTCACCAGAAATAGTCATATCGGCATAAGCCCCAGCGCGCCCAGTAGCGATGGGGATATCAATCAATTCCGGAGCACCTGCACCCGGTGCCAGAAATGCTTCGCATTGCGGATGCAGAGCCACTCGTTTACCTCGTAATTCTGAACTATTCCTTGATAGAACCGGCGAGCATTCCCCGAATTAAACGCTTCTGGGAGACTAAGAACATGATCATGATTGGAAGAGCAATCAAGATTCCAGCAAGTGCAATCTCAGGCTTGTAGATAGGCACGGATGTTGCGCCGATTCCGGGGTTGATTGCTGGCGTGGAGTAGAACAAGAAACCAAGGCCAAGCGGCAAGGTGTAGTTCTCGCCTGAATAAAGCATCACATACGGCATGAAGTAATTTGCCCAGTTACCGATGAATGCGAAGAAGGCAAGTAGTC
Organism: Actinobacteria bacterium IMCC26077; assembly: GCA_002284915.1. Taxonomy (GTDB): domain Bacteria; phylum Actinomycetota; class Actinomycetes; order Nanopelagicales; family Nanopelagicaceae; genus IMCC26077. Next base: position 315,232 of record CP015606.1, read on the forward strand.
CAAGTAGCGCACCGGAGAGCGGAAGTGCGATCCGAGAGTAGAGCTGCCAGTCGCTACATCCATCAAGGCGGGCTGATTCATATAGCTCGGGCGGAATGGTTGTTGAGTAATAGATATATGAAAGAAACGCACCAAACGGGTAGAGCGAAGAAATCAGGATGACCGACCAAGGATTATCTACCAGCTTGACCTTATCCATCATCACAAAAAGAGGGATAACTAGCGCTACAGGTGGAATCAACATCATGATCAGCGTGCTGATGAGGAATGTTCTCTTGAACCGAATCTTTGCAGCAGAGATTACGAACCCTGCGAGTGAAGCGGTAATCGTTGCGATAATGACAATTGCCGCGTTAAAGAGGACAGAGTTGAGAACCCATCGTCCGATAACTCCGTTATCGAAGAATTGAAGATTTTGCCACGCATTCCAATAGCCCTTTAGGCTGCCAAAGGCGAGTGGATTTCGGGAGCTCAACTCAGGATCGGTCTTCGAAGCTGCGAGTACCAGCCAGAGCATCGGAACAATACTGATGACCGCGAAGAAGATGAGCCAGGCGTTAACAAAGAACATTCCTACGCGACTCTCTTGTCGCAATGGCTTTACTTTCGTCTCGTTCTTTGGTGATGGGGCTACAGCTGTGCTCATAGGTCCGCCTTCTCACTCTCTTGCTTATTTCTAATTGTTTTATCGTCGAACATATCGGTCTTGAAGATAACAACCAGCGCGCCAATCATGCTTGGAATCAGCAAGATAATTGATAGCGCTGAGGCGCCACCGAAATCACCGCTCTTAAAAGCTAACTCGTAACTGAGCTGATCAAAAGACCAAGCATTTGCGATACCGGTATAGACGCTTGTAGTGAGTAACTGCGGTTCGACGAAGATTTGAAGACCGCCGGCGAAGAGGAGCACTGCCATATAGATGACGTACTTACGAATGAGTGGAAGTTTGATTCGAACTGCGAGTTGGAATGCTGAGCAGCCATCAACCCGAGCAGCCTCGATGATTTCGGAGGAAATACTTTGGAGAGATCCGTATTGAATCAAAATCCAGTTTCCTGCGATAGTAAAGAAAGTCATGATTGCGATGATGTAAACGAGGTTTTTCGTTTGCCAAATCTGTGTTGCTGACTCAATGCCAAAAGCATTAAGCACAGATTTGATTGGGCTAATAGTTGGCTCAAGGATTGCCCACCAGACAAGAACTGCAACTGCACCAGATACTGAAGCTGGAATGATGTAAGCCATTCGAAGGTACTTACTCCACTTGGTATGGCGGACATCGAGCATCAACGCCATTACGATTACAAGTACTAAGGTAAGCGGTACGTAGATTGCCATAAAACCAAGAACATTCTTTACAGCTTGAGGAAATCTAAAATCTTGGACGACTATCTTGAAGGCATCCCATCCACCATCTGGGTTTGTAAGAGATTCTCCTGGGACTTCGAGCACCGCCATGATCAGAGGAATGAGTCCGAAGGCAATGAGCAAGAAGAGATAGGGCGCAAGCATTAATTTCATCAAGATGTTGCGCTGCTTATATTTTTTTACCTTTGCCATAAATCTCCCTAAGAGTCCTACTTACTCATTTAAGAAGCGGCGGATTTGTTTAACCAAATCCGCCGCTCGATACTACGAGTAATTCTTACGAATTACTTAGTGGTGACCTCGTAGCCCAATTGCTGAGCTAGGTTCGCGGTGTATGTTGCGTAAGCCTCGAGAGCCTTTTGAATGTCTTTCGACTTCGCAAGCTCTGGAGCGTATGCAGCACCCCATGCGCCATCGGCGTCATAACGTACTGGCTTTACGCCGGTCCATACTTTGCCTGCCTGAGCAGCCATTGCTGCGTAAGGCGAGCCGTTGTAGTAGGTATCAGCATCGATCTTTGCCTTCCAGAGCGCATTGCCCTTGAGGTATGCAGGGAAGGTTGGAGCACCGGTGCTGCCATCTGGGTTTTTCACGTCAACAACGTTGCGCTTGTCGCCAACCATGAAGATTGCGAAGTCGAGCGCTGCACGTGGGAACTTAGCGTGTGGAGAGATCGTGTAGATACCGCCACCCCACTCACCAGAGAAGTTAGTCTTTTCGCCATCCCATACTGGCATCGGAGCTGCAGTGAGACGACCTGCTGGAATGTTGAAGGAACCAGCTGGACGAAGAACGAACTCGCCGAACCATGAAGGTCCAATGTGAGCAACAATCTTTCCTGCTTGTCCGACCTTGATGTACTCAGGTGAGAATGCCGAGCCTGGGTAGTAGACGCCAGCATCGATAAGTGGTTGAAGCGCTGCGGTTACGCGGGTGCACTTCTCAGACTTAGCGTTGATGACTACGCGAGTAGCTGACTTCTCATTATTCAATGGGCATTGTGATGGCCAGAAGTATGAGGAGTAAGCAGCTGCGTCACCGAGAGCACCGAGGGAATATCCTGGGTGATTCTTAGCAAGATCTGCACCAATTGCGAATAGTTCGCTCATCTTGGTAGGAACTTTGTAGCCGAACTCTGCAAATAGCTTGGTGTCATACCAAAGGACTGATTGAGCCATGTCGTTCTTTACGCAGTAGTACTTTCCATCAGCGCCTTTGCACCAGTCATTGAGCTTGCCGAAATTCTTGATCTCATCTGGCTTGAGCAAGCTTGAGATTTCGCGAGCGTTGTTGATGATTGGGTTACGAAGAACAGCTACATCGTTTGGTGGGCCGAAGACAACATCTGGCCAACCCTTCTTAACGCGGTTGAAGAGCTGAACTTTTGCAAGCAAGTCGCCTTGCGCGTGAAGTTCTACCTTGACATCTACTTTGCCCTTCATGATCTTTGCGTACTCTTTTGCACCTGGAAGGCGTGGTGAATCCACCCAAACCAAGATTGAAGGCTTTGCAGCCTGCGCTGGAACGCTGATCAATGCGCTACCTGCAATAGCAAGTACACCTGCAGCGGCCAGGATTACTTTGTTTCTTTTCAAAGGTTCCCCCTCTATGTTCGGGTGAGCTGAAAATTCGCTCATCCGGATTTTGGACAATACTATGGACGAAATACTATTTCGTATAGTATTTTTTCGATTGTTACCGGAACTTTATAAATCCTAAGAAATCTGGGAAGTCCCTATATATAAGGAGTAACCGATGAAGATTACGAATGTAGAGGTAATCCTTGTAGACCGTCCAGCCTTCGCACCAGCGTTTGTCTGGCGCAAGGGAGTTCCGGGTTCCGACGGGCCAATCACCACTGGCTGGCTCGTTATCGAGACTGATGCTGGAATCACTGGTTTTGCATCCGCCTCTCGTGGTGTGATTTTGAAGGACTATGTCGATCGCCGATTTAAAAATGAATTAATAGGTATGGATCCGCTCCAACGAGAGTATCTCTGGGAACGGGCATGGGAGTTAGATCGCATCGAACGTTTTGCGCCAAACATGGCCCACGTAGTTGATGTTGCGCTCTGGGATATTGGTGCGAAAGCAGCGAAGTTGCCGGTATACAAACTAATTGGTGGATATCGCGAATCAATTCCGGCATATGCCTCGACCGTCACCTACTCCTCAATCGCAGAATTTCTCGACATCGCAGATCAAGCCCTGGAACTTGGTTATCCGGCGATCAAGCTGCATGCGTTCGGAGATGCGAAAAAAGATGCGGAACTCTCACTTGCACTCCGTGCTCATGTGGGTCCAGATGTGCCCTTGATGTATGACGGATCGGCTGGCTTTGATTTGATGGATGCGATGTATCTCGGACACGCTCTCGATGAGGCGGGATTCCTTTGGTACGAAGAACCGATGCGTGAATTTTCAGTTACCGCCTACAAGTGGTTGGGTGAACGGGTTCGAATTCCATTGTTACTCGGCGAAGTCACTGATGGCGCACATATGAGTTCTGGCGACTTTGCAGCAACCGGTGTTGCGAGCGCCCTTCGCGTGAGCACATTCTTGCGCGGAGGATTCACTGGCGCGATGAGGATTGCACATCTAGCTGATGCCTACCACCTTCGCGCTGAAGTCCATGGATTTGGTTTAGAGAGCGCCCACCTATGTATGGCAATCAAGAACAATACGTACTACGAATCACTGGTATTCGGAAATCCAATTGTTCGAGAACCTTTAGTTGATAAAAATGGTCTTGTTCACGCACCAACCGCACCGGGCATTGGATATGAAGAGCAATGGCAAACGACAGGAATTCCAAAGGGACTAGAGAAGTATGTCAAGTAAAACCCTCTCTGTTCCTCGCCGCTCAGTACTGTCTGATGATATTTATGACCTAATCAGGAAGATGATCTTCAATTACGAGATCGTCCCTGGCTCAAAGGTGAATATTGATGCGTTAGCAAAGAAATTAGATGTTTCGCAGACTCCTGTTCGGGAAGCGCTTTCACGGTTGGAATCTGATGGATTAATTGTCAAGGAACCATTGAAGGGTTTTCGAGCAACAGATCTACTCACCATTCAAGAACTCGATGATCTCTTCAAATTTCGACTCTTGATTGAGCCTTTTGCGGCATCAGAGGCTGCTCGCCAGGTCGATGAGACTGGCAAGCGTGCACTCAAGTCAGAGATTGAAAGTGCCAAGATTGCAATCAAGATTCCCGGTGATGATCAAGTTGAAGCCTTAACAGAGCATGATGCGCGTTTTCACTCACTTATTGCGAGTATGTCAGGTAATGCAGTCTTAGCCGAATCTTTCGAGCGAACACATTGCCACTTAAATCTCTTTCGCCTTTATATCGCGAGCCAGCGCCGGCTAATCTCGGGGGAATCGCGAGCTGTTCTAGTAGATAAACTCTTTAAGCAGTATTACAACTCTGCATCTGGTCAGGTAGCAATCAAAGAACATGAAGAGATTGCTGCTGCAATTACCTCTGGCAATACCAAAGTTGCACAAAAGGCCATGTATCAACATATTGAAAGTTCGTTGCAACGATTCTATCCAGCAGCAAATGCGTTATACCTAGTAGAGAACCCAAGTAGCGAGGAGCACAGGTGAGTACAGTCATTACCGATATCGAGATTCGCGCATGTCGAGGCAAGGATGATCTAGGAGCGCTCGATGCAGCAAAGGCCGTTGCACTTCCTGGTGGCTCACGTCCTGATTTCACCGTAGTGACCATCACCACGTCAGATGGAGTGACAGGAACTTCATTTGGGTTTGGCGCGCAAGATGCGAAGGCCGCAGCCGCGACTATGTCTCAGGTAAAGCCCTTCTTCATCGGTCGTAGCCCACATGATTCAGCGAAAAACATGAAAGATTTTGAGATCTTTGATCGACGATGGAACCATGTACCGATTTATTCCTATGCACCCTTTGATAATGCCTGTTGGGACATCGTGGGCAAGATGGCACATCAACCTGTTTACAAGATTCTTGGTGCGGCACGTGAAAAAGTTCCACTCTATGTCTCTTCGATGTTCTTACCTGGTCCTGAAGATTATGTTCGAGAAGCGTTGGAGGTAAAGGCAAAGGGATATAAGGGGTACAAGCTTCATCCTCCAGGAGGGCTCGATCTCGATATCGCCTGCTACCGCGCCGTTCGGGAAGCCGTCGGAGATGATTTCACGTTGATGGCAGACCCAGTGATCATGGATAGTTACGAGTCTGCGCTCAAGGCAGGTCGCGAACTGGAGCGGCTTGGCTATCGATGGCTCGAAGAACCGCTCCTTGATGTAAATCTCAATGGGCTCCGAAAACTGCGAGAGAAATTGGATATTCCAATCTGCGGTACCGAAGTTATCGCAGGCGCGCATTACACAACGGCGCACTGCATCGCTGAGGGAATCGTCGATATCGTCCGCACAGATGTCTCATGGCGTGGCGGTATCACTGCAGTGATGAAGACTGCACATGTAGCTGAGGCGTTCGGTGTCCAATGCGAATTGCATACGACGATTTACCACGGTCTAGAGCAGGTTCAGCTGCACCCTTCACTTGCGATACCCAATTGCGAATTCTTCGAAACGCTCTATCCCTTCGATGATTTCCTCTTTGGTACCAAGACACAATTGGATATCCAAGACGGATATGTCATGGCGCCCAAGGGCGAGGGACTATGCATCGAATACGACTGGGATTTCATCGACAAGCACACAGTCGCCACTTTCTAATTTCTAAATAGAGAATTAGAAATTAGATAACGGCCTACCGGTGATTAGTGGATGCCAATCGTCTCGCTTTGACCAAGGAGTCTCGTAAGTCGGGTTATTCGCAAAGCGCTTAACCGTGAAGTTCAAGTGGGCAACCGTTCCTGGCTCCAAGGTCAAGGCGAAGTGCTTGTCGTTGATGTCATAACTTGTGCCATCAATTGATACCGAGACGAATTGGTGTTCGCCAAATCCGCCTGCTTGTAAGACTAACTCCCGCGATTTGGAACCCGTATTAGCAACATGTACCGAAGTATTGGTCTTTGAAATCGCATCAACCATTACGGCGACATCTTCAGGAAGACCACTTCTCTTGTTCTCACCATCGAATGGGCGAATATTTGCGAATTGGAAACCACCATGCGAGATGTGCATAGGTGAGCCAGTTGCCAACTGCATTAATCCTTCGAGGTAGACCGGGCTAAACCATTGCCATGCATGGACCTGGTAACCGATTTTCAAGAGATCTAATTCGATGATCTCATCGGTGGTATCAGGCGAATAGCTATCCCAATTCTCCTGATTTCCAATCATCGAACGCATCCGGCGAAGGTGGATATCGATAAGTTCAAGGTTTGCCTTGAGGATCTCACTCGGAAAGTGAGGAAGGTGACCTTGAATGAACTCGAACCACGAGAGGGTATTAGCGATGAAATGCTTATAACCAAGGGTGTTATGACCTGGCTTTCCTGGAATGATGATTTGTGACCAATCTTCAGTGCGCGGAATCGCGGCAATTCGATTGAGATCCTGATCATCTAGCGATGAAGTCCAGAGATAGATGAGGTGGCGTGGTGATGCATCTCGGTAGTCGCCCCAGCCAGCGTCGAAATGTCGGTGCGGAACGAGTACTCGGTCACCCTCTACCTTACGAAGTTCCCAGTTCTTATCAAATTGTTGACGAGCAACATCAAGATAGGAGTAATCGCCGGTAAGCAGGACGGCATTCATTACTGCATTAGTTAACGGCTCCATGATGGTCATCAAGCCATGCGGCCAACGCCATCCGTAGTAACCACCCCACCACTTACCATCGTTGTACTCGCCGACTTTCCCACTCAGCCCAACATTGTCTGGCATGTAACCGTCGTTAGCATTGGCGCGGTCAGCCCAGACCTTGATGTAGTCGAGGACCCACTCTTTCTCCTTTGGATCATGTGAGTACATGTAGGCATGGGTAATCATCGTCGTGGCATTGAGATTGAGGGGAACATCACCTCGATTCATCCGCTCATTCATCTTCTCAATCAAGCGCTTGTAAATAACCGGATCAGACCAATTACATTTCATCGAAGCAAAATCAACGCCCTCAATATCCTCATATGGAGCGAGATAGTCATCGAGAACGGTGCGGTGGGTATACCAATCTTCTTCAGTGACAATAAAGCGAGGGCCACGGCTGCCATTGAGTGGGGAACGGATGATCTTCCTCTCTTTGTCGTAGTTCTCAGCGAGGGGATCTTCGCCCATATACATGCGAGCGAAACGACGGGCCCGTTGTCGGTCCATCAAACTTTCGGGTTTGGTTAATCCGAGGAAGTAGAAATATAGATAGCCCTCGCCATGATGCATCCAGTCGTAGTAACCATCGAATTCACGATAGAGCTGGCCGTATTCCGTCCATTGCAGAGTGATGGATTCCCACATTTTTCGGGCCAAGTCATAGATCTCTTCGCTGCCGCCGATTGCATATAAGAGAGCAAGGTTGTGGAACGCCTCATATGGATCGTCAGAGCCGTCCATACTTCCAAATTCGCTCTTCCATTTGAGCGTGCCATCGACATTTGTGTATTTCTTGACGAATTCTGGAGCGGCGGCATTGAGTTTGGTGATGATCTCGCGTTCGAGTAGCGCCCACTCGGGAGCCTGCGCCTTCGATGAGATTGTTAGATTTTTCATTGCCATTCCTCTCCATGTGGGAAGGTAAATCGATTGATGGAATCAGGAAACATTTCGCCACCCGCTCCGGGCGCAACTGGCGCTAGGTACCGGCCGCTCTTGATTGCTACAGGTGTTACAAAATGTTCGTGCAGATGATCAACAAATTCAATCACTCGAGCGTCATTCTCGCCTGAGACCGCGACATAGTCGAACATAGATAAATGTTGCACTAATTCGCAAAGCCCTACTCCGCCAGCATGAGGACAGACTGGAATACCAAACTTAGCGGCCATCAGGATGTTCGCAATGTTCTCATTAGGACCAGCGACCCGAGTGGAATCAATCTGCATAAAGGAAAAGGCTCCTAATTGGAGCATCTGCTTGAAAATGATTCGGTTCTGCACGTGTTCACCAGTAGCAACACGTATCGGTGCTATTGCTTTTGCAATAGTGGCATGTCCGAGCGCGTCATCTGGAGAGGTTGGCTCTTCAATCCAATAAAGATCGACACCATGAAGCTCTTTCAGCCAGGTGATCGCTTCGTCAACGCTCCATACCTGGTTGGCATCAATTGCAAGGCGAACATTTGGTCCGACTGCCTCACGAGCCAAACGTAACCTTCGTTTGTCATCCTCGATTGATCCACCGCACTTAAGTTTTATTAGGGTGAACCCTTCAGCGACAGCCTCTTTCGCTAGTCGGACCATCTTCTCGTCGCTATATCCGAGCCATCCCGGTGAAGTGGTGTAGGCGGGTATCCCATCCTTTAATAACTTTGCCTTACGTTCAGCTTTCGTTGGTTCTGCTTTCTTAAGAATTTCCAGCGCCTCCTCTGGGGTGAGGACATCGCGGATATATCGGAAATCGATGAGCGAGACGATCTCCTCTGGACTCATATCGGCAAGCACTTCCCACAACGGCTTCTTTTCAAATTTCGAGACCAAATCCCAGAGCGCAGTGAGTACTGCACCAACTGCCATATGGGTAAGACCTTTTTCTGGGCCGAGCCAGCGGATCTGTGAATCGCTCACCAGATCTCGGGCAATCTCGCCGAGGGATCGCTTGAGTTGATCGACCTTCAAACCGACAACTTTTGGTGCTAACAATTCGATTGTTGCGCATTGAAGTTCAGTGCCCCGTCCTAAGGTGAAGGAGAAGCCGTGGCCAGTGATTTCGCTATCGGTCTCAAGAATGAGATAGGCGGCTGAGTAGTCGGGGTCCTTATTCATCGCATCGGAACCATCGAGCGAACGTGAGGTGGGAAAGCGAATATCTGCGATGCGAAAGCCAGTGATGGTTGTCATGTAACCCTTTCAGTTTTCTACAAAAATCCTATACGATTCAGGAATGCCACGCCATAATCAAAAAGTCTCATTAAAACGAGTTCCATTAGAAATTACCCGCTTAGGACTTGGTACTGCCCCGTTAGGTGGAATGTTCTCCTCGGTATCAGAACATGAGAGCGATGATCTCATCTCTACCGCATTTGATCTTGGCATTAATTACTTTGATACCGCACCACTATATGGAAATGGAAAGTCAGAGGTTCGATTAGGGCGCGCACTTCGCGCCGCGAAGAAAGATTTCGTTATCTCGACGAAAGTTGGTCGAGTACTCAACGACACTGACACACCTGATAAGGAATTTTTCAAAGATGCAGATCCAACCAAGGAGTCGGTGTACGACTGGAGTGCAGATGGAGTTAAGCGCTCAATCAATGAAAGTTTAGAGCGGCTCGGCCTAGACCATGTAGATATGGTCCTGCTGCACGATTGTGAAGATTACTTGGAGCAGACACTTCGGGAGGCGTACCCAGTACTCGATGATTACCGATCCCAGGGAATCATCAAAGCTGTTGGTATGGGTTTAAATCTCTGCGCACCTTCAGTAGTAGTAATGCGAGAGACAGATTTAGATTGCGCTCTCATAGCTGGTCGTTACACGCTCCTCGATCAAGAGGCACAAGAAGAGCTCTTCCCACTTGCTTTGAAGAAGAACGTCTCCATGATTATTGGTGGTGTCTATAACTCGGGTGTCCTTGCTAATCCGGTTAAAGGAGCTGCCTTTAACTATGCGCCGGTGAGTGAAGAGCTACTAGATCGCGCGCTAGCTATCAAAGCTTTCCTTGCCGAAAGCGAGGTCTCGCTTACTGCCGCTGCAATTCAATTCCCGCTCCGCCATCCTGCAGTCACTACTGTCCTTACCGGATCACGAAATTCCGCCGAATTACGAGCAAACGTTGCAGACTTCGATGCAGAAATCTCTGATTCGGTGTGGGACGAACTCGAAGCCAGTGGCTTGATTAAGCCACTCTCACTTGGCTAGCGCTGACGTATCTCGGGCGAATTCATTCCCCCACGCTGTAAATAGATTGGTCGCAGCCATCAAGGCATCGTTTGCTTTGCGGACAAGTTTCTTATCGTTCTTTTGAATTGCAGGTGCGTAGAGACCGATTGCGTTGGTATAGGCCTTAATGAATTTTCTGAGGGCTACATCCGAATTCTTATAGCCTGCGGAAACTTTGATTTTCGAGAAATTAGTGAGAGCCGCTTTCACAGAGCTGTCCGCGTTCTGTGCTCGCTTTTTCCATTTTTTATATCCAGCAGAATTTACTTTCTCAGGCGCGAGTTGGTAGATATCTCCCCAATTACCAATAGCTGTAGAGAAATCTTGGGTCGCCTTCCCTGCCTCCTGCGCGTATTTCGCGTCGCTCTCGGTGATTGCAGCCTGAGCAGGTGTGCCAAGAGCAAAAAGGGTGATTACTGCCAGGAATAAGGAGCTTAATCGGTTTCTCATAGGGACAGATTACTTGAAGATACGTTTATTCATAAGGGCTAGCGCAGCAAAGAGATAGATTACTGAGATCCCAAGTGGCACGGTCCGGGTGAGTCCACTCGTTGGAAGAAAAGCTGCACAAAGTAAGGCGCCCGAAACGATCGCAGCATTTACAACAACATCATAAACCGCGAAAACTCGGCCGCGGAAAATATCACTCGTAGTCTGCTGCACGATTGCATCATTTGTTACTTTTACAGCTTGTCCGGCCATGCCGGTGAAAAAACCCATCATGATCAGCGTTGCTTCATTGAGCGTGAGTGCGAAGATAATGGGCATAACCGCGGCCGCGACCATTGCCCACCTACTCCATGTGAAGCGATTGATATATCGAGTTGCTGGTGGAGTGATAATTGCGCCAAGCATGATTCCAACCCCAGAGAGCACAAGCGCTAGGGCAAATCCACCCAGGCCAGCATCTGGATTTGTCGAATTGTTAAAGGTATTTCGTTCGAGAATTAACGCCATCAAAGTTAAAGCTGTCAGTCCGCCGCGTTGAATCGCGACAACGATTATCGCGAGGAAACTTGTGGCGTGGTCCGTTAGATAACGGAAACCCTCGCGCATTTCATTAAATCCTTCGTACCAAGCCGGAGCTACCACATGGGGCTCTGGGCCAAATTCATCTCGTGTCACTCGGAGCGCAAGAAGTGCAGCGATGAGATATCCAAAGGCGGCAACCATGACAAGGGCGGCATCAGCTTGGTCAGAGCTACCAAAAATATTGAAAAGCTTCCGTAAACCAACGCCAACTCCGCCACCAAGGACAATTGCGAGCGTTCCACCAGTGACGCTCAGCGCGTTAGCGCTGATTAGGTTTTCTTCACTTACCAAACGTGGCGTTGCTGCGGACAGCCCCGCGAGGATTAGACGATTTATGCCAAATGAAATCAGGACAGTAAAGGTAAGCAATAAACCAGTGTTTCCAAGGAGTAATACGCAGGCAACAAACAAGAGCACCAACGCGCGAAGGTTATTTGCAAAAAATAGAATCTGTCTTCGGGAAAATTTATCGAGCAGAGTTCCGACAACAGGTCCAACAAGGGAATAGGGAAGTAGTACCACTGCAAATGCAAATGCCGCCGCTTGCGCGCTAGCTGCTCGCTCCGGCGAAAAGAGCAAGAAAGCTGCCAGTGCGCTCTGGTAAAGCCCATCAGTTCCTTGCCCCATCCAACGGACGGCGATCAATCTCCAAAATCGACCAAAGTCACTTAATCGGGGCAGTTGCATATGGCAAAGACTAGAGCCTAAATACCGATTACCCTTATCTCATGTGGTCGCAACGTTCAATAATCGACTATTCGCTCCAAAAGCGCGCCACTATTTTCAATTTTCTCAAGAATGCGTTTCATGGCACTGCGAGCGACCCAACAGATGCTGACCCATACCTTTTCAAGGCGGCGAAGTTTCATGGTGAAGAGACCGATCGCGATTGCCCCCTATGTCGTCGAGAGAAGTTGGTCGAACTCAACTACATCTTTGGCGATGAATTGGGTCAATATTCGGGCAGGCTTAAGTCAAGTCAAGAGTTAGAAGAACTTGAGAACGAGCTTGGTGAATTTCGTGTGTATGTCGTTGAAATTTGCCAGCGTTGTCGTTGGAATCATCTGCATACCTCATATTTATTGGGGGATGGCCGGAAGCGGAAGCCACCCCGTCGGGTGCGCACCCTTGAGGATGAGGATTTCGCTCGGTAATCAGTAACCTACTCTTATGGCACAACGGCGCTCTGGACGACGAGTCTCTGGAAAGCGCCTCGCCCTGCGCTGGACGCTCTTCCTCGGGGGCCTCGCCTTTTTCGCAGGTTCGGTCTTACTGGTTTTCTCCTATTTCACGGTGCAGATTCCAGATCCCAACGCATATGTCACCAGCCAAGCGACCATCCTTGCCTACGATGATGGAACCGAGTTTGCGCGAATTGGTGCGCAGAATCGAACGAGCGTTCCCTTAGGAAAGATTCCACTCGATCTCCGCCACGCAGTTCTCGCAGCCGAGAACCGTAATTTCTACAGCGAGCACGCAATCAGTCCAACCGGAATCATCAGGGCGCTCTTTAATATGGCTCGAGGTGGTGGCGTACAAGGTGGTTCAACAATCACCCAACAATATGCGAAGACTGCCTTTTTAACTCCCGATCAAACTATCAAACGAAAGATTCGCGAATTAATCATCGCAATCAAACTTGAGAATATGATGACTAAAGATGAGATTCTTGAGAACTATCTCAACACTATTTACTTTGGCCGGGGCGCATATGGAGTAGAGACAGCATCTCAACTTTACTTTGGCAAGAGCGTTCGCGATTTGACCTTACGACAATCGGCAGTGCTTGCATCAGTCTTGCGATCACCGGGATATTACGATCCAGGTTTACGTGAAGGTAATGCGGAACGGCTAGCAGCGCGATATCGATACACGATACGTGGAATGGTTTCGGCAGGTTGGGCTGATCAGAAATTACTGAAGAATTTGGAAATGCCAAAAGTATTAGCTCGATCTAAAACGGGAATCCTCGCTGGTCCTAAGGGATATCTCGTCGCTGCTGTTCAAAAAGAGTTGAACAAACTTGGCTTCTCTGACGATAAGTTGATGATTGGTGGCTTAAAGGTCACTACAACGTTAAATAAGAAAGCGCAGGAAGCTGCGGTATTGGCAGTAGCGAAAGAGGCGCCAAAAAAAGCGCCTGATGATCTGCATATCGGCTTAGCCGCAGTCCGCCCGGGAACGGGTGCAATCTTGGCGATGTACGGCGGGCCAGACTATGTGGAGCGCCAATTAAATAATGCCACTCAAGGCATTACTCAAGCAGGCTCGAGCTTTAAACCTTTTGCTCTGATAGCAGCCCTTGAAGCGGGAGTCGCTCTCGATACCGTGTGGAGCGGTAAATCCCCTCAGACTTTCGATGACAATGGCAAGCCTTACGAGGTTGCTAATTACGGGAAGAAGTCATTTAAGAATCTCACGCTCCTAGAGGCAACCGAAAAATCCGTCAACACTGTGTATGTCCCGTTAGGAATCGCTATTGGGCCAGAGAAGGTCATTGACGCGGCGCGCCGAGCGGGAATACCTGAACAAGTCGAAATGGTGCCAACGCCATCAGTAGTTCTTGGTGTAGCCAGCCCTAAAGTCTTAGATGTCGCTAATTCGTATGCAACATTTGCCGCACAAGGTGTCTACGCAAAACCATTCTTGGTTGTTGAAGTTGGTAATCGCAATGGTGGCGTGCTTTATAAAGCGAACCCGCAAGGACAGGAAGTCTTCGGAAAAGAGGTAATGGCTGATCTCACATATGCGCTACAAAACGTGGTGAAGTACGGTTCCGGCTTCGCCGCGCAGAAACTTGGTCGCCCTGCCGCGGGCAAGACGGGAACAAGTCAAGAGAATAGTTCAGCGTGGTGGAATGGATATACCCCACAGATTGCGGCATCGGTAGCCTTCTATCGCGATGACTCCACTGAATCGTTACGTGGCATTGGCGGGATGCGCACTTTGACTGGCGGGTCATTCCCCGCACGAATTTGGACTGAATTCATGAAAGGCGCACTCAAGGGCGAACCTGTTATTGATTTCCCAGAGCCAGTTTTTATCGGAGAGGATGCGCTCGCCGATGGCTCGATTTACAACATTATTCCGCGTCCACCAGGATTTGATGATGTGGTGGTACCACCAGCAAACCCAACGCCAACACCTTCTGCGGTTACGACGCCTACTCCCTCACCAAGTAAAACCGGTAATTAATGCGTAGTCGCTCACTTCTTCTGAGCGCTTTTGCCACCACTTTTTTCTCATTGCTAATTAGCTATCTCAAATTTGCGCGGTGTATTCCGGGTGGCTGGATCTCTCCCGATGTCTATCAACATGGATGTTATACAGATATCACTGGGCTTTATGAGGTTCGAGGATTTGCTGTCGATGCTTGGCCTTTTGGCGCTGGCGAGAAATCTCTTGAATATCCGATACTTTCCGGAATTGGGATCTGGATTATTTCCTTACTTTCCAGAGATGGATCGGATGGATTACTCCAATTCTTCCACTGGAATCTATTTGTTATCTCATTGGCTTATGGAGTACTTGTATATCAACTAGCAAAATTAGATAAACAAAGCGCGCTGCTCTTTGCCTTTTCACCTGCAGTTATATCGGCGCTTTTTATCAATTGGGATATCTGGGCGATTACTCCACTACTTCTTGCGCTCATCTTGCTTTCTCGCCAGAGATATTGGTTTTCTGGAATTGCCTTGGCCATCAGCATTTCCGTCAAGTTCTTCCCGATTATTTTCGTCATTCCTGTGCTACTAAGTTTGGCAGGAAAGAGAGCGGGACGCATAAGCTTCTATAAAGGTTTGATGCTTGCCTCATTGATAGTCAATTTACCTTTCATGTTGTTTCAATTTGATGGCTGGGCAAAGTTCTATATTTTTAATTTCAAAAGAGATATCGATTTCGGATCAATCTGGTATCTCGTTTCTCTCAAAGGATCGTGGATTTCTGGTATCAATTGGGTGATTACGCCACTAGTCATTACTTTGCTATTAGCCACTTACTGGCGATATCGGGGTAACCTGTTCGGCAGCATCTTTCTCAGCTCCGTTATTTTCTTCACTCTAAATAAGGTCTATTCACCGCAATATGTTCTATGGCTCGCGCTCGTTGCGATTCTTTACTTCCCAAAGACGCGAACGTTTTACGGATTATTTGTAATATGGCAAGGCGGGGAGTTGCTCTATCAATTCGGTATTTGGCGACATTTACTGACTGTGCTTAATGAAGCTGGTGGAATTAGCACGAATACTTATGTAGATATCTCAGCGTTCCGAATTCTTTCATTACTTGCCTTAGCTGGTTACGCGCTATTTCTACTCGAAAACGACCTCATCAAAGGTCGTCGTAGTGAATCGAACGTTTAGCCCGATCTCTTCACCAACCTCAGGTGGATTTTCACCCTTGAGGTATAGAAGTGAATTATGCATATGGGGCGCTTCGGCAAAGGGTAATGCGCTGCCATTCCAGCTATATGGACTTGGATTCCAGCCAAAGAGGCGCAGTATTGATTTGACGAGCGATTTGATTCCACTAGTTGGAACCTCGAGTCCAATTCCTTGAGCGGTACCGCCGGAGGCAACAAGCAACCAACCTTTACCTGGAGCTACCTGTCGATACCCAACTCGTTCGCTGGTGGAGATTCGATGGCAATCGATGACAGTCGATGTTGCTGTCAGGCTGGTGCGCGCGCCAAGCCAAAGATCTGTTCCTACCCGAACGCGCCAGCGAAGTTGGGGCCAACTCTTCTTCAATGAGAGTAGGTCGTCAGCGGAAATATGTGAGATCCATATTGTGCTTTGGTAGCGCGCAGGAGCAATCTGCAATCCATCAAGTCCGGTTAGTTGGGCACTCACCCACTCCACTGCTGAGCTCTTCTGGTCTATAGGAAGATGAAGTGCGAGCCCTTCACATCGTCCGGAGTTTGAGTATTCATTGAGAGCGGTTGCGACGTCAGCAAGTGTAAATCCATGGCGCTTTACTGGCGAGAGTAGTTCGATGACAAAACGTTTTGGTTTGTGGTCTCCAAAACTCTTACTTACTGGCGCAATGGTATGGATAACCCACTCCTCTTCAAGGCGGGAATCTGGAGCTAATAAGAGGACATCACCCTCGAATTGAGAACGAATCGCTGCTGCCTCATCGGCGCTATAGCAAGCGACGCATTGAGCGTTAAATGAGGTTGATTCGCGCGCCAGAGTGGGAATCCCAAAACCATAACCATTCCCTTTAATTACTGGAACGAGATCACCCTGATGCCGGGCTACATAATGAGCAATATGGTGGCGCCAGCGCTCGGCATCCACATGCAAAGTCAATGTGCTCATATCGGTATCTTCTCACCGTCTATTCAGATATGCACGAAAGGCTAGATAGAGCAGGGGATTTATCGAGTAATCCCACTCACCCATGACTTCGACGGCGCGTCCGCCAACGCCGACTTTGAATTGTAAGAGACCTGCGTGTGGGTTCGATTTATCGAGCGTTGCGGTGATGCCACGCAAGTCGTAAATGTGCGCATCTTTCTGTAAAGAGCGTTCCATCATCGCCCACTGGAGCGCATTACTTGGGCGGGCTTCTCGCCCTTCAGTGCTGGAGGCGCCATAGAGATACCAGGTATGGAACCCAAGCTCGATGTAGATAGCTGCCGCCACTACTTTGCTATTCCACTCGGCGATAAAGAGAATCAGATCTGGTTCTTTAGAATCAATATTGAATGCATCCCACATCTGCTGAAAGTATGAGAGTGGCCTAGGTGTGAAGTTATCGCGAGCAGCAGTCTCGATGTAGACGCGGTGAAATTCGCCAAGATCTTCCCGAGCGCCGATCCTTACCCTTACACCTTCATTCTCACTCTTCTTGATATTCCTTCGCCATAGTTGATTGAAGCCGGCGAGTAAATCATCACGCGATTTATCCTTAATCGGAAGCTGATAGAGAAATCTTGGTTGCCCAGCACCAAATCCATCGGGATCATCGTTGCTTGGAGTAAAGCCGCGTGCTTTCAAGATGTTTTCAAGTGAGTGCGCAGCCGGATTAACGTAAGAAGGTGTGATCTCATTAAGCGATGAGATACTTTCATCGGCGAGCGCGCTTTTGATGAGATCTGCTTCCCAGCGAGCTTTGACAACCATTGGCCCGATCCGAAGCGCGAATGCTCCTTCTTGCTTTGCGTATGCAGCGAGAAGTTCGAGCGCGCTCTCATATTTATCTAATGGAAGCGCGGGACCTTCTGGAATGTAGAAGAAGAATTTATTGAGCCGTGGAGTTTTTCGGGCGAGGATCAGGGCTGCGCCGACCAGTTCACTGTTGCCTGGCCCATCGAAGAAGCCAATTGAACGTGAGCGCCATGCCCCCTTTTTCACACCGCCCCAGGAAGGGGATTGCAGGAATGAAGGGTCGAGCTCACTCCTATATATAAGGAATGACTGGTGCTCCGCGCTTGAAATCGGGCGAATCTCCACAGGTGGAGCCTACGGCCCTCCCCAGCGATTTCCCTCGTGTCGCCAGGGGGCGATAGATTAGGTCCTACGCAATAACCCTCCTGCTACGGAACGACCGTAGCCGTTTAGTCCAGAGGAGGTGGGGATTATGCGACGTTACGAAATGATGGTCATCCTCGACCCAGATCTTGAGGAACGGACCGTTGCTCCTTCACTAGAGACATATCTCAAAATCATCAAGGATTCTGGTGGTTCAGTAGATCGTCTCGATATTTGGGGTCGCCGCCGAATGGCATTCGAAATTGCAAAGAAGCCTGAGGGCATCTATGCAGTTGTCGATATGAAATGCGAACCGGCAGCAATCAAAGAGTTGGATCGCCAGCTCAATCTCAACGAAGCAGTGCTTCGCACAAAAGTAATCCGTCCCGGTAAGTAAGACTTAGTAACTACGAGTAGATAGAGAAGAAGGTATACAGATGGCTGCTGGAGATACAGTAATCACCATCATCGGCAATTTAGTTGACGATCCAGAGTTGCGCTTTACACCCAACGGTGCGGCAGTTGCGAAGTTTCGCATCGCCTCTACACCACGTTACCTCGATAAAGGAACGAACGAGTGGAAAGATGGCGATTCACTCTATCTTTCATGCAATGTTTGGCGACAAGCTGCTGAGAATGTTGCCGAATCACTTACCCGCGGGATGCGAGTCATCGTCCAAGGACGATTGAAGCAACGCTCATACGAGACGAAAGAGGGCGAGAAGCGCACCGTGTATGAGATTGAGGTCGACGAGGTCGGTCCATCGCTACGGAACGCAACCGCCAAGGTCTCAAAGACCAATCGAGCAGGCGCAGGCGCTGGCAATAGCGCAGGTGGCGCAAGTAGCGGCGGCAACGACGATCCATGGGCTGCATCAGGCTCGTGGGGTTCACCAGTCGGCGCCAATGATGAGCCACCCTTCTAAACCAAATATCTAATTACCAATATTTAAAGGAGAGAAAAATGGGATCCAAAGAGAAAAAAGGAAAGGCCCCTCGTGGCAAAGCTGCTGCGCAGCTCAAGCCATTTAAGAAGAAGCCAAATCCACTCGACAAGCTTGATTACATCGATTACAAAGATACAAATCTGCTCCGTCGCTTCATCTCTGATCGCGGCAAGATTCGTTCGCGCCGTATCACTGGCGTAAGCGTCCAACAGCAGCGCGAGCTCGCACGTGCAATCAAGAATGCACGGGAGATGGCGCTTCTTCCCTACACCTCGACGGCTCGCTAAGGGGGAGTGACGATATGAAACTCATCCTTACTCAAGAGGTAGCAGGGCTTGGCCATCCAGGAGATGTCGTAACCGTCAAAGATGGTTTCGGACGGAACTTCCTCATCCCGCGCGGCAAGGCAATCGCCTGGTCACTCGGTGGCGAGAAGCAGATCACCTCGATCCGCCGCGCACGTAAGGCTCGCGAGATTCGCGATGTCGAGCATGCCCGCGAGATCAAAGCAGCGCTCGAAGGCGCTGGCGTCAAGGTTGGCGCAAAAGTTGGTAGCGCTGGTCGTCTCTTCGGTTCAGTAACCGAGAAAGATATTGCGCTCGCCGTCAAGGCATCGACCGGAATCGAACTCGATCGCCATCGCATCAAGACCAATGGTCACATCAAGACCCTCGGTCGCCACGTGGTCAAGATTTCCCTTGCTTCAAATGTTTCGGCAAATGTTGCAGTAGAGGTTGTTCCTGCCTAAGAAATAACAGAAGTGAGCGCGGCCCTCGAGATTTCTCGAGGGCCTTCGCTTTGGTATCGGTCGCTCTGTTCATCAGGTGAGATGGCGAGAAATTTTCTCTCTCCACAGCCCATCCCCGCCAATTATGCAGGTGGGGGGAGCGAACTCCCCAGAAACTGCCATTTTCTCCACAGGTCATCAACAGCCAGAAGCGGCTTACCCACACCACCCCCAACACCCGCGTGCACACCCTGGCGAGCTTTGTCAGCTGGCACTTCTATAGTCACGCTTAGTTAATTAACTGGAGGTGCCCCATGTCTGTTGCTGAACTTCCGCAACGTGGCGATGGTTTTGAGCGGGTTCCACCAAACGACACTGTTGCCGAACAAGGTGTTCTCGGCGGAATGCTCTTGAGTAAAGATGCGATTGCCGATGTCGTTGAGACGCTCCGCGGTAATGACTTCTACCGTCCTGCGCACCAAACAATCTTTGAGACGATCCTCGATCTCTATGGCCGCGGCGAGCCAGTCGATGCTGTCACAGTTTCCGCAGAGCTCACTCGCAATGGCGATCTCACTCGCGTGGGTGGCGCACCGTATCTGCACACTCTCATCGCATCCGTTCCTACTGCAGCCAATGCGGGCTACTACGGCAAAATCGTACGTGAGCGCGCTATCTTGCGACGATTAGTAGAGGCCGGCACAAAGATTGTTCAGATTGGTTATGCGAGCGAAGGCGACGTTGATGATGCAGTTGATGTTGCACAAGCAGAAGTTTATGCCGTTACTGAACGACGTGTGAGCGAGGATTATCAACAACTCAATACCCTGCTCGCTGGAACGCTCGATGAGATTGAGGCAATCGGTGCGCGCGATGGCCAACTCACCGGAGTGCCCACTGGCTTTAAGGATCTCGATGAATTAACCAATGGTCTCCACCCAGGAAATATGGTCGTACTCGCAGCACGTCCTGCCATTGGTAAATCAACTCTGGGGCTCGACTTAGCGCGTAATGCCTCCATTAAGCATGGTCTTACCTCAGTGATCTTCTCTCTAGAAATGGGGCGGAACGAGATCACCATGCGCATGCTCTCAGCCGAAGCTCGGGTTCCCTTACAGAATATGCGCTCTGGCACGTTGAGCGATGATGAATGGTCGCGGTTGGCGAGAAGAATGGGTGAAATCTCCGATGCCCCACTCTTTATCGATGATTCGCCCAATTTGAATATCATGGAGATTCGAGCCAAGGCTCGTCGTTTGAAGCAACGTCATAACCTCAAACTCGTCATCATCGATTATCTCCAGCTGATGTCGAGCGGTAAGCGTGTTGAGAATCGCCAACAAGAGGTCTCTGAATTCTCTCGCCAATTAAAGCTCCTTGCGAAAGAGCTCGATTGTCCCGTGGTAGCAATCTCGCAGCTCAATCGTTCGCCAGAGCAACGCTCTGATAAGCGTCCGATGCTCTCAGATCTTCGTGAATCAGGTTCGATTGAGCAGGATGCCGACATGGTGATCTTGCTTCATCGTGAAGATGTCTATGAGCGCGACTCCCCTCGACAAGGCGAAGCCGATTTAATTGTTGCTAAGCACCGTAATGGCCCTACGAAGACTGTGACCGTTGCCTTCCAAGGCCACTTCTCGCGCTTTGTCGATATGGCGCGACAGCTCTAACAGGGCTTTACTTGTGCGCTTCTTGTCGGGCGCGTTCGGTGAGATAGATGCCAACGAGCACAGTCGCACCACCGATAATCTGCAGCGGTGTGAGCGCCTCACTCAAGACAATCCATGCGATGCCGCCAGCAATCACCGGCTCTAACATCGCAATGACGCTTGCTTGTGAGGCAGGGATGCTCTTTACGCCGTAGGTGATGAAGATGTATGGCGCAATCGATCCAAAGAGGATGAGAATCCCAATGAGTTGCCACCCGATGATGAATTTTCCTGGGCTTAGCTCTTCAAGCGAAAGTTGGGCCGTGAAAATCTCAGTAGGAAATGTCCATGGTGGTTGGATGATGGCAAGAGTAAGAGCAGCAAACCCGAAGACATAGACGAGCAGACTGAGACCATTGCGAGTTTTTACCGTCGATTCGAGGCGGAGGAAGTAGTAGGCAAGGCAGAGCGCATCGATAAATGCAGCGAGAACTCCCAGGCCATCAAGTTTCAATCCTTGCCAAATTTCCGTGACGAGAAAGAGACCAGAGAGGGCGGTTCCGATGCCCCACCACATCATCGGCTTGACGATTTGGTGGCGGAAGAAGCGGATAAAGATTGCGATCCAGATAGGGGCGGTGAATTCGATAACCAAGGTGATACTCACCGGCATTCTGGTCACGGCAAAGAAATAGAAGGCCTGCACGCCAGCGATCCCAATGATTCCCATCAGAATCAGATTCGGGAGCTCTTGCTTGGTTACCTTAAGGGCCTGGCGATTAGTAATGAGTAAGAAGAGCAAGAGCGCTAGGAAGACCCCAGTAGTTCTGATTTGGGTCAGGCGCACCGGGCTGATTCCGCCGGCGATGATGAGCTTGGCAAGAACGCCGGTAGTAGCGAAGAAGAATGCGCTCGAAATGACGAGTATCTCACCGGTGAATTTGCGCACCGGTTGAGTGTACTAGAAAGCGTTCTCAGCCAACTCCATAACAGTGTTATCCGTCTTTTCGATGATTGCGCGATCCACTGCAACATGTGGAAGTACATTCTCAACAAAGAACTTCGCGGCTGCAATTTTTCCTTGATAGAACGCTTTATCTTTCTCACTTGCCGCTGCTAGCTTTTCGGTTGCGATGTCGGCTTGGCGGACAAGAAGCCAAGCGCAGATAATGTCGCCAACATTCATCAGCAATCGACTTGTGTTCAATCCAACTTTGTAGATTTCCTTTGGATCTTCTTGAGATGCCATGGCCACACCAACCAAGGCGCCAATGGAAGTATTGACTTCGTTGAGTGCGACGCCGAGTTGTGCCTTGATGTCACCATTAGCGCCGCCTGATGCAGCTACCGCGCCAATCTCTTTTCCAATTTTTCGGATTGCCTTGCCGCCATCCTTCACGATTTTACGGAAGAAGAAATCGAGGCCTTGAATTGCGGTCGTGCCCTCATACAAGGTATCGATCTTGGCATCGCGAACGTATTGTTCGAGCGGCCAATCTTGAGTAAAGCCAGAGCCACCAAAAGTTTGTAGAGACTCGGTTCCGAGCAATGTCCATGATCTCTCGCTGCCATATCCCTTAACTATGGGAAGTAGTAAGTCATTGAGCGCCTCTAATTCAGCAAGCTTTGCAGGGTCTTCCCCTGAGCTTTGTTTGATGACGATTTCATCTTGGATTGATGCGGTGTAAAGCACAAGTGCGCGCATCGCTTCGGCGTAGGACTTTTGCACCATCAACGAGCGACGTACATCTGGGTGGTTGATGATGGTTACTCGAGGGCTCGCCTTGTCAGCAGCCTTCGTTAAATCAGGGCCTTGAACGCGGGTTTTCGCATATGCAAGGGCTTGAAGGTAGCCAGCGCTTAATGTGGCGATAGCTTTTGTGCCAACCATCATTCGGGCGAATTCAATGACTTTGAACATCTGCGCGATGCCTTCGTGCGCTTCACCGAGGAGATAACCCACTGCAGGTTCCTTCTCGCCCAAGTTCATCTCACATGTTGAAGAAACATTAAGACCCATCTTGTGTTCGACCTTGGTGACATAAACGCCATTGCGCTTACCGAGTTCACCGGTCTTATGATCAAACATGAATTTCGGAATGAGGAAGAGGGAGAGGCCTTTTGTGCCAGGTCCGCCACCTTCACGGCGAGCGAGCACGAAGTGAATGATGTTCTCACTCAAATCATGATCACCTGATGTGATAAATCGCTTGGTACCGGTGATGTGCCAAGTGCCATCCGCTTGCTCTACTGCCTTGGAACGACCAGCACCGACATCGCTACCAGCATCTGGTTCGGTGAGCATCATTGTTGCGCCCCACTCACGCTCGATCATTAGGCGAGCAATGTTCTTATCGCGCTCAGTCCCGAGCATGTAAGCAACATGTGCGAATGCGGTACCGGATGCATATATATGTATCGATGGATTAGAGCCAAGGATCATCTCGGCAATAGCCCAGCGGATTGACGGTGGAATTACCGTGCCGCCAAGATCTGCTGGCGCATCGATCCGCCACCATTCGCCATCCATGTATGCGCGGTATGACTTCTTAAATGACTCAGGAAGTTTCGCATCGCCAGTTGCAGGATTGAAATCAACTCCGAGTCGATCACTTTCGACGAACGATGCAGCAAGATCCACTTCAGCCAAGCGCTTGACCTCTTCAAGCATTCCCATCGCAGTAGCGCGATCTACTTCAGCAAAGGGGCCTTTCTCCAAAATCTCATCACGTTTGAGCAGGTCAAAGAGGGTGAACTCGATATCGCGGAGGTTGGCTATGTAGTGGGTCATAGCCCCATATTACCCGCCAGTAACTTAGCCTGCCAACCGAAGCCCGTACTCAGGAAGGCTTAAGGAAGGTGTCCTAGATTGGGACCATGGAACTTTGGATTGCCCTGGGCGCTGCGGCGCTCATCATCGTTTTTCTCATCAGTCAGTACAACAAACTCATTCGCCTCAACGTCGCGGTAGATGAGGCGTGGGCGCAGATTGAAGTTCAACTCAAGCGCCGCTCTGACCTGATCCCTAACCTTGTTGAGACGGTCAAGGGTTATGCCAGCCATGAGATCGCGACCTTTGAGAAGGTGGTGCAGGCACGGGCTGCCGCAACCACAGCGAGCGGAGTACCCGATGTCGCAGCTGCCGATGGCATGTTGACTCAAGCACTTCGCGGGTTACTGGCAGTTGCTGAGAACTACCCCGACCTCAAGGCCTCTGCCAACTTCCTTTCGCTGCAAGAAGAGTTAGCGACTACCGAGAATAAAGTGAGCTTCGCGCGTCAGTTCTACAACGACAATGTCCGCTCGCTGAATACCGCGATCAAAACTGTGCCTTCTAGTTTCTTTGCTGGAGTGGCAAAAGTAAGCGAACGCGAATTTTATGAAGTCGATGATCCACAGGCACGAAATGCGCCGAAGGTGCAATTCTAAAAATCGATGAGTAACTTTAGGGCGCTACAGAGTTCCAATAAGCGCAAGACCTTCTTTTTATTGATTGCCTTTGCGCTTTTGATGTGGTTAGTTGCATTCGCTGCCGTTAGTTATTTTGGCGGTAGTGGTGCAGCCGTAGTTCCCATCGCCGTGGGATTTTCTCTCCTTACAACATGGTGGTCGTATTACTCATCAGACAAATTAGTGATTCGAATGACGGGCGCACAGGTCCTGCAAGAGAGCGATAACCCGAAACTCTTTGGTTTAGTTCAAGAGGTTTGTCTTGCGAGCGGTTTACCAATGCCAAAAGTCGCGGTTGTTGTCGATGATGCTCCTAATGCATTTGCAACTGGTCGTAATCCTGAGCACGCGCTGATCGCTTTTACAACTGGAATCTTAGATGTGATGGATCGCGATGAACTTCAAGGTGTGGTCGCTCACGAGATGGCGCACGTTGCTAATCGAGATACCTTAGTTTCGGCGGTTGCTGCGACGACAGCAGGTGCAATTGCAATCGTCAGCGATATGTTGATTCGAATGATGTGGTTTGGTGGGCGACGTGATCGCGATAGCAACGCGAATCCGCTCACTGTGGTTATCTCACTTGTAGTAATGCTCATGGCGCCAGTAGCAGCGCTCTTGCTGAAGGCTGCAATATCGCGAAAGCGAGAATCACTTGCGGATGCTACGGCCGTTGATTTCACCCGAAATCCGGCTGGATTGCGTAAAGCGCTAGAGATTCTTGCCCGCGATTCCACGGTGGTGCAACAGCGTTCGAATGCGGTGGCGCATATCTGGATCGAATCGCCACTTGATGGCAAAGCGGTCTCGAAGCTATTTGCTACCCACCCGCCTATAAAAGAGCGAATTGCGATCCTGCGAAAACTTGAGGGCAATCTGTAAACAAGGAGAGCGGGCGACGGGAATCGAACCCGCGCTAAAAGCTTGGGAAGCTCTTGTGATGCCATTTCACTACGCCCGCGTGTAACGCTTCGTAAGCCTAGATAATTTGGGGTAGGGTCGCCAACCATGTTGCTCTCTGATCGCGATATTCGCTCCGAAATTGAGGCCGGCCGGGTCAAGGTCGACCCCTTCGAGCAGGCGATGATCCAGCCTTCTAGCGTCGATGTCCGGCTCGACCGATTCTTCCGGGTCTTCGAAAACCATAAGTACGAGGTCATCGATCCATCGAAGGAGCAATCCGAACTCACCCGCGAAGTGGCGGTCGCCGGAGACGAGCACTTCATTCTCCACCCAGGTGAATTCGTTTTGGCGAGCACCTATGAGGTCATCACACTTCCAGATGACATTGCAGGTCGGCTCGAAGGAAAGTCATCACTTGGCCGCCTTGGTCTCTTAACACACTCGACAGCAGGTTTTATTGACCCGGGTTTCTCGGGACATATCACCTTGGAACTATCGAACGTCGCAAATCTCCCGGTCAAACTCTTTCCGGGAATGAAGATTGGTCAGTTGTGTTTAATCAGATTGTCGAGCCCCGCCGAACATCCATATGGCAGCGCGGTCTATGGTTCGCGTTACCAAGGCCAGCGCGGCCCAACAGCAAGCAAGTCGTGGCTTAACTTTCATCAGAGCAAAATTAATTAGCTCTCTCGGATTGGGAAGGTCAAGGTAAAGCTCGTTCCTTGACCCAATGCACCCTCAATATCAACGGTACCTTGGTGTGCATCCATAATTGCTTGAACAATCGAAAGTCCTAATCCACTTCCATCTGCACCATTACGGGTTCGTGATTGATCGACGCGATAGAAACGTTCGAAGACTCGCGTTTGTTGCTCAGGGGTAAGGCCCGGCCCTAAATCACTAACCCTGATTTGAACCGCATCATCTTTCTCACTCAAGGTGACCGTGATTGGAGTTCCTGCGGGGGTGTGGATAGCGGCGTTAACCGTTAAGTTGAGGACTGCTTGATACACCTTTAATGAGTCGCCAATGATGAAGACCTCATCGTCAGGAATCACGGAACTTATATTTACCGCTGGATGTCCGGCGCGTACTGCCTGAATTACCTCTTCAATTAACTTCTTTACATCGACCGCTTCCTGTGAAAGTGGCCGGGCTTGATCTAATCGAGCAAGTGTGAGCAGATCTTCAACCAGCGAACTCATTCGCTTAGATTCATTTTCGATTCGACCGATCAATTCTTTCGTTCGCTCCTCGCCAGAAACGGCGCCTTGACGATGAAGCTCTGCAAAGCCTCGAATCGCGGTGAGTGGTGTACGAAGTTCGTGGCTAGCGTCAGCGACAAACCGACGTAATTTCTCTTCACTGCGCCGTTGCACCGCAAATGACTCTTCGATACGTCCAAGCATTCGGTTAAGGGATGTGGTGAGGCGACCGACTTCAGAGTTTGGTTTTGCATCTGGTAGTCGAGCAGAGAGGTCACCATTAGCAATCGCCTCGGCAGTGCCTTCAACCGCAGTTAACGGCTTCATACTCAAGCGAATCGCTACTCGTGAGACAACTCCCACTAAAAGGAGGACTAGTAACCCAATAAATAAGAAGAGGAGCTGCAACCTTCCTAGCGTGCGCTCGACATCCTCCAAAGAGAGAGCCGCGACTGCGCTGCCAGCCCCAGAGGGGAGTAAGCGCGCAAGGACGCGGAAGTGCGCCTTATCTTTGATAATCGTGAAAGGTCTACCCTTCTTAGCAGCGACAACATCGGGAGTAATTCCGGCGACCACTCGCTCTACTCGTTCAGTATTTAATTCGCCACCAAGTCGCCCGATAATCGTCCCTGATGGGTTGAGCAAAGTGACGCTAATTGCGGAAGGTACGCGGCGCAGCGGAGCGCCACGTTCATCGCCATCGCCATCATCATCACGATCGGGCTCAATACCTGCTCGATCAAGGCGTAAAAACGAGCCACCAGCGACAGCATTGAGCTGATCATCAAGCCGCCCAATGAGATAGCTCTTCAGTGCGGTATGTGCGGCAAAGTCAGCAACTCCGATCCCAAGTGCGCTCAATACGAGCACGCTGACTGTCAGGCGATTTCGAAGGCTCGCTGTGCCAAAGGAGTACTTAATACTTACGCCACCTTGCTAGGTAACCGAAGTCGATAGCCAACTCCTCGAACAGTATGAATCAATTGTGGTTCGTAGGTATCAATCTTCTTCCGTAAGTAGGAGATATAGGTTTCGACGATTCCCGCGTCACCTCGGAAGTCATATTGCCATACGTGATCAAGTATTTGAGCTTTCGAAACGACTCGGTCAGCATTGATTAACAGATATCGAAGAAGCGTGAATTCAGTTGGCGATAGTTCGATGAGATTCCCGCCTCGACGCACCTCGTGGGTAGCTTCGTTTAGTTCAAGATCAGCAAAGCGAATTAATTCGTCATCAATATCAATTTGAATATCTCCAGTGCGTCGGAGAATTGCACGAACACGAGCAATCAATTCTTCGAGACTAAATGGCTTCACCATGTAGTCATCGCCACCAATAGTCAGGCCAGTGACTTTGTCATCGGTAGAATCTTTTGCGGTAAGAAAAAGTACGCCAACTTTTAAGCCATCTTTGCGGAGTTTCTCGCAGACTTCGAAGCCACTCATTCCAGGCATCATGACATCGAGAACAAGGGCATGAGGTTTGAATTCTTCTGCGATGGTGAGGGCTTGGGCGCCATTCATCGCCGATCGGACATCAAAGCCAGAGAACTTCAAGCTCGTGGAAATCAGATCATTGATATTCGGTTCATCATCAACAACGAGAATCCGTTTGAGATCCTCTTTCGTATCCTTAAGATTGGTAGCCACTCGACCTCACCTCATGGTTGGTGTTCTGGAGCCAATGGTGCGAGGATAACCTGAGAATTAACTGAGAATCAGCCTCAATTGCCCTTAAGGTCCGATGCTCGTCGCTTCTGGATCTGCCGAAGCACACCAAGAATGGCAAGAACTGCGAAGAGCGCGACCACGAAGATCAGGCCATCCATCAATAGCGGTGGGGGTTCATGAAGGACGGCGAAGATATAAATGTCAGGAATGAAGTGAGTGACCACGGCAATCGCCCCCCACGCTCGAACTCGAGCCCAGTCTCGCGCGAGGCCGTAGATCACCACTCGAGCGGTCGAAATTCCGTAGGGGATGGCAGCGCCGATATCGAAGAGAAAATAGAGAATCGCATTGACTCCATATTTTCCGAGGGTTTGCCAGACCACGATTGATTTACCTACTCCATAGAGCACTACGAGTAAGACCCAGATTCGTTCTTTCTGGGTGGTGGATAGCGACATGAGGAGAGCGTATCGTTCACCCCCTTGCCCTCCAATGGTGGTTAGGAGTCCTAATGGCACGCGAACCGCTGTTGACCCAAGCGCAAAAAGGTTTCTTGCTCCATGCCTTCACTGCAAGCGGAGCAATTGCTGGGCTCCTCTCCCTTAGCGCGGTGATGAGTGGTCACATTCGCGCCGGATTGATTTGGCTTATCGTCTGTCAGCTGATCGATGGATTTGATGGGCCGCTTGCGCGCCGTATAGATATCACAACTCATGCCCCGCAAATCAACGGCCACATTCTCGATCTGGTAGTCGACTATGTGACATGTGTTGTTGTTCCGGTGGCGCTATTTATTGAACTAGATATGTTGCCGAAGGGGCGAGAGTTTTGGTTCGCCGCGCTCATCATCTTTACTGGAGCGCTTTGGTATGCGCGTACTGACCAAGAAACTGACGACCACTGGTTCAATGGCTTTCCCGCTGCTTGGAATATCGTCGTCCCAACGCTGCTCATTCTCGATGCAAATAATGCAACTAAGCAGTTAGTGATTATCTTCTTATGCGGTCTATCGCTATCAAAGGTGCAATTCCCGCACATTGTTCGAGTTACAAAACTCCGCCCTATCACTCTGACTGTCGCCGTCATTTATTTTGTCGCGTTGACTTGGCTATCAGCGCAATTTCCCAATGGACCGGAGTGGGCTAAGCCAATCCTCGTCATTGCGCCTTTATATATCGTGGGCCTATCTATCTGGAAGACCTGGTTCGCCCCTAATAACCGCTAAATTGCCCATCCAGTATTCTTCCTTTCATGATGATTCTGGCGGTCATTGCCTACCTCTATTCCGCAATCGCATTTGCGATAGTGGCGATAAAAGCTCGCGAGCTCGTCGGGATTTTTAAGAAGGGCCAACCTGATCCAACACGTTCAGAGAACCGCAAGGCTCGATGGGCTAATTTATTGAAAGAGGTCCTTGGCCATACCAAGATGACTCGATTCACTGGCACTGGAATCGCGCACTGGTTTGTGATGGTGGGCTTTGGCGCGCTCCTTGGCACGTTGATCACTGCATTCGGCCAGGTAATCGATCCACACTTTTATATTCCAGGGATTGGCCACTTCGCTCCATACTTATGGCTAGTCGAAGCAATTGCATGGTTAACCGGAATTGGCATCTTCACACTCATTGCTATCCGCCAAGTCACTCGGATGAAAAAGAAAGGTCGCACATCTCGTTTCTATGGTTCTGGGAATTGGAAGGCGTACTACGTCGAAGGCACAATTCTGGCGATTGTCTTCTGCGTCATTGCACTTCGCGGCCTAGAAGGTGCTCTCGAGGGAATCACTGGGTGGAGCGCCAACTATCCACTGACGAGTTTTGTCGTGGAAGTATTCAGTGGCCAGTCGATTAGCACAGTTGAGAATCAGATTGCGCTGATTGCATTCCTTAAGATCATCGTTTCAATGACATGGTTCGTTGTGATTGCACTCAACTTAACGATGGGTGTTGCCTGGCACCGCTTTCTTGCATTCTTCAATATTTATTTCAAGCGAAACGCCGATGGTCGAAATTCCCTCGGACCAGTTCCCGAGATGCTCTCGCATGGAAAGCCAATCGATTTCGAAGATCCTAAAGATGATGATGTCTTTGGAATTGGAAAGTCTGCAGACATCACGTGGAAAGGCCTACTCGACATGGCCAGCTGCACCGAGTGCGGCCGTTGCCAATCGCAATGCCCTGCCTGGCATACCGAAAAGCCACTCTCGCCGAAGCTTTTGATCATGGCGATGCGCGATCACGCGCTAACAAAGGTTCCCAGCGATGCACCAATAGTTGCTCTTGATGGACCGATTACTCCCGATGTGCTCTGGTCGTGCACCACCTGCGGAGCTTGTGTTAACGAGTGTCCAGTAGATATCGAACATACCGACCACATCATTAATATGCGCCGCTTCCAAGTTCTGATTGAATCGGAATTTCCCACTGAACTTGGCAATACTTTTAAGAATCTTGAGAAGGCTGGCAACCCTTGGGGAGCTAATCGTGCTGATCGGAATGCGTGGATTGCCGAATGTGATTTCCCGATTCAGGTTCTCGAAGGCGAGATACCAGAGGACGTGGAATATCTCTTCTGGGTCGGTTGTGCAGGTGCATATGAAGAGCGCGCGAAGAAAACTACAAAAGCAGTAGCTGAACTTCTCTATCGTGCAGGGGTTTCTTTCGCAGTCTTAGGAAAGCGAGAGACTTGCACAGGTGATCCAGCTCGACGTGCCGGAAATGAATTCCTCTATCAAATTCTCTCTCGTGAGAATCTCGAGACCTTGCAAGAGACCTTTGGTACTCGTGGTACTAAGAAGGTTGTGGTCACCTGCCCACACTGCTTCACCACTATTGGTCGAGATTATGCTCAGAGTGGTTTTGAATTAGAGATGGTCCATCACACCCAATTACTCAATCAATTAGTACGTGAAGGAAAGTTAAAGCCGGTCCCCAGCACAGATCACAACGAAACGATTACCTATCACGATCCGTGCTACCTCGGGCGCCACAACGAGATCTACCAACCGCCACGAGAGTTGCTTGAGGCTACCGGCGCGCAACTGATCGAAATGCCTCGTAACAAAGATCGCTCCTTCTGCTGCGGCGCTGGCGGTGGCAGGATGTGGATGGAGGAGAAACTCGGTTCACGCATCAACCTCAACCGGGTCGACGAGGCGATCGCTACAGGAGCAGATCAAGTCGCCGTTGCCTGCCCCTTCTGTCGGGTGATGGTCAGCGACGGTATGACTGGCCGCCAATCTGAGGTCGAGGTCCTCGATGTCGCCCAGCGCCTGCTAAAAGTCCTTCCCACTGACCGATAGTCGGGAATAACCCCGGCCCGCCTTGCGTTCTCCCATATAGCAAAAGTTGAGTCGAAGCGGCTCAGGTTATTTGATAGCCTTCCGCCCCCGCCTCAGTAACGAAGAAGTAACTAGGGAGAGAACAGATATGGCAAGAGCAGTAGGTATCGATTTAGGAACCACCAATAGCGTGGTCAGCGTCCTTGAAGGTGGCGAGCCAACGGTGATCGCCAATGCCGAAGGCGCCCGGACCACCCCATCGATTGTCGCATTCGCCAAAAATGGCGAGGTCCTCGTAGGTGAGGTCGCTAAGCGCCAGTCCGTGACCAACGTTGAGCGGACCATTCGCTCCGTGAAGCGGCACATGGGTACTACCTGGAGTATCGATATTGATGGAAAGGGATATACCGCGCAAGAGATCAGCGCACGGGTACTCCAGAAGTTAAAGCGTGATGCCGAGAGCTACCTCGGCGAGAAAGTAACCGATGCGGTCATCACCGTGCCTGCTTACTTCAGCGATGCACAACGACAGGCAACGAAAGAGGCTGGCGAGATTGCCGGACTCAATGTACTTCGCATTATCAACGAGCCAACTGCAGCAGCGCTTGCATATGGACTCGATAAGGGTGAGAAAGAACAGACCATCCTCGTCTTTGACCTTGGTGGTGGAACTTTCGACGTATCACTCCTAGAGATTGGTGATGGCATCGTCGAGGTAAAAGCAACAAATGGTGATAACCAACTTGGTGGTGACGATTGGGATCAGAAGCTTGTTGATCATCTCGTCGCAACATTCAAGAGCAAGAATGGCATCGACTTAACAAAAGATAAGATGGCGATGCAACGAATTCGTGAAGCAGCAGAGAAAGCAAAGATTGAACTCTCCTCTTCACAACAAACATCAATCAATCTTCCATACATCACTGTTGATGCAGAGAAGAACCCACTCTTCCTTGATGAGACTGTCACTCGCGCACAATTCCAACAGATGAGCGCAGATCTACTCAATCGTTGCAAGGTGCCATTCCAGGCAGTGCTCAAAGATGCGGGCATTCCGATTAACAAGATTGACCATGTTGTTCTTGTGGGTGGATCTACTCGTATGCCAGCAGTAGTGGATCTTGTGAAGGAGCTAACCGGCGGACGCGAGCCAAATAAGGGCGTAAACCCAGACGAGGTAGTCGCAGTCGGAGCCGCACTCCAAGCGGGCGTACTCAAGGGCGAGGTAAAGGATGTCCTACTCCTTGATGTCACCCCACTCTCACTTGGTATTGAGACCAAGGGTGGAATCATGACCAAGCTCATTGAGCGAAACACCACTATCCCAACGAAGCGGAGCGAAGTCTTCACTACCGCTGATGACAATCAGCCGGCGGTGCAGATCCAGGTCTTCCAAGGTGAGCGCGAGATGGCGGCCTATAACAAGAAGCTCGGCATGTTCGAACTCACTGGGTTACCACCTGCGCCACGTGGAGTGCCACAGATTGAAGTCACCTTCGATATCGATGCGAACGGCATCGTCCATGTCTCCGCGAAGGATCTTGGAACAGGTAAGGAACAGAGCATGACCATCACTGGTGGCTCCGCACTACCTAAGGATGAGATTGATCGCATGATGCGCGAAGCTGAATCACACGCTGAGGAAGATAAGGCGCGTCGCGAAGAGGCAGAGATTCGCAATAACGGTGATTCGCTCGTCTATCAGACCGAGAAGTTCATCACTGATAACGCTGAGAAGTTCAATGAGGGAGAGCTCGCGAGCAAGAAGGGCGAAGTCGAGAGTGCGCTCGCCGAACTCAAGAGCGCTCTTCAAGGAAGCGATACTGCCGCAATCAAGAGCGCGACTGAGAAAGTCGCAACTATCAGCCAAACTCTCGGTGCTGCGCTTTATGAAGCGAATGCCGCTGCGAGCGCTTCAGCAAAACCAGCTGAAGATGGCGTTGAGGATGCAGAGATCGTCGAAGAGAAATGAGCGACGAGACTAGTTCAGTAGTCACAGAGGAGAGCGCCCCGCAAGAAGATTCGCAAGAATCCTCTGGGGGCGCTAGCCCTGTAGATCCGGTAGTCGCGCTCACCAACGACCTGCAACGCCTGCAAGCTGAATACCAGAATTATCGGAAGCGCGTTGATCGCGACCGAGCGTTGGCAAGTGAGTTAGCGGTAGCCGCACTCTTAGTTGAACTCTTACCAATTCTCGATGATTTAGATCGCGCACGTGAGCATGGTGAACTTGAAGGCGGATTCAAATCAGTAGCTGAGCAGATTGAACGGACAGTCGAGAAGTTAGGTCTTGTGAAGTTTGGCGAAGCTGATACTCCATTTGATCCACAAATCCACGAGGCTTTGATGCACTTAACTTCAGCTGATGTTACTGAAGCTACCGCGACTGCAATTTTGCAATCAGGTTATAAATTGAAAGATCGTGTCCTTCGACCAGCGCGGGTAGCAGTAACAGATCCGGAGTAAGAAGAAACCATGGCCGCAAAAGACTTATACGAAAAGGATTATTACGCGATCCTTGGCGTAGAAAAGAGCGCCGACGGCGATGCCATCAAGAAGCGATATCGGAAACTTGCTCGTGAACTTCACCCCGATAAAACTAAGGGCGATAAGACTCTAGAAGAGCGTTTCAAAGCAGTATCTGAGGCTTACGACATTCTCTCCGATGAGAAGAAGCGAGCTGAATATGATCAGGCACGAACGCTCTTTCAACAAGGAGGCGTTCCCAACGGTGGGTTCCAAGGAAATTTTTCCGCCGGGGGATTTGGAGACTTGGGCGATATCTTCGGCAATTTATTCGGAGGTCAACGTGGCCCTCGACGTGGCGCAGATATGCAGGCGCAAGCCACTATCTCGTTCCGCGAATCGATTAATGGCACACAACTCACCTTCAACTCACCATCTGGGCCAGTCACCACGAAAATTCCTGCCGGTGTCAACGATGGTGCGAAGATTCGAGTTCGCGGGAAAGGCGCGCCTGGCGAAGCTGGGCCTGGAGATCTTTACATCACAATTTCGGTAGCGCCACACTCAGTATTTTCACGACGAGATGAGAACTTGCTCATTACCTTGCCAGTTACTTTCCCCGAAGCAGCTCTTGGTGCTGATGTTGCCGTGCCAACGCTCTCAGGCGAAGAGGTCACCCTGCGCTTGCCTGCTGGAACAGCAAATGGCAAGACCTTGCGAATCAAAGGACGTGGAATCGCGCGGAAAGATGGGAGCGCTGGCGATCTCCTAGTGACGATTGAAGTAACGGTGCCACAGCGGATAGATGGTAAGGCAGAGAAAGCGCTTGAAACTTTTAATGAAGAGATGAAAGATGCTGACCCACGTGAGGAATTTAGAAAGCGGGCGCGGTCATGAGTAATCCAGGAAAGGAACTCGGCGACGAGACGCCCGTCTATGTAATTTCGGTAGCCGCCGAATTAGCAGGGATGCACCCACAAACGCTTCGCCAATACGATCGGTTGGGCTTAGTCTCACCTGGGCGATCTAGCGGACGCGGTCGTCGATACTCACTTCGAGATATTGTCTTGCTCCGAGCAATCGCGAAGTTAACTAATGACGGCATAAACCTCGCCGGTATCGCTCGGATCATGGAGCTAGAAGCGACCGTTGCTCGACTCGATGGCGAAGTAGCAAAACTGCGCGAGGAAGTAAATGCGCTGTTGGCAGAAAACCCGCCAAAATCACTCGTGATTTATCGCCCAGAAAACCAATAAATCAATAGGATTGCGCACTATGAGCGCACGTGAATCCTTACTTCAAGAAATCAAAAGCAAAGCCGTTGTTCATGGCAAAGTGATCCTCTCCAGCGGGAAAGAGGCCGATTACTATGTGGATTTACGCCGCGTGACTCTTGATGCAGTAGCAGCACCCTTAGTGGGAGAGGTGATGCTCGATGCGACTAGTCAATTCGAATACGACGCAGTTGGCGGATTAACGCTCGGCGCAGATCCAGTAGCAACTGCAATGCTCCATGCCGCAAGTAAGCGAGGGCGCAAACTCGATGCGTTTGTTGTCCGAAAGAGCGAGAAGCAACATGGGCTCCAACGAAGAATTGAAGGGCCAGATGTCAAAGGGCGAAAAGTCCTAGCGGTAGAAGATACTTCGACAACTGGAGGCTCGGTCCTTACTGCAGTCGAAGCGCTGCAAGAAGCGGGCGCGATTGTCGTCGGCGTCGCAGTAATCGTCGATCGTGGCGCTGGACCAAAGGTGCACGAGGCAAACTTGCCCTACATAGCGGCGTTCACACTTTCAGATCTCGGATTGACCTAGCTCTTATTTCTTCTTCTTAAGAAGCTCGCGCAGAATTGGAATCATGCTAATCAATACTAAGCAGGCAACAATAGGAAGAAGATACTTGTCAATAGATCCTGACACTCTCTCACCTAGAAGGTAACCGAGAATCAAAATTGAGGATGTCCAGATAACCGCGCTAATCGCATTCCAAAAGGTAAATTTCTTCTTATCCATTTTCAAAATGCCAGCAAGAGGACTCATCAGAGTTCTAACAATAGGAATGTAGCGGCCAAAGGTGATTGCTTTTCCAGGACCGTAACGATTAAACCAAGCTTCTGCATATCGAACTCGTTCTTGATTGAAGATTCGGCCATCAGGTCGATCGAATAGCGCGCGACCGTAGCGTGCCCCAATGAAATAGCCGAGCTCCGAGCCGAGAAAAGCTGCTACTGGGCAAAAGATCAGGAGTGTCGTAAGTGAGAGTTGGAAGCCAAGCGCGTCCGTCCCCGCAGCTAACCCGGCGACGAAGAGGAGTGAATCACCGGGGAGTACGAGGCCAATGAGCAGGCCGGTCTCAACGAAGAGGGTGATGATGACCCCGATAGTCCCCAG
This sequence comes from Actinobacteria bacterium IMCC26077, assembly GCA_002284915.1. Classification (GTDB taxonomy): domain Bacteria; phylum Actinomycetota; class Actinomycetes; order Nanopelagicales; family Nanopelagicaceae; genus IMCC26077. Next base: position 351,795 of record CP015606.1, read on the forward strand.
ACTGGTGACTATCGCTTCGGGATTGAGGAGGTCGGCTAACCGCACAGCGACACACTACGCGGAGTAGCCCCTAATTTTCCCAACGGCGCAAGATATGAAAGTATTGGGCGTAAGCCTTCGATGAACGACCAGCGAAGATTTACAAGATGGCGCAGGTAAATTTCTCGGCGAAAGGCTTATCAGATGCCAGCGATTGTTCTGCTTGGTGCCCAATGGGGCGATGAAGGCAAAGGTAAAGCCACAGATATCCTGGGCGATCGCGTCGATTATGTAGTCCGATATCAAGGTGGAAATAACGCGGGTCATACCGTTGTCATCGGCGATCAGAAGTATGCGCTCCATCTGCTGCCATCAGGAATCCTCAGCCCAAACGTAATTCCAGTAATTGGCAATGGCGTCGTCATCGACCCGTCGGTACTACTCGAGGAAATCAAAGGCCTTAATGAGCGAGGAATCGATACATCAAAATTAGTCATTAGCTCGAACGCACACCTAATCACTCCTTATCACCGGACTATCGATAAAGTTTCTGAAAGATTCCTCGGTAAGGCGAAGATTGGCACTACAGGTCGTGGCATTGGTCCAGCGTATGCCGACAAAATCAGTCGAATCGGTATTCGAGTGCAAGATCTCTTCGATGAGTCGATACTTCAGAAGAAAATCGAAGGCGCTCTCAAAGATAAGAACCAAGTCTTAACGAAAGTTTTCAACAGAAAAGATATGCAAGTTTCAGAGATTCTTGACGAGTATCTCGGCTATGTGGAGATCTTGCGACCTTACATCGCAGACACTGCGCTACTGCTTAACAACGCACTTGAAAGTGGCAAAACCGTACTTCTTGAAGGATCACAAGGAACTCTCCTTGATGTCGATCACGGAACCTATCCATTCGTAACTTCGAGCAATCCCACTGCTGGCGGAGCCTGCACCGGCTCTGGCATTGGACCAACAAAGATCGAACGCGTCATCGGCATTGTTAAGGCCTACACCACCCGCGTTGGTTCGGGACCCTTCCCGACCGAGCTCGAGAATGAAGATGGCGAAAAGCTTCGGACAATCGGCCACGAATATGGCACCACCACTGGTCGGAACCGTCGATGTGGTTGGTATGACGCACCCATTGCGCGATTTGCAGTCCGTATTAACGGACTTACTGATTTCTTCTTAACAAAGCTCGATGTACTCACTGGCTGGGAAAAGATTCCAGTATGTGTCGCATACGAGATTGATGGCAAGCGCGTTGAAGAAGTTCCATCGTCACAGACAGATTTCCATCACGCAATTCCCATCTATGAATATTTGCCAGGCTGGAGCGAAGATATCTCCAAAGCGCGCGCGCTATCAGATCTACCGAAAAATGCCCGCGATTACATTGCTTTTCTCGAGGAAATCTCTGGCGCACCGATGAGTGCAATCGGAGTTGGCCCCGGTCGGGATGAAACTATTGTGACGAGGGATCTACTCACAAGATGAGAGTCCTTCTGATTGGCAGCGGAGCTCGCGAGCATGCACTCGCATATTCCCTCAAGTCAGATGTACAAGTAACGGAACTTCATGCCGCCCCAGGTAACCCTGGAATTGGTGACATCGCAGCGCTTCATGAGATAAATCAGAATGATCCGCAGGCCGTCTCTGCTTTAGCAATAAAAATCGGAGCAGATTTGGTGGTAATCGGTCCAGAGGCGCCATTAGTTGCTGGAGTAGCAGATGCGGTTCGGTCAGTGGGAATCCCATGCTTTGGTCCATCTCGAGCAGCAGCGCAAATTGAAGGATCAAAGAGTTTTGCGAAAGAGATTATGGCAAGTGCCGGTGTTCCGACTGCACAATCTTTCACCTGTAACACTCAAGAAGAGATGGAGCGCGCTCTCGATAGTTTTGGCGCACCGTATGTTGTGAAAAATGATGGTTTAGCTGCCGGCAAGGGAGTAGTAGTCACTCACGATCGAGCAGCAGCGCTCGCACACGGTATCGAGTGCGGAACGGTCGTTATCGAGGAGTACCTTGATGGCCCAGAAATTTCACTCTTCGGCATCTCCGATGGTGTGACCGTCATCGGAATGGAACCTGCCCAAGACTTTAAGAGAGTCTTTGATAATGATGAAGGGGCAAACACTGGTGGCATGGGTGCATATTCACCGTTGCCATGGGCGCCAGCAGAGATCATCAAAGAGACTGAAGAACGAGTATTGCTACCGACAATCAGAGAATTAGCAAAGCGAGATATGCCATTTGTTGGCCTGCTCTATGCCGGACTTGCGATGACTGCACGTGGATTGCGCGTTATTGAATTCAATGCGCGCTTTGGTGATCCTGAAACGGAAGTACTGCTGCCACGCTTGCAGACGCCACTTGCACAACTCCTCTTCGCTGCCGCGACTGGAAATCTAAAGGCACAACCGCCGTTAACGTGGAGCAAAGAGTCCGCAGTAACGGTAGTGCTTGCCTCGGCGGGGTATCCACAAGATCCTCAGGTAGGTAGAGAGATATCTGGGATCAGCGAAATCGATAAAACTCGGATTTTCCACGGAGGAACCACCGTCAGTGGTGGGCGTTTGCTCTCTTCAGGGGGGCGGGTTCTGGCAGTAACGGGTTTAGGTTCGAATTTAGCGAACGCACGTGCGCGCAGTTATGAAGCGATATCGAAAGTGTCGTTGGCAGGTGGCCATTATCGAAAAGATATTGCGCTGAAAGCGTCAATGAGCGAGAAAGGGGCATAAGTGGTTGAGAATAGCGCTATGAATATCCCATCGACTTTAGCTACTAGATACGCAAGCGATGAGATGTGCGCGATTTGGTCTCCTGAAGCAAAGATCATTCAAGAGCGAAAGTTGTGGATTGCTGTGCTGAAAGCACAGAGAGAATTGGGCTTAGCAATCGAAGATTCTGCAATTACTTCATATGAGAAGGTAGTAACGAAAGTTGATCTTGCATCGATAGATCAGCGTGAAAAAGTCCTTCGACATGATGTCAAGGCGCGAATCGAAGAGTTCAACGCCCTTGCGGGATATCAGTCGATTCATGCAGGTATGACTAGCCGTGATCTCACCGAATCAGTCGAGGCTCTGCAGATTAAATCGGCATTGCATGTGGTACACGACAAGTACGTAGCTCTTCTTAATGGTTTTGCTAAGCGTGCTACTGAATACATCGACCAGCCGATTGCGGGGCGTTCCCATAACGTCCCTGCTCAGATCACAACAGTCGGCAAACGCTTTGCCACTTTCGCCGAGGAAGCGCTCTTTGCATTCAATCGACTCGAAGACCTCTTGGCGCGACTTCCAATGAGAGGGCTTAAAGGACCAGTAGGCACCGCTCAAGATGCTTTAGATCTATTTGATGGCGATGAAAGAAAATTAGCAGAACTAGATATGAAGATTGCTCGCTATCTTGGTTTTGAGAACATTCTCGATTCAGTTGGGCAGATCTATCCACGGTCATTCGATTTTGATGTTCTCTCTGCGCTGCTCCAGCTAGCTGCAGCGCCATCTAATATGGCAACCACACTTCGGTTGATGGCGGGCGCTGAGCTAGCGACTGAAGGATTTCAAGCAGGCCAGGTTGGTTCTTCAGCGATGCCACATAAGATGAACGCCCGATCTAGCGAGCGAATCAATGGATTTACCGCGCTATTGCGCGGATATTCAGTCGCAATTTCTGAGTTGAGTGGTAATCAATGGAACGAGGGCGATGTCGCGTGCAGCGTGGTCCGTCGAGTTGCGCTCCCAGATGCATTCTTTGCTATTGATGGGTTACTAGAAACAGCGCTAACAGTTATTGATGAGATGGGAATCTTCGTTGGAGCAATCGACGCTGAGTTGGAACGAAATCTCCCATTCCTAGCAACAACGAAGATACTGATGGCTGCAGTGAAGAAGGGCGTTGGTCGCGAAAGCGCGCATGCCGCCATAAAGGAGCATTCACTCGCTGCAATCACTGCATTGCGTGAAGGTGGCAATAATGACCTGCTAACTCGCATCGCAGATGACTCAAGGATTCCACTTGATCTTGGCGAATTACAGTCGCTCATTTCATCCCCACTGGATTTCACTGGAAGTGCTCAGCAACAGACGATGCAAGTGGTTGCACGGGTGGCAGAGGTCTGCGCTCGTAACCCTGAGGCTGCGAAGTATCGGCCAGGTGCGATTCGGTGATTGGCTGGCGGCCATTAAAAAGTGGGAAAGTTCGCGATCTCTACGTTAATGATGTCGGCGAGATTCTGTTGGTCGCATCAGATCGGATCAGCGCATACGACTGGATTATGCCGACGCCAATCCCTGACAAAGGGCGATTATTAACAGAGCTTTCGCTCTTCTGGTTCGAGAAACTTCGCGACGTAGTTCCCAATCATGTTCTTTCTACGGAAGTGCCGGTGGAGGTCAAAGGCCGGGCAATCATCTGTAAACCGCTTGAGATCTTCCCGGTGGAATGCGTTGCCCGGGGATATCTCACTGGTTCTGGTTGGCAGGAGTATCAGCAAGAGCGTCAGGTATGCGGAATTTCATTGCCAGCTGGCCTACTCGATGGCTCTGAACTTCCAGAACCAATCTTCACTCCCGCAACCAAGGCTGAGGTTGGCGAACATGACGAGAACATCTCATTCGAGGTGAGTCAAAAGATCGTTGGCGCGCAGATTGCAGGTGAGTTACGGCGATTGACGCTTGCTCTCTACTCAACCGCTCGAGATTATGCGCAAAGCCGTGGCATCATCATCGCTGATACGAAATTTGAATTTGGTTTGGATAGTGATGGTCAGATCACTCTCGCTGATGAGGCGCTCACGCCAGACTCTTCTCGCTTCTGGCCCGCGACAGGATGGCAACCAGGTGGCGCTCAGCCCTCGTATGACAAGCAGTATCTTCGTGACTGGTTAACCAGTATCGGTTGGGATCGCCAGAGCCCGCCGCCTCCGCTGCCCGATGAGGTAGTCGCAAAGACGCGGGCTAGATATTGTGAGGCGTACGCCGCACTCACCGGTGAAGAGTTCAGGTAATTCCTCGCATAGGATGGCGCCGTGGTGAAAGTAATTGTCGATGTCGTACTCAAAGATGAGATTCTCGATCCGCAAGGAGATGCGATTTCGCGAGCGCTCCCACGAATGGGTTTCTCCTTCAAGACAACGAACGTCCGCCAAGGTAAGAGCTTTATCCTCACCTTAGATCATTCACCTAGCGCCAGTGAATTGAAAGAAATCGAGAGCGCCGCGGCAACTCTCCTCTCTAACCCTGTGATCGAGACCTTCACGATTCGAGTGGAAGATTAATGCGGGTAGGAGTCGTAACCTTTCCCGGAACCTTGGATGACCACGACGCTGCGCGAGCAGTCCGATATGCCGGCGGCGAAGCTGTTCCGCTCTGGCACGGAGATAGCGATCTACAAGGTGTTTCTGGGGTAATTCTTCCCGGTGGTTTCTCTTACGGGGACTATCTCCGCTGCGGTGCGATAGCCCGATTCTCACCAATCATGAATTCGATTATCTCGGCTGCAGAACAAGGATTGCCTGTACTAGGAATCTGTAATGGTTTTCAAGTGCTCTGCGAATCTCATCTCTTGCCAGGAGCTCTCACTAGAAATGTTGGCTTACATTTTCTCTGTCGCGATCAAGAAATCGAGATTGTGAATAATGAAAGCGCATGGACTGCAGATTTTGGTCGTGGAGAAATCATCACCATTCCGTTGAAGAACGGCGAAGGTTCTTATCAGTGCGATGAGCAGACTTTACGTGATTTAGAAGAGAATAATCGAGTGATTGCTCGCTACGTTGGAGTAAATCCCAATGGATCACGGAATGCAATCGCTGGAATAACTAACGCTCGTGGAAATGTCGTAGGAATCATGCCGCATCCAGAGCACGCTATAGATCCGCTCACTGGCCCAACTTCTGATGGGCTCACGTTTTTCACCTCGCTGATGAAATCGCGAGTCTGACTATGGCATTAGATACCGTATTGATTGCAGAATCTTCTCCAGATACTCCACAACCCTGGCGAGAGTTAGGGTTAAAAGAGGACGAATACCTTCGAATCAGAGAGATCCTTGGCCGACGCCCTACTTCAAGTGAATTAGCGATGTACTCGGTGATGTGGAGCGAACATTGCTCGTATAAGTCATCAAAGATACATCTGCGACAGTTTGGCGAGAAGGCACCGAAGTCGGATGCGCTTCTTGTAGGTATCGGTGAGAATGCTGGAGTCGTTGATGTTGGTCAAGGCTATGCAGTGACCTTCAAAGTGGAATCGCATAATCACCCATCTTTTATCGAGCCATATCAAGGTGCTGCGACTGGAGTCGGCGGAATCGTCCGAGATATCCTCACGATGGGAGCGCGGCCGGTTGCGATTTTGGACCCACTTCGCTTTGGCTCAGCTGATGCTCCAGATACAAAGCGCGTCCTTCCCGGAGTTGTCGCTGGAATCGGTGGTTATGGCAATTGCATCGGTGTTCCGACCGTTGGTGGCGAGGTCATTTTTGATAAATCGTATTTAGGAAATCCATTGGTCAACGCGCTCTGTGTTGGCGTGATGAAACACGAAGATATCAAATTAGCTCGAGCCTCGGGCGCTGGAAATCTTGTGGTGTTATTTGGTGCCAAAACCGGTGGCGATGGAATTGGTGGCGTATCGGTCCTCGCAAGTGAAACTTTCGATGATAAGAAACCAACGAAACGACCCGCTGTTCAAGTGGGAGATCCCTTCACCGAGAAGGTATTGATTGAGTGTTCGCTCGAGATTTTCAAAGAAGACCTTGTGGTAGGAATTCAAGATCTTGGTGGCGCTGGTTTGTCGTGTGCGACGAGCGAGCTGGCCTCAGCTGGTACCGGTGGTATGCGAATTGCGCTCGATCGAGTTCCATTACGCGATGCCAATCTCTCACCAGAAGAGATTCTCATGAGCGAATCCCAAGAGCGCATGTGTGCCGTGGTGCCACCTAATAAAATCGATCGTTTTCTCGAGATCTGCAAGAAATGGGATGTCGTCGCAACGGTAATTGGTGAGGTGACTTCGGGAGTTCGGCTAGAGATCACCTGGCATGGCGAAGTTATCGTTGATGTTCCACCACGCACCGTTGCACATGATGGACCGGTCTATAACCGACCGTTCCAGCGACCTAGCACACAAGAGGAATTAGTTGCTAATGGCGCAGAAAGACTTAGCCGGCCAAAGAGCGGAAGTGAGATAAGCGCTGCGATCATCGATCTAATTTCATCGCCGAATATGGCGGATAAGAGTTGGATTACCTCGCAATATGACAGGTATGTGCAGGGAAATACTGTTGCAGCGGGGCCGAGTGATGCTGCGGTCATCCGTATCGATGAGCAGAGCTTCCTTGGCGTTGCAGTTGCTACCGATTGCAATGGCAGATTCTGCAAGCTTGATCCTTATGTCGGCACCCAACTAGCTCTTGCTGAGGCAGTACGCAATATCGCAGCTACCGGTGCGCAACCGCTGGCAATTACCAATTGCCTAAATTTTGGCTCACCTGAAGATCCAGGAGTTATGTGGCAATTTGCTGAAAGCGTTCGTGCGCTCGCAGATGGTGCGCTCGAGATGGGATTACCGGTTACTGGTGGCAATGTCTCCTTCTACAATCAAACTGGGGACGTCGCGATCTTGCCCACCCCTGTTGTTGGCGTTTTGGGCGTTATCGATGATGTGCGAAGAGCGATTCCCTATAAATTCACCGGTGCGAAAGATTTGATTCTTCTCGGTGAGACGCTTGAGGAGCTCTCTGGCGGTGAATGGGCAGATCGTCAGGGACATCTCGGTGGAATCCCACCGCGAGTAGATTTGCAGCGCGAACTAGCTCTTGCTCGATTCATGTTTGCTCAGCGAGATTACATCGCCGCCGCGCATGACCTATCCGATGGCGGCTTGGTAATTGCGCTTTTAGAAATGTTGCTCAATTCGCAAACCGGAGCAACTATCTCTATTCATGGAGATCCATTTATGCATCTATTTAGTGAGAGTGCCGGTCGGATTCTTTTGGCGGTAAACCCCGAGGATGCCAATTATCTGGTTGGCAAAGCAACCGACGCCGGCATCACAACGACTCGCCTAGGCAAATCTGGTGGCGAGAACTTTGAAGTTTCTGGAGTCTGTTCAATTTCGATGTTGCATATTCGAGATGCAAATCAGAGCACGATTCCTGCGCTTTTTTCCTAACGATTGACGATTTGTTCTAAGTCGGCGTAAGCCGCATCAATCACATCTGTGACAGAGTTATCAAGGATGAAGCTCACCGGTCCGCGTTGGCGTTGATTATTGAATATTCCCTGCTTCACCAAGAGGTACTTCTCCACTGCAACATATGAATCAAGCGTAGTTTGGTAAGAAACCATCTTTGCGATTGGGGCGTGAATTTCAGCAGCGCGCTTCATATCACCTGATTCAAGAGCGCTCCACAGTGCAACTAGAGCCCACGGAATTTCAGCGCCAGGCATCGAGCCAACAACGCCAATTGGGTAGGTATCCATCAAATCATTTCCACCCTGGCCTTCGAAGACTCGAGCTCGTCCTTTGCTGGCATCCTTTAATTGTTGTAACCGTTCAGCAACTGGTTTTGCCTCTGGTTTGAATTGAACTCGGTTCTCACCGTACTTGTCGATGAGATCTACATAAAGCGATATCTCAAGTGGATGGCCCACATAGTTGCTCGCATCTTGCACAATTACGGGAATCGAGACGCTTTCAATGATAGAGATGTAGTACTTCGCGACCTCGCTCGATAGTGGAGCAAAAGCGCTTGGCGGTGTTGCCATCACTGCAGCAGCGCCATCTGCCTCAGCCCACTGGGCAAGTTGAATTGCAATCTTTGTACTCTCAGCGCCAACGCTTGTAACAAGTGGCACGCGACCTTTCGCCGCAGCGATAACGCTCTGCGCTAATTCGCGCCGTTCGTGTGCGGCAAGGCGAAGAACTTCAGAGACCATCGCAAGAACGAAACCATCAACTCTATTGTCAATTAACCAGTCAATCTCTCGCTTCAGGATCTCGTGGTCAATCGAGTCATCATCTTTAAATGGCGTGGAGAGGACGGTAAAAACCCCTCGAACATCCTGAGTCATTATTTTCCTATCCCTGCGGTAAGCCCAGCAACCAGTTGGCGCTGGAAAATAAGGTAAATGATGATTGCTGGAATTGCACTCACTAATGAGCCAGCAAGTAAGACTGGTATATCTGTGGTTCGTCCAGCTGATAGAGCGCCAAGCCCTACCGTAATAGTACGTTTCATTGGATCTTGCAAGAAGAGAAGACCTACAAGCAAGTCGCACCATATCTGGATGAATTGGAGAACCACTACTGTCGCAATGGCTGGAAAGGCCAAAGGTAACGCAATCCTTCGGAAGACGCCTCGGTAATTCAAACCATCAACTACGGATGCTTCGATGATCTCATCGGGAATGCCGCGGAAATATGAAGTCATCAGGAACGTTGCAAAAGGCGTTCCTAATGCTGCATACATGACGATTGCCCCCCAATATCCGTCAAGTAAGTTGAGCTTACTTACGTTGACGTACGCAGGAATAATAATCGAATGTAGCGGAATCAACATTGCGCCAACAATGCCGAGAAAGAAATACGGGGTTCCACGGAAAGTTAATTTTGCTAGACCGAATCCAGCGAAAGCGCTGAAAATCAAAATTATCGCAATTGCCCCAAAACAAACTATTACAGAATTGAGTAGTTGCGTGCCAATTGGCATGACAGTGAAGAGTTTTTGCCAGGATGCAAATGAATGCCCGGGAGCACCGAGAAATTGTTCTTTTGATTTGAGAGATTGCTCAATCATGAAAGTAAATGGGTAGAACATGATTACTGCCAATATACCCATCGAGATAAAAGTGAACACTTTACGGAAGGTGCTCATTCTTTACTCCGCGTAAGTGCTAACTGTGCCGCGCCAAGGCCGGCCATGATTACAAAGAGAATAAATCCGAGCATTGCTCCGGCACCAAAATCACCCTTAGCGAAAGCGCTTTGGTAGACAAAGAATTCGAGAGTGGTGGTGCCAAACCCGGGTCCACCACCAGTCATTACAAAGATCAGACTAAAGAGTGCGGTAAACGCGCTAATAACTGTAATGACGAATGAGAATTGAATAAATCTTTTGAGTTGGGGAAGGGTGATACTGCTAAAGATTCGAACATTTCCCGCGCCATCAATTCGGGCTGCTTCATTCAATGAGATATCTAGATTAGCCATCCCAGTTAGGAAAATCATTGTGTTGGTGCCAACCATCGAGTAGATGAATGTGATTGCTACAGCGAGCAGCGCGCCGTGCTCTGAAGAGAGTAAATCAGTCTTGATAAAACCAAGGCCAATTGCACGGAGCAATTGATTGAGAACGCCTTCTTGAGCGAAAACTCTGATAGCGACCATTCCAATCACCACCCAAGAAATTGCTGTAGGTAAGAAGTAAATGCTTCGAAAGAATTTCCAGCCAGCTACTCGCTCATTGAGCAAATAGGCAATTCCCAAAGGGATTAGGATCGCGACTGGTACCGCGAGGAGTAGTAGCGCATTGTTTTGCATTACCCGCCAGAAAATCGGATTCTTAAATTCTTTAACGAAGGTACTTGGGCCAATCCAAGTCGCGGAAAGGCCATTCCATTTAGTCATCGAGTAGTAAAGCGCCTGGAGTATTGGCACACCAAGAAATAAGGTGACAAAAATGAGCGCGGGTGCGCCGAAAAGAATTCCAGAGCGTCCGCGCTCTCGAGTGAGCGCACTCTTCTTGTTTGCCGTCTTGGTTGATGCCATGTGTTTGATTGAGAGAGCCCTCCAGCTCGTTTTGCGGGAGGGCTCTCGTCACTCCTTATTACTTGTAGGTATCGCCTTTATTCTCAGCGGGGATTTGATCCCATACTTGCTTAAGTTGGGCTAGGCCTTTTGCAGGCGCAGTCTTTCCAGCAAGAATCGACGGAATGATCTTGTTTCCAGCGTCAACGACATCACCTTGTACGACGTTATCGAGCATTGGATATTTGATGATTCCTTGATCCGCAAAGCCAAGCATCTGCTGATTAACAGGGTTTGATGTAGTCGAACCGGTGCGGTTTGGAATCAAACCTGCTCCATCGATTACTTTCGCTCCCTCTTCACTCATCATGAAATTGAGGAAATCAACAGCCGCATCCTTCGACTTTGCATAAGAGGTAAGGGCAAATCCCTGTCCAGCAAACTCAACGACTCCGTTGATCTTGGAATCTGAGAATGGCGGGATGAATGCCGCAACGTTGTCACCAAACTTGTCAGTGAATTTCTTGGTATCCCACGTACCGTCAATAATCATCGCAGCTTTCTCATTGAGGAAATCTTCAACGTTATCGGTCTTAGTCAGGATATCCGAGTTGGTGCATCCCTTTGACTTAAGGGCGGCATACTTTGTGTAAGCATCGACATTCGCTTTTGAATTCCAAGCATTCTTGCCGTTGTAGAGGTCGCGAAGACCTTCAGGTCCACTGGTTTGCCCAATCGCAAGATAGCTCGCGTCGTACCATGGGTAGTAAAGCGCTCCAAGACTTTGACCACCATTTCCGTAGACAATTGGGGTATAGCCAGCGGATTTCAGTTTGCCGCACGCTGTATAAAGTTCATCCCAACTGCGTGGCACCTCAGCTACGCCGGCCTTTGCAAATGCAGCCTTGTTGTAGAAACCAATGTAGAACTGTCGATCCAACGGCACGATGTAAGGTCCATTCGCTAGATCGAAGTCATCTGACGACCACTCGAGAGATCCCTGAGATGCCAACGCATCGTCGGCAACTAAGCCTTTGAGGTTGGTCAGGTATTCCTTGTATTTGAGGGCAAATAATCCGGTCCACATCAGTACTAGGTCTGGGCCGCTCTTAGATACCGCTGCAGCTTGGAGGAGAGAGAAGTAGTTATCTCCTGGTTGGCTGACGAGATCAAAGGTCACGTTAGGGTGCGCCGCGGTGTAGGCATCAGTAAGTGCCTTTGTGGCTTCGGCATTTTGGGTATCTCCCAGGTTATGCCAAAGCGTGACAGTAACGGGCTCTGCAGCTGCACTTGCTTCGGGTGAAGCTGTACTTGCAGCGTCATTGCTAGATGAGGAGCAACCTGCCAAGGCAAGTGCTGCGACAACTAGCAGCGCCCATAAAGATTTTCTCTTCATGATGTTATTCCTTCCTTCACTTTGGATGATGGAGCAGTTACACCCAATAAGAAAGTCATGATCGACCTACTACAGGTGGAACAAACCTGCGGTGCTCCGGTGTTGGTGCCCGCAGGAAATCAAGATCGCAACCAAGATCTGGCTGAGTCACATGTTGTTGGTAGAGCAGAGGCCATCCACGAAGATGTTCGCTGTGAAAACCTTTCCATCGCGAGCGCCGTTCTTCCAATTCACTTTCGCTAAGTCGAACATTGACTGTAAGTTCATGAACATTGACATCGATGATGTCACCATTTTCAATAAGTGCGAGCGGGCCACCAACTGCAGCTTCTGGCGAGACATGAAGCAAGCAAACGCCAAATGAAGTTCCGGACATACGTGCGTCAGTGATTCGAATCATGTCGCGCACCCCCTGCATCGCAAGTTTGCGCGGAATGGGAATCATTCCCCACTCGGGCATACCTGGTACGCCAACTGCGCCACAGCCACGCAGAATCAGCACCGTATCCTGGGTAACAGGCAAATCTGGATCTTCCAATTTTTCTCGCATCTCTGCGTACCCTTCAAAGATAAATGCAGCCCCGGAGTGTGTAAATAACTCTGCTGATGCTGCAGAAATCTTCAATAGTGTTCCGTTCGGTGCGATATTTCCTTTGAGAAGCGCAAACGCTCCATCCATCCGGAGTGGATTGCTCACTTCGCGCATTGCCTCGGATGGGACAACTTCAGAGGCAATCTCCTCACGCCAGGGCTTGCCGGTCGCCGTGAGTGCATCGAGTTCCATGTGCTCGTCAAGGCGCTTTAGTAATTGCGGCAGACCTCCTGAGTTATGGAAATCTTGAATGAGAAAACGGCCCGATGGTTCAACATCGGCAAGGACAGGGATTCCTCTTCCTAAGGTATTGATATCTTCAACGGTAATTTCGCCGCCAATTCGACCAGAGCAGGCAACTAAATGAATAAGCGCATTTGTTGAACCGCCGATTGCGTGCAACATACGAATTGCATTTCGGAATGAGCTTGGATTGGCAATCTTTGATGGCGTCAGATTCTCGGTAACCATTTCGACAATTCGACGTCCCGATGCGCGAGCTGCGCCGCGTCTTTCATCGGTGTTTGCAGGAATAGTTGCGCTTCCGGGGAGCATGAAACCGAGCATCTCCGTCATAAGAGCTACCGAACTCGCAGTTCCCATCGTGTTACATGAGCCCAAACCACAACTGAGGCACTCTTCAAACTCGCGCCATTCTTGATCAGAGATCCTTCCAGCGCGCCAATCATCGAGAGCCCGCCAAAGGTCTGTTCCAGTTCCTACTCGCTTTCCTTTAAAGAAGGGCGCTGGTCGTGCACCAGCAGTCACCATGAGCGCTGGAAGATCTGCGCTAAAAGCTCCCATAAGAGCGCCAGGAACACTTTTGTCACAATTTGCGAGGAGAACTACGCCATCGAGAGGGTAGGAGCGCAAGTTCTCTTCAATCTCTATCGAGAGGAGATTTCGGTAGAGCATTGCGCTTGCCTTCATTAAGTCTTCGCCAAGCGAGATCACTGGAAAGACAACTGGAATCCCACCACTTTCCACAATTCCTGCCTTGACATCGTCTATAAGCGCACGTAGCGGGAGATTGCATGGATTGAGTTCGCTCGAAGAGTCGGCAATGCCAATGATGGGCTTACTATTATCGGCAGGGACTTCAAGCCCGACCGATCTCATGACGACGCGGTGTGAAACGGCGGTCTCATCATTGCCACGAAACCATTCGCTACTGCGCACGAAAAACCCTCCACGACTAAATTAGGTATTGCCGAACAGCATTTGGTATCACTACCCTCTACCGAGATATCTTCCCTGTCAAGAGTCTGCAGAAGTGAGGTTCACTGTGGTTACAAAAGAGCGGTACAAAGTAGGAAGCGTCGCGCGAGCGCTGAAATTGGTCGATTTGATTGCTGCTGCCCCGCAGAGTGGCCTGACGCTAAGTGATCTCACCAAAGAATTAGGCGTCTCTAAAAGCACAGTCTTCGCTTTACTACAGACGTTGATGGAAGCAGGGTACGTTCGGCAAACAAAACCGGGGCCGCGTTATCTCCCAGGCATTTCCCTTGTCCGTCTCGGTGATCTTGCCGGCGGCCACCTTCCCGTGGGCGAGATTGCGCAACCAATTATTCATCGACTCTCGCGGACAACCGGATTAACTATTCGAGTATCGATTAACGATGGAGGCCATCCAGTTTTCGTCGCTCGAGTTGACGCGCCAGGCAATATTCGATTCTTGACCTTGTTAGGTTCTAGAGAGTTACCACATGTTTCGTCGGCTGGTAAAGCGATGCTTGCACAGATGAGCGATAGCGAAATCGCACAAGTAATCGAAAATACCGGATTACCAAAGCGCACTAAAAATACTCGAACCCAGTTAGCCCAACTGATGAACGATATTCGAAGAATTCGCGCAATTGGGTACGCAACAGATGATGAAGAGGATTGCGAGGGCATCTTCTGTGTTGGTGCTGCCTTCTTTGATCACAACGGCAGATGTGTTGGTGCGGTTTCAGCAACGGGTATCAAACGCGAGTTATCTCAACGAGCACTTGATCAACTTGGTAAGCAAGTTATTGATGCAGCTCATGAAGTAACTTTGGCATTGGGAGGAAAAGTTCGGAAAAACGCATGAGAGCATTACGTTGTTATGCACCGAATGAAGTTGGCGTCGTTGAAGTGCCCAAACCAGAATTGCAGAACGAATACCTACTTGTAAAACCCCTTGCTACGGGGATCTGTGGAACTGATATTGAGATTATTGAAGGTGGCGTAGATCCGGCGTATATTCGCTATCCGATAACGCTGGGCCACGAATGGGTTGGAAGAATTGTTGCCTCTGGTGCTAATGATTTTGCTGTTGGTGCTCGGGTGGTAGTTGAAGGTGTAGTGCCATGCGAAAGCTGTGATGAGTGTAAAGCTGGTGCAACTAATCGTTGTGCGAAATATGACGAAATTGGTTTCACTCGAGATGGCGCCGCCGCTGAGTTGATCTCAGTGCCAGCGAAACTTGCCCATCTCATTGCGAATCAGGTGAGCGATGAATCAGCCGCTTTGGTCGAACCGGCGGCAGTTGTCTATCAAGGATTGTTACGAATTAATCCAACTCCAGATTCGAAGATTCTCATAGTCGGAGATGGCACAATCGGTTTGCTTGCAACTACGCTTTCAAAAGTTTTTCAGCCAAAAGTTCTCGATGTGTACGGAATTCGAAGTTCGCAAGAAGGTCTCGTACGCCAAGCGGGCGCCGACAGATTTGTTACCGATTCTTCGCAATTAACTAAGGACTATGACTTCGTGGTCGAAGCCGCTGGAGCGATTGCTGCAGTTGATTTAGCGCTCACGCAAGGCAAACGCGGCGCGCAGGTGCTCTTACTCGGTTACCCCGAGCATGGCGCGCGGCTGAGTTTGGCTGTCCATGATTTGATTAATAATGATGTAACGATTCATGCCTCGTTTAGCTATACCCGGAAGTCCTGGAAAGCGATAGTCGATCTCCTTAACTCAGGCGATTTGGATTTAACTTTTGTGGTCACGCATATATATCAACTCGAGCAGTGGCCGGAAGCGTTAGAAACCCTACGAGCTTTAACCAGCCAGCCGCGCGGAAAGGTTCTGCTAGCCCTCAATCTTGACTAGGATTGTGGTCATGGTCCGCCGCCCTGACGGGAAACTAACTCACGAAGTCGATGGTGAGAAGGGGCCGCAAGATGCCTGCGGAATATTTGGTGTGTGGGCGCCAGGCGAAGAGGTAGCAAAACTTACTTTCTATGGCCTCTATGCGCTGCAACATCGTGGTCAAGAATCAGCCGGTATCGCAGTCAGCGATGGGGATCGCATCTTGGTCTATAAAGATATGGGTTTGGTCGCACAAGTTTTTACAGAGAATGATTTAGCGGTACTCACCGGAAAGATTGCGATTGGTCATACGCGATATTCCACTACCGGATCGAGTAACTGGGCTAATGCGCAACCAACGCTCCGATCATCCGAGGGCAGTACTTTGGCTCTGGCACATAACGGAAATCTCACGAACACCGGAGATCTCGCCGAGAGATTATTCAAGAGCTCGGGCGATGCACAGAATCACCTACATGCAACGACAGATACCGAGATTATGACCGCGCTCATCTCGCTTGAGAAGGGTGGCAGCGTTGAGGCAAATGCCCTCTCGATTCTGCCAACTTTGCAAGGCGCATTTTCACTGATCTTCATGGATGAGAACACCCTCTATGCTGCAAGAGATCGTCATGGCATCCGACCGTTAGTCATTGGCAAGTTAGAGACTGGTTGGGTAGTCGCAAGCGAATCTGCGGCGCTGGATATCGTCGGTGCAAGTTTTATCCGAGAGGTTGAGCCGGGTGAATTTATTGCAATTGATGAAGATGGCTTGCGTTCGCATCATTGGACAACCCCTGAACCACGCGGATGCATCTTCGAGTATGTATATCTAGCTCGTCCCGATACCACTATCGCCGGACAGAGCGTCCATCCGGTTCGAGTGGCGATTGGTGAACGCTTAGCCGCGGAACATCCAGTCGAAGCTGATTTGGTAATCCCGGTACCTGAATCAGGTACACCAGCGGCGATTGGCTACGCGAAGTATTCAAAGATTCCCTACGGCGCGGGGTTAGTGAAGAACTCGTATGTTGGGAGAACGTTTATTCAGCCCAGTCAGACCATCAGACAACTTGGAATTCGACTTAAATTAAATCCACTTCGTGAAGTCGTTGCCGGAAAGAAGATTGTTGTAGTCGATGATTCAATAGTTCGTGGCAATACTCAACGTGCAATCGTGCGAATGCTTCGCGAAGCTGGCGCAGCAGAGATCCATGTTCGAATCTCGTCGCCACCAGTTAAGTGGCCCTGTTATTTTGGGATAGATTTCGCAACACGCGCCGAGCTCATTGCTGCTGGGCTTGATATCGAAGAGATCCGCCGCTCGATTGGGGCAGATTCTCTCGGGTATGTCTCCCTTGAAGGGCTAATCGAGGCGACAAACATCGCCGAATCCAAGCTCTGTACCGCTTGCTTCACCGGTAAATACCCAATGCCTATTCCTGAAGAGAGCGGCAACGTGAAGTTACTTTTGGAAGAGGCATAAGAAATCGTGAGCACCTATGAAGCCGCTGGTGTAAGTATCGAAGCGGGCGACCTCGCCGTTGAAATGATGAAAGCTTCGGTTGCAAAAGCGCAGCGCCCTGAGGTTTACGGCGGCATTGGTGGATTCGCTGGACTCTTTGATGCCAGCGCATTAAAGGGATTTACCAGACCACTCTTAGCTACTTCTACCGATGGGGTGGGAACGAAAACTGAGATTGCGCGACAGATGGGAATCTACGACACCATCGGCGAAGACTTAGTAGCGATGGTCGTTGATGATCTGGTCGTCTGCGGCGCAGAACCGCTCTTCATGACCGATTACATCGCTGTTGGCAAAGTTATTCCGGAGCGAATTGCCGAGATTGTCTCGGGCGTTGCTCGTGGTTGTGCCAAAGCGGGAACGGCGCTCATTGGTGGTGAGACCGCGGAACATCCTCAAATATTAAAGGAAGATGAGTTTGATATTGCCGGTGCGGCAACAGGCGTTGTTGAAGAGCGCAAACTTCTTGGCGCGGAGAAAGTGGCAGTCGGTGATGTTGCAATTGCAGTCGCAAGTAGTGGTGTGCATGCGAATGGTTTCTCACTTGTTCGCCACATCATCAAAGAGCAGCAACTCGCGCTTAGCTCGCATGTTGCTGAACTAGGGAAAAGTTTGGGCGAAGCGCTCCTCACGCCGACAACTATCTATGCTGCAGATATGTTGGAGCTCATCGCGAATGTCGAGCTACATGCAATGGCTCACATCACCGGAGGTGGTTTAGCAGCGAATACTGCGCGAGTGATGCCAACAAATATGCACTTGACTATCAACCGAGAGCGTTGGGCGTTGCCACCGCTATTCCATTACTTACAGAGCGAGGGCCAGGTGCCATTGGCCGATCTAGAGCGGACCTTTAATTGTGGGGTCGGCATGGTCGTGATCACCCCAGCCCAATCGGTCGGAGGAGCGCTCGCCCTCCTTCAGAAACAGGGCCATCGAGCCTGGGAGTTAGGTGAGATCTCCGCAGCGCCCCAGCTCCAGGCTGGGGTTAAGTTGGAAGGGACCTACCAAACCCGATAATCTCTTCCTACGAAAATTACGAAATCCGGGTAATACCTGGAGGCGACTAGTAGGTAAGGGGGTCACGCCATGGGGCGCGGCCGAGCTAAAGCCAAGCAGACGAGAGTTGCTCGCGATCTTAAATATTCATCTCAAGACATCGACGTCGAGAAATTAGCCCGAGAATTACATGGTGAACTCTCTGAGCGTGATAACAAAGATGATGACGACCCATTTGCCGAGGGAAATTACATCCGTCGCGCATAGCGCATCTCTATGAGACCAACTCCTTATGTAGCGTCTTTGCGCGTCTACGAACCTCTCGAAGCTTTTGGCGAGATTGATCAATTGCGGTGGAGCGAGATCTCTATGGATCAGCACACTGGAAGGCAAGAACAGAACCTCGCGCTGCGCAGAATCATCCGACCTGAACAAACCCTCTCTCGAATAGATGGCGCACACATCATCGAACATGAGGGGGAGCGTTATGTTGCTCCCTGGTCAACAGCGCTTCGCACCTGGGCGGCGCTTTCGGCTTTTAAGGAATCGCTCCCAACAACAGTCACGCCATATTTTTTACCCGAGGGAATTGAAAGTGCGATTATCTCGGATGTCGAAGCAGCCGATGTCGGTTTTGACAAAGCACCTCATATCCTGACTGAGACGTGGGTGATTCCACCGCGGTGGTTCACGCTCTTTTCACCGGAAGAACGCTTACGTGGTCAATCTCCCGATGGACCGTTCACTATCGTGCGAACAACGTTGGTCAATGCACGAAAACGCTCCCAAATTGCATATGCCGCAGTGGTCAATGCTTTTGGTGAAGGAGATGTCGCTGATGAGATGAAAGCCCTTGTGGATTGGTTGGATCTCTTCCACCCCGGAGCTATCGTCGAGCTCGATTACGGTGGATTAGCTAGTTATGTAGCGCTCGCCGAGGGTGGCATCGAGTCAGATAACTCACTTGAAGATATTCAGAGTTCACTCGCTGGGCTTATTTCTGGTGACGGCCAAGAGGCAGGTATCGGCTATTCGCGGTTAGTTTCACGCTGGCGAAAAGTTGCTATGTACGAACAAGCCACTTGATGTCTACTATCAACCTTCGGTGAGAAAGTCACACCTCGACAATTATTCGGAGGATTACGTGGATCGAATCTGCTGGACATTACGAGTAAAGCCAGATCGCATCAATGATTACCGCGAGACCCATGCCGCCATCCCGGACTATTACCGCCAGGCGCTTAGCGATGCCGGCTGGAAGAACTACTCGATTTGGTTGATGCCCGATGGGTTGGTCATTGGTTATGTGGAATCGGAGAATTGGGACGAATCTCGCCGAATCATGTTCGCACGGAAAGATGTGTATGAGCGATATGCCGCCGAGATTGGGGACAAGATGAAGGATGCGTTCATCTGGCCGCCAGAGGGGCCGCCTACCGACCCGCTTCGAATGCACCCCTGCGAAGAGCTGGTATTCCGCCTCGATTAACGGGGTAGCCGTAACAATTTGTTACCTTTTCGGATATCCGAAAAGGTAACGATTTATGCCATAAGTAATTCCTTGCCCCTAATTCTCCTCAGGCATAGCCTCTGGCCAAGGTTCGTGACTTATGAAATTTCATGAATACGAGACCTAAAAGAAAAGAGGAAATTGATGAAAGGCTCAACTTCACGCAGAAAAGTTCGCGTGGGCTTTATGGCAAGTCTGTTGACGCTCTCACTGGCGACATTGGGCATTCAGAGCGCTCATGCTGCAACTGAATTGCGTTTTGCTGCACTTGCTGGAATTGATAACAATTTCAAGCCAGTTATCGAACAATGGAATAAAGAGAATCCAGATATCCAAGTTAAGGTTGAAACCCTAGCTGCAACCATCCCAGATATCGTCAAGAACTTGGCAGCATCTGCACTTAGCGGCAATGCTCCTGATCTCATCAACAATCTCGATACCTATGCTGACCAGTTGGCAGATGTCGGATTTACAGAGGATCTCACGAAGTATTTCGGAACAGCATCAGGTGGATTGAAGCGTGCTGATTTTAATCAAGCATTCTTGAGTTCCTACGTTCCAATCAACTTCCCGAAGCAAGTTCACGGTCTTCCAATTGCAGCTGATGCGATAGTCGTCTTCTACAACAAGACGCTCTTCAAGAAGGCTGGAGTAGCACTTCCTAAGGATGGTTGGACTTATGACCAATACCTCAAGACTTGCGATGCAATCTCCAAGTGGGGCGCAAAGCAAAAGCCACAGGTTTGGGGATCATCGGGTGGCCCAGGTGGCGGAAGCAAGTCAATCTGGCAGGCCCAGTACAACCCATACCTCCATGCAGTAGGCGCATACACCTACGATCGCAACACCAACACTTCGAAGATCGCTGCTCCTGAGGCAATCGCTGCCTGGAAGCAACTAGTCAAGCCATGGCAGAGCGGTTGCATTCCCAAGTACAGCATCTCCTCCGGCAAGACTCCGCCAACTTTCCAAGGTGGACAGGTCGCTATGGAAACTTCCGTACGCGCACTTCTTCCTACCTACAAGGCTGGTCTAGCTGAGAAGAAGATGGAGTGGGATGTCGTTGATATGCCAACCATTAAGGGCAAAGTCTCCAAGTACATCATTGGTGGCGGTAGCTACGGTCTCGGCATGGCAGCAACCTCAAAGAACAAGGCTGCAGCCTGGAAATTCATCGATTGGTTCTACACAACCAAGAATGGTGGAATCAACACTCTCCAAGCTAGCGGTTCTCTAGTTCCGCCAACTGATGCGGGTATTGCAAATGGTGACTGGCGCAAACTTCCAGCACCTCCTGCAAATGTTGAGGCATTCGGTCGCGCAATCAAGAACTCCTTCATCGCTCCTAAGCTTCCAGGTCAAGCCGGAACAGTCCTCGATACTGTCATCGGTGATGCCCTTGCTGAAGTTCTGTTGAAGAAGGTCTCAGTCGAGAAAGCCTTTAAGAAAGCCGAAGATAAAGTAACTGCGGCTATCAAAAAGGAACTCAATCAGTAATTGATTGATCCGAAGTAGTAATGTGATTTGGTGACGTTCATACGTGGGCGTCACCAAATCCTTCTTATGTGACCAACTCCATCTATTCGCGAATGAAATGGGTGTATAGAATGTCGAGCGTGGCTACGACGCAACAACGAAAATCGCAAATTGGCCAGCGAAATAAATTAAAACGGAACGATCGTTTTTGGTTGGCAATCTTCGTATCGCCCAATCTTTTTATGTACACGCTCTTTATCCTGGTGCCATCGGTAGCGGGCGTACTTCTTAGTTTCTGTGAGTGGAATATCCTCGGCCCAATCAATTGGGTCGGTCTTGAGAATTATCGAAGGCTCCTGGACGATGAGTTATTGATTCCATCATTTATCCGAACTTTGAAATTCTTGGCAATCGGAGTCTTACCGACAGTCTTTGGTGGCTTTTTGGTTGCGGTCTTACTTAACTGGAAGGTAAAAGGTATCGGCATCTTCCGAGCAATGTTCTTCTTGCCACTGACTATTTCGAGCGCAGTCGCCGGCATCGCATGGTCGAGCATTTTCAATCCAGAAGCTGGTTGGATCAATCGGATCCTCAAAATTTTTGGAATCACGGGTCCGGAATGGTTGGCGAGCTTCACTTGGGCGCTGCCGTCGGTCACAATCATCGTAATCTGGCTCTCACTGCCGCTCGTCATCATTCTTTATTTAGCAGGGTTGCAGCGAATTTCCCCCGAGATCCTTGAAGCGGCTGCACTGGATGGCGCTAATGCCTGGCAGCGCGTTTGGCAGATCATCTTTCCATGCGTATCCGCGACCACCATTCTGGTGCTTGCGATCGAAATTCTCGCCTTCCTATCCTCGCCCTTTGAGATCTCGCTATTAATGGTTCAAGGCGGGCCATTAGATGCAACGACATCGTTGGCGTATTACGCATACAAGATGGCCTTCGAGCAATTCGAAGTCGGATACTCCGCAGCGCTAGTAATGGTCCAATTCTTCGCGCTGCTCGTAGTTGCACTACCGATAATTCAGTTCCGTAGATATAGAAGGGCGAAGGGTTAATCATGGCTAGCTCAGTGCTCTTTACTCAGAAGCGTTCAGCCAATTTTCTGCGTTATTCAGTGATTGTCCTGCTCTCGCTCCTATTTATCTTCCCGTTGCTTTATTTGGTCTCGGGTTCATTGATGACGTTGGATGCAGTTTCGGTCTATCCACCAAAACTATTGCCACCATCTCTAGAGTGGAAAAACTACGCCGAAGCGCTCTCGGTAATGACTCCACGGATCTTCTTCAACACGATTTTCTTCACTTTTGGCATCCTGATTCTGCAGTTAATTCTCTCGTTCACAGCAGGATTTGCTTTAGCAAAGATGCCGTTCAAATATGCCGCGTTGATTGTGGCAATCTTCGCGGTTCCAGTATTCCTACCAACAAATATCTCGATCATCCCGCTCTACCTCGTGACTTATAAGTTAGGGCTACTTAATACTTGGGGTGGAATGATCTTGCCAATCGTCGGCTCCACTGCATTTGGCACGCTTCTTTTCCGACAATTCATGGTCAACTTTCCGGATGGTTTGATTGATGCTGCACGTATGGATGGTGCAAGCTGGCCACGAGTGCTCTTCCGAATCGTGTTGCCGCTAGCGCGCCCGCCAATTGCCTCATACTCAGCGATTACCTTCTTAACTGCGTGGAATATGTACATCTGGCCATTAATGGTTGGTAATCGAGAAGAGCTTCGAGTGGCGACGGTGCAGTTAGCACCGCTGATTGCTGGCGGTACTGGTTTCTACGGAAAAGTCGGCCCGAACGTGACATATGCGGCTGCGCTGCTAAGCGCGCTCCCGGTGGTGCTCTTCTTCTTATGGGCCCAACGGTGGTTTATCAATGCCATCGCAGGCACAGGTAACGATTCATAATGACAAAAAAACTTGGGGTAGCGATTGTCGGCTGCGGATTTATGGGTCGCAGACATATGTTGGGTTTCAATGCGCTTCATAAGGCGGGAAAACTCAGCGGCGAAATCGTTGCGCTACTTGATATCAATGCAGAGACTGCCAATAAGTTAGCGGATGAGACTTTTGCCTTGATGGGAGTCAAGCCAAAGGTCTATACGAATATCGATGACCTGTTACAAGATGATCGCGTTGAAGCGCTTGATATCGTCACTGATCCTCGGACACATCACATCATTGCTATCAAAGCTATGGAAGCCGGTCGCCATGTGCTCTGTGAGAAGCCACTCGCATTGACCATGAAGACAGGTCGGATAATGGTAGCTGCCGCTGAACGTACCGGTATGGTCTTGGGAACCGCAGAAAATTATCGACGCGGTGGCGCGAATAGAGTTGCAAAAGCGGTTATTGATTCTGGAATGCTCGGCAAGTTACATCTGATGCTCGAATTTTGGGCAGGTGGCGACGACAAAGTAATCATCAGCAAATGGCGCCATATGAAAGATACTGGCGCAATTGGTCTTGATATGAGCATTCACTATGCCGACATCATCGAGTACTACGTCGGACCGGTAGAGCGAGTCTGGGGGCGTGGCATCATCGCTGAACCAACTCGCGTGACCGCCGATGGTTCTGAAACGATCACGCCAACAGGTGAAGATGCGCTCTTCGCCAGCATGCAGACTAAAGCTGGCATCGATGTGCAGTACACATACCTACCTTCAGGTTTGGGTAAGCGCTATCAACAGCGAAGTCTCCACGGCACCAAAGGATCGATGACTGTTCCGCCCGACCGTTCCGACGGAGATGTCATCGTTTATCTTGGAGATCGAGAGCTCAAGGGAGGCGAGCTCATCGCTGAGCTCGAAGCTTTAGGCGCGTTTATCAACATCAATGATGTAACGAAAGCAGTTCTTGGCGCTGACGGCACTGGCGGCAAAGGAGCAGCCTGGGCGGATGTCGATGCCGGTTATCTCGCAGTGGAGATCGCAGATTTCATCGAAGCAGTCCAGTCCAATCGTGCCCCCGAGGTTGATGGTATGGGCGGGCTGCGAGCCCTCGCCGTCGTTTATGCAATCCTCGAATCCGGTCACGCGAAACGGGAAGTTTCCGTTGCCGAGATACTCGATGGCAGACTTCACGCGTACCAGGACGAGATTGATACTGCAATCGAAACTTTCAACGGGTGAATGGGTGAGAATATGAGCGAAGAATTGAAATTTCATCAGGTCGCGTATGTTGTCAACGATCTTGATAGTTCGGTGAAGCATTGGGCCGACAACCTAGGTATCGGACCATGGACTGTCTACACCTTAAAGGCTCCTGGACTTCGTGACTGTGTATATAAGGGTACAAAGACTGAATTTAGCCTCCGTCATGCGATGGCATTTGCTGGCAACATGCAATTCGAATTAGTGCAACCGCTCGATGGTCCGTCAATCTTCAAAGATCAACTGACAACTATTGGTGAGGGCATGAATCACGTCGGCTGCGTCGTGCAGGATCATCCAGCAGCAGTAGCAGATTTCCTTGCTCGTGGCTTTACTCCGCTACAAAGTGCCGCGGGATTCGGCGCTGAAGGTGATGGCGCTTTCGCTTACTTTCAACCACCAGATGGCATCAGCGCAATCGTCGAATTAATCTCGCCACCTAAGGTGCGAATCAAACCGGATTACATCTATCCAGCTCAGGAAGGTGCATGATGAAATCTGCAGCGCGAATCGCAAAGGTCGAGACCTTTGTCGCAGGTATGTCGTGTTTTGTGCGATTGACAACCGAAGATGGTGTGCAAGGCGTTGGTGAATCCACTGCTTTTGCCTTTCCAAAGAATGTTGCCGAAATCATCAAAAGTTTTGAGCCATTCTTGATTGGTGCTGACGCACATGATGTCGAGCAGAATTGGTTGAAGATGTACCGCGCACTTGGTTGGCGTGGGTTGACGCTCGGTGGCGCAATCAGTGCAATCGATCAAGCCTGTTGGGATATACGTGGTCGAATCTTCGAAACTCCGGTCTGGCATCTTTTGGGAGGGCGGAGCCGAAAAGCAGTTCGCGGTATGAAAGTCGTCTTTGGTGCGACTAAAGAGGACTTACTGAAAGAGTCATTAGCTGCGCAAAAAGAAGGTTTCACGGCGATTAAAGTCATCCTGCATCAACACGAACATCACGGAATGCGTCACGCGGAGAAAATCGCCGATTTAGTCGACCGAATGGCAGCGCTTCGTGATGCGGTTGGCAATACCCTCGATATAGGCATCGAGCTCCATCGCAATATGCAACCAGGGAACTCAATCGCCCTCATCAAGGAATTGATGCCCTATCGCCCGCTATTTGTTGAGGATCCGATTCCACCAGATAGCGTCCTCTCTTTTGGCGAGGTCTCAGCGAAGGTTGATACACCGATGGCTGCAGGCGAGCGCAATACCTCTATATATGAGTTCCGCGAATATATAGAGCATGCCGGACTCTCATTTGTTCGCCCCGACATTGGACTAGCTGGCGGCTTTACCCACGTGCGCAAGATTTGTGCGATGGCTGAGGCGCATCACCAAGGAGTCTTACCGCATGCCGTGCCTTCGGGTGCAATAGCAACGATGGCGCATATCCATATGGGGCTCACTGCGCCAAACTGGGAAGCACAAGAGCACATGTATCAAAATGTCGATCCGATACAGCAGATGGTCAAACGTATTCCAATTGTCAAAGAGGGTTGGCTCTATCCATTCGATGAGCCAGGGTTGGGAATGGAGATTAACGACGCATTCTTTGCTACCAATCCTTCAGTAACGGTTCATGGTGTTAAAGCAGATTTACGTGAAGATGGGTCGGTGGCTCTTCGATGAGTAAACCAAAGGTAGGAATAGCGTGCTCGGCTGCAACTCGAGAGCTTTATCTTGAGAAGCGTGATTTAGAGCGATTAGGCAAGATTGCTGAAGTAGTAATCGAAGAGTATGACGTCCCCACTGATTGGGTGAATATTCCGGTTGACCCTGAGGTAGAGAAGCGTTTCGCCAAATTTGCCGCAGATCTCGATGTATTAATTGTCTGTCATGGTGGCCCACGAATAACCAAAGCAGTCTTTGATGCAGGCAAGAAACTAAAAGTGGTTGGTGAACTTGAGGGTGATCGATTTGCTGGTCGAATCGATGTTCAAGCAGCGAAAGATGCTGGTGTGATGGTCGTCGACACTACTCATTCCTCTTCATGGCCAGTCTCCGAGTGGGCGCTCGCGCTCACGCTCGTGGGCTTACGTGAACACGCACGATTCCGCGACATCATCGCTGGTAAAGCAATGAGCCATGATGATTATCGAACGAAACCACCAGCTCGGGAGCTCACCGGACGTACCGTCGGCATGATCGGTTTTGGCCATATCGCCTGGCGGTTACGGGAATTTCTCGTCCCGTTCCGAACCGAGATTCTCGCTTTTGACCCCTACGCTCCTCGCGAATTGGCAGATGCGCTCGATATCAACTTTGCCTCTCTAGAGAAGGTGATGGGTTGCGACGTAGTAATTTGTCTCGCCCCAGATACGCCAAAGACTCGCGACATGATCAGCGAACGTGAACTTGGTTGGCTGAAACCTGGCGCAGTCTTTGTAAACGTTTCACGAGGAGTTTGCGTCAATGTTCCAGCGTTGATTGCTAAGGCAAAGAAAGAGGATGCCTGGTTCTGTCTTGATGCACATAACCCAGAGCCAATTGCCGTTGACTCTCCGCTTCGCCAAATGAGAAACGTCTTTCTCTCGCCGCATATCGGTGGCATGACCGAAGAGGCACAGCCTCGCTTCTTTACCTTAATGGTTGAAGAACTCGAGCGTTGGCATGCTGGCGCTGAACCTCGCGCCCAGATAACTGATCGAGTCGTTGCTGGAAGATCCGGGAACTAGATGATTGCAGATAGCCACTGTCATGCTTGGCGCCGATGGCCATACGATAAATCTGTACCCGATCCAGACCATCGCGGGTCCATTGAGGCGCTGCTATATGAGATGGATACTCATGGTGTAAGTCGCGCTTCTGTTGTGTGCGCTCGGATTGGAGACGGCGCGGGCGGAGACGGATTTGGAAATGAAGATAACAACGAGTATGTCGCAGATTTTGCTCGGAAACACCCCGATCGAATCACTGCATGGGTTGATGTTGATTGCAGTTGGCGTAAAGAGCACCACACACCAGGTGCAGTAACTCGACTTCGAAATGAGTTATCAAAGAATAATGCGCAGGGTTTCACTCATTATGTTGAAGCAGAGAATGATGGTTGGTTCCGAAGCGATGAAGGACGCGAGTTCTTCGCCACCGCAGCCGAGCTCAAAGTCGTTGCCTCAGTAGCGGTGACGCCTGCGTGGCTTGCGGATTTGCGCGTTCTGGCAGCTGAAAACCCCACCCTTCCCTTCCTCATTCACCACATGGGCATGCCGAAGAACACCGGTCTAGGCCATGATCAAGCAGAGGTAAACGAGATTCTCGAGTGTGCGAAAGTGCCAAATATTGGCGTTAAGATCTCAGGATTCAATTACAACAATAGTAAGAAATTCGACTTTCCCTATGCTCAGTCGCAGTCGCTCTTCAAAATAATCTACAAAACTTTTGGAGCGCGGCGGATTTTCTGGGCTTCAGACTTTCCTGCCTCGCGCGATATGTTGACGTACTCGCAGGCGATTGAAGTAGTTCGTGAACATTGTGATTATCTTCCAGCGGTCGAATTAAATCGGCTTCTTGGCGAGAATCTCAATGATCTACTTAATAATCCAGTTTTAGCTACCGGACAGTTCCACTAACAAGAGAGAGGCAAGGAAAATAATGAGCGCAGTACTAATAGCTCGATACTACGTAAAGCCAGGCAATTCCCAGGCAGTACGTGAGGCACTAGGAAAGATGGCCGCTCGCGTCAAAGCAGATGAGCCAGCATGCTTGGTGTACAACGCAAATGTCGATCCTCAAAATGAGAATCTCTATTGCCTCTATGAAATCTATAAGGATGAGGCAGCTCTCGTGGCGCACCGCGAGACCCCTCATTTCAAAGAGATCATCGAGGGAATCATCGTTCCACTCCTCGAAAAGCGTGAGCGCGAGATCTATGAGCAGGTTATTGGCTAATGAAGTTACTCTCCTTCGAGACGGTAATAGGTAGCGATAGGCGCCAACATCTTGGCGCCTTGGTGGACGGTGATGCCGATTCCGGTCTGATTATCGACCTCACCGCCGCCGCGCAATCATTACTGCTCTCGCAGGGATTACCTTCGGCGCTCGCCGAAAGTAAAGCCGTTCAACTCTGCCCGCCTTCTACGCTGCGATTTATCGAAGGCGGTGCCGAAGCTAGAGCGTTAGCAGAGGAGTCAGTCTCGGCAGCTCTACAAAGTGGTCTAGAGAATTTGCCATCGGGAGAAAAGATCCGATTTTCAGCCTCAGAAGTGACGATATTGCCGGCAATAAGTCGCCCGCCTTTGCTCCGAGATTTCATGTCTTTTGAGGATCATTTACTCAATGTATTTCCTAAGCTCAATCGCCCGATTCCCGATGAGTGGTACCGCCGCCCTGTTTACTACAAGGGAAATCCCTCAAGCATTGGCGCACATCGCCAAATTATCGAATTCCCAGAATATGCCGAGTTCCTAGATTTGGAATTTGAATTCGCGCTCGTAATTGGTAAAGCTGGAATAAACATCAAAGAAGATGACGCGCGTAAGCACATCTATGGCTACACCATCTATAACGACTTCTCGGCACGTGCGATTCAATCTGCCGAGATGACTGTTGGCTTAGGCCCCGCAAAAGGAAAAGACTTTGTTGGCGCTCATGTGCTCGGACCAGTCTTAGTTACAGCAGATGAGATTGCTGATCCCTATTCACTTGCGATGCGCGGGTGGGTCAATGGCGAACAATGGACTGATGGCTCATCGAGCGCGATGAATTGGAAATTTGAAGAGATGATTGCCTACGCCTCCTGGAATGAGCAGCTGCAAGTAGGTGAAGTTTTTGGTTCCGGCACAGTTGGCAATGGCTCAGGAGCGGAGCAAGATAAAGTGTTACATCCTGGGGATGTCATTCGTCTCGAGATGACACATATTGGCGCGTTGGAGAATAGACTGGTGCGGAATAAGCCATTTATTGGAAGTTTGGAATATCCATTTAAACGGAATTTGGGGGCGCGATGATTCGTTCTGACCTGTACATCAATGGCGAGTGGGTTCCCACTGCTAAGCGCCATCCGGTATATGACCCCAGCGATAATTCTGTTATCACCGAAATCGCCGTAGCTGGAGATAAAGAGGTTGATGCTGCGCTCGAGGCTGCAGCTGCTGCCTTCCCAACTTTTGCGAAGATGCCAGCTCGCGCTCGCGGTGAGATCTTGCGAAAAGCCTTTGAAATCATGATTGCCGAAGCCGATGATTTGGCGCGATTGGTCTCTCGGGAGAATGGCAAAGTCTTCTCCGATGCCAAGGGTGAGATTCTCTACGCCGCCGAATTCTTCCGCTGGTTCTCTGAAGAAGCAGTCCGAGTCAATGGCGAATTCCGACATGCGCCAAGTGGCGATAAGCGAATCCTGGTAACCCATCAACCAGTTGGGGTTTCGCTGCTCATTACGCCGTGGAACTTTCCGGCGGCAATGGCAACGCGAAAGATTGGCCCCGCGGTTGCAGCAGGCTGCACAGTGATTGTAAAACCTGCAATGGAAACTCCGCTCACGACTCTTGCTATTGCCGATATCTTGCATCGTGCAGGTTTGCCAGCAGGAGTAGTTAATGTCATCACGCCGACTCCAGCGGGGCCGGCAGTCACCCGACTACTCGAAGATCCACGCGTGAAGAATCTTTCCTTTACTGGTTCTACCCAAGTAGGCAAGCTCTTGCTCAAGCAGGCAGCAGATCGCGTCATTCGTACCTCTATGGAATTAGGTGGGAACGCACCATTCATTGTGCTTGATGATGCGAATATCGATGATGCTGTTGCTGGAGCAATGCTTGCTAAACTCCGAAATGGTGGCGCTGCCTGCACCGCAGCAAATCGCTTCTATGTCTCAAAGAAAGTCGCAAAAGAATTTGTGGATAAGTTAACTGAAGCGATGTCCAAGATAAAGATGGCTTCTGGATTGACGGAAGGTGCGCAACTTGGCGCGAGCGTTTCAATCAAGGAACGCGACAAAATCGCCGACCTCGTTGATAGCTCTGTAAAGCAAGGTGGCAAAGTGACCTTAGGCGGTGCGAAACCTACAGGTGATGGCGCTTTCTATCCACCAACCGTGATGACTGTCGCTGCTGATAATGACATTTTGAAGGAAGAGATCTTCGGGCCAGTTGCAGTAGTGGTCACGGTCGATTCAGATGAAGAGGCGATCAGGCTGGCGAATGACACTGATTATGGCCTGATTAGCTACGTTTATTCAGGCGCTTTAGATCGCGCAATTCGGGTCTCAGAGGCGATGGAGTCGGGTATGGTCGCGATCAACCGCGGCGTGATCTCCGATCCAGCTGCGCCATTTGGTGGTTACAAAGAGAGCGGCTTAGGTCGTGAAGGAGGATTCGATGGCATCCACGAATTCCTCGAGAAGAAATATATCGGGGTGACAATCTAAGTAACTGCCGTGAACCTGCACCCGACGAGTAAACATAATCATAAGTTGATGCGCCTCCAGGCATTCTGGGGTGGCGCTGCCAACGGCGCTTGGGTGATCTTCGCAATTCCCTATCTACTTCGCCTTAATGCATCAATCACTCTTATTAGTATTTATGTTGCGCTCACCTCACTTGGCCCATTGATTATCGGCCCAATAGCGGCGGCAAACCTTCGAAATAGGGCGCAACAACGGCGCTGGATGTTGATCTGCGGTGTGGCATCTCGCATCTTCTTCTTTATGCCAGCGGTGGCGCTCCTCTTTGATAACCATCGCGCCGAAATCGCGATTGCGATGTTCTGCCTCTGCGCGATGCCCACCATTGTCTTTGGTGCACTCTGGTCGCCAACTCCAGGCGTGGTAGTCGAAGCCGAACATCAACCAATGATTGTGAATGCTCGCGTGCGAATAGCGAACATAGGCGCCTTATCTGCCAACGGTGTTATCGGTTTGGGGATGATTTTTCTTCCCTTCCCCTTTAACTATGTCGCAGTCTTTGTCATCTCTGGCTCACTTGGCCTTGCTGAGATGTATGTCATCTCACGAATTATCTATCCAGAGTCCCCGCAAGCCTATTTAGATTCATTCAAGGAACATTTTGATATAAAGAAGATTCGAGCGGAGCGAAAGTTCTTTTATTTCCTCTTTGGTATCGGCTTGATTGTCAGCGCTTCTTCGGTAGCTGGGCCGCTGCAATCGGTCTATTTCATCAATGAACGTGGCGTCTCAGATCGCTGGATGGGAATCTGGGCGATGGCACTTTCGGTTGGTGCAGTATTTGGCACTTTGATCTGGCGAAAACTGCAGACAACTCGCGGTAGCTATGCGATTTTTGCTTGGACAGTTCCCATTTCAGGGATCTATTTCTTGCTCATTATTCTTGCGCCAAATATCGAATTGATTCTGATTGCTACCCTTTTTGCAGGTTGGATGAATGCCGGAACAGATACCGGAATTTGGCTAGGGCTCTTCCGGTACGGCGGTGAAGAGCGGCGCACGATGCTGATTAATATCTATGTTGGCGTTGCGCTCGGGATTCCTTTTGTCGCAGCCTTCTTTATCCCATTCTTGACCAACCGGTTCACATTGACGGAAATTTTTATTGGGTCTTTCGTAATTCGCACCCTTGTAGGCCTATATTTCAAGATTCCGAGCGTCTATGCTCTGCTGAAAGATGATGTCCCGGCAACTTCCGATCAGAAGAGGTGACTCTCAGTAAATGTCTCATGTTTATGCTTCTGACGCTCTGAAAAATCGAATCGTTGTCATCACTGGTGGTGGTCGCGGAATTGGCAGTGGGATCTCGAAAGTCGTAGCAGCTGCTGGTGGCGAAGTGGTCATCATCTATCCCCATGATGGAGAGCGAGTCCACGCAGATAAGGTTATTGCGGAAATCGAGAGCAAGGGTGGACGTGCCAGCGCATATCGATGTGATATCGGAGTGCGCGCCGAGTGCGAGAGCGTAATCAACGAGATTATTCGCGATAAAGGGCGGATTGATGCGCTCGTTAATAACGCGGGAATCTGTGATTTCACACCTTTCGAGAAGATCACTCCAGAGATCTGGGATCGCCATTTGGCAGTTAATCTTTCGGGCCCGTTCTATCTCTCGCAGGCTGCTGTCGCGGATATGAAGCCACGGGGCAAGGGTGCCATCGTCAACATCAGCACCGTTTCTGCCTACCGTGGCGGCGATCGTCAGGTGCACTACATCGCGAGTAAAGGTGGGTTGAGTTCGCTCACTACCGCGCTTGCTCATGAAATTGTCGAGACTGGCATTCGCGTCAATGCAATTCTTTGTGGTGGCGTTGCCACCGATATCAATATCCAACAGCGAGCGGATCGCGAGCGTGCAACGGGAAAGTCATGGCAGGAGCGGCCAGGTGTTCGCTCGATGGGCTTACCGGAGGATCTCGGTAATGCGGTGGTGTACTTGATTTCCGATGCAAGTGAATGGGTAACGGGATCTCTAGTGTCCGTAGATGGCGGCGCGCTAATTAGTTAAGGGGGAGTTGCGATGAAGATCGCAGATATCAAGGTCTATCTCACAGGTCCATACAAAAATGGTGAACCACCAGTTCAGCACTATCGCATCAACCCCAGTTGGCTCTCGCGGACTGAGATTGCCAATCCGATGTCCATTCATCCAGAGTTTCGCCCGCGCCGTGAAATGTGGCTTGGTATGGGTGGGCGAACGATTGTGCAAGTGATTGCCGAAGATGGCAGTTATGGTTTAGGTGAGAGCGCAGGCGGTCGCGCATCAGCTGAAATTATTGCGCAGCATTTCAAGAAGCTTCTTGTTGGTCGCCAAGTTCACGAAGTAGAACGGAACTGGGACATCATGTGGCGGGCCTCGATGCCTTATGGTCGTAAAGGCGCACCTGTGATGGCGATCTCCGCTGTCGATTACGCGCTTTGGGATCTCTTAGCAAAGTCTCGACAAGAACCGCTCTATGTCTCACTCGGCGGCGCTGCAAAAGATTCAGTGCAGTGTTATCTCACTGGAAATAACATCGAAGAGACGAAAGGTTATGGCTTCATGGGCCATAAGTTAGCGATGCCATACGGCCCAGCCTCTGGTCGTGCGGGAATGAACGGCAATGTCGAACTGGTCAAGCAAACGCGCGAGCAAGTCGGCTGGGATGTCGAGATCATGCTCGATTGCTACATGGCGTGGGATGTCGAATACACCATCAGAATGGCAGCGCTTTTGGAGCCTTATCGTTTGAAGTGGATCGAAGAAGTCCTGCCACCCGATGATTACGAGGGTTATTCGATTCTCAATAAGAAAATTACGAGCACTGCTATAGCAACTGGCGAACATGAGTACTCGCGATGGGGTTTCCAACAACTACTCGAAGTTCGTGGCTGTGAGATTCTCCAACCAGATATCCAATGGTGCGGAGGTCTTACAGAATCGAAGAAGATTTGCGCCTTGGCATCGACAAAGGCGATTCCGGTGATTCCCCACGGTGGTGGATTACGCCCGTGGGATCTTGCATTGATCTTTGCTGAGGTAGGAATTCCTTATGCGGAGTACTTCATCTTTGGTGAGATTAACCAGCCAAATCCTGATCCGATCTTCTCGGGAATTCATCATCCAATCGATGGTTGGTTCACGCCGCCACCAGGTATTGGCGCTGGCATAGATTTCGCGCCCGATGCCCATGATTACCTCTACGAGATCACCGGCGAACTCAATTAACTGATTGCTTGCACTTTCTCAGAGAGTGAGTTGGTGCCTTCAGATAGCACAGTAAGTAGCCAGTCGCGGTAGGACGCTGAATCTTTTGGCATCGAGACGCTAATTGCAGCGACAGCGCGGTTGTTGTGATCCTTGATTGGTTTGGCGTAGCAGAAGATATCTTCGGTGTACTCGCCACGATCACGAGCAAAGCCAGTAAGTCGCACGCCCTCTAGTTCGCGCTTAAGTTGATCGAGTGAGGTGATCGTCCGAGGAGTGAACTTCTCAAAGTGGTAATCGGCAAATTTCTCATCGATTTCCTCTTCGCTATATGTAGAGAGAAGCGCCTTGCCGAGCGCGGTTGCATAGGAGGGGAGTCGGGCGCCGACCTCTGATTCCAAACGGATATCGCGGCGAGGTTGGTACTTACTTAAGTAGATGACCTCAGTGCCGTCGAGGGCAGCAAGTTGAACGCTTTCATTGAGTTCTTGTGCAATCCATTTCATTGTGGGGCGCGCGTGCTGGAGTAAATCTGAACTTCGGGCAGCTGCGCGACCAATTTCGAAGACTTTCAAGCCCAGGCTGTATCGATTACCGCGAACTTTGAGGTAATTCTCGTGAGACATGGAGTGAAGCAATTCATGGGCACTGCTCTTTGGAATTTCGAGCAACTTGCTAATCTCAGAGAGAGTAAGACCGAGTGGATGATCACGCAGAAGCGTGAGAATGTGCATCACTCGAGTCGCTGACTTTACGTCGGTCACGACCTCAAGCCCCCATTTCCGCTGCTATTGAGGTGGAATGTACTCCGCTCCATTCCAGTTGGGAAGAGGCAAATTGGGCGAAATCTCGATAGATTCCAGCTCTACATGTGAAGTTCTACCAGGAGAATCGAGGAGCCCCGGATGCGAAACAGTTCTTTCCCTGTTCAAGGAGATGGTGTCATTGTCACTGGAGCGGCGCGCGGGATTGGTGCGGCGACGGTAGCAAATCTGGTCGCACAAGGAATTCACGTTATTGCGGCAGATAGTAATGGTGAGCTGCTTCAAGAGACGTTGAAGAAAATCGATCCATCAGGCGCGCTCACCGTCGCAGTCACTGCAGACGTCACAAGCGAAGCAGAGTGCCAAAAGATTGCCAACGCCGCTGCCGCTCGAGGTGTCCGCATCAAAGGTCTGGTCAACAACGCAGCGGTAGGCGCATTTAACATGAGCGTTGAAAAAACTAGTTATGACGAATGGCAGCGAATCATCTCGATCAATCTGACGAGTATCTACCTGATGTCTAAGTATGCGTTGCCACTAATTCGAAGCGCCGGTGGTGGTGCAGTCATCAACATTTCATCGATTCATGCTTTTGCAACATCTACAGCGGTAGCTCCCTATGCCGCTGCAAAGGGCGGCGTGCTTGCTCTTACTCGCACGATGGCCCTTGATCTTGCGCCAGATAATATTCGTGTGGTCTCCATTCACCCCGGTGCAACTAATACCGCGATGCTTCAAGACCATGCCGATCGGGAAGGCAAGACCGTTGCTGAATTGGGCTTTCCGGCTAGTGATAATGCGATTGGTCGAATCGCTGAACCCGAGGAAGTTGCCGATGTCATCGCTTTCGCGCTCTCTCGGGGTGCGAGCTTTATTACTGGTTCTTCCATTACGCCCGATGGCGGCATACTCGCGAAGTTCTGATGAATAAGGGCAGATAAAGTCATATTGGTCAGAGAAAATCCGGAAAATGGCCGATTGCCCAGTATGACCTTCTCACCAGTAGCAACTGAGCGTAATCTCAGAGCCATGCAACGCCCTATGGAGACCGAAAAGCTACTCACCCCCTCTGAGGTGGCATCGCTCTTTCGCGTCGATCCAAAGACTGTCACCCGTTGGGCTAAGGCAGGCAAGCTCACCTCGATTCGCACCCTCGGTGGCCATCGTCGCTACCGCGAGAGCGAAGTGCGGAACCTGCTGAAAAACCTTCCCAACGGCTAATCATCACCGCTCGAGTACTCTTTACTTATGAGCACATCTGGATCCCAGCCTGATTCCCAGCCTGATTCCCAGCGGGAGAAATTTCTAGAAGCCTTAGCGAAGAAAAAGGGCAAAGGGGCCAATCCAGGAAAAGGTGGCGCGAACTCTGGGCCCAAGATTTCTGGAGCGCAACAACGCGGAGGAATTTCACGTCAGAACGTGCAACGTAAATCTGGCGGCGCGTAAAACTACTTCAGGGCGCTTAACGCCGTATTGACTGCAATCAGAGTCTTTGCGATGTCTTCATCGGTATGCGCTGCCGAGACGAACCATGTTCCTCGAGGCAGGATACGCACACCACGTTGCAGCAGCTCAAATGCAAAATCAAGATACTTCGCTCTATTTGCCGTCATCGCACTTCGATAATCGGTTGGGCCTTGTAAATCGAAGCGAACATTGAATACCGATGGATAACCAACAATCTCGAATACCAGATTATGTTTAGTAAAGATCTCACGTAGACCATTCATCAACGCAGTTCCAGTTTTAGCAATCGCTTGATGCGGTTTTTCGGATTGGAGTAACTTCAACGTTGCCACGGTCGCTGCCATCGAAACTGATTGTGAGTTGTAGGTACCACCATGCATCACTTTTGCATCGCCGATGAGCGCCATGATCTCTTTTTTGCCGGCAAGAGCAGCAACAGCAAAACCATTAGCAAGCGCCTTCCCGAAGATGGTGATATCTGGCGTAAGTCCGAGCACCTTTTGTGCACCACCGCTTGAAACGCGAAAGCCAGTAATTACCTCATCAATGATGTAAACCGCACCATATTTAGTGGTGAGTTCCCGTACCTTCTCAAGATAACCAGGGAGCGGAAGCACACCACCGGTGTTGAACATAATCGGTTCCATAATGACCGCCGCGACATCACCCTTAGCCAATTCGCGCTCGATTACCTCTGCGTTATTCCATGGCAAGACGATGAGATTTACCTCGTCCTCTTGGCCCAGAGTTCCAGGAAGCGGCGTTGGTGCCAGTGGATCACCCGCTGCAGCAGGATCAGGGGTGACGCTCCAGAGCACGTTGTCGAACCAACCGTGATAGTGACCTTCGAATTTGATGACCTTCTTCTTCCCGGTAAAAGCGCGCGCAACGCGAAGGGCCGCTTGAACCGCCTCTGCTCCCGATGAGTTAAATCGAACTAACTCGGCCGCCGGAACGAGTTCGGTGATCAGCCGCGCTGCCTCATATTCGAGCGGTGTTTGCCCAGCAACGAGGATGCTCTGTTGTAGTTGAGCGCTCGCCGCATCGATGACTTCCTTGGGGCTATGGCCGAGAATCATCGGGCCCATGCCAGCGAAGTAATCGATGTAATCGTTGCCGTCGAGATCGACTAAGTGTGCCTCGTACGCTCTTTGGAAGACGAGCGGATGGGGGCGCAACCCCGTGCGGTATCCGCTATTAACACCGCCAGCTACGTATGCCGATCCTGCTTCCCACGCCGCTTTTGACTTATCGAAATTCATGCTCCGACTTTACCAAGCGTAATGCTCGGGGTGGGTCTTGCAGCCAGGGAAGATCTCATTGATCGCCTTGAGTTGTTCGTCACTGAGTTTAATCTCGAGTGCGCGCAACGATGCATCAAACTGTTCCATTGTTCGTGGACCAATAATTGGTGCGGTGACTGCAGGTTGGTGGAGTAGCCATGCGAGTGCGACATCGCCGGGGAGCAAGCCCCAGGTATCGCAGAGCGCTTCCCACTTCTCAACTTGTGGTCGAAGTTTTTCTAGCGTCTCAGCAGAGCGCGCTTCAAGTCGGCGCTTACCTTCCTTTACTTTCTTAATGACTCCGCCGAGCATTCCAGCGTGCAGTGGCGACCACGGCAAGATTCCGATTCCCAGATGTTGCGCCGCAGGAATCAACTCACGCTCGATATCGCGCACGACCAAGTTGTAGAACGATTGTTCAGAGACAAGTCCCATGAAGTTGCGCTTCTCGGCTGCTTGTTGCGCTTGTACTAAGTGCCAACCAGCGAAGTTCGAACTACCAACATAAATAATTTTTCCTTGTTGGACGAGAACTTCCATCGCCTGCCAAATTTCTTCCCACGGAGTGGTTCGGTCGATGTGGTGCATTTGATAGAGATCGATGTAATCAGTTTGCATACGCTTAAGGCTCGCATCGCATGCGCGCTTGATGTTGAGTGCAGAAAGCCACTTGTTATTTGGCCAGAGTGGAATATCACCGAAACCGCTCATCTCGCCATAGAGCTTGGTGGCAAGGACAACCTTCTCGCGACGTCCGCCACCTTTTGCAAACCAACGACCCATGATCTCCTCGGTACGTCCATGTTGCGGTGCGCCGTATCGATTAGCGGTATCGAAGAAGTTCAATCCGACATCGAGTGCGCGATCCATGATTGCGTGCGATGTGGGTTCATCTGTTTCTGGCCCAAAGTTCATGGTTCCGAGGCAGAGGCGGCTGACGGATAGGCCTGACCTGCCAAGATTCTTGTATTCCATACTGGCAACCTAATCGAGTAACTCCATGTGGGCAAATATCGATATGCGAATCAGCTGCCAAATGCCTACTCTTGGAGCCATGCGCACCTGGCTAACCCGCGTAACAACAATTCCCGGGCTCTTTGCGCTTCTCACGTCGGGTCTCTTCTCGGTTGCCGCTCCCGCCCAAGCTTTCTCGAATTCCCGAGTAATCGACCAAGAATCCTTTGTCCTGCATGTTGATGATGTAGCCATTTGTACCAAGTACAAGTACGACTTTAGTAAGTCAACCACTTGGGAAGTCAATGGTTACCAAACTTGTCCCTCAGAAACAATCACCACTTCCTCGCTGCCAGCAACGCTACATTTCAAGTTTCGAGTGCAATCGAAGTCAGCTGATGAATTTCAAGTTTCGAAGGCAGGTGCCTATCTTTTAACAAGGACAGGGTTCAGGCTCCCTATCTCCAAATGGAAACCAGAGCCGCTTACGAAAATTGATGGCGCCTTCAATCCGCTCAATCAAGTTTTTTATGGCGCGATAAATTTGGTTGATGAGTTTAATTTCCGATCGGGTACCTACACCTTGTATTTTGAATTATGGAATACGGTGAGAAATTCGGAAGTGGCGGATATACCGACACCGTACAAGGTATTTACCTTCACAATCGGGCAGGGCGTCAAGCCAGTTCAAGTGGAGTGCACTGCATCTATGGCGCAATTTCCTAATACCCTTTCAAGCGCAGACGAGAATGTAAAAGCAATCAATACAAAAGTACTTGAGATTGATCAGGGCGCTCCAGGGATTGCTGAAATCCTTCGCGAATACCGAAAGATACTTCAGGAGGAAATAGGTCGAATAAATGGTACCTCGAAGGAGGCAGCGGCTACCTTTGAAACAAGACCTACCTGTCTAGACCAATATCGTTCGAATACTTCTACAATGATTAACATTGCTAACAATGCACTTTCTAATGTAGCTGCTTATGTATCTAAAGCAGAAATTCTCGAGAAGATGCAGACCGATCCATGCATGAAAGAAGCAGCGGAAGCCAAAAATAGCATCGCCAATAGTGCAGAGGTAATTGTTAACATCTCAAATGAGTTAGCGAATGATGAGGCAAAAGGTGGCGGATTAATTGATTTACGCGATGCCGCCACCCTGCAAAAACTTGAACGGTGGAGAGTTCAAATTCTTGATGAAGCGAAAATTCTTCAGGCTTGGTCAGAAAAGTTGGCAATCACATATAAGAACAACCCAACTTGTACTTCATATATTGACCTAATGTCAGAAAGCACAAGCAGGACCGCCCAGGGTGCTAGTGTAATTTCGAAAGTTATTGCATTGATTGCTAAGAGTGAGGCGCTCCAGGGGAGTAAAACCAAAAATTCGAGTTCAGAGGGAAACTTGCCCGAGAGCGAAGGGTTAGAGGAAGATCCTCAGGCTTCTCTCTCAGTCTCCTTTAATAATTCGCAGTCACGATACATAATTAAGGTGGAGAGTAATTTGCCCGAAGAGACGCTCACCATTCGAGCGACTAGAAAAGGTTCTAAATCGCTTCGATTCACAATCAATACAAATGAAGAGGGTGCAGGTGGTTTACGCACAAGAGCGAGATTAAGTGGCTATACACTAGTTTTAAGCTTTGATTCAATTAGATTAGATTCGCTCCGGGTGCGTTAAGTCGTATTTCTCATTACTTTTTCTTACCCATAGATATTTGACGGGGCCAATCGATGTTTACGCCTAAATGTGCGGCAACATCTAAAGCCCATCGAGGGTTTCTTAAGAAGGCGCGGGCGGCCATCACCGCATCTACTTTTCCAGATGCTACGAGCTCATTGGCAAACTCAGCTTCGTGAATTAATCCCACAGCATTCACGGGAATTCCAACTTCCTTTTTGATTGCTTCAGCAAAGGGCACCTGATATCCAGGTGCAGGGGAAATCTGTTGTTGGTCAGAGAGTCCACCACTAGATACATCGATCAAATCCACGCCAATATGTTTGAGCACCCTTGCTAATTCAATGGATTGGGCAAGATCCCAACCACCATCAACCCAGTCTGTTGCAGATATTCGTACAAAGAGCGGCATCGAATCGGGGATTACCCCGCGAATCGCGTTGACGATCTGAACGAGGAGCCTTGTTCTATTTTCGAGCGGGCCACCATATTCATCGGTACGGATATTGCTTAGCGGTGAGAGGAATTGATGAATCAAATATCCATGGGCTGCATGTATCTCGACGAGATCAAAGCCAGCAGCGACAGCGCGCTTGGCCGCATCCGCAAAACCAGCAACGGTGCGCTTGATTTCATCGATACTCATCTCATGTGGCGTTGGCATCTTCCCAAAAGCAATCGCACTCGGCGCCGGAGCGCTCCACCCACCCTCCTCTACTGAAGCAAAAGGATGATCAGCGCCCGGTGGCATCGCTGAACCTTTGCGACCAGCGT
Source organism: Actinobacteria bacterium IMCC26077 (assembly GCA_002284915.1). Taxonomy (GTDB): domain Bacteria; phylum Actinomycetota; class Actinomycetes; order Nanopelagicales; family Nanopelagicaceae; genus IMCC26077. The sequence continues at coordinate 392,763 of CP015606.1, forward strand.
GCGCTAATTGAATTCCGATTTTTGTCTTCATCTGATGCGCGAATTCAACAATTGGTTTGAGCGCATCACGTTGTTCATCGTTCCAAAGCCCAAGACAATTAATGCTGATTCGGCCTTCAGGAAGTACGCCAGTTGCTTCCATCATGATGAGCCCGGCACCACCAGTGGCAAAAGATCCGATGTGCACGTGGTGCCATGCGCGCGCAACGCCATCAAGCGGTGATGAGTATTGACACATCGGGCTGACCCATAAGCGATTTGCGAAAGTAACGCCGCGAAGTGTGAGCGGAGTAAAGAGTGGAACGTTTTCGCGAGAAGAATGTGTGTCAGTCATAACGTGGCTGGGGACGGGATCGAACCGTCGACCTCACGATTTTCAGTCGCGCGCTCGTACCAACTGAGCTACCCAGCCTCATGAAAAAAATCCCTCGCGACCCAGACGGGACTTGAACCCGCGACCTCCGCCGTGACAGGGCGGCGCGCTAACCAACTGCGCTACTGGGCCATTCTCATCTCACGCAAAGAGCGAGTAGAGAAGGTCTTGCGTGCCCCCAACGGGGTTCGAACCCGTGTTACCGCCGTGAAAGGGCGATGTCCTAGGCCACTAGACGATGGGGACGTTCCGTTGTGGAGAGGCTAAGCGTAATGCCTGGGGCGAAGCCCTCCAAACCAGGTGCGGGGTAGCTCGCGAGCAACTACCGCTCATTCCGGAAGGCCCAGAGGCTCCCGCCGATAAGAATCAGCCCGCCAACAAGGAGGGCAAGGGCAGCGCCGAGCGCACCGTTGAAGGTATCGATAATAAAGGTGCCAACACCGACCGTCGCGATGATCAGCGCGCCAATTAAGAGCGGCCACCTGCGCGTCTGCAAGTAGAGCCAGATGCCCAATGTGGAGGTGACGGCAGCGACGAGGTAAGAGATGAGATTCATATCTTGAATCTGCAGATACTGCGCACATATGAAATAGGTGCCCATCACCAGCGAGTAACCCCAGTAATCCTCCTGCAAGGTCAACCGCACCGTGAGCCAGAGCCAGATCGAAGCGAGCGCCAACCAAGCAAGCAAGAGTGGGTACTCCATTTGCGAATTAAAGATTTGTTCATGTGCCGCCACAATCGTGGCGAAGAGCGCAACATAGAGCGCGATATGACCCACCGGTGTCTGTACTCGCAAATATCCAACTAATGCCACGATAGAACCAGCAAGAAATGCGAGTGAGTAGGGACCATCGTTACCAAAGAGCGTGCCAATTGCAGCAGTTGTCGCTAATGCGCTCGCCGGAAAAAGTAACCCGGCAACGCGACGTTGTGCATCTTTGGCATAGTTCAAACGATAGGCAAGTAGCGCAAGGAGAATTGCGCTAGCCGCGAATATCGAAACCTGACCGGCTTTCGTTAACCGATCCCATTGTGAGTTAAGGAGAATCGCAGCAGCGATAGCGGTAAACGCTCCGCCGAGATATCCGCCGATTTCGGCAAGTATGGAACGTCGTGAATCCCGCTCGTTACTACGTGCAGGTTCTTCACTACTACTACGCTCGCGAATCTCCTGAGCAAGTTCAGCGGTTAGCTTGCCTTCGTTAATAAGTGCTTCAAGAGTCCGATCTAACTTATCGCTCACTTAATCGCCCAGCGCACATCAACGGTGACGGTGACATCTTGCTCACCAAGGTCAATCTCGGTAGGAGCAGCAGCTGCCGAATCGGCGCTGGCTTTAGCCATCGCATAGATCGGCGGGTTGTAATTGGAGGAGGTCTCGCTCACCCAGAGAATCTTTCCTAGAGTGAAATCAAAGAGCTTGGCGTATGCAGTGGCTTTCTTCTTTGCCTTCGCAACTGCTTTTTCACGTGCAGCATCTTGAGCGTCGTCAATGTCGAGAACGATTGGGGTAACGCCAGTAACTTGAATGTTATCTCCAGCGGCATCGACCGCTGCATCGATGATCGCACCAGCGTTCGTCTCATCACGAATTAACACAGTAAAGCTCTGGCTCGCGCGATATCCCTTGAGCTCCTGACCTTTCTCTTGGGTCCAGGTGTACTCGGGATAGATGGTGAGATTCTGCGATTGAATATCTTTGGTCGCGACCTTCTTCTCGCGCAACGCAGCGCGGAATGCAGCAGCGCTCGTGCTCACCGCTTTCGAGGCGGCCGAATTGGTGCTCGCGACGAAGGAGATCACGGCATTGAGCCGAACGGTATCGGGCGTGACCTTCACAGTTCCGGTCCCTTGCACACTCACACCGGAGGTCGCAGCGGATGCGCTCTGCGCCCCGATGCCCAGCGGAACGAGGGCAAGTGCAGCGGCAAGGACGGTTGCTGGGATAAATCGTTTGGTCATCATGGGTTCATCCTCCCGCACTTTCCTTAAAGTTTCCTCATAGTGCGACAATATATATATGTGTGCTCAACGGGTGGTTCTCTCGAATTGCTCCACTGATGCCTTGACTAGCGCAGCCGAGAAACTTCGAGCTGGGGGATTGGTGGCCTTCCCGACTGAGACGGTTTATGGCCTCGGCGCTGATGCGACAAATCCGGCAGCGGTAGCGCAGATTTATGACGTGAAAGGTCGACCACAGGATCATCCGGTAATTGTTCATCTGGCAGATATCAATCAACTCGATGAATGGGTAGCGGAGATTCCCGAGTATGCAATCGCGCTAGCGCGCGCGTTCTGGCCAGGCCCGATGACGTTGATTTTGCCGCGGAGTGAGAAAGTTGGCGATTTCATCACCGGCGGTCAAGCAAGCGTGGGCATTCGCATTCCCAATAATCCCCTCGCACTTCAACTCTTAATGCTTGCCGGTGTTGGCGTAGCGGCGCCGAGCGCTAATCGTTTCGGTGCAATTTCACCAACGAGTGCGCTCGCCGTGCAAGAAGAGATCGGCGCTTTTCTCAATCCTGATACTGATGTGATTCTCGATGGTGGTTCTTCTGATGTTGGCGTGGAATCGACGATCATCGAGTGCTTGGGGGATGCGCCAAAGATTTTGCGTCCGGGTGCGGTCACGAAAGAGATGATTGAAGAAGTAACCGGGTTAGCGGTCGATGAAAGCTCTTCTAGCGTGCGAGCATCGGGCACGCTCGAGCAGCATTACGCCCCTCGAGCAAAGGTCTTCTTACTCGATTCTGAGAATCCGGTCATTGCATGTATCGCCGGAGTGGGGTTTATCGCACTGGAAAAGTTCCCAACGCCCGATGGCGCAATTCGTCTAGCTAAGCCTGCGAATAGCGATGAATATGCGCGCGTTCTTTATGACGCACTTCGCGAGGGCGATCGGAAAAACCTTCCTGCAATCTACGTCGTGCCTCCTGCAGGTACTGGGGTAGCAGTTGCAATTCGCGACCGTTTAAAACGCGCAAGCTCCTAGGGCGGTTCGCTCCAAGTTTTCTCAGGTTTCTCGATAATAATTGGGGCATGCGTCGACAGAGAGTTGCCCCAATTTTCACCTTCCTGCTCTCCTCGATCCTGATTTTCTCAGCGCTCCCGGCGTCAGCAACTGGGCCAACTGCAACAAGCGTGCCGACAATTTCCGGAACCTTGGCGGTAGGGCAGACGCTCACTACCTCGCCCGGTGTTTGGACTCCGGCTCCCGCCAGTTACACCTACCAATGGTGGAGTTGTAGTAGCCAAGTTTTGAGTACCTGTTCGATCATCAGTGGTGCAACAAACGCAACGTATACATTGACAAATTCTGATGGTGGAAATTATTTCTACGCACAAGTCACTGCGTTGAGCGCTGGCGGTGGTACTACTGCTAATAGTGCGATTAGCGGAAGAGTATTAACGCAACCAACGGTTGTCGTCGCGCCCACCATTACTGGATCTGTCCTTGTTGGCACCACGCTAACGTTGAGTAGTGGAACCTGGAGCGGTGCCACCTCACCGGCGTTTTCGTATCAGTGGCAGAAGTGTTCTTCAACTGACGTATCAACCTGTACAAATATCTCAGGAGCAACCTCTACTGGATTTACAGTCACCTCTGCCGAAGTAGGTTCCTACTTACGAGGCCAGGTATCGGTAGCGGCAAATGCATTTAATCTTGCTGGTTCGACTTTCTCGGGTCTAACAAGTCAGATTTCATCAGAGCCAATTACCCTCTCATTACCAGCCATCACTGGATTGATCGCAGCTGATGAAGTGTTAACTGCGACGCGAGGGACTTTCGCGGCATTCCCGCTCCCTACTTTCACGCAACAATGGCAGGTTTGCACTTCTACCGACATCACAACGTGCGCGCCGATTGATGGTGCGACGGGGTTGACTTATACTGTCAAAGAAAGTGATGTGGGCAAGTATTTCCGAATCATGGTCACCGCTTCTAATAACCTCGGTGTAAAGGGTTCGCCAAGTGCGTTGACCACCGTCGCAGTGAAAACTGCTTTACCTGCCAACACCCTCGCTCCGGCAATCACTGGTTCACCCGTGGATCGCCAGACGCTCACACTTACCTTAGGCACGTGGAGCGGCGTGCCCACCCCAACAACTGCGGCGCAATGGCAACTCTGCACTGATGCCGCAGGCGCAAATTGCTCTGATATCTCTGGAGCAACGAACGCTACGTTGAAATTAACCTTTGCAGATCTCGGAAAATACTTCCGCGCAAAGGTCACTGCGACTAATCGAATCGGAGTGGTTTCAGCGAACTCCAATCTCCTTGGCCCGGTTGTCGCCGCGACCAAACTTGATCGCGCACCATCGACATTTGGATTTTTACAAGTAGGTCAAGAGTGGATTGCAACTCCAGGTATCTGGAGCGGGGCGCTCGCGCCAACATATTCCTATCAGTGGCAACGATGTGCCGACGAAAAGGGAGCAACCTGCACTGATATCGCAGGCGCTACGAAGAAGGAGTACACCATTCAGGGTGCGGATAAAGGGTTTTATATCCGTGTAAAGAATTGGATTGCCGATCAAACGCTCCCTGCATATAGCGAGATCCTCGCAGTGAAGATCGCTGCTAAACCAGAATTGCCGAAGGTTGAAGAAACGGCAGAACCTTCGGCGAAACCCGCCCCTGCAAAGCGCATCACCATTACCTGCGTAAAGGGTAAGACGACAAAGCGGGTCACCGCCGCTAACCCAAAGTGCCCCACCGGTTTTAAGAAAAAGTAGTAAATTCCCTGCCATGAGGCAGCGCACTCGATTTACCGTACTCACTACCGCAACGCTTGCATCGTTGCTTCTCTCACTGCTTCCTAGCTACGGCGCAATCTGGGCCCCGGATATTCGCCCACCCGGCCCGAATGTAGTTGGCGTAAATATCGTTGATTCATTCTTTAACACCGGCGAAAACGTATCCACACTCACCGCGCAAGGTACGCCACGAATTAACCCTGATGGAACTCCGAACGCGCGCCTCTGTAAAGCAATTGGCACTGCTCCATGCGATAAACCTGATCAAACTTTTGTGGCAAATCTGCTCTTAGGTGCATGCAAGTCGCCAGCTGATCAATGGTGCGTTGAAAATTTAAGTGTCCGTAAAAAAGTTGAATCACAAACAAAGCTTGCAACATTTCTTCGCCAAGTGAATGGTCAAACTGTAATTAACACTCCAGGTGATGGACTTCCTGGTGGGTCAACTATGAGTCTCTGGCGTGCAGAAGGTTTGAATAATTCCGGTGGCGTTGATACCTACGCGGTCTATGTCGTATTAAAAGCCACAAAGGCGCCAGGTAGAGGTCCAGTATTCGACGAATTTACGGCGATGGTTCTTCCCTATTCAGAGAAGAGCGGTTTCCAATACGAACAAGCAGCAACAGATGAGATGGTCTTGCCTAACGGAACTATTCGGGTAGGCAGTCGTGGTTCTTCTCCTGAGTGCGCATGGACTGAAGCAGGTAAGTGTGGCTTGATGGAAGATTTTCCCGTTGATACCAGGGCATCAGTCACGCTCCGAGTAAGCAATCAATTGACTGGATGGTTGATGGGGCGAATGGCTGATCCGATCATTGATGTCCAGCCTATTGATGCAGAGCAAAATAAAATTTCGATAGATGCAGAGCCAGTAAAAGTGCCGAAGTTTTTTGCGACCACTGATCGCACTACTGCCTCCCCGGCGATACTTGCCTCTCTTCCACGCAATGCGGATTTCTCAGGAGTAACAAATGGGCGTGCAAATGAACAAGGGGCATTTGCAACCATCGCAAATTGGAAAGATATCGCAAAAGATACGGCGGCAGGTGTCGTGAGCACTTGGTCAGCGACGACGATATCGAATGGCTTTGGATCACCATGCTTATCTGATAGAAGTAAATTACTTGGTGTTGTCACGACAAATGCAATGGTCTACGAGGGCACTGCACCTCGATTTGAGAATAGTACGTTGAATTACCAAGTAGGTGGCATGCATCTCAATCCTGACGGCACAGTATTCCAAGGCAGTTACGATCTGGTGATGCGCAAAGCAACAGCGCAGTGTCTCTATGGATTTACCGATGCGCCAATAACTGCGATTGTGACGGTTGTTGATGCTGGCAAAGAAGAGCGGATCGAAACTTCATCGCTCCAAGAGCTCGGCACGGGCGCTGATAAATGGTTGAAACTCTCCGCGCGCGGCTTCACTTTCTCGAGCCCAACCCTCAAGATCAAACTCAATCAAGCCAAACCTGCAGCGCCAGCGCCCACCCAATCGACAGCGCCTGCTGGTGAACAGAAAGCTGCAGCGCCAGCAGCCCCCGCGGTGAAGGCACCAGCGAAAATCTCCATTACATGCGTGAAAGGCAAGCTCACTCGCAAGGTTCTTGGCCTAGCGCCCAAATGCCCTGCTGGTTTCAAGAGGAAATAGCCGACAGGGAGCGCATTTGCGCCGTGGTGAGTGGGTGGCTCTAAGTGGTTTAGACTTCGTGCTTGTCGCAAGATTCTTGCGCTCGGGGCCTTTAGCTCAGTCGGTAGAGCAACGGACTTTTAATCCGTGGGTCGTCGGTTCGATCCCGACAGGGCCCACAGCGATAGAGTATTTAAGATTTTTCACGAACTTTTTGCGAGGAACTCCTCGACAGCTTGTCGGATGAGAGCAGAAGGTGTCTCACCGCGAGCTTGGGCAGCTGCCTCTAATTTCTCTTTAAGAGGCGCAGGTACACGCGCCTTGATCTCGGGGGAGTGCACTGTGGGTGCAGTCAGTGAAGGACGCCCAACGTAAGGGCCATGTTCTTCGATCTCTTTGACCATCGCATCGATACGAGCGTTGGTGTAGCGCACGCCGTTCTGGTCGAGGAAAACTTCTTTATCGAAATCAACATCTGGACCTTCAATATATTTTGAACTTCGCGCCTGAGCCGCAGATCTACGCTTCATTCTTTTTCCTCCTTCTATTGAAAGCTCCTGGCATAACATGAATTACAAGAATTACCGTCACGTAGTCGATCGCGATAACCTCTAATTCACGTCCTCTTTCGTCGATTCCTAGCCACAGCAGTTTTGAAGTTCCCTCATCGTCGAACTTTTTAGGTTCGTATTTATCCATTACATATCGAGCGCTTGTTTTCCCGATGCGGTGCTTGCGCGCCGATTGGGCAAAGCGCCGAAGCGGTAATTCTGGAGACATCATATTATGTGCCACATAAAAATAGAACTACTTCTTGTTGCTTGATAGGTTTTCGAGATCAACATGGCGGCAAAGGTAGGTAATGCCTCTGACAGGGCCAGCTCACTTATCCACCGCCCACAAGGAGCCGGTTTTCACAGGAAACCCTCAACACACCCTTGAGGGTTTTAGGGAAATCCCGCGTAATCTGCCCCGGAGAACCTAAACTTCTACCTATATATAGGCGCCAATTTCCCCGCTGGGCGCCTATTCCGGTAGGTTAGCCCTATCCCCAAACGCCTGAAACCAGGCGCCTGACGCATACAACAGGCCAAATAAGCGGCCGCAAGCGATGCTTGATCCAAATCACCGCAGGGCAGAAGTACGAAATGTCCGATTTGTCCCGTCAACGCGACAAATAGCGACCAGATCCGTAGAAGCCAATGTAGGGCCGAGACGTCGACCTGAGTAGTACCTCCAGCAATGGAGATAAGTAAAGACCTAGGGGCAAGAAAACTTTATGGCGCGTAACAAGAAGCAAACGGCATCCGCCGCTCCCACAACATGGAGCGTTGCGGATTTTGGTGCTTTCTACACTGAGCACTCGTCCGAACTTCGCGCACATGCAGCACGCATTCTCAAAGACACTTCCCGCGCCGAAGAAGTTGTCCAAGATGCGCTGATCAAGTTCATGCTCGCTGCCCCTGAGTTGGAGTCAGCCGATCACGCCCTTGGTTATCTCCACCGCACCATCGAGAACCTTTGCGTCGATATCTTCCGCCTCGAAGGTCGTCGTCCAAACCTCGTACTCCTCGATGATGCACAAGCAGAGGTCGAATCAACATGGGTAGATGCTGGTGACCACAGCGAAGTAATCGCACAAGCAGACGATGCCGCGATCATTCGCCAAGCACTTGCAATGCTCTCTCCCGCCGAGCGCACCGCGCTTGTGATGTGGGAAATGGATGGCCGCACCACAGAAGAGATTGCAGCAGAGCTCAACATCAAGGAGAGCGCTGTGCGCCACACCCTCTCTCGCGCTCGTGCATCACTTCGTCGCGTTCTCACCGAGATTGTCATCGACGAAGATCGTGGCCTCACTGCACTCGACATGCTCTCAACGACATACAAGCGCGCTGGCGAACTCGCGAAGAAGTCTTCGCGCGTTGCCCTCTCGCTCGTTCTTGTTCTCGCAGCATTCCTTGGCTTCAACTCCCTCACCGGAAATGAAGGAAATAACGGCTCCGATTCACGCGTTGTCGCAGAAGGCCCAGCAAACCCAGCAACACCAGCCCTCGGTGGAAACAGCAATAACAGCAACACCAACGACAGCGCCAACACAGCAACTCCTTCACCATCAGCGAGCGCAAGCGAATCAGCCGCAGCTGACACAACAGCAGAAGAAGTCACAGCCGAAGATAACGCTGCAATCGACGAGGCAGCATCCATCGACCTTAACTCTTCCGCGAAGGCATTCTCGAAGTCGATCACTGGCGTGAAGGAATCCCTCGCGCTCGCCGGTCCTTCTGCCTTCCCAGGCGTCGATGCCAACGGACTTCCAAATGGTTTCACCATTAACGATTCTGGTGACTATGCAGGTAACGCTGTCCTTAAGAATTTCGGCGATCCAACTCGCATTGGTTCCAAGACCATCACCGAGTCGATCTTCGCCACTAACGATTCGAAGAATGTAAATATCATTCTCGATCAATTCGTCACTTTCACCGGAACTGTGCTGCAGTATTCGGTGGTTCCTACTGTCCGTATCAATGGGGTATGGCAAGACCTTCTTGTCATCTCAACAAATACCCGCGTTGAGACACAGGCAGATGGAACGAAGTTGATCATCGCCACCATGTTTATTGATCCTGCGAAGACTGGCGCGAACAGCGTTAAGGCTCCAGCATCAGGTCGCGATGCCGATCGCATTCCTGCGATCGTGACCGTTCGACTTCACACCACACCAATGGGTCAGACCATCATCGGCCAAGCCGTCCAGGTCCTCGATCCATTTATTAACGCGGGAGGTGCGGTCTAATGGCCCACCGTCCTAATCAGGTTTCCATACCGAATCCGGAATTCGGTGTGGATTTTGATGCGTCAGCACGTGCGATGCATCAATCGGCGTCAAAGGGGTCTCTCATGGTTCATGAGAAGGCCTTTTCGATGCCAGCCGTCGCGAGGAAATCCCTTGCGGCGACTATGTTCGAAAGGAACACAATGTTAAAAACTCTCAAGCGCAAGATCGCGCTTGTTGCAGTAGCAGGGTTGGGCTTTGGAGTTATCTCTACAGTTCCAGCTTTTGCTGCAGCCACCGTTCCAACAGCGACTGTAGGTTATGTTGGGCGTATCGGTCTCGATGCTGATGCAAGTGGTGCAGCTGATACGAAATACACACTTGCTACAACTACTATGACTGATGACGCTGGAGTTGATGACACAATCGCTCTTGCATTAACCTCAGGTCCAGCCGGTGGTGCTCTCACTGTTATCGATATTGGTGCCTGTGCCTGGAGCGCAGGGAATGTCGTAACCGTAGGCGGCGCTGAAATTACATTCCAAGAAACTGACTCAGACGGTGCTGGTGCAGATTGTGGAGCAACCATTGGTGCGAATCCAACAATCACTGGACTAGCTAACCTTCCAGGTGTATATAAGTTACGCATCGGTGGTGCAGCTGCCGGCGTGACTGCAACCATTACTGTCGGAACTGCTCCTACCACTCTTACCTTCGACAAAACTGCTTACACAGGAGCTCCTGGAGTTTCACTAAACGTAGTTGCGACTCCAAAGGATTCCGCCGGTCGTACAACCTTGCTATCAGGAACTGAAGCAGTTGCACTTACTTCCTCCGATGCCACAGTAACCATCGATGCATTAGCCGGGAGCGGTCGACTAGTAGCTACCGGCGTGAATGCGGCTGCAAACGGCGTAGTAGCACAGACAGCTGCTACAGGTGCATTCACACTTCCAATCATTGACTCGACAATTGGAACAGCTACTCTCACTTTTGACTCTACTGCGGGTCTAATCGTTAGTGGCGCAGCAGTTTTGGCTCAAACGACCGCAAAAGTTACAGTAATTGCAGCCTCGTTGACTGAAATCACCTCAGCAAAGATCACGAATACAGGAACTATCGCTGGAACTGCTCTTACTACTGCCGTTGGCGAAGTTAAGAAGGTAAAGGCGCCAACAGATGGTGTGTTTACCCTCACCGGAACTGTCGGCGGTCTAACTCCAAGCTCGACAAAAGTGATTCGAATCGAACAAACCGGTTTAACAACTCCAGCAAATGCGTCGACGATAGTGGTCACGGCAGATGACGCCGGTGTTGCACCAATCTCAATATCAATCACAGGCGCGAGTGATACCGATGTTATTCGATTTGGTGTTGATGGTAACGCTTCTGGTGCATTCAATGATGCAGCAGGAGATGTTTACGCAACACTAACTTTTGAAGCTTCGCTCTTCACAATTGCTGGTGGTACCACAACTACCGTTCCATCATTCGCAACCTCGGCAACACTGAGCACACTTGCAGCAACTGGTGCAAGTGCCTCAGTTTCAGTCACAGTTGCTGATCAATTTGGAAATCCAGGAGCTGCATATTTGTTCCGAGCCACCTCAGATGACACGGTTGCTCGCACTGTTTCGGCTCTCACTGGTTTAGACGGCAAGGCATCACTCACACTTGCTGCTCCAACTGATGCAACCGATACTTCAGTTGTTTGGACTATAGCTCTGCTTGCACAGGACCTTGCAACACCGGTCCGCATTGCGACTGGAACAAACAATGGAACCCTGACTATCAATTACACAACTGCAGGTAAGGCAGACTCCATCGTCTTAACAGGAGCAGGTACCACTGTCACATCTAAGACAGTTCCTTATGATGGAGTTGTAAGCGATGAAGACACCACGATGACAGCTACTGTATATCAAGGTGGTTCAGCAATTACCGGTGCTGTTGTAACGGTAACTGCGCCAGCCGGTTGCTTCGTGGCATCTGCTGATCCAACCGCCACAAACCCATTGTTGAGCACAAATAAGGCAACATTGACTACCACTAGTGGTACAGCTGTCTTCATGTGGTGCAACAAGACCGGAACGCAGACTTTCACCTTTGAAAGTAATGGCGTTACAAAGACTCAAGCAGTGAAATATGTAACCGCTACTGCAGGTGCGCGTGATATCTCACTCACAACTAAAGATGCTTCTGTAACAGCGACTGTTAAGGATCTTTTCGGTAATGGAGTTTCAGGTGCGAGCGTAATTTTCACTCGCGTTGGGAATGCCGTATTTGCTGGTGGATCTACTGTCATCACAGTTCCAACAGCTGCTGACGGAACCGCTGAAGCGATTCTTCAAGCACTAGGCACAGGTGGAAAAGTAACGGTTACTGGTACCCATTCAGGCAACCAAGCAGCTAACGCGGCAGATGCTCCTGCCGTAGGTGCTTTAGCCGCCGTAGCAAGTGCAAGCGTTGACGCCACAGTTTCGGCAACAACGGGAGCAACTGCAACTGATGCTGCGGTCACTGCAGTCAAGGCTGACGTCAAGGCTGTCTCTGACACCGTAGCAACTCTCTCCAAGGCTGTAACAACAATCCAGTCCTCGGTCACAGAGTTGACCTCTTCCTTCTCAGCACAGATCAAGAGCCTTTCCAGCGCGATCGCAAAGATCAGCCGGGCAATTGCTGCGCTCAGCAAGAAGATCAAGTAATACAAGTAGTTAGTGAGTAATCACTAAACACTGCTAGGTAAGTTCCTAAGGGCGGTTTCCTAATCCGCGAGATGCGGAGGCCGCCCTTAGGTTTTACCTTGGATGTCCGATTTGTAACGAAAGAGTGAAATATCCGAAACGGAGAAAAACGCAAGATTTATGAGCGAAACTTTTTGGAATTCAGAGGAGATGTCGGGAATAAGCGACAACCGACTCTTGCGCGCAGATTTTGCGCAGGTAACTTTTGATTTCCCAGAGTTAGCGCTCATAGACGTTGTACGAAGAAAGGAATCAGAGAGATCTGAACTGAACATGAATCTTCACACACTCGCGGGTGTGATCATTCCGTTCTTGCCTATTACAGAGAAAACTCGATACACCTACACCTGGTGCTATAAACGCCATTTTGATGGCGAGCTGGGTAGTACCGATGTCAACGAAATATCTCGACAAGATATTGAACGAATTATTTCCCCGCTCCCCAAACAATCTGGCTATCAAGCCCTCATGGTCATCAAGACGCTCTTTCGAGAGGCTCACGAACGTGGGTGGGTCGATATCAACCCAACGAAGGGCATTAAAGCTCCGAAGATAAGAACTGGTCACTCACCTTTCCTCACATGGGAAGAAGTGCGCGATGGTTTCTTTGGTAATTACGACAACCACATCCGATTCCTAGCGCTTCATGGTTTGCGCTGGGGTGAGGCAACGGCGCTCACTAAAGATGATATTCACGATGGGTTAGTGCACATCAATCAATCGGTGCATGGCGCAACAAAAACACAGTCGGGTGTACGAACCGTTCCTTATTTGGGATATTTCGAAACTTTCCCAGCAACGCGAAAACCGTTGGCAAAAGTGTTGAAGCCGTATGGAGTGAATATCCATTCGTTGCGAAAAACATATGCCTATTTACTGAAAACTAACGGAGTTCATGTGACAACGGCACAGAAGTTATTGGGCCATGCATCTCCGATGGTGACGTTATCGATTTATACCAAGGTACTTGACCAAGAGACCTTGGAGACTGGCGCGAAGATCAGCCGATCACTTGGTTTGTTGTAGTTAGGAGGGAAATGCCAAAGGGGCGCCCTCCTTTTCGGAGAACGCCCCCTGGCGTAATTGCAGTATCTAGTTACGAATAACTATTTACTTCATCTTCTTGCTGAGCGCAGCAATTGCCTTGCTGATCTTTTCGATCGCAGCAGAGAGGCTCTTGATCTGAGCGGAGAAGGAAGAAGTCAACTCTGTGACCGAGGACTGAATGGTGGTTACAGCCTTGGAGAGAGTTGCTACGGTGTCAGAGACAGCCTTGACATCAGCCTTGACCACATCAAGTGCTGGGTTAGCAGCAGCTGCGGCAGAGGTGACGGTGAGGGCTGCAGTAGCTGACTTTGTGCTTGCGGCTGTGAAGATTGAGCCGTTTGCAGTTAGGTCAGTTGCAAGGAAGTTGGTTGTTGCTCCGCCATCGGTACCTGCAACAGTGAGCGTTCCTGCTCCTGTTTCAACACCATTTGACGTTACTTCGAAGACAACCTGTCCACTTGCATCTGTGTTTACAGCTGCTTGGGTACGTCCGCCACCTGTGAAGCGACCAGCGGTACCGGTGATAGCACCAGTAAGCGCTACACCAGCGACTGGGTTGCCCCAGACATCTTTAACAGTTGCGATGATTTGATCAACGTTTCCGTTAAGAGCCGATGTTGCCTTGCCAAGTGTGAGAACACGGCCAGTTGCAGCAGCAGCAGGTGCATCGAAACCGGAGTTTGCGATCGCGAGGAACTCGCCCTTAACTGTTGCAGTACCAGCGGAGAATGTTACGGAGCTCGTTCCAACCTTTGAACCAGTGACGTAGAAGGTCGCGATGCCTTGGGCATTTGTTGCGATCTTAAGATCAGTGGTTGCGCTGTTGAATGCTGAGTAGAGAACGTTGGCAGCAGCTGCGCTGTTGACAAGCACTCCATCTCCTGGGGCTGCAGTAACAACTACACCAGCAGCTCCGGCGCCAGAATCATCAGTGACCTTGACGGTCATGACGGTGTGGGTACCAGCAGTTGCGATGTCCTTTGTGGTCACTGTGGTTGCAGTTCCAGCAGACTTATCTGCATCAGCTGTGCTGATGTCTCCATCTGCATCAATCTTCACGCGGAAGATTGTCGTTGTGGTGTTAGCACCACCGGTGATAGTGATTGCAGCAGGAGCACCAGTAGCTGTAACGGTAAAGCTAACAGTATTGGTGGTTGCCATTGCTACGTTGTTGTAGCTAAGACCGGTGAAGGTATAGGTATAAGTACCAGCCTTCGAACCAAGAACTACGTTGAAGGTAGTCTTTCCATCAGCACCAACGGTCTGAGTAGCAGCAGTTTGAGCTGTTGCTCCAACTGGAACTACCGTGTTGGTCATAGTGACAGTTGCACCAGGTGATGCCACGCTGAACTGATCAGCAGTGGTTGCTACAACTGGAATTGTTGCACTTGCAGCAGCAAAGGTGTTTGTACCGTTAGCTGGTGAAGTGGTGACATCTGCAGTTGCAGTTGCCCATGTAACAGTCGCGATGGTGGTGGAAGTAACATTTCCGGCGCCATCAGCATCTACTGCAATGCTGTAGATGTCAGCGTTGTTAACTGTTCCTGCAATAGTCATCACGATGGTGATTTTTCCTGCAGCATCAGCGACAGGTGTTGCAGCATCAACAGAACATGAGGAGTTATTTCCTGCATCTGCATCTTCAGTACAGCTAACCGCTGCAACCTTATTCGCATCGAGACCGGTTACCACAGCGTTTACCTTGGTAACAGTCAAACCAGCAGTGTAAGCAGGAGCAGTGCCAGCAACGAAGCCGGTTCCGTTTCCAGCAGTGATCTTCGAGCTAGCAAGTGCAGCCTTTGTTGCACCATAACCGGTGACAGTTACTGCAACAGAAGCAGTGATGGACGCTGAGCTTCCAGCAGTAACAGTGAAGGTAAGGGTGTCAGTACCAGCAGTTGCAGCAGCAGTGTAGGTAAATGCGTTACCAGTTCCTGCGGCACCTGTGGCTGCTGAAGAAGCGATTGTGCTTGCAGCAGATGAGCTAGAAGTAGGCGTTACACCTTCAACTACTGCTCCGGTGCTGTCCTTGAGTTCCCACTTGTAATCTGTCGCTCCGACAGTTCCGCTTGCAGGAAGTGAGATAGCAGTCACTGCTGAGCTATCGGACTGCTTCAAGATACGTAGCGTTCCCGCTAGACCTGAAGTAGATGCAGCCCAACGGTAGGTTGCTGAGGTGGTTCCAAAAGCTGCAAGACCAGAAATGATCGTTGCATTTAGCTTATAGGTCACTCCAGCAGTTGTATTTCCGCCACCGCAACCAGTTGTTCCTGGGTTGGTGTTATCGATTGCAACGGTGTAACCAGTGAAAACTCCAGTTGCAGCGTCATATGCTTGATCAGCAGCAGCCGAGTCAGCAGGAGTTGCAGGAGCACAAACGCCAGAAGCTACTGTGTCAAGTGAGTAAGTGATTGCTTCTGATCCACGAAGGAATGTGGAACGACCTGAAGAATCCTTCACCGAAGCAACAAACGACGAATCTGTTGCAGCATTAGCAATCTGGGTACGACCAACCCGATCAAATGAGACGGTTGATGGCGCGCCAACGTTGTAAACGGTGATTGCTCCGATGGAGAATCCATCAGTTGCAAAAGAGGATGCAGCGGAAGAATCGGCACAAACGTTCCAAGTTCCAGCTGAAAGTGATGCTGTTGTGATTGTCAATGTATTTGCACCAGCTGCTGCTGTGACAACAACGATTTTTCCAGCGGTGTAAGTAGTGACTGTTGCAGCATTAGCAATAGCAGTTCCGGCATCACCGGTTAGGGTTGCCATTCCCGCTAACATTGTTGCATCTGCAGCATTACAAGCAGCAGTTGTCACGGCAATGTGATATGCAGTATCGACTGCAGCACCTTCCGCGATTTTGAGGGTTTGAACGCCCGCACGAGCTTTAGCTGTGTCGGCTGTGTCATTTGCTCCAGCTGTAACAACAAGGGTGCTGTTCGCTTGAGTGAGGTTTAAGTTCGCCACAACTGTGTCTGCGGCTGCAGCGTTAGCTGGAACTGTGGACACAAGTCCAAAGCCCAACCCTGCCACTGCAACAAGAGCGATCTTGCTCTTGAGAGTTTTTAACATTTGTTTCCTTTCGAAACTAGTCGCTCCCAGGAATCTCCCAGGAACGGCTGGCGAAAACAGGCCGTCTCATGAACCATGAGACGGCAGGCAAACGAGACTTGTCCTATTTTTGATTCGCGTAAGGAATTAACGAGATTTACTTAATAAAGCGGGTGTTACTACTGCGGAAGACCCATACCGCGCAAATCGGCGAAAGCGTTCTTTTCTTCATTTTCGGTCATCGCCCAAATCACTCTTAATCCAGCGAGTGAACCTGGTCCATCGGTGAGGGGTTTCTCGCCGGTGGCGATGCAGTGAGCGAAATGTTCGAGCTCGCCCTGGAGGTATTTCGATTCACCCTCCATCGCCAGGATCACCTCAGCATCTTTCGGATCGGGAGAGAGCGTGCCGCCGATTCCACCAGCAGGGGGAGTTCCCTTGAAGCCGTGGTGGGCGTAGAGCGTTCCACCGGTGATGTCGGCCTCTAACATCCCGCGCTCGCAATGGGCGTGGATCGCATATCCATGACGAGTGGCGCGGGCGCCCCAGGTGCCGAAGTGATGGCCGAGCGCGCCGTTAGCGAATTTGATGATCGCATCGCTTGTGCCTTCTTTCTCCATCCACTCTGTTTGGTTGCGCGTACCCAAGTGCACACCAACTTCTGGTTCACCAAGGAACCAGAGAAGCAGATCGATGTAGTGGCAACCGTGTGAGAAGAATTGACCACCGCCGAGACGTTTTGCTTGCACCATCCACGAATCAGCAGGCGGTTGGGTGAGTTGTTCGGTGAAGATGCCGACGTGAAAAACTTCGCCGAGATATTTCTTGTCGAGAAGTTCTTTGAGTTTTACAACAAGTGGTTGATAGCGCATCGGGTAGGCGACCATGAGAGTTTTTTGTGAGCGTTCACTTACGTTGATGAGGTCGATGCACTCTGCTTCGGAGATTGCCATTGGCTTCTCCATTAAGACATGTTTCCCGTGAGTGAAGGCAGCCATTCCTTGTTCGTGGTGGAGGTCGTGGGGAGTGGCGATGAGAACGGCATCTACATAAGGCCAAATCTCGCGGTAGTCGGTAGTGGCAAATTCCGCATTGAGGATTTCTTTTGCAGCGTTGGCTTTTTCGATATCTATATCGACGGTGGCGGTGACTTCGATGGTGCCCTTAAGGGAATCGAAGACTGCTTGGTGATTTGAGCCCATAATTCCGCATCCGATGATGCCAAGGCGTAGCGCGCTCATGTGCTCAATCTATAGTCTTGCCCCATGGCTATGGAATCACTCTCACTTAAAGGTCTGCGCGCACTCGTCACCGGAGCAGGCACCGGAATCGGAAAACAGATTGCGCTGGGTTTTGCCGAAGCAGGTGCAGATGTTATCTTCGTCGGTCGTCGATTAGAACCGCTCGAGAAGGTCGCAGCTCTTGCGAAAGAGAAATACGGCACCACAGGCCAGTGCGTCGCTGCAGATGTGACAGTCGCCGAGGATTGCGTGCGGTTAGGGCGCGAAGCAGGGCGGATCGACATCTTGTGTAATAACGCTGGCGCATCGATCTATGGCAAGTGGGATTCGATCTCGATGGAAGATTGGCGCCAAGTCTTTGCAGTGAATGTCGAAGGTCCGTGGCGGCTCTGCCAGATCTTCGCACCGCAGATGGCCGAACGTGGTTTCGGTCGGATCATCAACATCGGTTCGGTCTATGGCATCCAAGGTGGCAACCCTGCGCTGTATCCCGGAATGGATTGGGATATCGCGCCGTACTTCGTCTCCAAGCATGCAGTCCATGGCATCGCGCATTACCTCGCGCCGTGGCTTGCGAAGTCGGGCGTCACAATCAACACCTTGCACCCTGGTGGTTTCGCGGGGAGTGAGATGAACGAGAAAGCGATGAGCGAGCGCGCATCCGGGTTGAGTGAGATGGAGAAGGCATTCCAAGCAGCAGTGCCGATGGGGCGCATCGGTGGCCCCGATGATATTTCTGCAGCAGCGGTATTTATGGCATCCCCTGGTTCGAAGTACATGACCGGGCAAGAAGTTGTCGTCGATGGTGGGTGGTCTGCATGGTAAAGAAAATTCGGATTGGTTACGCGGCGTTCTCGCACGAGAGCAACTCCTTTGCCTATCAACCTGCATCGTTAGATAAGTGGAGAGAGTGGGGGATTCTCTACGGCGAGGATATCCGCGCCGAGTACGAAACTTCGAAAGCATCGATTGCTGGGTATTACGGTCGGTTGCGCGATGAGGCCGATGTCGAGTTAGTGCCGCTGGTTTTTGCGCGGTTGATGCCGATGGGGCCGATTACTGTCGAGGCGACCGAGTTTTTATTTAGTGAGATCTTGCGATTGGTGCAGGAGCAGGGTCCGTGGGATGGGTTATTACTGCCGCTCCATGGCGCTGCAGTGAGCGATAAATATCTAGATGGTGATGGCGAAATCTGCGCGCAGATTCGCGATTTAGTCGGTGAAGATGTGATCATCGGTGCATCCCTTGATATGCACGCCAATGTCTCGCAGAAAATCGTCGAAGAGTGCGATGTAGTGACGATTTACCAGACCAATCCGCATATCGATACCTATGAGCAAGCGGTGCATTGTGCTGATTTAGTTCTGCGCACGATTCGTGGCGAGATTAATCCGGTGATGTATTTAGCTGACCCACCGTTACTGGTAAATATTTTGTCGCAAGGCACGAGCGATGAACCGATGGCCGAGTTGTTGCGCGCTGCGCAGGCGCAGTGGCAGAAACCTGGCGCGCTCTGGGTCGGAATCGGTGAGGGGTATCCATACGCCGATGTTCCCGAGATGGGAATGACCTTCTTAGCGATCACCGATGGCGACCCCGCGCTGGCAAAGGAACTTGCCGATGCGGTGGCCAATCGCGCGTGGGAGCTCAAGGTAGAGCTGCAAGGAAGTTCTACCTCGGTCCACGATGCGTTGCAGCGCGCCGATAAAGCAAGCGCATTTCCAGTTGTTTTATTTGACGTTGGTGACAACGTTGGCGCGGGAACACCAGGTGATTCGACTTATGTGTTGCACGAGGCGCGTGCGTTGGGCGTGCGCGGCGTGACCCAAGCGCTGCGCGATGCTGATGTTGCAGTGCAATGTCACAAGTTGGGTGTTGGCGCTACCTTCACCGGCGAAGTCGGCGGCAAGTGCGATGAGCTACATGGTGCGCCATTTCCAATTACCGGAGTCATCACCTCGGTGAGCGATGGCAAGTATGAAGAGACCAAACCGGTGCATGGTGGTTTCCGTTTCTTCGATGATGGCCCAAGCGCGGTCATCAAGAGCGATGATGGTTTTACGATTTTGGTGACGACCTACCCTGCAATGAGCGCAAGCCTAGATCAATTCCGTTCATCGGGTGTCGACCCGGTGCAGGAGCGAATCATGGTGGTCAAGGGGGTGCACTCGCCCCGCCCTGCCTATGAGCCAATTGGCAAAGAGTTGATTTGGTTATCAACTGCCGGCGCATCGACAGCGGATCTTTCGACTTTTACCTACAAACACATTCGTAAGCCGCTCTATCCTTTGCAAAAGGACGCCACTTACACCCCGTAGTTTTCCACAGAAAATTTTCGAGCCCTCAAAATGTCTAATTGTTGCGATATACTTTGAGCACGACAGACCATGTGTTTGTTGTCTGCCTGAGGCTCCCTATTTGGGAGCCTTCAGTGCTTTTGGTTCAATAATTTTCCAAAGTTTTTCAACAGCGCGACGAGTTCTTGGATCGCGTTCATTATTTTCCCTATATCGTCGATAAATATATGAACATAAATCCGCAATTTGTACACCGGGGTGAAGTTTTGAATCCACATGCTCAATATTTGATACGAACGGAAGCAGTTTGCGGTCGTTTTTAAGGTAATTAAACAATGTCAGCAATTCTTTTTCCCGTGTTAAGTGATCTGCATAAATTGTTATTGAGCATCCTTTAGATTGACTAAATGAGTTCAATTGGTGGAGCAAAGCCCTGAACGTAGATTTGTGTGGATCCGAAGAAAAAGTATGAGGATTAGTTTTCGGGGATATTTTTAGTTCTTGGAATATTAATTTTCCTGGAATTTCCGCAATGTTTTGCAAAGTATTTTGGTAGATAGCTATCTTCGCCCTAAAACTACTATTAAGACTTTCCCAACCTTTACGTGAAGACATGATGGAGTGTCCATGAAACTCTACATCATTACTAATCCCAAAAGCAGCAGCGTAATCGTGAGACCTTTGAAATTCTTTTTCAATCAACGAGAGAAATTCCTTGTTAATCACATAAGCTCCTTGGACGTATAGCGCACCCGAGTAAGACTCATCGGTAAATGCGACAAAAATTTTGTCTCAAAATTAGAAAGCCCCACCATTCCCTTGGGAAGGTGGGGAGTAGGGTTAACGTCTCTCATAGTTTCAAGATTTTGTCATGAGTATTTAAAAGCAGACTTAGTGCCAAAAATTTTGGGGAAAACTCAATTACTCACTGTAATCAATGGAAATTAGAAGTAAGTTTCGATGATGTCGATGATGGTGTAATCCTTATCGACCACGACCATGTTTCGCCACTTGTCGAAAGTGGTGCAGGGATGCGCGATACCGAAAGAAATCAGATCACCTGGCGCCACACTCGTGCCTTCAGCAAGATTCAAATAAAGGTGCTGGTCATTCATGGTGTGGGTACTCATCCCCGTGGCTGGCTCGAAACCGCTCTGCCCTTTCCGGCGAATGAGCTTGGGCACTGGCATCGAAACATCGAAAGAGGCATCACGTTTGCCCAACCCAACAATGGCTCGGGTCGGCTCCGGAATCGAGAGCACCTCGCCCCAGAGGTCGATTGCTGAATGAAAATGGGGTAGATCAACCGATGGGTCTTTGACCCGAGCATCGGGGGAGCCAAAGCCATCATCGTGAGTGAGATAGCAACCAGAACGAAGGACTTTGCGCACCGGCTTGCTCAAAGTAACAGGCGCGAATTTGGCAATGACGCGATCAAAGTAATTACTTCCTCCGGCAGTGAGCACAATCTCCGGCGTCTTAGCGAAAGAACCTTGTGCATCAATCGCATGGAGCGTATCGATGATTAAATCAAGAAATGCATCGACGCCATCGAGAACTGTCTTCCCTTCCGGAGGAAGCGCAACTCCTTCAAAGCCTGAGATGCCACGCAATACAAGATGATCAGATGCCGCAACAGCTTTCGCAACATCGAGCGCAGTCTCTTTGGAACGCGCACCAGCGCGCCCACCTTTGATGCCCATCTCTATCAACACAGTAAGAGGCCGACTTGGCTTGAGCGGAGCAAGCACATCATTAAGCAATTGCACGCCCGCAATGGAATCGACGTACATGAGTAGATCGAAGTTCTTATCACGATTGAGCGTCTTGGAAATCCATTTGATGATCGTCGGGTTAACAACTTCGTTGGTGAGAATCACGCGTGGCACGCCCATCGAATAGAAGGTGCGCATTTGCCAATTGCTCGTCGCGCTGATTCCCCACACCCCATCGACCAATTGCATATCAACGAGAGATGGTGACATATTTGTCTTGCCATGTGGTGCGATATCAAAACCATGGCGCTTGCAGAAGGCCATCATCTCGCGACTGTTGTACTCCATCTCATCCTGCGTGAGCACCGCGATTGGATAATCAATTGCATCCGAAAAGATCGACTTACCTTTTGACTTACCCCAACGATGCGTTGGCGCAAAACCCTTCGGACGAAATCCGCGGCTAATTGATGGTCTTTTTCGGATGATTCTCATAGCGCTGAAAGTACCTTTCCGGCTCGGACTTCGCTCTGAACGCCACCAGCAACGGCAACCTGACCATTGACGATGACGTAATCGATGCCAATCGGTGGCTGCCCTGGCTCGGTAAATGTTGCTTGATCGCGCACTGTTGCCGGATCGAAAGCGACGATATCGGCGGCCTTACCCACAGCGAGCACGCCACGATCGTGGATTCCCATATGCGCAGCGACCTTCCCACTCATCTTGTAGATGATCTCCTCTAACGGTAAATCGTGCTTCTGGCGACCAATGAACCCCAGCGCACGAACGGCAGCGCCATAGGAACGCGGATGTGGCAGCGCTTTACTCTGCTTAAAGGCAATCGCCGAGCCATCAGAGCAGATCATCGAGTGCGGTGAACGAATGAAGGTGCGCATATCTTCTTCTGTGCGATAGAAGAGCACCACCATCACGCGATTTCCACCCAGGCGACAGAGTTCAAGGACAAGATGTTCTGGCGTGAGATTGCGTTCGCGCGCAGCTGCATCGATGCGCTGACCAGCTTTAGTATCAAGCAGACCTTCAGTGGCAGAGAGCATCACTCGATCCCATTGCCAGGGAATCTCAAGCGCACCCCATCCCTTAGCAAGATCTCGCTCAGCGCGCGCAGAAGTTTCTGGATCTGCCAATCGCGTAGCCATAGCATCGACGCCATCTGCTTGCACCCACGCTGGTAGATATTGGGTGAGTGCGCTACTTGATGCATCGTATGGATAGACATCAAAACAGGCATCGACGCCATCTTTAACCGCAGCAGCAAAAATGTCGGTCCACTTTCCCGCCATACCCCATCGATGTGGTTGATTAATCGCAGCATGGGAATATTGCACACGTACACCAGAGCGGCGACCTACCTCTAGCGCTTCATTAACAACGCCAAAGAAATCATCATCACCCAAGATGTCGTAATCGCGGGCATGCGATGCATAGACGCGGTTATGTTTCTTCAAGACTTTCCCAAGCGCAACAAGTTCATCGATATCGGCATAACGCGATGGCACATAAGTCAATCCCGTCGACATGCCAAATGCGCCTTGCGCTAATTCGCGCTCTAAAAGCTCTGCCATCCTCGCAAGGTCAGCGCCCTTGGCGCCACCTTCTTTCAACCCCATCGCAGCAATCCGCAGATTCCCATGGCCCACCAAAGGCGCATTATTTTGGGCTATTCCGCGCGTTTCCAGAGTCGCCCGATATTCGTTGAGATCGTTCCACGAGATATCACTCTCCTGATACCCACCACCTGTGAAATCCATTCCCTGTAAGTGTGCAGTGTGCTCTGCAATTCGCTCTCGATTGATCGGCACCGGACCAAAGGCACAGTTGCCCGAGACGTCAGTAGTGACACCTTGAAAGAGTTTTGATTCGCATCGCCCATCAAGAGCCATCGATAAATCTGAGTGGGTGTGAATATCAATAAAGCCTGCCGATATTGCCGGCGCAACAATCTCTTTTGTGCCAGTTATTTTTTCTTTACCAACATAAGAAATCGTATCTCCGGTGACGCCAACATACCCTTCAAAAGGTTTCGCGCCGGTGCCATCGTAAATCAGCCCGGATAGAACGAGATTATAACTTTCTGTATCGCTCACTTCATCATCCAGCCACCATCAACGGTGATGGTCTGCCCAGTGATGAAACTTGATTGATCACTAGCGAGGAAAACAAATGTTCCGGCGAGATCTTTTGCAAAGCCACGCATTTGCAACGCTTGCTTCGCGTACACCGCTTCTTTTACTGCCTCAGGATCTGGGTCAAACTCAATCTCCCACTCAGTGCGAATCGCACCTGGTGCAACGCAATTTGCGCGCACACCATCGGGGCCAAGCTCGCGAGCGAGTGCGCGAGTTAATCCGATGACCGCCATCTTCGATGTCACATAGAGCGCGTTGGTGTTATTTCCGTTATGGGCAAGTATCGAAGATACGGTGATAATCGACCCTTGAGTATCAATGAGATCGTGCTTTGCCTCTTTTGCCATCAACCAGGTCGAGCGAACGTTGACGTTATTAATCAGATCCCAATCGGCAACAGAGTATTGCTCAAATGGAGATCGCCAATTCGCAGCGGCATTGGCAACAATGGTGCTAATTGGCCCAAGCGCCTCGCGTGCCTTTCGAACAATCGCGCCCGGATCTTCGGCGCTTGCTAAATCACCAGCAATCGCAACCGCGTTCACGCCGGTAGCGCTCAACTCGTCAGCGAGATCACGAGCCAACTTCTCCATTTCAGGAGTACGCGCATATGCGAGTGCAACATCAGCGCCTTCAGCAGCGAAAGCGCGCGCAACAGCAGCGCCAATCCCACGCGAAGCCCCAGTAATTACCGCTTTCTTACCGACTAGGCGCTTACCCTGCGATGTCATAACGAGGAGTCTAGAACTTGATCAGACCGCGACCTGCGCCACCTTTAGCGAGCACCTCGAATGCCTTAGTCGCCTCATCGAGTGAGTATGTCGCCGTAAGAAGTGAATCCAGGTCAAGCTTGCCAGCCATATAGAGCTCAATAAGCATTGGGAACTCAGTCGCAGGATTGGCAGAGCCATATTTACTGCCACGCATCCCGCGCTCACCGCGGAGCACATGGAAGATCGGATCAATGGTCATCTTGTCACCGTTACCAGGGGCACCAAGGACGATCAACGTGCCACCAGGACCGAGAATATTTAGACCATTGAGGAATGCCGGCACGCTTCCGACTGCGCCAATCGCATGATCAACACCATGCGGCACAATCTTGAAGACTTCCTTCTCGACATCGACTTTCTTTGGATTGATTGTATGCGTCGCACCAAGTTTAACTGCCATCTCGAGTGCAGCATCGCTGGTATCAATCGCGATAATTGGATTAGCGCCAACAACGCGTGCACCTTGAATTGAATTCAAACCAACGCCACCGCAACCAACAACAGCGACGCTATCACCAGGACGAGCAGCTGCTGCATTTGTCACTGCGCCAAAACCAGTTGTCACTGAGCAACCAATGAGCGCAGCTTTCTCAAGCGGCATATCTTTTCTGATCTTGATCGCCGATGTTGCTGGCACCACAACATAGGGCGCATAGGTAGCTGGGCCGTAGTGGAGGACTGGCTTGCCACTTTCGACATCGGTAAAGCGACCGGTGTTATCAAAACCAATGGCGCCAAAGGGTGATGGGCCATAGCAATATGCGGGCTTGCCGCGAAGACATTGCGCACAAGTTCCGCAGTTAAGTAACCAAGAGATGATCACATGATCGCCAGGAACGAGTGTGGTCACGGCCGAACCGACCGACTCAACAACGCCGGCACCTTCATCACCAAGGATCATCGGCATCGGAGTCTCATGCGATCCGTCGTATGCATGTAAACAGGAGTGACAGACACCAGATGCCGCCATCTTCACGCGCACCTCATGCGGCGCAGGATCGGCGACCTCGACCTTCTTCATCGGCATTGGAGTATTCGCTGCGACGAGAACGGGTACTTCCATAACAAGGCTGGCCATCTGCGCTCCTTATATATATGCGTGGTTTCTAGAGATGAGCCTATTCGGCAGCGGCTCGATAGGGTAGAAGCTATGGCGATTTGGGTCTGTGGTGAAGCGCTCATCGACAAGATCTCATCCGGTGGTCAGGTGCGCGAAATCCCCGGTGGCGGCCCAGCAAATACCGCACACGCCCTTGCGCGTTTGGCAATAAAGAACGAATTTATCGGCGGGCTCTCCAACGATTCCTACGGGCAGATGATGCGTGAGCAATTCGTCGCAGCGGGAGTTGGGCTGCGCTTTACGCCCACACATGAACTACCCACCTGTACCGCGAATGTCACGATCGCAGCAGATGGCGGCGCAAGTTATCGATTCCTCATCGATGGCACCGCAACATTTGCTTACGACGAGAAGAACCTTCCCGATTTCGCAGGCGAAGAAGTTGATGCGATCTATTTCGGCACCTTAGCAACTATCGTCGAACCGGGAGCGAGCGTGCTCTTCGAATGGATGAAGCGCGCTGTAGGTAAAGTTCCCATTATCTTCGATCCGAATATTCGACCGAGTGTCTTAGGTGATCGTGAGCAATACCAAGCTGCAGTCGCGCGCTTCTTGCAGATCTCTGATGTTGTCAAAGCAAGTACCGATGACATCGGCTGGCTCTACCCAGAGATGAATGAGTTTGAGGTAGCAAAGAGTTGGTTAGCGCATGGGGTGAAGTTGGTCGTCATCACTCGTGGCGAAGCAGGGTTGGTGGGAATAACAAACGAACATATGGTCGAAGTGCCCGGGGTGAAAGTCGATGTCGTCGATACCGTTGGCGCTGGCGACACGGTCGGTGCGATTCTTGCTGAGGGAATCCGCACCCATGGATTAGAGCGCGCACTAAGCGCTGAGCTCTCTCATATACTTCATCGCGCAGTACAAGCATCCGCAATCACCTGCTCTAGACAAGGTGCCCAACCACCATATAGGAATGAGTTATGAAACAGATCATCGAAGGTGACCAGATCCGAGTTGAGATCGACCTAGAACATGGCGCGCGACTCTCATCCGTGCAGTGGGGCGGATACGAATTCTCGGTGCAGAAGCGAGAGAACATCCTCTGGTGGGGTTGGTATCCGATGATCCCATGGGCCGGGCGAGTGCTCCATGGAAAGTTTCGTCATAAAGATGGGCGAGTAGAGCAATTACCTACCAATGTAATTCCACCCCATGCAATTCATGGTTTGGGTTTTCAGATTCCGTGGCAAGACTGTGGCAATGGCGTCAGCCGCGTGGATTTCCCCGCCCCATATAACGGCGCGAGCGCGGAACTTCGCGTTTCAGTGTCGGGCAATGTGCTCAATTATGAATTGGAGTATTTCGCAGGCGATTGCGATCTTCCTGGATGGGCCGGTATTCACACATGGTTCCCGCGGGAAATCGGCGGCGGCGCTGAGAAAGCCAAAGTGATCTTCGATGCCGAGAAGATGCTCAAAGTAGATGAGACCTTGATGCCTAATGGTGAATTCATCTCACCAATCACACCGCAACCATGGGATGACGTCTTCCATACACCGATTGGAACTCCAACGACGTTATGGCGCGGTGGCGCGAAACTCGAAGTCACTTCACCAACGCCATGGTGGGTCGTCTATACCCTCGATAGCGAAGGGGTCTGTATCGAGCCGCAGACTGCGCCACCAAATGCGCAGAATCTTGGCTACGACTTAAGTAAATCCAATCTTCTTCAAGCGCAATTCACCTTCTCGAAGGCATAAGTAAAAGAATGACCAAGCGCGAGACATCAGGGGGCTTTAGTAGCGCCAGCTTGCTCGCTGAAGAAGCCGAATTGATTCTTCCCAAACTCGACATTGCCGATGCGGTGGCGCTCGGTGAGATTGCGGTACGACTTGCTCGCGCGAAGAATTTACCGGTTGCCATCGAGGTGCGAATCGATGAGTGGAAGGTCTTTCATGTCTCGCTCCCTGGCGCTAAACCAGAGAATGATTGGTGGATCGATCGGAAAGCTCGAGTAGTTGCAAGCGATGGCCACTCCTCGATGTATGAGCGTGTTGCTGCTGAAGAAGAGGGCGTCGATGAGCTCTCTTGGTATGCGATGAATAACCTTCCTGAAGAGACGCACGCGCTCCATGGTGGCGGATATCCACTTCATGTTG
Source organism: Actinobacteria bacterium IMCC26077 (assembly GCA_002284915.1). Lineage (GTDB taxonomy): Bacteria > Actinomycetota > Actinomycetes > Nanopelagicales > Nanopelagicaceae > IMCC26077. The sequence goes on from CP015606.1 coordinate 420,552, forward strand.
TCGGCGAGGGTCATTGCGGCACGATCTTGGTCAGCGGCGTCCCACAAGTCGATGATCACAAGCTTGCCGTTGCGGCGGTACGAGAGTTCCTAGGAAAATAACTCCACCATGATTGATCCAGATCACCTTTCGAAGTTGATGGCGCGCGAGCGCGAGCGCTTTCGCACGCTCCACCCGAAATCAGCTGCGCTCGCCGAGAAGGCGAAGGCCCATATGCCCGGTGGCGTGCCGATGTCGTGGATGGCGAAGTGGCCGGGTGGATTCCCGATATTCGTCGCTACCGCTAAGGGTTCGCGCTTTCGCGATGTCGATGGAAATGAGTATGTAGACCTCTGTTTAGGCGATACCGGTTCGATGACCGGACATTCACCCGATGCAACGATCGCGGCGATTCATAAGCAGATTGATCATGGCATCACGATGATGTTGCCGAGTGAAGATTCGTTGGTGGTCTCGGAAGAGCTAGCGCGACGTTTTGGGCTGCCGCTCTGGCAATTTACTGTTTCAGCAACAGATGCAAATCGCCACGTGATTCGTTATGCGCGGATGCTTACTGGTCGACCAAAGATAGTCGTAATTGATCGCTGTTATCACGGAAGCGTCGATGAGACCTTTGCGACATTAGATAGCAACCACCACACCGTTGCGCGCGAGGGGAATATTGGTGCGCCGGTTCCGCTTGATGTCACCACCACCGTTGTGGAGTTCAACGATTTAGGTGCGATGGAACGCGCGCTCAAGACCGGAGATATCGCCGCTATTTTGTTAGAACCTGCGATGACAAATGTTGGCATCGTTTTGCCTGAACCGGGTTACCTTGACGAGCTACAGCGGTTGGCAAAACAGTATGGCTCGTATTTGATTATCGATGAGACGCACACCATCTCCTATGGTCCAGGTGGCATGACCGGCGGACTCGGTTTGAAACCAGATTTCCTCACTATTGGTAAGGCAATCGGCGGCGGTATTCCCACGGGAACTTTTGGGATGACCCATCAAGTTGCAGCGCAAATAAAAGAGTTTGTAAAACTCGACCTTGTTGATACTGGCGGGATAGGTGGCACGCTCGCAGGTAACGCGCTCTCGCTTGCGGCGATGCGGGCAACGCTCACGGAAGTTTTAACCGAAGCGGCGTATGCGCGAATGATTCCGTTGGCAGATCGCTGGGCCGATGGCGTCGAAGATGTGATTCGAGAGTACGCGCTCTCGTGGCACGTTAATCGTTTGGGTGCGCGCGCGGAGTACACCTTCACACCACGGGCGCCGCGTACTGGGCGCGAGGCAGCTGATGCTGGAGATTTCGAATTAGAGCAATACCTCCACCTCTATTTACTCAATGAAGGTCTCTTGCTTACGCCATTTCATAATATGGCGCTGATCTCGCCGGCGACGACTGAGGCAGATGTCGATGCGCATACCCGAGCCTTTAGAAATATGTGTCGGGAGCTAGTTCAGAAATAGCGGAATAACTGGCAGACTCACCGCTATGAGGCCAGCGCGAATCCTGATTGTTGAGGATGACCCATTTATTAGGACAACGCTCGCTGCTGCGGTACGGGCGCAGAATTTCGATGTCGTCGGCGCTACTGGAGTGGCGCAAGAGGCGCTTCGGATTCAGGCACAGAGCCCTTTTGATATTGCGATGTTGGATTTTGATTTGGGCCCGGGGCCAACGGGTATCGATGTTGCCCATGCGCTCCGCTCCCGGCAGGCGAATGTCGGCATCATCATCCTCTCGACCTTCCGCGACCCGCGTCTGCTCACAACTAAGTTGCCACCGCTTCCTGCCGGTGCGCTCTATCTCTGTAAGCAAGATATCGATGATGTGAAGAAGATCATCGAACAGATTTATATTGTCAACGAAACTCGTTTTGGTCGTGTGGTGCGAAAGATATTCCCGAAGCGCGAGCCGATTCCACTCACAACGATGCAGATTGAGATTCTGGGGATGGTTGCCCGTGGTTTGACTACTGCCGAGATTGCTCGGCAACGTGGCGTGAGCGAGAAAGCAGTCGAGAACACGATTGCGCGCATTTATACGCAGCTCCAACTTCCGCGGGACTCCACGCAGAACCAACGAGTTCACCTCACTCGCGCGTACATGCGCTTGGCAGGAAAATCTAGGTAACCGTGTTACCTACAACTATCAAATCGATATTTGAACGTGTGACTGGAAGTTACATATTTACGCTGCACACCTTTCTCATCTTTTCGATTTTTGGTCCGATTGGCGTTGCCATCACGATTCCACAGGATGAAATCACTTTGGGCCAACGCGCAGATTGGTTGGTAATCGGCATCGCCTCGGAGCTAGCTCTTGGCCTATTTATGGCGCTCGTTGCATTTACGGTTTTGCCGAGAATTCAACGTAAGGCACGGCCACTTCTGCCAATTCTTACGCTCACTGCCCTTGGTGGTGCGCTTCGCGGTGTGGTCATCAATGTGATGCCGCCGCTCTTTGGACTGCAAGATGATGTGAATATTTTCCTGCGCGCGCTCAATTCATCAATCACAGTCACGATTGCGATGGCAGCGATTGGATTTATCGCTGAAGGGAAAGAGCGGTACATCCAGGAATATCAAGACCTGTATCGTCGATTCTTACTGCTTAAGCGGGAGCGACAGATCTATATCACCACGAAACCTGCCGAGCGTTTGAGTGAAGTTTCGAGCTATATCGAGAAAGTGACGGCTACTTTGAAAGGTCGGTTGGCTTCACTCGATGAGAGTGAGATCTCTGATGAGGATGCTGCGTCGGTAGCCGAGGACATCAAGCAGATCATTGAGAAGCGGATCCGGCCACTGAGCCATCGACTCTGGCTCGATCGCTCGAACCATGTGCTCCGCTTCCGGTTGAGCCGGCTCGTGGTGGATGCGGTTCTCGCTCGCCAAGTTCCCTATTTTGCGATCTCAATTTTCTTTCTCGCCTCGCATTTTATTGGGATTGCGATTCCCGCAGGCGTAGGGGTTGCCTTGGGGACGGCGATACCGGCTGCACTTTCGATTTTTCTCCTGCTATTTATTGAGGATGTTCTGCGGGATCGACATATTGTCATTGGTAAGTGGCTCCATCCTCTCGTTCTTGCACTGATTGCCGTTGTGCCATCTACCATCACTATGCAGATGTTGGAAAGTTTGAGCGATAGCAGGCCGAATGCGTATGTCTTTTGGATGCTGACTTCAGTGAATCCGATGATCACGATATTGATTACTATGATTAATCAAATATTTACTGATCGTGCGAAGATTCTTGAGTTGTTAGATAAATCAGTTACAGATGAATTACTCGAAGAACACCTACATACTCTGGCAAAAATGAATCAAGATTCTGAGATTGCAACCTATCTTCATGGTTCGTTACAGGCTGAGCTCACGGCGATTGCGATGCAGCTGCAACAGGCAGCGACATCCGGTGATTCAATTGGTGTGCGCAAGATGGTGAAGATGGCGCAGATTGTGATTAACCGAGATATCTCTGCAGATTTCACATCGCACGAAAGTTCTCCACTCGATAAGTTGGAAGAGTTCGCGCGCGCGTGGCAGGGGATTGCTGAGATTAAACTGGCTCTCGCTGATACCGAGTACTACTCGATTGATTTCTTGAGTGATGTCTCGCAACTTGTTGAGGAGGCGGTCTCTTCTGCGGTTCGCTTCGGGCTCGCGACGCAGGTTGATGTCAACGGCGCACGTGAAGGGAATTACTTCCACCTCACTATTAGCGACAATGGGCGAAATAAAGGTGGTGGCGGTGCTGGTCTGGGAAGTCGGATCCTGGACGAATTGGCACCTGAGCTGTGGAAACGAAAATTTATGGACCATGGCACGGTCCTTGATATCCACCTGCCCGCCCACGGCCAAGTCGCTCGGGGCTAGGCAACTCGGGGGCTCTGCCGGTGGGGGTACCCCCACCCGCCATTTCCCAGGGCTGGGGGCGGTCGGCATACTTCTACTTGCCCTGTCCAGCTAACAGTTGCCCCGCGCTGCTACCCCTCGAATGGAGCGTCGTTCTGCCGTGAAGATAATTCGCCGCAAGAATAAAAACGGCGTGCAGATTGATGCCAAGGCGCAGGGGGCCGATGGTGCAAGCGTTGAAGTCTCGCATCCACAGTGGGTCAATGCGATAAGTCAGAGTAAAACTGGCTCGACAGGATTGATTCTCCAAAACGGAACTAAACTTGAGAATGATTTCAAAGCAAGAAAACGAAAAGTTGAATTTTCGAATGGATTAACGCTTGAGACCGAGCTAGTTCAGTCTGCACCGAGCCCGATGGGAACGAGACGGACTCTTTGGTACACGCTCGGTATTCCAGGTCTAGCGACATTCTTCGTTGTGCGAGATACCACGGGTGTCCCATACATCAATATTCCACCGAGCACTTCGAGTGCGAGTGCATCTCAAGGATTTGAACGACTTAGCGTTCATCAGTTCACCTCTCGCTTGGAGCAAGAGGGTGTGGGTCTGCAGGTCCAAGTGGGAAGAGATCAGTCTTTACAGTTTGTGGCGCGGGATAAGACAGAAGTTACCGTCCGCGATAGTGGAGAAATTGAGATTCAGGTAAGAAAAGGTGAGAATGTAACAAGAGTTTTCACTGATAAAGAAAATGTTGTCTCTCAAGTAAATAACACAAACACAATTGCTGAACCGACTCAGGTCGTGGTAATTCAAGATAATCAAATTCAAAGTGTTGTTTCTCCGGAAAAAATTGTTGTTCCATTACAGGATGGTCGCGAGCTCGTTCAACCTGTCGATGGAAATGTTCAGATTGTTTTAGCGGATGGGAATGTGCAGGCTCCACCAGCAGAAAATGTGGTGGTAAACCCCGCAGGTGATCTTGTAATTGTTGCTCCGGAAGCTGCACCTGTCGTTCCACCTGCGCCTCCAGCACCTCCTGCACCGGAAGCTCCTGCACCTCCTGCTCCTCCTGCACCGGAAGCTCCTGCGCCTCCTGCTCCTCCTGCGCCTCCTGCTCCTCCTGCGCCTCCGGCGCCAGAAGTTCCACTTATTCAAAATCAACCTGAGCCAAATCTCGTTGTTGAAGGTGGCGAACCTCCTGCACCTCCAGTGGTTGAACCTCCTGCACCTCCAGTTGTTGAACCTCCAGCACCGCCAGTTGTTGAACCTCCTGCACCTCCAGTTGTTGAACCTCCAGCACCGCCAGTGGTTGAACCTCCAGCACCGCCAGTGGTTGAACCTCCTGCACCGCCAGTGGTTGAACCTCCTGCACCGCCAGTTGTTGAACCTCCTGCACCTCCAGTTGTTGAACCTCCTGCACCTCCAGTTGTTGAACCTCCTGCACCTCCAGTTGTTGAACCTCCTGCACCTCCAGTTGTTGAACCTCCTGCACCTCCAGTTGTTGAACCTCCAGCACCGCCAGTGGTTGAACCTCCTGCACCGCCAGTTGTCGCTCCACCTGCTGGCGATCCTCAAGTAGATGGCGAAGGCGAAGGCGAAGGCGAAGAAGAAGAAGGAAACAACCTTGTCGCTCCACCTGCTGGCGATCCTCAAGTAGATGGCGAAGGCGAGGGCGAAGGCGAGGGCGAAGGCGAAGAAGAAGGAAACAACCTTGTCGCTCCACCTGCTGGCGATCCTCAAGTAGATGGCGAAGGCGAGGGCGAAGGCGAAGGCGAGGGTGAAGACGAAGAAAAAGGAAACAACCTTGTCGCTCCACCTGCTGGCGATCCTGATCCAAATGCGTATGGTCCTGATGGTTATAACGCTTTTGGATTTAACGAAGCAGGAATTCATCGAGATACACAAACGCCATTTAATCCTGAAGGATTCTCAAGTGACGGTTCAAGGTATTTCGAGGGCTTCGATGTTAATGGCTTTAGTGAAGCTGGAATCCACCGACAAACAAACACTCTTTTCGGTCCAGATGGCCTCACTCGCGAGGGACTTGCCTTTGTTGACGGGCGCGATTGGGAAGGCTTCGATGAAGCGGGCTTCAACGAAGAGGGAATACATCGAGCAACTGCCACACATTGGAATCCAGAAGGCTTCACAAGAGAGGGAATTCTCTACTTTGAGGGCTTCGATAAAGACGGATTTGATGTAAATGGTTTCAACCAAGCTGGCATACACCGAATTACCGCCTCACCATGGAATCCAGAGGGATTAACTCGAGATGGAACTCGATTTTTTGAAGGATTAGATGTAAATGGGTTCAACCAAGCTGGCATCCATAAAGACACTGGCACTCAGTACGACTTGAATGGATTAGATCAATTTGGTAACCCTGAGTTAGTTATTGAGGAAGAGGACGAAGAAGAGGACGAAGAAGAGGAAGAAGAAGAGGAAGAAGAAGAGAAAGAGGGCGAAGAAGAGGGCGAAGAAGAGGGCGAAGAAGAGGGCGAAGAAGAGGAAGAGGGCGAAGAAGAGGAAGAGGGCGAAGAAGAGGAAGAGGGCGAAGAAGAGGAAGAGGGCGAAGAAGAGGAAGAGGGCGAAGAAGAGGAAGAGGGCGAAGAAGAGGGCGAAGAAGAGGAAGAGGGCGAAGAAGAGGGCGAAGAAGAGGAAGAGGAAGAGGAAAATGCTGGCGGTGTTGCGCTGCGCAACTTACCTAATCCAGGGAATCTTCCCGTCGAAGATAACGACATCGTTGCTTATCTACATAACATTTTTGGAGAGCTCTCACCCGCTCAAGAAGAATTGATGCTTCAAGCCTGGAAGGCAAACATTGCACCTATTCAAGTGGTTGATCCAAATCAACTTCGAGACGAGAATGGAAACTACCGCTTCCAACCTAATGACACCTTCCTTGATCCTGCACTTAGATACGGAAAATATTTACGAGACACTGTCCATATCTCTGAAGAATTAGGAAAAGCCTTCATTGCTGGAGGAGGCACTCAGGATAGATTTGATGAAGTGATGGGCGCAGGTCTTGCAGCCGCACGTGATGCAATTGCAGAAAGTGATGAGATAGCCGTAAATGGGCTCTTCACTCTTAATTATGAGCAAGCCACAGAGCTAAACGAAGACATAATAAAAGTTTTTGATGTTCAACTTCGCGAAGCGCAAAATAACTTGACAGCTTTAGTAGCTGGTGAAGTTAATGACGAAAATATTGAACTTCTCATGCAGCGGGTAACGCAATTTCATGGAATTGGTGTGAACTATCTTGATGCGGTTTTTGAAAAATACTTTGATTTTGGTGGCACCAATGATGGTTTAACAGATGAAGGCAAAGCCCTAATTGGGAATATAGATCGATTTTTCGCAGGAATAGTTGGTGACTTACTCGGCGATAAAATAGATTTATTACCACCAGGATTCTTGGATGCCCTCGCCAATCCTGATGATGACGAAAACGAAGAAGACGAAGAAGAGGAAGAAGAGGAAGACGAAGAAGACGAAGAAGAGGAAGAAGAGGAAGACGAAGAAGACGAAGAAGACGAAGATGAGGAAAACGAAGACGAAGTTGTTGTGGTCGAACCTGAGGAAGAGGGACCACAATTTGACGAAGAGGGCTTCGACGAAACCGGTTACGACATAGATGGCTACGATAGAGATGGCTACGGACGCGACGGCTTTAATCGCGAAGGCTTCGATATCAATGGAGTAAAGCGCCTTGAGTTTGGAGATGGGGCCGAAGAAGAGGGCGACGACGAAGAAGAGGGCGACGACGAAGAAGAGGAAGACGACGAAGAAGAGAACGAGAACGAAGAAGAGAACGAAGACCATGAAGAAGGCAACGAAATCGAAGCACCGGAGCCAAACTAACATGAGACATAAAGTGCGATCTATCACCACTTCGCTAGTTATTTATGCAATTTTTAGCACCTGTCTTGCACTTGTACCTGTGATTCTTTCAACCCAAAGCGCTTCAGCTGACTTACTCGATACGTTGAGATTTTCCCGGAACAAAGTGGCATCAATTTACGACTCTCAGGGTAGAGATCCACTCGACTGCCTCAAGAGCTCAGGAACATGTGGTGGAACGAAGACTGCGACTAATGAGTTAACTCTCCCTGCTGGTGGATATTTTGCGGTTTACCGATATCCAAACCCTACATATCGTGTGGGCTTATCCGTCTGTGATGGTGCAAGCTCCTGCACTAACTACGCCGATGGCAACATCTATGCCTATAAACCAGGTGAGTATTTCCTGCTAAAGATTCGGCGAAATTTTCCAGAGAAAAGTTGGTTGCTCGTATTCTCCTTGGGTAGCGCAAATCCATATTTGTTATCAAACGGTTCGTCTATATCGTGGACTTTTAATTCCGCAAACGTTGGCGAAGGAGCGTACTTTTCAATTCCAGGTTCATTACAGGTGAGTATCGCTGGAACCCTACGCGCAGGATCAACACTTACCGGGTCAGAAACATTCACTGGAGTTGACGTAGAAGTCACTCGTCAATGGAAACTATCGGATTACTACCGTCCGCTCTATAATGTTGGCGGGGCTGATATTACGGGTGCAACGGGAAGTACTTACACGCTAACGAATGCAGATGTTGGAAAGTACATTCGATATAACGTCAAATTACGAAATATGCAGGGTTCTGAATCACTCTATGGAGTTGGATCAGATTACGCCCTCGTTTTGCCAGCTCTTGGAGCCGCTCTCACCCCAACTTTTGGCACTTACACGCCAACAGCTGATGGTTTTACTGTGGCTATCACCAATTACAGCACTTCTTACACATGGGCAGGCACCGCAACTAATGGTGGGTCAGTGTCATTTAGTGGCAGTAATGGAAATGGATTAGCGACTATCACAGGGGTTGCGCCGAATACAGCTTCAGTCGCAACAATCACAACCACACGCACCGACTACAACAGTGGAAGTGCTCAAACTTCCTCAACAACCTCATTGTTAGCAGGTTTGACACCTACTTTTGGAACATACACAAGGACAGCGACAGGATTCACGGTTGGTATTTCAAATTATGACACTGCTTATACATGGCAAGGCACGGCAACAAGTAGTGGATCAGTAGCGTTCAGCGGTACTACGAATAATGGAGTAGCAACTATCACCGGAGTGGCTCCAAATACGGCCTCGGTTGCGACGATTACAACCGCACGTGCGGGTTATGCCAATGCGAGTGCCAATAGCAATTCGACAACTTCGCTAGGTGCAGCGCTCAATCCCACGTTCACCAGCTACACACAGACGTCATCGGGCTATACCGCCCAAATAAGTAATTACAGTAATCAATACAACTGGAGCGGCACTGCCACTAATGGCGCATCAGTTTCCATATCCAACACAGGCCTGGTGACTGTCTCTGGTTTATCTGCGGGACAGGCTTCCGTCGCCACGATTTCTACCTCTCGTTCCGGTTACGTGAATGGCAGCGCAACAACTGTTTCAACTTCTGCATTATCGCTTGCGCTAACACCCGTATTTGGTGCGTATACACCAACTGCAGATGGCTTCACTGTAGCAATTAGTAACTATGATCCGGCTTTCACATGGAGTGGAACTGCCACTCGTGGGGGCACAGTTACATTTAGCGGCTCACTCAATAATGGTTTAGCCACAATTTCCGAAGTCTCAGCCAATACTGCCTCTGCAGCAACTATCACCACAACACGAACGGGATACAACTCTGGCACGGCAACAACCACCTCGACCTCTTCGCTCAACAGCGCCCTAAATCCAGCATTTGGCACCTACACGCGAACAGAAAATGGTTTCACAGTAGCCATAACGAACTACAGCTCGAGCTACACATGGGCTGGTTCAGCGACTAACGGAGGAACCGTCTCTATTTCTGGCAGTGGTATTGCGACAATCACAGGATTAGCTCCGGGCGCTACCTCTGTTGCGACTATCACCACTACGCGAAGCGGATACAGCAATGGAACTAGCAATACTGCATCGACTGCAGCCTTGAACGTCGCGCTTACGCCTACTTTTGGTACATATACGCAAACTTCCTCAGGCTTTACCGTACAAATCACTAACTACAATTCTTCATATACTTGGGGGAAGTCAGCAACAAATGGCGCTTCAGTGTCAATCTCTGGTAGTGGTTTAGTCACTGTAAGTGGTTTATCCGGGGGAGAGAGTTCAGTTGCAACCATTACAACAACTCGAACTGGTTACGTCAGCGGTACCGCAGAAACTCAATCCACTGCTGCGCTTCAACCAGCTCTCACTCCAATTTTTGGTGAATACACTCCAACCGCCGATGGGTTCAAAGTAGTTATAACTAATTACGACAGTGCATACACCTGGAGTGGTACGGCAACAAAAAATGGCTCTGTTGCTTTCAGCGGAGTTGATGGCAACGGTCTAGCTACAATCGAGGGAGTCGCGGCTAATACTGCCTCTGTTGCAACTATCACTACCTCGCGTAGCGGTTACAGTAATGGAAGCGCAGCGACAACTTCAACGACATCCTTACGAACCGGCATGGTCTCCACGACAGGTGCAGCAACGCCTATCTTTGGCGGCTTTACATTCACTATTACTAATTACAACGCGGCATACAACTATGAGTTAACTGCCACTGCTGGAACCGCTACTGCTGGCACTGCGAATGGATCGAATTTGCCAGTAACTGTTTCTGGGCTTACCAATGGTCAGGATGCAACAGTTGCCATCAACACCATCCGGAACGGATATGCACCCGCTAAGAGTACGAAAACTGGTAGAGCAAAAACATCTGACCTCACCCCAACGACTGGCAACCCTGGCACTTGGACCGCCTCTGCGATATCAGATGATGGACAATATGTGTTATTCGCTGGAAACAATTCGAAGTTGTTCGTCTCTCCAGATAATGGCGAGAATTGGGCGGCGGTCTCATCTGTCAAGGCTTGGACATCAGTAGCAATCTCAGGGAATGGTTCGAAAATGATTGCGGCGGGAAGCAAGACGAAGATTTATTACTCAACTAACTTTGGATCAACCTGGTCATCAAAAGGTGCAACGAGAAATTGGCGCGCATTGGCTATCAATGGCGATGGCAGCAAGTTATTTGCTGCTGCACAAAATGGATTCATTTATCGATCGACAAATGGTGGGAGTTCATGGACTGAACTTGGTCTATCAAAGAATTGGCGAGCTATCGCATCATCACAAAACGGCAACATTCTCGTTGCGGCCGCTTTCGGTGGGAACCTCTATACCTCGGTAGACGGTGGAAACACTTGGACTGCACGCGAATTAGAACGTAATTGGAGCGCAGTATCAATTTCTGACGATGGCAGTGCCATGGTGGCATCAGTAGGAAATGGTTCTATCTATGTATCGAATGACACTGGAGCAACTTGGAATCAGATTAATGGTGTTCAGAGAAAGAATTGGAACTCACTTTCATGTGATTCAACTTGTCGCAACGTTGCAATGACAAATGTTAGCGGCGATTTCTTTATCGCCACCTTAGCGGGCCCAGTAATGGCAGGAATAACAAATCCAAATAGGCCATCGAAGTGGAGTACGGTCACCTTGAATAGCTCTGGCACACAAGTTATAGCTGGCAGCTCTTCGGGGATGATTTACCGTGGCACTGAGACTTTTGTGACATGGAGCCAACGAACGAGGATCCAAGAGTAGATTTCCTATGGGGAAAGCCGAATGCCCGCTTAATCCCAGCCCTATTCTGGAGTAGCCTTTGAGTGTGAAATTCCGAGAAGTGTTGGCGCGTATCCGTAAGGCTGTCGACCGCCAGCCTGAGGTTCCTCTGACTCCTGAACAATCGCAGAAGTTACGGAAACACCGACGCAACATCGTCATCACGATGATCATTCCGATCTTCTTCTTTGCCACCACGCCAATCATCGTCTTCCGTCCGGTAAAGGCCTCTGCCGAACCTTGTCAGGGCGTAACGAGCCAATTTCAATTAACGGAACAACCGGTCATCATCCCCGCTGAAGATGGTCGCTCTATTAAAGGACCAGAGGGCATCGCAATGATGCGCTCATATTCAATTGCTGGGCAAACACTCGACACAATTCCACTTGGCTATTCGACTGAAAATAAGCCATCTGCAAACTTGCGCGCTATTCCACTCAACGAGATCGTAAAACGTGTTGCCGATGATGCAGATTTACAACCGCAACTGAGCAAGGTGCGAAATCTTGCATATGCAATTAGATATAACGGCGATATCGCATCATCGATTCTCTCGCTAACTGCTCGCGAGGGAACGATTGCCACTTGGATTGCTGCGCAACGTCTCCTTGGTATCGAAGCTGATTTCTTCACTGAAGATCAATTGGTGAGTGAGCTTGCGGACTCGATTGCAGGTGCTGCTGGTGATGGCTCTTGGCCATTTGATGATGTTGGGCCCGGAGCGCTCTCATCAACGGCAACTATCGATGGCGATTCACTCCATATATATGTTTTAACAACCCGTGAAGGTTTCGATAAGGACGATGTCGCAAATGGCGAGAACCTCGAGCGTTCGGTAAGCCAGGCGGCTAAGAACCAGAGAATCACCGTTACCTATCCTGGTGGAGAAGTACGTGGCGTTACCTCGAGCAATGGCGATGTCTGCATCTCCGTCCCATGGACTACCGGAAAGACCTTGCCGCAACTTCGCGTAACTTGGCAGATGACCGTTCCAGCAGGAACCATCCTTTACAACTCTAAGGAATTCACCGGCGGCGACAGGTATGCGTTGATGGATAACGCCGAAGTGACTTTGAATGCGCTTGCGCTGCCAGTTGCGACTCAAGTGATTTGGAGTTCGACATCATGACCAACGACAAATTCGAAGATCGCGATGCCAACGGAATCGACGACGATGTCGATGAAATCCGCGAGGATCTAGAGGAGCTTCAAGAAGAGCTCCAAGAGAAGATCGAGAAGCTTTCATTAGCCGAGCGGTCGCGCACCATTGGCACTATCTCTGGGCTCCTTCAAGAGAATATGACGCAGATCGTCTCCTTTGGCGGCGTGCTCTATCTCCTTACTCGTCTGATTGCTATTAGCGGACGTTCGGCGCCAACCGCGCTCTCGTTCCTTGATGCGCAAGGAATCAGCAAGACAGTTACGGGTGCAATCGTCCAAGCGCTCCCAATCCTGCTCCTTGCGGGAGCAATCGGTTTCACCATCACGGCTTTAATTAACGTGAGCGACAAACCGGTAACGAAGAATTCGCGAGTCTGGATTTCCATTGTCGCATGGTTCCTCGTTGCGACAGTCGTACCGTCGCCGTTCTCATGGAATCGTGCAGTGGCATTGGTTGCATTCTTTGCAGCTGCGATTTTGATTATCTACACCGCTATCTCGGCGTGGACGAATAACCTTGATGATTGGCCCCATCCATTCCAATTTCTGATTCTCTATTTTGCATTAGTAGCTGGCACACAGTTAGTTGCCGATGATCAGGTGTGGCTTGCGCCAGAGCGACTTCAGATCATCTCTTCTTCAGAGAATCTCGTCGCGGTGCAAGGCGTTGAAAAGGGAGACCAAGCCTCAACGCTCGTTGGCTACGTCCTTGATGGAAATGGTGATGATTGGGTCAGTATCTTGCTTGAGGAGCCACGAATCGTGCTTCGAGTAAAGAGTGACAGCATCTTGCAGCGATCAGTATGTCGTCTTCCCGATTCACGCAGACAAGTGCCACCGCTTTTCGTCTCAATCGCCGAGCGTTTCCAAGATGATAAGCAACGCGCTGTCGAAGATGTCGTGCCAGTGTGTTAGCGCTTTAAGCAACTTGAATTGAGCGGCGCGAGAATCCAAAGCGATAACCATCGATAGCAGTAGTGATCTTCGCATCAGGTGATGATGCTGCGCCGAGTGCAACAAAGAGTGGTGTGAAATGCTCGACAGTCGGATGCGCAAACGGCATACCAGGGGCGCTTACTTTGTAGTTAGCCAATGTATCGACATCGCCCTTCCGGAGCGCTTCATCAGCCCAAGCATCGAACTCATGTGACCAAGCCGGAATCTGGTTGAAGAAGAGCATCTCGTGGGTGGCATGGCGCAAGCCATGGACCATAAAACCTGAACCAATCACCAAGACTCCTTCATCGCGAAGTGGTTTCAAGCGCCGACCTAATTCCAGTAGTCGTTGTGGATCATGGGTGGGCATGCTCATCTGCATTACCGGCACATCACCTAGTGGATACATAACCTTAAGCGGCACCCATGCGCCGTGATCCAAACCGCGTGAAGCGCTCTGATGAACAGGCTCAGTCTCGGGCATCAGCGCTGCAATTTTCGCAGCAAGATCGAAAGCATCTGGGGTGTCGTAGCGCATCGTGTAGTAGATGTCAGCAAAACCACCAAAGTCATAAACCAAACCCGCATTTCCGTGTGGCGTTGATAGCGCGAGTGGCGCAGATTCCCAGTGTGCGCTGACGATAAGAATCGCACGAGGTTTCGGAAGTGATAGTGACCAACGGAAGAAATCATCCATCCACTCTCGATCATCAAATACTGGGGGAGCGCCATGGCTCAAATAGAGGGCAGGAATCGGACCATCGCTCGGCTTCCAATTCTTTTGAGATTGAGCCTTCGCAAGATTCTCATCAAGAAATTCTTGATAAGCCTTACCTGGGATCTCAGGCGTCCAAATCGATTCCATCACCATGTCAGTCTATAACGCGTTGGTGCTACAAGTTATTCCGAAGCTATTCCTGCAAATGGTGTGCAGCTAGCTCTTACTTTCGCTTGAAACCCTTAGGACAAGTACCGGTAGTGACTCGTTTTACTGTCTTGCCCTTTACACAGTTAATGGATTTCACTGTTGTCTTCTTTGCTTCGACAAGGGGTTGACTTTGAGTTAGCTTCACGCGCAACACGGGATTCGAAAAGGTAAATCCTTTTGCAGAGAGTGAAAGCCACCCATTTTGCTCCTTAACAGAAGTTGTGGTGGCTTTTTCTACACCGTCACTAGTAACAATGCTTACAGTTGCCTGTATCGGTGCATCAGTGAAACCGTAGATGCAACGGGCTACTTTCGAATCGATCAATAGGTCATAGGTTCCAAAGAATTCTTTGCCATCTGGGAGGTAATGAGCGGCCGCAACCTTGTAGTCGAGCGTTTGAGTTGCGCTGTTGAAAGTGGGAGGCATAGCGATATAGCTAGTGGCATTAGTAGTCACAATTCCACTTACCGATGGATTATTTACATAGCACGAAGCACCATTACTCATCGCCGTGAAGTTCTTTGGAATCGCGCGCACACTCCACTGAGTTGGCGCCGAAACTGCTTTATCGTCCATCTCTGGAAGCCAGAGTAAGAATTCGCGCATCGCACCCTCGCCAAAGGTGAGCTGTTGCCTGAGACAATTTGGTTTATCGTCAAAATCACGACAGGTACCGACGCCACCTAGAGGTTTGGGGGCTGCTGTGTAGAAGTCGATTAGGGCTTTCGACATCTCACTTCTCTTCACGTACTTGCCAATCATCGGGACTATTACTGGTTTTCCGCTAACTTGGATTTGGGTGCTGCCATCAGGTAGCGATTTCAAAGTTGCTGCAGCATCACTGAATCTTCCATGTAACCAACCCTGAACTTTGGCATCAATATTTGCAGTTAACGTGAAAGTAGCATTGAGTGGCAGCGGATGCGGTATGGCACATTGTGTCTGGCTTTGTTGCACACATTTGGCTATGTGTGGGTGATTCTTCCCCATACGCAAAACTTCAGGACGTGTCTTCTTACCATTTATTACTTCTAATGTGAGATCTGTGGGAGCAATATTGGGATCGAATTTTCCATTTTCCAAGGAGACAGCAAAAATTGCGCTCTGAAACATGATGTCTGAAAATCTGCTTTCGGAAATCAGTTTTCTAGATTCTACTTTTGCCACCACGAGATATTTTGTTCCGCCGGCGTGCGGCAATCCGGGAATGTCATAAAGGAATGAGTTGCCACTCGTAGGTAATCCATACTCACGATTTCCGGTGAATCCTTGAGGGTTGTAGCTTCGGAACGTTTCATCAACTGTTCCAGTGAATTTCTTCCCATCTTTATTTGTGACCACCAAGGAATCTACGCAACTGTTTTTAACGGTCGTGGAACAGGGTCCGAGAATAGTTTCGTAATATCCGACGAGCTTCTTTGCGCTCATCTCACTCTCGGGTACGCACCGAGATTCCGGTTTGCCACACTCGTAGATCTCTTCAATTGCCTGCAGCTCCTCGGCATTAGGAATGTCCTTGTACTTCACTTGGGCGTAGTAAGAGGTCGCCATGCGGACCTCGTGGAAATTGGAAGATGCGTAACCCATGTACTCAGGTGTTGGGGGTGAAGTTGGAAAGGTGTACTGCTCATCAGGGATGGTCGCAGCGAACCCAGGAAGCGCTAGCGCCAGAAGTAGAAGCGCTGCCAGGGCTGAGACTCTTACCTTCATATTTACTTCCAATTGGCTCTTTGAGCGAAAAAACCGGCACCACCGAAGCGGCGCCGGTTTTTTCATAACCGATGGGGGTTTTACTTACTTCTTCTTGAAACCAGCTGGGCAAGCAGCAGTTGTGACCTTCTTAGTGATTTTGCCCTTCACACAGGTGATGGTCTTCTTCACGGGGGTCTTAACTACTGCAGCTGCTGCTGGCTTATAGCCCTTCTTCATCTTTACTGAGAGCTTGGGCTGTGAGTACTTGAAGCCTTCATACTCGATGCTGATGACGCCATTTTTAGCGGCGATATTTGCATTCTCGACGATCTGCTCGCCCGTTGCCTCATCGGTAGTTACCGAGAGCTCGAGAGCCTTGGCAGCATCATTCGGATTCTCAAGGCCCCAGAGGACCTTTGCATCATTGAATGGAACATAGGCGCGGTAGAAACCACGATTTACTGTGGTGCCATCGACATCGAAGTGTGGAGCAGCTGCGGTGAAGACGAATGACTTGTCAGCGGCGTTCCATACTGGGCTAGAGAGTTTGCAGAGACCGTCAGAGAGAACGATGATGTCATTGGAGACGCCATCGATTCCGAACTCAGTAAATGAGATCGCCTGGAGAGTTGCATACTTCGATGTTGCCTTACCAGTTTCGCCTTGGCATTGCTTCGAATCTGAAGCGAATGCAACGCTCACTGGCTTACCAACTAACGTGATAACTCGGAAACCAGAACCATCTGTGGTCTTAACCGTCATGCCGGCTCCTGCACCAAGTGTGACATTTGGTGAGTAGGTCGATTTCACACGTAGCTTGACGGTGAAGGTGATGTCGGTATCAAGGCTGGCGTTCTTTCCACTTGCTTTGTTGTTCGCAAGGAAGGTCTTGTTATCTGCAGCGTTGACAAAGATTGGTTCGATTGTCGTCCAGAGATTTGATGAGTTAGAGAATGTTGGGCGTGCGTTGATGAAGATTCCGTCGTAGCCCTTCACACCAAGTCGCGCAGAGTTCCAGTTAGTAGATGTCCAACGACCAGTCCGAGCAACAGTGCTTGCCACAGTCTCTACCTCAGGCGCAACAACTGCAGGGGCAGGTGCTGGTGCAGCCGCAGCGGGAGAGGCGGCAGGTGAAGCTGCAGCAGTAGGTGAAGCCGCAGGTGAGGCAGCTGCCGCAGGTGATGCTGCCGGAGCTGGCGCATCAACGGGATTTGCGGTTCCACTTGCCACCCATTGCAAGTTTGCAACGGTGCCGCGTCCATTATCAACAGAGACGCTGTCGATGCAGAAGAAATCAGTTGGGGTTGTACATGCTGGCCATGGACCACCAGGTAGTGGATCATTTGCCGCGTTCGCGGTTGTTGCAGCGGTAAGCAATCCACCAACAAGTGAGATGCTCCCCAGCGCAACGAGAATTCTCTTCTTCACATTTCCTCCATCGGTTAAAGCTCGGGCGGGAGGACCCGATATAAAAAGTCTACTCTCGGGGGTTATTAATCGAGAATGCCCGTAAGGTTTTCGGTACCTGCCGCGTTAAATCGGTACCCCACATGGCGGACCGTGCTGATCATCGCCTCGAATTCCGGCCCCAATTTCGCCCGAAGCCGCCTAATATGGACATCCACCGTGCGGGTGCCGCCAAAATAGTCGTAACCCCAGACTTCTTGGAGGAGTTGAGCGCGGGTGAAGACCCGCCCTGGATGCTGCGCGAGGTATTTCAGTAGCTCGAACTCTTTATACGTTAAGTCGAGCGCCCGACCTTTAACTCGCGCTGTGTAGGAGTGTTCATCGATAGCAATTTCTCCCGAGCGAATCTCATTTGCGCCACCTGCGCTATTGCGAGCATCAATCGCTTCTTTATATCGGGTGATAGCAAGACGAATTCGCGCCTCAACCTCTGCAGGACCTGCAGAATCGAGGATGCAGTCATCGGCGCCCCACTCTGAGGTGAGCGCCGGCAATCCACCTTCCGTAACAACAACGACTACCGGCGCACCAACCCCAGTAGAGGTGAGTAAGCGGGTGAGATTCTTCATCGCCACAAGGTCGCGGCGGGCATCAACAAGGAGTAAGTCAATCGATGGGGCATCGACCAGTACCGATACCTCCGCAGGCATGATCCGCACCTGATGTTGGAGGAGGGCGAGGGAGGGGAGAACCTCCGCGCTGGAATGGCGAGAGTTAGTGAGTAACAAGAGCTTCGCCATGGTGGGAGAATACTCTCGTGGAGAATCTCGCGGTACTCGGAGTGGTGATGGTTCTAGCCACCATCTACGGCTATTGGTATCGCCATCGCGATGGTCGAGTGAAATCACGGAGCGAGGGCGAGAGCAGACTTCGCCTAGATCCGGCGGAAATCGGTCCGCTCGGCGAGCGCGCCACGCTCGTTCAATTCTCTTCTGCCTTCTGTACCCCCTGCCGAGCAACGCGAGTAATCCTTAGTGAAGTTGCTGCGGCGACTCCCGGGGTAAGACATATAGATATAGATGCCGAACATGAGTTGGCATTGGTCCGGAAGGTCGGCATCCTCTCCACCCCCACCACACTCATTCTCGATAGCCAGGGGTACGAGATCGCGCGCGCGGTTGGCGCCCCGCGGAAAGCTCAGGTCGAAGCCTCGCTAGCCGCCCTCGGCTAAGAAACTCCAACGGGCGGCGCAGGCGCCTCTCAGGAAATCCTCATCTAGGCCAGTCATCCTCTTTCGTATGAGTAAAGGGTTAACGAAGAAGCGGGCGATGTTTCGCCTCGATCTTGCTGCCCTCGTCACCGGAGTCGGCCTTGGCCTGACGCTCTCGCTCTTGGCCTCCACGCTCACCCGCGAGGATGTCACCGGGACTTACCAAATCATCACCACGATCTCTCGAGTCGCCGCACTCACAGGTGCGTACCTTGCGCTCCTTGGTTTATTGCTCGTCTCGCGAATCACCTGGATTGAACGCGCAGTTGGGCACGATCGATTGGTCTCATGGCATCGCAAATCTGCCCCCTATTCCCTCTTTCTTATTCTCATTCATGTCCTACTCGTCTCACTCGGTTACGCCGCGAATGACAAAGTTCGGGTGGGCGTTGAGTTGTGGCGGTTGGTGATTACTTATCCATGGATGATGCCAGCATTCGTTGGCTTCCTAGCTTTCATGGCTGCTGGTATCTCGTCGTATAAGCGAGTTCGCTCGAAGATGAAGTACGAGACCTGGTGGACGATTCATCTCTACACATACATCGCCATCGCGTTCTCCTTTATGCATCAAGTCCTCACTGGCGTGATGTTTATTGGACATCCGCTCAACCGCGCGTACTGGACTGGGTTATATCTATTTGTCGGTGCCACGATTCTGATTTGGCGAGTATTGATTCCTGCTTATAAGAGCGTTCGATTTAAATTACAAGTGGCACACGTTGATATCGAAGCTCCCGGAATCATTTCTATCTATCTTCGTGGTCGAAACCTTTCGAAGTTGAAGGCAGAGGGTGGTCAATTCTTCAACTGGCGCTTCTTAGATCGCCAGCGGTGGTACGAGTCGCATCCGTTCTCACTCTCTGCTGCACCTACTGATGATCAGCTTCGCTTTACTGTCAAAGATTTAGGAGATCACTCCCGCTCACTCGTTTCACTACGTCCGGGAACTCGAGTGTTAATTGAAGGACCGTATGGCACCTTTACCAAACACCAAGCCCATAAGAAGCGCCCGCTAGTTTTGATTGGTGGCGGTGTAGGTATCACTCCGATACGCGCGCTTCTCGAGGAGTTGCCACGCGATCGTGAACTAACGGTTATCTACCGAACATCAAATGAAGAGGGGTTGATCTTCCTTGATGAGATTACCGAATTGGCGCGGCGCAAGAACGCTAAATTGGCAATCCTTCCTGGTTCTCGGAAGTTGTATCCACTTGATGCTGCGCACCTCACCAGCATCGCGCCTAACATTCGCGAGGCAGAGATTTATATCTGCGGACCAACTTCACTGACAGATGTGATTCGCGCGAGCGCCCACGAGTTGGGAATGCCAAAGAACCGAGTACATAGTGAGATTTTCGAGTATCACACCGTGATGGAGGGTTAAGAGA
This sequence comes from Actinobacteria bacterium IMCC26077, assembly GCA_002284915.1. Classification (GTDB taxonomy): domain Bacteria; phylum Actinomycetota; class Actinomycetes; order Nanopelagicales; family Nanopelagicaceae; genus IMCC26077. The sequence goes on from CP015606.1 coordinate 440,863, forward strand.
ATGGGAATCAAACGCCCGCTAATGATTTTAGGAAGCACCGTTGGTGCCGTTGCCGCGGTGCTTTCCTATCATCCTGCAGCTAGTGGAACTGCTGCACAGTTACCGAGCGCACCAGAAGCCCCTGTCGATGCTCCTGTTACACCGTCGGATGTAACGCCAACGCCCACCCCAACAGAAACACCCATCGCTTCGTCAACGCCAACTCCGAGTGAAAGTGCAAGCGCTGCTGCGACTAAATCCGCAACGAAATCCGCAACGAAACCGGCAGCGAAGAAATCAGCTACCAAGAAGAGTTCCGGTGCTGGCACATCTGCCAATGCCACCGCTGATACTGCGCCAAACGCAGCAGCAGCTCCCACACCAACACCTGACGCAACTCCGGCGCCAAAAGTTGCTAAAGATCAGACCGTTACTGGAGCTACTGCACAGACTCGTTGGGGTCCGGTACAGGTTCAAATTACGGTAAAGGATGGAAAGATTGTCGATGCTGTCGGGCTCCAATACCCCAATGGTGATCGACGTTCGCAGTGGATTTCCGATCAGGCAATTCCATGGCTAGTCGAAGAGACGCTCACCGAGCAGAGCGCTAATGTACAAATCATCGGTGGCGCTACCTACACCTCCAATGGTTGGCGACAATCTTTAGCATCGGCGATGCAGAAGGCAGGTCTCTAACGTGAAGCGAATCATTGCCAGTGGGATTGGAGTTCTCGCTCTTGGTGGATTTCTCGCCTTTCAACCTGTCGCTGGCGGTGCAGGTGGTGGCGGATTAACGTTCACTCCGGCGCAACCACAGGCATCAGCAAGCTCAAGTGCCACCCCAACTCCAACGACCACAATCGAGAGCGCACAGACGCCAGCAGCTCCTGCGGCACCAGTTGCGAAGCCAGAGGCAAAGATTTCAAAGGCGCCACAAATCAGGGGTGGTGGCCATGGTGATGACGATGACGAGTATGAGAATGATGACGAGTATGAGAATGATGAACATGAAGGTCGCGACGACTAAGCGATGTTCCATAATGAAGAGGTGTGGGGAACGGTAGTTTCGTTTCACATTCCAGACCAGGCAGCTGATCAGACCTTCGTTAAGAAATTTTTAGATCAAGCAATCGATTATGTACACGAGATCGATTGTCAATTCTCAACATATAAAGAGAGCTCCGAGGTCTCTCAGATTCGTCGTGGTGAGTTATCAATCACTGATGCGCCGACGCGGGTACAAGAGATCTGGCGTTGTTGTGAGCGCGCACGAGATTTAACTGACGGCGCATTCGATCCTTTTCAGGAGCGCTTAGGTGGCTTTGACCCGTCGGGATATGTCAAAGGATGGGCTGCAGATCAGATTGCGTTGATGGCAGCTGATTACGGGATCACTCGCCTACATATCAATGCTGGTGGCGATCTGACGCTTCGTGGGGGAATGAATAACGAACAACCGTGGATGATTGGCATCCAACATCCGAAGAAAGCTGGCAGCATCGCAGCAGTGATTCCGATTCGAGATGGGGCGCTGGCAAGTAGCGGCACCTACGAACGTGGGGCGCATATCTTCGATGCACAGAGCAATGCGATCGCAATCGGAGCGTTGGCGACTTCGGTCTATGGACCAGATGGGGGCCTTGCCGATGCCCTGGCAACGGCGCTGATGGTGGCCGGGCGAGCGGGCGCCCCGTGGTTTCTCAAGCCCGAGCTCGCCGAATATGGCTGTTGGGTCGTCAATCGCCATGAGGAAAGCACCTGGTCAATCAGGTGGCCAGAGCGCGAGAACCAGAAGAGCTAATCGCGAATAACTTGCAATTCGCACTCATAAAGTGGAGCTATTACCCTTTCCCACATGTTCGCGAAGAAAGAGATCTCGTTAATCAAACGACGGACCATTGATTATGGTCGCGCTACCTCTTCGCGCTGTCTTGCCTAATCACTAACAATCTCTTGATTGTCGCCTTGCCCGCGTCAGTGGCTCACTAAAAATAATCTTTACCCCTTTTCATGTACGAAGAAATAGTTTTAGGAGAGAGATATGTTGAAGCAGATTGATGTACGTGGCGCACGATTTAGCGCGCTGCTCACTACTTTTGTGTTGGCGCTGACGTTAGCGACCGAATCGTGGATTCTTGCCTTATGGCAAACTGCGGTATTCGCGATCGGAGCAACCTTCGGTCCAGCACGAACCCCTTATGCATCAATCTTCCGCGCAGTTGTGAAACCGCGCTTGAAGTCATCGCCCACTTTTGAGGATGAGCGTCCCCCACGATTTGCTCAAGCAGTTGGTTTCCTCTTTGGTGCGGCGGCTCTGGTTGGTGTTGCCAGCGGCATCTCTCTCCTATTCACATTGGCAATCGCCTTTGCGCTCGCCGCAGCGTTCCTCAACGCAGCATTCAATTTCTGCCTCGGGTGCAAGGTTTATTTGCTCTTCGCTCGCACATTCAAGAACGATAAGAAAATTGAGAATTCACATCCTGCGGAGGTTAAATAAATGTCACGTGCTCAAGCGTTAGTAAGTGCCGAGTGGTTGTTAGAACATATCGATGCCCCAAATGTGGCAATCATCGAGGTAGATGAGGACACCTCACTCTACGAGAAAAGCCATATCAGAAATGCCATTACCTTCCATTGGCGCAATGACCTACAAGACGGTCTAATTCGCGATCTCATCTCGAAGGAGAAGTTTGAAGCGCTCCTCTCGAAGAGTGGAATCGCTAATGACACTACCGTCGTACTTTATGGTGGCAATAACAATTGGTTTGCTACATATGCCTACTGGTATTTCAAGGTATACGGCCATGCAGACGTCCGACTCCTTGATGGTGGCCGAAAGAAGTGGGAGCTCGATAGTCGCGAATTGACTACCGATATTCCGGAAGTAATCCCTACTCGCTATGTCGCGAAGGAGCGCGATCTCTCGATTCGCGCCTTCCGTGATGAGGTCATCAACTCAATTGGTACTAAGAACATCGTCGATGTGCGCTCTCCTGCAGAGTACAAAGGTGAATTACTCGCACCCGCGCACCTACCCCAAGAAGGTGGACAAGTTGCCGGACATATCCCTACTGCAAAGAACATTCCGTGGTCGCAAGCTGCCAATGAAGATGGCACCTTCAAGAGCGATAGCGAGCTCAATGAGCTCTACGCAAAAGCAGGGGTCGATTTCTCGAAAGAGACGATTGCTTACTGCCGAATCGGTGAGCGCTCAGCGTTCTCTTGGTTTGTTCTCCATGAGCTGCTCAATCTGAAGAATGTAAAGAATTACGATGGATCATGGACTGAGTACGGTTCATTGGTGGGTGCGCCAATCGAAGTTGGCGCATGAGAACGTGTGGTGCAACTCCCGGCGGACCAGATCTCGCCGGGGTTGACCTTTCTAAGCAAGCAGTTATTCAAGGCGTCGTCTTACGCGACGGCACATCAGATTCAGTTCCCAATGGCACGCCAGCCACAACTGGTTATGTTCGGTTGCTCGATCGCGATGGTGAGTTTGTCGCAGAGGTTCCACTCAATAGCGATGGTCAATTCCGATTCTTTGCCGCCCCAGGAGCGTGGACAGTCCGAGCGCTCGTACCGGGGGCTATCGGCGAGGCGAAGGCAGATGCCGATTATGGTCGCGCGGTGGATCTCACCATTTCGCTCTAGTCTTATCCCATGAGAGAAGAACTTCATGAGCGCGGTTTACGCCTCACCCCTCAGCGTGAATTAGTCCTCACCGCGGTTCGCGAATTGGGCCATGCCACGCCAGAAGAGATCGCTCAGTACATCCACCGGACCCATCCCAGCATCAATCTCTCCACTGTTTATCGAAATCTCGAAACGCTTGAGAATGTTGGATTGGTTCTCCATACCCATCTTGGGCATGGTGGCGCGACCTATCACGCGGCAGAAGAGGTCAATCATCTCCATCTCGTTTGCGGGAAGTGCGGCAGCGTTGGTGAAGCGCCGATTGATACCGCTGCAACCTTTGTGAATACCCTCTCTGATGATTATGGATTTAAAACCGATGTCACGCACTTTGCTGTCTATGGCAGATGCGCCAACTGCTCTGATGGATTATGAGCGCAGTATTTGTCGATGGCGGCCCAGATCACGGCGCAATCTGGCACTTTGGTGAACCGGTAAAAGAACAGCGCGCTCTCGAAGAGGGTAAGGCCTTTGCCAACCTAAGTCACCTGCCGGCGCTAGCAATCACTGGCGTTGATCGATTAACGTGGATTCATTCCCTCTGCACTCAAGATGTCGAGCACCTGCAACCAGGGGAGTGGAAAAGTGCCTACATTCTCGATCCTCAAGGCCATATCGAATTTCCGTTATTGATTATCGATGATGGAGTTTCGCTCTACCTCTTCACCGAAATCGAGTCTGCCGCGCCATTGCTGGCCTTCCTTAATTCGATGAAATTCATGTTGCGAGTAGAAGTTCGTGATGCCAGCAACGAAGTCGCGCTCTTTCGCGCTCCAGGAATTGGTGATGCGATTGGCGGGCCATACGCCCTCGTTCCGCGGAGCGAGATCGAAAGCATGAGCGCGAATTTTGGATTGACCTCGATGCAGGTTGGTACGTGGGCCCTTGATGCGCAACGGGTGGCAGCGGGGCGGCCACGTTTTGGTTTTGAGAGTGATCCCAAGACGATTCCTAACGAACTAGGCACGTTAAATATCGCTGTCCATATGAATAAAGGGTGTTATCGCGGTCAAGAGACCGTCGCAAAGGTCTTCAATCTCGGTAAACCGCCGCGTCGTTTGACCCTCTTACATCTTGATGGTTCAGGTGTTGACCTGCCGGCACCAGGAGCGCCAATCACCCTCGATGGTAAAGCGGTGGGCTTCTTGGGAACTGTTGCTCGCCATCATGAATTAGGTCCGATTGCGTTAGCACTTATTAAGCGATCGGTGCCGCTCGAAGCAACAGTGAGCGCAGGATCTGTGCTAGCTACCCAAGAAGAGATAGTTGCGCAGTAAATGTCAAAGGTCGTCTCGATCTATTCCCGACGTGGCTGTCATCTCTGCGAGATGGCGATGGATACCGCCAGAGCTCTACAAAGCGAACTCGGCTATCAAATTGAAGAGATCTTTATCGATGGCGATGATGCACTAACGAGCGCCTACGGCGAACAAGTCCCGGTGATTCATATCGACGGCAAACCACATGATTTCTTTCGCATCAATGAGGAGCGCTTTCGCGCGGCGCTTGTTTAGAGTTCGATATCTCCAATGAGGATGTCATCGGCATCGACGATTCGATAGGAATAACCCTGTTCGGTGAGGAATCGCTGGCGATTCTGCGCAAAATCCTGATCAACGGTATCTCGAGCGACGAGGGTGTAGAAGCGAGCAGTGCGACCATCAGATTTAGGGCGCAAGATTCGGCCTAAGCGCTGCGCCTCTTCTTGACGGGAGCCGAAAGCTCCAGAGACTTGGATGGCAATCGTTGCCTCGGGAAGATCAATCGAGAAGTTTGCGACTTTCGAAACCACGAGCGCATTGATCTCACCAACGCGGAAACTCTGGAATAACTCTTCCCGTTCTTTGATTGGAGTATCTCCGGTGATTACCGGTATTCCCAACTCAGTCGAGAGCGTATCTAGTTGATCGAGGTACTGACCGATGACCAGTACTTGTTCATCTTTATGTTTCTCAGCAAGTAATTTCGCGATGGCACCTTTCGTGCGCGTGGTTGCACAGGTTCGATATTTATGTTCTGGTTCGGCGGTTGCATAGAGCAGACGCTCGGCATCGGTGAGATTTACGCGAACCTCAATACATTCGGCTGGAGCGATATATCCCTGCGCCTCGATCTCTTTCCAGGGCACGTCGTATCGCTTCGGTCCGATAAGAGAGAAGACTTCGCCCTCTAAACCATCCTCACGAACGAGCGTAGCCGTGAGTCCAAGGCGACGTCGCGATTGGATATCTGCGGTAAAACGGAAGATCGGCGCAGGTAATAGATGGACCTCGTCGTAGATAATCAGACCCCAGTCGTGTTGATCGACCAAATCTAAATGTGCATAGACGCCACCACGTTTGGTGGTGAGGACTTGATATGTTGCGATAGTTACCGGACGAATCTCTTTTCGAGAGCCAGAGTACTCACCAATTTGATCTTCAGTGAGCGAGGTTCGCTTCAGTAGCTCGCTTCGCCATTGTCGTGCTGCAACGGTGTTGGTAACGAGAATTAACGTAGTTGCTTGGGCTAGCGACATTGCTGCAGCGCCAACAAGGGTCTTACCTGCACCGCAAGGGAGGACAACTACTCCAGAGCCACCATGCCAGAAACCTTCAGCAGCCAGACGTTGATAAGGCCGCAACTTCCAATCGTTCTCAGCCAATTCGATCGGATGCGCCTGACCATCGACATAGCCAGCCATATCTTCGGCGGGCCAACCAAGTTTGAGTAGCGATTGTTTTAATCGCCCACGTTCACTCGGAAAAATTTGGATTGTCTCGTTATCAATTCGCTTACCAAGCATGGGTTGTACCTTCTTGGCGCGAATCACCTCTTCAAGAACTGCAGAGTCGGTAGTGGAGAGAATCAAACCGTGAACAGGATGGGTCTCAAGGCGAAGGCGTCCGTAGCGCGCCATCGTCTCGGCTATATCGATGAGAATCGCATGCGGTACGGCATATCGCGAATAACGAAGTAAGACATCGATGACGCTCTCGGCATCGAGCCCTGCGGCGCGAGCGTTCCATAACCCAAGTGAGGTGAGCCGATAGGTATGGATATGTTCCGGAGAACGCTCTAATTCGGCAAAGGCTGCAATGGCTCGTCGGCAATCATCGGCAGCGCCATGTTCAATCTCGAGTAAGAGCGTCTTATCGCTCTGAACGATTAATGGGCCATCAGCCATGAGGATTACTCACTAAATCATCGAGCAGAGCGTGGAGGAATTCAATTTGAGAATCGACCCCCTTGGCGCTGATCCACTCACCAACTGCATGTGCATTTCCGCCGATTGCACCCAAACCATCAAGTGTTGGTGCACCAGTAGCAGCGGCGAAATTTCCATCGCTTGCGCCACCGACAGCGACGCCAAGAAGTTCACCGCGACCCAAAGCCGCATAGACCTTCTTCGCTCGAGCAAAGAGCGCTGCGGTGGAATCAGGTTGCAGCGGCGGTCGATTAATTCCGCCGGAGATTACGATCTGCGCATCGGGATGTTGAGGTTTGAGATTATGGAGCGCCTTTTCGATTCGTTCTAACTCGCTCATTGCAAATGAACGGCAATCCACGACCAATCTTGAAAGCGCTGGAACAGTATTGGTCGTTGTTCCCGAAGCGAGGACTGTTGGCACCGCAGTTGTTTGGAATTCAGGATTGGCGAGCTTCTCGATTTCGATAATTAGATGCGCCATTTCAGAAGTCGCATTGATTCCTTTTTCGGGCTCAAGTCCGGCATGTGACGCGCGGCCATGAACTTCGATAATGAAGTCAGCAGTTCCTTTACGCCCAGTCTTTACCGCACCATTGATGGATGCTTCTAAAACGAGCACTGCTCGAGCATTTCGGGCTGAATCTTCAATGAGCGCGCGCGATGCTTTGGAGCCAACCTCTTCATCGGTAGTGCAGAGCATGGCAACTGAGCCGGAGATGCCACGAAGGGCGTATACCGCTTGGACAAATCCTGCTTTCATATCGAATGAACCTGGGGCGGTGATTCGATCGCCTTCAACCTGCCAGAGCGGAAGGAAGGAGCCCTTAGGCCAGACGGTATCGAGATGAATTAAAAGGAGAATCTCTGGAGCGGGTGCTCCCCACCAGAGAATTGGCGAACCATTGACTTCGCGGATTTCACCCGAATGACCCAATACTTTTTCACAAATTCGATTTGCTTCACCGAGCACTGCATCGAGCGCATCTCGATCATCACTGGGAGATTCGATGCGGACTAATCGCTCGATATCCTTAAGATAATCGGGGGATTGCCGCTCGGTTGTCGCCATGGTGTAAGTCTGCCCTATTCGACTATCGCGACGCCTGAGATGCGGCTAACGGAGAAGCGCAGGACTTCATCACTCCCGTGGTCATAGGCCATCAAAATCCCACCAACAAGGTGGATGGGTTCGATGACCCGCTCGCTGACCCCGCCATCGCTATCGGCATAACCAACAGTTACCGTCGCCTTTGACTTAATCGCCAGGGTCAAGGTGCCCATCGTTTCACTGGGCGTTCCAGCAACGATGGGAGCGCTCCTTCGATGATTTGCCGCCTTATCTCCGGCGCGCAAAGCGCGGAGCGCAGCGGTAATCAAATCCTCAGAAGGTTGCGCAAGCTCGCTAGAGATCCGCGGTGGACGCGGTTTTGACTTCGCCCGAGCTTTGTCGTGTTTTCGAGCAATGAGTGCGCCATCTCGATCTTCCAGCGCAGGAAAGTAGCCCGCGTCAACGAGAGCATCGAGTGCCTCGTAGATATCTCCTTCGGTCATCAAAACGGTGCTACTGAGTTGCCTCAATTGTAAATGGGCTAATTTTCTGTCCGCGAGTATCGCAGTAACCTGTCCCTCATCTTCACATCGAATATAGGAACTAAAACTAATTCCTACTCGTAACTTTCCATACCGCTTTCCAATATCGGTAATCATGTACTCCAGAGGTTGTGGCAACGGAGTTTTCGATATTTTCCCGAGAAACTTTCTAATTTCGTCGCTACTTCGTCCGCTATCGAGCGCTCGCCGAATCGACTGTTCTGTAAGTCGGTAGACCGTGGCGCCACCTTTACTTTCGATATTCGCAATAAGTGCCATCTCGCGCGCCAACTCAACTTCTAGGGGGCCGGGTGCAATAGCAGTGTTATCGGCTTGGATCAGAATGTAATCAATCTCCTTTGGCAAAAGAGCAGACATGCCAATAGTTGGTTCACCTTGGAGCAATGCCTTACCAAACGAGGTGAGCGCATTTCGCCCAGTGAATCCCAGCCACTGCGCCTCTCGTGCAATCCAATGGACGAAATCGTGATGGCTTCCAAATGCTCGTCGAGGTCGTTCCCATTTGATTCGTTCTGCCAGCGCTCCGACATCAACGGCGGTCGGTGCGATCTCTCCATAGAGGGTGAGCGCTAACTTTTTGATGTGGGCTATTGAACTTCGATCAATTTCTGGACCAAGTGGAGCGATGTAGCCACGCTCGCTCTTGCCGATTAGCCCGGCAACACGTGAAGTACCCAACCAGTAATTTGCGATTTCTATCCAGCGTTCCTCAAGCGATTTATTCCGCCAGATATCAAAGCTCGAAGTGGGGAGGAATTCCTCTTCATTGTGGAGCGCTATGAAACCTGAGATGTAGGTAAGCTCAGCGATAAAAATTAGGTACTTCTCCTCCAGACCAAGTTCATCACTGGCACGTTTAATCTCGCGGACGCCTACACCTCCCGAGCGAAGCGCCGCTGCAGGTTCCCCAGCCCAGAAATGGAGCAGCTCTTCGATGTGATGGAGAATCTCAAGGGCCGCACCTATAGCCGCGCTATCGACATCTTCTTGGGAGAGGTTTTTGCTGGAGTAGTCAGGTGGAATATCAAAGTGTTCTTTATGAACACGGTTTCCGCGGAGATAGATTCCCACTTCACGCGGGAGCGCAACGGTATGGGTATCAGTAGGAGTAAGTAATTGATTCTCCATCAACCATGAGACGGCTGAGGTTGGACGTTTAATGTCGGTAACCGTGCCACGAGGTGGCCCCCAGGTTAATTTTTCGAGCATCGCTTTTGCTGCGCTAGGTGCGTCCTCAATCTTTTTCCGCCACCGGCTCTGGTCTCCCGTTCCTACTGGTCCCAGCCCCGCCGGCTCAGGGCCGAGCGCATCGCGAACGCTATTGAGAATGCGGATCTCAGCCTCGTCCATATATATAAGTGCCAGAGTGACGAACTTCTCGTACGGGGCGACCGCGCGCTCACCAGCAATTTCTTTTACCGACTTAAGAGTCACTGGTTCTGAGATCACCGCAATAATCTCAAGCACTTGGATCTCCCATGCATTTAAGAGATCAAGGGCTCTCGAGATGCTCGGCGCCGAACTCGCACGAGCAGCAAGAGCAGTGATATCTGTTGGTAGGGGAGAGAGTAAATCTGGGCGGAGGGTAAAGAGTTCCTGGAGATTTTCATCACTACGCGCGCGCAACTCATCCGCTAACGAGCGGGCTGGGCGAAGGTTTCGAGACATAACCTGCCTACGCTACCTGAAGGTTCGCAGGTTATGCTCATCGTATGAAAACGCTCGTCCATGTGGTCAGACATGGCGAGGTAGAGAATCCCGATGGAATTCTTTACGGTCGCCAATCAGACTGGCACCTTTCAGTTCGTGGCCGTGAGATGGCCGACGAGGTAGCTAAATGGACTCAGGGTCGCGATATTGCCGCCGTGATTGCATCTCCATTGGAGCGAGCTCAGGAGACTGCGCAGCCAATTGCAGCGCTCCACAAATTAGCAGTGCAGACTGATCCGCGATTGATTGAAGCGGCAAATATCTTTGAGGGAAAGAAGTTTGGAATTGGTGCGAGCACGAGCGCGCTGATGAAACCAGGGGCATGGCGCCATTTATGGAATCCATGGCGACCTTCATGGGGCGAGCCCTATCGAGAGCAGATCGAGAGAATGATGGCAGCCATCAGAAACGCACAATCCTTGGCATCTGGTCGCGAAGCAATTTGCGTTTCGCATCAGTTACCAATCTGGATTCTCCGTTCAGCTATCGAAGGGCGACCACTTCTCCACGATCCGCGTAAGCGAATCTGCTCTCTTGCTTCAGTAACAACCGTTGTTTTCTCAGCTCAAGGGGTGATTACAGGAGTTGAATATGCCGAGCCGGCTGCTCATCTACTCCGCCCTAAGAAGTGAGAGCTAAAAAACTTTCGTTAGCAACATCCATGTTTATTACTGCCTTCCTCGTAACCAGTTGTAGCGGCGGTGGTAGCTCTATCAATGAAAGTTCATACGTTGCTGGCGATGGCGTAGTCACAGTTGTTGAGAAAGCCGATCGTAAATTAGCTCCGCGGATCACAGGGAGCAGCACACTTGGTTCCCCAGTCGCTTTAACATCTGGAAGAGTAGCTCTTGTAAATGTATGGGCTTCGTGGTGCTCACCATGTCGCGCGGAAGCGCCCATACTCGAGGAACTTTCAAAGAAGTATCCGAACGTGCAATTTCTAGGTTTACTCACTCGTGATTCCGATGACAGCGCAAATGCTTTTATCAAACGATTCGAGATTACCTATCCAACAATTTCAGATGACCAGATCTTGCTTGGATTTCGCAAGAGCCTCCCTGTGGCAGCGATCCCTACGACATTTTTGATTGATAAGAAAGGACTGGTTGCCGCTCGCATCTCAGGCGAAGTCACTTTTTCTTCAGTCAGTAAGTTATTGGATCAATTGGTGAGCGAATGAATCTATTCTCGCTCTCAGAACAGGTGTTATCGGGCTCAGTGCTATTAGCCTTCCCTATTGCGATATTTGCCGGCATAGTCGCGTTCATCTCACCATGTGTGTTACCACTGGTGCCTGCATATCTTGCATATGTATCAGGACTCTCTGGCGCAGAGCTAGAAAGTCGAGCAAAAAGAAGTCGAGTAGTTTTCGGAACTTCGCTCTTTATTCTTGGATTCAGTTCGGTATTCATCTCATATGGCGTGCTTTTCGGGGGAGTGGGAAATTCACTACTCGTACGCGAGCGCGGTATCAGCCAACTACTCGGCATCTTCACCATCATCATGGGCTTACTCTTCATCGGTTTCTTCAAAGGCAATCGTCAAGTGCGACCACGATTGAAGACTGATGGCGGATTGTTGTTTGCACCCTTTCTCGGCGTTCTCTTTGCGATTGGATGGACGCCTTGTATCGGACCGACACTTGCCGCGGTGCAGGCCCTTGCATTGAATGAAGAGAGCGCACTTCGCGGCGCCTTCCTCTCTCTCGGTTACTGCATTGGTTTGGGTCTGCCATTTCTATTGGCGGCATTCGGTATTTCCCGGGCCACGAGAATCTTTAAAAAGTTACCTACGCGCACCCTCTCTTATATAGGAGGAATTTCACTGATCCTTCTGGGAATCGCCCAATTGACGGGCGTATGGAGCGGGATAGAAAGTTGGCTCCAAGGTTGGGCATCGACATTTGTGGTGGCGCTATGAGCATTTCATTCGATACACAACCACCTCAATTAAGCGGCATTGGCTTCCTCCGATGGATTTGGCGCCAATTGACGAGTATGCGCACGGCGCTCGTGCTGTTGTTACTCCTTGCAGTGGCATCGATACCTGGATCGGTATTCCCGCAGCGCTCGCAAAACCCTCTTAAAGTAAATGAATATTATGGAACCAATCCCGCGTTGGCGCAGTGGCTTGATCGGTTTTCGCTATTCAATGTCTATTCTTCGCCCTGGTTTAGCGCCATTTACATTTTGCTCTTCATCTCACTGATTGGTTGCGTGGTACCGAGAACGTGGGAGCATTTTAAAAGCGCTCGGGCGCTCCCACCGCTCACGCCAAAGAATTTAGAACGACTTGAGGAGTTCCAGGAATTCTCTAGCAATCAATCGCCAGAAGAAATTTTGCAAGTGGCTGAGGGGGCGCTGCGCGCTCGTCGATATCGGATTCGCAATCTCTCAGATTCATTAGGTGCAGAGAAGGGATTTATCCGAGAGACTGGGAATCTACTCTTTCACCTCTCGTTAATTCTCTTACTCCTTGGCGTCGCCTTTGGTTCGCTTGGCGGAATGCGAGCTGATGTGATTGTGAGTGAAGGCGAGACTTTCACGAATGTCGCAACGAGTTACGATTCCTTAAACACTGGTGGATTGTTTGCGATTGACGATATTCCGCCGTTTACCATCACCGTAAAAAAGTTCACTGCTAAATATGATTTAGTGACCAATGCACCCCAGGATTATCAATTACAAGCGCTAGTAGTGGACGAACCCGGAAAGCCGGCGCGCGAAGTTACGGTTAAAGTGAACAAGCCACTCACCTTTGGTGATACTCGGGTGTATCTCCAAGCAAACGGTTATTCACCAATCGTCACCGTTCGCAATCAAGCTGGCTCAGTGGTGCTACGCGGTCCAATTCCATTCTTACCTCAAGATGGAAATCTCACATCAACGGGCGCGATCAAAGTTCCCGATATGGAACCTCAACTTGGTTTCGTGGCCAAGTTCCTACCTACTGCAGAGCGCACTGCTGCTCGCGGCGGTTTTTCAACATATCCCGAAGCGTTGAAACCACTACTTGATCTCGCAGCATGGAGTGGAGATCTCGGTTTAGATTCTGGAATCCCACAGTCGGTCTATCGAATAGATACTGAGAAATTGCGGCAGATTGGATTGGCATCTTTAGCCCCGGGCCAGACGTGGGACATCCCCGGGGGCGTTGGCTCCATCACATTCGATGGCTTTACCCCATGGGTCAACCTTCAAGTCGTTCGTGATCCGGGGAAGGGATTTTCGCTGGTTGGTGCTATCGCGATTCTCCTCGGGTTACTTGTGTCACTCTTTGGTCGACGTCATCGAATCTGGGTTCGCGTCAGCCAGAAGGATGGAGGTACCATCGTGCATATTGCTGGACTTACTCGTTCGCCTGGACTTGATGAAGAAATTAAATCTTTAGCCTCGGTGCTGCAAATGAGTACGAAGGTAGAAGGGGAGCGCTAGAAGTAGATGTCAAAGAGCGACTGGGCATACCTCTCTAATGATTTGATTTATGCAAGCATGGCGGTCTGTGCGCTGGCATTTCTCGTCTTCGCGTACGAACTCGCCTGGTCGATTCGAGTTGGTGAAGAGAAGACGACGATTAATCGAAGAGAGAAGGTTCTTCGCGTCGCGCAAGCGCTCACAATTCTTTATTTCCTCATTCTCTTTATCGGGGTACTTGCACGGGGGCTATCTGCAGGTCGCGCGCCATGGGGCAACATGTATGAGTTCTCAATTACCGGCGCCTTGGCCTTCACCTTCGCATATTTGGTTGCCTCATTAAAATTTGAGGTGCAGTGGTTGGGAATCTTGATAACTTTTTCTTCATTACTCACGCTTGGAACTGCAATCACTTTGTTATATGTACCGAGCGCACCGCTAGTTCCCGCTCTGAAATCACCATGGCTCGTTATTCACGTCGCTGCAGCAATCATCTCTGGTGGCGTCTTCTTACTTTCGAATTGCATCGCTGGCGCATACCTGGTCTTAGAGCAGATCGAGAAGAAGCGCGATGGACAACGTCCGCTTTGGGCGCAACGGCTGCCTAAACTTGAGACGCTCGACCAGCTTTCCTATCGATTGGTCGCACTCGTCTTTCCACTCTGGACCTTTGCAATCATCGCCGGAGCAATCTGGGCCGAAGCAGCTTGGGGTCGATACTGGGGTTGGGATCCAAAGGAGACCTGGGCGTTTATTACTTGGGTGGGATATGCCGCCTACTTACATGCCCGCGTCACAGCAGGATGGAAGGGTCGTCGCGCAGCGTGGCTCTGCCTTATTGCCGGTTCAACATTCCTCTTTAATTACATTTACGTCAATATTTGGGGCACCGGAAAACACACTTACTCCGGCTTATAAAAATTATTGAGCAGCGCGCGATTAGAGCTTACGCAAGAAATCTGGATTGTCATCTGGCGGAATAATCTTCCGTGGTGGTTTGCGGAAGCCACCATTTCCTCGGCCACGTTTTTTGCCAATGACCAACCATGCAACGCTCACAATCGGTGAGGGAGCGAAGATCACTATTAGTAGCAGCCAGGCCCACTTCGGAAGTCTCTGTACCTCTTCTTGTTCGGTGCGAGCGCAATCGACGAAGGCATAGACGGTAATTGCGATCGAAATGAGGAGCAGAATGCGAATCATGTTTATCAGTATATAAGGATTTTAAATCACGCGCTCCATACAAACCCAGCAGCAAAAAGTAGGGCAAAGAGCATTTGAAAGAGGGCCGTTCGTTGCAAGAGTCCAATTAAGTCTCGCCCACCAGCTCCTTTGAGTACTGCGATGGAAAGGTATCCAGAGAGCGGAAGGAGCACAGCGGTGAGTGCAGTCCATGGTTTATTGATTGCGATAGCGATTCCCATCACATTGCTTCCAAAAACCAAGGCAACGAAGAAGAACCTCGTGAAATTCTGACCCATCATCACAGCAAGAGTTCGCTTGCCAACCTGAGCATCCTTTACTCGATCGCGGAGATTGTTAAGTACCAAAATGGCACACGCTTGTGCGCCGACCGGAATAGCAGCAACGAACGCAAGCGTGGTTACCTCGCCAGTTTGAACGTAGTAGGTACCAACGACTGCGACGAGTCCGAAGAATAGAAAGACTGAAACTTCGCCGAGAGCGCGATAACCGTAAGGGTTCTTGCCGCCGGTATAACCCCATGCCGCGGCGATTGCCAGTGCGCCAACTAGTACGAGCCAGATGGAGGTGCGCAGGGCGAGGATCAAACCTAAGAGAGCCGACAGTCCGAAGAAAAAGAAGGCAGCGCTTCGAACCTGCTGGGGGACCGCCTTGCCGCTTCCAACAAGACGCATTGGGCCAACTCGATCGGTATCTGTTCCCTTGATGCCATCTGAATAATCGTTGGCATAGTTGACGCCGATCTGGAGAGCGAGTGCTACCAGAAGCGCAAGGCTCGCGTGGAGCCAATAGTAATTTGGAGCTGCTACTGCGGTGCCAACGATTACTGGCGCAATCGCTGCAGCTAAGGTGCGAAGCCGAGCGCCACCAACCCACTCTTTTATCGTTGCCATGGTCTTTGCTGACTCCCTGATCTAGAGCGTTTCGGTGGGGATTGCATCGATCAGATGTTGGAGATCGACTTTGCCATTCTCCTTAGTCGGCAGCTCTGAGAGTAGTAGCAGAGAGCGAGGCGCCGCTACTTTTCCAAAGGTTGTGGCAACGATTTCTCGCGCTACTTTGAGCGTGAGCGCACTGGTCTCATCGCTCTTTGTCGCAATCAGGCGAAGGGATTGCCCCCATTCGTGGTCTGGAATTCCGAGAAGTAACAACTCGGTCTGTGGAAAGTGCGAGCGTAGGAGCTCTGTAATCGCAGCTGGCGAAATTTTCTCGCCACCAGAGATGATGATGTCATCTGCTCGTCCATGCACTTCTAATCTTCCGTCGCTACCGATTTTGCCAAAGTCATTTGTAATGAACCAGCTATCAATAAAAACTTGATTCGTTCCGTGCACATAATTGAAATAGCCTTCAGCGCGCATCGGACCTTTTAGTGAGATCTTTTCATCGCTACCGATTCGCACCTCGACTCCAGGGAGTGGCACGCCATCGTAAATACAACCGCCGCACATCTCTGTCATCCCGTAACTGACAATAAGCGGAATTCCCACCGAGCGTCCGGCGCTAAGCAGTTGCTCTGGAACCGCTGCGCCTCCAATAAGAACTCGCTTCGCGCTAATAAGTTGATCAAATAGTGCATCACGATTACGAAGTGCACGATAGAGCTGAGTGGGTACTACCGAGATGTACTCACCACCTGTAGGAACTGGATCGCTACCGAGGTCAATTGCTCGGAGCAATTGATTGATGCCGGCGATGTGATTAAGTGGAAGTGAGAGTGACCAGCGATCGCCTTGGTTAGCGCCGAGAACTTGATTACTTAAACGAGAGCTAGCGCGCATTGCCGCAGCGCTCAGCGCGACGATTTTGGGAGCGCCAGTCGAGCCACCGGTTTCAATGAGGAGCGCGTGGTTATCGGGGACGAATTCTTCTGAGATGGGGGCGAGCGCTATTGCCTTCTCGCCCGCGAGTGCGCTGATAAGGCAATCGCGTAGCTGTAAGGCGTCGACCTGCAATGGGTCGATTCGCTCTACTTTTCTCACGCCTCTAGGCTATCGCCTGTGAGTAAGCCAATAAAAAGAGAGCCTGGCAGTCGCGAGATCCCTAAGTGGGAGCGCCTTGGCGAGTACAGCGACATCCTCTACGAGCGCGCCGAAGGAATAGCGAAGATCACAATCAATCGTCCAGAAGTTCGAAACGCTTTTCGACCTGAGACGCTTGCGCAACTGCAAGAAGCTTTCAACGCTGCGCGTGATGATGACAGCGTTGGCGTAATCATCTTCACCGGCGCTGGTACTGAAGCATTCTGCTCAGGTGGCGATGTCATGGTTCGTGGCGACGACGGATATATCGGGAGCGATTCTCTCGGTAAAAAAGGAATCGGTCGTCTAAACGTTTTGGATTTGCAAGTACAGATTCGCCGTACCCCAAAACCGGTGATTGCCATGGTTGCAGGTTGGGCGATTGGTGGCGGCCATGTACTTCACGTAGTTTGTGACATCACCGTCGCCGCTGAGAATGCGAAATTCGGCCAGACTGGACCGATGGTTGGTTCATTCGATGGTGGTTATGGCGCAGGTTTGCTGGCAGCGCACATCGGACAGAAGAAGGCGCGCGAGATCTGGTTCATGTGTCGCCAATACGATGCGCAGGAAGCATTAGAGATGGGCTTAGTGAACACAGTCGTTCCAGTATCTGAGTTGGAAGCTGAGACAGTTTCGTGGGCACGAGAGATGCTTCGACATTCGCCACTTGCACTTCGATTACTCAAGGCCGGGCTCAACGCCGCCGACGACGGCTTGGCTGGAGTGCAGCAATTAGCTGGTGATGCAACGCTCTTGTTCTATCTCACCGAAGAAGGGCAAGAAGGTCGGAATGCATTTCAAGAGAAACGTCCGCCAAACTTTGGTCGTTTTCCTAAGCGTCCATAGCAATGCAGACGAGCGAATTACTCTCTAGAGTCGAAGTAGTCGGAATACCCACGCGAACGAATTTCCGCGGGGTAAAGCTTCGTGAGATTGCGCTGATCAAAGGGGAGAAAAGGTGGGGGGAATTCTCACCGTTTGCCGATTATTCAGTAGAGCGAGATGCGCTCTGGCTTCGCGCCGCCTTGGAAGCCGCAAATGAGGACTTACCGAAACCGGTGCGCACTCGCATTCCCATCAACGCCACGCTTCCCGAGGTGTCGCTATCTCAAGTAAGCGAAGTGCTCTCGTGGTTTCCGGGGTCGACAACTGTAAAAGTAAAAGTCGGTACGGCTGATGATGAAGCTCGAATCAGAGAAGTCTTCGCCCATATTCCAGATGCACGTTTGCGATTAGATGCAAACGGACTTTTTACGATTGCACAAGCCCAAGAGTTCCTGACATCTTTATATAACAAGTACGGCCACAAAATTGAGTATGTAGAGCAGCCATGCGCCTCGTTAGCTGAGAATCGAGCGCTAAAGCTGCCGATTCCTATTGCAATCGATGAGAATTTACGCCTTGGTGATGATATTTCCGAGATAAATAGCGTGGCCGATCTGGTGATTGTCAAAGTTGCTCCGCTCGGTGGAGTTAATCGTGCGCTGAAATTGATTGAGCGATTAGATAAACCCGTGGTGATCTCATCTGCGCTCGAGAGCAGCATCGGAATGGTTGCTGGCATCGCGCTAGCCGCGCACCTCCCACAAGAAATGGTCTGCGGTCTAGGTACTGTGGCGCTGCTTGATGGCGATCTAGTTACAGACCCCTTGCTACCGAATGCTGGCTCAGTTGAAGTTCGAGAGGTAACGCTCGATCCCAATCGGGTAGCAGAATTTCGACTCCCGCAGGAGCAAGTAACGAAATGGCATAATCGAATTGCTCGTGCATTCGAACGAGTCGTAGCCCACACAGAGCGGGAGGTCTAGGTATGAACGAAGTTCCGCTCACTCCTTCACCCGTACTGGGTGAAGTCATTGTTGATCAATTGATTCGAATGCGCGTCCGTGACGCAGTAATCGCACCGGGTTCTCGAAACGCACCTTTGACAATGGCGCTTTGGCGCGCAAGTGAACGAGGCGAGATTCGCTTACACACTCGCATCGACGAGCGCAGCGCGGCTTTTCTAGCGTTAGGCATCAGTAAAGCAACTGGAATTCCTACGCCCGTCATCTGCACCAGTGGCAGCGCAGCAGCAAATTTCTATCCGGCTCTCCTTGAGGCGCACCACAGCGCTTTGCCTCTGATTGCCATCACCGCTGATCGTCCCGCGCGTCTGTGGCAGAGCGGTGCGAATCAAACAACTAAGCAGCTCAACATGTTTCCTGCGGCAATCGATCAAACGCTTAATCTCGCTGTCCAGAGCAATTCACCTGGCGAGGTACAACGCTGGCGGTCAGCGATTGCAACCGCTGTTCGATTAGATAAACCAACGCACATCAATGTGGAATTTGATGAACCGTTAGTGGGTTCCTTGGATTGGATTGAAGATATTAGTTTCGATGTTCCATTGCCTGCGCAATTGGAATCATATCAAGAGCCGTTACAAAAGTATGCGCAACATGGTGTGATTGTTGTGGGTCACGATTGTGCTGGAATCGCGATATCAGATATTAAAAAGTTCTCCGATGGCACTGGCTGGCCAATTCTGAGCGAAAATCCGTTATTAGGTCGAGAAGTCCTTGCACATACCTCACTCCTCCTTGCAGATTCTGCCCGGCGCCAACAGTTCAAACCAGAAATCGTGCTGGTAATAGGTCGATTGACTCTCTCTCGTGCAATAAACGCATATGTTGCAAGCGCCGACTATCAGATAGTCGTTGATCCGCGAACAAGAGAGATCGACACCAAACGGGTAGCGGATGAAATTCACCACGTGCTCCCACGCGTTGAGCATGGAATCTCCCTTGATAGTTCTTGGCACCAGAACTTTCTTAGCGCTAGTGAAAAAATTAGCGAAAAGTTACCGTTACTACTTAATGAGTGGTCGGAACCGGCGGCAATTCGTCGTGCAGTTGCCGAGCTCCCTTCTGGGGCTGCACTTTTTGTCGCATCGTCGCGGCCCATTCGAGATATCGAGGCATTTGCTGAACCAAGAGTGGGTCTCGAGACCTTTGCCAATCGTGGACTTGCTGGCATTGACGGCAATCTCGCTACGGCTTGCGGTATCGCGCTCAGTAGGGAGCGAGCATTCGCAATAGTCGGTGACCTTGCCTTCCTCCACGACATCAACGGTCTGCTCATCGGAACAGATGAAATCCGCCCCAATCTCACAATCATCGTCATCGCCAACGATGGTGGTGGCATCTTCTCGACTTTGCCTCAACAAAACGTTTCAGGTTTTGAGAAGATCTTTGGCACTCCGCATGGGCTTGATTTGGTGAAAGTCGCTGAAAGTTATGGTGTGGATGCGATTGCAGTGCGAACACTTGATGCGCTTAGCGCACAACTTGCTCGGAGCAGTTATGGGCTTCGAGTCATTATCTGCCAGATGCCAGATCGAGAACGAAATGCCCAACTACTTAAAGAAATTACTGACTCTCTAACGCTTCTCTGATTGGTAACAGCTTCGCCTGGCTCTCGGCATACTCTTTTGCCGGATCCGAACCTTGCACAATGCCGCAACCTGCAAATAGTCGAATCTCGCGTCGATTTGCGCTATTGATCTGGGCACAACGGAGCGCAATCCCAATCTCCCCTTCACCTTTACTATCAACCCAACCCACTGGACCGGCATACCGTCCGCGCGACATCAACTCAATCTCCTTAATCGCCTTTTGCGCAGCGTGGCGAGGAGTACCGCAGACTGCCGCCGATGGATGTAGCTCGCGAACCATCGTGAAGAGATCAGCTGGCGCTAACGAATCTGTAAGAACTCCGGTGACATCGGTAGCAAGATGCATCACATTTGTTAAGTGGAGAACAAAGGGTGTCTCTGGGACGTTGGTTGATGAGCAGAACGGGGCCAACATCTGCGCTACCGAATCGACGGCGTATTCATGCTCTTCTAAATCCTTTGATGAGCGGGCAAGGGAAGCGGCAAGCGCCAAATCTCGTTCATCATCGCCCGTTCGTTGGATGGTTCCAGCGAGTATCCGCGAGGTAACCAAACCCTTGTTTAATCGAACCAAAAGCTCGGGGGTTGCGCCTACTAGATCATCAACATTGAAAATCCAGGTCGAACCATATTTCTCACTGAGCTTTCTCATGATGTGTCGAGCATCGAAAGGCAAATCCGAATGTGCGAGCAGATCGCGGGCAAGGACTACTTTAGAAATCTCTCCCTTATAGATTCGCGCGAGCGCATTACCAACCTTGATTTCCCATTGAGCCGGCGAGATTGCACCGCCAACCCAACTTAAATTCAGAGGGGCTTCAGTGGCTGTTTTCGAATTGAGTTGCGGGGCTGGCTCATCACCAAACCAAGTTATCCAGGTACGACCGTTACGTTGACCGACAACTACCTTAGGGATGATCGCCACGCTTGGTTCATCTACATCGAATGCGCCAGAGAGAAAAAGTATTGGGCCCGTGCCAAATTTCTTCACCTGGTCGTGTATGGCAAAGTGCGCGCAACGTTCGCGCCACCATAAATGGATCTCTTCGAATCGATCGCTACCGGTTACTTCAAAACGATCGAACTCGCCCCAGCCAATGAGACCATCGCCACCACGAATCCATGCCATTCCGTTGCTATCTGGCAGGAGTGATAGCAGCTCCTTCGATTCGCTGACTTCATGCGAATGAACTGCGACCGATTTTAGAGAGCTCACGAACGACGCTTATCCACCACTCGCCAGAGCACCGGTAGCGCAGTTGCAGCGATTGCAAGCTTGAGAATCTCACCGAAGATAAATGGCGTTAAGCCGGCATGGATCGTCCACGACCAATCCTTCCCAGTTGCTTGCTGCAACCAGATCAATCCTGGAATGAAGATGAGCAGTTGACCGATAGCCATCGAAATGATTGCGGTATGAATCTTCTGATCCCATTTTTTCGATGCAAGAAAACTTAACGCAATCGTTGCCAAGAACATACCGATCAAATAACCACCAGTAGGTCCAACTAATTTGGCAAGACCATGTCCTTGCTGTGAGAAGACTGGCGCGCCAGCAATACCTATCCCTAGATAGAGAGCAAAGGTTGTTGCGCCAAGGGCGCGACCATAGCTAGCTCCGATCAGGAGCGCGCCGAGAGTTTGGCCAGTCACTGGAACTGGCGAACCCGGAATCGGGAGCGCAAGTTGTGCCATCAGCGCCAAGAAGGTGACGCCACCGATCGCGAGCGCACCATTGGTTAGGAGGGTGCTCTTTGGAAAGAGCGCGGCGCGCAGGGAGTGGGGAGCAATGGGGATGGTGGTCATCTATCTGCCTCCAGTTCGTTCTCGATTGGCATCTGAGCGTACACACCATAAAGATGTACTCCATGGTACGAGCCCGCCTCGATAAGTCGCCCCGTGATGTCGCGGCGATGTTTGATCAGGTGGCCAAGCGCTATGACATCCTCAATGATTTACTAAGTCTTGGTAGAACCAAAGCATGGCGTCGTTCGGTGGTAGCCACGATCGCTCCTACGACGGGGATGCGAATTCTCGATTGTGCAGCGGGGACCGGTTCATCGACTGCGCCGTTAGTGAGCGCGGGAGCCGATGCCATCGCATCGGATTTCTCCTTGGGAATGCTCGAAGCTGGGCAAAAGCGCGAACGAGAGCTCACCTTCATCGCTGCAGATAACCTCGCCCTGCCATTTGCCGACGGGGTCTTCGATGTGGTGACGATCTCCTTCGGTTTGCGAAATGTGGCTAACACCAGCAGAGCCCTGATGGAAGCGCGGCGCGTCACCAGGGTGGGCGGCCGATTGGTCGTCTGCGAGTTCTCCCATCCGACCAACCGGCTCTTTCGAGTGATCTATCTCCGCTATTTGATGCGAGTTCTCCCGCCGCTAGCTCGGGCCTTCTCCTCTAATCCGGAGGCCTATACCTATCTCGCGGAATCGATTGAAGAGTGGCCCAACCAGAGCGCCTTGGCCGAGCGCATCGCCGAGTCGGGATGGTCGAGCGTCTCCTGGCAGAACCTCACTGGCGGAATCGTCGCTATCCACCAGGGGATTAATGGGGGCGGGGCTAGTCGACTAGGTGGGTCAGATAACACTCCGGGGCGGTAATTTGCCTGCCCATTGACCCGTAAGATTTGAGCGAAATCTTCGATCGCGGGCTCAAGGGGGAGCGATGAATCCATATGTTCCGATTCTGGTAATCGGGGCTATTGGATTTGGATTCGCCATCATCTCCGTCGTCGCTGGCTATCTCACCGGGCCGCGCCGATACAACCGCGCCAAGGCTGAGGCCTATGAATGTGGAATCGAACCTACGCCGCCAGCTGCCGGAGGCGGCCGCTTTCCGATCAAGTACTTCCTTACTGCGATGCTTTTCATCATCTTCGATATCGAAATTGTCTTTCTCTATCCGTGGGCGGTCTCCTTCGATCAACTTGGACTCTTTGGCATCGTTGAGATGTTTCTATTCATCCTTACTGTTTTTGTCGCATACACCTACGTATGGCGCCGTGGTGGATTGGAGTGGGACTAATGGGTCTTGAAGAGAAACTCCCGAGCGGTTTTGCATTAACGACGGTTGAGAAGCTTGTTGGCTACATGCGGAAGAATTCGCTCTGGCCGGCAACTTTTGGTTTGGCATGTTGTGCAATTGAAATGATGGCCGTAACCACTGGGCGTTATGACTTAGCTCGATTCGGTATGGAAGTCTTCCGTGGCTCTCCGCGACAAGCAGATCTCATGATCGTAGCTGGCCGAGTCAGCAACAAGATGGCTCCAGTCCTTCGTCAAGTTTATGATCAAATGTCCGAACCAAAATGGGTCATTGCGATGGGCGCATGCGCCTCATCGGGTGGAATGTTTAACAACTACGCAATTGTCCAAGGTGTTGACCATGTGGTTCCAGTCGATATCTACTTGCCAGGTTGTCCACCACGTCCTGAGATGTTGATGGATGCAATCATCAAACTTCATGAGGAAATCAAGAACGCCAAGCTTGGTATCAATCGCGCGAAGATCATCAAAGAGGTCGAAGCTGCCGCGCTCGCCGCTAAGCCGACTATCGAACTTAAAGGGCTTCTCGCATGAGCGACATCGCGAACAAAAATATGAGCGCTGAGAACACTGGGATGTTCGGCGTCTCTGGCACCGGAGACACATCAGGTTATGGCGGCTTGCAAAAGCGAAAAGTGCAAGTTGGTTCTACAGAGCGACCATTCGGAAGTTATTTTGATGATGTCGTTGATGCATTGGAGCGGGCCTACCCTGCTTTTCACGACGCCATCGAGCGAGTTGTTGTTGATCGCGGAGAGTTAACCCTCCATGTTCGTCGCGAAAAGCTTGTTGATGTCGCTCAGATTCTCCGTGATGATTTGAAGTTCGAAATGTGCCTCGGCGTTAGTGGTGCGCACTATCCCGATGAAGATGGTCGTGAACTTCGCGCCCTCTATCCATTGCTCTCGCTTACGAGAAATCAACGAATACGAATCGAAGTGGCTGCTCCTGATAAGGATCCGCACATTCCATCTGTGGTGTCGATTTGGGCCGGTAATAATTGGCACGAGCGTGAGACCTACGACATGTTCGGCATCATCTTTGATGGCCACCCAGCGCTCACACGAATCTTCATGCCTGATGATTGGAATGGTCATCCACAACGGAAGGATTATCCGTTAGGTGGAATTCCCGTTGAATATAAAGGTGCAACAATCCCGCCTCCGAGTGATCGGCGGGTGTATCGCTAATGTCGCAAACGTATAATAGCCCGCGCGAGACTACTGAAGGTCGAATCTATTCGGTAACTGGTGGCGACTGGGATGATCTTGTAACTGAAATTGGTTCGACCCAAGAAGAGCGCGTTGTCGTCAATATGGGGCCACAACATCCATCAACACATGGCGTTCTTCGTTTGATTTTGGAACTTGAAGGCGAGACTGTCACAGAAGCCCGTTGCGGTATCGGTTATCTCCATACCGGCATCGAGAAGAACACCGAGTACCGCTCCTGGACTCAAGGCGTCACTTTCGTCACGCGCATGGATTACCTCTCGCCGATGTTCAACGAAGCTGCATACTGCCTAGCGGTTGAGAAACTTCTCGGCATTACCGATCAAATCCCAGAGCGTGCAACGCTAATTCGCGTAATGATGATGGAGTTCAATCGCATCTCCTCGCACTTAGTCTGTCTAGGTACTGGTGGATTAGAGCTGGGCGCTATTACGCCGATGTTCTTCGCTTTCCGTGAGCGCGAGATGATCCTCGATGTCTTCGAGATGGCATCTGGCCTCCGAATGAATACTGCATATATCCGCCCAGGTGGATTAGCGAATGATCTACCGGCAGATGCGATTCCCAAGATTCGCGAAACAGTCAAGACCATTCGGAAGAATTTGAAAGATAACGAGAAGATGCTTGTCGGCAATTCAATCTGGATGAAGCGGACGGCAACCGTCGCACATCTTGATCTTGCTGGTTGTATCGCATTGGGTGTCACTGGACCGGTGCTCCGTGCCACCGGAATGCCATGGGATCTTCGTAAGACCCAGCCTTATTGTGGCTACGAGAACTTCGAATTCGATGTCGTCACCGCTGATACTGCCGATGCGTATGGTCGTTTCATGATTCGCGTATACGAGATGGAACAGAGCCTAAGAATCATCGAGCAAGTTCTCGATCGCCTTGAGCCTGGGCCAGTCATGGTTGGCGATAAGAAGATTGCATGGCCATCTCAACTATCACTTGGTGGCGATGGTTTAGGTAACTCGCTCGAGCACATCCGCGAAATCATGGGCACCTCGATGGAAGCGCTTATCCATCATTTCAAGTTGGTCACTGAAGGGTTCCGCGTGCCGGCTGGTCAGGCTTACGCCGCGGTGGAATCTCCTCGCGGTGAACTCGGCGCACACATCATCTCTGACGGTGGCACCCGCCCTTATCGAGTCCATTTCCGCGAACCGTCATTTAATAATCTTCAAGCTACCGCTGCAATGTGTGAAGGAAGCTTGGTGGCAGATGTGATTGCCGCGGTTGCATCAATCGACCCAGTTATGGGAGGTGTTGATCGCTAATGGCCAGCGCCCCAAAGACCTTTGATGAGAATTTCCTCTCTCGTCTCGATGCAATCATCGCGCGGTATCCACGTTCTCGTTCGGCAATCATGCCGATGCTCCATTTAGTACAAGCCCGCGAAGGTTATGTCACCGCAGAAGGCATCGAAGTGATTGCACAAAAGCTTGATCTCACAACAGCCGAAGTAAATGCTGTCGCCTCGTTCTATACCCAGTATCGACGGACACCTGCGGGCGAATATCACGTTGGCGTCTGCACAAACACTCTCTGCGCAATCATGGGTGGTGACGCGATTTTCTCAGGGCTCAAGGATCATCTGGGAATCGAGAACAACGAACGAACTGCCGATGGCAAAGTCTCGCTTGAACACATCGAATGTAATGCGGCATGTGATTATGCGCCGGTAGTCATGGTCAACTGGGAATTCTTCGATAATCAAACGGTCGAAAGCGCTAAAACGCTTGTTGATGATCTTCGAGCTGGCAAGAAGCCTGCTCCAACGCGCGGCCCAAATTCGGTACCGACTTTCAAAGAGGCATCTGAAGTGCTCGCTGGGTTTAACGACGGGCGAGCAAATGAAGGAATTCAAGCGGGCGATCCCACATTGCTTGGTTTGAAAATCGCAAAGGGGGAGCGGAAGTAAATGAGTAAATTAACGCCAGTTCTCTCTGCGCATTGGGATGAGCCTGATTCATTCACTCTCGCCGGTTATCAACGCCACGGTGGTTATAACGCAATGAAGAAAGCGTTAGACATGGATGCTGACGCGGTGATTGCGCTAGTTAAAGATTCGGGACTTCGTGGACGCGGTGGTGCGGGCTTCCCAACCGGTAACAAGTGGGGGTTCATTCCGCAGGGTGATAACAAAGATCATTACCTCGTCGTCAATGCTGATGAATCAGAGCCAGGCACCTGCAAGGACACACCATTGCTCATGGCTAATCCGCATGTACTCGTCGAAGGCGTCATCATCGCTTCGTATGCGATTCGCGCCAAACATGCATTCATTTATATTCGTGGCGAAGTCACTCATGTCACTCGTCGCCTCCTCCAAGCAATCGAAGATGCGTACAAGGCAGGTTTCTTAGGTAAGAACATTCTGGGGAAGGGTTTCGATCTTGAGCTCACCCTCCATATTGGCGCTGGTGCATATATCTGCGGTGAAGAGACTGCGCTCCTAGATTCGCTCGAAGGTTTCCGCGGTCAACCGCGGCTACGGCCACCCTTCCCAGCAATCGCTGGTTTATACGCTCGCCCAACAGTGGTCAATAACGTCGAATCCATCGCTTCAGTTCCAGCAATCATCGAAAAAGGCGCTGAATGGTTTACCTCTCTTGGAACTGAAAAGAGCAAGGGCTTCACGCTCTACTCACTCTCAGGACATGTCAATAATCCTGGGCAGTTCGAAGCTCCTTTGGGAATCACACTTCGCGAATTGCTCGAGCTTTCTGGCGGCGTCCGTTCTGGCCATCGCTTGAAGTTCTGGACTCCTGGTGGATCATCGACGCCGATCTTCACCGATGCACATCTTGATACTCCGCTTGATTATGAATCAGTGAGCGCAGCAGGTTCCATGCTTGGCACCAAGGCGCTTCAGATTTTTGACGAGACCACCTGCGTGCTCCGTGCGGTGCTCCGTTGGACTGAGTTTTACAAACATGAATCTTGTGGCAAGTGCACACCATGTCGTGAGGGCACTTGGTGGCTAGTTCAAATCTTGCGCGACCTCGAAAATGGAAAAGGTACCGAAGCGGATCTTGCGAAGCTGCTCGATATTTGTGACAACTTGTTAGGACGCTCGTTCTGCGCATTAGGCGATGGCGCGGCGAGCCCCATCATGTCTTCCATCAAATACTTCCGTGGTGAGTACATCGCTCACTTAACCAATGGCGGTTGTCCATTCGATCCGGTGGCAGCCACGCTTTTCGCATCAAGTAAGGCAGGTGCGTAAGCGCAATGACTGCAGTACAACCACAGACTGATCTCATCACGCTCACAATCGATGGTTTTGAGGTAACAGTTCCTAAGGGAACGTTGGTAATCCGAGCCGCAGAGCAATTGGGTATTCAAATCCCGCGATTCTGTGATCACCCGCTGCTCTCACCTGTTGGCGCGTGCCGCCAATGTTTGGTCGATATCGAGATCAATGGCCGAGCATTTCCAAAGCCACAAGCTTCATGCACCATCCCAGTAGAGAATGGGATGGTCGTAAAGACTCAGCTCACCTCTGAGGTTGCACATAAGGCGCAAGAGGGCGTGATGGAGTTCTTGCTCGTTAATCACCCGCTCGATTGCCCAGTCTGCGATAAAGGTGGCGAGTGCCCGTTGCAGAATCAAGCGATGACCAGTGGTCGTGGCGAGAGTCGTTTTGAAGGCAAAAAGCGAACTTTTGAAAAGCCAATCAATATCTCCTCACAAGTACTTCTCGATCGCGAACGATGCATTCTCTGCGCTCGCTGTACTCGATTCTCGAAAGAAATTGCCGGAGATCCATTCATCGATATGGGAGAGCGCGGTGCGCTGCAGCAAGTTGCGATTTATGAGAAAGATCCTTTCGACTCGTACTTCTCGGGAAACACGGTTCAGATCTGCCCAGTTGGTGCACTTACTGGCTCGGCATATCGATTCCGTTCTCGACCATTCGATTTAGTCTCGACGCCATCGGTTTGTGAGCACTGTGCATCCGGGTGCTCATTACGAACCGATGTTCGTCGCAACAAGACCCTTCGCCGTCTCGCTGGAAATGATCCTGAGGTCAACGAAGAGTGGAATTGCGATAAGGGTCGTTGGGCTTTCCAATACACAATGGTCAAGGATCGAATTGCGACGCCGCTAATCCGTGAGAATGGCGTACTCCGAGAGGCATCATGGCCTGAGGCAATTGCAGTTGCTGCCAATGGATTACAAGGAAAGAAGGCAGGAGTCCTTGTTGGTGGGCGAGCGACTGTCGAAGATTCATATGCGTACGCGAAATTTGCCCGTGCCACTCTAGGCACGAACGATATTGATTTCCGCTCTCGCCCACATTCGGATGAAGAGCGCGATTTCTTGGCAGCTCATGTTGTCGGTTCAAAGGTTCGATACAGCGATATTGATACCGCTGATCATGTAGTCCTAGTTGGTTTCGAGCCGGAAGAAGAGTCACCAATTGTCTTCCTCAGGATTCGCAAACAAGTTCGTAAGCGCGCCCTTTCGGTGACAGCAATCTCACCGTGGCAGACCCGAGGCTTCAAGAAGTTGCAGGCGAAGTACATCGGCGTCGCACCAGGCGCTGAAGGAAACGCTCTGGCCCAACTTTCCCTAACTAATCAATCGGTAATTGTCGTTGGTGAGCGACTTTGTGAGAGCGCCGGTGGCTTAAGCGCTGTCGCAGAACTTGCGCGAAAGAGCGGTGCGAAGATCGCGTGGGTACCACGACGCGCTGGGGAGCGTGGCGCGCTAGAAGCTGGAGCAATTGGCAATCTCCTGCCAGGTGGTCGCCCCATAAGCGATGCCGCAGCTCGAGTCGATGTGGCAGCAGCATGGTCGATCGAATCAGATTCGATTCCAACTAGCGCTGGCTCAGATAGCAAAGCAATCTTTGCCGCTGCAGCGCGGGGCGAGATCAAGGCGCTGGTCATAGGTGGCGTCGACCCCTTTGATATGCATGCACCGGATTTTGCTGGTCTAGAGAGCGCATTCGTACTCTCGCTCGAATTACGACCTAGTGCAATCACTGAGCGGGCAGATGTCGTTCTTCCGGTCGCCGCAGTAACCGAGAAGTCCGGCTCATTTATGTCATGGGAAGGTCGTACGCGCTCCTTCGAGCAAGCAGTTCCAGAGACTCCACACCAGAGCGATCTCTACATCCTTTCACTAATAGCCGAAGCGCTTGGAAAGCCATTGGGCTTTAGCACAGTACGTGGCGCTGCAAAAGAATTTGGCACTTTAGCCAATTGGGATGGTGCGCGCGCATCTTTTACTTCGCATCCAGTTGCGAATGCTGCGCAGGGTGTCACGCTTGCCTCTTGGCGCCAACTACTTGATAACGGTTCACTTCAAGTGAATGAGCCAAACCTCGCAGGCACTGCGCGTAAGGCAGTTGCACGAATCAATGCGCAACTTGCAGCAAAGCTCGGAGTAGCGAATGGCGATCTGGTCACGATTTCAACCGATCATGGTGCGCTCTCTTTAAATGTTGAGCTCAGCGATCTCGTCGATGACGTAGTTTGGCTCCCACGCAATGCCGTTGCATCGCAATCACTTCGGATGCTCGGCGTCTTGAATGGTGCCCAAGTGAATATTCGTAAGGGGCTCTGATTAATGTGAATAGCGCACGCGACCTTATCCTCGACGATCCAGGTTGGCTCATCGCGGTAAAGGGCCTTTTGGTCTTCGTATTCTGTGTTCTTTGTACTCTGATGGCGATCTGGTTCGAACGACGAATCGTCGCCAGGATGCAGCTTCGACTTGGGCCAAATCGAGTCGGAAAATTTGGCTTATTGCAGAGCCTTGCCGATGGCGTAAAGCTTGCACTGAAAGAAGACCTGATTCCGGCAGCGGCGGACAAATTAGTTTTCATCATCGCCCCGATAATCTCGGCAACAACATGCTTTATGGCTTTCGCAGTGATTCCAATGAGCGGCCCAGTCAAGATGTTCGGCCAAGAGACCGCCTTCCAACTCACTGATATTCCAGTGGGCGTGCTTTACATCCTCTCGGTTGCTTCAGTGGGTGTGTATGGCATCGTCCTTGCCGGTTGGTCATCTGGATCCACCTATCCATTACTTGGTGGCCTTCGTTCGAGCGCGCAAGTTATCTCGTATGAAATCGCGATGGGGCTCTCGCTCGTAGCCGTCTTCTTATATGCCGGATCGATGTCGACTATCGATATCGTCGATGCCCAAGATCAATTCTGGTACGCAATCGTGCTCTTCCCATCCTTCATCATCTATGCAATTTCAATGGTGGGCGAGACTAACCGTGCCCCATTTGATCTTGCAGAGGCTGAAGGTGAGCTCGTTGGTGGTTTCCACACTGAGTATTCCTCGCTTAAATTTGCACTCTTCTTCCTCGCCGAATACGTGAACATCGTCGGCGTTTCAGCGTTGGCGACCACGCTCTTCCTTGGTGGTTATCACGCTCCTCCTGGATTGGGTTTCACTGAGAGCTGGCTTGGCGGTTGGTTCACATTTATTTGGTTCTTCATCAAAGTAGTGCTCTTCTTCTTCGTCTTCGTATGGTTACGTGGAACCTTGCCGCGCCTTCGATACGACCAATTCATGCAATTTGGCTGGAAGGTTCTCATTCCAGCGAATGTCGCGTGGATTATGGTTGTTGCAGTCCTTCGCTACTTCACTCTCAACGGCGCTTCCCGTACCTCGATTTTGATTTTCGGTGGCGCCATCCTGGTGATCTTCCTCATGGGAAGTTCACTCTATGAAAGGTCTAAAGCGAAGAAGGGTGAGGTGACGGCATCTGCTGTCGATGCGCCTGCGCCTTATCCCGTTCCAGAACTCCCCATGAAGATTTCTACCTTTACCGTACCTAGAGCGGAGCGCGAACGTGAGTGAACTAGAGCCAAAGCGCGCTATTGATGGCGCTGCTGAAGAATCAATCCATATTCCGATAGCGGGGCCCGCCTCTCTATTCACGCAACTCAAAGGGTTCTGGGTCACTTTTGCAGCTCAGTTCAAGAAGGTCACCACCGTTCAATATCCAGAGGTCAAAGAGCCAACTGCGCCACGCTTCCATGGACGCCACCAACTCAACCGTCACCCCGATGGTCTCGAGAAGTGCATTGGCTGCGAACTCTGCGCTTGGGCGTGCCCTGCCGACGCAATCTACGTTGAAGGTGCCGATAATTCGGATGAGCAGCGCTATTCCCCTGGTGAGCGTTACGGCAAGGTCTATCAAATAAATTATCTGCGTTGCATCTTCTGTGGCCTATGCATTGAAGCCTGCCCAACTCGAGCGCTCACGATGACCAATGAATATGAATTGGCCGATGATTCACGGAAGAAATTGATTTTCGAGAAGGAAGATCTTTTAGCACCACTTCGCAGTGGCATGCTCCAACCGCCACATCCTTATTATCCGGGAACCGATGATCAGGATTATTACCACGGTCGAGTAACAGAGGCGCACCCATCTCAGGAGCAGAAGTGAATCTTGCATCAATCGTAAATAACCAGACCCAAACTCCAGAAGCGGTGCTCTTCTTTATTCTTGCTCCCGTTATGGTTTTATCAGCATTGGGAATGCTGGTTGTGAAGAAAGCGGTGCACTCTGCACTTCTACTCGCAGTGGTGATGATTGGTCTGGCGATCTTTTACATCGCCAATGAAGCGCCATTCCTCGGAATCGTTCAAATTGTGGTTTACACCGGCGCAGTCATGATGCTCTTCCTCTTTATTCTCATGTTGGTCGGCGTCGATTCATCTGATTCGCTTGAAGAGACGATCAAGGGTCAGCGAATTAGCGCAGTCCTAGGCTCCGTTGGCGTCGGTTTTCTATTGATCTCTCTCTTATCGCGAGCCGAGCTTGGGCGAGCGTATGCGGGATTAGAACTGGTCAATGGCGAGGGGAACGTTCAGGCGATTGCGAAGACCTTGTTCACTCGCTACGTCTGGGCATTCGAGGTCATCTCCGCGCTTTTGATTACTGCAGCTCTTGGCGCCATGGTGCTCGCCCATCGCGAGCGGCTACTGCCGCGCAAGAGTCAGCGCGAGTTGGCGGCAGAACGAGTTCGGCAGAGTGCTATTCCTGTTGCAGGTCTTCCAGGGCCTGGAACATATGCCCTGCACAACGCAGTCGATATTCCAGCGCTCTTGCCTGATGGTTCGCCAGCAGATTCGTCGGTTTCAAAGACGATTGCTGCGCGTGGTGAACTAGCGAATCCGAATACCTTCCGAATGAATGAGAAGAATGAAGCGGGGGAGGAGTAATCGATGTCATTAGATAACTACCTTTACCTCTCTGCCCTTCTATTCACCATCGGTGCTGCAGGTGTTCTCATCCGTAGAAATGCCATCGTAGTCTTCATGTGCATCGAATTGATGCTCAATGCTTCAAATCTCGCCTTTGTCACTTTTGCTCGAATGAATGGTTCGATTGATGGCCAACTCTTCGCTTTCTTCACCATGGTTGTTGCAGCTTGCGAGGTAGTTGTTGGCTTAGCAATCATCGTCACTATCTACCGCTCGCGTCGATCTGCATCGGTCGATGATGCGAGATTGTTGAAACTCTGATGAACGGAACTTCACAGATGCTCGTTTACCTCATCGCAATCCCGCTCTTTAGCGCGACCGTACTTTTGCTAGGCAGTAGGGCGCTCGACAAAGTCGGCCACATCATTGGAACCCTTGCCTCGACCGCTGCTTTTGTCGTTGGCTTGCTTGAGTTCTTCGCCATGCTCGGCCGAGCACCTGAGAATCGGGCAGTCACCCAGCCTCTTTTTACATGGATCGAAGTAGGCAATTTCAATGTAGGTGCCACTTTGCTCCTCGACCAACTCTCAATCTGTTTTGTACTTCTTATCACCGGCGTTGGCACCCTTATCCATATTTATTCCATCGCATATATGTCGCACGATAAGGATCGTCGTCGATTCTTCGCCTTCCTCAACCTCTTCATCGCAGCAATGTTGCTACTCGTGCTTGGCGATTCATACTTAAGTCTTTATGTTGGTTGGGAAGGTGTTGGCCTTGCTTCATACCTTCTCATTGGATTCTGGAATCAGAAACCTGCATATGCGACCGCAGCTAAGAAAGCGTTCGTAGCAAACCGAGTTGGTGATGTCGGTCTATCGCTGGCAGTAATGATCGCGTTCGTTCAATTCGGATCGGTCTCCTTTAGTGGAGTCGCAGAAGGCGTAGAAGCTGGAAAGGCAAGCTCGCTCGCGCTCAACTGTCTAGGTGCCGCGCTCCTGCTTGCCGCAGTAGGTAAATCTGCGCAATTCCCATTACAGGCATGGTTGGGCGATGCGATGGCTGGTCCTACCCCAGTCTCCGCGTTGATTCACGCAGCGACAATGGTTACCGCTGGCGTTTATCTCATCTCGCGCTCACACTTTGTCTTCGATGTCGCATCGGTGGCGCAACTTCTCGTTGTCATAGTCGGTGCAATTACGCTGCTCTTTGGCGCGATTATCGGTATGGCAAAAGATGACATTAAGAAAGCCTTGGCGGCATCGACGATGTCACAGATTGGTTACATGATCCTGGCAACTGGTCTTGGCCCAGTTGGTTATGCATTCGCGATGATGCATTTGCTTACCCATGGCTTCTTCAAAGCGGGAATGTTCCTTGGAGCTGGCTCTGTGATGCATGGCATGAATGATGAAGTAGATATGCGTAAGTACGGCGCTCTTCGAAAGTATATGCCAGTCACATTTATCACCTTCGGTCTTGGCTACCTTGCGATTATTGGTGTGCCACCCTTTGCTGGTTTCTACTCAAAAGACAAGATCATCGAAATCGCACTCGATGCTGGTGGTGCGAAAGGAATCATTCTCGGTTCCATCACATTGCTTGGTGCTGCAATAACCGCCTTCTATATGTCACGCGTGATGTTGATGACCTTCTTCGGAAGTAAGCGCTGGGAAGCTGATGCGCATCCGCACGAATCGCCAGCCTTAATGACCATTCCAATGGTGATTCTGGCGATTGGCTCGATTAGCGCCGGATTCATCTTCAATCTTGGCGATAGATTCATTAACTTCCTCAACCCGGTATTCCACTCCGATCATTCTGGGCACGGCGAGAAGGAGCACCTCTTGCCACCAATCGTCGTCTCTGCTCTGGCACTCACCGCTGTTGCAATTGGCGTATCTATCGCAATCGCCAAATATGGTCGCGGGAAATCGATCCCTGCAGTTGCGCCAGCTGATGTCTCCGTTTGGACCAAAGTCGCCCGCCGTGATCTTCTCCAGGATGATCTCAACGAGGCCCTCTTTATGCGTCCAGGTCAAGAGCTAACCAAGGCGCTGGCAATAGTTGATGAGAAAGTCATCGATGGCGCCGTGCGCGGAGTTGGTTCACTCACACTCGATGTCGCTTCAGGAGTTCGTAGAACGCAGACTGGATTTGTCCGCTCGTATGCCTTGTGGGTAATTGTTGGCGCCGTCGGAATCTTGGCCACGATTGCGGTGATGTCGCTATGAATTCACTAACGATTCTCGGCGCGCTTCCACTTCTTGGTAGCGCAGCGCTCTTCTTGCTCCCACGCGCGAACGAGTTGCTTGCAAAGCGCGTAGCTCTGGGAGTCTCAACTGTTGTAGCGGTAGCTGGTCTTGCAATTGCTATGAATTTCGATCGCTCTGTAACTGGTTTCCAACTCGTTGAGAAGTATTCGTGGATTCCTGCCTTTGGAATCAACTTCGGTTTAGGTGTCGATGGCATGGCGCTGCTCTTGATTCTGCTTGCGCTCATCCTCACCCCAATTGTGATTTTGGCCTGTTGGAATGAGGCAGAGGGTAGTCGCTGGAGCGTTAAGACATTCTTTGCGCTTTTACTTATTCTTGAGACGATGATGATTGGTGTCTTCGCCGCCACAGATATCTTCCTGTTCTATCTCTTCTTCGAAGCGATGCTGATTCCGGTCTACTTCCTAATCGGTGGTTATGGCAGCGGTGAACGTGCCGCAGCAGCGGTGAAGTTCCTGCTCTACTCGCTCTTTGGTGGGCTATTGATGCTCGCTTCGATTATCGGCCTATATGTAGTCAGTCGCGATCAACTCGGTGCGCCAACATTTGATGTGACTGAACTTCAAAAGCTCAGTTTGAATAACCAGACCGAAGCCTTCCTCTTCTTGGGCTTCTTCATTGCCTTCGCGATTAAAGCTCCACTTTGGCCATTCCATACCTGGCTGCCAGATGCGGCAAAAGCTGCGACTCCAGGGACATCTGTGCTGCTACTTGGTGTGCTCGACAAGGTCGGCACCTACGGAATGATCCGCTTCTGCCTCACCCTTTTCCCTGATGCATCGAAGCAATTTGGGCCAACGATCATCGTGCTCTC
Source organism: Actinobacteria bacterium IMCC26077 (assembly GCA_002284915.1). Classification (GTDB taxonomy): domain Bacteria; phylum Actinomycetota; class Actinomycetes; order Nanopelagicales; family Nanopelagicaceae; genus IMCC26077. The sequence goes on from CP015606.1 coordinate 476,683, forward strand.
GTTAATCTCAATCTTCTACGGCGCTTTCTTAGCTATCTGGCAGAGCAATGGCGATATCAAGCGTTTGATTTCTTACACTTCAATCTCGCACTTTGGTTTTATCACCCTTGGCATTTTCGCATTCACTGCGCAGGGTCAATCAGGTTCTATTCTCTATATGGTCAATCACGGCTTCTCGACCGCAGCGCTCTTCCTCATTGCAGGTTGGATGATTGCTCGTCGCAACTCCTCGAAAGTCCAAGATTTCGGTGGTTTGCAACGAGTGACACCGGTGCTTGCGTGGACCTTCTTCATCGCAGGATTATCAAGTTTGGCGTTGCCAGGTCTCTCATCATTTGTCAGCGAATTCCTCGTGCTCGTTGGCACTTTCGTCCGTTACCCCCTTGCTGCAGTAATTGGCACCCTGGGTATCATCTTGGCTGCGCTCTACATCTTGATTCCAGTACAGCGTTCGCTCCATGGGCCAGTCGCGCCAGGAAATGAGAACCTCAAAGATCTCAACCTCCGCGAAAAGATTGCGATTGCACCAGTGATTGCGCTCATCATTTTCTTCGGATTCTTTCCGCAGATCCTTCTCAATGTCATTAACCCAGGAGCTCAAGCTTCAATCAGCGCTCTCAACATTGGGCCTAGCACCGGAGGGGATAAGTAATGCCAACTCCAAAGATTGAATACGGCATCCTCGCACCTGTCTTGGTGGTACTTGCTGCGGCAGTGCTCGCCGTCTTGGTTGAAGCCTTTGTCTCACGTCGCTATCGATATGTTGTGCAGACAACGTTAAGTTTCGCAGCAATCGCGCTCGGACTCTTTACAGTAATTCTCAATAAAGATGTCTCTGGAAGATTTGCTGAAGGCTCTGTTGCGGTAGATGGCGTGACTATCGTCCTCCAAGGCACGATTTTGATCTTCGCACTTCTTGGATTACTACTTATTGCCGAACGTGGCTTCCAATCCTTTACTGCCCAGGCATCAACGCTGCCAGGTTCAGCCGATGAACAACGCGCGTTGGCATCCGGGCTACAGCAGACTGAAGTATTTCCACTCACGCTATTTGCTGTTGGTGGCGCACTACTCTTCCCTGCTGCGAATGATCTGATCACGCTCTTCGTAGCTCTCGAAGTGCTCTCGCTTCCGCTCTATCTGATGGCTGGCCTCTCGCAGCGCCGGCGCCTGCTCTCCCAAGAGGCCGGGCTCAAGTACTTCCTCCTAGGCGCCTTCTCGTCAGCCTTTTTCCTCTTTGGCTCCGCCTTCCTCTATGGCTATGCCGGAACGACCACCTTCGATGGCATCAAGCTCCAGATCACGACCTCACCCGGAAATGATCTTTTTCTCTTGGTGGGGCTGGCGATGCTCACCGTAGGGCTCCTCTTTAAGGTCTCGGCAGCGCCCTTCCACTCATGGACTCCAGATGTCTATCAAGGCGCTCCGACGCCAATTACCGCCTTTATGGCAGCAGTCACCAAGGTGGCGGCCTTCGGCGCATTCCTGCGGATCTTCTACACCACTATCGGCGGAATGGTCTGGACCTGGCGACCAATCATCATCGCGATCTCCATTCTCACCATGGCTATCGGCACCATCATCGCTATCGCGCAAAAGGATGTGAAGCGCGTTCTCGCTTATTCGGCGATTGCGCACTCAGGTTTCTTGCTCACCGGTATTGTCGCGTTCAATAAATCTGGCGTTGGTGCCACGTTGCTCTATCTCCTTACCTATGGCTTCACCACGCTTGGTACTTTCGCAATCGTCACCTTGGTGCGCGATGCTGGCGGAGAAGTGACCGATCTCAATCGTTGGAGTGGACTTGGCAAGCGCTCGCCGCTGATTGCTGGCATTTTCACGCTCTTCCTTTTGGCGCTCGCTGGAATTCCATTGACCTCAGGCTTCGTCGGAAAGTTCGCGATTTTCTCTGCTGCGTATGAGAGCGGCAATATCTCTGTAGTCATCGCCGGTGTGCTCGCATCTGCTGTCGCAGCATTCTTCTATATCCGCATTGTGGTGTTGATGTACTTCAATGATCCACAGGAAGATGGCACTTCGGTGGTCATTCCATCGCCAGTAACTGCAATAACAATCGGTGTCTGCGCAGTTGCCACCTTGGTATTAGGCGTCTTCCCACAACCAGTGATTAACGCGGTTAATTCACTGGCAATGTTCGTCGCCGGTTAAGAACTCTATGGTTACCCTGCCATCGCTCTCGGCAGAAGTGGAGCGCGACCTCACAATTCGAATGAAAGCGGTCGAAGACTTCCTTTTCAACCATGCTGCCGGCGAATTCCCATTCGCGACCGAAACTTCGCGCCACCTGATTTCCGCTGGCGGCAAAAGATTTCGACCAGTCTTAACGCTTTTAGCTTCAAATTATGGAGATCCCACCCGCGAGGAGATCATCAAGGCTGCAGTTGTTGTTGAATTAACGCATTTAGCAACGCTTTATCACGATGATGTGATGGATGAAGCTCCGTTGCGTCGCGGGGTGGTGAGCGCCAATAAGCGCTGGGGCAATTCAGTGGCAATCCTCACCGGCGACTACCTCTTCGCAAAATCTTCCCTCCTACTGGCTGACCTTGGTCCTGATGCTGTCCGCCACCAGGCGATGACTTTTGAACGGTTAGTTGTTGGCCAAATCATGGAGACCGAAGGTCCGCAGGATGGCGCCGATCCATTAACCCACTATCTGAAGGTTGTTGCTGAGAAGACCGGTTCCCTCTTTGGACTCTGCGCCCGATACGGCGGATATCTTTCAGGTGCTAAGCCTGAGATCGTCGAGACTTTAGTGAAGTTCAGCGAGGAATTGGGGATCGCATTCCAACTCGCTGATGATGTCATCGATATCGAAAGTTCCTCGAATCAATCGGGCAAGACGCCGGGGACTGATCTACGCGAAGGTGTGCCGACGCTAGTCACTTTGTTAGTGCAAAAAATGGCGCGCCCCGAAGATGCACGATTACTTCAACTACTTTCTGGGCCAATCACTGACGAAAGCGATGTTACTTTCGCGCTAGAAGCGCTTAGTAACCATTCAGCGCTTGGTGAGGCTAAGCAGATCACCATGCAATATGCCGAAAGCGCGCGAAAGATGTTGTCGAGCTTGCCATTAAATGGAACTACTGAGGGGCTGCTAAACCTGTGCGATGCCCTTGTCTCCCGCTCTTCCTGAACGGACCATATCCGTCGCAAGGAAGCTGAGCGCGAGCCAAATAGTAAGGAATCCCACCCAGCGCGAACCTGACATCTCTTCGTGATTGATAAAGACGCCAACGAGGAACATGACTGTGGGCGTGATGTATTGCATCAAGCCAAGTGTGGTGAGCGGAAGGCGTACCGCAGCGTTGTTGAATGCGAGCAATGGCAGGACGGTTGCAAGGCCTGCGGTTGCTAATCCGATCGAGATCCAGAGCCCATGGCCAAATTGCGCTTTACCATCGAACTCAAGTTTGGTGAGAAAGATTAATGTGGGAATTGCGGCAAAAATCGTCTCGATTGCTAGCCCAATCAAGGGATCAACGGCGAGCTTCTTCTTGATAACGCTGTACATCCCCCAGGTGCAAGCCAAACCAAGAGCAATCAAAGGTAGTTGGCCGTAATCGTAGGTGAGTGCGCCAACGCCAATGGCTGCAATCGCAACGGCCGTCCATTGGAGCGGTCGCATTTTCTCGCGGAGAATGAACACTCCGAAGGCAACGTTCATGAGTGGAGTGATGTAGTAACCGAGTGAGGATTCAACGATTCGATCGACAGTGACTGACCAGATATAGATAGCCCAATTGCCTGAGACTAATCCTGCAGTCAATGCGAGCAGGAGGAACATCCGTGGCGTTCGTAAGATAGTAAGGGCATCTTTGAGTTGATGACGAAAAGCGAGCGCGAGCCAACAGACTAGCAACGACCAGATTGCACGGTGCGAGATGATCTCCCACGCGCTAGCAGCTCGCATCCACCCCCAATAAATGGGCAGGGCGCCCCAAATGATGTACGCAAACAAGCCATAGAACAGACCGCTCTGATACTTGTTCACTTAGCGTCCTTAATTAACGGTAGTTAGTGAATTGTGGCGCGAAATCCCAGGTCTCGGCCTTGACGAGCGCGATTGCCTCTTGTAGATCATCGCGTGATTTGGAGGAGACGCGGAGTTCTTCACCTTGGATTTGGGTTTTTAGAGATTTGGGTCCGCTATCCCGAAGGAATTTGGCGAGCTTCTTCGCGTTCTCAGTGCTGATGCCCTCTTTGATCTTCACATTGATTTTGAAGAGCTTGCCTGAAGGTTGCGGCTCGCTGGCATCAAGATGCTTGAGGGATACCCCACGTTTGACGCACTTCTCTTTAAAGACATCGAGCGCCGCCTTAGCCCGCTCTTCGCTCCCTGATTCGATAGCGACGATCTCGGTGCCGCTCATCGCAATCTTCGTCTCAGTACCGCGGAAATCGAACCGGGTGCCTAATTCACGATCAGCTTGATTGAGCGCGTTGTCTAGCTCCATCCGATCTACCTTAGAAACTATGTCGAAACTGGAATCTGCCATCTCTTCCTCCAATTCACCAAAGTCTATAGGCTCTTTTACATGGCCATGACCCGTGAAGATGCCGCACAACTCGATGCTGGGGATGTTCTTGCTCACTATAAGAACGAATTCGTGATTGCTGACCCAGATGTCTCATATCTCGATGGGAATTCCTTAGGACGATTACCTAAGCGCACGGTAGAAGTGGTCAATAAATTCCTCATTGAGGAGTGGGGCACAAAGGTCGTTGATGGCTGGGGGGATTGGATTGACGAAGCGAGCAAGAGCGGGGATTTGATCGGGCGAAGCGCGCTTGGAGCAGCCTCTGGTCAGGTTCTGGCGTGCGATACGACATCGGTAAATTTCTACCAACTCTGTAGCGCGGCGATTAAAGCGCGCCCTGGTCGAAAGAAGATCATCACTGACTCGGCGAACTTCCCAACCGACAGATATATCTTGCAGGGGCTTGCCAAGGAGCATGGCCTCGAACTTCTGATGATTGATAATGAATCAACCGGTGTAACAAAACACGAACGGATCACCCCGGAAGTTTTGGCGCCATATCTCGATGAGAGCGTTGCCCTGGTATCGCTACAAGTAATTCAATATCGCTCGGGCGCTCGTTCAGATATCAGAGCGCTCACCGACTTGGTTCGCGCACATGGCGCGCTGTTGGTGTGGGACGCATCCCATGCTGTTGGTGCGATTGCGATGGACTTCGATAAGAGCGGTGTCGACCTTGCCGTGGGTTGCACCTATAAATATGGGAACTCAGGTCCAGGCTCACCTGCGTGGCTATATGTGAGCAAAGCGCGACAGCGTGAGTTTCAGGTCCCGATTCAAGGATGGTTCGCCCAGCGAGATCAATTCGCAATGGGGGCGAACTTCGAACGAAGCGAAGAGATGCGCGGTTTCCAGATTGCAAGCCCATCAATCTTTGGGATGCGAACAATCAATAGCGCCTTTGAAATGATTGAAGAAGCTGGCATCTCAGCAATCGAAGCCAAGGCCCGTGCGGGAACGTCGATGATGATTGATCTTTTCGACGAGTGGTTAGCGCCCCTTGGTTTTGCACTTAATACTCCGCGAGAAGCGGGGGAACGTGGTGGACATATCTCGCTCTGGCATGAGCAGGCACAACGGATCAGCGTTGCCCTTCGTCGATTCCAGAGAGTAATTCCTGATTATCGAGTTCCCAATCAGATTCGAGTCGCTATCTCACCTCTAGCGACATCATTTGTCGAGGTGTTCGATGGTTTTGCCCGAATTCGCAAGAGCGTGATGGATAAGGAGTACCTACAAATCAGCAATGAAGGAAATAGGGTGACCTAATGTCCCTTCGCTTTCGTCGCTCGATCAAATTGATCCCGGGAGTCCGCCTCAATTTCAGCACGAGTTCGGTTGGTCTCTCAGTTGGCGTCCCAGGTGCCCGAGTAAGTATCAACTCGAAGGGCGATATCTACACATCGGCAGGGATACCTGGTACCGGTTTATATAACGTCGAGCGCTCTTCGCTCCGTGGCAGACGTTCGCGTAGGGGCGCTGAGGCAGAGGTCTCTGAGTATTACGCTCCGCCTAAACCACCGAAACCTAGCTTCTTCGCTAATCGACGAGAACGAGACTTCTACGACTTCATGAACAAAAGATTTAGCGGGGAAGAGCTGCAGCTTGATAAAGAGATTATCGACGAATCGTTAGCACTTGCCCAGAAGCATAAGAAATTGAAGTACACCTTTCTCTCAATCGCTTTCTTAGTCGGGGCTCGTGATGACAGTAAATTGCCAAACTTGCTTGAAGTAGCCGCGGATGTGTGGCAGAACGCCAAGTTGGCTTTCGGGAGCTACGAAGCGCGGAAATATTTCCCACTGCTACAGATGAAGGTTGATATCACTCCGGGAATCTCCTTTGATGATTCATATGGTCGGAGCGCATTTGGTTTTCTCTACGTTGAAGTCTTACAAGAATCGAAGAAATTCGATTTAGCTTTACAAGTTCTTGAGGAGATCGGTACTAATCAACTCACCGCGGTCTCAGCCGCGGATATCGAGCTTTCCGAAAAGAAATTTGAGGATGTTCTCGACTCCACTGAAGATCTCGAGCTAGAGGATGAGGCGACGGGAATGCTTTTCATCATGCGCGCTGCTGCACTCTCTGAGCTGGGTTTCCATGATGGTGCGCTCGAGGCGATCAAACGCGTGGTCGCCAAACGCTCCCTTGATGAAGAGGTCCGTAATCGAGCGCTTTGGGAGCGAGCAAATATTTACGAGCGGCAAGGGAAGAAATCACACGCTCTGAAAGAGCTCGAAAAGATCGTGCTTGCTGATAGTAAGTACCCAGAAGTCATGAACCGGATCAAAGGGCTACGCACGACGGAAGCTGGGTAAATCTGGCGTGTCAATCGCAGGGGTTGAAGGGAAAAGAGCCGAGAATATGAGTGGCCCCTGGAAGTATCAGTTCCAGGGGCCTTAACTCTTCGCCGGCGCGCATCTCCTTCGGCATTCACCAAGCAATGTGAGCTGATCCATACATCACATCCCTGGTGTAACTAGTCACCTAGTTACGCGCAATGGGCGCCTTCTACGGCTCGAACCTTACGTTTGCCAACTCCGCGATGATCAGTTGCGTTTTACATAAATAACGCTACTTAAGTAGCTATTTATGTAGTTGGTATCCGATCCGACCCCTCATTGATTTCCTTTTGTCTACTCTCAATGAAGTTGGGTAATTTCTACTCCTGCCGATTTCGGCGCACAAGGGGGGTTCCCACACTTTTTTCTCAAGGAATACTTGAGAGTTTTGGGGGCGAGCCCGCTCATTTGCTCGATTTTTTACAAAAACCTTGACAACTGCCAAATGGTGTGAGAAAGGGGCGATAATAGATTTTCTACAATCTAGTGTCACAGTTACATAAACTTATGCCAATTGGTAGTTAATTCATTGTTATTTAAAAGTCACTCAATTACCCTCATTAAAAATCTCGAAAGAGATTGCACACCAATCTGGGGGAAAATTGAAAATGAACCTAACTAGTCGCAAAGTAGTTTCCATTGCGGCTGTTGCAGCTCTTGGTCTCAGTCTTATGACTGTGACTACAAGCTCTGCAGCAGACAAGACATGGAGCTGTAAGCCGACTAAGGCAAAGCCAGTAAAGATTCGCGTAATCGAATACTTCGCAGGTCCAGCTCGTACTCCACTCCTCAACGCATTTGCTCGTCAATTCGAGTCAACCCGTCCAGGAGTAAAAGTAGAAATCATCTCGCCATCACAGGCAGATTCACCAGCAAAGATCACACAACTTCTACAAGCAAAGGCTGTAGATATCGTTGAGCCAGCTGGTGCCATCATGGGACAAGCTCTTTCAGCGAATCAACTTGCTGACATCTATCCATACTTCACCAAGACCAAAGCATGGTCTGGTCTCACCGAGTACTCACAGCTCCAAGCTCAGATCAACAAGGGCAAGGGCAAGATGTACATGGTGCCAAACGGCTACTACGTCAAGGCATCTTTCGTTCGTACTGAGCCTTTCAAGAACGCAGGTGTCGCAATTCCTGTGACATGGACCGATATCCTCAATGCCAAGAAGATCCAAACCGATAAGTCATACGTCTATTCGATGCGTGGCGCTCGTGCTTCGTTCACTCAGGCAATCTTCGTCGTCCGTGCCTATAACGCTCCAGATCTAAATGCTGGTGGTTATTACAACAAGGATGGCAAGTCCATGTTCAACAATCCAAAGTCGAAGGAAGCGCTCGATCTTCTCATGAAGATCTGGAAAGACGTTTCACCACCAGCATCCGTTTCATGGGGCTACCCAGAGATGGTGCAGGGCTTCGTCGATGGAACTGCTAACTACTTGATTCAAGATAACGAAGTTATCCAGATCGTCGAAGACAAGTACGCACCATTCGACAGCGGCAAGTGGATCATGGCGCAGATGCCAAAGGGTCCTGGCGGATATTCAGCTCAAGATGTGAGCGGTGGCGGATGGTCAGTTGCACAAGCATCAAACTGCAAGAACATTGCCTCTGATTTCCTTGCGTTCATCTCTTCGGATCCACAAGCATCAATCTTTGCTCGCGCCTATGGCGTTGGCCCAATCACTAAGACAGCTGCGAAGGATCCATTCTTCAAGACTGGCGCATGGGCTATCTACGACAAGATTGGTAAGGATCCTAAGGAAATCAAGCTTGATGGAAGCGATGTAGCAAAGCCTTGCTATGGCGAATTCTTCACTCAGGCTGATAAAGATATGGCGGCGATGTTCGCTGGCAATCTCAAGACCGAGGATGCGCTCAAGCAATGGGCTGCATACTGGGATGGACCTAAGTGCAAGTCCTAAGGGGCTAGCGCTTTTACAATCTAGTTAAAGTAATACAGATACAGAGTCAGTGGCCGGCGAAATGTCGGCCACTGCTCTCTGTTACAGGACAATAAGTCAGTCAGTGGACATAAAGCGATAGGGGGTTGACCATGAGTAGCACCTTCCGAATACAAGAGAAGCACAGCGGCAAGACGCGGAACATCCTCGCTCCACTCTGGTTCCTCTTACCTGCGCTCATTCTGATCTGCATTTTCATCTATTACCCGGTTGTCCGAACTGCCGGACTCTCATTTCAGAATTTCAAGTTGTATGCACAAGATGAGATTTATTACGCGGGTTTCCAGAATTTCTCGACGATTTTCAACGATCTCCATTTTAAGCGGATTATTGTCAACTCAATTATTTGGGTAGTGGTCTCACTATTCTTCCAATTCACTATCGGCTTCGTTCTGGCACTTTATCTCAATACGAAATTTAGATTCTCTGGGCTCTACCAAGCAATCATCTTTATCCCATGGGCGCTCTCTGGTTTCTTGATGGGGCTAATCTGGAAATGGATATTTGACGACAACCTCGGAATCATGAATACGATTCTTGAAGGAATCGGCCTCATAGATAAACCAATTCCATGGCTATCCAATGACAAATGGGCGATGGCAGCGGTCATCATTGCCAATATCTGGTACGGCGTCACATTCTTCGTCATTATGATTTTGGCAGCTCTTCAGGGCGTGCCAAAAGAGATTCTCGAAGCAGCTGAACTCGATGGCGCCTCCTCCCGACAACGCCTCTTTCTGGTGATAGTTCCCTTTATCAAGAGCACCCTTGTGCTGATCATTTTGTTACGCGTTATTTGGATAACTAACTTCCCAGACCTAATTTTCGGTATGACTAGCGGCGGACCCAATGAACAGACGCACATTCTCTCTTCATGGTTGGTACAGAAGATCACATACGATCAAGATTGGGGAGCAGGTTCGGCTCTTGGTATGTTCATTCTGATCATTCTTTTCATCTTCTCCGTCTTTTACCTGCTCGCCGTCAAAATAGAGGACGGTGACAAATAAGATGCTCAAAGGCTTCAGTAAAGGGACCAAAATCTCGGTTTTAACGATTTGGTTTCTCTTCACAATCTTCCCGCTCTACTGGATGTTTCTTACCTCGATTCGCCCAGTGCGCGAGGTGACAAAACATTTCTTCTGGCCAAGAAGTAATTCGACGTTAGAGAGTTACCGAGCGCTATTTCGTGACTATGCTTTTGGTACCTACTTGAGAAATAGCTTCATTGTCGCGGTGGCTGCATCTGCCCTAGTAATTTTCATTGGAATGCTCGGTGCCTATTCCTTGGCTCGCTATCGCTTTCAAGGCAAATCCCAGGTCATGTTGGTCTTTCTTGTTACTCAGATGATTCCGGGGCTAATCGCGTTAGCGCCACTCTACTTATTACTTTCTCGCCTAAATCTGCTCAACACATTGATTGCACTCGTACTCTGCTATCTCGGCGGCATGATCCCTTTTGCTACCTTGATGCTTCGAGGGTTCCTGCAACAGATCCCGCCAGAACTAGATGAGGCAGCGCTGATTGATGGCTGTAATCGGGTATCTGCGCTATTCCGTGTCATCTTCCCCGTCGCGCTTCCGGGGGTAGCAGCAACTTTCATCTTCTCATTCGTCCAGTGCTGGAACGAACTTTTCCTCGCCATGGTTCTCATAGACTCGGATGCAAATAAAACCTTCCCAGTGGCCGAACGCTCGTTTATTGGGGCCTACTTCATCGAATGGGGCGGACTTGCCGCATCAGTAATGATTGGCATCATCCCGACAATGATCATGTTTGGTTTGATGTCGAAATTCATGATCAGTGGCCTCTCGGCAGGAATCGTAAAGGGTTAATAATGGAATTTGACCTACAAGAATTGAAATCTGAGTGGAACCTTGACCCCGCGTACCACCAGGTTAACCATGGCTCGTTTGGTGCAGTGCCAATTGTAGTTCAGCAGGTGCACTCTCAGTGGCGCGAGCGAATTCAGCGTAATCCGGTGAAGTTCTTCGCTCGAGAATTAAAGGATGAGGTAGCAAACGCACGCGCTCATGTCGCCCGGTTCCTGGGACAAGAAGGTGATCAAATTGCTCTCATTCGGAATACCACCGAGGGCGCGAGCACGGTTATGCGCGGATTTCCGCTTGAATCTGGAGATGAAGTAATCGTGCTTAATCAAGAGTACGGCGCGGTCACCAAGGCGGTGGCCCGAGCTTGCGACGCTGCTGGAGCCAAGCTTGTTGAGATCAACGTTGATTACCTTGACACTGATGAACAAGTTATTTTGAAGATTATCGCGGGCATCACGAAGAAAACTCGGATGCTGGTGATTGACCACATTACGTCAGCAACAGCGAGAACTTTTCCAATCTATGAATTGAGCAAGGTTTGCAAGGAGAACTCGATTGTTTATGTAGTGGATGCTTCGCATTCTCCGGGAACTATTGACACTGATTTGGATCGACTCGATGCAGACTTCTGGTTCGGTAATCTCCACAAATGGGTTTCAGCGCCACTAGGCGTTGGTGTATTGCGGGTAGCGCCCCGTTGGCAAGAGGTGCTTCGGCCACTTATCGTTTCGTGGCGAGATGATGAACCATATCCATTCCCGTGGGACATGTTAGGCACCGTAGATCCAACATCGTGGTTGAGTGCACCGAGTGCAATCGAATTCTTCTCAAAGATCGGCTGGGAGCGCGTTCGTAAAGCTAATCATCAAAGAATGATGTATGGCAGAGAATTGGTGATGAAGGAACTTGGCGTCTCTTTCGAGCAAATTCGAGTTGATTTTCTTCCTCTTGGTGTAGTTCCAATACTCAACATGGCTGGTGGGCGGGATGGCTCGGCTGCGGTACAGGCAAAGATTGCGGAGGAATATAAAGTAGAAGTTCCAATTTCGTTTATTGCGGATAAGTATTATTTGCGAATCTCTGGGATGCTCTACAACACGCCACAGGATTACGAAGCGCTCGCTTTAGCTGTGCGAAAGACTTTCAATTAGAGGTTGTTCTTACCTTTTCAATGACGCTAGCCACAATATGCTCTTCGAGCAGTTGCGAGATTTCGTCGGGATCATTTGATAGCAGGGCATCAAGCAGCTTTTGATGTTCGGCAGCTTTATGTGATGTGTCATCCATCGGGCCCATGCGAGCGAACTTCATCCGAATGCGCGAGAGGATGCTGTTCCAGAGTTGAAGGGTGTGTTCACTGCCACCCACCTGCATGGTTATCAAATGGAATTTGGCATCTGCCTCTTCGGCCATCTTTGAATTTCCGGTTTCAGCACCAATCCGCATCGCAGTTATCTGATCATTGAGCGATGCTACTGCGCTAGATGAGAATTTTAAGTTTGTGTTACAGAGAGCGAATTTCTCTAACAGTAGCCGCATTGGAATGAGTACTTCGGCTATCTCATGATTGGAAACTTCGGCAACGAAGACGCCACGATTGGGGTAATGGAAGAGCAGACCTTCACTCTCGAGCTCCCGGAGCGCTTCGCGAACCGGCCCTGGGCTGCAGGAGAACTGTTTGCAAATCTCCTCTTGTTTTATTTGGGTTCCAGGAGGAAGCGTTCCAAAAATAATAGATTCTCGGAGAATGTCTACCAACTGATTACGAGTAGGCGATAGCGATCCAAGGTTCAGGCTAGGCGCGCTTTTTTTAACGTTTATAGCCCGCTCCTTTCGCTCCTCATGAAGTCTAACTAGCAAGGTACCGCTTCGCTAGATTGTAGATTGTTGCAAAAAGATAAAGCGTGAAAATATGTTGGATTGCGGCCTTTATGGGGGCTACGCTCGGCTAAAGCCGGTCATTTCTTTGAGGTGGCGGCGATGGTATTTCATTAATGACAGGGGAGTAGATGGCTCACATTCAGGGAGAGCAGCGCCAAGAAGTCGAGAAGCGCTCGACCGCGGGATTACCCCATGATGAAATCAAAACTTTGGAGCGAATCCAAGAGCGCGCGCTCTGGTTGTCGACGCGAATGATTGATCATGCAAATCGAGAGCGCGAGAATCTCGATGGCTTGAAAGTCGGTGGCCATCAAGCATCGAGCGCTTCCATGGTCTCTCTAATGACTGCCTTGTATTTCAATTACCTTGATGCTGAAGATCGAGTCAGCGTCAAGCCACACGCGGCGCCTGTTTTTCACTCAATCCAATACTTACTTGGGAATCTCGATAAGAAATATCTCACTCAACTTCGTACCGCTGGAGGGTTGCAGAGCTACCCATCGCGAACCAAGGATCCCGATATCGTTGATTTCTCTACCGGCTCAGTTGGGTTAGGTGCCGTAGCGCCACTCTTTGCAGCTGCTACCCGCCGTTATGTTGATGCCCACTTTGGACCGCGCCCACATTCGCGCTTTATCGCAATTATTGGCGATGCCGAGTTGGATGAGGGAAATATCTGGGAAGCATTGGCCGATCCAGCTACTGATGGACTAGGAAATGTCATGTGGATTGTCGATTTCAATCGCCAATCACTTGACCGCGTGATACCAGGTATCCGAATCTCACAATGGCGCGCGCAATTCGAAGCAGCTGGATGGCACGTCCGAGAGATCAAATATGGTTCTCGTCTTGAAGAGATTTTCGCACTCAACGGAAGTGCACCATTTAAAAGCTGGTTCGATGATATTCCTAATGAGCAATACCAATCACTCTTTGGGCTAACACCTGCAGAGGCGAGGGTTCGCTTCCTTGAAGGAGCGCCAGTTGGAACTGATCAGTTCCTCAGCGCGTTCAATGATGAAGAACTGTTTGAGATATTGACAGACTTAGGTGGACATAATGTGGACTCACTCTTGCAAGCATTTGCCGAATGCGATGCGGTAACAGATCGACCAAGTGTGGTTTTCGCATACACGATTAAGGGATGGCATTTACCGATAGCAGGAGATCCTCGAAATCATTCTGCTCAGATTTCAAAGGTCCAGATCGATGAGCTGCGAGCCAGAGTGGGGCTCACTGTTGAGAACGAATGGGAACGGTTTGAGCCTGGCAGCGCTGAAGATGCACTGGTTCGGGCTCGTGGAGTTGCGCTCGCGCGCCCAGAGCCATCAGTGGATAGCAAGATCACGATTCCTATTACGACTGGAATGAAAGGGACGGGCAGTTCATCGACGCAAGAGATTTTTGGACGGGTATTGAGTGAGATCAGCCGCGACGAACAGATCCGGCCATATTTAGTTACCACTGCACCCGATGTTGCCACCTCAACAAACCTAGGAGGCTTTATCAATAGGACGGGAGTCTTCCATCCTGAGCAGCGCCGTCGTTGGAATGAAGATCCAATTCTCAAATGGGCAGAAGGACCTTCTGGCCAACATATCGAGCTTGGCATTAGCGAGATGAATCTCTTCAGTCTCTTGGGACAACTTGGGCTTGCCAAGGATCTTCATGATCAGGGATTGATTCCGATCGGAACTGTTTACGATCCATTCGTACTTCGAGGCCTTGATGCATTTATCTATAGCGTTTATTCGGGGGCTAAGTTCATCGTCACTGGCACTCCATCGGGAATCACGCTTGCGCCCGAAGGTGGTGCACATCAATCGACGATAACTCCATCAGTTGGCATCGAATTGCCAGGTGTGGTGTTAATCGAACCTGCTTATGGTCAAGCTCTTGATTGGCTCTTCTGCGATGCAGTTGCGCACGTGGCCGGTAGCAAGGTTGACACCACTCCAGACTTACGCCCCAATGAGTTAGCTTTCTACTTCCGGCTAACCACGAGGTCAATTGATCAGATGCCATTTGCAAATGCACGAGAGCGACTTGGTGAAGCAACCCTGCGAGCTCAAGTGTTAGCGGGGGCATACCGATTAGTTGATGGAAGAGCAGCGCTTGCAAAGAGCGATGATTTCGCAGCACCAACAGTCCACCTTGTCGGATGTGGTGCGGTGATGCCTGAAGTACTCGAAGCTGCAGCAGAGTTAGCTAATGAAGGTGTCATTGCCCATGTGGTGGATGTGACTTCGCCAGGACGGTTGTACGGCAGTTGGCAGCGCACACTTAAACAAGGTATTCGTACTGCGAATACACCGTCGTTCCCTGGCGCCATGCGTCCGATCTTCTCTGAACGTGCTCCGATAGTTTCCATTCACGATAGCTCCTCCCATGCGCTGGCATGGTTGGGTTCAGCTCTTGGTGCGCCTCAGGTTGCCATGGGAGTCGATAGTTTTGGTCAGTCCGGAAATATCCCTGACCTTTACAAAATTCATGATCTCGATTCGGGCTCCATCGTCAATGGCGCGCTCGCTGCTCTGAGCCTTAATAGCTAGCGCTTTTCGGGGAAATACCGCCCCGGCGAAGGAGCCGAGCAAAGTCGGTATAGTTGCGCTGCTCAATAGCCCATGGCGGGTTGCCCGAGCGGCCAATGGGAGCGGACTGTAAATCCGCCGGCTCTGCCTTCAGAGGTTCAAATCCTCTACCCGCCACCATTAAAAGTTCACCTGCCCCTGACGCTCTTTCGTACCTTCAGCGAGCAATTATAGAATATCGTCGTTATACAGCCAATCCTTTTTGTCGTATTCGCGAGAGAGGCCGAGGAATTTTTGGAGAGTTCGTGCCAAGGAATCTTTCTTTTATATCCAAAAATAAATCCAGCGTAATACTTCTCGTCCTTGTGCTCATTGTGGTTGGCGTGGGAGCGCAAGCCGCAGGCCTTCTCAATACTAAATCAGGTGGCTATCTCGTCTGCGTTAACTCAAAAACCAAAGTTGTGACCCACCCGGGAACCTCGAAATGTCCAAAGGGAAGCAAGAAACTCGTTTTGGGCGCACGAGGTGACGCGGGTCCAACAGGATTAACCGGTGCAACAGGCTTATCTGGCAAAGATGGAATCGATGGCAAAGATGGAAAAACACTGTGGAGTGGAACTACGGATCCGGCTAGCACATTGGGCGCACCCGGGGATATGTATGTTAACTCTGTTACGAAAACTTTCTTTGGTCCAAAAGACGTAACAACTGGTTGGCCACAAGGTGTCTCAATGGTTGGCCCCAAAGGTGATCAAGGCCTCGCAGGATTACCAGGCGCGCAAGGACCTGCCGGCGCACCAGGCGCGCAAGGACCTGCTGGCGCACCAGGCGCTAACGGAACTAACGCGACCATTGCGATTACTGAATTACTACTCTGCGACGGACCTGATGCAGGCACAGTTGCAGATGAAAAGTGCAAAATTGGAATGACAGGTCCCGCAGGAGGAGTAATCTTCTTCGTAGATTACAACGACCAGTATGTAGGGTTCAATTATCTCGAGGCAGCGCCACAAGGGTGGGGTAACGGGATTGCAGTAAATCAAGGCGGTCTTGTTGCTGAGACAACAGGTACTAACACAACCGACCCGGAGATGAAGTGGTGTTCGGATTCGACGACTTTGTTAAACCTCAATAGTTGGTCCCATTCTGGTTTAGGTAAAGGGTCAACAAATACCGCTACAGCTGATACCACATGCGCGGGGGGAGCAATTCAGGCAGCTGCGGATTATGCGGCTGGCGGGTTCACAGATTGGTTCCTACCTTCGATAGGTGAAGGCTTGCTGATGTCTACAAATTTACGCCAGGCTGGCGTAGGAGGATTGCTTGAAGAACGCTACTGGTCTTCTACCGAAGCCTCTTTCAATTCCGCACTTTTATTTGGGGTCGTCACTGGGGGGGTCATAAGCAACGTCGGAAAGACGCAATTGTTTTTTGTCCGCCCAGTGCGGGCGTTTTAGCCCTCAAGAGTCTGCGCTATTTACCTTTGCTATGATTTCACCCGCAGCATCACATTTTCTTTTAATAGAAACAGGGAGTTCATGAAAAAGTTAGCAGCAATAGTCGCCCCGTTACTCACCCTCTCATTAATCCTTACCGGATGCGGTGGCAAGAAGAATGCAGCAGATGAGTCCGCTTCCGATGCAGTTGCGGGTACTCAGGCGAACAAGTTGACTGAGGATCAAACTGACGGAGCGCTCGTCTCAATTAAGGGTGTATTTGGTGAGACCACCAATATCGAAGGTGGTATCGACGTTACCGTTTCGAATCCGATGAACTTCATGCCGAGCGCCGATGCGCAGAACTACACCGAGAACTTGACGGTCAACACGATGGAAATCACTATCAAGAACGGTTCCACCGAAGATCTTGATACTTCGGCAATTGTTTTCTCTGCAGATTCTGGTGTGAATACCTGCCTTGAAATCGTCGATCCAGCAAATGGATATGAAGGCGTGCCAGTCGTGATTCTTCCTATTGGTGAATCATTGACCTTCAAGTATGCAACTGGTTGCGTGGGTAAGCCCGGTGACAACCTTGTTGTCAAGACTTGGTTCTCCGCAGCAAAGGTGAACTTTGAGGGAACAATCGCCTAAGAAAGTAGATTGCAGAAGAAAGGCGAGTAACGAGAGTTACTCGCCTTTTTCCTTTAATTGTCGCTCTTCGATGTCGACGATCTTTCGAAGGAGAATTTTCATCTCTTCCTGCTCTTCATGGGTGAAGGCATCACGATTGACGATGAGCTTCGATGCAAACGAAGCTGTGATCATCGGAATTAAGAAGAGGATCATGATTAGTAAAAGCACGATAGCGGTGACGCGTCCGCCCAGACTCGCAGGGTAGAAATCCCCATAGCCGACTGTGGTTGAGGTGATCAAGGCCCACCACAGGGAGTCGAGGAGATTCTTCTCTTCAAAGAGTGAGTATGAGATCGAAGCGACGAATAACAAGACCAGAGAGGTAAGCACGAGCAGTCTGGGGGAGTTCGCTACCTTTACGAAGAGGTTCGAGAGTGATTTCATATCGAAAATCTAGCCCGAGTCTTGGTGCGATGTCTATCCACTCGGTGCCGACGGTATGCTTCGGGCATGGTGAATAAGTTGGCAAAGACGAAGGTCAAACGACGATTTCCTGGTTTCAAAGAGCTCGCTGGTTTGATGCGCTTTCGCAAGCCAATCATTAGCCCAAAGCGTCGCCGCTTATCTCGCGCCCTGACAATTTGGGACCTTCGCACAATCGCAAAGCGCCGCACCCCGCAGGCTCCATTTGATTACACCGATGGTTCAGCCGAGACCGAAAGTTCACTCGTGCGCGCTCGCGAGACCTTCGAGAATATTCAATTTCATCCCAAGGTCCTTATCGATGTATCGAAAGTTGATCTCTCAGTAGAGATGCTCGGCCAACGCCACTCAATGCCGCTTGGTATCGCACCAACGGGCTTTGCACGAATGATGCAACATGAAGGTGAACGTGCCGGCGCTGCGGCAGCTCAAGCAGCGGGAATTCCATTCTGTCTTTCCACCTTGGGCACCACTTCAATTGAAGAGGTCGTCAAAGCAGCTCCCGAGGGTCGGAACGCATTCCAGTTATATATGTGGAAGGACCGCGATCGTTCGATGGAATTGGTACATCGAGCTGCGGCAGTGGGCGTAGACACATTGGTGCTCACCGTCGATGTGCCCGTTGCCGGCGCACGTTTACGTGATACCCGAAACGGCATGACTATTCCGCCTTCGATCTCGACCAAAACCATTCTCAATGCAATTCCCCGTCCAGCATGGTGGATGAACTTCCTCACTACAGAGCCATTGAAATTCGCTTCCCTTGATTCATGGAAGGGCACCGTTGCCGAATTAATGGACTTCGTCTTTGACCCCACGATTAGCTACGAGGATCTTCGCTGGATTAGAACGCAGTGGAGCGGCAATCTAGTCGTCAAAGGAATCCAACGAGTTGATGATGCCATCGCTGCCGTAGAAGCAGGTGCTGATGCAATCATCCTCTCAAATCATGGTGGTCGCCAGATGGACCGCTCGGTAGTTCCTTACACGTTAATTCCAGAAGTTGTGGCTGCGGTTGGTGCTCGCGCTGAGGTACATATGGATACGGGAATCATGCATGGCGGCGATGTCATTGCTGCAATAGCCTCTGGTGCCACGTTCACCTGGGTGGGGCGGGCATACCTTTATGGCTTGATGGCCGGAGGGCGTGCCGGTGTTGATCGCGCCCTAGATATTTTGCGTTCACAAATGCTACGGACGATGAAACTCCTTGGCGCACGTGATCTTTCAGAGCTCAATCCAGATCACGTTTCGTACCTACGAAATATGTGACCACACCTGCAGGTCATGTAATCCATCTGCTCGCCCTTGGGCTTTACGGAGCGTTCCTTCGCAGATAAAACCGGCTTTGTGGAGCGCTCGTTGCTCAGCGAAATTAGTGATATCGGTCGAAGCTTCGACGCGAACATAACCATTTCGATGGAGTTCTTCAGCGAGTAATCGTTGTGCGATACCGCCAATCCCTTGGCCGCGAAACTCTTCAAGAATCCCGATCCCGATATTCATCGCTTTGGAAGATTCAGTAGGCCCATACCAAACCGGATGTGCCGAGAGATTGCCCACTTCAAGCCACGCTCCCGAGATCTGCGCTTCGATCAACCAACGGAGAATCTCCATCGCCTTTGCTTCAGGCGATATCTCGCCCCATTCATCAAATTCACTCGGCGCTCGCCGCACCGGATGGTCACTGGCGACCGCACGAATCCTCACCTCTAGAACCATTTGGTAAGTCTTACATAGTTCGCGAGATACTTGGCCTATGGCCAATCTTGGAAGGCGCTTCATCAAGCTCTTCACCGATCGCGCCGTCTGGGTGCGACAGATAACTGTCACCGCAGCCGCAGCTGCGCTCGCCTGGGTACTTGGCGACCTTCTGATTGTTAACGGTGGGTTGGTAGCGGCGATTGTCGCGAGCCTTTCCACCCGAATCTCCGTACATAAATCAATCCGGGAAGGCTTTGGTCAGATTGTTGGCACCACTATTGGTGCCGGTATCGCTCTGACTGCCGTCTGGTTATTTGATTTCGGATTTGTAACTGTCGCAATCACCGTTTTTCTCTGCGCGGTGGTGGCACGCGCGCTTCACTTAGGGGAAGTCGCATCCATCAACGTTCCAGTAACAGCGCTAATTGTGATTGGCCCTGGTTTGAGTGAGAACACTGCGATTCACAGAACACAGTCGACTCTATTGGGAGCCGCGATTGCAATTCTTTTCTCGTACTTCTCGCATCCCAAGACTCCCGCTGGTCGAACTATCGACCAGATCTCGCGTTTGGGAAATAAGTGTGCGCTGCTGCTCGAGAAGATGTCCATTGGTGTAGCCCAAGGTTTTACCGAGAAAGATGCTGGTAATTGGTTGGCGCAGGCACGACTACTTGTTGAAGAGATTCCAAAAGTTCGCGCCCAAGCGCTAGAAGCCAAGAGTTTTGCTCGCTGGTTTCCAACAGCCGAGTACGACCAAGCCGAGGAGTTATACGCACGTGGTGTTGCTGTAGAGCACACCGTCGTTCAAGTTCGCACTATCGCTCGCACTCTCTTTGATACCGCGGTGGAAGGGGGCATCACTGATGGAACGCGTGCGCAGATTTCACAGGCGCTTGCCACGGCAAGTAATGCGATTTCGGAGAAGGTGAAAGACTTCGCAACAATCGATGGACACGATGTCGATAATTCAGTAACTGTAGGGGTTCGCCAAGCCGGTGCCGACCTAACTGAGCGGCTCATTGAAGAGGCGAGTAAAGCCGATCCAGAACAGCTAGCCCGGAATATCTCGATTGCCACTAACCTCGAGCGGATTGCCGATTCGCTCGATCAGAGCTCTCCGGCGCTAGATAAAGTCGCGACCCCAGATGAGCCTGCTGAACATAAGGTCATCAAAGATTTCCCGATCACCCGACGCATTGTTCGGATCTTTCGAAAGTATTTTTAGAAGCCGCTTACCAAAATCATCGCCACGATTCCAAAAAGTACTACCAAGGTGACGATTCTTCGGGTGCGATTACTCATGATTCTGCGGAGATTAGATTTTATCGACGACATATTCGATGCATTTGGTGAGCGCATCGACATCTGCAGGATCAATTGCTGGGAACATGCCAATTCGTAGTTGATTTTTCCCAAGCTTGCGATAGGGCTCGGTATCGACGATTCCATTCGCTCGAAGCGTCTTTGCGACCGCAAGAGCATCGATGGAATCATCAAAGTTAATGGTGCCGACAACCTTAGAACGCATGGCAGCATCAGTGACAAAGGGGGTGGTGTAGGAAGTCTTCTCTGCCCAGCTGTAGAGAATCTCGGCAGACTGTGCGCTTCGCCCTGCAGAGAACGAGAGGCCACCATTCTCATTCATCCATTCGATCTGTTCAGCCAACAACATCAATGTCGCAACTGCTGGGGTGTTATAGGTCTGATCGAGCTTGCTGTTCTCAATTGCAATGGAGAGGTCAAGGAATGCTGGTGTCCATCGCTTCGATGCAGTTATCTGAGCGTTGCGCTCGAGCGCTGCCGGGCTCATCAATGCAAGCCAGAGTCCGCCGTCGGAAGCGAAAGATTTTTGCGGTGCGAAGTAGTAGGTATCAAATTCTTTAGCATCGACGGTCAATCCACCCGCTGCGCTTGTGGCATCGACCAAGACGATTCCGTTGGCACCAGCAGGTCGCTTGATATCCATCGCAACACCAGTTGAGGTCTCGTTATGAGTCAGCGCGTAAGCATCGATAGAGCTATCTGCTTGGGCTTGTGGGTGGCTACCCGGTGCGCTCTCAATAACCACAGGATCGCCAAGGAATGGGGCGCTTTTCACGCCGCTAGCGAATTTCGAGGAGAACTCACCAAAGACTAGGTGTTGGGATTTCTGTTCGATCAAACCAAATGTTGCAACGTCCCAAAATGCAGTGGAACCACCATTACCAAGAATAACTTCGTATCCATCGGGAAGAGCAAAGAGGTCTTTTAATCCGCGACGAACTCGAGCAACGACATTCTTTACTGGCGCTTGCCGGTGTGAAGTACCGAGAATCGATGCTCCACTTCCAGCAAGGGCAGAGATTGCCTCGGAACGAATCTTTGATGGACCGCAACCAAATCGGCCATCTCGAGGTTTGAGGTTTGCTGGAATCGTGATGTCTACGCTCATAGGGAGAGCCTACCGAAGATTCGATACCCCTCGATTCAGCGGGAATCTCTATGACTCAAGGTGCTAAGCGCTGCCGCGACCATGTGCCATCGCTCACTTTCGCGAAACGGATGCGGTCATGTAAACGCGAATATCGACCTTGCCAAAATTCGAATGTGTGGGGGAGCGCACGAAAGCCTCCCCAATTATCTGGAAGGGGAACGGCGCTACCTTCTGGATACCGTGCAGCGAATTCTTGGAATCTTTTTTCTAGAACTGCGCGATCGGGGATTTCCATCGATTGGTCACTTGCCCATGCGCCAATCTGACTTGACCACGGCCTCGATGCGAAGTACTCCTCCGATTCACCTCGAGAGACTTTCTCCACGCGCGCAGTGATGATGACCTGTCGCTCCATCGCGTACCAAGGAAAGAGGAGCGAGAGCTCTGGGTTACTGTCGAGCGCCTGAGCTTTGGCAGATCGATAGTTAGTGAAGAAGGTGCAGCCGCCCTCGAGGCTATCGAAGCCCTTAAGGAGCACGGTCCGGGAGGAGATTCGCGCACCATCAAAGGTGCTCAAGACCATGGCATTCGCCTCGACCACATAGCTATTGCCCGCCGCCTCCGCGAGCCAGTTGGCGAAGAGGGGAAGGGGGTTGGCGCCAGCAAGGCCCTCTGTAAGGCCTACCTCCCCGTAGGAACGGCGCATAGCCCGAATGGCATCGTTGATTGGGTCTGGCGCGCTCGGACTCATAGAAACAAATCTAGTCCCCTTCGCCGAAATGAGCGGTGGGAGCAGATGGGAAGTGGCGCGCGCCACTCTCGTCAGCGGGTTTTCTGCCGTAGTTCTGGTTTGCCAGCGGTCAAAGCAGGGGCAGAATACGGGGGTCGAAAGAAGTAACTACTCTCAAGGGAGCTCCATGGACGACTTCAAACCCGGTCTTGAAGGTGTCATCGCCTTCGAATCTGAGATTGCCGAACCGGATAAAGAGGGAAGTGCGCTTCGTTACCGCGGAGTAGATATCGAAGATCTCGTTGGTCGCGTTACTTTCGGCAATGTTTGGGGTTTGCTCGTTGATAACGAATTTAATCCTGGTCTGCCTGCAGCAGAACAATTCCCGCTACCAGTGCACTCTGGTGATGTTCGGGTAGATGTCCAATCGGCGATTGCGATGCTCGCTCCAGCATGGGGTTTGAAGCCGCTACTTGATATCTCCGATGAAGAGGCGCGAAATAATCTCGCTCGAGTTTCCGTGATGGCCCTCTCTTATGTCGCCCAATCTGCGCGCGGCACCTGGCAACCAATGGTTCCGCAATCTGAGATTGACAAGGCGCACACCGTTGTTGAGCGAATGATGATTCGTTGGCGTGGCGAGCCGGATCCGCTTCATGTTCGCGCGATTGATGCATATTTTGTCTCGGCAGCCGAGCATGGCATGAATGCTTCAACATTCACTGCCCGGGTGATTGCTTCAACTGGAGCAGATGTCGCGGCGTCAATCTCTGGTGCGATCGGTGCAATGTCTGGCCCACTTCACGGAGGTGCACCGCTTCGAGTCCTGCACATGATTGAAGGCGTCGAGAAGAGTGGCGATGCCCGTAAGTACGTGAAAGATGTTATGGATCGTGGCGAGCGCCTCATGGGCTTTGGTCACCGCGTCTATCGCGCTGAAGATCCACGAGCACGCACCCTTCGTCGAACCGCGAAGGAGCTTGGCGCACCCCGTTACGAAATCGCATTAGCGCTCGAGCAGGCTGCGCTCGCCGAACTACAAGAGCGCTATCCAGAGCGCGTGCTTGCCACCAACGTGGAGTTCTGGGCAGCGGTCGTCCTCGACTTTGCGGAGGTGCCAGCGCACCTCTTCACTTCGATGTTCACATCCGCCCGAACAGCTGGTTGGGCGGCGCACATCCTCGAGCAGAAGAAGACTGGCCGCTTAATTCGTCCATCAGCGCGTTACATCGGACCAGGTCCGCGTAAGCCTGAGGATGTAAAGGGCTGGGATAGTTCCATCCACTCGTTACACAACTAATCCATGGCCAGTGCGAGTGACCGAGTAGCAATAGTCTGGTTTCGTCGCGATTTACGGCTATCTGATCATCCGGCGCTCTCTGATGCAATCGCCAATTCAGATGCGATTATTCCGTTATTCATCCTCGATGAGAAGTTGATCAAACATGCGGGAACCAAACGCCTTGCCTATATGGCAAATTCACTCCGTGCGCTCGATCAATCGCTAAATAACAAGCTCCATATTCGGGTGGGCGATCAAGTAGCGGTGCTAAAAGATTTGATTGCGAAACACAATGTCTCTGGCGTCTACATCTCCGAGGAATTCGAGCCCTACGGTGTGGCTCGAGATGCACGAGTCGAAGCAGCCGGTATTCCACTGATCAAAGTTGGCAGCCCCTATGCAGTCGCTCCAGGTCGGGTACGGAAACCAGATGGCACGAATTACCGGGTCTACACCCCGTTTTATAAAGGTTGGGTCGTGCACGGTTGGCGTAAACCGATAGCTGCGCCGAAAGTTATCAATGCCTTAGAGCCAGCAAGTGATGCTCGAAACTTTCCAACGTGGGATTCACCTGAGGGTAGTGAGATCTTTGAAGCTGGCGAGGCAGCAGCGCATAAGCGGTGGAGTGAGTTTAAAAAAGGAGCGCTCGATTCATACGATGAAGCGCGCAATATGGCTGGCATTGATGGCACCAGCAAGTTGAGCGCGCATCTGAAGTGGGGGGAGATTCACCCACGCACATTGTTAGCAGAATTAGGCGCGAGTAAAGCTCACGAGGTCTACCGAAAAGAAATCGCATGGCGCGAGTTCTACGCCGACGTGCTCCATCACTATCCGCACACCGAGCATGAGTACTATTCGCCACAATTTGCGAATATGCGTTACGACGAACCGGGTGCAAAATTCAAACTTTGGTGCGAAGGAAAGACTGGTTATCCCTTCGTTGATGCTGCGATGCGCCAGATAGTCAAAGAGGGCTGGATGCATAATCGAACCCGAATGGTGGTGGCATCGTTTCTAGTGAAAGATCTCCATATCGAATGGCAACATGGCGCCAACTTCTTCATGGAACATTTAGTTGACTTTGATGTGGCTTCAAATAGCCATGGCTGGCAATGGACTGCCGGGTGTGGCACCGATGCCTCGCCCTATTACCGCGTTTTCAATCCCATCGAACAAGGAAAGAAGTTTGATCCTGAAGGAACTTACATTCGAAAGTATGTTCCGGAGCTACGCCATCTAGATAACGACCAGATACATGAACCCTGGCTCTATCTCGATGGATTTAGCCAGGGTTATGTCGAACGAATTGTCGATCACGCTCAAGAGCGAATCGAATCCCTTGCCCGTTTAGAGGAGATTAAGCAAGGAAATTAGCGAACTGCCATGGATCACTCTCGTCGTACTCTCGGTGATTCCATCCTTTAAATGGATCGAAGCGAGTAGCGAGTGGATCCCAATCGACAGGATTAGACCAGAGGGTCCCCAAGTAAGGCTCAATCAGAGGAAGCACTTCGCGCCAGGGCAGATCGTCTGGAACAAGTAAGCCAGCCTGCGGATTAGCCATCGCCCAGGCGACCGCGGCATATACCGAGGCTGCTACTTGAAGCGTGGTCGCCGATTGACCTGGAGCGAGCAGACGCGCTTGATCAATAGAGAGTAACGAGCCGCACCACCAAGATTTGAAGGGATGGCCCATGAGGAGTACCCCGAGGCGATCCTCTCCACTAATAATCTCCTCATTCATAATGCGCTGATTCTCTTGGAGATTCCACTGACGCATCTCGGTTTCGCGCATCGATGCGATTGCAGCATCAGTTGGACAGTATGCGTAATGAACTGTCGGACGGTAAATCGCTTTCGCGCCATCCCAGACAGTGAGGTGATCTGAGAGGGTGAAGGCTTCACCGTGTCGGATAACCATTCCGGTTGTCTCGCATGATGGCACCCAGGAACGAACCCATGTCGTTGCGCCAGGTTGTGCGAGGGCAATCTGGTTCTGCGGACCAACTTTATGTGTGTACGCAGTGGGCGGGAGCGTCTTCTCGTGGGTTCCCCAACCTAATTCTGCGGGAGCAATTCCCTCTTCGTAGAAACCTTCAACGCTCCAGGTATTAACAAATTCATCGACCTCTTTCGGTTTATCAGAGATTTGCGTATCGCGTTCTGCGATGTGGATGACCCGTACGTCGAGCGCCTGAGCTAGCGCCGGGTAATCATCGGCAGCAATCGCGCGCTCGACGGGAGCGCCAGACTTACCTTCTTTGAGCGCTCGGGTGCCGATTTCGACAAGGGCGCGCTTGACCAGATGCGAGACCATTCCTGGATTTGCACCATGTTCGACAATTGCCGTTGCACCCGGTGATTTCCATGAGGCTTTCATCTCACGAAGGCGCATATGTCGGTAATAAAGGGTGCGCTCGATGGGATCACGAGTGGAGCCGCCAGCATATGGTTCCCACTCTTCCACCGAAGTGTTGAGGTAGAGCACGCCGTGATCGTGCGCCCAGCCGATGATGGCATTCGCATCGATATTCCACGCTAAATCGAGGAGAAAATCTCCAGCGGAGAGATACTTACTAAGGAACTCATCCATATTCTCTTTGGTAAGTCGGTCGATAATGTACGTGGCGCCGCGATTAATCGATGAGGTAAAGCGCTCTCGATTATCTTTGAAATCCACAATTGTCACTTGATGAGGTTCGACTAATTTGTCGAGAAGGATAGGAACTACACATTGGGATACGGATCCTGCACCGAGGACTAAAACTCGATTGTGGAATTTAGCGGCCAACGAACCTCCTATTGACGCATGAAGCTGCGGTTGAACGAGCTTCAAGTGACGGAACTAGAATCGGACTGCAGAATCGTAGGGCATAAATCGGGCGCCGATTACCGGCTACCGGGCGCTCCGCTTCACCGCATACATCTTGGCATCGGCCGCCTCCAACGGATTACCAGATCCGGCGATGAGCGCGGCGCCAATGCTCACGCTCAGAGTGAGCTCACGTTCGCCGAGATAGAGCGGAGTCGCCAGGGCGAGCTTCAGTCGAGCAGCAAGTTGTTCGGCGCGCTCGAGCGGTGCGCTGATTAAGGCTCCGAACTCATCTCCGCCCAATCGAGCGAGATAGGCATCGCTGGGCAACGCCGCTTGAAATCGGTGCGCCACCTCTCGCAGGATGTCGTCGCCAGCAGCGTGGCCATGGTGATCATTGACAGCCTTAAAGCCATCGAGATCTAGCAAGAGTAAAGAGTTCGACCCATCCGTAGGAAGTTGCGATAGTCGAGCCAGAAACTCTCTCCGATTGCCGACGCCAGTTAATTCATCAGTCACCGCAAGTTGGCGGTGAATTCTCCCTTGCTCGGCTTCCTCAAGAGCGAGAGCCATCCGGATAAACGCAAGGAGCAGAGTAGCGATAGCAGGGGCGATGCTTGCTGTTGATACGGCCCGTGGATTGAGCGCATACCAGCCTAAGATCGATATCGAGAGCGCCAATGCTATGAAGATTGGTGGGTAAGTATTCATTACTCGCGCGCTGGTTCGCGGGAGCTTGGGACGTGCGGCAAGTAGGAGTAACGCGACTAACCAACCCTCATCAACAATTCCACCAACGAGGTAGGTATCTCTGCTGTACAACCAGAGGTAACCGATATCACTGATGGTAAAGATAAATATCGCAATGAAGAGAATTGAATATTCCAGCGAGATTCCGTTGCGAGCTCCCAAAAGCAGTAGAACGAAGATCAGTAGGAGATCACCAACCGGGTAGAGCGTAAGGAGAAAAATCTCACTGGTGGAGCGAGCGTTAGATGTCGCAGCAAGAAGCAAGATAGAAAGTAGCGAAGAGATACCTATCGTAATAATTAGGGAATCGAGTACTTGAGTTCGCGAGATCTTGATTATTTGTTGGCTTCGAAGAATGTAGAAGAAAATCAGTGGGTAGATAGCGACAAAACCAATGCCATTAACTGTAGGTGAAATCAAAATTCTGGTGAGATCTATGAGTGCAGAGCCAATCGAAGCTACGGTCCACACGCTAATAGCGCTTGCGAGAATCCACTCTCGTCGGATAACCAGCCACACCGCCGTGCCGACCAAGATGAGGTTGTAGGCGAATACATCGACAAAATTATTGACACCAGCAATCATCGTTGTGGCGATCAGATGTATTAGCCCGGTAAGAACCGGGATAAACCGGAACATAGCTCAACGGTAGGGGAGGATTAGCTGAGAGAGAAGGCTTTCCATTGTTCGAAGTCGCGCAGATAGGGCAAACTGGGCAGATGGAAATCAATCGTAGGAATTTCTTATGCGGCGCACTCCTCACCGCGCTCGGCACCACAACGGCTTCTGCTGAGGGCGCGATAGCTGCGACGGGCGTGAAGAAGTTGGCAAATGGCACCGTTGAGGTAACGCCAGGCTCAATCAAAGCTTTGGCAAAAGTTGGTGGGGTCGCGCTGATCGGTGATGTCAATGGCGCGCCAACTGCTCTGGTTCGCGCTAGTGCAAAAAAATATCTCGCTCTTGATCTTCGATGTACCCATGCAGGTATCACCGTGAAACCTGAAGGTGGAAGTTTCTACTGTGCGCCGAATCAGGGTGGACATGGATCTGGATTCACACGAACTGGAAGCGTAAGCCAGGGACCAGCAACAGAACCACTGAGTAAATTGACAGTTACCGTGAAAGGGAAAAAGCTACTTGTAAGTTAGATTCCTACAGTGCAGGCAAGATCGCGCACAGTTAGCGCCATCTCGTACATATCCTTTGAGGTCTTCGAAAGTTTATCGAAGGTATCAAGGAGCGCACTCTTGGAACGTGCAAGCTCTTCCTTGTCAGCCGCAGTCAAAGAGGTGTCTGCCTCAGCGGTTGCGAATTGGGCGAGGAGATCGGCTTTCTCTTGCAGCTTCTTCGCGTAAGCCTTCTTGCCAGCGAGATACTGGTTATTGGAATCAATGCATTCCTTGATTAGCCAAGTGTTCTTAGCCCGCTTGACCGTTGGATTTTTCTGGCAGATGTAATCAAAGCCAGCGATTTTCGCCTTTTGATTCGTCTTCTTGCATGAGCCACCAGCTTTGTTTGCGGCTTGAGCAGGAGCGCTCATCAATCCCAAGAGGAAGATGCTGGTAGCAGCTGCGGCGATAAGTCGTCTGTTCATAGCCTCAGCCTAACTTTTCTTGACGATAAATCTCGGTATTTCCTTTGCAAACAGGTGGGGATTTCCTGTGAAATCCGGCAACTCCGCGCTTACCGTCGCTGTCTGCGACGAACCCCGATACCTACCTTGCGCACAAAAGCTCGAGGTAGATGACGGATGAGCAGGTAGAGAACTCGATACTGCCGTCCGGGAATGGAGAGAGCCGCGCCCCGCCGAACAGCTGCTATTCCCTCAGCTACGACGCGATCGCTATTCAGCCATAACCATTGGGGCAGACCGGACATATTCATCTTCCCGCGTTGATGGAATTCGGTATGCGTAAAGCCGGGTGCCAGCGCGGTGACATGTATTCCATCTGCGGCGAGATCTACTGAAAGGTACTCCGAGAATACGGTGACCCAGGATTTTGAGGCGCTATAGGTTCCACCGGCGATCCAGCCAGCAACGCTACTCACATTGATTATGTAGCCCTTCTTTTGAGCGCGCATGTAGGGAAGCGCTGCGTGGCTTAATCGCATGACCGCACCAACTAAGACTTGAAGGTTTTCGCTTTCGCGTTCGATATCGCTATCAGCGAATCTCTTATTGATTCCAAAGCCCGCATTGTTGACGAGGAATTCGACGCCACCTTTTTCGAGTCGATCTTCAACTTTTCGTATGCCATCACGGGTTGCTAGATCTGCAGCGATGACCTCGCTCTGCACTCCATACTTTTCTTGGAGCAGCCGAGCACGCTCTTGCAAACGAACGTGATCTCGGGCGACCAAAATAATGTCGTATCCATCGCGAGCAAGTTGTTCAGTGAATTCAGCGCCGATACCAGAACTTGCACCGGTGATTAGAGCCCACATAGCTAATTGACAATCTTGAGGGCAGCTGGCGCATCAATCGGAACAATTGGATGCCGTGGCAGTATCGGATTAATTCTGAGGTACGGCGCACCTTGAAGAGGTCGCAGATCGGCATCGCCATTATTCGCCCATAGTGAAATAGCCCGTTCTGCTTGTGCGGTAATAGTCAGCGAAGGGTTTACACCAAGATTCGCGGTGATGGTGGAGCCATCAATGACATGGAGCGTGGGGTAATTCCAGACTCGATGATAAGGATCGATAACGCCCTCTTCCGGATTTTTACCGATGACACATCCGCCGACGAAATGAGCTGTAAAAGGTGCGTTGACTAGGTCACCAATATGACCACCAGCGATTCCGCCGTAACGCTTTGCGATCCTACGAGCGGTCTCGTTCGCTGCCGGGATGTATGTTGCGTTTGGCCGCTGGGCATCATTCTCTGAAGTTAACCGCCAACCGAGGAAGAATCGCTTACTTTTTACACGGATAGCAGAGTCAACATCCTGCATCACTAAGGCGATAACGGTGCGTTCGCTCCACCGCTTTACATTCATAATTGTCGCTATCAATGAAGGTTTTCTAATTAGAGTTCTGAGCCATTGTTTTCTCCGTGCGGCAACGCTGCTCCCATCGGTCATCGCAGTTTGCAGCAAGCCCATCAGATTGCTCCCCTTGCCGTAACGAACCGGCTCGACATGGGTATGTTCATCTGGGTAGAACGACGAAGTGATGGCTGCACCATGACTAAAGTCGATATCAGTGTTGGGCATGATGGCTCCAACAAGAGATTCACTATTTGTCCGTGAGAGTTCACCTAGTCGATCAGAGATCTCTGGGAGCTTTCCTGATGATTTCATCTGATGGAGCAATTTTTGAGTGTTATACGTTCCCGCTGCGACGATGACTTGATTCGCAGTGAAATATTTTTTTCGACTAAACCAAGAATTACTCTTTCGTGATGTGACGAGCCAGACTCCATCTCGCTGCTCAATTGAAGTCACAGTGGTTAGCGGCAAGACTTCAGCCCCGGCGTTCTCAGCTAGCCCCAGATAATTCTTTGGCAGGGTGTTCTTTGCGTTATGGCGACATCCGGTCATGCAGCCGCCACATTGGAGACAGCTCACTCGATCTGGGCCAACTCCACCGAAATATGGATCAGCGACAATCTCTCCAGGTTTGTTCCCGAAATGGACACCCAGCGGCGCCATGGTGAAGGTGTTGCCGACCCCCATCTCTTCAGCAATCTCGCGCATCGCTTTATCAGAGTTAGTGAAGTATGGATTTACCTGTACGCCTAGCATTCGCTCTGCCTGGTCGTACCAAGGAGTGAGTTCAGATTTCCAATCGGTGATATCCGACCATTGCGGATCTTTGAAGTATCTCTCGGTTGGTCGATAAAGAGTGTTCGCGTATACAAGGGAACCACCGCCTACTCCCGCTCCGGCAAGAATCAAGACGTTGGGCAGCGCATGTATCCGTTGAATACCGGTGAGCCCTAAGCGTGGAAAGAAAAGGAAGCGATTAAGTCGCCAGGAAGTTTTGGGAAAATCTTTATCGTGGAATCTTCGTCCTGCTTCGAGGACGCCAACTCGATATCCCTTCTCGCTGAGTCGAAGTGCGCTCACACTCCCGCCAAAACCTGATCCGATTATCAAGACATCGAAATGTGTGGTCATGCCGTCAGTTCGCGAGTGATATCGCTTGCATCCTCTTCTCTTAGTCCCCAGCCTGTTCCGTACTCTTCTAATTTATCCAAATAAGGTTTCGCTGGGAACCACTCAGGGCCATTTACTCCTTCGGGCTTCCAAATGCCTTCATGGATCAGCTCCATCGCAATCACTGGATTAATGGCGGTTTGCCAGACGACCGCTTGGTCGCCGTAATGCTCCATCGACCAGGCGTTATCCACGACGTGATAGAGGTAGACCGCTCGCGGGTCACCGTTCTTATCTAGACCCTTCACCAAAGCGCCGGCACAAGTCTTTCCTTTCATCCGCGAACCCAAGGTGGCGGGGTCAGGTAGTGACGCAGAGAGCAAGTCCCTTGGCGAGACGGGAATTCCCTGCACATCTACGCTCTCTTTGCGATCCATGCCAAGCAAGTGGATGGTCTTCAAGATTGTGATGAATTGATCGCCAAGTCCGTATTTGAAGTTGACTCGCTTAGCATCGATTTTTTGTGGAATGAGAACAACCTCTTCGTGTTCTACATTCACACATTGAACTTGACCAATTCCTTCTGGAAAATTGAAAGTCTCGATACCGCTAAATGGTTCGGTAGTGAACCAACCTCGACCATCTTCCCAAACAATCGGCGGATTGAGGCATTCTTCGATTGTGGTCCAAATCGAGAAGGAAGGAGCGAATTCGTAACCTTCAACAACAATATTGGAGCCATCGAGAATTGTGATCTGATCGATTCGGGAGAAGAGCTCTTCGGATGCATATTTTGCGAAGACGTCACTTAGTCCTGGTTCGATTCCCATACCGACAAGTGCGTAGATGCCACGTTCAGACCAATTCCAATCACGGGCAAATTGTTCGTCGCCTAACTTCACGCCAGTTTCGCTGTAGGGATAGTGGGGATGCGGACGAGAGAGAGACATCGCCATATCCATATAATTTGTATTTTCGATTTCGCAGGCTAAGAAGATCGGCATCACGAATCGTGGGTCAACAGCATTGATAACTATGTCCGGCTTGGTCTTGCGAATGAGATCACGAATATCCTCGAGCTCGGCGGCATTGACCTGAGCCGCGGAGAATCGGGCATCCTTGACGCGGGTAACGGCATCTTCAGCTCGTGCCAATGTCCGGTCTGCGATGACCATACTGGTGATAAATGGCCGTTTAGATGCGATGTTGGCTATTGCACGCCCAACACCGCCGGCGCCAATAACTAGGGCTCTCATAAGAAACAACTCCTGAACTTTGTGTAAAGGCTAATGCATTCGGTAAAAGTCCGCAAAACTACTGGATAATCAGCGATAATTAGAAGTGAAAATGTCCTCGTAGCTCAGTTGGATAGAGCGATCGCCTCCTAAGCGGTAGGTCACCAGTTCGATTCTGGTCGGGGACACTCGCTTAATTAAAAATTACGGTGCGATTTCCAAGTAGGAAGATTCGATCCTCAGCATACATTTTTACTGCTTTTGCGAGCACTCGCCGTTCGATATCTCTACCAATGGAGATGAGATCCTCAGGCGTTGCCGAATGTGAAACATGGGCGACATCTTGTTCGATGATTGGGCCTTCATCGAGATCTTCTGTAACAAAATGTGCAGTCGCGCCGATTATCTTCACGCCACGTTCATAAGCCTGGTGATAAGGGCGAGCGCCTTTGAAACCTGGAAGAAATGAATGGTGGATATTGATGATGTGGCCAGCGAACTGATTACAGAATTCCTTCGAAAGTATCTGCATGTATCGCGCAAGGACTACGACATCGATGTTTAAAGATTCGATTCGAGCCATAATCTCGGTCTCTTGAGATTTCTTATTTTGCGAATCTACGGGGAGATATTCAAAAGCAATGCCGTGTGATTCGACGATAGCGCGCAATTCTTCGTGATTTGAGATGACGAGCGGAATCTCAACCGATAGCTCACCTAGTTCACGTAAATAAAGCAAGTCCCGGAGGCAATGGCTCTCTTTAGTTACAAGGATGAGGGCGCGGGGGCGCTTGCTCACTTCGCGAACTTTGAGTTGTGGATTAAAGCGCGCGAGCTGCTCGTGGAGGAGCTGCTCTGAATCGCGGAGAGATGATTCCGTTGTAAAACGAGTGCGCATGCAGAAGAGCCCGGTTAATGGATCAGTGAATTGTTGGTTCTCGATGATATTGCCGCGACACTTCAAGACCGCATCAGTCATCGTATGCACGATTCCTGAGGTGTCTTTGCAGGTGAAGGTCGCCAATAAATCCATTAGCTCAGTCTAATTGATGGTTAATGCGAGATTGACAACCGCTTTAGCTTGGCAGGAGCCCACCAGTTTGCATCGCCGAAGAGACGCATCAAGGCTGGGACTAAGAGCGCCCGAACAACCGTTGCATCTAAGAGAATTGCGAACGCGACACCAAGACCAAGGATCTTGATTGAAGTCACGCCACTGATGACGAAGGCAGCAAAGACCACTGAAAGGATGAGGGCGGCTGCCGTGACGATACGAGCGGATTTCTGCAATCCATAGGCGACCGATTCGGTGTTATCCCCACTCTTCTCATACTCCTCTTTGATTCGCGAGAGGAGGAAGACTTCGTAGTCCATCGACAACCCAAAAGTCGTGAGCAGCATCAAAATGATCATTCCAGTGTCAACAGTTCCGGTGATTGTGAAGTCACCGAGGTACTTTGCCAAGTTGCCCTCGATGAATATCCAGGTGATTACTCCAAGAGTGGCGCTCAGCGAGAGAACATTGAGCGCAATTGCCTTAATCGGCAGAATCACTGATCCCGTGAAGGCAAATAAGAGGATGAGTACGCTCAATAGGACCCACCCAAGGGCGAGTGGAAGCGCTCCAGCAATTCCATTTTGGGTATCTGTGTAATCAGCGGCAACACCGCCAACAAGTAGACCTTGAGGCGCAGGGATATCTCGAATCTCATTGATTAACCGTTGTGCATCAGATGTCCGCGGACTCATTTTGTGAATCGCCTGGAATCTGATGATCCCGTTCGATGTCGTGTTCTCGGTTATGTGAGTAATTCCGGAAACGTTCTTTACTTTATTTTTATAGTCATCGATTTCGCCACTACTTAAATTCTTCTCTCCATCAATAAATAGGAATTCGACCGGGGTCGCCTCTCGACCAGGAAAACGCTTGTCGATCAATTGTGAGGTCTGGGCTACCGGATGGCTCTTCGGTAACACGGTGACATCGGTCTGACCAAAAGCAATGTTTCGAATAGGGGCGGCAAGAATTCCGAGAAGAATCAGAGTGAGAATCGTGATGGTGAGCGGTTTTCGCATGACAAAGCGAGCCAAATCTGCCCAACGTCCATCTTCCTTTGGAGTAACCGATGATTTTTTGATTACCCACTTGTCAATCCGTTTTCCGAGAAGCGCAAGCGTTGCTGGAAGAGGAATAAGTGCGCCAAGAACTGCCAGGGCTACGACAGCGATACCTGCATATCCAAATGATTTGAGAAAGTTCAGCGGGAAGAATAGGAGCGAGGCTAATGTCACCAGCACCGTCAAGCCTGAGAAGAAGACAGTGCGGCCTGCGGTGGCAACCGTGCGAATCACTGCCTCTTGAATGCTCTTTCCTTGGTGGAATTCTTCACGGAATCGATTGACAATCAAAAGCGAGTAGTCAATACCGAGCCCAAGCCCCAATCCGGTGATTAGATTCATCGCGTAGATACTGACGTCGGTGATGAGTGTCAATAGATAGATGATGAAGAACGATCCGAGAATCGCACTTATACCGACAACAAGTGGCATGGCAGAGGCGATTACTCCGCCGAAAACAAAGAGGAGCAGAATAAAGGTAAGGGGAATAGCAAGGGTTTCGGATTTTTTGAGGTCATCTCCGATTTTTGTGTTGATGGCATCACCTACAGCACCGGTACCGGTGTAATAAATGACTAATCCCTGATATTGATTGCCTACCTGAGCTTCAACTTTCTTTGCGATATCGCTCAAGCCATCAAAAGACCCGTCATTCGAGTAGGCAAACAAGTATCCCGCTTTTCGATCATCACTCAATAGCTGTGGTGAGCCGGTATTCCAATAGGAGATTACTTCAGTGACGCCGTCAGTGGCTTTCACTTTCTCAGTGATGTCATCGACAGTTTGTCGAACTTTTGCATCGTCGACTGTGACGCTAGGCGAATCAATTACAAGAATCACGGCG
This sequence comes from Actinobacteria bacterium IMCC26077, assembly GCA_002284915.1. Lineage (GTDB taxonomy): Bacteria > Actinomycetota > Actinomycetes > Nanopelagicales > Nanopelagicaceae > IMCC26077. Next base: position 512,360 of record CP015606.1, read on the forward strand.
GGGTCTTTAACTTGGAATTCTGATTTGAGGTATTCGAATGCTCGCGATGACTCACTCTTTGGGTCGTTATATCCGCCACCATCGAGCTTGCCGAAAGCCTGGAAACCAACAGCGCCAGCAATTGCGATCGCAAGTAGCGAGAGAACAAGTACCGCCTTGCTTCGTCGCGCCACCACACCACCGAGTCGTTCGAACATGTCTACCCATTTCTCTACAGTTAATTGACCTCAACACTGCTTCGTGGCAGAATGTAAACGATGTTAACACTTCAGCGCAAAGGCTCCGACTATCACCATGGCGCCCTCAAATCTGCAGCGATTCTCGCCGGTCGGAATCTGGTCGAGGGCGGCGGACTGCAAGCGCTAGGTATCCGTCGAGTGGCAACCCAAATTGGCGTAACTGCCCCGGCTCTTTATCGCCACTTCGCATCACTCGAAGAGCTGCTCGCAGAGGTGTCTTGCTATATCCGAGCCGAGATGGGCGAATTTATGATGTCGCGGCGGAATCAAGTGAAGAAATCGCGCGATATCAAGAAATATGAAATCGATAAATTCCGCGCAATCGGTGACGCTTACGTGGACTTTGCAGATAAGCATCCTCAACTTTTTGAAGTGGCATTTATCCACCACCAAAATCAGAGCATTGGTGAGTACAACGAGTTAGCTTGGCAGATTCTCAATGAGAGCCTTGATAACTTCGTTGCGTTAGGGATGACCCCGAAGCAGAAACGGGAGACAGCACCGCTTCTTGCCTGGAGCTCAGTACATGGACTTGCTACGCTCATTGCTAACCGTGCGATAGCTCCCGCCGAAGTGAAATTCTTTAGGGCAGCTGTGATGGATGGCGTGCAAGATGCGCTACTGAAGAAGTGAGGTGGGAATGGGACCTAACGATGCAGATGAATCAACTAATGAGATAGACCAAGAAGAGAGCCAGAAGGGCTCCTCCCGCGACGAGGAAATTCTTCGAGATCGCCCGCCACATCATTGAGTGCACAATCACCGCAGCAATAAACCTCTGTAGATTTTTCCGGTCATGAGCAGTTGTCACTCGTCGAAATGCCTTCTCACAGCGAACTAGATTTCTTTCCTTTTCTCGGCGCATTGGCCGAGCCAATCACTTTCTGCCACAGTCAGGCAGATTTATTCCTTAGATGTGGATGAAGCGCTACTACCGGAACCGCCCTCACCAGAGCTTCCTTTACTGGAACGGGAATCGGTTCGGTAAAAACCTGAGCCTTTGAAATGGACCCCAACCGGAGCGAAGACTTTTCGCGCTATGCCCTGACAATCAGGGCAGTGCTGATCGCTGGAGTCAGCAAAGGAGCGGCTTGCTTCAAAATCGAGGGAACATGCATCGCAATAATATTGATATGTAGGCATCAGCCACCCCCGACTAATCTCTCGTGGAAACCCCACTAAGTTTAGAACCGTGGCACGATAAGGGCTAATCCGCGATGAGCGGCGATGGAGCAGGGCTGATGAGGAGCGAGGAAGTGATGGCAGGTAGCAGTAGCGGAGTTCGAGCCTTTGGCGCGTTACTGATGACTCTTGCGCTTACTCTCGTAAGTTTGCCAGCTTCTGCATTCGAGTTGGTGAGTGCAGAACCCACCGTTGATTCCACGATTACAACCGCCCCAAGTGCAGTCACCCTCAATTTTTCAAGCGAAGTCATGGATGCTGGCAGTTCCATGAGCGTCCGCGCGCCGAGTGGAATGGCAGTTGACGATGGTTCGCTTCTGATCGATGGTTCGAGCGCGCTGATTGGTCTAAAAAAACTGAGCGAAGGCGGTAGATACACCGTCACATATCAAATCATGAGCGTCGAGGGGGAGTTACTTAGCGGAACTTACTCCTTTACCTACGACGCACCTGCAGCAATCAGCACACCGAGTGCGAGCGCAACCTCCACCGCTTCGCCCGATGCAACTCAAGAGTCGCCGGGGCAGGCAACCGGCAAGAGCTCTCGGACGACAGATATCTTGATGATTCTTCTCTTGATCTCGTCTTTTGTCGTATTGGTGATCATTGGCCGTTCATTACGTAGAGGTAGCTCTTCTCAGAAGTCAAAGAGCAAAAAGCGCAAGAAGAAATGATCTCGCTATTCAAATTTCTCGCTCTAGCTAGCGCTTTCTCCCTCGTCGGAATTCTTACGGCAATTGCCTTCCTGCTTCCTGAAGTCGAGGGGTATCTTCAAGACTCGGCATTGAAATTGAAGAAGTTACTCTCACCCGTTGCGGCAATTTGGGCGCTATCGTCCATCGGAGTCTTTCTTTCAGAGCTCGCTGTCATCGTTGATCGTCCAATACTTGAAACCTTCAGTGGAAATCTCATTCGCTCCTTTGCATTACAAGTCATCTTGGGCAAGGTATTGCTGATAAACATCGTTGCTGCGCTGCTACTCGTGCTACTTGTGCCAACAATCAAAAGAACAGGTGGTGCAGTCGCACTCTTAGCGATCACTTTCATTGGCCTGCTTGCGCCCTATTTAGAGAACCATAATTCATCGGCAGGCCACCACATGTTGGCAATCGGCCTGATTCTCGTGCACATCTTCGCGCTCGCGCTCTGGATTGGCGGGCTAGTAGGGCTGGCATTGATCTCGAGAGCGGAACGTCTCTATGCGGCGAGTCGTTTTCACACCATCGCGCTCTGGTCGTTGGTTGCGGTGGCGGCAAGTGGCTCGCTCAATGGATGGGTGCGCCTTGGAAGTTGGCAAAACATCAGCAGCAGGTATGGGCTATTGCTCATTGCCAAATCCCTACTGTTAATCCTGGTTTTTCTCGTAGCCTTCAAATTCCGCATCCGGCAGCGCGCAGAGTATGACGACGGCGCCCTAAGCAGACAGTTAGGAATCGAAGGTGCCCTCTTTGCCGTAATCATGGGGCTGGCAGTATTACTTGGCCGAACAGCACCGCCCGCAGTAGTGACTGACAAACCCATCAATCCAATTCTCGGTTCAGCGATGCCGGACTCACCTACTTTCTCGCGACTGCTTCTCGGCTATGAGCCCAATGGGCTCTTCTTGGCGCTACTCATTGCGCTAGTTGCGCTCTATATAAAGGGAGTGGTGGTTCTTACCAAACGGGGAGATAAGTGGCCGGTGAATCGGACCATCTTCTTCGCACTCGGTATCAGCGTCGCAGATTTTGCCGTCAATGGTGGGTTGGGCGTGTACTCCCATGTGACATTCTCTTTTCACATGGTTGCACATATGGCGCTAGCCACGTTGGCACCGATTGGGATTGCTCTTGGCGCACCCATCACGCTCGCTCTTCGAACGCTGCCCATTGGTAGAGGTGCGAATGAACGCGGAATTCGAGGTTATGCGCTGGCAATATTGCACTCTCGTTATTCACGAGTGCTGACCAACCCTATTGTTGCGATGCTCGTCTTTGATATCTCGATGTTCGCACTCTATTTCACCGATCTATTTCAGTGGCTCATGGGTTATCACTTTGGCCATTTCTTCATGGAGCTACATTTCTTTATTGCGGGATTTATTTTCTTCGCCGCAATCATGGGAATCGATCCAATTCCAAACAAGTTGCCATTCATTGCGCGAATTGTTGTAATTCTCGCTGCGATGAGTATCCATGCTTTCTTCTCTGTTTCGTTGATGTCATCCACGGTTCTGGTTGATGGTGGGTATTTCGCCGCACTTGATCGGCCGTGGTGGCCTGACTTACTCGCAGATCAACGGACTGGAGCAGCATTCGGTTGGGCTTTTGGTGAGATTCCAATTTTGCTCGCTCTGGCGGCAACCTTCGTTCAATGGGTCCGTTCGGATTCTCATGAGGCGGCTCGAATCGAACGGAACGCCGAGCGCGCCAAAGCTGCAGGGATGCCAGATGAGCTCGATCGCTATAACGAATACCTACGTTCACTCGACCAGCGTGACCCGCAGTAGCGAACTCTCGCCAATTCTGCGTTAATTGCCCTATGGATTCGCTCTTTTCCCTTCCGGCCGAGTATCAGGCCCTTCGTGAGTCGGTTCGTGCTCTGGCAGATTCGAAAATTGCTCCTGCCGCACGAGAGGTAGATGAGCAAGCTCGTTACCCGCGTGAGGCTGCGCAAGCTCTTCAAGGAGCGGGATTAGCAGCGGCACATGTGCCTGAAGAATTTGGTGGCGAAGGTGCCGATGCGCTCGGCGTCGTCATCATCATCGAAGAGGTAGCCCGAGCATGTGGCGCATCTTCACTTATCCCTGCGGTCAATAAATTGGGTTCACTGCCGTTGGTGTTGGCAGGTAATTCAGAGCAGAAGAAGCGCTGGCTCACCCCTCTGGCAAAAGGAAGTGGTTTCTCCTATTGCCTCTCTGAATCTGAGGCTGGTTCTGATGCTGCCGCCATGCGAACCAAGGCAGTTAAAGGTGATGGTGGGTGGATTCTTAGCGGTAGCAAAAAGTGGATCTCTAATGCGGGTGAATCGGAGTTCTACACCGTCTTGGCAAGTACGGATGCTACGAAAGGCGCCAAAGGTATCTCAGCATTTGTTGTCGAGAAGAGCGACAAAGGAGTCTCATTTGGCGCTCACGAGAAGAAGATGGGATTCCGCGGCTCGCCAACTCGTGAAGTGTATTTTGATGAGGTCTTTCTACCGGACGATCGAATGTTGGGCGATGAGGGTACGGGGTTCGCTTTGGCGATGAAGACTCTCGATCACACGCGAATTACCATTGCAGCGCAAGCGCTTGGCATTGCACAGGGCGCATTCGAAGTCGCCACAGAATATGCGCACCAACGGAAGCAATTCGGCAAGGCGATTTTCGACTTCCAAGCGATTCAATTCATGCTCGCTGACATGGCGATGAAAATCGAAGCAGCCCGACAATTGACTTACGCAGCTGCTGTCAAAAGCGAGAATTCCGAGAGCGATCTCACCTTCTTTTCCGCTGCGAGCAAGTGCTACGCAACTGATGTTGCCATGGAAGTGACCACTAACGCCGTGCAGGTACTCGGTGGATATGGATATGTCTCTGATTATCCCGTAGAGCGAATGATGCGCGATGCCAAACTTACCCAGATTTACGAAGGCACCAATCAAGTGCAACGAATCGTAATGGCGCGCAATCTGCCAAAGTAGTTCACATTAACGAAAGCGAGTTATTCCTAGTTCTGTTGCAGCAGCATCCATTCGGACATCGTGTTCTTCTTCTGGAAGGTTCTCATCACTAAGGCAAACGCTGTCAATCAACGCAACTTTCCAACCAGGCAAAGCAGGTAGCGCGCGATCGAAGGAGCCGCCACCTTGGCCAAGGCGGACGCCACGTTTGTCGATAGCTAATGCAGGAATGATGACCACATCAATTTTTTCGATGATGAGCGCACCAGCTTCTGCACCATCTATCATCCAAGTCAGAGATTTATCGGGATTCATTCGCGGCAAAAGTATTTTTTTGCCTAATGCAGTTAATAAGGCATGTAATTCGAAGGTGTCAGGTTCCTCACCATAGGATTGGAACGAGGCAATAATCTCTGCGGCGACCAATTCCGGTGCTGCAAAAAGTACTCTGCTCGGAGCTTTTCGATCGCTCAATTGTGAATTCTTCCTCAGATTTCGAAAGCGTCCACGCGCCTCTTCCTTGCTCCCCATGGCAAGAGCGTAAGGTGTAACCACTATGGGTAAGCAACCTCCTATCAAGAGCGCGGTCATTCCCGCAGCTGGGCTTGGCACGCGATTCTTGCCAGCCACCAAAGCCATTCCCAAAGAGATGCTCCCAGTGGTCGACAAGCCAGCAATCCAGTACGTGGTCGAAGAGGCATACTCAGCCGGGTTCTCTGATGTACTTCTTATTACCGGGCATAACAAAGGGGCCTTAGTCGATCACTTCCTCCAAGCTCCAGAGCTAGAGCAGACCTTGCATGCGCGTGGTGATGTTGGGCGCTTACGCGCGCTCCGCGAACTCAACAAACTTCCCGAATTGCATACGGTTCGCCAGGAGAGCGCTCGCGGTTTGGGCGATGCGGTTTTGACCGCCGCAGAACATGTAGGTGATGCGCCATTTGCCGTGTTGCTGGGCGATGACTTAATTGAACCGAGCGAAATCCTGTGGCAGCAGATGCTCGAGATCTATAACGAATTCGGTGGTTCCGTGCTCGCTTTGATGGAGGTATCCGACAGCGATGTATCTAAATATGGAATAGCCCAACTCTCCTCTACGACACCTTTGCGAGTAACAGACTTAGTAGAAAAACCAGAGAAGGAAAAAGCGCCAAGCAATTTGGCAATCATCGGGCGGTACATCTTGTCGCCGGAGATCTTCTCAGTCCTTCGCCATACTTCAGCGGGCAAGGGTGGCGAAGTCCAGCTAACTGATGCCATCGCAACGCTTGCACGCGATGAGCGAATCGGTGGTCCAGTCCATGCAGTGATTGCTGATGTGCGGCGTTTCGATACCGGAGATAGATTGAGCTATCTCAAGACGGTCGTGGAATTTGCAACTCGTCGAGAGGATTTAGGCCGCGAATTCACTGAATGGTTGAAAGGATTCACGCGAGGATTACATGATTAGCGTCGACGAATATCTCAGTGAACTCTTAGCGATTGCCCAACCACTTGCTCCGCTAGACATGCCATTACTCGATGCGCATGGCGCAACGCTCGCGACCGATGTCTATGCCGGAGATCGCTTGGTCCTTCGCGGCGGCGGTCGAATTCGTTCGACCCACATCGGACTTGCAGCATCCATAGGGCTCGATCATTTGCCCACGCGGCCCCATCCACGAGTTGTAGTGATATCGGCAGGAGCCGACCTCACTGAACCCGGGCATGCGATCGACGAGCAACATCTCTACGAGAGCAATTCTTGGCTATTGACCACGGCGGTGCGCGAGGCGGAGGCGATTGGTTACCGAGTGCACTCCATCCCGGATACCAGTGAAGAGTTGAAAGACTTGATTGAAGACCAACTTGTGCGCGCAGACCTCGTGGTCATCAGTAGTGGACCTCGCTCGGTTGAGATGCTCCGTGCGGCGCTGAGCGCCCTTGGTGAGATCCACGAGCGGGAGGTAGCGATGGAGCCAACAGGTCACCATAGCTATGGATTAATTGGCCCCGACAAAACTCCAGTTATCACGCTTCCATCAGATTCCAAGGGGGCATACATCGCCTGCGAGCTATTCGTTAGGCCAATGATTCGACAAATGTTAGGTCGAAAGAACCTCTCGCACCGGACATTAAGCGCCATCCTCGATGGGGAAATCACCGGTAACGCAGGTGTGCGAACGTATGTGGATGGAATCATCACACATGACCGCGAAGTGCTTCGAGTGCAACCTGCCACTGATGATCGTCGCGCCGAAGCAAACGGATTGATTATTATCGATTCCGATAGCGCCACCAAAAGAGCCACCAAGGAAGGCGGAACCGAAGTTCCGGTCATCTTGATCGATCGGCGCGCTGATTAAGTGAAGTTGCGTGACGGAGTAATCGAGCTTCGACCGATTGGATACCGTGACAAGCGTTGGTGGACCGATGCTCAGCGAGAGAATGCTGACTGGCTCAAGCCGTGGGAAGCTACCTATCCCGATGGCAGTGGTACCTCACCACGATTTCGTCGGATGGTGCGAGCCTTTAAGAAAGATGCGCGCTTAGGTCGCTCGGAGAGCTACCTCATTCTCAGTGATTCGCAGCCGGTGGGCTTCATTGCGCTCGGGGGGATCTCCTACGGGCCAGCGCGAATGGCCTACATCGGTTATTGGATCGTCGAAAAATTCGCCAATCAGGGGATTGTGACGCGGGCGGTCGCACTTCTGACTGAGCACGCCTTCGTTGACCTGCGCCTTCATCGAATCGAGATCAACGTTCGCCCGGAGAACCAACCATCGATTCAAGTGGCGATGAAATCTGGGTATGAGTTAGAGGGGAAACGTTCACAATATCTCCACATCGATGGTGCTTGGCGCGACCATCTTTGCTTTGTAGCAACACGAGATTGAACCGCGCTCGCCTCCCGAATTTATGAGGCCACGCCTCGTATTCTTTCTCCATCATGAGCTCCGGACTTATTTATTTCGCCGTCATCGCGCTCTGGGTCGCTTACTTTTTGCCGCGTTGGTTGCGCTCACATGATGAAGTCTCTGAGAGCAAGAGCCTCGAACGTTACCGAAGCGCGATGCATGTTGTTTCGATTGGTTCATCGCAGAACACTTACATGACCCGCGCCGAAATTGCCGAGCGCGAAGCACGAACTCTACGAAAGCGTCAGATCACGATGGTGGGGTTGGCGCTCTTCTTGTTGGTAACGTTAACCGCTGCGGTTGCCAATGCGCTGCCATTCAAATCTTTACTCCTTCCGCTCTCGCTACTTCTTATCTTCGTTGTTCATGTGAGACGACAAAAAGTTCACGAGGATGTCACCAAGCGACGTCGAATGGCGGCAAGTAGAGGTAAAGCTTCGACATATAATTTCTCGGAAATCACCTATCGCTCACCCGAGGGCGAAACGAGTAAATGGATTCCCATCGATCACTCCCGAACTGTGACGATAATTCCCAATGATTCATGGCAACCAAGTGATATGCCGCTGCCTACTTATGTAACTGCGCCTAAGGCGCCAAATAGACCACTTGCGAATAAGGATTTACCGGTATTCGATCAAGCCGCTGAGGAAGTTCCGCTAGCGGCGCAGGTACATGAAAACGATGGTGTTTTCGATCAAGAACAAGACCGCCGCGCGGCCAACGAGTAATTCAGCTTTCGCTCGCCTTATATCCACGAGTCAAACCACATCAAACTCCGCCAGTGCTCATAGGTGAGCGTAATGGCAAGGAATATCGGAGCGTGGTAGCCGAAGTTAAGCGCGATTGCGCCGATAAATGCGGCAAGCCAGAGCTTCCGAGTTCTTCGCGTGATGCGATCGGGCAGTCGTTCGTTAATCTCTTTGATGAGTGCCACTATCGCAAGGAGAAACCACGGTTCGAAAACAATCGAATAGAAGGAGAAGGTAGTTCGCTCCGGAAATGCAAACCAAGGTAACAATCCAGCAGCAACCCCTAGGAGAATCAACGAATGGTTGCGCTTGCGTAACCAGAGAATTAACAAGGCTAAGAAGGCTATCGCCCCACTCCACCAAAGCAACGGGGTACCCATAGCGAGCACCTCTTGTGAGCACTTACTTGCGCCACACGTTGGTGACTCGTAGTAGAAAGAGGTTGGCCGAATCTGAAGCAACCATTGCCAAGCCGGAGATTTATAGTTGTGTCGAGAGCTAAGACCCTCGTGGAAATTGAGAATCTCGAATTGATAGTGGATGAAGGAGCGCAGCGGCGCTAAGAACGTGACACCGTTATCGGCTGCCCAGAAGCGGCTCCATCCTCGTGGCGACCTAAACCAGCCAATCCAGGTAGCTAGATAGACAATGAGCGGAACGACGAATAGCTGCAACTTTCGAAGTAGCAGTAATGAAATCACCTCTCGGCGGTCAATCTGCTGCTCCTCAGACTTGCGATAACTCTCGCGAATTTCCTTACCTACAAAGAAGATGGCAAAGATGATGATGTAGAAGAGCGCATTCCATTTAGTGCCCAGTGCTAATCCAAAGAAGATTCCGGCAAACAAGAACCTACGTTCAATCAAGAACCAAGTAGCGACTAAGAGAAATGTGGTCAGTGTGATATCTAGTAGTGCAGTTCGTGACATCACCAAATTGAGTCCGTCAAACGCTGCTAAGAGCGCTGCAATCAGCCCATAACCTAGGGCGCCAAATATTCGCGAAGCAATCTTTGCAATCATCAGAATGGAGAGCGTGCCCAGCAGCGCCACCGCGATTCGCCAGCCAAAGGGATTGTCTCCGAAAACCTTGATACCCAGGGCAATCACCCACTTGCCCACTGGTGGGTGCACGATGAATTCCGGTTTATTCGCGCTCACTTCGACGCCGAATTTCAATAAATCACGTGCGCCATCAACGTAGTAGATCTCATCAAAGATCAATTTGTTTGGAGTGCCTAGTCGAAAGAGGCGAAGGAAAAGCGTAGCTGCTACCACCGACCAAATGGCAACCGTTCTATTTCCCAGAGCCCGAATCATGCCTTACAGCGTAGAACCTGAGAGGATGAGAGTGTGAATACCGGACGATTGACGCTGGCTGGAGCCCCACTCGGTAATCCAGCAGATGCTTCAGCTCGGTTGCAAGTTGCCCTCGCGCAAGCCAGATTGATATTTGCCGAAGATACCCGCCGTCTTCGCCATCTGGCAGATGATCTGGCGCTAACCATCGTGGGTGAGGTGCACTCTTTTTTTGCGGGTAATGAGCGCGAGCGGATCGAGAGTCTGCGAGGGTATCTAAGCGCTGGCGAGCAAGTCCTTTTGATAACTGATGGTGGAATGCCAGGTATAAGTGATCCTGGGTATTCGGCGATCCAAGTTGCCCTTGAAGTTGGCGCGGAGATTGAAGTGCTACCTGGTCCAAGCGCAGTGACAACTGCATTAGTGCTGTCGGGGCTTCCTATGGAACGATTTATCTTCGACGGATTTCCACCGCGCGCTGCAAATGCCCGGCTCGACTACTTACATTCAATGAAAAATCAAGAACGGACCATCGTGCTCTTCGAAGCGCCACATCGAATAGAAGAGCTAGTGCGAGATCTCGTTGCAGTCTTCGGCGAGAGTCGAAGAGTTGCGCTGTGTCGCGAAATGACGAAGCGATATGAAGAAACCTTCCGCGGTTCGCTCATCGAGCTGCAGCGTTGGGTCAATGAGCGAGAAGTCCTTGGCGAGGTCACCTTGGTTATCGAGGGGGCGCAACCAACAGAGGTACTTGCTCGAGCCCCGGAAGTGATCGCTCAATTGGTGGCTGCACGAGAGGCAGCTGGCATGGAGCGACGCGAGGCGGTAGCGGCGGTGGCGCAGGAGCTAAACCTTCGCAAACGCGAGGTTTTCGATGCCCTAGTCGCCTCTAAGATGGAGCAATGAAGAGCGAGCACGGCGCAAAGAATTTCTACCTGACGACGCCGATTTACTATGTAAATGATGCGCCGCATATCGGCCATGCTTATACGACCGTTGCTGGGGATGTCCTTACTCGTTGGCATCGCCAACGTGGTGAGGGAGTTTGGTTCCTGACCGGCACAGACGAGCATGGGCAGAAAGTCCTGCGTACCGCTGAAGCCAATAACTCAGATCCACAGAGTTGGGCTGATCGATTGGTAGAGAGCGCGTGGAAGCCGACATGGAATTCTCTCGACATCGCTAACGATGACTTTATTCGTACTACCGAGCCTCGCCATATGGAGCGGGTACAGAAATTCTTGCAAGGGCTGAAGGATTCAGGCCATATTTATGAAGGTAAATATGAGGGTCCATATTGCGTTGGGTGTGAAGAGTTCAAATTGCCAGGAGATCTTCTTCCGGGGACAACTGAAAGTGAGAAACTCTGCCCAATTCACTCTCGCCCAGTTGAGTTGGTCAGCGAGACCAATTGGTTTTTCAGGCTTTCAGCATTCGTCGAGCCGCTCCTTGAGCATTATCGAAAAAATCCGCAAGCCTGTGAGCCCGCGAGCGCGCGGAATGAAGTTGTCGCCTTCCTCGAAGGCGGTGTTTCGGATTTATCTATCTCTCGATCGACATTTTCCTGGGGAATTCCAGTGCCTTGGGATACCAAGCAGGTGGTTTATGTTTGGTTCGACGCGCTTTTGAATTACGCAACTGCAGTGGGACTAGGTGATGAGCCTGGCACCGATGGCGCCAAAACCTTTCAATCGAATTGGCCGGCAGATGTTCACCTAGTTGGTAAAGACATTCTCCGCTTTCACGCAGTGATCTGGCCCGCGATGTTGATGGCAGCAGGCCTTCCAGTACCAAAGAAGGTCTTTGCCCACGGGTGGCTTCTGGTCGGTGGCGAAAAGATGAGTAAGAGCAAGCTCACCGGTATCGCTCCAGCAGATATCACCGATTTCTTTGGCGTTGACGCATTCCGCTACTACTTCCTCCGTGCGATTCCCTTTGGCACCGATGGTTCGTTCTCATGGGAAGACATGGTTGCTCGATACACGAGTGAATTGGCAAATGATTTTGGAAATCTGGCATCGCGTGCCATTGCCATGGTAGAGAAGTATTGCGAGGGAAAGATTCCTAATGTCGCAGATGAACCCACTTTGGCCGATGCCGCTCAGAGGGCAGCTACACGCGCTGATGAGTTGATTGCTGCTCTAGATTTCCAAGGTGGAATTCTCGCTATTCTCGATTTCTGCAAGAGCGTAAATGGCTATGTCACAGAGCGTGCCCCCTGGGTGCTAGCGAAGGATCCAGCGAAGAAGAGCGAGCTTGATCAAGTGCTGTATGCAACATGTGAATCACTACGCATCTTGGCAGTGCTCTTTCATCCGCTGATGCCAGAAACCTCCGCGAAGTTATGGCGGGCTCTAGGCGCAGAGAACTTGGGAGAATTGAGCGCTCAACGCATCGACGATGTTGCTACGTGGGGGCAATTGAAACCCGGAACTGTGACAAGTCGTGGCGAAGTTCTCTTTCCTCGGCTACCTGAGAGCGCTAGCGAGGAGCAGCGCGGGTGAGTGATCGTCATAATCGGGATATTGATCGCATCCCAGCGCCGTTGCCGGAGCCATTGCCAACTCCCACAATTGATTCACACGCACACCTTGAGCTCATCGCAAAATCTGCCCCCGATGCACCAGAGGTAAAAGCAGTTCTTGATGAAGCAGCGTCGATCGGCATCAATCAAGTGATGCAGATTGGATATGACTTAGAACAATCTCGGTGGTCGGTCGGAGTGGCAGAGGCTTGGGTGGGTAGGGCACTTGCTGCTGTTGCGCTCCATCCCAATGAAGCTCCAGTAGTCGATGATCTTGATAATCAACTCCGTGAAATTGAGAAATTGGCAGAACACCCACGCGTCCGGGGGATTGGTGAGACCGGGCTCGACTATTTCCGAACTCCAGAGGAATTGCGTAACAAGCAGGAGTTCTCATTTCGTTCGCATATCGCGATTGCCAAGCGAGCAAAGAAAGCGCTCATCATCCACGACCGTGATGCCCATCAAGATATTTTGCGTATTCTCCGCGAGGAGGGAGCGCCGGAAAAAGTGATCTTTCATTGCTATTCCGGAGACGCCGAAATGGCAGCAGAATGTGTTAAGGCCGGATATTTCCTCTCATACTCTGGCACAGTAACTTTTAAAAATGCACCTGCATTACGTGAAGCCTTAATCCGGACCCCTGTAGAACAGCTATTGGTCGAGACCGACGCACCATTCCTAGCCCCAGCACCACATCGTGGTGCGCTCAATTCTCCCGCACAGATCGGTCGAACTATTCGTTTCATGGCAGAGGTCATGAACCGACCGCTGGAAACGCTCTGTGATGCGACTAGAGAGAATGCACTTGCTCTCTTCGGCGACTTCAACTGATGGAGACGTTAAGTGCTAGTGAAATCCGCAAGCTGGGAGCGGATTTGCAATTACGACCATCAAAATCACTCGGACAGAATTTCGTCGTAGATGGGAATACCTGCCGAAAGATTGTGAGATTGGCCGGGCTAAAAGCGAGCGATGTGGTTCTTGAAGTTGGCCCAGGTTTAGGTTCGCTAACGATTGCATTGCTTGTGGATGCTGCCCATGTGATAGCGGTAGAGATTGATAACCGCTTAGCAAATCAGTTACCTAAGACCATGGCGGCGCACGCTCCTGAACGGGTAAACGCGCTCACTGTGATTCATGATGATGCGCTTAACGTCACAAATTTGGCGCTCAGACCAACGGTGCTTGTGGCAAATCTTCCGTATAACGTTTCGGTGCCGGTGCTTCTGCATATCATGGAGAATTTCCCTAGCATCGAGCGCGGAATCGTTATGGTCCAAGCAGAGGTAGCGGATCGGTTGGCAGCGCCGCCCGGTTCGAAGGTCTACGGCGTTCCGAGTGTGAAATTGAAATGGTGGGCAGATTCACAGGTTGCCAGCCAGATTTCTCGTGAAGTCTTTTGGCCGGTGCCAAGGGTTGATTCCTCACTATTGGCTTTCTCGCGGCGAAGCGATTCGAGATTAGCTGATGAACCCTTGCGGAAACGTACTTTTGCCATCATTGATAGCGCTTTTGCGCAGCGGCGGAAGATGTTACGTGCCTCGCTCGGCACTTTCTTGGGTAATAGTGAGAGCGCTTCAACGTACTTGAATTCGATCGGGATAGACCCCACCAGTCGAGCTGAGAATCTGACACTCGAACAATTTATTGCGATTGCGCGAGGCATTTCACCAGCAAGTTGATTAGGGTAGAACCATGACCGTGGTTAAAGCGCCTGCAAAAATCAATTTGCAGCTTTCTGTTGGGGCCAAAGGTGACGATGGATATCACGATCTAGCAACAGTCTTTCAAGCAGTCTCGCTCTATGACGAAATCAAAGTGACTCCTGGCGAGAATGGTTCTGGTATCACTTTGAGATTTAGCGGAGATAATCCACATATCGCAAATCTTCCAACCAACAATAAGAATCTTGCTTACAAAGCTGCTCAATTATTTGCGCAGCGAAAGAAAGTCTCTTTAGACCTAGTGATTGAGATTCGGAAGCAGATTCCAATTGCTGGTGGTATGGCAGGCGGTAGCGCAAATGCTGCCGGCGTTCTCGTCGCATTGGATTCGTTGTACGAAACGAAGATGACCAAGGATGAGCTGATTATGATTGCGCGTCAATTAGGCAGTGATGTTCCCTTCTCACTCACCGGAGGTACTGCGGTAGGAACTGGGCGAGGGGATCGGCTCACGCCAGCGCTCGCGCGCGGAACTTTTCATTGGGTACTTGCTTACTCTTCGCAAGGTCTCTCAACTCCTGCAGTGTACGAAGAGTGCGATCGCTTACGACAGGGATTTGCGCAACGCCAGCCGCGAGTTAACGAAGAGCTTATGCACGCGTTGAGTAGTGGCGATCCTGTTTCTTTGGGGAAATCGCTAGTTAACGATCTTCAGGCAGCAGCATGTTCGCTGCGCCCGGCGCTCAAATTAGCGCTCTCAGCGGGAATGGATTCTGGCGCAATCGGCGCCTTGGTTTCAGGCTCCGGACCAACCGTTGCCTTCCTGGCAAAAGATGAAGAGGCTGCGATTGATCTTGCAGTCGCGCTCTCCTCAACCGGTGCAGTATCTCAACTTGGTCGAGCGCATAGCCCTGTTGGTGGACCGAAAGTTATCGACTAGTTCGAACCTTATAACCAGTGGGGCACTTTGGGTTAACGCCAGAAATCACTTTGACAGATTTACCTTTGATACAAGTGATCTTCGAGATTCTCGCTTTCGTAGGAACCTTGGTGGTTGGTACCGGTTGCGACAACTTAATCTTGATAGTTGGCGAAGAGAAGGTAAATCCTCGTGCATCGAGCTTCAGGAAATTATCTTTCTCCGACACAACGACTGTCGCAATCTGTTCTGCACCGTTACTAGAGACAACGGTAACGCGGGCTTCTATCGGAGCTTGGCTAAAACCGTAAAAACATCGGGCGGTATCTGAGCGAACGATAAATGTGTATTCGCCTTTGAACTCACTGCCATCCAGATTGTTGTGCATGCCAGCGACTCGGTAATCGAGTACTCCATCTCGAAATTTTGGTGGACCGGTTTCATAGACAGGTGCATTGGTGACCACAAGTCCGTGCAGTTTACTTTTGTCGGCGGAACACGGATTTGAATCTGCTGATTCATATGCCGCTGATGCGAAATTCCACAAGATTGAATTAGTAGCAGGAGCTGCGTAAATACCGTTATTTTGGGCGGTAAGTTGGATTGGCTTGAATAATTCCTCGAATGCATCAAATAGCGCCCATCGATTATAGAGTTGGGAGAGCATCTTGGTATTCGCAACTTGAAGAAAATCCGGGTAGGTAAGCCAATTGCCATCAGAGCCTTTGATGTTGTAATTCATCTGTCCATCGAATTTATCTGAACCATTGAAAACTGTCTTCAAATATCGCTCTAGTCTCGGATATTTAGCGATTTCACTTTTCGGCAGCGAGGCCTTTAGTGGTGGCACAAAGGTAGGTTGCCCGCCGACTCGAATGAGGTTGAATTGGGAATCGATCGGAGTCACAGAAAATTCTGCATTCTGCATACGTCCAAATAACCACCCAGTCAGAGATTTATCTTGGCGAATTGTTACGGCTACTTTCTCATTTCCACCAAAGTTCTCCGCAATTACACATAAGTCTTGATACGCAAAGAACTCACAAGTTGCGGCGCCAGATGGCTTTGCCTTGAGCGAGACCGGGATGATTGAACCCTTGAAATCAAAAGTTCCAGTGGCGCAGGTGTCCCCAGCGACTTTGATTGCTGCGAGTTGAGCAACGTTCCTCAGGTCTCCGCAATAGTAGGAATATCGCGCAAGTAAGTGCGCCATGTACATCCGATAGCTGCCATCGCTTGCGGCGAGATTACTTCGCCATAGCGAGATCCCACCACCTCGAGGTATCAAAAGTTTGCCACCGCTGGCAGAGTCAAGGTCAAAAGATTTACTCGGGATAGCGGCTCCAGTTGCCTCACCCAAAAGCGTTAACTTCTCTAATTCCCCATTGGCTTGGGAAACTTCAACGCCCTCAATGCATCCCCGGTCTTCTGGACCGGAGCATGGCGTCTCGATCAAATCTGCTAACAATTGTTTCGACCCAGCACAATTTGGATCATCCCAACCTGTGCAGTACGTGATTCCAGAAGACTTAACACCATTTCGTTCTGAAGCGAGCGAATAGAGGGTGGATTTCAACCAGTAGCCGAATTGTGAGTCGGTAACTGAGTATTCAACGGTGGGTACGACTTCTGCATGAACGGCAGGTAGCGCAAAACTTGAACTGAGAGCAAGTGTGATTACTAATAGCGCACCGCGTAATCTTCTCAATTACCCATCTCCAAACTAGCGAGGATCGAACTCAGCAGGTTGGCAAGCATTGATTGCTCCTCCGGTTCAAGGCTCTTGAGCAATTCTTTCTCACGTTGGAGCAGGCTGGCAAGGGCAGCATCAATGACCTTGATTCCTTGAGCAGTAATTCTGACCAGTGTGCCTCGGCCATCAGAGGGATCTGGATATCGAGCGAGCAAACCATCACTCTCGAGACGATCAAGTCGATTAGTGATCGTTCCACTCGTGACGAGATTCTCGTGGATGAGCTGGCCTGGAGTGAGTTGGTATGGGGCGCCGGCGCGACGAAGTGCAGCGAGCACATCAAAGCCCCACGTCTCCAAACCATGCTCTGCGAATGCTGCTCTACGAGCGATATCCAAATGCCTAGCTAATCGAGTAATTCGGCTTAAGACTTCTAGTGGTGCGATGTCAAGATCGGGTCGCTCCCGTCGCCACGCAGCAACAAGCTCAGCTACCTCGTCGTGACGTTTCTGACTTTTATCGTTCATTCTTCATTCGACCCTCGAACGAGAGGCGCGGCTGTGCCTCAAGACCGCTTAAACCATTCCATGCGAGGTTCACGATGTGTGCGGCAACTTCCTCGCGCGTGAATGAACGCGCATCGAGCCACCACTGTCCGGTGAGAGCAACCATGCCAACGAGCATCGAGGCGTACATTGGAGCCATCTCACCATCGAAGCCGCGAGTACCTAATTCTTCGATGAAGATATGTTCCACTTGCGCTGCGACCTCACTCAGAAGCGTTGCAAATGAACCACTCTGACCTCCAACTGGAGAATTTCGAACCAGTAGTCGAAAACCATCGCTGCGCGTCTCGATGTAAGTCAGAAAGGCCAGCGCCGCACGTTCTGCTCGCACCCGAGGTCGACCAGCCTCAAGCGTGCTCGAAATCATTTCGAGTAGCGCGCGCATCTCACGATCGACTACGACCGCGTAGAGCCCTTCTTTGCTCCCGAAGTGTTCGTAGATCAGGGGCTTAGATACCCCTGCATTCGCGGCAAGCTCTTCAACGCTGGTTCC
Source organism: Actinobacteria bacterium IMCC26077 (assembly GCA_002284915.1). Taxonomy (GTDB): domain Bacteria; phylum Actinomycetota; class Actinomycetes; order Nanopelagicales; family Nanopelagicaceae; genus IMCC26077. The sequence goes on from CP015606.1 coordinate 530,232, forward strand.
TTCAATCCCACTCTCAGCGAAAACGCGGACTGCAGTAGCGATTATCTGTTCGCGCCGCGCAGCGCTGGACATCCGCGTGCGCTGCGCCCCAGGGGGCGCGGCGGGCGAGGGTGTGTTCATATCTGCCAAGGGTAGTGGCCACTGGTGCGGCTGAGGCTGGTCGAAAGCGCGGCAAAAATGAGAGAGAATATGGGTTCCGCCATGGTGTAGTGGCTAGCACATGGGCCTTTGAAGCCCAGGGTCCTGGATCGATACCAGGTGGCGGAGCGCACGCACACCAGAGGAATTCTCGAGCCGGTGATGTGCAGGGGGAGGTCGCCTTCCAATGGGCAGAGTTGTCATCCTCCTTGCGGCGGGCGAAGGAACGCGAATGCGTTCAGATGTACCTAAGGTCCTTCACACCATTTTGGGTCGCACTCTGATTGGCCACGTCTTGTGCGCAACGGAATCTCTCTCGGCTTCTGAGCGCATCGTTGTTGTTGGAGCCAAGAGTGAAGAGGTCACTGCAGAAGTACTTAGGTACGACAGCAGAGCAAAGATTGCACACCAAGAACGTCGTGGCGGAACAGGTCATGCGGTACGTATTGCTTTAGAGCAGATTGACTGTGGCGACGATGCGACTGTAGTTGTTATCGCCGGTGACGCACCATTGATAACTGGGCATTCACTCGACCGACTAGTCGCACTTTGCGAGAACGACCAGGTTGGAGCTGCGGTACTCACCGCTGATGTGGATGATCCGCATGGATATGGTCGAATCATTCGCGACCCGGAGAATGGAATCTTACGAATAGTTGAAGAGAAAGATGCAGACGCCGACGAGCGTGAAGTGCACGAGGTGAATTCGAGCATATATGCATTCTATGCAGGTGCGCTGAAGAGAGCGCTCGCCGATATTAAACCTAATAACGCACAAAGCGAAGAGTATTTAACAGATGCTATCGAGATCATTCGCGCTAGCGGAAAGAAAGTTGTTCCAGTAGTGGCCGATGATTATTTTGAGATTCTCGGAGTTAATAATCGGATCCAATTAGCAGAAGCAACTGCAATCATGCGTGATCGAATCAATCTCCACTGGATGGAAGCGGGTGTCACGCTCATTGATCCGCCCACCACATTTATTGATGCGACTGTAGAACTTGAGAGTGATGTCACGATTAAACCAGGCTGCCAGATCGAAGGCGTGAGCCGGATTGGGCGAGGCGCGCTGATCGGACCGGATACCCGACTCTTCAATTGCGAGGTCGGTTCCGATGCCGTCATCACCAAATCGGAGTGCGACGGCGCGACAATTGGTCGCCATGCGCAGGTAGGTCCCTACTCCTTCCTCCGTCCGGGGGCGCACCTCGGTGAGGGCGCCAAGGTCGGCTCGTTCGTCGAGGTGAAGAATTCGTCGATTGGGGCTGGCTCCAAGGTTCCGCACCTCTCATATATCGGCGATGCCACGATTGGGATTGAGAGCAATATTGGGGCGGGAACGATAACCGCGAACTACGACGGGGTGGCCAAACACCAGACAGTTATTGGTGACCATGTCCGGATTGGCAGCGACAACATCTTGATCGCCCCGGTCGAAGTGGGCGATGGCGCCTATACCGCCGCCGGTTCGGCCATCACAGAAAATGTGCCACCCGGGGCAATGGGCGTGGGAAGAGGGCAACAACGGAATATTCTCGGCTGGGTAGGGCGCAAGCGTGCAGGTAGCGACTCGGCGAAGGCCGCTGAACGTGCAGGTAACGAAGAAAAAGGAGTGAAGTGAGCGAAATCCGACTCTCATCTGAGAAACGCCTTCGACTATTTACTGGCCGTGCTTTTCCTGAGTTGGCTCAAGAGGTCGGCGACGAGTTAGGAATACCACTTACTCCAACTTCTGCATACGACTTTGCTAATGGTGAGATCTTTGTTCGCTTCGAAGAGAGCGTGCGTGGCTGCGACGCCTTTGTTCTGCAGAGCCATGCGACTCCTGTCAATAAACACATCATGGAACAGCTCATCATGGTCGATGCTCTAAAACGAGCATCAGCAAAACGGATAACAGTAATTGCACCCTTTTATGGTTATGCCCGCCAAGATAAGAAACATCGTGGTCGGGAACCAATCTCGGCACGGTTGATGGCCGATCTCTTCAAGACTGCTGGCGCAGATCGCTTGATGGTGGTCGATTTACATACCTCGCAAATCCAAGGATTCTTCGATGGCCCGGTAGATCATCTTTTTGCGCTCCCGTTATTAGCAAATTACGTTGGCAGTAAAGTCGATCGTTCTCGCCTAACAATAGTTTCGCCAGATTCAGGGCGGGTTCGTGTAGCTGAGCGATGGTCTGATCTTCTAGGCGGTTGTCCAATTGCTTTCATTCACAAGACTCGCGACCCTCGAATTCCCAATGAATCGAAGACCGGACGTGTCGTGGGTGATGTCACTGGACAAACTTGCGTTGTAATCGACGACATGATTGATACTGCAGGAACTATTACAAAAGCTGTCGATGCCCTCTTCGATGAGGGAGCGCGCGAAGTGATTGTTGCATCCACCCATGCTGTGCTCTCAGGCCCTGCGATTGATCGCCTTAAGAATTCGCGGGTTAGCGAGGTTGTTGTGACTAACACCTTGCCTATTCCAGAGGAGTCGCGCTTTGATCGATTGACAGTGCTCTCAATCGCACCACTACTAGCTCGAGCCATTCGCGAAGTCTTCGAGGATGGTTCGGTCACCAGCCTCTTTGACGGCCATTCCTAACCCGTAAAAAGGGTAGATTTTCAAAAGTCACCCCATCTGGGCTACTCTTCAATCCTTCCGGCGAGGGGATGAAAGTCCCGTCATCGACGGCTAGCTCTAGGGCCCGCCTCGTATCTCGCTGGTAACTAACACGAGAAGATAAACGGGGGATCAGATGGCCGAAATCAAGATTGCAGCGAAGGTTCGCTCGGAATTTGGAAAGGGCGCCGCTCGACGTGCACGTCGCGATGGTCTTGTTCCTGCAGTTATTTATGGACACGGTGAGAAGCCGATTCACATTGCGCTACCAGCTCGCGAGGTAGGCATCGCACTTAAGACATCAAACGTCTTGCTTGATATCGACCTCGGTTCGCAGGTTGAACTCACCCTGCCGAAGTCAGTAGTTCGCGATCCACTAAAAGGCACCCTCGAACATATCGACTTGATCCTAGTTCGCCGTGGTGAGCGCGTGGTCGTCTCCGTTCCGGTTCACACATTTGGAAAGTATGACCAAGATGGAATTTTGGAACACGTCCATAACGCCATCGAGGTAGAGGTCGAAGCGACTTCGATTCCCTCGCATCTTGAACTTGATATGGAAGGTCTGGTCGCCGGCGATTCACTCTATGCGTCAAATGTGAAGTTGCCAGAGGGCGTAGCTCTTATCAGCGATCCAAAGATGATCGTCGTACACCTCAGCGTCCGCGCAGCTGCTGAAGAGGTAGTTGCCGCTCCCGCAGCTGAAGGCGCTGCAGCAGCTCCAGCTGCTTCAGGTGATGCTGCTGGCGATGCTGCTGCAAAGAGCTAATTAAGCGAAATCTTCTATGACCAGCCATTCATCGAATGCTTGGCTGGTCGTTGGTCTTGGCAATCCCGGTGAAAAGTACGCCAGCACTCGCCATAACATCGGATTTCTGGTCGCAGAAGAGTTGGCGATACGTCTCGGTGGAAAATTTGCATCCAATAAGTACCGCGCATTAGTCCTTGAGACTCGACTTGGCGTAGGAAGTGATTCGCCAAAGATTGTAATTATCAAACCGCAAACTTATATGAATGATTCTGGAGATGCGGTTGCACCTTTAGCAAAGTATTTCAATTGTGCTCCGGAACGAATCATCGCGATTCATGATGAGTTGGATATTCCCTTTGATACCTTGCGAGTGAAAATTGGCGGTGGCGATAATGGCCACAATGGACTTAAGTCACTAACGCACTCTCTTGGCACTCCGGAGTATTTTCGTGTTCGAGTCGGAATCGGGCGACCCGCCACGCCACAAGATACCGCTGATTATGTCCTCGACAGGTTCGCAAAAAGTGAGAAATTAGCGCTCAATGACTTGATCATGCGCAGCTGTGATGCCATCGAATCACTTATCGTCAAAGGTCTTGAAGTCACCCAACAGAACTTCAATCAGTAAGGTCAACCTGTATTTCGCAAGCCAGCTGCAATGCCGTTGATCGTGAGCAAGAGCGCACGTTTGAGCACATCATCTGTTGATTGATCTTTCGATACATTTCGCACCTTTTGCAAGAGTGAGACTTGGAGGAGTTGCATCGGACGGAGATAAACATCCCGGATTGCCAGAGTTTGAGCGAGGATAGGTTGATCTCCAAGTAGCGCATTTTTCTGTGTGAGCAAGAGAATTTCTTCGACGGTCAATTGGTATTCGCGCTTTATTTCTTCAAAGAAATGGCGTAGCTCAGGATCCACTAAGGAGCTCACATAATGCTCCGCTGTATGTAGATCTGTTTTGGCGAGGGTCATCTCGACATTACTGATGAAGGTTTTGAAGAAATGCCACTCTTCGAACATCTGATTGAGAATCTTCGAATTACCTGCTTCACGAGCAGCCTTCAGTCCGCTACCAACGCCAAACCAACCTGGCACAATCTGGCGCGACTGGGTCCAACCGAATACCCATGGAATCGCGCGTAGGCCAGAGAGGCCCGCATCTGAATCTGGACGGCGCGAGGGGCGTGAACCGAGATAAAGATTACCCAGCTGCTCAACGGGGGTCGATTGATAGAAATACTTAGGTAAGTCAGGATGATCGACGAGATTGCGATAACTGGCCATTGCTGCGCTGCTTACTGCATCCATACATGAATCCCACGCGGCTAGGTCACGTGTGCTTTGCCGTGGCGCCCTGTTCAGCACTGTCGCCTCAAGTGCTGCAGCCAGAATCAACTCGACGTTCTCGCGAGCTAGTGACGGCAGCGAGTACTTGTCTGAAATGACCTCACCTTGTTCAGTCATTTTTATCTCGCCAGCGAGCGAGCCCCAAGGTAGCGCCAGGATTGCATCGTATGTTGGCCCGCCGCCGCGCCCTACTGAACCGCCACGGCCGTGGAATATTCGTAGATGAATCTGCTCTTTGCTCGTTAGATCGCGAAGTTTTCGCTGAGCTCGGTGAATCTCCCACTGGCTAGTAGTGATGCCAGCATCTTTGTTCGAATCTGAGTAGCCGAGCATGACCTCTTGAAGTTCTCCACGCAATTCGATTATTTCCCGATAGTCAGAGATAGCGAGAAGTTGTCCAAGGATCTCATCGGCAGATTGCAACTCTGCAACAGTTTCTAAGAGCGGTACAAAACCAATGAGCGCTTTACCTTGAGCGAGATCCACTAGGCCAGCTTTGACGGCGAGCACAACTGCAGCAAGCAAGTCGCTCGCAGATTTTGTCATCGACACTATGTAGCTTTCAATAGCCTCATCACCGAATTTCTCGATGATTTCTCCAATAGTTGTGAAGGCGTCGTAACTCTGTTTTCCTCGACTATCTAGCTCCTCCCTATTGATAGAGCGGCCATTACGGAGTTCTGGGATTAACAATTCCAATCGCGACTGATTATCAAGTTCGAGATAGTTACTGACGCCGTGCGCTAGAAAATATTGGTTGAGAACATGATGATGTTGATTGGAATGCTCACGGACATCAAGAGTGGCATGTGTCAATCCAAAGGCTGATGCAGTCCTGATGAGTTGCTCAAGTTCACCGGATGCGATGAGCTCACCCTTATGGGCCAACAAGGAATCGCGCATGAGGTTCAAGTCGTCTAATAACTCTTGGGTATTTGCATAATCTCGACCAGGCTCATGCGGCGCCCGATTAGCGTGGCGACGTTGAGTAAGTACAAGCTTGTGGCGGATTGCTGTCGCCTTTAATCGATAGGGCTCTTCGATATTCAGCCGTTTAAAACGGTCTTCAAATTCGGGGATATTTTGCAGATCGGTCTGAATAGAGCGGAGGAGTTCGCTGCTTGCACCAGCAAGTCGTGCTGAGACCGACAGTGATTGGCGTAGCGCATCAAGTTTTTCGAGCAAGACGCGAACAGCATGGCCTACCTGCAAAGTAATCGTCTCGGATGTGATTTTCGGAGTGACGTTTGGGTTTCCATCACGATCGCCGCCAATCCAACTTCCAAACGAGAGTGGGCGGGCAAGCGGATCTAGGTCGATTCCGTACTTTGAAAGTTCAAAGGCAAAATCATCTAAGACTTGCGGAACGGTGTAGCGGTGCAAATCATCTAGGTAATAGAGCGCATTTGTAGCTTCATCAAGCGGCTCAGGTTGTTCTAGACGCAATTCATCGGTTTGCCATAGAAGTTCGATTGCTTCGGCTAGTTTCTTCTCACGTTCGCGAACGTTTGCTTCGTCTAGTAGTTGCGCAACTGTTCCAAGCTTGCTGAGAACCGATCGACGAGCCGCCTCCGTTGGATGAGCAGTGAATACCGGCCTCACTGAGAGTGTTGCTACTGCTCGTGCGAGTTCATCTTGACTGATCTTTGCTTCAGCAATCTTTTGAAAAGTTTGCTGAAGCCACGATTGACCATTGACGCGACCCTCAGAGAGAGTCCGAGCGCGGTGCACTTGTTCAGCGATGTTTGCCAGATGAAAGTAAGTACTAAAGGCGCGCACCAACTTGATGCTCTCATTGACATCGACCTTCTCAAGAATATTTGCGCCAAGGGGGGAGTCTTCGCGCACTGCTAGTCGAACCGATTCCACAAGGTCGAGAAGAGCCTGACCCTCTTGGCGCACCAGAGTTTCACCAAGGAGCTCTCCGAGGCGACGGACGTCGGCTCGAAGGTTCGCAGCAGGATTTTGCATGGTCATATCTTGGCAGAGTAAGGAAGGTAGGATTGCCGCGAGCGTCAGGAAGTAGCCCCCCGTGCTTACGGAAAATGGGGCTCTTTTGCCATTTCAAGAGAGCGAGGTGTGGCAATGAGTGGTCCTTTGATGGGGGCGATAGCGCAGCTCGACTTTAGCCGCTGCCATCGCGCTTTTGATTCCGGCGAAACCATCATCGCGCCACTGCCCTCAGCGGCGGTGCTGATTGCATCGTACGTTCATGGACTTTCACAAAGTGAGCAACGCCTACCACTGGTCATCCTTACAGCAAATAATGGTGAGGATCTATACGAAGAACTTACTTCGCTCCTACCTGATACCAAGGTTAATCATTTTCCAAGTTGGGAAACGTTGCCACACGAACGCTTAAGCCCGCAGAGCGATACCGTTGCCAGACGCTTTGCCACGTTACAGTCAATTCGAAAAGGGCATAGCGATGTAGTGGTTGTGCCAGCAAGATCCTTTATCCAACCATTCATTAGAGGTTTTGGATCCGCAGAGATTCCGATTTTTCATTCTGGTCAAAGTATGGATATGGCATCAGCTATTCGCGGATTGTTAAAACTTGGATACACCAGGACTGATTTGGTCGAGAAGCGAGGAGAGTTTGCGCAACGCGGTGGAATCATCGACTTATTTCCTCCTCAGGCGCAGCATCCGGTACGAGTCGAGTTCTTCGATGATGTCATTGATGAAGTTCGATTTTTCTCAGTTGCAGATCAACGGTCACTTCACATATGCAGTGATCCGATTTCAGCGCTACCAGCCCGCGAAATTTTGATTACCGAAGAGGTGCGGGCACGGGCTGCAGATCTAGCCGCGACTGCATCACCACTTGCAGATGCTTTTCAGCGCATCAGCGAAGGAATTCCAGTCGAAGGAATGGAATCCCTTATGCCCGCTTTAGTTAATGACATGGAAAGTTTTGTCGAATTGCTGCCGCAGAACTCTCGCATAATCTCGGTTGGTCCAGAATTGATACGAAACCGTTCAAGCGAGCTCATTAGGACAGGAGCGGAATTTCTCGAGGCTTCTTGGTTGAATGCTGCCGCTGGTAATCAAATCCCTATTGATTTGCGGGAGCTAGAACGGTATTCATTTCGTGAACTTGAAGGAGAGCTCAAACGAGCACGCAGCCAAGCTTTGATTCTCTCTGAAATTGCTCCATTTGGTGGTGGAGAGAGCGCCGTTGATTCAACGCTCAAAGCAGTGGAACCATTCCGCGCTAACTCTGATCGACTCATCGAATTTGTGCGGGAAAAAATTGGGGAAAATTGGTCGATATTGATGACAGCCATTGGCCACGGAACTGCCACCCGTTATGAGGAGTTGCTTCGAGCCGAAGGAATCCCAACTGCAAACGATTTAGTGGCGGGAGCGGTGTTGATTGCAAACTCACCGCTTCGACATGGCTTTACCGCCGAAAAAGCGAAATTCTCTCTCATAACCGAGCGAGATTTTGCAGGCAGTAAGGCACAAGATGGTGAGAAGTCCTCGTTAGCTGCTCGTAGAAAGAATCGGATTGATCCACTCTCACTGAAAGAGGGAGACTTCGTCGTTCACCAAATTCATGGCATCGGTAAATTCATCGAAATGGTCGAGCGCGTTGTTAACGGCACAAAACGTGAGTATCTCGTTATTGAGTATGCATCAAGCAAACGAGGTCAAGCCGGAGATCGCCTATATCTGCCAACGGATTCTCTAGATCAAGTGAGTAAGTATGTGGGCGGAGAGAGTCCCACGGTCCATCACATGGGTGGCGCAGATTGGCAGAAAGCAAAAGGCAAGGCGAGAAAGGCAGTAAAGCAAATTGCTGCAGAGTTGATTCAACTATACGCAGCGCGGACAAGTTCTCCTGGCTTTGCCTTCTCTCCGGATACTCCATGGCAGCGAGAATTAGAAGATGCATTCGCATATGTTGAAACTGCCGACCAGTTATCGACGATTAGCGAGGTAAAAAAGGATATGGAAGCTCCATCTCCCATGGATCGCATCGTTTGCGGGGATGTTGGTTTCGGGAAGACCGAGATTGCAATCAGGGCGGCGTTTAAGGCAGTTCAGGACGGTAAGCAAGTTGCAATCTTGGTGCCCACAACCCTTCTAGTCCAGCAACACCTGAACACCTTCTCTGAGAGGTTTGCTGGATTTCCGGTAAAGGTTGCAGGTCTCTCACGTTTTGCTACAGCGGCGGAAATCAAATTAACTCTCGCCGAGCTCGAAGCAGGAAAAGTCGATGTTGTCATTGGCACGCATCGATTGTTATCTGGCGATGTTTCGTTCAAAGATTTAGGGCTTGTTATCATCGATGAAGAGCAACGTTTTGGGGTCGAGCATAAAGAGAAATTAAAGCGATTTCGCGCCTATGTCGATGTGCTTTCGATGTCGGCAACTCCGATTCCTCGTACTTTAGAGATGTCCATTACTGGCATTCGCGAAATGTCTATCATGGCTACGCCACCCGAAGAGCGACATCCGGTTCTCACATACGTCGGTGGATATGAAGAGAAACAAATCACTGCCGCGATACGGCGAGAACTGTTACGCGATGGGCAAATCTTTTATATCCATAATCGAGTCAACACTATCGATCGCTGCGCTGCACGCCTCGCCGAATTAGTGCCAGAGGCGCGCATAAGGATTGCTCATGGCCAAATGAGCGAGAGCGCTTTGGAAGAAGTGATTCTTGCATTCTGGGAGAAAGAGTTTGACCTATTGATCTGCACCACAATTATCGAAAGTGGTATCGATATCCCGAATTCGAACACCCTGATTGTTGAGCAGGCGGACAAGATGGGGCTTTCACAGTTACATCAACTCAGGGGAAGGGTTGGGCGTGGACGTGAGCGTGGTTATGCATATTTTCTCTACGACACAGAGAAGCCACTCACCGAGACTGCCCATGACCGTCTCGAGACAATAGCGGCAAATACGGAATTGGGGTCGGGGATGCAAGTGGCACTCAAAGACCTAGAGATTCGCGGCGCCGGAAATTTGCTTGGTGGAGAACAGTCGGGCCATATAGCTGATGTGGGCTTCGATCTTTACATGCGAATGATTGGCGAGGCCGTCGCAGACTTTAAAGGCGAAAAGCATCAAGAAATCGAATGCAAGCTGGAACTTCCAATCGATGCTTTCTTACCTCATGATTACGTGGAAAGCGAACGAGTGCGTCTTGATATCTATCGACGCCTAGCTAGCGCGACCAACCCTGATCAAGTTGATGAAGTGGAACAAGAGCTCAACGACCGATTTGGTGGCGCTCCCGAGGCGGTTGTCAGTTTGTTGAAGATTGCAAAATTGCGGGTTTGGGCTAAGGAGCTCAACCTCGCAGAGGTGGTGGTTCACGGCAAACACCTCCGGTTGGCGCCAGTGACCCTTGGCGATTCCCTGTCGGTGCGGATGGCGCGCCTCTACCCTGGACATATATATAAGACGAGCTTGGCGACGCTGTTGCTGCCACTGCCTGAGCAGACTGGGGTGGCTTTCGAGCGGGCAAAGTTAGGCGATAATTCTCTCTTGGAGTGGGTGGCGCAGGCTCTCGAGTCGACCATTCGCTGAAGAATTGTTGTTAGCCAAAGAACTGAAGAAGCACAGAAGAGTATCGAGCCTTAATTGAAAGCGGGTTAACCAGATGAGCAGCGTAAGACGCAGATTAGGTAATCGAGCAATTGGATCTATGTTAATTGCAGGTATCGCGTTGATGCTCTCCGGGTGCAGCAACCCTTCTGATGCAGCTTCTCTCAAGAGCGGAAATATCTCGATCGAGAAATTACAGGCAAGCGTTTCGAAGATCCTTGAAGAGCGGATCACATTCAATACCACTCCTGAGGATGGATTATCGGGTGAAGAGCTAACTCGGAACACTCTTGGATTTCACATTTTCAGTGCGTTGCTCAAGCAAGCGGCAAAAGAGCGAAATGTGGTTGCGCTCCCGGGCGATATCTCCGCTCGACGCGCTGAGGTACTTCAAAATGTTGGGGGCGAACAGGAGCTCTCCGTAGCTTTGGTCAAAGCTGGTATTGCATCAACTGATTTTGAAGAGTACCTCGCTCTGATTGTGCTGCAAGATAAAATCCGTCAAGTTATTGCACCTACTGCGACGGAAGACGCCCAAGTGGTCGAGGCGCTGCAAAAGATGCTCTCCGATACCGCGGCAAGCGAGAACCTAGACGTCAATCCTCGCTACGGAGTATGGAATACCGCTAACAACAGAGTAGAGCCGGCAGATCCCACTGGCGGAGCGTTGCCGTCAGGCAAGCAATAAACAGAGTCGTAACTCTGTGACGCAAAAGAGCAATCTCCTTCGCCTCGTAGAGGTGATGGATACATTGCGCTCTCCTGGGGGCTGTCCTTGGGATGCAGAGCAAACTCATCAATCGCTCCTTACATATCTGCTTGAAGAGAGCTACGAGTTCATTGATGCAATCGAACGTGGCAACCGCGATGACATAGTCGAGGAACTTGGCGATGTCTTACTTCAAGTCTATTTCCATTCTCGAATTGGTCAGGAGCGTGCCGATGCTCCCTTCTCTATCGAAGAAGTTGCGGCGTCAATTTGCGAGAAACTCATTCGCCGCCACCCACATGTCTTCGCAGAGGCTCAAGAGTTGACTGCGCGACAGGTTGAAGGCAATTGGGAACAGATTAAAGCCGCTGAGAAATCTCGCACCTCTCCAGTTGATGGTGTTCCGTTAAATCAACCTGCACTCTCACTCACAGCGAAATTAATGCATCGCGCTGAAAAGCATGGACGTGCCATCGATCTGAGTGAAGAGATTCGCACGCCGAATCAAGTAACTGAAGCGAGTATTGGTGAACTCCTTTTTGCAGTGGTTGCGCTTGCGAGTAAACATGGCATTGATCCCGAGTTCGCCCTACGTGCTCGGGCTCGACGTCTAGAAGGTGAACTGCGAAAGTAAGTATTAGTATTGGGTTGGCGCGTTACTGGAGAGGGTGCACATGGCAAAAATTAGTTCGGTAGTTGCTCGCGAAATCTTGGATTCTCGAGGTAACCCAACAGTCGAGGTTGAGCTCACCTTAGATAATGGAATTCGTGGAGTCGCTGCCGTTCCTTCTGGTGCGTCAACCGGAGCACATGAGGCGGTCGAACTTCGTGATGGCGGCTCACGTTATGGCGGCAAGGGAGTTCAGAAGGCGCTCGCGGGAATCGCCAATGAGCTTGCTCCGGCAATCTTGGGTATGAACCCTTCAGATCAACGCGCCCTTGATCAGGCAATGATTACTCTTGATGGCAGCCCCAACAAATCACGATTAGGTGCCAATGCGCTCTTGGGCATTTCACTTGCCGCTGCGAAAGCCGCCGCTAATGACCGCCATGAACCGCTCTTCACATATCTAGGTGGCGAATCTGCCACGCTGCTACCGGTTCCCATGATGAATATTCTCAATGGCGGCGCGCACGCAGATACCAATGTCGATATCCAAGAATTTATGGTGGCCCCCTTTGGTGCGCAGAATTTCGCTGAGTCGCTCCGCTGGGGCGCCGAGATCTATCACAGCCTCAAATCGGTCTTAAAGAAACAAGGTCTAGCAACAAGTATTGGCGATGAAGGCGGTTTTGCACCCAACCTCAGTAGTAATCGCGCTGCGTTAGATCTCATTCTTAGCGCTATCACCAATGCTGGATTCGCTCCTGGCAAAGATGTAGGTCTGGCGCTCGATGTTGCAGCGACTGAATTCCATGAGGCGGGAAGTTATTCATTCGAAGCAACCTCAAAGAGTTCTGATCAGATGATTGATTACTACCAGGAATTAGTCGATGCGTATCCATTGGTTTCAATTGAAGATCCACTCGACGAAAATGATTGGGATGGATGGATTTCGATTACAAAACGCCTTGGCGAGCGAGTACAACTAGTTGGCGATGATCTCTTCGTGACAAATCCAACTCGTTTGGCTGATGGTATAGCCAGAGGAGCTGCGAATGCGCTACTCGTCAAAGTCAACCAAATTGGAACGCTCACCGAAACTCTGGATGCAGTGCAGCTGGCACATAACTCTGGTTACCGTTCGATGATGAGCCATCGCTCTGGAGAAACTGAGGACACTACGATTGCCGACCTCGCAGTTGCCGCGCGTTGCGGTCAGATCAAGACTGGCGCTCCAGCGCGTTCGGAGCGGGTTGCGAAGTACAATCAGCTACTACGAATCGAGGAATCACTTGGCGCACGAGCAGCTTTTGCAGGCAAAGGCGCTTTTCCAAGGTTTAAGGGCTAGTTCGCACGAGTAAGGAGATCATCACGTGGCAATTAAGCGTGGCGTTACCGCTCGGTTTGTCGCGATTTCAGTTGTCATCTTCATTATTGCGCTGACGATTGCACCCCCCGCACAGCGATATTTCACGCAGCGCGCTCAGATAAATGCAATCGAGGCTGAGATTCAAGTGCGACAAGAACGCCTAGAGCAAGCTCAAAATGAGTTACAAAAATGGCGCGATCCTAACTATGTGAAATCGCAAGCACGCGAACGCCTTCACTTTGTCTTGCCAGGGGAGCGGCAGTACATAGTTGTTGGTATTGAAACTACAGAGAACGCAGCTGAAAAGAAGAAGACTGCTGTCGCGACGAAGCAATTTGGTAGTGCGCCCTGGTATACCAAACTGATCTCATCGATCCAACAAGTGGCGGCAAAATCAGGTGCTCCGAGTGAGTGAGGCAGAACTTCCAACACCCCACGATTTAGCGGTGATAAGGGAACAATTAGGTCGGCCACCTCGCGATGTGCACGCAGTAGCTCATCGTTGTCCCTGTGGCGAAGTAGATGTCGTTGAAACTCCGCCTCGGTTAAGCGATGGCAGTCCATTTCCAACTTTTTACTACGCAACATGTCCGCGTCTGACTGGAGCTATCTCGACGCTAGAGAGTTCCGGATTGATGGCAGAGATGAATGAACGCTTAGCTGAGGATCTGACTTTGCAAGGCCACTACTACTCAGCCCACCTAGACTATATGGCTGCTCGTGCGGCGCTGAACATGGATGTGCCTGAGGTGGTCGGGATTTCTGCTGGAGGCATGCCTGAACGGGTCAAGTGCCTACATTCATTGATAGCACACTCCTTAGCAGCGGGCGAAGGGGTCAACATTCTTGGGGACGAGGCGTTGGCTCAGTTACCAATGTGGTGGAGCGATCAACCATGTGCGCAAATTTTGAATGAGTCTGGTGATTCCAATAACTAACGTCGCAGCGATAGATTGCGGTACAAATTCGATTCGTCTACTGATTTCCAGTTCGAGCGGAGCAGAGCTCGTTCGGGAAATGGAAATCGTCAAACTCGGAGAAGGCGTTGATCGAACAAAAAACTTTTCGCCCGAAGCGGTAGCTCGGACGCTCAAAGCACTTCGATATTTCAAAGAGTTAATTGATCAAAACGATGTCACTCACGTACGTTTCTGTGCGACAAGTGCTACGAGGGATGCTCAGAATCGAGAGATCTTCACCATTCCAGTCGAAGAGATACTCGGGGTTGCCCCCGAAGTCATCGTGGGCACGGAAGAGGCCAGACTCTCCTTCCTTGGCGCTACCGCCGAGCTCTCTCGAGAGCTCGCGCCATTCTTAGTAGTTGATATCGGCGGAGGATCGACCGAATTCGTGCTTGGCACTAGCGATGTCATTGCTGCAATCAGTGTCGACATCGGGTGCGTGCGAATGACCGAACGCCACTTTTCGCAAGATCCACCCAGTGCTGATGAGATTGCTAATGCGCGACGAGATATCAACAAGGCTATCGACAGAGCAAGCGAAAGCGTGGCTATTTCGTCGGCGAAAACTCTGATTGCTGTTGCGGGTACGGCAACTACGGTTGCTGCAGCGGCATTGCACCTGCCGGAATACGACCGAGTGCAGATTCATGGTGCGCGAATTCCTGCCGAACGCGCTATCGAGATCTCCGAGTGGCTACTTTCACTCACGAGAGTTGAACGGGCTGGATTGGGTTACATGCATCCAGGCCGAGTCGAGGTTATCGCGGCCGGATCATTGGTCCTAGCCGAAATTATCAAGCGCACTGGGGCGCGTGAATTTGTCGCTAGCGAACGGGATATTCTCGATGGCATCGTTGCAACACTTAGATAAGCAGATTATCAGCTGCCAAAAGTGTCCACGCCTTGTGCAATGGCGTGAAGAGGTTGCGGCGCTAAAACGGAAATCATTTCGCGATGAAAAATATTGGGGAAAACCAGTTCCTGGATTTGGCCCGGTCGATGCGAAGATTGTGATTGTCGGGTTGGCACCTGGTGCGCATGGTGCAAATCGCACGGGGCGAGTCTTCACTGGCGATGCATCAGGGGATTGGCTTTACGCAGCGCTTCATAAAAGTGGATTGGCAAATCAACCAACAAGTACTGCTAAAAATGATGGCTTGATTTTGAATTCCGTTCGAATTCTCACGGCGGTCCGTTGCGCACCCCCTGGAAATAAACCTTCAACAGAGGAACGAGATAACTGCGCTCCTTGGTTCAAAGAAGAATTGCAACAGTTGACATCAGCTCGAGTATTTATCGCTCTCGGCTCTTTTGCCTGGGATGCGCTCTGGCGCGCGCTTGGTGAACTCGATCATCCGCTTCCGCAAAAGAAGATTTCGTTCGCGCACGGAGCCAGCGTTCGCTTTGGTGAGCATTTGCTACTGGGTTCCTACCATCCAAGCCAGCAGAACACCTTTACCGGAGTACTCAAGCCGGGGGCGATGGAGAAGATCTTCGCCAAAGCCGGTAGATTTGCGCTCCATTAGTACCTTCTAAGAAGCGCCCCGGTAGCCCAATGGCAGAGGCAGAGGACTTAAAATCCTCCAAGTGTGGGTTCGACCCCCACCCGGGGCACTGCAAGACACTAGGTCAGGAGCGAGAATGCGTATCAGGAACCGGCTCACATTCGCGATAGTTCTAATTGTGTCCGGAGCGCTAACTTCTCCAGTGCAGGCAAGTTCCACATATCTCGTTGATGAAACCAAACCGATTGCGCTCTACTGTGATTCAACGCTGTATGCCTGTAATGGCTACATCGCACCTTCTGATGAGCAGTACTTGCCTCCTTGGACTTCAGAATTTAGAAATGTCCAAGGCTACTATCGCAACGATTTAGCGGGTCTCTATCGCTTTCCTTCGTATGCAGTAGCAATAACCCGCGATAGCGCTGGAAATGGCATTCGAGTGGTTGCATGTACTGACATCGCGGGTGTGGATTGTGTTGGCGATGATGTGCAGTTTCGCGCTGATCTGCCCATGTGCTCAAATTCGGTGACAGTAGATTGCATGCGCGATGTCGTTATTACCGATGCGAGCGGAAAGATTCTGGATTTTTCAGTAGTTGGTGAGTTCCCATCAGGTAATCCGCAATACTTCAAAGGAAGCGTTGCATTGAAGATTCCCAATGGCGGAGGACCAACTCTCATTAAAGTGCCCGGAGCGCCACACAATGGTGGTGACTTATACCTACTAAAAACCCAGATGACCGGAGCAAAGTGGAAAGTAAATCAACCATTCCAAATGGATGGACTTGCTATCAGTATCACGGCGGTTAAGTTGATTGATGGTAAGTATGTTTTCAGTGGTGCGAGCACCAATCCTCAGTTATATACAAAGGGCTTTGACAATATCGGTGCTGAAACTGGAACTTATCCGTCAACGTGCGCGATAGCTTCACCTACACAATGCGCCGCAAAATATTCCCTTCCGATGGGATTGCACTTCGGTCTAACAGTTGACTTATCTCGAAAGATTACTGGTTGGCTACATGGGCGTGTGAAAGCTCCAGAGATATTGGTGACAAGTAACAAGAGTGGCGGCAGCACCATCGCCGTCAAAGCTGAGCCCATCAAGATCCCCGTGAACGCCATTTGGGTAAATAACGACACAGCCGCACAGAGCATCAAAGATTTCTATGTAGGTAAGAGCAACGCAGGCTCTCCACTCTTTGGCTCTGAGAATAAATCGAAACCGCTAAGTGAGATTGCGCTGATGCACGATGGCAATACTGGGCATAATGCCGAGACTCTCAAGGAGTATTTGGCCTGGCTCACGACTTTGGGAGATAAAGCGCAAGCGCTACCCACTGCATGGACCATCCAAACGATGGGCAATTACCAAGTCTCCGACCAAATCCAAAAATGTCTTTCTCAGAGTGATTCGCTCGCTGGCATAGTCACCACTAACGCGGCGGAGTATCTCGACGGTCCACCTACATTCGATAAGTCGCTGGGGACTCTTGATTACAAGGTTGCTGCGACTCACTTTGAACCTGACGGTAAGACAGTCTTCAAAGGTAATTATGATTTAGTGATGAGCTCTACGGTAGCTCGATGTATTTATGGCTTTACTAATGCTCCGATTAGTGCAACTGTCTCTATAACTTCCGATAGTTCAGAGTCAAATGTGGCTGTCACGCAAGTTAATGAGAAGGCTGGATGGCTCACTTTGAGCGCATCTAATTTCACATACTCCTCACCAACAATTCGGGTGAAGCTCAGCGGAACTCCCATAGGGCTCATTAAAATTGCTAAGTCCAAGAAGATCACCTGTATAAAAGGAAAATCAATGAAAGTGGTTACCGCAACCAAATGCCCTGCGGGCTACAAGCGAAAAATCTAGCTACTTTTTCTTCCATCCTGTGGGGCACATCGGCTTTGGTGCAATAATTTTTTTGACTAGCTTGCCTTTTACGCATGTCATTGTGTAATCCTTAGAATTACTCTTCTTCGTTGGCTGACTAGGTTGCGTATTAGTTGGCGTGATTGTCTTTGGAACCCCGTTGAGCTTCACTCGCAGTATCGGACTAGAAAAAGTAAAGCCGTAGGCGCCAAGGTGGAGCCAGCCATCCTTTTCCTTGAGTACGGTGGTCGAAATCTGCTGTTCGCCACCATTAGCCGTTGTTACAGTAACCGACGCTGAAAGTGGAGCGTCTGTGAAGTTGTAGAGACACCGTGCAGTAGCTGAGCGCATCAAAAGATCATATGTCCCTAAGTTTGGAGTCTTTCCATCTTGCTGAAAGTGCAATCCACCGACTTGATAGTTCAATTGTTTGCCATCGAATTCTGGAGCACTAGGGGCGTAAACTAATGAATTAGTCATCACCATTCCGAGCAGCTGGGAGTTGTCATCGAAACATTTACTTCCCCCACGATTATTTGGAATTGTTGAGAATGACCAGGTGGAGTGCTCCCCAGTGGCGGTGTCATTAAGAGGTTTGGCAAGTTGCTTTACCCATTCAAGGGCCGCTGGATTTCCTGCGTTGACGCTATTCCATTTCATGCCATTTGGTCGGAAGTAGGCAGGATTCGGTAATGAGTCAACCTGGGCATCGGTGAATACGGTATTGAGCTCCGGAACCTTTACATTCTCTGCCGCGACATTGATTGTATTTTGATTTGCATCATATTTTGTCACCGATATCGAAGCGCCTTTGAGGCGGCCATGTATCCAACCTGTGATGGTGTTGGGGAGTCGAATACTCAGTTGTGCTTTCTGTCCATCAACAAAATCCTTGCGTACGCCACATGCAGTACCTGATTGCCATGAAGTGCACGTAGCAGAGGTATAGGAGCTTGAAGTAGTTTCTGCATACGGCTCGATTAGCGCGCTCACTTGGAATACGAATAACTTCGATGATGTGGCAGATAGGAATCCATCCAAGAGCACCTTCGCCGCGTAAGTGTCGGTTCCTGCGCCGTTGAGCACGCCAGGAACTTTCCAACGCGAAGTAGTTGCGGATTCTGGAACGCCTCGAGTCGAATCTGCCGGATAGCTTCGCGCACTCGTGTAGCCGATTAGTGATCCACTTTGAAGTTCAGCGGAATTCGATGATGAGATAGCGAGTCCATTAATGCAGTAATTCACCACGGTATCCGTACATTGTGGAAGATAAATTCGAAGACTTAACCCGGTGGGTGGTTTACAGTTATCCGAATTGAGAGTTTCACAGAGTTTTCGCAGAGGTAGGTAATTCGAATTCTCATTGTTGATGACCTTTTGGACCTGTTCCTCGGGAATCGCGTAAATTTCTGAACCGCTACTAATTCCCTCTGAGAATGCATCGACGATCACCATTCGATGACCCTCATCTGCGGATGTACTCGTGACACTTCCTCCGGCGAGGAGAACTACTCCTAGAAGGACCACCAACGCGCGTGATTTCACGGTTACTCCCATCCATCTATTCTGCGCCAATCCCGACTTTTGGGATAGCCAACCCGCCCAAATAGCCGCTTGTGCCCTGTTCACGCTTTGGATTTTATCGAGACCTAATCCCCTTCTCAGGAATATTTAATCTCGCTCTCCTACTATTTAACTCGTGCCTGGAGCTTCCAGGGCACGAGAAATGCTTTATAAGGAGAGAAATACGATGCGTAGTTCTAACCCTGTCCTTGGTCGCGCTTTTGGAAACAAACGTGGCTATGCAGCTTTTGAACCACGTTCCACAGATGCACTAGAAGAGATGTACTCATCTCCCAGCGCATCTCCACTTCAAACTGGTCGAATGACGATGGATGATGTCGTTGCTCGTACCGGATTCCTTTTTGCAATCCTGGTAGCCGCAGGTGGAGCTGCCTGGACCTTCAATGTGGGCTTTGGTGTAGCGATGATCGCGCTTCTCGGCGCATTCGGTCTTTCGCTCGTCATCTCATTCTCAAAGACTGTTCGACCCGCTTTGGTCGTTGCGTATGCCGGCCTTGAAGGACTTGCGATTGGTGCCATCAGCCGCTTTTACAACGATGCCTATCCAGGAATCGTCAGTCAAGCTGTAATTGGAACGCTCGCAGCTTTCGTCGGCGTGCTTGCGCTCTATCGAAGCGGCAGATTGCGCGCCACCCCACAATTCACTCGAATCTTGATGGGCGCACTCATCGGTTATCTCGTTCTCGGAATTGCAAGCCTCATCGCATCATTTATGGGCGTTGGTGGCGGATTTGGTTTCTACGGCGTAAGTGGCCTTGGGTTGCTCCTCGCAGCTGGCGGAGTTGTCCTTGCATCACTATTCCTCGTTCTCGATTTCAATCAGATCGAAGAAGGAGTACGCCAAGGTGTACCTGAGCAAGAATCATGGCGAGCGGCATTTGGCCTCATGGTCACAATCGTCTGGCTCTATCTTGAAATCTTGCGCCTCCTAGCGATCCTTCGTCGCGAATAATCAGGACGCCGATATTCAGGGGGCCGCTCAGCAATGAGCGGCCCCCTCTCTTTTACTCGAATCTTTAGGGCTCGTACGGTGGCGGTAGGTGTGATTTCCGCGTCTCGGAAAGCCGCAATGCGCGAAGTGCGATGGGCACTATCAAAAGAATGGCAACTAAGAATGCTGCTTTATAACTCTGCTGATCTGCTACAAAACCCATAGCGATTGGTCCAATAACAAAACCCAAATCGCTACTCATCTGCCAAACCGCGACGACCCTGCCGCTCTGTCCGGTCATCACATCGCCAACGAGCGCTGCCGGAGCGCTCGCTAGAAATGAAGCACCCAATCCAGCAAATGCCATCGCAACGATAAAGCCACCGTAGTTTTCTACATAAGCAAAGATCAAGAGCGCAGCTATCGAGAGCATTGACCCAATAAGTAACCCCTCACGCCGACCGCGACTATCAACGAACTTTCCGGCCGGAATCAGCGTCAATCCCTGGCAGATTGTTGCCGCAGCTAAACCGGCGCCAAGTGCGACTGGGCGCAATCCCAAACCTTCGGTGACATAGAGCGGTACAAGTGAGATCCGCACGCTTGTGACAGCCCAAGCTAAACCAAAAGCAGCGAGAATTGCGGCTTGGTATCCAGGAATCTTCAGCGCTTCTCGGATTAACATCGTCGCATCACTACTTGCAACCGTTAATTTCTTTGCGCTCTCAGATTTTGCGAGAAAAAGCAGCGCTACCACGCCAGCGCTGGCAACGGTGAAGGAATAGACAAAGAACGGAGCTCGCAGTGAGACTTCTACCAGAGCGCCACCAAAAAGTGGTCCACTGATTGAACCGAAGAGATATCCTGATTGGAAAGTTGATTGGGCTTGCCCTCGCTGATCATCCGAAGTTACGCGAAGCAAGATTGTCGTGGCAGAAATCGTCCATACTGCCGAGCCGAAGCCGCCAGCACCACGAAAGAAGAGCAACTGATAATAATTCTGGGAGAAGGCTGCAAGGAGCGCCGAGAAGGACACGATAAACAGACCGATTGCCATCATCTTCTGTGCGCCAAAGCGATCGACTAATCGCCCTCCGGTAAGCGCGGTACTAAACCTGGCAAATGCAAAAAGACTTACTACTGCGCCCGCGGCTGCTTGTGAGACGCCAAAAGAGCGAGCAAAGATCGGAGTGGCTGGCGCGATGAAACCAAAGCCTGCAGCAACAAGAAAGGCGGCAGCGGCGAGCACAGGAACTTCCGCGGGCAGGTCACGAAATGGCGTTTTCATCGGCTTTGAGGCTATCGTACGCGAGTATTGGAATTTTAGGAGTGATATGAGTGCAGCAATCGTTGCGGAAAATTTAGTCAAAACTTATGGTGGCGATCACGAAGTCCGTGCGCTCGATGGCCTCTCGCTCACTGTAGAAGAGGGCACTGTGCTCTCCTTGCTTGGTCCCAACGGATCAGGCAAGACAACAACGGTTCGAGTGCTGACGACCTTGCTCCGTCCTGATTCTGGACGCGCAACAGTAGCTGGCATCGATGTGATGAAAAATCCACAACAAGTCCGCGAGATCATCGGTCTCTCCGGACAATATGCCGCGGTCGATGAGACCTTAACTGGCTGGGATAACTTGATCATGTTTGGTCGGCTCTACCACCTTTCTAGTCGTGGAGCGAAAAGCCGAGCTGAAGAGTTGCTCGAGAAGTTTTCGCTCACTGATGCCGCAAAGCGTCCAATCAAGACGTACTCGGGAGGAATGCGCCGCCGCTTAGATTTGGCAGCATCGCTGATCGTCAAACCTAAAGTCTTGTTCCTTGATGAACCAACTACAGGTTTAGACCCCCGTGGACGGCAAGAGATGTGGGAAGTCATCAACGAGTTGGTCAAAGGTGGGGTGACCTTATTACTCACCACCCAGTATTTAGAGGAAGCAGATCAACTCGCTGATGAGATTGTCGTTATTGATCGCGGCCATGTAATCGCCAAAGGAAGCGCTGATTCTCTGAAAAAGGATGTCGGGGGAGAACGGCTAGAGATTTCACTCCCTGCTGCTCATTTGGGCCAGACGCAAAGAATTGTTGAAGGGATCACAAAGAGCATCGCGACGACTGATCTACAGATGCACAAGGTCTCCGTAGCGGCACCAAACGGCACCGCGACCCTTATTGAGGCCCTTAGACAGTTAGATGCAGCAGGAATCCAACCTCTCGATATCGCATTGAAGCGACCATCTCTTGATGATGTCTTCCTCGCCTTAACCGGTCACATAGCTGAAGAGAAGATAGAAGAAGTCGTTGGTGCGAAAGGAAAGCGAGGCAAGCGATGAAAGATGCACTCATAATCACTAAGCGCCAATTACTTCAACTTTTCCGAGTTCCTGAAGTTTTCATCTTCTCGACTATTCAACCTGTGATGTTCGTACTCCTCTTTCGCTACGTTTTTGGCGGAGCAATCAACACCCCTGGCGTCGATTACGTTCAATTACTAATGCCAGGAATCTTCGTCCAAACCGTGGCATTCACGGTTGCGGGTACCGCACTTGGTTTGGCCGAGGATATGCAGAAGGGATTGATTGATCGATTCCGGTCGCTGCCAATTGCACGCTCTGCTGTAGTCGTCGGACGGACTCTTGGCGATGCAACCTTGAACGTTGTAGTTCTCGTAGTGATGGCGCTAACCGGAGTGCTAGTTGGTTGGCGACCAAGTTCCAGCACCTTTGAGATTATCGCGGGATTCCTTTTGTTACTCATTTTTGGGTATGCGATGTCATGGATGGGCGTCCTGGTCGGACTCTCAGTACGCGATAGTCGAGTGGCTAACAGCGTTGTTTTCCTCTTTGTCTTTCCGATGACCTTCTTGAGTAACGCATTTGCGCCGACCACAGGCATGCCACGCCCACTGCAGTACGTTGCAGAGTGGAATCCGGTATCCACAATGGTCGCGGGGGTCCGTGATCTCTTTGGCCTAGAGCCGATGTTTGGTGCGACTGCTAATTCATTCCCATCACAAAATCCTCTAGTGATGTCGTTGATTTATATTGCAGCGCTGATGGCGATTTTCATTCCATTAAGCGTGCGTAAATATAAGAATGTAGCGCCGAAGTAGGTTCAGCCCAAAAAAGGATTGACCGAGAGAATCTTCACCGTATTACTTTTTCCATTTGGAAGAAGATAATCTGTGCTCTCGCCAACTTTCTTGCCGAGAACTGCGCCACCTAATGGTGATTTTTCGCTAAAGACCTTGACATTCTCCGCAGCGATTTCGCGCGAACCGAGAAGGAATTCTATTTTTTCGCCACCCATCTCGACCGTGACCATAGATCCCAACGAGACGACTTCCATATCTCCTGCTGGTGCGCTACCAACCTCTGCGTTCTCGAGCATCGCTGTTAGCTGACGGATTCGAGCTTCTAGCTTTCCTTGCTCTTCTCGAGCTGCGTGGTATCCACCATTCTCTTTGAGGTCACCTTCTTCACGCGCAGCCGCGATTCGGGCAACGATTTCTTCGCGCCCTTTCGTAGAGATGTGGGCCAACTCAACTTTGAGGCGGTCGTATGCCTCTTGGGTCAGCCATGTCTTTGAGGAGCTCATAATCAGGCGAGTTTACCTATCTTTCGGCAAGCAGCGCACGACGGCTGCGGTCACCGCCCGAGAGCGCGTGGGAATTACCTCTTTGAGCTCGATTGACCCGGCTGATGTCGCAGCAATCTCGACAAAACGATCGCCCACAATTGCTGTGGTTATATCTCGGGCGATTACTCTGCAGGTAATTGGCTTATCAGGACTCTTACGTGTGACCGAGAATCTAATCGTGGTCTGCACATCCGAATCGATTGTGAACGCGACGAGATCGGAGCGGATCTCTGGGTTTGCGAAACGCAGACCAGCGATACTCACTGCCCCGGCAAAGACGATAAAGAGCAAAGCCAGAATGATGGTTTTGATTCGCTCTTTAGGGATAGCCATAGGTAGATTATTGCCTATGGCCGCAACTCCTGACCCCTCAATCGTCAATCCGGGGACCGTTGGCTCAATCGTAGTTCTCTGCCTGTTCATCGCCGTAGCCCTCGTGATTCGAAGTGGATATAAGCGAATCCAGAATTTAGAACGTAAACGCGAAGAGGATAAATAGTTTCGTCGTGGTAAGCCGGCAGAAAATTGGTCTGATTTTCCTCTCTCTGATTTTCGCCGTAATCTTCTTCCGACTAGGAGTATGGCAATTAGATAAAGCGCAATTAATGCAGGAGATTGCAAAGCCACAAACTGAGCGTCCTACAATTTCTCTAACAGCAGTGGCGCAACCAAATAAATCACTCGATACGGATGCGCTCAATCGAAACGTGACCTTGCGCGGTCGCTATATCGCAAACGTCATTGCCCCAAATCAAGAAGATAGCAATGGCAAAGTAGCTACGTGGTTGGTTGGGATTTTTCAAGTCAATGGTTCAGGAAAGATTGCAGTAGTCCGCGGTGTTTCCGATTCGATTCCTAATCCTTCAAATACTGAAATAGATGTCGAAGGAAGATTAGTTCCAAGTCAGATCAATAATAAATTTGGAGAGGTGCGGCCGGGAGTGCTTTCGCGAGTAGATTCGGCGCTGCTGCTCTCCGAGTATGGATCTGATTTCTTCGATGGCTACGTGATAGCTCGCGCTGAGAACCCTGAGAGCAACTATGTGAAAGTTCCCTCTCCGATACCGGTGGTCAAAGTTGCCGGTTTCTACTGGCAGCACATCTCATATGTGGTGGTTTGGTGGCTCTTTGCGCTTCTGGCCTTAGCGGCGCCATTCATCCGCTCAAAAAGATAGTATTTAGGCATGCGCTCAGTCCTCACTCGGTATCGAATCATGTGTTTTGCCGCAGGAGTGATGTCCTTGCTGCTCTGGTTTGTTGAGCTTCCTATTAAGTATCTTCTTAATCTCCCTGAAATCGAGGCCAAAGTACTCTGGATTCCGATTGTTCATGGATATGTATATGCGGTCTATGTTTTAGCAACGGTAAATCTCGCAGTTAAGGCCAAATGGCAACCAATACGAATCATCAAATTCGTACTTGCTGGCACATTGCCCGTTGCTTCATTTATCACAGAAAGACGTGCTCAGAAGTTAGCTGAGAATTTGTAGCGCTCGATGCGATTCTTCAAGGGAATTCTGAAAAGCATCCTCTATCCGATTTATGAGGCAAGGCTCTTTCGAAAATTATATAAGGAGTCGACACCAAAACATGTTGGTGTAATTCTTGATGGCAATCGACGATGGGCCAAAGCAAACCTTGCTTCATCGAAGAGTGGACATAGCGCAGGAGCCAGAAAGATCATCGATTTTCTGAATTGGTGTGAGGAATCAAAGGTCAGGGTAGTTACCTTATGGATGCTCTCCACCGATAACTTGTCTCGAGAGAAATCTGAGTTACAACCACTTCTCGAAATTATCGCAGAGACCGTCGAAGCCCTATCTAAATTTGGCCGCTGGAGATTGCAAGTAGTGGGGGCGACAGAAATTCTTCCAGATTGGCTCAATACCCGGTTGCTTGATGCAGTCGCTACGAGTCCAAAGCGCGAAGAGCTGGTGGTGAACCTTGCAATTGGATATGGCGGTAGGCGAGAGATTACCGATGCCGTTCGGCAACTACTTCGCGAAAATCTCGCTAAAGGCGAGAATCTAGAGAGCGCTATCGATTCGATGTCTATCGAAGAGATCTCACGCCATCTCTACACTGCTGGGCAACCTGATCCAGATCTGGTGATCCGCACCTCGGGCGAGCAGCGGCTCTCTGGCTTTTTGCTCTGGCAGAGCGCCCACTCTGAGTTTTACTTTTGCGAGGCGTTTTGGCCCGACTTCCGGCGTCTTGATTTCCTTCGTGCACTCCGTTCATACGCTCAGCGAAATCGGCGTTTCGGGAAGTAGCGTGTCGCGCCTAGATGCGGCGTGGCCAGTTCTAGATTATCTGCTGTGCCAGTCGAGTCAGGCAACGCTCGCGATTCGCGCAAGAGCTACGTGCTCGACACCAGCGTGCTCTTGGCCGATCCAGCCGCACTCAACAGATTCCAGGAACATGAGGTAATTCTCCCCATCGTTGTTATCTCGGAGTTAGAGAGTAAACGCGACCATCCCGAGCTCGGCTACTTCGCTCGAGCTGCCCTCCGGATTCTCGATGATTTACGAGTCGCGCATGGTCGACTAGATACCCCGATGACTATCAATGAGAACGGTGGCACGTTAGCAGTCGAACTTAATCACAGCGATAGCACTGGCTTGCCGGCCAGTTTTTTTCGCGATGGCACCAACGACTCGCGGGTATTAGCGGTTGCACGCAACTTGAAACGTGATGGTCGAGATGTCGTATTGGTAACGAAAGATCTGCCATTGCGCGTTAAGGCCTCAGCAGTAGGAATAGTCGCCGAGGAGTACCGCGCCGAGTTAGCAGTTAGTAGTGGATGGACTGGTATCATTGAAATTACCCTTGCATCTGAGGTAGTTGATCAGCTCTATCAGAACGAGCGAGTTGCGCCAACGGAAATTGAGAATCTACCGGTACATACTGGAGTGGTCATTCACTCGAGTAAGGGAAGCGCTCTGGCGCGCGTGACCCATGACCATAAGTTGAAATTGGTCCGGGGCGATCGCGAAGCCTTTGGACTTCATGGCCGTAGCGCTGAGCAACGGATTGCCCTCGACCTACTTCTCGATAATGAGATTGGCATCATCTCACTTGGCGGTAGAGCTGGAACTGGCAAGAGCGCCCTTGCAATCTGCGCAGGTCTCGAAGCTGTGATGGAGCGACGTTTACATAAGAAGATAGTCATCTTCAGACCGCTATATCCAGTTGGTGGTCAAGAGCTTGGATACTTACCAGGAAGTGAAGGCGAGAAGATGTCGCCGTGGGCACAAGCGGTCTTCGATACGTTGGGTGCGTTAGTGAGCCAACATGTTATCGAGGAGATAATGGCGCGTGGTTTGATTGAAGTTTTACCGCTGACGCATATTCGCGGTCGCTCACTCCACGATTCATTTGTTATCGTCGACGAAGCGCAATCATTAGAGCGCGGGGTACTTCTCACTGTGCTTTCGCGGATTGGCCAGGGCTCGCGAGTGGTGCTTACTCATGATGTCGCGCAGCGCGACAATCTTCGCGTGGGTCGCTACGACGGAGTGGTTGCAGTCATCGAAGCGCTCAAAGGCGATCCGCTCTTTGCCCATGTGACCCTGGTCCGCAGTGAGCGCTCAGCCATTGCAGCGCTTGTTACCGAGATGTTGGAGCGACCCCCCTCAAACTGAGGTACCCTTTTCCCCTCAAGTACTGCCCCCCTAGCTCAGTAGGTAGAGCGTTTCCATGGTAAGGAAAAGGTCAACGGTTCGATTCCGTTGGGGGGCTCGGCGGGGTAGCTCAGCTTGGTAGAGCAAGCGGCTCATAATCGCTGTGTCGCCGGTTCAAATCCGGCCTCCGCTACCAGATTTCCGTAAGGGGCAGGTGGGCAGGTAGCCTTCCTCCCGCAGCACGAGGTTCTGTGACTATATAAGGAGTACGACGATGGCCAGCAAGAGCGCGGATATCCGCCCCAAGATCACCATGGCCTGTGTGGAGTGTAAAGAGCGCAATTACATCACCAAGAAGAATCGTCGCAATGATCCAGATCGTCTTGAGATGAAGAAGTTCTGCCCACGCTGCAAGGCGAGCACCCTCCATCGGGAGAGCCGCTAACCCATGTCATTGCACGGCCCCGAATTGGTCGGGCGCCGGTTTTCATCAAGTCACCGCAACCACATCACCGCTGAAGCACTCGCTGCATTTGCACGCGCGATTGGTGCCCGAGCCGACCTTGCTCCACCAACTTTTTTGATCACCTTCTCCGTGAGAGCAGCCGAAGAATTTTTACCGTCGCTAGGTTTTGACTGGTCTCGCGTAGTCCACGGAGAGCAACGCTTCAAGCATTACCGAAATCTCAAAGTCGAGGACGTTCTTAGCTCAGTGAGTGAGATAGAGAGCTATAAGAGTATGGCCGGGAATGAATTCGTAACTGTCAGAACAGATTTTGCTGAGAGCGAATCTGGAGACTTAGTCTCTTCGACTTGGTCGACGCTGGTGTTTCGAGGAGCGCCCGCATGAGTTTTGACATCGGTCATGAATTTAATAAAGCGACCTTTTTTGTGAATCGGGACAAGCTGCGCGCTTATGCTGATGCTAGTGGCGATCAAAATCCCATTCATCAAGATGAGGATTTCGCAAAATCTGTTGGGCTTCCCAACGTCATCGCACATGGCATGTACACCATGGCGCTCGCCGGAGAGGCCGTTCGGAGTTGGATTGGCGATGATAAGAGCATCATCGAATTTTCAACAAGATTTACCAAGCCGGTAGTCGTGCCAGAGAATCAAGAAGTTCCTATCGAATTCACCGGGAAAATTGTCGAAGTAAATCACGGTGAAATAGCAGTTGAGGTCAGCGCGCTTTGTGAGGGCATCAAGGTACTGGGTCAGACTCGAGTACGAGCCTGGGTTTGAGCGCGATTGAAATGAATGCGATTACCGAACAGGACATCACGGTACATCTGATACTCGATGGTTTTATCGATGATTTTCTCGAATCGCTCCACTCGATTCTTGAATTTTCCTCGGTGCCGATTTATGTCGTGGTAAACGGGAAGCAGGACTTTGAGCGAATCACAGAGCTATCTCCGCGAGTCACTATCGATTATCAGAAGCAACGCTTAGGTTGGTCCAACGCAGTCAATTTGGCTTTGACGAAGATAACGACCGAATACATCGTACTTATGGATCCTTCGACGCGTTTTATCGCTAACCCATTTCCAGAGGTGATTAAAAGTCTTGAGCTGGGTTTCGCCGGGGTTGGTTGGCGCGGGGGATTAATTGACCTCGAAGACGAATGGCGTTCAGTAATTGATAAAGGGCCAGGCGAGGTGGATGTCCTCTTTGGTTATTTCATGGTTCTTCAGCGAAGACTTGCGAGCGAGGTCGGGGCGAACCCGAGCGCTAAGTATTATCGAAATGCAGACCTAGAACTCTCACTAGCGCTGCGCTCAGCTGGGGAGAAGTTGATTCAAATTGAACTTCCACTAGTACAGGAGCGTCACCATGGATATCACGACGTCGAGAGTGGATATCGAGAGAAACATTCAAAGGAGAATTATCAGCGGCTACTCAAGCGTTTTCGGGGAAACCTAGGGATTCTCGCGCCGCGCCGGTAATCTTTTCTTATGAGATTCTCTGACCTCACCACATTTCGAATCGGCGGGGAGATTAGACGTTTCATCGATGGCACGTCAGAAGAGATCATCCTTCAAGCGCTTACTGATTCGCAGGTTGATTCCGAATCGATTGAAGTAATTGGTGGGGGCTCTAACCTATTAGTGGGCGATGCAGAATTCGACGGAACTGTTCTTCGGATCAGTACTAGCGGAAGTCAATTAGATTACGACCCTTGCTCCGGTGGGATGATTACGGTCGCAGCCGGTGTTGAGTGGGAGGCATTTGTTGCCCAGAGCGTTACTTCTGGTTTTTCTGGTTTGGAGACCCTTAGCGGTATTCCTGGAAGAGTCGGTGCGGCGCCTATTCAGAATATCGGCGCCTATGGGCAAGAGGTTTGCAATGTGATTGCTCGAGTTCGCGCGTGGGACCGGCAGGAACGAGAGCAACGAACCTTCACTGCAAGCGAGTGTGGATTCGGTTATCGAACATCACTTTTCAAGGAAGAGCCTCGTCGATATGTGATTCTCGATGTTACGTTTCAGTTGAAAAAAGGGGAGCTCTCGATTCCGATTACCTATCCTGAACTTGCGCGAGAGTTGGGAATTAATGAGGGCGAGCGTGCGCTGGTTGCGCAGGTGCGCGAGCGAGTCCTAGCTATCCGGAAGCGGAAAGGAATGCTCCTTTCAGAATCTGATCGCGATTCTTGGTCGGCGGGTTCATTCTTTATCAACCCTTCGATATCTGCCGAGACTCTTGTGCAGCTACCAACTGATTTACCGAGATGGCCAAGTGGCGAGGGCACATACAAAATCTCAGCAGCGTGGCTCTTGGAACACTCTGGAGTTGTGAAAGGGCAGCGCCTTGGCGGAGCTGGAATCTCTACGAAACATGTGTTGGCCCTGACCAACGTAGATCGTGCAAGCGCCCGCGAAGTATGCGATCTGGCAAGAGCTTGCCAGATAGAGGTTCAATCGAAGTTCGGAATCTCCTTAGAACCCGAAGTTCGCCTCATCAACTGTGCACTCGCATAGTGATAGCCGAGCCAACTAGCCGTTAATGAGTTTTAGAATCCTTGAGATTCCCTCGACAATATCCTCATCGCTAAGCGCGTAAGAGAACCGTAAATATCCCGAGGGTCCGAAAGCTTCCCCTGGCACTGCAGCTACTTCAACCTCATCCAAAATCAACGTCGCAAGCTCTGCACTCGTCATCGGCTTCTTTCCACGAATTTCGCGACCCAAGACCTTATGTACCGCTGGGTACACATAGAAGGCGCCCTGTGGCATTGGACATTCGAAACCATCGATCTCATTAAGCATTTTGACGATGAGTTTTCGACGTCGGTCGAAGGCGACTTTCATTTCATCAACTGCCGAAAGGTCACCAGTGAGCGCTGCAATCGCAGCTCGCTGCGCGACATTCGAGACATTGCTCGTCAAGTGCGACTGCAGGTTCGTTGCTGCCTTGATTACATCTTTAGGACCAATCATCCAGCCTACGCGCCAACCTGTCATTGCATAAGTCTTTGCGACACCATTGAGGATGATTGTTTGATCTGCCAACTCAGGAATTAGGACTGGCAAGGATGGCGCTTCGACGCCGTCGTATCGAAGATGCTCATAGATTTCATCAGTAATGATCCAAATGCCATGTTTGAGCGCCCACTCACCAATTGCGCGAACTTGTGCTGGTGGGTAAACCGATCCGGTGGGATTACTGGGGGAGCAGAAGATCAACGCCTTCGTCTTGGCTGTGCGTACAGCTTCAAGCTGCTCAACGCTCACACAATAGTTACTTTGCTCATCCGCGAAGACTTCAACCGGAGTTCCGCCGGCCAATCGAATACATTCTGGATAAGTTGTCCAATATGGAGCAGGAAGAATTACTTCATCGCCTTGATCGACAATTGTTGCAATCGATTGGTAGACAGCTTGCTTGCCACCATTGGTAACTAGAACATTGTCAACGGCAATTTCAAATCCAGAGTCACGCGAGGTCTTAGCGACGATTGCTTGTCGTAGTTCAGGTAAACCTGGAGTTGGTGTGTATCGATGATTGGCAACTACCCGCACCGCTTTCTCGGCGGCATCGAGGATGTAACTCGGGGTGGGAAAATCAGGCTCACCTGCGCCAAAGCCAATGACGGGTCGACCCGCCGCTTTGAGGGCTTTTGCCTTGCCATCGACGGCAAGGGTGGCTGATTCGGCGATAGCGGCGATGCGCTTGGAAATACGGGGCTTGGCGGGATTGGACACGGCGGTAATCCTGCCATGTTTGGCCGGATTAGACCCTGCGCCACTTTGACCCGTAAACTCCTCCGCCTAGCTCCTTCCGTGGCCAGCCCTTCTTCATAAGAAGTGAGGGTCGCGAAGCGCTGGAGGGCAGTAGTTCAACTGGTAGAGCACCGGTCTCCAAAACCGGGGGTTGGGGGTTCAAATCCCTTCTGCCCTGCTAGTAGTTCACAACGGATATAGACGTATATATAGGAAGGAGAGTGAGTAAGGCACGATGAGCGATATCAACCATAGTGAGCGTGAGGTAGAGCAAGAGCGCGGAAATATTTTCGAACGCGCAGCACGCTTCTACCGCCAAGTCGTTGCTGAGCTTCGTAAGGTCGTCTGGCCTTCGCGCAAGCAACTCACTACTTACACCGCCGTTGTGTTGGTTTTCGTGACCTTCATCATCGCGGTTGTATCACTCTTCGATCTCGTCCTCACCAAACTCACATTCTGGGTTTTTGGGTAACGGTAAGCGAGTCGAGAATCTATGAGTGAAGATAATTTCGAAGCAGCGCTAGAAGCTGCTGCACATGATGTGCCTGTAACTGACGCAGAAGTCACTGTCGAAGCTGATGCTGCCGTTGAAGAAGAGAACGACCCGCAGGCAGAGTTCCGCCGCGCGCTACGTTCTGCGCCTGGCGATTGGTATGTCATTCACTCTTATGCTGGATATGAAAATCGCGTAAAGGGCAACCTCGAAAACCGTATTCATACCTTGAATATGGAGGATTACATCTATCAGATCGAAGTCCCACAGGAAGAGATCACAGAGATCAAGAATGGCGTTCGTAAGCAGGTTAAGCGAAACGTCTTCCCTGGATATGTACTCGTTCGAATGGATCTCACCGATGAATCGTGGTCAGTCGTTCGGAATACACCGGGCGTTACAGGTTTCGTTGGTCATGGCCATAACCCAAGTCCGCTCTCGCTCGATGAGGTAGAGGGGATTTTGGCGCCTCGTCCATCGAAGAAGGGCGAGAAGCCAGAGATCAAGATGGTCGATTTCGAAGTTGGCGAATCCGTTACCGTTATGGATGGCCCCTTTGCCACCTTGCCAGCCTCAATTAGCGAAATCATGCCTGAGCAAGCCAAGCTCAAGGTTTTGGTCTCCATCTTTGGTCGCGAGACCCCCGTTGAATTGTCATTCGCTCAGGTACAGAAGCTTTAAGAAGTTATAAGAGAGGAAGAGAAACATGGCACCGAAGAAGAAGGTACAGGCGCTCATTAAGCTCCAGATTCAAGCTGGCGCCGCTACACCAGCGCCTCCAGTAGGTCCGGCACTTGGTCAACATGGCGTGAACATCATGGATTTCGTCAAGGCATACAACGCCGCGACCGAAACGCAAAAGGGCCAGATCATCCCGGTCGAGATCACGGTTTATGAAGATCGTTCCTTCACTTTCATAACTAAGACGCCACCAGCATCACGCCTAATCTTGAAGGCTGCCAAACTCGAAAAGGGATCAGCCATTCCTCATAAGAACAAGGTCGGAAACATCACGATGGCTCAATGCCGTGAGATTGCCACTGTCAAAATGGCAGATCTCAATGCAAATGACCTTGATGCAGCAAGTTTGATCATTGCCGGAACTGCTCGCTCTATGGGCATCACCGTCAACGGTTAAATAACTAAATAAAAAAGTGGGAGAGTCGCGCTGACTCGCTAACCACAACCAACTATCTAACTCAGATGAGTTAGCAGAGAAGAAAGCTGGATGATATGAAGCGCAGTAAGAAATACCGTGCCGCGGTTGAGAAGTACGACGTAACCAATGTCTACGCTCCAGTCGAGGCAATGAAAATCGTTCGCGAAACATCTGTTACTAAGTACGACTCAACCGTCGAGGTTTCGCTCGCACTTGGTGTCGATCCTCGTAAAGCTGATCAAGCTATTCGCGGCACCGTCAACCTGCCACATGGCACTGGTAAGACTGCTCGCGTTTTGGTATTCGCCGGTGGTGAGCGTGCTGAAGAGGCACGTGCAGCCGGCGCCGATATCGTCGGTGCAGACGAGCTCATCGATGAGGTTGCAAAAGGTCGACTCGACTACGACGCCGTGGTCTCAACTCCTGACCTCATGGGTAAAGTCGGTCGCCTTGGAAAGGTACTTGGTCCTCGCGGATTGATGCCGAATCCTAAGACGGGCACAGTGACCAACGATGTCACCAAAGCTGTTAACGACATCAAAGGCGGAAAGATTGAGTTCCGCGTCGATAAGAATTCGAATCTACACTTCATTATTGGTAAGGCATCATTTAGTGCCGATGCCCTTCTCGATAACTATGTAGCGGCGATGGAAGAAGTGCTACGCGCCAAACCATCATCGTCAAAGGGGCGATACATCAAGAAGGCCACTGTCTCCACCACGATGGGCCCAGGAGTCCAGGTCGATCCAAACCTCCTCCGTGAAGGGGCTAATTAAGCACGATTGAAAGGTCGTTTTGACGGGTAGGCGCACTAGCGCCTACCCTTCTGCTTATCCGAAGACCGCAGGTCTTCTGTTGAAAGGCTCACAAAGCCCTTCAGCAGAGTGAAAGAGTAGATACTCACCAGCGCAGGAGCCTTACGAAGTAGCTAGCAACTTGGCTAACTTTCCTCGTAGCGCTTTCGCGCTTCGAGGATTTTCTTTTTATCCCTGTGTTCTCCCGGTTGGAATAACGAGAGGAGAAACATGGCAAAGACCGATAAGTCGTCAGTCATTGCAGAGCTCACGGAAGATTTCCGTGGCGCTGGTGCAACGATTGTTACCGAATATCGCGGACTCTCCGTCACTTCCATGAAGGCACTTCGTCGTTCTCTCGGCGGTACTACCAAGTACTCCGTCGCAAAGAACACATTGATGCGTATCGCAGCAAAGAATGCAGGAGTAGAAATCTCTGACGATTTACTCAAGGGACCATCTGCTGTCGCATTCATCAACGGTGATCCAATCGATGCTGCAAAGAGCCTTCGCGACTTCGCTAAAGAGAATCCAGCTCTTGTTATCAAGGGTGGAATCTACGAAGGCAAGTTGGTTACTACTGAAGAGATCATGAAGCTTGCAAACCTTGAGTCCCGTGAGGTTCTCTTGGCAAAGCTTGCTGGTGCAATGAAGGGTTCACTTGCAAAGGCTGCGCGAGTATTCGACGCGCTCCGAATCAAGATGGAAGCCGGAGTACCAGTAGTTGCGCAAGCGACCGAAGCACCTGCAGCTGTAGCGGCAGAGGCATCTTCAGAAGAGGCAGGCGATTCCACCGAAGCGCCCGCTGCTGAACCAGAAGTGACCTCAGCCGAACCATCAGCTGAAACAGATGCGCAGTGATTTCAGAGAACTAGTAAGAACCAAGGAGAACTAACATGGCAAAACTTTCAACTGAAGATTTATTGGCACAATTCAAGGACATGAGCCTTGTTGAGCTTAGCGACTTCGTAAAGGCTTTCGAGACTGAATTCGATGTCACTGCTGCTGCACCAGTTGCAGTTGCTGCTGCTGGTGGCGCTGCTGGCGCTCCTGCTGCTGCAGAAGCTCAAGATGAGTTCACATTGATCCTCGAGGATGCTGGCGCACAGAAGATCGCCGTCATTAAAGAGGTTCGTACCTTCACCGGTCTTGGTCTCAAAGAGGCTAAGGATCTCGTCGATGGCGCGCCATCAACGGTTTTGGAGAAGGCAAATAAGGAGACCGCCGATAAGGCAAAGGCAGCATTCGAGGCTGCTGGCGCAAAGGTCACCGTTAAGTAAGGTCCCGCCAGGGAGAGTGTTTGGGCGCAAAGCCCAGCAGGGGAGCGGGTTCGGTTGGGGCAAACCCCAATTGGACACGCTCCCTTTTCGCATCGTAAAATCCCCTTAATCCCAAATTTTGAGGTCTTCGCATATAGCGGTGGTGACCTTCTCTTTTCGCTGGGTTCTGCAAGTGAACACTCGTGCGAGTACGGAAGGACCGTCTTTGAAAAACAAATCCCAATCCCCGCATGCCCCACATCGTCTCTCATTCGCAAAGATTCGCGAGCCGCTTGAGGTTCCCAATCTTCTAGCGCTGCAGGTAGAGAGCATGGACTGGCTCCTAGGTAACGATGCATGGCGTGCGCGTATTGCAAATAGCGCAACTACCAACACCACTCGTGGTGAACTTCCGAATCAATCGGGTCTCGAGGAGATCTTCGAAGAGATCTCACCTATCGAAGACTTCCAAGGATCGATGAGCCTCTCCTTCCGCGATCATCGCTTCGAACCACCGAAGTACTCAATCGAAGAGTGCAAGGAGCGCGACATCACTTACAGCGCACCACTCTTCGTCACCGCCGAGTTCATGAATAACGTGACTGGTGAAATCAAGAGCCAGACCGTGTTCATGGGTGAATTCCCGCTCATGACATCACGCGGCACTTTCATTATCAACGGAACTGAGCGCGTTGTGGTCTCGCAGATTGTTCGTTCACCTGGCGTCTACTTCGAGAAAGCTGATCCAGATAAGAGCGCAGACAAAGACACGCTGGTAGGCAAGATCATTCCAAGCCGAGGCGCATGGTTGGAATTCGAGATTGATAAGAAAGATATGGTCGGTGTTCGCATCGATCGCAAACGAAAGATTCCAGTTACAGTCTTCCTTAAGGCGCTCGGCTGGGATGAAGCTCAGATTCGGGAACATTTTGGCGACTATGAATCGATGGTCGCGACTCTTGAGAAGGATCACACCGTTACTCAAGACGATGCGCTCCTGGATATCTATCGAAAACTTCGCCCTGGTGAGCCACCAACTCGTGAAGCAGCACAAACACTTATCGAGAATCTCTACTTCAATCCCAAGCGCTACGACCTTGCCAAAGTTGGTCGTTTCAAGATCAATAAGAAGCTTGGTACCGATCTCGATCTTCGCAAAGGCCTGTTAACGATTGAAGATATCGTCTGGGCAATCAAGTACTTGGTGAAGATGCATGCAGGCGAATTGGTTATGGATTCAGTTCGTGGCCAAGTTCGTATCGAGACTGATGACATCGACCACTTTGGAAACCGTCGCCTACGCACCGTTGGTGAGCTGATCCAAAATCAGGTTCGCACCGGCCTTTCTCGTATGGAGCGCGTTGTTCGCGAACGCATGACGACCCAAGATGTCGAGGCGATCACGCCGCAGACTCTTATTAATATCCGGCCAATCACTGCGAGCATCAAAGAGTTCTTCGGAACCTCTCAGCTCTCACAATTCATGGATCAGACCAACCCACTCTCAGGTCTGACTCACAAGCGCCGACTCTCGGCTCTTGGGCCTGGCGGACTCTCGCGCGAGCGTGCTGGCTTCGAAGTTCGTGACGTACACCCTTCGCATTACGGTCGGATGTGTCCGATTGAAACTCCTGAAGGTCCAAATATTGGTCTTATCGGATCGCTGGCCACCTTCGGTCGAATCACGCCATTTGGTTTCATCGAGACGCCATACCGCAAGGTCGTCAAGGGCAAGGTAACTGATCACATCGATTACCTCACCGCAGATGAAGAGGATGAGCACATCATCGCTCAGGCGAATGCACCTCTAACTGATTCGAATCACTTCGCAGAGCCACGTGTGTTGGTTCGCCGTAAGGGTGGAGAGGTCGAATACATCCCGGCAGAAGATGTCGACTATATGGATGTTTCACCACGACAGATGGTCTCTGCTGCAACTGCGATGATTCCATTCCTTGAGCACGATGATGCAAACCGTGCGCTCATGGGATCAAACATGATGCGTCAAGCAGTTCCACTACTTCGAGCCGAAGCGCCACTTGTTGGTACGGGCATGGAGTTCCGCGCTGCAGTCGATGCTGGCGATGTCATCGTGAGCGAGAAACCAGGTGCGGTCACTGAAGTCAGTGCTGATGAGATCAAAGTCAGCCATGATGATGGTACTTCTAAGACTTATTACCTATCTAAATTCCGCCGTTCGAATCAAGGCACTTGCTACAACCACAAACCGGTTGTCGCTCAAGGTGCACGAGTCGATGCTGGGGATGTTCTTGCAGATGGGCCAAGTACCGACCTTGGCGAATTAGCGCTCGGCAAGAACCTACTCGTGGCTTTCATGCCATGGGAAGGTCACAACTACGAAGATGCAATCATCTTGAGCCAACGTCTTGTCCAAGACGATGTCCTCTCATCAATTCACATCGAGGAATATGAAGTAGATGCTCGCGACACCAAGCTAGGTGCTGAAGAGATCACTCGTGATATTCCAAACGTGAGCGAGGAAGTCCTTGCTGATCTCGATGAGATGGGAATCATTCGGGTTGGCGCCGATGTAGTGCCAGGCGACATTCTCGTTGGAAAGGTAACGCCAAAGGGCGAAACGGAGCTCACTCCAGAAGAGCGACTACTTCGTGCAATCTTTGGTGAGAAAGCTCGTGAAGTTCGCGATACCTCACTCAAAGTCCCACACGGTGAGGGCGGTAAGGTCATCGGCGTTAAAGTCTTCGAAAGCGAAGAGGGCTACGAACTTCCATCTGGGGTTAACCAATTGGTTCGCGTTTATGTCGCGCAGAAGCGGAAGATCCAAGATGGTGACAAGCTTGCAGGTCGCCACGGAAATAAAGGCGTTATCGCGAAGATCCTTCCAGTCGAAGATATGCCATTCCTCGAAGATGGAACTGCGGTAGATGTCGTACTCAATCCACTTGGAGTTCCTGGTCGTATGAACGTTGGCCAGGTGCTAGAGACTCACCTCGGTTGGGTCGCCAAGCAAGGTTGGCAGGTTGAAGGCGATGATGCTTCGTGGAAGAAGAATCTCAAAGCAATCGGCGCACAAACTGGTAAGCCAGGTACTCGCGTCGCAACACCAGTCTTCGACGGTGCTCGCGAAGATGAGATCACCGGACTTCTTGGTTCAACGATGCCCAACCGCGATGGCAACCGAATGGTTGGCGAGAGCGGTAAAGCCCGACTATTCGATGGTCGTAGCGGTGAGCCATATCGCGATCCGATATCGGTTGGATACATGTACATCTTGAAGTTGCTCCACTTGGTCGATGACAAGATTCACGCACGTTCCACCGGTCCATACTCAATGATTACTCAGCAGCCACTGGGCGGAAAAGCGCAATTCGGTGGTCAGCGCTTTGGTGAGATGGAGGTGTGGGCGCTCGAGGCGTATGGAGCTGCTTACACACTTCAAGAACTTCTCACCATCAAATCAGATGACGTTCTTGGTCGCGTGAAGGTTTACGAAGCGATTGTTAAGGGCGAGAACATTCCCGAGCCGGGCATCCCAGAGTCATTCAAGGTGCTTATCAAGGAAATGCAATCTCTCTGCCTCAATGTTGAAGTCCTTTCCTCCGATGGCGCAGCCATCGAGATGAAGGACACCGATGAAGAAGTGTTCCGTACCGCAGAAGAGCTCGGCATCAACCTTTCCCGGGTTGAGCCAAGCAGCGTTGAAGAGATCTAGGAGAGGCGATACCTATGTTAGATGTCAACTTTTTTGATGAGTTGAAGATTGGTCTTGCTTCCGCTGATGACATTCGTACGTGGTCACACGGTGAAGTCAAGAAGCCAGAGACAATTAACTACCGCACGCTCAAGCCAGAGAAGGATGGTCTCTTCGACGAGAAGATCTTCGGTCCTACTCGTGACTGGGAGTGCTACTGCGGCAAGTACAAGCGAGTTCGCTTCAAGGGAATTGTTTGCGAACGATGCGGTGTTGAAGTTACTCGTGCCAAAGTCCGCCGTGAGCGAATGGGTCACATCGAGCTTGCTGCACCCGTAACA
Source organism: Actinobacteria bacterium IMCC26077 (assembly GCA_002284915.1). Lineage (GTDB taxonomy): Bacteria > Actinomycetota > Actinomycetes > Nanopelagicales > Nanopelagicaceae > IMCC26077. Next base: position 569,396 of record CP015606.1, read on the forward strand.
CATATCTGGTACTTCAAGGGCGTTCCAAGTCGCCTCGGTTATCTTCTTGACCTTGCACCTAAGGATCTCGAGAAGGTCATTTACTTCGCTGCCTACATGATTACTGAAGTTGATGCTGAAGGCCGCCATGAGGACTTTGAGCAGAATCAGAAGAAGATCGCCTCTGATAAGAAGAAGATCGAGACTAAGCGCGACCTCGATATCGATGCTCGACAGAAGAAGCTCGAGACCGATCTTGCCTCTCTCGAAGATGAGGGAGCAAAATCTGATATTCGCCGGAAGGTGCGCGAGCAAGCAGAGCGCGAAATCAAGCAGATTCGTGATCGTTCACAGCGCGAACTCGATCGTTTAGAAGAGGTCTGGGAGCGCTTTAAGAACCTTAAGGTCCAAGATCTTGAAGGTGATGAGCAGCTCTATCGCGAGATGCGCGATCGCTTCGGAATGTACTTCAAGGGTTCGATGGGCGCTGCTGCAATCAAGCGTCGACTCGAGACCTTCGATCTCAAAGAAGAGGCGGTCAACCTCCGTCAGATTATTGCAACTGGCAAAGGACAGAAGAAGACTCGTGCGCTTAAGCGCCTCCGTGTCGTCTCTTCTTTCCTCAATACATCGAACTCACCTACATCGATGGTCCTTGATGCAGTTCCGGTTATCCCACCGGACCTTCGTCCAATGGTCCAGCTCGATGGTGGTCGCTTTGCTACCTCTGACCTCAACGATCTCTACCGTCGCGTTATCAACCGTAACAATCGGTTGAAGCGACTTGCAGATCTTGGTGCACCAGAGATCATCGTCAACAATGAGAAGCGCATGTTGCAAGAGGCAGTCGATGCGCTCTTCGACAATGGTCGTCGTGGTCGTCCAGTCACAGGTCCGGGCAACCGTGCGCTCAAGTCGCTCTCTGACATGCTCAAGGGTAAGCAAGGTCGCTTCCGACAAAACTTGCTTGGAAAGCGCGTTGATTACTCAGGACGTTCGGTAATCGTCGTTGGTCCTCAGCTCAAGCTGCACCAATGCGGTCTGCCAAAGCAGATGGCCCTCGAACTTTTCAAGCCGTTTGTGATGAAGCGACTGGTCGACCTAAACCACGCACAGAACATCAAATCTGCAAAGCGTATGGTCGAGCGCGCTCGTTCGGTGGTTTGGGATGTGCTCGAAGAAGTAATCGCCGAGCATCCAGTGCTACTCAACCGCGCACCAACGCTCCACCGCTTAGGTATTCAAGCCTTCGAACCACAGCTCATTGAAGGTAAGGCAATCCAGATTCACCCACTCGTATGTACTGCGTTTAACGCAGACTTCGATGGTGATCAGATGGCCGTTCACCTTCCACTATCTGCAGAGGCTCAAGCTGAGGCGCGGATCTTGATGCTTTCGAGCAACAACATCCTCTCGCCAGCAAATGGTCGTCCGATTACCTCGCCAACACAGGACATGGTCCTTGGTCTCTACTTCCTCACCCAACTTCGCGAAGGCGAAAAGGGAGAGGGGCGAGCATTCTCATCTATTGCCGAAGCGATTATGGCCTTTGATCAAGGCTCACTCTCGCTTCAGTCAAAGATCAAGATTCGAATCGATGGCGAAATTCGCTCCACGACTCTTGGCCGCGCGCTATTCAACGAAGCTCTTCCAGCCGACTTCCCATACGTCGAAGAAGATGTGACGAAGAAACAGCTCGGCGCAATTGTCAATACGCTTGCTGAGCGTTATCCAAAGGTCGATGTCGCAACGACTCTCGATGGCCTTAAGGCTCTTGGTTTCTACTGGGCAACTCGCGCCGGTGTGACCATTGGTATCGAAGATGTCGTGACGCCGCCGAACAAGCAGAAGATTCTCGATGGATATGAGTCTGATGCCGAGCGCGTGCAGAAGCAGTATGAGCAAGGTCTGATCACCGATGATGAGCGTCGTCAGGAACTCATCGAGATCTGGACCAAGGCGACTAATGAAGTTGCTGCCGAGATGGAGAAGAACTTCCCACGTCGCAATCCAGTCTGGATGATGGTCTTCTCGGGCGCTCGTGGAAACATGATGCAGGTTCGCCAGATTGCAGGAATGCGTGGTTTGGTGGCCAATCCAAAGGGAGAAATCATCCCGCGTCCTATCAAGTCCAACTTCCGCGAAGGACTTTCAGTACTCGAGTACTTCATCTCCACGCACGGTGCGCGTAAAGGTCTTGCCGATACCGCACTTCGAACCGCTGACTCGGGCTATCTCACGCGACGTCTCTGCGATGTCGCTCAAGATGTCATCATCCGCGAAGAAGACTGCGGAACTGATCGCGGCTTGACTCTTGAGATCGCGCGCAAGAATGAGGCGGGCGAACTAGTTCGACTTAAGAACGTCGAATATTCAGTCTATTCACGTAACCTCGCTGAAGATGTAGTCGTCAATGGCGAAGTTGTTGGGTCTGCTAATACAGATCTTGGCGATGAGCTCATCGAACGCTTGCTCAGCGCCGGAATCGAGAGCGTCAAGGTACGTTCAGTTCTCACCTGCGAGAGCAAGGTCGGACAATGTGCAGCGTGCTACGGACGCTCACTGGCAGCAGGCCATCTTGTCGATGTCGGCGAAGCTGTAGGCATCATCGCTGCACAATCAATCGGTGAGCCTGGAACTCAGTTGACGATGCGTACCTTCCACACTGGTGGCGCTGCGCAAACTCAAGGCGATATCACGCACGGTCTTCCTCGCGTCGTCGAGCTTTTCGAAGCGCGTGAGCCAAAAGCTAAAGCTCCGATTGCAGAGCACGCTGGTCGCGTTCGTTTCGAGGATGATCCGAAGAATGCTGGCGGTAAGCGAATGGTCATCACTCCAGATAATGGAAATGAAGAGGTCGCATATCCGATTCCGCGTAATCGGAAGCCACTTGTCAGCGATGGTGATCGCGTTGATGTCGGCCAGAAACTCATCCCAGGAACAATCGATCCAAAGGATGTCCTCCGAATCCTCGGCCCTCGTGCAACGCAAGTGCACTTGGTCGAAGAGATCCAGAAGGTCTATGACACTCAGGGCGTAGCGATTCACGATAAGCACATCGAGGTCATCGTTCGCCAGATGCTCAAGCGGATCACCATCTTGGAGGCAGGGGACACCCTCTTCCTTCCTGGTGAATTGGTGGAGCGCGTTCGCTTTGAAGGCGAGAACCGTCGAGTCGTTGCCAATGGCGGCACCCCCGCTAGCGGTCGCGCAGAGTTGATGGGTATCACCAAGGCTTCGCTGGCTACTGAGTCATGGCTATCGGCCGCCTCCTTCCAGGAGACGACCCGAGTCCTCACCGATGCCGCCCTCGGCGAACGCCGCGACAACCTCGTCGGCCTCAAGGAGAACGTCATCATCGGCAAGCTCATCCCCGCCGGTACCGGCCTTGCCCGTTACCGAAATGTCCGAGTTGAGGCGACCGAAGAGGCGAAGGCCGCTGTTTATGCCGATTATGAGGAGTACGACTTCACCCCATTTGAGAGCCAAGGCTCGGGTGAGGCAGTTCGCCTCGATGATCTAGAGGTGCCGCGCTACTAGGCCCCTCCACCAAAGAGGGCCGTTTTGACCGGGCGAGAGTGATTCCGTTACTCTCGCCCTCTGCCTTTTGTAAGCCAGGCGCTGAAAACTCACGCGAGATTCTCGGGTGCAGGATTCGATAGCAGGTTCGACACGCCCGACCTCGTGGGTCGGGAGAACCAGTGCGCACGGCGAGCAGAGAGCAAGTAGTGCACCTGCATTACTTACATATAGAGGTATATAGAGGGAGTCATACGTATGCCAACGATTGAACAGTTGGTTCGCAAAGGTCGCTCAGATAAGAGCGCGAAGACGAGCACCCCTGCGTTGAAGGGTTCCCCACAACGTCGTGGCGTCTGCACGCGCGTTTACACAACAACTCCAAAGAAGCCAAACTCTGCGCTCCGTAAAGTTGCACGTGTCCGTCTGACAAGTGGCATGGAAGTTACTGCATACATTCCAGGAGAAGGCCACAACCTCCAAGAGCACTCAATCGTTCTCGTACGTGGCGGTCGCGTTAAGGATCTGCCCGGCGTTCGCTACAAAATCATTCGCGGTTCACTCGATACCCAAGGAGTTAAGAATCGCAAGCAAGCACGTAGCCGTTACGGAGCAAAGAGGGAGAAGAAGTAATGCCACGTAAAGGTCCCGCCCCCAAGAGCCCGGTCATCGCAGATCCGGTATACAACTCTCCAGTTGTCACTGCGTTGATCAACAAAGTTCTCCTACACGGCAAGCGTTCCACCGCTGAGCAGATTGTTTACTCCGCTCTTGAAGGTTGCCGCGATAAGACGCAAGGCGATCCACTCATCACCTTGAAGCGCGCTCTCGATAACGTCAAACCAACTCTTGAGGTCCGCAGCCGTCGCGTTGGTGGCGCTACCTACCAAATTCCTGTTGAAGTTAAGGCTGCGCGCGCAACTGCGCTCGCCCTTCGCTGGCTCGTTGGTTACTCCCGACTACGTCGCGAGAAGTCGATGGCCGAACGTCTTACCAATGAATTAATCGATGCAAGCAATGGTCTTGGTGCAGCTGTAAAGAAGCGCGAAGACACGCACAAGATGGCAGAGGCAAACAAGGCGTTTGCTCACTACCGCTGGTAATAGGGAGATATAAAAAGTGGCTGTTGATTCAGTAATTGACCTCGCCAAGGTCCGGAACATCGGGATCATGGCTCATATCGACGCGGGTAAAACCACGACAACTGAGCGAATCCTCTTTTACACCGGCGTGAACTACAAGATTGGTGAAGTTCACGAAGGCGCTGCCACCATGGACTGGATGGAGCAAGAGCAAGAGCGCGGAATCACTATTACCTCCGCTGCTACCACCTGCTTCTGGAATGACCATCTCATCAACATCATCGATACCCCTGGCCACGTAGATTTCACCGTTGAGGTTGAGCGCTCACTTCGCGTTCTCGATGGCGCCGTTGCAGTATTCGATGGCGTTGCTGGCGTCGAGCCACAATCTGAGACTGTCTGGCGTCAAGCAGACAAGTACAAGGTTCCAAGAATTTGTTTCGTGAACAAACTCGATCGCACTGGTGCGAACTTCGATATGTGCGTCGGCATGATCAAGTCTCGACTCAATGCGACACCGCTCGTGCTCCAAATGCCAATCGGCGCTGAAGCTGATTTCCAAGGCGTTGTCGATCTCATCGCCATGAAGGCTCTCGTCTGGCCTGGCGAAACGAAGAAGGGCGAGGATTACATCGTCGAAGAGATCCCAGCTGATCTCAAAGCGAAGGCTGATGAAGCTCGCCACCTACTCGTGGAGACTCTCGCTGAAGCTGATGATGCGATTATGGAGAAGTACCTCGAAGGTCAAGACCTCTCTGAAGCTGAGATCATCGCTGGTATTCGTCGCGCAACTTTGGGCGACAAGCTCACGCCAGTTCTCACCGGTTCTGCATTCAAGAACAAAGGCGTCCAGCCGATGCTCGATGCTGTAACTCGTTATCTACCAAGCCCACTCGATGTCGCAGCGATTGTCGGACATAAGCAGGGCGATTCCTCAGTTGAGATCACTCGTAAGCCTGATCCGAAAGAGCCGTTCTCGGCACTTGCTTTCAAGATCATGAGCGACCCACACCTTGGCAAGCTCACTTTTGTTCGAGTCTATTCAGGAACTCTCACCGCTGGTGATCAAGTCCTAAACTCGACGAAAGATCGCAAAGAGCGAATTGGCAAGATTTATCAGATGCACGCAAATAAGCGGGAAGAGCGTGAGACTGCAACTGCCGGAATGATCATCGCGGTCATGGGTCTTAAAGACACCACCACTGGCGAGACGCTCTGCGATTCATCAAACCCAGTAATTCTCGAATCGATGGAGTTCCCCGATCCAGTTCTGCATATTGCCATCGAGCCAAAGACCAAGGGCGATCAAGAGAAACTTGGCACTGCGATCCAGCGCCTAGCTGAAGAAGATCCAACATTCCACGTTCGCACCGACGAAGAGACCGGTCAAACGATCATCGCCGGCATGGGCGAGCTTCACCTTGAGATCCTCGTCGATCGCATGCGTCGCGAATTCAAAGTCGAGGCAAACGTTGGTAAGCCACAGGTTGCCTACCGCGAAACGCTCCGTAAGGCCGTTGAGCGTCACGACTACACCCACAAGAAACAAACTGGTGGTTCTGGTCAATTCGCAAAAATTCAAATTGCTCTTCATCCACTCGAGCCAGGCAAAGAAGGCGGCTACGAGTTCGTAAACAAGATCACTGGTGGACGCGTACCGCGGGAGTACATCCCTTCGGTCGATGCCGGATGCCAAGAGGCGATGCAATCTGGTCCGCTCGCCGGCTATCCATTAACAGATGTACAAGTCACTCTTCTTGATGGCGCATACCACGATGTTGATTCATCGGAGTTGGCCTTCAAGATTGCTGGAATCGCAGCATTTAAGGAAGCAGCGAAGCTTGCTAACCCTGCATTGCTCGAACCAGTGATGTCTGTCGAAGTCATTACCCCTGAAGATTTCATGGGCGATGTCATCGGCGACCTCAACTCACGCCGTGGCCAAATTCAGGCTATGGATGAGCGATCAGGTGCTCGCGTTGTTCGCGCCCTTGTTCCACTCTCGGAGATGTTCGGCTACGTCGGAGATCTTCGAAGCAAGACACAAGGTCGTGCCAGCTACAGCATGCAATTTGACTCATATGCAGAAGTTCCTGCAGCTGTGTCAAAGGAGATCATTGCAAAGGTCCGGGGCGAGTAGTCCTACCAATAGTTCAACTACACCGATTCAATAGGAGGTCACAGTGGCGAAGGCGAAGTTCGAACGTACGAAGCCGCACGTCAATATCGGCACCATCGGTCACATTGACCACGGTAAGACCACTCTTACTGCGGCAATTTCCAAGGTGCTTCACGACAAGTATCCAGATGTAAACCCATTCACGCCTTTCGATCAGATCGATAAGGCTCCAGAAGAGCGTCAACGCGGTATCACGATCTCGATCGCACACATCGAGTATCAGACCGAGAAGCGCCACTATGCGCACGTTGACTGCCCAGGTCACGCCGACTACATCAAAAACATGATCACTGGTGCTGCACAGATGGACGGAGCAATCCTCGTCGTCGCTGCAACTGATGGTCCAATGCCTCAGACCAAGGAGCACGTTCTCCTTGCTCGCCAGGTAGGCGTTCCTGCAATCGTCGTCGCACTTAATAAGTCCGACATGGTTGATGATGCTGAAATCCTCGAGCTCGTCGAGATGGAAGTTCGTGAACTTCTCTCGCTATACGAGTTCCCAGGCGACGACACTCCAATCGTCCGCGTCTCCGCACTCAAGGCTCTCGAAGGAGATGCCAAGTGGGCAGATGCGCTCATGGAGTTGATGGGCGCTGTTGATGACTTTATTCCAACCCCTGAGCGTGAGATCGATAAGCCATTCCTCATGCCAGTTGAAGATGTCTTCACCATCACCGGTCGCGGAACTGTTGTTACCGGCCGTATTGAGCGTGGCATCGTCAAGGTCAACGAAGAAATCGAAATCGTTGGTATCCGTCCAGATTCACAGAAGACCACCGTCACCGGTGTTGAAATGTTCCGCAAGTTGCTCGACGAAGGTCGCGCTGGCGAGAACGTCGGCCTTCTTCTTCGTGGAACCAAGCGTGAAGATGTCGAGCGCGGACAGGTTTGCTGCAAGCCTGGCTCGATCACTCCACACACCGATTTCGACGCATCCGTTTACATCCTTTCAAAGGATGAAGGCGGACGTCACACTCCATTCTTCAATAACTACCGTCCACAGTTCTACTTCCGTACCACCGATGTCACTGGCATCGTCACGCTACCGGGTGGAACTGAAATGGTTATGCCTGGCGACAACACTGAGATGGCCGTTGCGCTCATCCAGCCAATCGCTATGGAAGAGGGATTGCGCTTTGCAATCCGCGAAGGTGGCCGCACCGTTGGTGCAGGTCGCGTAACCAAGATCAAGAAGTAATTAAGTAATCCAAAAAAAAGTTAACTAGACGCGAAGCGGAAAGGAGGGCGAGGAGTATGGCGGGTCAGAAGATTCGAATTCGACTCAAGGCCTACGACCACGAGGTAATCGATACCTCGGCGAAGAAAATCGTCGAGACTGTCGAACGTACCGGTGCAAAGGTTGCAGGTCCTGTCCCACTACCCACAGAGCGAAATACGTACTGCGTAATTCGTTCGCCCCATAAGTACAAGGACAGTCGTGAGCATTTTGAAATGCGCACCCATAAGCGTTTGATCGACATCCTCGATCCCACGCCCAAGACTGTTGATTCCTTGATGCGCCTCGACCTCCCCGCTGGCGTCGACATTGAGATTAAGTTGTAGGAGAGCGAACCATGGCTAACACTGCTAATTCATCTACTACAGCGATTGCGACCCGTAAAGGCATTCTCGGCACCAAGCTGGGAATGACGCAGATCTTCGATGCGAATAACCACATCGTGCCCGTCACTGTTGTGCAAGCTGGACCATGCGTAGTCACTCAAGTCCGCACCCTTGAGAACGATGGCTATAGCGCAATCCAACTCGCCTTTGGCGCAATCGATCCTCGTAAAGTTTCCAAACCACTAGTTGGTCACTTCGCAAAGGCAGGCGCAACGCCACGTCGTTACGTGGCGGAGATCCGCACCGATAAGGCAGGCGAATACACCGTTGGTGACGAAGTCACCGCTGAAGTCTTCGCCGAGGGTGAGATCGTTGATGTCACCGGCACGTCAATCGGTAAGGGCCATGCCGGTGTTATGAAGCGCCACGGTTTCGGTGGTATCGGAGCATCGCACGGTGTTGATCGTAAGCACCGCATGCCCGGTTCGATCGGCGCTTGCGCGACACCAGGTCGCGTATTCAAGGGCCTTCGAATGTCCGGACGGATGGGCTTCGATCGCGTCACCACAATGAATCTCACCGTTGCTCGCATCGACGCAGCGAAAGGCCTCATCTTGATTAAGGGTTCGGTCCCTGGTCCAGATGGCGGCCTAGTCATGATTCGTTCTGCCGCTAAGACCATCGGGGCGGGTGCATAACGATGTCGCTAACACTCACTATTAAAGATGCATCAGGTAAGGCAGCAGGTTCGATCGATCTTCCTGCAGATGTCTTCGATGTACAGACAAATGTTCCGCTTATTCACCAAGTTGTCACAGCGCAACTTGCCGCCGCACGCCAAGGAACCCACAAGGCAAAAAATCGTGGCGAAGTCAGTGGTGGCGGTAAGAAACCGTTTAAGCAGAAGGGAACTGGTCGCGCCCGACAAGGCTCGACTCGTTCACCAAACCAACGCCATGGTGGCGTTGCCCACGGTCCAGTTCCTCGCACTTACGAGCAACGGACTCCCAAGAAGATGATTGCAGCTGCCCTCCGTGGCCTGCTCTCTGATCGTGCTCGTAACGCACGTATCCATGTTGTGTCTGAAGTTCTCCCCAGCGAGAGCCCAACGACCAAGGGTGCGATTGCTGCAGTCCGCCAATTCTCGAATCGCAAGCGGTTACTCGTAGTAGTAGCTCGCCACGAAGAAGATGCCTGGCGTTCACTTCGCAATGCGACCGATCTCCACCTAATCGTCTGGGATCAGCTCAATGCCTATGACGTCGTCGTCGCCGACGATGTCGTATTCACCAAAGCTGCTATCGAAGATTTCATCGCAGCTCGATCAATCAACGCTGCAGCGAAAGTTGAGGTCAGCGCATGAGCCGCGATTACCGTTCAGTTCTCCTCTCACCAGTTGTCTCTGAGAAGTCATACAGCTTGTTAGATCAGAACAAATACACATTCCTTGTTGCACCTGATGCAAACAAGACCGAGATCAAGATTGCTGTTGAGAAGGTTTTTGGTGTTCGTGTACTTCGCGTTAACACTTTGAATCGCACCGGCAAGAGTCTGCGCAATCGTTTTGGAACCGGAAAGCGAAGCGATACCAAGCGTGCAATCGTTCAAGTTGCACCTGGCGATCGCATCGACATCTTCGGCGGACCGGTTAACTAGGGCGAGTGAGGAACTAACATGGGTATCCGTAAGTACAAGCCGACGACTCCAGGTCGCCGTGGCGCAAGCGTCTCTGACTTTGTCGAGATTACGCGCGCAGAGCCTGAGAAATCACTCATCCGGCCTATCAACTCAAAGGGTGGACGTAACAACCAAGGTCGCGTCACTGCTCGCCATCAAGGTGGCGGCCACAAGCGCGCCTATCGTGTTATCGATTTCCTTCGCAATGATAAAGATGGTGTTCCTGCGACAGTTGCACATATTGAGTACGACCCAAATCGCAGCGCACGTATCGCTCTTCTCCATTATGCAGATGGCGAGAAGCGTTACATCATCGCTCCAGTGAACCTTGAGCAAGGCGCCGCCATTGAGAATGGTCCAAGCGCTGACATCAAGCCTGGCAACAATCTCCCACTTCGTAACATCCCAGTCGGTACCGTCGTACACGCAATCGAAATTCGCCCAGGTGGCGGCGCAAAGATCGCACGCTCTGCTGGCGCTGCGGTTCAGCTCGTCGCGAAAGAGGGAAGCTGGGCGCAACTTCGTATGCCATCTGGCGAGGTCCGCAATGTCGATGTCCGCTGCCGTGCAACGGTTGGTTCAGTAGGAAATGCTGAGCAATCGAATATCAATTACGGAAAAGCTGGTCGCATGCGCTGGAAGGGCCGTCGTCCAACGGTTCGTGGTGTTGTTATGAACCCAGTAGATCACCCACATGGTGGTGGTGAAGGCCGTACCTCCGGTGGCCGACATCCAGTCTCGCCATGGGGACAACCCGAGGGTCGCACCCGAAAGAAGAAGGCAAGCGATGCACAAATTGTCCGCCGTCGTCCAAAGAACAAGAAGCGATAGGAGCCCTAAATGCCACGTAGTTTGAAAAAGGGTCCTTTTGTGGATTCACATTTGACGAAGAAGGTTGCTCTTCAAAATGAGAAGAACACTAAAAACGTCATTAAGACCTGGTCACGTCGTTCCATGATCACTCCAGACATGATTGGCCACACCATCGCTGTTCACGATGGACGTAAGCACATTCCAGTCTTTATCACCGAAGCGATGATCGGTCACAAGTTGGGCGAATTCGCACCAACTCGTACCTTCAAGGGTCACGTCAAGAGCGATGGGAAGGCAAAGAATGGCTAACCAACATGTAGTCACTGCGCGCGCAGTCCTTCGTGATGTTCGCATCACCCCACAAAAAGCTCGTCGCGTCATCGATCTCATTCGTGGTCAAAAGGCTGATGAAGCGCTGACAATCTTGAAGTTTGCTCCGCAAGCTGCTGGCGAGGTCTTTCATAAGCTCCTGGCTTCCGCAGTTGCCAATGCAAAGCAACAGGATCCTGCGATTCGCGATGCCTCTGAGCTCTATGTCACCGAGGCTTTTGTCGATGGGGGAGTAACGCTTAAGCGTTTCCGTCCACGTGCCCAAGGCCGTGCCTATCGCATCGATAAGCGAACCAGCCACATCACCATCGTTGTTTCAGAGATATCGCAGCCTTCAGAAAGGAGCGCCAAGTAATGGGACAGAAGATCAATCCACATGGTTTCCGTCTAGGCGTAACCACTGAATTCAAGTCTCGTTGGTATACCGACAAGCTTTACAAAGATTATGTAAAGGAAGATATCGCTATTCGCCGAATGCTCGATAAGGGCATGGAGCGCGCTGGTATCTCTCGCGTGGAGATCGAGCGCACTCGCGAGCGAGTACGTATCGATATCTACACTGCCCGACCAGGAATCGTCATCGGCCGTCGTGGTGCAGAGGCTGACCGCCTTCGCCAAGATCTTGAGAAGCTCACTGGCAAGCAAGTCCAGCTCAATATTCTTGAGGTAAAGAGCCCTGAGACTGATGCGCAACTAGTTGCACAAGGCGTTGCTGAGCAGCTTGCTAGCCGCGTCTCGTTCCGACGTGCGATGCGTAAGTCGATGCAAACTGCGCTCAAGTCTGGTGCAAAGGGCATTCGTGTCCAGTGCAACGGTCGACTTGGTGGCGCTGAAATGTCGCGTTCCGAGTTCTATCGTGAAGGTCGCGTTCCGCTACACACTCTTCGCGCTGATATTGACTATGGCTTCTACGAGGCAAAGACAACTTTCGGCCGAATCGGCGTGAAGGTATGGATCTACAAGGGCGACATCGTTGAATCTCGCTCCGAGCGTGAAGCAGCAGCTCTCGCTGGTGCCACCACTCGAAGCCACCGTCGTGCAACAGCGAACTCTGCTCCTGTAGCAACATTGGGCGCACTTGCCAATGAGGCTGCCGGAAGCGGCGCAAGCGAAGGAGGGCAGGCCTAATGTTGGTGCCTCGCAAAGTTAAATTCCGCAAGCCGCATCACCCATCGCGCTCTGGCGCATCAAAGGGTGGCACCACAGTCAACTTCGGTGACTTTGGTATCCAAGCGCTTGCACCTGCATACGTCACCAACCGCCAAATCGAAGCGGCACGTATCGCGATGACTCGATATGTGAAGCGTGGCGGAAAAGTCTGGATCAACATCTACCCAGATATTCCTTTGACCAAGAAGCCAGCGGAAACTCGTATGGGTTCGGGTAAGGGTTCACCTGAGTGGTGGATTGCAAACGTTAAGCCAGGTCGCGTCATGTTCGAGATCTCTGGCGTTACTGAAGAGATTGCAACACAAGCGATGACTCGTGCGATGCACAAGTTGCCGATGAAGTGTCGCATCGTTCGACGTGAGGAGGCGTAAGAATGGCTAATCCAAAGATCGATGAACTTCGCGCTCTCTCCGTTGATGAGCTCGAGACGAAACTACGCGAAAGCAAGGAAGAGCTTTTCAACCTTCGCTTCCAAGCAGCGACTGGCCAACTCGAGAGCCACGGCCGTCTCTCTGCTGTTCGCAAGGAGATCGCCCAGATCTACACAATCATTCGTGAACGCGAACTAGGTATTGGAGGTGCTGCATGACGAACAACACGCAAGCTCGCGGTTTCCGCAAGACTCGTGAAGGAATCGTCACGAGCGACAAGATGGATAAGACCGTCACTGTCCTCGTTGAAGATCGCGTCAAGCACGCCCTTTACGGAAAAGTTATGAGCCGTGCCAACAAGTTGAAGGCGCACGACGAGACCAACCAATGCGGCGTAGGTGATCGCGTTCTCATCGCTGAGACTCGACCACTCTCTGCCACAAAGCGCTGGCGCGTAGTGCAAATTCTCGAAAAAGCGAAGTAACAGGAGAGATAGCCATGATCCAACAAGAGTCGCGACTTCGCGTCGCCGACAACACTGGTGCCAAGGAGCTCCTCTGCATTCGCGTGCTTGGCGGTACCGGACGTCGCTATGCCGGAATCGGCGACATCATCGTCTGCTCGGTCAAGGATGCAATTCCTGGTGGCCAGGTAAAAAAGGGTGAAGTCGTAAAGGCAGTCATCGTTCGCACCACCAAAGAGAACCGTCGCGCAGATGGTTCCTATATTCGTTTTGATGAGAATGCTGCCGTCATCTTGAAGACAGATGGCGAACCACGTGGCACTCGCATCTTCGGTCCAGTCGCTCGTGAGCTTCGTGATAAGAAGTTTATGAAGATCATCTCTCTCGCACCGGAGGTGTTGTAAACCATGGCGAAGATTCGTAAAGGCGACACCGTCCAGGTGATTGCCGGCAAAGATAAGGGCGTCAAGGGCACCGTAATTCAGGTCATTCGTGACAAGGATCGCGTAGTCGTTGAAGGCGTCAACCGAGTTCTCAAGCACACCAAGGTCGATACAACCGAGCGTGGCGTGAAGACCGGCGGCATCATCACTACCGAAGCCTCGATTCACATCTCGAATGTCATGATCATTGATGACGACGGCAAGGCAACTCGCCTTGGCGCTCGTAAAGATGAGAAGGGCAAGAATGTTCGGATCTCTCGCCGTAGCGGAAAGGACATCAAATGAGCACAGCAACGCAAGCCCGCTTAAAGGCGCGCTACCGCTCTGAAATCGTCCCAGCGATGCAGAAGGAATTTAACTATTCCAATGTGATGCAGGTTCCTACGCTCGTGAAGATCGTGGTCAACATGGGAGTTGGCGAGGCAGCTCGTGATTCGAAGTTAATTGAAGGCGCGATTCGCGACCTTGCAGCAATCACTGGACAACGTCCACAGGTGACTCGCTCCAAGAAGTCGATTGCGCAATTTAAGCTTCGCGAGAATATGCCAATCGGCGCCCACACCACTCTCCGTGGTGACCGGATGTGGGAGTTCTGCGATCGCCTACTCTCCATCTCATTGCCTCGTATCCGTGACTTCCGCGGACTCTCACCAAAGCAATTCGATGGCAATGGCAATTACACCTTTGGCCTTACTGAGCAGGTCGTCTTCCCTGAGATCGAACAGGACAAGATCGACCGTACGCGCGGTATGGACATCACCGTCGTAACCACCGCAAAGAACGATGTGGAAGGACGTGCACTTCTGAAGATGCTCGGCTTCCCATTCAAGGAGAACTAAGAGATATGGCAAAGACATCGTTAAAGATCAAGGCGAGCCGTAAGCCTAAGTTCAAGGTTCGGGGTTACACCCGCTGCCAGCGTTGTGGTCGTGCCCGCGCTGTCTATCAAAAGTTTGGCATTTGCCGCGTCTGTTTCCGTGAAATGGCGCACCGCGGTGAACTTCCAGGTATCACAAAAGCAAGTTGGTAACTAACTACGGGGTAGGTCGCTGGAACTCGCCAGTGATACCGCTTCGAGAAAGGTTCTAGGTAGAGCCACTTATGACAATGACGGATCCGATTGCAGATATGTTGACGCGTATCCGCAACGCCAATACTGCTCATCACGAGAGTGTGACGATGCCATCTTCCACCGTGAAGTCGCGTATCGCCGCAATCTTGCAGCAGGAGGGTTACATCGCCTCGTACAAGGTTGATCAAAACCCGTTTGGCGTTGGCAAGACGCTCACTATCACTCTTAAATATGGTCCTAACCGCGAGCGCTCCATCGCTGGAGTACGTCGGGTAAGCAAGCCAGGTCTTCGTGTTTATGCGAAGTCCACTGCGCTACCTCGCGTACTCGGTGGCCTCGGCGTTGCCATCATTTCCACCTCATCCGGATTGCTTACTGATAAGCAAGCGGGCAAGCAAGGAGTAGGCGGAGAAGTTCTCGCCTACGTATGGTGATCTGACATGTCACGTATCGGTAAAAAGCCAATCGAGCTCCCTAAGGGAGTCGAAGTAACGCTCAACGGACAAGAAGTTTCCGTCAAGGGCCCAAAGGGTTCACTCTCGTTGACGATTGCAGAGCCAATCACCATTGCGAAAGAGGGCGAGAACACACTCGTACTCTCACGACCAGATGATGAGCGAAATAGTCGCTCACTTCACGGCCTATCCCGCACGCTCGTTGCAAACATGATTGAGGGCGTAACCAAGGGTTATGAGAAGAAGTTGGAATTGGTCGGCGTCGGTTACCGTGTCGCAGCGAAGGGCAAGGATCTCGAGTTTGCGCTCGGATTTAGCCATCCAGTCCACGTTCCAGCCCCAGAGGGAATCTCTTTTGCCGTCGAGAACCCGACAAATTTCTCCGTTCAAGGTATCGACAAGCAACTTGTTGGAGAGGTCGCTGCGAATATTCGCAAGATCCGCAAGCCTGAACCATATAAAGGTAAAGGTGTTCGCTATGCCGACGAGAAGGTTCGCCGCAAGCAAGGAAAGGCAGGTAAGAAGTAATGTCGCAACAAGTTAGCGTCAAGGTCCGCAAGGGATCTGCACAAGTTGCGCGCAAGCGCCGCCATTTCCGAGTTCGCAAGAAGGTAGTCGGAACCGCTGCCCGTCCTCGCCTCGTCGTCACTCGTTCTGCTCGCCACATCGTGGCGCAGATCGTTGATGATTCTGCGAGCAAGACTTTGGCATCAGCCTCAACAATGGAAGCTGATATTCGAAATCAGAACGAAGATAAGACTCGCAAGGCTCGCCAGGTTGGCGCACTCGTTGCGCAACGTGCCAAGAGCGCAGGCATCACCAGCGTGGTCTTCGATCGTTCGGGAAATAAGTTTCATGGTCGAGTTGCTGCTCTCGCCGAGGGTGCACGCGAGAATGGATTGGACTTCTAATGGCTGCTGAAAAAGTAACTGATCGCAACGAGAAGGGCGCACGCGAACGCGGTGGCCGTGATCGTGGTGGCCGCGAAGGTGGCCGTGATGGCGCTGAGAAGAGCCAATATATGGAGCGCGTGGTCTTCATCAATCGCGTATCCAAGGTGGTTAAGGGTGGTCGTCGATTCTCGTTCACCGCACTCGTCGTAGTAGGCGATGGCAAGGGAACTGTAGGCGTCGGATATGGCAAGGCAAAAGAAGTTCCGGCAGCGATTGCAAAGGCCGTCGAAGAGGCGAAGAAGAGCTTCTTCAAAGTCTCAATGATCCAGGCAACTATTCCTCATCCAGTGCAAGGCGAAGCTGCCGCTGGCGTCGTACTACTCCGTCCAGCTAGCCCTGGAACCGGAGTTATTGCTGGCGGACCAGTCCGTGCAGTCCTCGAGTGCGCTGGCATCCATGATGTTTTGAGTAAGTCGCTCGGCTCCAGCAATGCGATCAACATGGTCCACGCCACTGTTGCCGCGCTGAAGCAACTCGAGCATCCATCGGCGATTGCTGCTCGTCGCGGTCTTCCATTAGAGAAGGTCGCACCAGCTGCTCTTCGACGTGCAATGAACGCTACAGCTCACACATCGGTAGGTGCCTAATGGGTCGTCTAAAAGTAACTCAGCTCCGCTCAAAAGTTGGCGGGCGCCCTGAGCAACGCGAAACTCTCCGTTCCCTTGGCCTTAAGCGAATTGGCGATGTCGTTGTAAAGGAAGATCGCCCAGAGATCCGTGGCATGGTGCACGCAGTGCGCCATCTCATTCGCGTTGAGGAGGTCGAGTAGTCATGACATTAAAGATGCATCATCTTCGTCCAGCACCAGGTGCTAAGAAGGCGAAGACTCGTAAGGGTCGCGGTGAGGCCTCGAAGGGTAAGACCTCAGGTCGTGGCGGCAAAGGTACGCACGCTCGAAACACTGTTCGCGCAGGGTTCGAGGGTGGACAGATGCCACTACATATGCGCCTTCCTAAGCTTCGCGGTTTCAAGAACCCAGAGCGGGTCGAGTATCAAGCAGTCAATGTTGCGACGCTTAATGCGCTCTTTCCTAAGGGTGGCACCGTCGGCGTCAATGAGATTGTCGCTGCTGGCGCAGCTCGAAAGGGTCTACCAATCAAGATTCTTGGTAATGGCGAGATCTCAGTAGCGCTCACAATTACTGCACACGCGTTTTCAACGAGCGCACAAGAGAAAATCACTGCCGCTGGCGGAAAGACCAACGCTCTCTAAATTAGAGAGTGATTGAGGGGAGAGAAAATGCTTGCTGCATTCGGTAAGGCGTTTAAGACGCCAGATCTTCGTCGCAAAATTTTCTTCACGCTCTCGATCATGGCGCTCTTCCGTTTCGGCTCCGTTATTCCAACTCCTGGCGTCTCGTATCAGAATGTCCAAAAGTGTTTAGCTCAAGTTGAAACTGGCGGGCTTTTCGGTCTGATTAACCTCTTCAGCGGTGGCGCGTTGCTTCAACTCAGCGTTTTCGCGCTCGGCATCATGCCGTACATCACCGCATCGATCATTGTTCAGCTTTTGACCGTGGTTATCCCGCGCTTTGAAGCGTTGAAGAAAGAGGGACAATCGGGAACTGCGAAATTAACGCAGTACACCCGATATCTCACAATCGGCCTTGCGATCTTGCAATCTTCAGGACTTGTTGCGGTAGCGCGGACACCTGGGCGACTTTTCAGCGGATGTAACGAAGCAATCATCCCTGATACCTCATGGTCACGAATCATCACCATGGTGGTTGTGATGACCGCTGGAACTTCGGTCGTGATGTGGCTTGGCGAGTTAATCACTGATCGTGGCGTCGGCAACGGAATGTCCATTCTGATCTTCACCTCAATTGCTGCCGGTTTCCCTGGACAACTCTGGAGCATCCGCCTCTCCAAGGGTCTCTTCACCTTCCTCTTCGTATTAGCGATTGGCTTCCTGATTGTGGCAGCGGTCGTATTCGTCGAACAGGCCCAGCGACGTATCCCTGTGCAGTACGCCAAGCGTCAAGTGGGTAGCCGCTCCTATGGCGGCGCCAGCACGTATATTCCGATCAAGGTCAACCAAGCTGGCGTTATTCCAGTCATCTTCGCATCTTCGTTGCTCTACATTCCATCGCTCGTTGCAAACCTCACCAATAGCAAAGCGGCGTGGGTAGTCTGGATCCAATCGAATTTTGTTCGCGGCGATCACCCGATTTACATCGCTGCCTATTTCGCAATGATCATCTTCTTCACCTATTTCTACGTCTCGATTACCTTCAATCCTGAAGAAGTCGCTGACAATATGAAGAAGTACGGTGGCTTTATCCCTGGTATTCGTGCGGGACGTCCAACGGCTGAGTATCTCCAATATGTGCTCTCCCGAATCACCGCGCCGGGTTCGCTCTATCTCGGTCTAGTCTCGATTATCCCCATCATCGCCCTCGTGCTTTTCGGTGCATCTCAGAACTTCCCATTTGGTGGAACTGCGATTCTTATCGTCGTCGGCGTAGGACTTGATACCGCAAAGCAGATCGAGAGCCAATTGCAGCAGAGGTCTTACGAAGGCTTCTTGCGCTAA
Source organism: Actinobacteria bacterium IMCC26077 (assembly GCA_002284915.1). Taxonomy (GTDB): domain Bacteria; phylum Actinomycetota; class Actinomycetes; order Nanopelagicales; family Nanopelagicaceae; genus IMCC26077. The sequence continues at coordinate 588,000 of CP015606.1, forward strand.
TGCGTCTCGTACTCGTCGGTCCGCCGGGAGCAGGTAAGGGAACTCAAGCGGAGTTCATCTCTGCTCACTTTGCAATTCCCCATATCTCTACCGGAGATATCTTCCGCGCCAATCTCTCTGCCGGCACTCCGTTAGGGCTTGAGGCAAAGGGATATATGGATAAGGGTGATTTGGTACCTGATTCTTTGACCACTGCCATGGTTAAAGATCGCCTACAACAAGGTGATGTCGCTAATGGCTTCTTGCTTGATGGCTTTCCTAGAACAACCGGGCAGGCAGAGGCTCTCGATGGAATCCTTCGTGAGATCAATACTCCGTTAGAGGTAGTTCTTGAGATGCAGGCTGATGAAGATGAGATCGTGGGGCGCCTTCTAGCTCGCGGTCGCTCAGACGATAGCGAAGAGGTCATCCGACATCGGCTAAAGGTTTACGCAGAACAGACTGCCCCAATCATTTCGTATTACAAGAATTCAGGAATCCTTCGCACGATTAATGGCCTAGGTTCAGTAGCCGAAGTTACCGAACGTGCAATTTCTGCTTTGAGCCGTTAATAACTTTAGCGTCTGGATAATCCATGGCAATTGAAATCAAATCCCTTGATGAACTCAAGAAGATGCGTAAAGCAGGCGTGCTTGTAGCGCAGACTCTTGAACGGATACGTGAAGTCGTGCGACCTGGATTGATGACCAAAGACCTCGATCTCATAGCTCATAACTTCATTACAAAAAATGGCGGCACGCCATCATTTCTTGGTTATCACGGATATCCCGCGACCATCTGTACATCAGTAAATAGCCAAGTAGTTCACGGCATCCCAGGTGAATTAGTTCTTCATGAGGGCGATGTCATCTCGATCGATTGTGGTGCGATAGTGGATGGGTGGCATGGCGATAGCGCGATATCACTTGGAGTTGGCCAGATCACTGCTGAAGATCAGAAGATGATCGACGACTGTGAATTTTCGATGTGGGCTGGAATCGCTGCGGCAAAAGTAGGCGGTCGCCTCACTGATTTAAGTTATGCAATCGAAAAGGCAATCACCGCTCGCGGGAAGTATGGAATCGTTCGAGAGTATGGCGGCCACGGCATTGGCACCGCGATGCATCAAGAACCGCACCTGTTGAACTACGGATCTGCTGGGCGTGGTCCGAAGCTCGTTGCCGGTATGGCGTTAGCGGTAGAGCCGATGATCATGCATGGATCGGAGAAGGTCCGAGTCGAAAGCGACGAATGGACGGTATCCACCGTCGATGGCTCCCGCGCCGCGCATACCGAACACACCTTCGCCCTCCTGCCCTCAGGGGAGATATCGGTCCTCACCGCCTTGGATTCTGGGGCGGCCGGCCTTGCCCCCTTCGGGGTAACGCCCGCTGTTTTCTAGGGCTGCGTGCAACCCGATTTCTATAAATCCGCCACCCTGGCCTAGACTTACCCCTCTTGAGTGCATAACGGAATACATGGGAGTAGGTAGGGCTTGTCGAAAAAAGATGGTGCCATCGAAATCGAGGGCACTGTGGCTGAAGCTCTGCCAAATGCGATGTTTCGAGTTGAACTCACGAATGGGCATAAGGTCCTCGCGCACATCAGCGGAAAGATGCGACAGAACTACATTCGCATCCTTCCTGAAGATCGTGTCATCGTGGAGTTAAGTCCATACGACCTCACCAGAGGTCGAATCGTTTATCGGTACAAGTAGTAACAAGAGGAGAACTATGAAGGTCAAGCCAAGCGTGAAGAAGATTTGCGACAAGTGCAAAGTCATTCGTCGTAATGGTCGCGTCATGGTGATCTGTGAAAATCTCCGACACAAGCAACGACAAGGCTAGATAACTCAATACACACTCGTGGTGAAACTGGATTTCGGTCCAGGCCCTTGGTCCAGAGGCCGAGGAATTCACTGCGGAGGACCTCTGGAATATCGAAAGGCCAACAATGGCACGTTTAGTTGGTGTGGATCTTCCGCGCGAGAAGCGGGTTGAGATCGCACTCACATATATCTTCGGAGTGGGGCGTACTCGTTCAATCGAGATGCTCGCCGCTACCGGGATCAACCCCAACACTCGCGTGAAAGATCTCGAAGAGAGCGATCTCATCAAGCTCCGCGAGTACATCGAGAGCAAGTTCAAGATCGAAGGCGATCTTCGCCGCGAGATTGCATCTGATATTCGCCGCAAGGTTGAGATTCAGTGCTACCAAGGAATTCGTCACCGCAAGGGTCTTCCTGTGCGTGGACAACGAACCCACACCAACGCTCGTACTCGCAAGGGTCCACGCGTTGCTATCGCAGGTAAGAAGAAGGTGACTAAGTAATGGCAACTAAACCCGCAGCTGCTGCTTCCGGAAAAGGAAAGCCCGCAGCAAAGATTCGCAAGAAAGAGAAGAAGAATGTTGCGGTTGGACAAGCTCATATCAAGAGCACCTTCAACAACACAATCGTCTCAATCACTGATCCCACTGGCGCTGTCATCGCGTGGTCATCATCTGGCCAGGTTGGATATAAGGGTTCGCGTAAATCGACGCCATTCGCCGCACAACTTGCCGCTGAAGCAGCAGCTCGTCGCGCACAAGAGCATGGTGTTCGCAAAGTAGATGTATTTGTTAAGGGTCCAGGATCAGGTCGCGAGACTGCAATCCGCTCCCTACAGGCTGCTGGCCTCGAGGTTGGTTCCATCTCTGATGTGACCCCAGCGCCACATAATGGTTGCCGTCCACCAAAGCGTCGTCGAGTCTAAGGAAAGGGGAGAAGAACTATGGCTCGTTATACCGGAGCAGATTGCAAGCGTTGCCGTCGCGAGAAAGTAAAGCTCTTCCTTAAGGGCTCGAAATGCGATGGTCCAAAGTGTCCAATCGAATCTCGTCCATACCCACCAGGTGAGCATGGTCGTGGTCGTACCAAAGAGAGTGAGTACTCACTTCAGATGCGTGAGAAGCAGAAGTGCGCACGTATCTATGGCGTTCTCGAGAAGCAGTTCCGCGGTTACTACCAAGAGGCAAACCGTCTCGCTGGTCGTACTGGTGAGAACTTGCTCCGCATCCTGGAATCACGTCTAGACAACATCGTCTACCGTGCAGGTTTTGCGAAGAGCCGCGATATGGCACGCCAACTCGTGCGCCATGGCCACTTCCTAGTAAATGGTCAAAAGGTGAACATTCCGTCCTATCGCGTTTCGCCATCCTCGGTGATCGACCTACGTCCATCATCACATGATTTGACGCCATTCATCGTTGCAAGTGCTGAGCTAGGCGAGCGCCCAGTTCCAGCATGGTTAGAAGTTGTTGGCTCCAAGATGCGAATTTTGGTCCACTCACTTCCAGAGCGATCTGTTATTGACACTCAGGTTCAAGAGCAGCTCATCGTTGAGTTCTATTCCAAGTAGTAAGTAAGAAGTAAAGCAAGACTCGCGCCGTCAGGCCTGGCGGTGCGGGAAGTAAGTAAGCGGAGATCAAATAGCGGATCTCCACGAGTTACGGAGGATCTTTAGTGCTAATCGCGCAGCGCCCCATCCTTACCGAAGAAGTAGTAAGTGAGTACCGTTCACGTTTCATCATCGAACCGTTGGAGCCAGGTTTTGGTTACACGTTGGGTAACTCCCTTCGTCGCACCTTGCTCTCCTCGATTCCTGGCGCCGCTCTAACCAGCGCGCGCGTTGAGGGAGCCCCTCATGAGTTCATCACTCTTGAGGGAGTGAAGGAGGATCTCACTGAGATCGTCCTCAACCTCAAAAACCTGGTGCTCTCATCAGATAACGACGAGCCAGTTGCGCTCTACATCCGCAAGAGCGGAGAGGGCACCATCACCGGTGCTGATGTAGTAGTTCCTGCCGGCGTCGAGGTGCATAACCCAGAGCTCCACATCGCAACGCTCAATGCAAAGGCGAATGTTCAAATGGAGTTAACAGTTGAGCGTGGTCGTGGTTACGTCACCGCCATCCAAAATAAGCAAGCCGGACAAGAGATCGGCCGAATTCCCATCGACTCCATCTATTCACCAGTCCTCAAGGTGACATACAAAGTCGAAGCGACTCGTGTCGAACAGCGCACCGACTTTGATCGACTAGTACTCGATGTCGAGACCAAGCGTTCAATGAGTCCTCGTGATGCCATGGCATCTGCGGGTAAGACTCTCGTCGAACTCTTCGGCCTTGCTCGCGAACTCAATGTCGATGCCGAAGGTATCGAAATCGGACCTTCTCTAACCGACGCTGCGCTCGCCGCTGATCTTGCGTTGCCAATCGAAGATCTTGATCTCACCGTTCGCTCCTACAACTGCTTGAAGCGTGAAGGTATTCACACAGTTGGCGAATTAGTGAGCCGTAGCGAAGCAGACCTGCTCGACATTCGAAACTTTGGTTCGAAGTCGATTGATGAGGTTAAGGCGAAGCTGGTTTCGATGGGTCTACAGCTCAAGGACAGCCCAATCGGATTTGATCCAACGCTCTCACCTGGCTATCACGACAATGGTGATGACTTCGGTGACGACGAGTTCTATGCCGTCGAGCCTGTCGATGCAGCTGCAGCGAACGAAGAAGAGAAAGAAAGCGAGTAGATAGATGCCAAAGCCAAGTAAAGGACCACGTCTAGGTAGCGGTCCAGCGCACGAGCGCCTGCTATTGGGAACTCTCGCCACTCAACTGCTCAAGCATGGCAAGGTCGAAACCACGCTCGTTCGTGCAAAGCGCCTTCGTCCATATGTCGAGAAGATCATCACTGCGGGCAAGAAGGGCGACCTTCCGGCTCGTCGTCGGGTCATGAAAGTGATTACTGAGAAGGGTGTAGTTCATTCACTCTTCACTGAAATCGGTCCTCGATTTGCTCAACGCAATGGTGGATACACTCGAATCACCAAGATTGGGATTCGCAAAGGTGACGCCGCAGATATGGCAATCATCGAGATTCTTTCCGAAGGCACCCCTGAGAAGAAGAAAGTTCTTTCGCAAGCTGAAGCAATCGCGAAGCGTGCTGCAAAAGCTGAGATCACCAAGAAGGCTGCCGCTACTCGTGTTGCTGATCGAATTGCAGCTCGTGGCAAGGTCGCTGATCGAATTGCTGCTCGCGCTGCTGCGCCTGCTGCACCGACAAAGAAGAGCGGAAAGAAGGCGACTGCTGCCGAAGGTTCAGATGAAGATTCTGAAGTCGAAGTAGCTCCAGTGAAGAAGGCTGCTGCGAAGAAAGCTCCAGCAAAGAAAGCTGCCGCCAAGAAAGCTCCAGCAAAGAAAGCTGCCGCTAAGAAAAGTGCGAAGTAAGCTCGCAATCTCATAAGTAATCAACGTGTCTGAACCCGTCCTCGAAGTAGTGGACGGGTTCTCGCGTATTCGAGTGGATTGCCAATACGACGGCACCGCCTTCTCTGGATGGTCAGTTCAACCTGATCGACGAAGCGTGCAAGGAGTCGTCGAAGAAGTCCTTTCTAAAGTTTTAAATCACCCAGTTTCTACCACCGTCGCTGGTCGTACTGATGCTGGAGTCCATGCACTTGGTCAGGTATTTCACTTCGACCTACCAAATCAATTACGAAGTAATTGGAATTTGGAATCACTCCTTTACATCGCCAATCGAATTCTCACCGCCGAGGTAAGGTTCATCGCATTAAATGATGTACCCGGAGATTTTCACGCACGATATAGCGCTCTACGCCGCCACTATCGCTATCAGCTTGTCGATGATGCGCGAACCTTAAATCCTCTCGAGCGGGTAGCAACTAGCTCATATCACCGACCTCTCGATGAGAAGTTGATGAATGCGGCAGCAGCGCTACTGCTTGGTGAACATGATTTCGCGGCGTACTGTCGGCCGCGCGAGGGCACGACGACGATTCGCTCCCTCGAAACCTTCACATGGAAGCGAGAGGAGAGCGGGCTCTTGACGGCCGCAATCTCCGCAGATGCCTTCTGCCATAACATGGTTCGTTCTTTGGTAGGGGCGATGATGATGGTTGGCGATGGGCGTTGGCAGGTGGAGCAGCCATTTGAGATTTTGATGTCGAAGGTTCGACATAGCCATATCGCCCCGGCAGCTGGCCTGACCCTGATGGGGGTGGCGTACCCAGAAGCGGCAGAGTTTGGCCAGCGGGCCAAGCAGGTGACCTCTCCGGTAGCTCGGGGGCGGATCTAGCCGCTTTTTTGACCGTCCCCGCCCCCGGAAGGTACCCTCTACCTCTTGCCAGGCGCCGTTTTGGTCGCCCGGATAGTTTCGACAAAGAAGATCAACGAACGAGAAGTGAGTGAGGTTGGCGTGCGTACTGCGAGCCCAAAGGCGTCTGAGATAACCCGCGCTTGGCACATTATCGATGCCAAAGATGTGGTCTTGGGGCGTCTTGCGACCCATGCTGCCGCGTTATTGCGTGGTAAGCACAAGCCGACATTTGCCCCGCACATGGATACCGGTGATTTTGTCATCGTTATCAACGCGGGTGAGATTGCTCTTACTGGTTCGAAGAATGCCGACAAGATGGCATTCCGTCACTCCGGTTACCCAGGTGGTCTTACCGCCACAACGTATGCCGACATGATGGCGACTCACCCAACTCGTGCGGTTGAGAAAGCGATTCGCGGAATGTTGCCAAAGAATTCGCTCGGTCGTTCGCAAATCACCAAGCTCAAGGTTTACGCAGGGGCGGAGCATCCGCACGCTGCACAGAATCCAACTCCATATTCCATCAACCAAGTTTCACAAATTTCCTGATAGGTGCGTGCAATGTCTGACTTTTCCAATGTAGATGTCAATCTCGATGATGATTTTGAGACTCCAACGAGTTACTCCTCGAGCACACCAGCACCTGCCACTAATCGCTCTGCTATCACTGCTCCAGGTGCAGGTGTAGGTCGCCGGAAAGAGGCAATCGCACGCGTTCGACTTATCCCAGGTACCGGAAAGTGGAGCCTCAACGGACGATCACTTGATGTTTACTTCCCAAATAAGGTCCACCAGCAATTGGTCTCTGAGCCATTCCGCACTGTTGGCGTTGAGGGAAATTACGATGTGGTTGCGCTTATCAATGGCGGCGGTGTTTCTGGTCAAGCAGGCGCCCTTCGCCTCGGAGTAGCGCGCGCACTTAATGCGATTGATGCAGATGCTCATCGTCCAGCGCTTAAGAAAGCTGGATTCTTGACTCGTGATGCTCGCGTCATTGAACGTAAGAAGTACGGCCTCAAGAAGGCTCGTAAGCGTTCTCAGTACAGCAAGCGCTAATCTCCCAGAATCCTCAAGTAAGCCGCACTATCATTGCGGATATGGCGCTCTTCGGAACCGATGGTATCCGTGGGCGATTTGGGGATTTCCTCACCGAAGAACTTGCCGAACGGGTTGCGTTCGCAGCTGGGCAATTGATTCCCGCACATTCGAAGGTAATCATCGGTCGTGACACTCGTAGCTCGGGTCTGCTCCTGGAGCGCGCAATAGCCTCCGGATTTATCAAATGTGGGCACGAAGTAACGCAGGTGGGGATCATTCCAACCCCTGGCCTTGCCTATCTCGCACTTGAGCCAGGAGTTGAGTTAGCGGTGATGATTACGGCATCGCATAATCCTGCCTCTGATAATGGCATCAAGATTTTTGGACATGATGGGATGAAGATTCCCGATTCACTCGAACACGAGATCGAAAGTTGGGTCAATTCCACCGCAGTCGTTTCAAACACTGCAACAGGTTCGAGTCTTACTGACGTCGAGGCCATTGAGCGTTATGCCCTGCATCTCAGAGAGTCAATCGATACCCCACTTACCGGAATGAAAATCGCAATCGATTGCGCTCACGGCTCGGCAAGTGCGATTGCGCCAAGGATTCTCGAAGAGTTGGGCGCAGAGGTTTATGCGATGGGGAATGCCCCTGATGGTCAGAACATCAATGCTGGAGTTGGGTCAACTCATCTTGAGGCAATCATCGAATTAGTAGAGCGAAGTGGCGCCGACCTCGGTATTGCTCACGACGGTGATGCCGATCGGGCATTACTCGTCGATCGTAAAGGTCGAATCATCGATGGAGATCACATTCTGGCCAATCTTGCGATTTCGATGGCGCGCTCTGGAGAACTCAGTGCTAACACCGTAGTTACAACGGTAATGAGCAATCTCGGATTTCATAAAGCGATGGCAGCGGCTGGAATCTCCGTCGAAGTAACTGCGGTTGGTGATCGTTATGTCCTTGAACGAATCAATGAGCGTCACCTAGCACTTGGCGGGGAGCAATCCGGGCACATCATCATCCGGAAACTCGCGACGACTGGTGATGGCATCCTAACTGCGCTTTCAATTCTTGCGCTCGTGGCAAAGCGGCGAGTATTACTCTCCGAGTTGGCAGAGGTGTTCACGAGCTATCCGCAGGTTTTGGTAAACGTTCCGGTTGGTAGCAAAGCTCAGGCTCTCGCGGATCCAATCGTTCGTCATGCAATAGCCGAGGCCGAGCAGAGATTTGGGAGCGAAGGTCGCTTGTTGGTGCGCGCATCTGGTACTGAGGATTTGGTGAGAGTTATGGCAGAAGCCGACACTATCAAGCGCGCGCGAGAGACTGTAGATTCACTCGTAGCATTAATCACCTCGCGCCACGGCGCATAAATTCAGGAGCCTAAGTAATGTGCGGAATCGTCGGCTATGTCGGAAAATCCGATGCTACGCCCGCGCTACTTACCGGGCTCGCTCGTCTGGAATATCGCGGTTATGACTCTGCGGGAATTTCAGTGCTCGCTAATGAAAAAATTTCTACCCTTAAACGCGCCGGGAAGCTATCAGTCTTAGTAGATGCGTTACGTGAGCACCCACTGCCGCAGGGCAGGGTGGGAATAGGTCACACTCGATGGGCCACCCATGGCTCTCCCGTGGATCGCAATGCCCATCCACATATGGATCCTGATGATCAGATTGCCATCATCCATAACGGAATCATCGAGAATTACCAGCTTCTCAAATCAGAGCTAGAACGCGCAGGCCATTACTTCATTTCAGATACCGACTCTGAAGTAGTCGCACACCTTTTGGGAATTGAATATAAAGCTAGTGGTGATCTCACAACTTCTATGCAGCGAGTTTGTCAACGTCTGCACGGAAACTTCTCACTAGTTGCGATTGCAACTTCTTCTCCAGATGTATTGGTAGGAGCGCGCCGCAACTCACCACTTGTAGTTGGTCTAGGGCATGGTGAGAATTTCCTAGCTTCCGATGTCGCAGCATTTATCTCCTTTACAAAACGAGCTCTGGAAATCGGCCAGAATCAAGTCGTCACGTTAACCAGCCAGAGCCACCTCATTACTGATTTTGCGGGGGTGGTCCAAAGCGCTAGAGAGTTTGAAGTCACCTGGGATGCCGGAGCTGCTGAAAAGAATGGCTTTCCCCATTTCATGGCAAAAGAGATTATGGAGCAGCCAAAATCTCTCGCTGACTGCCTCTTAGGGCGCCTTGATGAACGCGAACACCTCATGCTCAATGAAATTCGACTGAGTGATGATGAGATCCGAGATATTGAAAAGGTGATCATCATCGGTTGTGGCTCTGCTTTCCATGCTGGAATGATTGCCAAATACGGAATCGAACATTGGTCTCGATTGCCGGTCGAAGTCGAACTTGCTTCAGAGTTTCGCTATCGCGACCCCATCATCACTCGCAGCACTCTTGTGATTGCTATTTCGCAGTCGGGGGAGACGATGGACACTTTGATGGCCCTTCGTCACGCTCGTGATCAACGGGCCAAGGTAATTTCGATCTGCAACACTCATGGAGCATCTATTCCACGTGAATCTGATGGCGTCATATACACGCAAGCTGGACCAGAGATAGCGGTCGCTTCAACCAAGGCTTTTCTCACCCAGATTGTCGCTGCATATCTCGTTGGTCTATACATCGCGCAAGTCCGCGGTCTTAAATTCATCGACGAGGTTCGAGATATTTTGGATGAACTTGGCGAGTTGCCCGAGAAGATTGAAAGGTATCTTGAGACTTCCGAACGATTGAAAGAACTCGCTCTTGAATTCAAAAGCGCTCAGTCGATTCTCTTTTTGGGCAGGCATGTTGGCTTCCCAGTTGCGCTAGAAGGTGCATTGAAGTTAAAGGAGTTGGCGTATATGCATGCGGAGGGTTTCGCTGCAGGTGAACTTAAGCATGGCCCAATTGCCCTGATTGAGGAGGGAACTCCGGTACTGGTCATCATGCCGAGCCCGAATAGTCCCTTGCATGACAAGATGGTCAGCAACGTGCAGGAGATCGAGGCACGTGGTGCTCGCGCAATCATTATCGCTGCTGAAAGCGATAGCTCGATAACCTCCCTGCGAGCGATTCGAATTCCCGACTCATCAGTTCTCTTCCAACCGATCTTGGCGGTTCTTCCCCTTCAACTCTTCGCCTATGAATCTGCACTCGTTCGAGGATATGATGTCGACCAACCAAGGAATTTGGCGAAATCTGTGACAGTTGAATAGGTTCATATAACAATGGAAGTTCTACGTCGGTCGGTCTCATGGCATATTCGCAATGCCGCTGTCTCGATGGCACTTTTCATTCTTATCACCATCGATGTACTCCATAGCGGTCCGCTAACTGAGATTGACGCGAACATTGCGCGCTGGCAACGGCCTGAGTTGCCAGATTGGGCTGATTGGATCATCTACAACTTGGATCACCTTGGATTACGTGGTCTTACCGCGCTCTGCCTACTGACTCTAGCAATCTATCTTGGACGACGATTCAAGACCTGGCGCCCGTTTAATCTCTCGCTGCTCTCATTGCTGGCGCTCAATCTAGTAGTCGGCTTGGCAAAGTTGGAGTTTGGTCGGACCAAACCGAAATTGCAGATTGATCTCCTTGATGCAGGTGGAATGTCCTATCCGAGTGGCCATGCGTCGAATGCAATTCTCACTTGGGGCTTGTTCGCGTACCTTGCGGTCAAATATTCAGCGCCGAGCAAGTTCCGAACCAATCTTGCAATCTGGTCCGTCTCTGCAGTTTCCATACTCGTAGTTCTGATCTCTTTATTTCGTAACACGCATTGGCTCTCTGACCTTGTTGGTGGAGTGAGCATTGGAGCTGCGCTCTTCTTTCTCATAGTTGCAATCGATCGAGTCATCTCATCGAGTCGAACGATAAATACCTCCCAGGTTCAAACCATATGATTAAAGGAATCGGAGTAGATGTCGTCGATATCGCTCGCTTCGAGGAATCGCTAGTGCGTACCCCAGGTTTGCGAGAGCGCTTGTTCACAGATGAAGAATTAGCAACTTCACAAGATCGTAACCCTTCATTTCTGGCCGGCCGATTTGCCGCAAAAGAGGCGCTGGCAAAAGCTCTCGGTGTTCCCGAGGGGCTAGCTTGGCATGATGTGAATGTTCATCGTGCGGATAATGGCGCGCCCATAATGGAATTGAATGGGATTGCAAAACAGCGCGCGGGGAGTGGAAAAATCCATCTTTCAATCTCTCATGATGGTCCAGTAGTTGTTGCAATGATCGTGATTGAGAATTCACGTGGCTAAGCCGGTAATCTGCGCGACGATTGATTTCGCACAAATTAGTAAGAATGCCGAGGCAATCATCGCGGCAACTAATAAGCCATTGATGGCGGTAGTGAAGGCAGATGGTTATGGCCACGGTTTAATACCAACTGCTCAGGCGGCGCTTCGGGGTGGAGCGACTTGGCTGGGCGTTGCATTTACCGACGAGGCGCTCACACTTCGCAAGAGCGGCATCACCGCTCCAATTCTCGCTTGGCTAACTCCGCCGACCGATGACTTCGCAAAAGCCCTTGAATCAGGGATTGATCTTTCACTCTCTGCACTCGATCAGCTCGATGCAATCATGGCGGCAAGTAGTTTGACCGGCATCAAACCACGAGTGCATCTAAAAGTTGACACGGGTATGAGCCGCGGCGGTGCGCTCGAAGAGTTCCCTTTGCTAGTCAGCGCGATTGGTGAACTACTCAACGAGCAACGGATAGATCTCGTTGCTACCTGGTCGCATCTTGCATGCGCAGATGAACCAGAGCATCCACTTAACGCCAATCAATTAAAGCGGTTCCATTCTGCGCTTGATTATCTCGAGAGCGAAGGGATTGACCCTGGTATTCGCCATTTCGCCAATTCCGGCGGCGTGCTGCATCTACCTGAACTTCACTTCGATATGGTTCGAGCTGGATTACTTTTGTACGGATATCTTCCTGGCGGAATCGCAACGGAACGTATTTCGGTTCAGCCGGCAATGGAGTTGAGCGCCCAGGTCGCCTTGGTGAAGCGAGTTCCTGCTGGTTCAACGATTGGTTACGGCGCAACTGCCGAGTTAAGTGTTGATAGGTTTATTGGACTAATTCCACTTGGGTATGCCGATGGAATTCCCCGTCAGCTACTGGGGGAGATCACTTGCACCATTGCTGGTCGGCGATACCCGTTAATAGGACGGGTCTCGATGGATCAGGTCACCGTTGATTTAGGCTCGGAGACCGAGGTCCGAGCTGGTGACGAGGCCATCATCTTTGGCGCAGGCTCGAGCGCAACTGCCGACGATTGGGCAAAGGCTGCAGGGACGATTTCATATGAAATCTTGTCGAGAATTGGCTCGCGAGTACCTAGGGTCGCACGCTAAAACAATACATACTAATCTTCGGAAAATTTATCTTTCGAGCGGCATAGAGAGAAGGTGAGCGGTGTCCACCCTGTTGAGCGTTGCTCAAGTCAATGTCACTTTTGGTGGATTACGAGCTCTTAAGGATGTCTATCTAGATCTCCATGAGAATGAGATCGTGGGATTGATTGGCCCCAATGGTGCGGGCAAGACGACCTTACTCAATGCGATCTCAGGTTTGGTTAAACCAGATTCTGGTTCCTTTGCTTTGTACGGCAAGGAAGAGAATTGGCCTAAGCCACATCAATTAGTTGGACACGGAATTAGCCGAACTCTGCAAGGCGTCGGGCTCTTCGCTGATCTCACGGTCCTGGAAAACGTCATGATTGGTGCCCATAAATTTGCCTCTGCTGGATTGGGGCGGGCGCTCTTAGGGCGAACTGCGAAAGATGAGGCAGCGCTTCGAGATCGAGCGATGCTTGCCCTGGAGCGGGTATATGCCGGAGGGTTAGCTAATCGGCGGGCAGATACCTTGGCCTACCCTGAGACTAAACGAGTTTCGATTGCTCGGGCACTTATTTCAGAGCCAAAAATCCTTCTTCTCGATGAACCCGCTGGCGGTTTAGGCAAGGAGGATATTGAGTGGCTTGGACAATTGATTAAGAATCTCCGACGTGATTGCTCGGTAATTCTTGTTGAACATCACATGGATGTGGTGATGGCAGTTTGCGAACGGTTATATGTTTTGGATTTCGGTGAAGTAATTTCAAGTGGCGGTGCGGAAAAGGTGCGCCAAGATCCAGCAGTTATCGCTGCATATCTGGGAACAGCGGTGAGTGGTTCATGACGCTACGAGTACGTGGATTGACGATTGACCATGGCGCCATTCGCGCAATCTCCAACGCAACATTCAATATTCCACAGGGTTCGATCACAGCGGTCATTGGCGCCAATGGTGCCGGCAAATCGACCCTGCTTAGGACGATCTCTGGCCTCAAGCGAGCTACATCAGGAAATATCCTGTGGGAGGAGCTTGAGCTCCATCGCCTGCAAACAGAACAGATTGTTCGCGCCGGAATCGTTCATGTTCCTGAAGGTCGCTCCGTAGTCACCGAATTAACTGTCGCGGAAAACCTCGCATTGGGTGGCATCTGGCGTTCGCGTAATAACAAGAGCGATGTCTTAGCGGCGATTGCCGAGGTATATGAGCTCTTTCCGCGATTGGGGGAGCGGAAGAAGCAACGCGCCGACACGCTCTCTGGAGGCGAACGTCAGATGTTGGCAATTGGTCGAGGCCTGATTTCTCGCCCACAACTTCTCTTGCTCGATGAGCCCTCGCTCGGTTTAGCTCCATTAGTTGTCGAACAGATTTTCCAAACTTTAGCTGAGTTGCAAAAGAGTACCGGGATGACAATCTTGTTGGTTGAACAGAATGCGATGAGCGCGCTCCGGATTGCCTCGCAAGGAATAGTGCTCGATCAAGGCCAAGTAGTGATTGCCGACGATGCGCGCGCAATCATGAATGACACGGCGCTGCGATATGCGTATTTGGGATACTAGGTGAGCTGATGAATCTGATTAATACGCTCATCGCTGGAGTAAGTATTGGGGCTATTTATAGCTTGATCGCATTTGCACTGATTCTCGTCTGGCGAAGTACGCGAGTGGTTAACTTCGCTCAAGCCGGACAAGCCGCATTCTCTACTTATGTCGGTCTGAGCGTTGAGAAAGCGGTCGGAAATTACTGGTTGGCGCTCATTGCTGCAATCATTGCGGGAGTTCTCGTAGGTGCTTTTGTCGAAGTGGTCATCGTTCGATTTATCGTTAAGCGTGCGACATCTGCGGCCACGGCCACCGTGGCTCCGGTCATTGCGATGCTCGGCCTCCTGGGAATTTTCCAAGGATTGATGGGGTTGATTTGGGGCGGTGACTACCAGCCGTATCCCACCGCCTTCTCTCGTGATGGCATATCTATCGCTGGAAATCAGATTCCGTTCTCACGTTTTGACCTCTTTGTTCTCTTAACGGTGGTCGTTGCGATGTCATTTGCGGCAGTGATATTCCAGCGAACAAGCTTGGGGCTCTCGATGCGCGCAGCTGCATTTGCCCCCGAGGTAACCAGGCTCGCAGGTATCCGAGTGAGTCGAATCCGCACCCTAGGCTGGGCTTTCGCTGGCGGCGCGGGTGGTTTAGCAGGCGTCCTAGTAGCACCAACGACATTTATCGCGCCCAATTCCTTTGATCTCCTTCTGGTCTTTGGATTTACTGCGGCAGTCATCGGTGGTCTGGATAGTTTGATTGGCGGAGTCTTGGGTGGTCTGGCGCTTGGGATTGGACTGTCGGTAGTGACGGGATATCTCGGTGGTTCGTATACCTTCATGACCGCATTCGTCTTGCTGATCATCATTTTGTTAGTGCGACCACAAGGAATATTGGGAGCGCGAGGTGCTCGCCGTGCGTAGTTCTCATAAGCCCAGTGCCACCAAACGAATCATCCTAGCGATTGCGGTCGGAGCTCTTCTCTTTGTCGCAAGTAATTTAATTGATGAGTATCGAATCTTCCAAGGCGCGCAAGTTGCTGCATATTTAGTCGGCATCATTTCGATTGTTTTACTCACTGGTTACTCTGGCCAAATCACTCTGGGGCAAGGCGCGTTCATGGCGGTGGGTGCATATAGCGCCTCGTTAGTCGTACAAGAGTTCGGTCTCCCAATCTGGGCATCGTTCTTCGTTGCAGTAATTGCAGCAGCGCTCTTTGGAGCGATCATCGGTATCTCTGCAGGAAGGTTAAGCGGACCTTATCTTGCGGGTGCTACGTTGGCCTTTGCTGTTGGTATTCCCGCGTTAGCGAACGCGATTCCTATTCTTGGCGGCGAGCAGGGCCTTAGCTTTGACATCGGATATGCCCCAGGAAAGTATGCAGATACAGTTTCACCATACAAATGGTTATTCTGGATTTGCGCTCTCTGTGCAATCATTGCGATCGTCATCGCAGTTAATCTCACCTCCAGTGGCATCGGACGCCAATGGCGCGCAGTCCGAGCGCATGAGACAGCTGCTGCACTCTCGGGGATCAATCCAGCGCGAAGCAAGGTCCTTGCATTCACTGTGAGTTCAGGTTTTGCAGGTCTAGCTGGCGTCTCATTTTCGGCAACAGTGGGGCTCGTTGCACCTTCCAGCTTTACTTTGGCGCTCTCCTTCTTGTTATTGACCGGCAGCATCCTCGGCGGCATCTCACATATTTCTGGCGCGCTGGGGGGCGCACTGATCATCGTCATCATCCCGACTATTTTCGAGAGCTGGACCGAGGAGGCTTCGCTTGGGGTCGCGACCTATTTACCTGGAATCATCGTCAGCGCGCTCCTGCTCTTGAGCATCGCCTTGGCGCCCGAAGGCCCCTCCGAGCTCCTCCACAAAATCCGCCACCGCCACCGCCACTAGCCAAATTCGCCACCATACTCAGCTTTTTCTCGGATAAAGGTTCGATAACGAGCTGGAACTGGGTGGGTTTTCCGCTAGCTAGATAGGTAGGCTCAGAACCCCTAGCCCTCCCCAAAACCGGGACGGGAAGTAAGAAAGTCACGAATGGAAGGACATCCATGATTCGCGCACTTAATAATCGAATCCGTGTAGGTGCAGCTGTTGCTGCAATTGCCGGACTCGCGTTATCCGGCGTACCTGCAAAGGCTGCAGATGCTCCAGGTGTAACGAAAGACACAATCACCCTAGGAATGACGAGCGCCCAAAGCGGTGCCGCTTCTCCTGGTTATAACAAAGTTGGACCAGCGATGCGAGCTTACTTCGACTACATCAATGAGAAGGGCGGCGTCTATGGCCGCAAGATTGTTCTCAAGCTCGAAGACGATAAGTACGTTCCTACAAATGCCGTTAACAAAGTCAACAAATTAATTTTGCGCGACAAGGTCTTCGCGTTAGTTGGAAACCTTGGTACTGCGACACATACCGCTGCATTGAAGAAGACTCCTATCATCAAGCAGCAGGTCCCAGATCTATTTGTGAACACTGGTTATAGCGGATTTGCAAGTCCAAAGAAGTATCCGACAACTTTCATGTACCTGCCTTCCTACATCATGGAAGCCAAAGTCATGTCCAAGTACATCAAGGACAAGTTCCCTGGCAAGAAGATTGGCATCCTCTATCAGGATGACGATTTCGGTAAAGATGGACTCGCTGGCTTCAAAGCGGCAGGACTCACCTTTGTCGCAGGCGGAACTCAGAAGTATGCATCGCTCTCACAGGCAACTGTTGGTTTGACCGCACAGATGACTGAGCTCAAGAGCTCAGGTGCTGAAGTGATCATCATCTTTGGTGTTACCAGTGCAACAGCAGTCGCACTTCGTACTGCGGCAGCGCTCGGATACGGCACGACATGGGGCCCACAGTTCATCATGGGCTCGGTTGGTGCAGATCCGACAACGCTGCTCACACTTGCTGGCGCCACAACCGCTGAGGCTCGTGCGGCAACGCTTCGTTCATTAACCGGTGCGCTTAGCCTCTCCTTCCTCCCTGCAGCAACCGATACTGAGGATGAGTACGTCAAGAAGTTCATCGAGATCAACACCGCTTACAACAAGGGTGTTGTCTGGGATAACAACGTGCTCGTTGGCATGAACCAAGCGATGTTGGTCGTCCAAGCGCTCCGCGCGGCTGGCCAGAACCCAACTCGCGCATCGCTCATCGCTGCTCTCAAGAGCAAGGGTGGCACTTTCGCATCTGCCGGATACTCCAAGCTTGATTCGGCAAATAACGTCGGTTACACCGGTTACTGGGTTGGTCGTTATAACTCAACAGGTGTCATTGCACCGGTTGATGGTGGCAAGCCTGTGGTTTACACCGCTGATTCCAGCACTTCTAATGGCGATGTCGCCGTATCCACCTTCACTCGCCCAGCAATGCCTGCTGATGGCGTTCCAACCAACAGCTAATCGATAAGGAAAAGGAGAAAACGAAATGAGACTTACTCTTAATAAGACTCGCCGTAACATGGCGCTCCTTCTCTCGGTAGCGCTTGTTGGTGCAGTCCTTGGTTTCCCAAGCGCTGCTACTGCTGCTGAGCCAACATGTACTACTGCCAACGCGGTAACCACATGCACTGGTGAGACCAGCGACACCGCAAAGTACGAAGTACGCGTGCCAGCTGATTTCAATGGCACCCTTCTGCTCTGGTCACACGGCTACACCTATGTTGCGAAGATACCTGCTCAAGTTCCACTCCTTGGTGGCGCCGGCAATGATCTTCGTCCAACCATCGCACCAGGTGCTCCCGACAGCATGGGCATCGCTGACTCACTTCTCAATCAGGGTTATGCGCTAGCTGGATCTGGCTTCGCAGTGCCAGGTTGGAATGCTGAGTCTGCAGTGAAGACCAACGTTGAGCTTTTGGGAATCGTGAAGAAGAAGTTCCCAACAATCAAGCGCACAGTTGCATGGGGCGCATCTCTTGGTGGCACCATTACGCAACGCCTTGCAGAGACCAATCCAAAGTTGATCGATGCAGCGTTGCCAATCATGGCTTTCAATAACATCGATAAGGTGACTGGAAGCAATGGTGGCTATGGCACCGATGCGGTCTGGCTCTTCAAGATGTTCTTCGATCCATCAATTCAAGGCTTTGGCTATACCGCAGGTCCAGCTGGCTTCGGTCAAGCTGCGCAAGACTTCGGCAAGGTCCTCGCTGCGATTGTTGCCATCCAAGGTGGATTGACTAAGTCAGGTGCTGATACTTGGCCTGCAACCGCAACCTTGGTGCCAGCAGCTGTCAAGGCAGCCCTACCTGCACGTAGTGCGCTCTTGATGATTGGTCTGCTTTCCGGAATGCCGATTCGTAGCGCAAGCTTCGATGGCGTCACCGGTACACCAATCGACACCTCAAGCGTTGCTGCTGCAAGCGCCTCAACTTCTGCTGCAACTGGATTCTCATTAGCAGTACAGCCAGCACTTGCAGTCGCTGAGAACATGGTGAATATCGCAGGCTTTGCGACATTCGCGCGCTATGACCTCGAGTCACAAACTGGTAACAAGAACTTTGCTGATAACCAGAAGGTTGATTATGCAAAGAAGCTCTCGGAAGAAGAGCGTGCTACCTACAACGTCGCACTCTCGGGTGAGGCTGGCATCGATGGACTTCTTGCACTTGTTGCCGGATTCCAGAAAGCCGCTCCACTCAAGGCTGATGCTGATGCGCTAGCGAAGCTACAGAAGCTCGACACGATGACTGGAAAGATCAACGTGCCAACAATCGCCTTCAATAACACTGAAGAGACTGTTGAATTCCAGCCGATGATGGCATGGCAGATTGAGAAGGCAAATGCCCAATATGCCGCCGAGGTAGCTGCTGCAAAGGCTAAGAAGAAGAAGGCACCTGCCAAGAAGTTCGCGGCCATTTGGGGTCAACCGCTTGACGAGTACACCAAGTTCAATGCTGATGGCACACCAAAAGTCCAAACAGATACACCGGGAACGGCACACGTGAAGTTCTCCTTCCCACAGTGGATGGATATGGTCCGTCTTGGTGACATGGCAGCGCGCTTGAAGCGACTTCCAAGCGATGCAATCCTGCAACTCACTCGCGAGAGTGATCCAAACTGGTACCCAGCTGATGAATTCGATGCGGATACCTTCGAATCAATCGGTTCATAACCAGTCAAATACCATCAATTGGGCCTGCACCTTCGGGTGTGGGCCCAATTCTTTTCTCTAGTTTCGATAAAATTAAGGGTGCGAATAATGCGAAAATTTTCAACCTTCTTTCTTTTCGTGCTCTTCATGAGCTCTGCAGTGACTGCGCGCGCATCTGAGGTTTTTGATCCAGGTTCGAGCGTTACTAGCCCTGACGAGTACGTCTTTATAGTTGGCTGGAGTAATCCATTCACGCACTCAACGCTTTCGGTTCAACCACCAGCGGTAAGTGAGATTGGCGTGCGCGGGGATTGGCTTTACTGCACATCGACAAAAGATCCGGCATGTGATTTTGCAAGCGCTAAGTGGGGCCAGGATCAACGTGGGATTATTGGGATGTCTGTCCTGCCCTATTGTGCAACTTCCGCGTCAGAGAACTGCATTGAGAATCTCGAGATTTCTTACCAAGGCAAGGCATATGCGCCCGCAAAACACCTTCGAATGCTAAATAGTGGATTGGTACAACAACCAGACCCAAGCCTTAGTTACCTGGGCGGTGCTTCAACATCCATCTGGGATGACTCGGGAATCGAAGGATCGCTTGGTCGCTCCTACCAAACTAACGTCGTCTATTCTGTAAATTATGATCCTGAACTGAAGAAGTTCTCTATCAACAACATTGCATTTGGAATCACGCCCTTTCGCGAAGTCACCGGAAGTTATCGAGCGCCCTCCATTGACCCAAATAAGCCCGCTAATTCACGAGTGGAGTGGGGCACTGACAGAAAAACCATCTGGGAGGAGAATGGTCGGGCAGGTATCGCCACCGATTTCCCCGCTGATGCTCGCTATCGCATCACAGCGCGAGTTACCAATCAGATAACAGGTTGGTACAAGGCGAGATTGCAGGATCCACAAGTCTCAATCAATAAATTCTCTGCTTTGAACAACCGAGTTACTATTGAAGGGAAACCTGTTTCAGTACCATCGTTCGCCTACAAGAAATCTAAACGCGATTTCACACCGCTTGAGAATAAGTGGTGGCAGAACAATGGACAATCGAATAACACCACCCCAGCGGGAGCTGACCAACAAGATATTTTCGAATATCTTGACTACTTCCGACCGCTGGTAAAAGACACAGTCGCTGGATTCAATTCATTGTGGACGGTGAATTCGACCAATTGGGGTAACGACAATAAGTGCCTTATGGATACCAGCCGGGTAGTGGGAATAGTAAGCACCAATGCGATGGGATTTAACGGTAATTCACCGAAATACGAGAGTGGAACTCTCAATTATCAAGTAGGCGGAATGCACTATCTTCCTGATGGCAAGAGCCTGGTCGAAGGTACATATGACCTTCTCTTGCGATCGGATGCCGCACGGTGTCTCTATGGTTTCTCGAATGCACCTATTCAGGCGAGCATCTCAGTTACGGGCGACCAGAATCAACGGACTGCAGTGACATCTATGGTTGAGAAAGATGGGTGGATCAAGTTATCCGCTTATGGTTTCAATTTCTCGAGTCCAAATATCTCCGTGAAATTCTCACAAGAGAGCATGCCTTCGAAGGAGGCAACCAAAGCGCCATCGGCTGCAGCTACAAATTCAGTTCTCACAAAGCGGACTATTTCATGCACCAAGGGAAAAGTGATTCGCAAGGTTGTTGGCCCGAACCCAAAGTGCCCCGCGGGCTTCAAGAAGCGTTAATTAACGGGGTACTCTCTGAGTACTATGCGTCGCAGCCTCGATTGTGCCAGTGAAGTCGAAACGGCTCACATTGCCAGAGCGCTGGCGGCAAACCTTCGCGCGGGCGACCTACTCTTACTTGAGGGGCCACTCGGCGCTGGTAAGACTTTCTTTACCCAAGCGTTGATTAAATCGCTGGGAGTTAGCGAACAGGTGACCTCACCTACCTTTGTGATTGTGAAGAGCTATCAAGGAGCGCTCCCGATTCACCACATAGATGCTTATCGGCTGCTAGATGCTCCAGATCCGCGCCAAGCATTCGACGAGCTCGATATTGATGTTGAAGGTTCTGTAACGATTGTGGAATGGGGTAAGAACTTCGATCTCACCGGGAGTGCGTTGCATATCGAAATTGAAATCGGGCCTGGGCAATCTCGAACGCTCACGCTAGAAGGTCCTGATGCTCGCTGGGGTGATCTGCAGGTATGAAACGCGCGCTCACGATTGATACTTCAACCTCGAAGACAACAGTAGGAGTTGTCGAAAATGGCGTAGTCATCTGGACGGATTCCGTTGAAGGTGCCACATCACATGGCGGTGCGCTGGGCGCGCTCATCGAACGCGCTCAAGGTCTAGATGTTGTCGATCATGTCATTGTTGGTATGGGGCCAGGCCCGTTCACCGGGCTGCGAGTGGGCATCATCTTTGCCCAAGGTTTCGCTAAAGCGCGAAATCTGCCATGCATTGGAGTGGTCTCACTTGATGCGATTGCCCAATCAGTCGAGCTACACAGCGAGAACGTCATCTCTATCGACGCGCGGAGAAAAGAGCGGTACTGGGCGCGATACGAAGCTACCGGCGAGCGAATCTCTGAGATAGCGGTATCAAAAATTGACGAGGTACCTTCAGGAATTTCTGACCAACATCCAACGCCACTAGGTCTAGCAAAAGCTGCGAATAATCCGCGCTCGATTAGGCAAACTCCGATCTATTTGCGGAAACCAGATGCTGCGCTCGCCCCCTTATCTGGAGTTACCCTTCGAGAGCTACGTTTCTTTGACTTGGGTGAGATTCTTGGCATCGAACGCGAGTTGTTTCCAGATCCTTGGTCGCTAGCACAATTCAAAGAAGAGTTAAGTTTCTCGCCTCGCTCCAGATATTACGTAGTAGCCGAAGATCGAAGCGGTGCAGTCCCACGTATTCTTGGATATGCCGGAATTGCTTTTACTGGTCATGGCGAACCAGTTGATATTCACACTCTCGGGGTTACCAAAGAGCATCAAGGTCGTGGATTAGGTCAGAGGCTTCTCGACCATCTCATCGACAAGGCGAAGGAGCTTCATGGTTCGAGCATCTTGCTTGAGGTGCGCGATGGAAATGAGCCTGCGCGAGCTCTCTATGCAAAGAATGGTTTTACTGAAATCTCCCGAAGAGTCGGTTATTACGCGCGTTTTGGCGATGCGCTTGTCATGGAGAAACCTTTGGAATATTCCGGAGGTGATCGATGAGCGCGAGCGAGCCTCTGATTCTGGGTATTGAAACCTCCTGTGATGAAACTGGTATTGGTATCGTCCGCGGCCGAACACTTCTGGCTAATGAGATTGCATCGAGCGTTAATGAGCATGCCCGTTATGGCGGCGTAGTCCCTGAAGTGGCAGCGCGTGCACATCTTGAGGCGTTCTATCCGACGCTAGATCGCGCACTGAATACCGCGAAAGTAAAGCTCTCAGACTTGGATGCAATCGCCGTCACTCGCGGCCCCGGATTGGCAGGACCCTTATTAGTTGGAACTGGCGCAGCTACGGGACTTGCTTCTGGCTTGAATATTCCGATCTATGGCGTCAATCATCTTGCGGCGCACATCGCGGTTGATGCGCTGGAACGAGAACCAGTGCCGACAATCGCGCTCTTGGTTAGTGGCGGCCATTCATCAATCCTTGAGGTGCGCGATATCAATAGCGACATCAGACAGTTGGGGGCGACCTTCGATGATGCGGCAGGTGAAGCATTCGACAAGATCGCACGGATATTAGGTTTACCTTTCCCTGGTGGTCCACATTTAGATCGCCTCGCACGTGATGGCGATGGCGCTGCGATTGAATTCCCGCGCGGGATGACGCTCTTTGCCGATGAGAGCGAACGGAGCGAGAAGGAGTTCTCATTCTCTTTCTCTGGGCTAAAGAGCGCTGTTGCGCGATGGATTGAGAAACATCCACAACTCTCCGAACGAGAGCGAGCAAACGTCGCCGCTTCCTTCCAAGAGGCGGTAGTAGATGTTTTGACGATGAAGGCGCTCGCCGCGTGCGAGCGAGTAGGTATCGATCGGTTACTCATTGCTGGGGGAGTGGCGGCGAACTCGCGCCTTCGAGAAGTGGCGAGCGAACGCGCGGAGCGAGTGGGGATCGAGCTAGCCATCCCCAACCCAGCCCTATGCACCGATAACGGCGCGATGGTCGCAGCGCTCGGATCGCTCGCGGTGGCAGCAGGGGTGGCGCCTAGCTCTCTGGCCCTGGATGTCGAGCCCGGGCTACCAGTGGCCTAGCGCCCCTTCAAATTGACCGCCTGGGAGCCAGGTTCTACCCTTTGGGTTAGCACTCTCGCCTGGACACTGCTAACGCTTAGCACCCCCACGGTGGCAGGGTGGCAGGGTAGGCAAAGAGTTGCCACGAATATTCGAAGAGATATTGGGAAGGAACCTCGTTATGTCAGCATCAGTAGGAATCAAGCCGCTCGAAGATCGCATCGTCGTTAAGCCAAGCGATGCCGAGCAGACAACCGCATCTGGCCTTGTCATTCCAGATACCGCCAAAGAGAAGCCACAAGAGGGCGAAGTTGTCGCTGTGGGTCCAGGACGATTCGATGATGGCGTTCGCGTGCCGATGGATGTCAAAGTTGGCGACCGCGTGATGTACAGCAAGTACGGCGGAACTGAAGTCAAGCTCAAGGGAACCGAGTACCTCGTGCTCTCTGCTCGCGACATCCTCGCAATCATCGAATAACACAAAGAATCATTCAGTCGACCTAGTTAAGGATTAATAACTCATGGCAAAAATTCTCCAATTTGATGAAGAGGCGCGCCGTGGCATGGAGCGTGGCGTAAATATCCTCGCCGATGTCGTCAAGGTAACCCTCGGTCCAAAAGGTCGCAATGTCGTCATCGATAAGAAGTTCGGTGGCCCGACTGTGACTAACGACGGCGTAACTATTGCGAAAGAAGTTGAACTCACTGATCCAGCCGAGAACATGGGCGCACAGCTTGTAAAAGAAGTAGCGACCAAGACCAATGATGTTGCTGGCGATGGCACAACGACTGCAACCGTGCTCGCGCAGGCTATGGTCCGCGAAGGTCTTCGCAACCTCGCTGCTGGGGCGCAGCCGATGGGACTCAAGATTGGTATCGAAGCTGCAGTCTCTGCGATCACAACCAAACTTCACGAAATCGCCACCCCAGTCTCTGGCAAGGCACAGATCGCCGATATTGCAACCATCTCCGCTCAAGATTCCGCCATTGGTGAATTAATCGCTGATGCGATGGATAAAGTTGGCAAAGATGGCGTGATTACCGTTGAAGAGTCATCGACAACTAACCTCGAACTCGATTTCACCGAGGGTATGCAATTCGATAAGGGCTACATCTCG
The DNA here is from genome assembly GCA_002284915.1 of Actinobacteria bacterium IMCC26077. GTDB lineage: Bacteria > Actinomycetota > Actinomycetes > Nanopelagicales > Nanopelagicaceae > IMCC26077. The sequence goes on from CP015606.1 coordinate 612,502, forward strand.
CCATACTTCGTCACCGATGCTGAGCGGATGGAAGCTGTCCTTGAGGATGCTTACGTTCTTGTTACAAGTGGAAAGATCTCCGCAATATCCGAGATCCTGCCGCTACTGGAGAAGGTCGTCCAATCTGGCAAGCAGCTATTGATCATCGCCGAAGATGTCGAGGGTGAAGCCCTCTCTACTTTGGTAGTCAACAGAATGCGTGGCACCTTCACTTCGGTTGCCGTTAAGGCGCCGGGCTTTGGTGATCGTCGCAAGGCGATGCTCCAAGACATCGCGATTCTTACTGGTGGTCAAGTGGTCTCCACTGAAATCGGATTGAAGCTCGATCAGGTCGGTCTTGAAATCCTCGGTCGCGCTCGCCGCGTAGTGGTAACAAAAGACAACACCACAATTGTCGATGGCGCAGGGAAGAAGAGCGATGTTGATGCTCGCGTTAACGAGATTCGCAACGAGATTGAGCGCGCAGATTCAGATTGGGATCGCGAGAAGCTCCAAGAGCGAGTAGCGAAACTCGCTGGTGGAGTTTGCGTAATCAAAGTTGGCGCGTATACCGAGACTGAACTCAAAGAGAAGAAACACCGTCTCGAAGATGCCATCTCTGCAACTCGCGCAGCTGTTGAAGAGGGCATCGTTGTTGGTGGCGGTGCAGCGCTTGTCCATGCCGCAGATGTGCTTGCAGATGACCTCGGCAAGCAAGGCGACGAAGCAGTTGGCGTCCGTTTGGTTCGCAAAGCTTGCGACGAGCCGCTCCGGTGGATTGCTGAGAATGCTGGCCAAGAAGGTTATGTTGTCGTGGCAAAGGTTCGTGCGCTCTCAAAGAACGAGGGATATAACGCAGCGACCGATATCTACGGTGACCTCGTCAAAGATGGCGTTATTGATCCAGTAAAGGTCACTCGATCGGCGCTAGCTAACGCGGCATCCATCGCAGCGATGTTCATTACTACGGAAGCTCTCGTCTTCGAGAAGAAGGAAGAAGAGGTTCCAGCAGCGGGTGGACATGGCCATTCCCATGGACCAGGTGGACACTCCTACTAATCTCAATAAGTAAAAAAGAGGGCCAGTTGCTTTAAGCAACTAGCCCTCTTTTTCGTTGAGGGGGTAGTACAGAAGCTTCGTTACATCACATCGCAAGTCGATTGGAGCGCGAGATGAGCTCAGCGCGCTCATCTTCGGAGAGGCCACCCCAGATGCCATATGGCTCTTGGACGGCGAGCGCATGCTCACGGCATTGCGCGAGTACTGGGCAGGAGGCACAGATTGCCTTCGCTTCGACGATCCGCTTTCGGCGGCTCGGTCCACGCTCGCCCTCAGGATGAAAGAACATCTCTGCGGGGTAGTTTCGGCAGGCACCTTCGAATTGCCACTCCCAATTGCTGGCAGTTGGCATCGGTAGCCTTGATATCTCAGCCATTTCCACTCACCTTTTCCTTTGCTTTCGGGTAGGCTACCAATCGCGCCATAAGTTGTTCAAGTACCTAGAGCGGTTCGGGAGTGAATTCTTCCTGAGAGGGGGATGGGTGGAGGCTCAACGCGGGGTGACTGTCGCGGAGGTGGCCCACCGCCTCGGCGTAGCGCCAGCGACCCTCCGGACCTGGGATCGCCGCTATGGCCTTGGCCCCACAACACATGAGGCGGGCGCACACCGTCGTTATAGCGACGAGGATCTTGCTCGGCTAGCCACGATGCGGCGCCTAGTTGTCTCCGGAGTCCCGCCCCAGCAAGCAGCCCAGTTGGCTAAGAGCGCTCCTGTCTCGATTGATGAGCCGCTCCCGCTACCCAAGTTCCAAGATCGCGAAGATGTCGTCGTAGCAATCGTCCGCGCACTCGATGGAATTGATAGCGGTTTTGTAGAAGCGCTCATTCGCCGTGAAATCCTCTCAGCCGGAATTATCAAGACGTGGAATGAGATTTTGGTACCAGCCTTGGTGCTCGTTGGTAAACGGTGGGAAGAGAGCGGTTCTGGCATTGAGGTAGAGCACCTCTTTTCAGAAATCGTCAAACGAATCATGCGCGAGTGCGCCAATGAGATTGAATCACCGCGAAATCCCAAGCCAGTACTACTTGCAAGTATCGGCGAGGAGCACCATTGCTTAGCAATTCACGCGCTCGCAGCTGCGCTCGCGGAAGAGAACATCGCTACTCACTTTCTTGGCGCTCGAACGCCCGTATCGGCGCTCTCCGAAATGGTGCGCAAAACCCATCCACCCGTTGTCTTTCTCTGGGCCCAGTTGGCAAAGAATGCCGATTACTCTGCGATGAGCGCGCTGCCTGCGCTCCGCCCGGCGCCGCGTCTGATTCTCGGTGGACCAGGGTGGGAGCCATCTCAAGTAACGGGGGCGAGCCTGGTTGAGACGCTCTTCGAGGCATGCGAATTGGTCGGCTCGACGATCGGAAAGTAACCGGTCGTTCCCTCACTAGGATTGGGTAAAGATCTGGCGGAGGTGAGGATGCGCGAGTTTGAGAAGGTAGCGATGCTCGGCCTGACTTTTGATGATGTCCTCCTCCTTCCCGATGCCTCTCAAGTAGTTCCGAGCGAGGTCGATACCACGACCCGACTTACCGAAAAGTTCTCGCTGAAAGTTCCGATCATCTCGTCAGCGATGGATACCGTCACTGAGAGCGCAATGGCAATTGCCATGGCAGTAGCTGGCGGTGCTGGAATCATCCACCGTAACCTTGCAATCGATGATCAAGTGGCGCATGTAAAGGCAGTGAAAGCTGCTGGCAGCGCGCTCGCCGGAGCTGCCGTTGGTGTAGGTGATGATGGATTTAAGCGCGCGGTTGCGCTGATGGAGGCGGGCGTTGATGTGCTCGTTGTCGATACTGCGCATGGCCACCATCAAGGTGTCCTCGAGGCCATTGCAAAAATCAAGAGCGTTAACTCTAAGCAACAGGTGATTGGTGGCAATGTCGCTACTCGCGCTGGTGCCCAAGCTCTAATCAATGCTGGCGCAGATGCAGTAAAGGTAGGCGTAGGTCCTGGTTCTATCTGCACTACTCGAGTCGTCGCTGGCGTAGGCGTTCCACAAATTACTGCAATCATGGAAGCGCACAAAGCAACAAGTTCTGCCGGCGTTCCTTTGATTGCCGATGGTGGCATCCAATATTCCGGAGATATCGTCAAAGCAATTGTCGCCGGTGCTGATGTCGTGATGCTTGGTTCGCTCTTTGCCGGGTGCGAAGAATCTCCCGGCGAGTGGCATGAAGAAAATGGTGGCAAGTTCAAGTCATATCGCGGTATGGGCTCTCTTGGCGCGATGGCTTCCCGTGGTGCAACTCCCTCATTTTCGAAGGACCGCTACATGCAAGATGACATCCTCTCTGAAGATAAATTAGTTCCAGAGGGGATTGAAGGACGAGTTTCTTATCGCGGCACTGTTGCACAGGTCGTTCACCAACTTGCTGGTGGGTTACGTTCTGGCATGGGTTATGCCGGAGCGCGAAATATCGTTGAGCTGCAACAGAATGGTCGCTTCGTGCAGATTACCTCTGCGGGTTTACGTGAGAGCCATCCGCATAACATCGACCAGACTGTTGATGCACCGAATTACCGAGGACGGTGAATGTGAGCGAGATTGAGATTGCCCTAGGCAAACGAGCCCGCCAGACATACTCTTTTGATGACATTGCAATTGTGCCAAGTCGCCGCACGCGTAACCCTGAAGATGTCTCTACCTCGTGGCAGATCGATGCGTATAAGTGCGAGATTCCGATGTTGGCGGCGCCGATGGACTCCGTGGTCTCGCCAGAAACTGCGATTGAGATTGGTAAGCAAGGTGGCATCGGTGTTCTCAATCTCGAGGGGCTGTGGACTCGTTATGAGAATCCACGTATTCCATTAGGCGAGATCGCATCCATCCCAGATCACCAGGTGACTAGGCGGATGCAAGAGCTTTATGCCGCTCCGATTCGACCAGAGTTGATCAAGGAGCGGATTGCTGAGGTGCGGGCGGGGGGAGTCACGGTTGCCGCGGCCCTATCTCCGAAGCGAGCAGCAGAATTCCATAAAGTTGTTGTTGATTCGGGCGTGGATATTTTCGTAATTCGCGGGACGACTGTCAGTGCGGAACATGTTTCGCCGAAAGATAATGACAATGCGCTTAATTTGAAGAAGTTCATCTACGAGTTAGATGTGCCAGTGATAGTTGGTGGCGTTGCTACTGCTAATGCTGCGATTCACTTGATGCGCGCGGGCGCCGCTGGAATCTTGGTTGGTTTTGGTGGGGGCGCTGCACACACCACGCGTCAGGTGTTGGGCGTTGCGGTTCCAATGGCTACTGCAGTTGCTGAAGTCGCTGCTGCGCGTCGTGAGTATCTCGATGAATCTGGTGGTCGTTATGTCCACGTCATTGCTGATGGCTCCGTTGGTCGAAGTGGTGATATCGCAAAGGCGATTGCATGTGGTGCTGATGCGGTGATGATGGGTTCGCCTCTGGCGCGCGCAGTGGAATCGCCAGGTAAAGGTTGGCACTGGGGCGTTGAGGCGGTACACCCAGAGCTCCCTCGCGGACAGCGCGTTCATGTGGGCACAGTTGGCACGCTCGCTGAGATCCTGCATGGTCCATCGCACAATGCCGACGGAACGATGAATCTTTTCGGTGCGCTCCGCCGCGCGATGGCGACGACGGGGTATTCCGATGTGAAGGAATTCCAGCGAGTAGAGGTGGTTATCCATCGCCCGTGATTTGGTGCTCGTCGTAGATTTCGGCGCGCAGTATGCACAACTCATCGCACGGCGAGTGCGTGAGGCGAATATCTATAGCGAGATTGTTCCGCACACCATGGATGTGCACGAGATTCTTGCGAAGAAACCCAAGGCGCTCATCCTTTCGGGTGGACCATCGAGCGTGTATGAATCTGGAGCTCCGAAGTTGGATGCTCAACTTCTTCAATCAGGCGTTCCAGTATTTGGGATTTGTTACGGCTTTCAAGTGATGGCCGCCACCCTTGGTGGCGAGGTGGGCAAGACCGGTGCACGCGAGTATGGACGCACCGAATTCACCGTGCAGAACACCTCGCGATTATTTACTGGACTTCCAAAGGCGCAGCAGGTCTGGATGTCTCATGGCGATAGCGTGCTGCGCGCCCCCGAAGATTTCACTGTTACGGGCTCAACTTCACAAACTCCAGTAGCCTCCTTCGAATCTGCTGATGGGAAATTAGCCGGCGTTCAATATCACCCAGAAGTTGTGCACTCGACGTATGGACAAGAGGTGCTTAAGCGCTGGTTGGTTGATGTTGTTGGTTGCGAACCGACATGGACATCGTCGAACATTGCCGGAGAGCAGATCGAACGAATAACGGCGCAAATAGGGGGAGAGCGAGTTATTTGCGGTCTCTCCGGGGGCGTGGATTCAGCTGTTGCGGCCGCTATCGTGCAACGCGCGGTAGGTGCGCAGCTCACTTGTGTATTCATCGATCATGGACTCTTGCGACAAGGCGAGGCTGAGCAAGTCGAACGAGATTTCGTTGCCGCTACTGGGGTGACGCTGAAAGTTGTCGATGCAAAAGCGAAGTTTCTTACCGCGCTCAAAGGCGTGACAGATCCAGAAGAGAAGCGAAAGATCATTGGCCGCGAATTCATCCGTTCATTCGAAGCAGCTGCGCGCGAGATTGCTACTCAGGATGTGAAGTACTTGGTGCAGGGAACGCTCTACCCAGATGTTGTCGAATCTGGTGGTGGCACGGGGACCGCGAATATCAAGAGCCATCACAATGTTGGTGGTCTTCCTGATGATCTCCAATTCGAATTAGTCGAGCCGTTGCGAACGCTCTTCAAAGATGAAGTTCGTTCGCTTGGTTTGGAGTTAGGGCTTCCGGAAGAGATTGTTTGGCGCCAACCATTCCCCGGGCCAGGTTTGGCAATTCGGATTATCGGTGAAGTGACCCAAGAACGACTAGATCTACTCCGTCACGCTGATGCGATAGCACGTGCGGAGTTGCATGATGCAGGTCTTGATCGCGAGATCTGGCAGTGCCCGGTCGTGCTCCTTGCTGATGTGCATAGCGTTGGCGTGCAAGGCGATGGCAGAACTTATGGACATCCAATCGTGCTTCGCCCAGTCTCGAGCGAAGATGCGATGACTGCTGATTGGTCGCGATTACCGAATGATGTCTTAGCGAAAATCTCCAATCGAATTACCAATGAAGTTCAAGGGGTAAATCGGGTCGTTTTGGACATTACCAGTAAACCTCCCGGAACAATCGAGTGGGAGTAAATAACTAATTGGTATTAACTACGCGGAATGCTTCGGCAATCCGTCCGGCAGGTAAACCGCCAGCTTCAGCATTTCGTTCGCCCCATTCGCGAACCATCTTTTCTAGTTCAGAGTTGTGCGCTGTTTGGCTTACATGCGCATGGAGCGCAGCCATCTTCTTCGGGAATGTGTCGGTGATATCGACGTAATGGTTTGGCGTGATCATCGACGTCACCCAAACTTCCTTGACGCGCCATGGTTCAAGACCTTCATCAAGGAGATCCATGAAAGCGAAACGATTACGTGAATCAGGATAGACGGCTTGAATTGCAGCCTCACCTGCAGCCATATGATCTGGATGGCTCGCGCCAAGTCGATCCAAATTACGCTCTGGACTTTGAATGATCATCCGATCTGGTTTGACTCGGCGAATCGCACGGACAATCTTCTTCCGCAATTCGATTGTTGGCTCTAACCAGCCATCGCGATAATTCAAGAATTCGATATCTGTGACGCCGAGAATCTTTCCGGCATCTCGTTGTTCCTTCTGGCGAATCACCGGCATCTGATCGCGGGGGAGATCGGGATCTTCGCCACCTTGGTCACCGTTAGTCGCAATGCAGTAGGCGACCTCAATACCTTTTGCGGTCCACTGCGCAATCGTTCCACCCGCACCAAAGTCGACATCATCCGGGTGCGCCGTGACGACGAGGACCTTCGAAACTTCCGAGTCGGCAATCGGCTCCATGGCGCTCCTTATCAGTGGGTCAGGTTAGGCTCGTACATTATGAGTGAAACCGGGGGCGATCACCCACTCCTTGATGGGTTAAACCCAGCACAGCGCGAGGCGGTCATTCACTCCGGCTCGCCACTGTTGATTGTCGCCGGCGCTGGTTCGGGCAAGACCCGCGTACTCACCAACCGAATCGCCTACCTCTTGGCAGTTCGCGCCGTGGCGCCTTACGAGGTCCTCGCCATCACCTTCACCAACAAAGCAGCGGGCGAGATGCGTGAGCGCGTCCAAGCCCTCGTCGGCCCGCGCGCGAAATCGATGTGGGTCTCCACCTTTCACTCAGCGTGCGTGCGCATCCTCCGCCAAGAGGCAGTGGCCGCTGGATATAAACCAAACTTCACGATCTACGACCAGAGCGATGCGCAACGCTTGGTTGCTCTCATCGGCAAAGATCTCAACCTCGATCCTAAGCGTTATAACCCGCGCCAGATTCACGCGATGATCAGCAATGCTAAGAATGAATTGATGGGGCCGGCAGATTATGCCAATCAAACAACGAATCACTTCGAAGAGATCGTCGCCGAAACCTATGCCATCTACCAACGAAAATTACACGAGGGCAATGTCTTCGATTTCGATGACCTAATCATGAAAACGGTCGAACTCCTGCAACGACATCCAGAGGTGAAAGCTCGCTACCGTTCACGCTTTGGTCACGTCCTTGTCGACGAGTACCAAGATACCAACCACGCTCAATATATATTAGTTCGCGAGCTCGTTGGCGATGAGCGCGATGGCTTTCCTCCCGCCGAGCTCTGCGTCGTCGGTGATGCCGATCAATCTATCTATGCATTCCGTGGCGCCACGATTAGAAACATCCTCCAATTCGAAGAGGACTATCCATTAGCGCGCACGATCTTGCTCGAACAGAACTATCGCTCCACTCAGAACATTCTCTCCGCAGCCAACGCGGTTATCACCAATAACGCCAGCCGTAAAGCGAAGAATCTCTGGTCTGATTCTGGGGCAGGATCTGCAATCGTCACCTACGAAGCAGATGATGAACGCGACGAAGCTGAATTCGTGATGGGCGAAATTCGCTCCCTTCAACAAGAGGGAATCTCACAACCTGGCGACACCGCAATCTTCTACCGGACCAACAACCAATCTCGACCCTTCGAAGAAGTCTTCATGCGTAATGCGATTCCATACAAGGTCGTCGGGGGCGTCCGCTTTTACGAGCGGAAAGAGGTTCGCGACCTTCTCGCCTATCTCCGGGTACTTGCCAATCCATACGATGAAATCTCACTCCGCCGGATTATCAATACCCCAAAGCGCGGAATCGGCGATAAGGCGATTGAATCTCTCGATGCGCTCAACATCCCGCTCTGGGATGCGCTCTTTAAGTCTGACCAAGCTCCCGATATCTCTTCCCGCGCGATCTCTGCAATCGATCAATTTGCCAACCTGATGGCCACCTTGCGCACCATGGTCGAAAAGGGATTCAAACCGTCGGTCATTGCCGAAGCAGTCATTGAGCAAAGTGGTTTAGGTGCCGAACTCTCCGATAGCACCGATCCCCAAGATGAAGGTCGTCTCGAGAATATCGAAGAGTTAGTTGCAGTAGCTCAGGAGTATGAAGAGGATGAAACTCGAATAGGAACTGGCATCGACGGCGAACCTGATGAAGTGTCGTTGATTGGTTTCTTAGAGCGCGTATCACTCGTCGCCGACTCGGATCAGATTCCAGACGGTGAAGATCATGGCGGTGTGGTCACCTTGATGACGCTACACACAGCAAAAGGCCTCGAATTCCCGACCGTCTTCCTCACTGGATTAGAGGAGGGCGTCTTCCCACACTCGCGCTCACTCGGTGATCCAAACGAAATCGAAGAGGAGCGACGACTTGCATACGTGGGGCTCACTCGCGCCCGCGAACGCCTTTATCTCACTCGCGCCTCCACGCGCTTCATGTTCGGCACACCGACACACAACGCGCCATCACGATTCTTTGGTGAGATCCCCGAACATCTCTTGGAGCGAAAAGCGCCAACGTTTACCCCGCGCGTAAAGAGCGCTCCACCAGTTCGTTCCACAGGTAAGCGAGTGATCGCCCTCGATCTCGCCGTTGGCGATCGAGTCCTCCATCAGACCTTCGGTATCGGTCAGGTTCGCTCCATCACGGGAGCGGGCGACCGCGCCGAGGCAACGATTGATTTTGGAAGCTACGGGGAGCGGCGCCTGCTCCTCCGGTATGCCCCCGTCGAGAAGGTCTAGCGAAGGTCTAGCTGATTTAGTAGTTAATTTGGCGGGGCCTACCTATGCGTGGCACGGTAGCGCTATGGGAAAGCGACCGATCCGAGTGGTAGTTGCGAAAGCTGGCCTTGACGGCCACGATCGTGGCGCCAAAGTAGTCGCACGTACCCTTCGCGATGCCGGATGTGAGGTGATCTACACCGGCCTACATCAAAGCCCTGAAGAGATCGTCACAACAGCTATTCAGGAAGATGCTGATGCGATTGGCCTCTCAATTCTCTCCGGTGCACACCTGACCCTCTTTAAGCGCATCATGGAGCTCATTGGCGAACGGAAGATTCTCGTCTTCGGAGGTGGCGTCATCCCCGACGATGACATTAAGGAATTGACCGCGTTAGGCGTGGCCAAAATATTTACCTCTGGCGCCTCAACGAATGAGATTGCCGAATGGGTCAAGGAAGCGCTGAGCCATCGCTAGGATTGCATCAGACGACCGAAAGGTAATAATCAGTGGATCTATTTGAGTATCAAGCGCGCGATTTATTCGAGGCGCACGGAATTCCCGTCCTTGCCGGAAAGGTCGCGACGACGCCCGATGAGGCAAAGAGCGCCGCGGTAGGCATGGGTGGCAAAGTTGTCGTCAAGGCGCAGGTGAAGATCGGTGGTCGCGGAAAAGCAGGCGGCGTCAAACTTGCACTCGATGGTGATGATGCCTTCGAAAAGGCAGAAGCAATCCTCGGCATGGATATCAAAGGACACACTGTTCACAAAGTGATGATTGCGCAAGCCGCGCCCATCAAAGAGGAGTATTACCTCGCCATCCTTCTCGATCGCGCTGCACGTTCATTCTTGGTCATGGCATCAGTTGCCGGCGGAATGGATATCGAGCAGGTAGCACACGAAACCCCTGAGAAATTAGCGAAAGTACATGTCGATCCCGCAAAGGGGATTGATGCGGCGCTCGCCGAGTCAATCGCAAAACAAGCGCAGTTCCCAGCCGATGTCCAGAAGCAAGTGGCAGATGTTCTGGTCAAGCTATGGGCCTGCTTCGTGGCCGAAGATGCCACTCTCGTCGAAGTGAATCCACTGGTGAAAACCGAAGATGGTCGAATCATCGCTCTCGATGGCAAAGTCACGCTCGATGACAATGCCGCATTTCGTCATCCACATCATGAAGCGCTAGTCGACCATGCGGCAACTAATCCGCTCGAGGCGCTTGCTAAGGAGAAGGACCTCAACTACGTCAAACTCGATGGCCAAGTGGGGATTATCGGAAACGGTGCTGGTTTGGTGATGAGCACACTCGATGTAGTCGCATACGCCGGCGAGAAATTTGGTGGGATGAAGCCCGCGAACTTCCTTGATATCGGTGGCGGCGCTTCGGCACAAGTGATGGCCGATGGTCTTTCGATCATCTTGAACGATAAAGATGTGAAGAGTGTCTTTGTCAATGTTTTCGGAGGTATTACCGCCTGCGATGCCGTTGCAAACGGAATTATTCAAGCCCTCGAGATGTTGGGAAGTAAGGCGACCAAACCAATCGTGGTTCGACTGGATGGCAACAACGTCCTCGAAGGCCGGCGGATCTTGAAAGAGGCAAATCATCCACTCGTAGAACAAGCAGAGACGATGGATGGCGCAGCTGCACGAGCAGCAGAATTGGCGGCTAAATAATGAGCATCTTCCTCAATAAAGATAGTCGGGTCATCGTGCATGGCATGACAGGTTCTGAGGGAACCAAGCACACCAAACGGATGCTCAAGTCCGGCACCAATGTCGTGGGTGGCGTTACCCCTGGAAAGGGCGGCCAGAGCGTCGACATGGATGGAAAGTCGCTACCAGTCTTCAACTCGGCAGCCGAAGCGGTGGCAGCAACTGGCGCCAATGTCTCGGTAATCTTCGTTCCAGCAAAGTTCACCAAAGCTGCGGTCATCGACGCCGTAGATGCGAAGGTGCCACTTGCCGTAGTCATCACTGAAGGAATTCCAGTCCACGACTCAACTCAATTTGTTGCTTACGCGCAGAGTAAGGGCACGACTCGGATCATCGGCCCTAATTGCCCAGGGTTGATCACACCGGGAGAGTCCAATGTGGGAATCATTCCTGCCGATATCACTGGCAGTGGTCCAATCGGATTAGTTTCCAAATCGGGAACGCTCACTTATCAGATGATGTACGAACTTCGCGATATCGGTTTTTCAACAGCGGTAGGTATCGGTGGCGATCCTGTTATCGGTACTACGCATATAGATTGCTTGCGTGCATTCCAAGATGATCCAAAGACCGAAGCGATTGTGATGATTGGCGAAATCGGTGGCGATGCTGAAGAGCGCGCTGCAGCCTTCATTAAAGAGTATGTCCGCAAACCAGTAGTTGGGTACGTTGCCGGTTTCACTGCGCCAGAAGGTAAAACGATGGGACATGCCGGAGCAATCGTCTCAGGTTCATCGGGCACAGCATCGGGCAAACGAGATGCGCTCGAGGCGGTTGGCGTTCGCGTTGGCGTGACTCCATCCGAAACGGCGCAACTACTCCGTTCGATCCTCGGACGATAAATGCCGCGCCCGCTCATCGCTGGCGCTTCTGAAGGAGTGCGTGCCGCGCTCTCCACTTTTATTCCATTAGCTTTACTTGTGTTGATCGCATGGGCGACTGCGGGCTCGCTCAGCGGGGCAATGGGCGATGCGCTTCGCGGATCATTCTGGGTTTGGTTAGGCGCACATCACCTCACCTTCTCGCTTGCACTGCCACCATCTGGACTGCCCGGTGTCCTCAGCTTTCTTCCACTTGGCGCGTTGATCTTTCCGTTCATTGCCTTTCGCGGTGCGCTCAATCGACTACATCGACAATTTGATTCGACGCGGGCCTTAAATAGTAAGCAGCGCCAGGGAATCATTGGACTTTTTCTCAGCTATACCGGAATCATGATCATCGCAAGTGTGGGATCCCGCTCAATGGACGTACATCCACGATGGTGGTGGGCGCCAGTCATCGTCATTGCATTGATCTCAGTTGCAGAATTCACATTGGTCGTGCCAAGCGGTAATTCTTCCGCGCTCCGTGACATCACTCGCATCTCGTTGATTGTCCTCGGTGGGCTTCTTGGAGTCGGTGCACTTGCTTATTCATTCTCACTTGCATTTCATTTCACAGTCGTTCGCGCTCTCTATGTAGTACTTGATGCTGGAATCATTGGTGGCATTTTGCTCACCGTGTTGGCGATACTCACCTTGCCGAATATGGCGATTTCAGCCCTCTCATATCTCTTAGGTTCAGGGTTTGCGGTCGGCAGTGGCACGCTCGTTTCACCTGGTATCCATCGACTCGAGCAGATTCCTGCCTTTCCATTACTTGGCGCGATTCCGTCAGCGCCACATCCATTTCTCTACAGCGGTGCGCTACTTGGTATCGGAGCCGGTATCTTTGTCATGACCATCATCAAACGGACTTCGCTAGCAACGCTTCGTTTTGGATTTCTCATTCTTCCGCTCGTGCTCACTGCGTTGATCTTCGCAATGACCTGGCTAAGCAACGGCACCTTATTAGGTGGTGCGCTCACCACAATTGGCCCGTCACTCTGGCAATTCCCCTTACTCTTCCTCGCAGAACTTGCAGTAGGTATGGGAGTGAAAGTGGCCTTCGACAAGTGGGGTTTCAAGTGAGCTCCTCGCTACCCAAAAAAGTAGTGTTGCTCGCATCGGGCGAGGGGAGCGTGGCGCAGGCGCTCTTCGATGCTGTGATGTCACCTGATGGCAAGCTCTATCAAAAGATTGAGATAGCCCGCGTTATCACCGAGAATCCAGAGGCAGGAATCTTGACTAGAGCCGAACGCGCGGGGATTGAAACTCTCGTGATCACATTCCAATCCGGATCAGAACGGAGCGCGTGGGAAGCAGAACTTCATCGCGCGGTAAGCGCAAGCAACCCATGGTTAGTAGTGAGCGCAGGTTTCATGAAGATTCTCTCGCCCGAATTTGTCCGAAGCTTTCGGATCATTAACACCCACCCCTCCTTATTACCGCTCTTTCCAGGGGCGCATGCGGTGCGCGATGCAATTGCGGCAGGAGCAATCGAAAGTGGCTGCACCCTTCATTATGTCGATGAGGGAGTCGATACTGGGGCCATCATCGCCCAGCGCAGACTTCAAGTCCGTCCAAATGAGGATGCTCAAGCGCTCCATGGTCGGATCAAAGAGTTGGAGAGAGAACTCATCATCACTGGCATACTTCAATTACTCGAGGAGGAGAAGTGACCCGTAAGCCAATCAAACGTGCACTTGTAAGCGTCTACGATAAAAGTGGCTTAATTGAATTTGCCGGCGAACTTCACCGTCACGGAGTCGAGATCGTCTCAACCGGAAGCACGGCGACAACTATCGAGGGAAGTGGCGTGCCCGTAGTGCGCGTCGAAGATTTAACTGGTTTCCCGGAATCACTTGATGGTCGAGTGAAGACGTTACATCCGAAGATCCATGCGGGAATTCTCGCTGACCTGCGATTGTCGAGCCATACCGAACAACTTCAAGCGTTAGGTATTGCGCCCTTTGATCTTGTGGTCGTCAGTCTCTATCCATTTGCTCAAACCGTGCGCAGCGGAGCAAGTGTCGACGAATGCATCGAACAGATAGATATTGGCGGGCCGAGCATGATTCGTGGCGCAGCAAAGAATCACCATAGCGTTGCCGTTCTCTCCAGTACCACCCAATATCCGATGATTATCGAAGCGCTAAAAAGTGGTGGCACCACCTTCGAAGAGCGTAAGGCTCTAGCGTTGGCTGCATTCCGCGCGACAGCTAGTTACGACGTGGCAGTCGCAACCTGGTTAGGCGCCCAATCTGATCCAAGCTCCGAAGGGTTATCTGAATGGGCCGGGATGAGTTTTGAGCGAGTGCGCTCCCTGCGCTACGGCGAAAATCCACATCAAAGCGGAGCGCTCTACTCGCACAGTGGTGCCACTGGTGGTCTTGCCAATGCGCAGGTGCTCCATGGCAAAGAGATGTCGTATAACAATTATGTGGATATCGAAGCAGCATGGCGTGCAGCTCACGATCATAACGAGCCAGCAGTTGCGATTATCAAGCACACCAATCCATGCGGCATCGCGATTAACTCTACGATTAGCGCTGCTTATCAAAGCGCACATGCTTGCGATCCGATTTCGGCATTCGGTGGCGTTATTGCTGCAAATCGCAGCGTCACCCGTGAAATGGCTCTAGGAGTTGCAGAGGTTTTTACTGAAGTAATTGCTGCTCCAGATTTTGATGAGGATGCATTAGAGATTTTGAAGCAGAAACCATCTATTCGAATCCTCAAAATAACTCCAGTTAATTCTCCATTGGAATATCGCCATATCGACGGTGGTCTTCTCGTGCAGAACTTCGATCGCATAGATGCGATGGGGGATAGCGCTCAGGATTGGAAACTGGTTGCAGGTCCAGCTTTGACGCCGTTGGAGCTGAAGGAGCTTGAATTCGCCTGGCGATCGCTGCGATCAGTGAAAAGCAATGCCATCCTGCTTGCAAAGAGCGGCGCCTCGGTCGGTATTGGTATGGGCCAGGTAAATCGCGTCGATTCTGCGCGTCTTGCCATCGCCCGAGCGGGCGAGCGCGCCCACGGAAGCTTCGCTGCAAGCGATGCCTTCTTTCCGTTCGCAGATGGGGTGGAGATTCTCCTTGCTGGTGGGGTACGCGCTATCGCACAACCTGGCGGCAGCGTCCGCGATGATGAAGTAATCGCAGCTGTCGAAAAAGCAGGAGTCACGATGTATTTCACTGGGGTACGCCACTTCGCCCACGCCTAATCGGAGTAACTTTTCACCAGGAACCTCCCTCTAGACTGAGGCTATGAGCGCAGTAATCCTCGATGGCAAGCAAGTCGCCAGTACGATCAAAGATGAATTAGCTGCCCGAGTCAGAGCGCTCGCAAATAAACCAGGTTTAGGAACCATCCTCGTCGGCGATGATCCTGGTTCACATGCTTATGTGGGTGGCAAACATAAAGATTGCGCAGAAGTTGGGATTCAATCGATTCGGGTAGAGCTACCGGCAAGCGCAACCTTTAACGATGTTCGTGCTGCACTTCGCGATCTCAATGATTCTCCCGAGTGCACCGGGTACATCGTCCAATTGCCGCTTCCTCAGGGAATTGATGCTAATGCGATTCTTGAAGAGATAGATCCTGCTAAAGATGCTGACGGACTCCATCCACTAAATCTAGGTAAGTTAGTTCTCGATCAAGCGGCACCACTTCCATGCACGCCACGTGGGATTGTCGAATTACTCGAGCGTTACGATGTGCGAATCAATGGCGCCGAAGTTGTCGTCGTTGGCCGCGGCTTAACGGTGGGACGTCCACTTGGCCTATTACTCTCCCGAAAACGTGAGAGCGCGACGGTAACTATCACGCACTCAGCAACGCTCGAACTGCAGGCGCATTTGGCGCGTGCCGATATTGTGGTCGCAGCGTTAGGAAAAGCGCACTTCATTAGAGCGGAGCAGATTAAATCTGGCGCCGCAGTCTTAGATGTGGGTATCACCAGAAGTCAGGGAGCGCTGCTCGGTGATGTTCATCCAGAGGTACGCGAGCGCGCGGGATTCTTTGCGCCGATGCCTGGGGGAGTTGGACCCATGACTCGAGCCATGCTCCTTGCTAACGTGGTCGAGGCGGCCGAGCGACATGCTCGTTAATCGCGCGCTGAGCGCCCTGCCACCAGCCTTCATTGCGCTCTCTCTCGGTGTTGCCCTCCTGCATTCAGTCCAATTAGGGGCCTTGATCCTCGCCGCTGGTCTGGCTCTGCTCGCGCTCCTGGTTCACCTCAACCGGGCTACCCGGAGCCCGTGGCGGAGCCATCGGAGCGATCTGTTCACCTTGAGCGCCCTTGCCCTCGCCGTGGCTCTGCTGGCTCTCTTGCTTCCGTAGCGAGTTCGCTGCGGGGGTAGAGTTATCTTGATATCAAGAGAGATTGGGGCCTTTGCATGGCAGGACGCGTCACCGTAGTTGGAGCCGGTTTTTATGGATCAACTACCGCACTTCGCTTGGCTGAGTACAACATCGTCGATGAGGTCATCCTCACCGACATCGTCGAGGGTAAACCAGAGGGTTTAGCGCTCGACATCAACCAATCGCGTTCGATTGAGGGTTTCGAGACTTTGCTCATTGGCGCGAGCACCTCACCAGATGGTGCGGGATATGAGAAGACTGCCAATTCAGATGTTGTCGTGATTACAGCAGGCTTACCGCGCAAACCAGGTATGAGTCGAATGGATCTGATTGGCGTTAATGCTGGAATCGTTCGTGGGGTAGCTGAGAATGTGGCAAAACATAGCCCAAACGCGGTAATCATCGTCGTCTCAAACCCACTTGATGAGATGACTGCGCTCGCGCAAATCGCATCTGCCTTCCCATACAACCGTGTTATGGGCCAAGCTGGAATGCTCGATACTGCGCGCTTTACCAATTTTGTTGCTACTAAACTCAAAGTGAAAGTAAGCGATGTTGAGACCTTAACGCTTGGTTCACATGGCGACACCATGGTCCCGGTACCAAGTCGATGCCGAGTTAACGGTAAGCCATTGAGCGAATTGCTCTCAGCTGAAGAGATCGAAGAATTGGTAGTCAAGACCCGCAATGGTGGCGCCGAAATCGTTGCGCTACTTAAGACTGGTTCTGCCTATTACGCACCATCCGCTGCTGCAGCTCGAATGGCAAAAGCAGTGATCGAAGATTCGGGTGCCATCATGCCGGTATGCGCCTGGGTTGATGGTGAGTATGGAATCAATGGCGTCTATCTCGGCGTCGAGGCTGAAATCGGCAAGAGCGGTGTTCGTCGAGTCGTAGAAACAAAGCTCACCGAAAGCGAATTAGCTGAATTAAAGGTCGCCGCGGAAGCAGTCCGGGCAAAGCAAGCAGATGTGAAGAATCTCTAAGAGGGAGCGAAGCGAATGTCGAAAATCAAAGTAGCTGGCACGGTCGTCGAACTCGACGGCGATGAAATGACCAGAATCATCTGGCAATTCATCAAAGATCAATTAATTTTGCCTTACCTCGATGTCAACCTCGAGTACTACGACCTTGGAATCGAATATCGGGATGCAACCGATGATCAAGTGACCATCGATAGCGCTAATGCCATCAAGAAGCACGGTGTCGGCGTCAAATGCGCAACAATCACTCCCGATGAAGCGCGGGTCAAGGAATTTAATTTAAAGAGCATGTGGAAGTCTCCGAATGGCACAATCCGAAACATCCTAGGCGGCGTGATTTTCCGAGAGCCGATCATCATTAGCAACGTTCCACGGTTGATCCCACATTGGACCAAGCCGATTGTCATTGGTCGTCATGCTTTTGGTGATCAATATCGCGCGACCGACTTTAAAGTTCCAGGCGCCGGCAAACTCACCGTGACCTTCACGCCTGCAGATGGTTCGAAGCCGATGGAGTTCAACGTCTTTGATTTCCCTGGCTCAGGTGTGGCTATGACGATGTACAACTTAGATGATTCGATTCGCGATTTTGCCCGCGCATCGATGAACTATGGTTTAGCTCGAAAGTATCCGGTGTATCTCTCTACAAAGAACACCATCTTGAAGGCATACGATGGTCGCTTCAAAGATATCTTCGCTGAGGTCTATGAGGCCGAGTTCAAGAGCCAATTCCAAGCTGCTGGTATTGAATATGACCACCGGTTGATCGATGACATGGTGGCTACCTCGCTTCGTTGGGAAGGCGGCTATGTGTGGGCGTGCAAGAACTATGACGGCGATGTGCAGTCAGACACCGTCGCTCAAGGTTATGGCTCACTTGGCTTGATGACTTCGGTATTGATGACTCCAGATGGAAAGACCGTCGAGTCTGAAGCTGCCCATGGCACGGTGACGCGCCACTATCGCGATCACCAGGCAGGTAAGGCGACCTCAACCAACCCGATCGCTTCGATCTTTGCATGGACTCGCGGCTTGGCTCATCGCGCCAAACTCGATAACAATCCAAGGCTTGCCGAGTTCGCCGATACCTTAGAGAAGGTATGTATCAAGACTGTCGAAGAGGGGAAGATGACTAAAGACCTTGCCCTATTGATTAGTAAAGATGCCCCATGGTTGAACACTCAAGAGTTCCTTGCGGCTATCGATGAGAATCTCAAGAAGGCGATGGCGTAACAACTAACACGAGCAGAAAAAACCGCCCCTGGAATTTCCAGAGGCGGTTTTTTTGTATAGCTCTTAGAGGCGCTTGCCTGATTGTGCGTCGAATACGTGTACGGCAGATGGATCTGCGGTAACGGAGATGGTGTCGCCAGCCTTCGGTGGGTTCTTTGGATCCCAACGAACGATGACTTGTGCACCCTCTTCTGCATTCGCATTAGCAAGTGAGATACCAGAGGTAGCAGGCTTGCCATAAACGAAGGCATCGGAACCGAGCTCTTCGACGACATCGACCTTGATATCAAAGCCTTGTCCGGCGCCGGTTGGCTTGAAACCTTCTGGACGAACGCCGACGATTGCTGAAGCGCCAGCTGCTGCTGGAACGGCAATCTTGAGGTTTCCGAGCGATGCCTGACCACCCGATACTGGAGCGGTGATTAAGTTCATCGCAGGGGAGCCGATAAATCCAGCAACGAATGCATTTGCTGGCTTGTCGTAAAGATTACGTGGGGAATCAACTTGTTGTAGCAAACCATCCTTGAGCACGGCAACGCGATCACCCATGGTCATAGCTTCGACCTGATCGTGTGTGACGTAGACGGTGGTGATTCCAAGGCGACGCTGGAGCGCTGCGATTTGAGTACGGGTAGCAACGCGAAGCTTTGCATCGAGGTTTGATAGCGGCTCATCCATGAGGAAGACCTGTGGTTCGCGAACGATCGCGCGACCCATTGCAACACGCTGGCGTTGTCCACCAGAGAGCGCCTTTGGCTTACGGTCTAGGTAAGGCTCGAGATCGAGCAACTTTGCCGCATCTTGAACGCGACGTGCGCGCTCATCTTTGCTTACGCCTGCGATCTTGAGCGCGAAACCCATGTTCTCTGCCACAGACATGTGTGGGTAGAGAGCGTATGACTGGAAGACCATCGCAATATCGCGATCCTTTGGCGCCACATGTGTGACATCACGCTCGCCGATGCGAATGGAACCGGTATCAACATCTTCAAGTCCTGCAAGCATTCGAAGTGATGTTGACTTTCCGCAACCTGATGGGCCAACTAGTACGAGGAATTCGCCGTCATTGACGGTGAGATCGAGTTGGTCTACAGCAGGACGGGTGGTACCTGGATAGGTACGACTTGCTTTATCGAATACAACAATTGCCATGAGCGTTAGCTCCCTCTCCCGGCAGGTACGTGCCGGACGATCCGTTGGAGATAGGTCATCCTCGGATGAGGACGGGGAAAAAGTACCGGAAATAGGGGGGAGAGGGAAGCGATTGGGGCAAGCGCGGGCGAGGAACGCTACCCTTGAAGGGTGTCTGGGTCTCTGGGGCAGGTCATCGGCGATATCGCCATCGTCCTCGCTCTCATTGGCCTCTCATCCCTCCTGGTGGCTGCGGAGATCGCCCTCATCTCGCTCCGCGAGAGTCAGATCAAACAGCTCTCGAGCACGGGAAGGCGCGGCGCCCGGGTAGCAGCCCTGACCGCCAATCCCAATCGCTTCCTCGCCGCAATTCAGGTGGGTATCACCGTCTTTGGCTTCCTTTCGGCAGCGATCGGGGCCGAACGTCTCGGCCGTTACGTGGCTCCGTGGTTTGTCGATCTTGGTCTGAGCGAGAACCTTGCTGAATTATTTGCGCTCATCGGTCTGACGCTCGTCATTGCTTACGTCTCCTTAATCATCGGGGAGCTCACGCCCAAACGAATTGCAATCGTTCGAGCAGTGCCTATCTCATTAGCCAGCGCCGGAGCGGTCGAAGTGATCGCGAGATTATTTCGACCAATCATTTGGCTACTGTCAAAGTCCACTGATGTCCTAGTGCGCGCATTTGGAATTGATCCGAAGGCGGCGCGGGAACAGATGAGTGAAGAGGAGCTCCTTGACCTCTTGAGTGGACATCACGCATTCACACATGCTGAGAAAGAGATTGTTGAAGAAGTCTTCGAGGCAAGCGATCGCCAAATCCATTCAATCATGGTTCCGCGAACAGAGGTCGACTTCTTGGATAGTGAATTAACTGTTGGACAAGCTGTGAAAGTCATTATCGAGACCGGGCATTCCCGGTATCCGGTGGTCAAAGGCTCATTCGACGACATCATTGGTTTTGTCAACGTTCGCGATCTCTTGGATCCGCAATTACATGAACGACAGACTCGAATCGCTGATCTCGTTCGCGAAATTGAATTTATTCCGGGCACTCGTGAGTTGCTACCAGTGTTGTCCAAGATGCGGGCCGATGGCTCTCATATCGCGATAGTTGTTGATGAATATGGCGGTACCGACGGAATAATCACCCTAGAGGATTTAGTTGAACAATTCATCGGCGAGATTCGAGATGAATACGACAACCACGAAGTAGACGAGGTACGAGAGGCCAGCGTGGGCGAATTTCATATAGATGGCCTGACGAACCTCTCTGAGGCGAGCAACGAGATTGATTATCGCTTTCCCGAAGGGCCATACGAAAGCATTGGCGGATTGGTCACCCACAAATTGGGTCGGATTGCCGAAGTGGGAGATCGAATAACGCTGCCCGGGTGCGAGCTCCTCGTTGAGAGCGTTGAAGGCAAACGTCCGGCGATGCTTCGGGTACTTTTATCGCCTGAGTCCAATATCGAAGATAAACAGGATGGCAACGGGGTGAAATAGATGGTCAAGCGCGTTCTCTCTGGAATCCAACCGACCCATGACTCGTTCCACCTTGGCAACTATTTGGGAGCGCTTCAGCAATGGGTGGAACTTCAGAGCACCCATGATGCTTATTACTGCATCGTGGATTTACATGCCTTAACAGTCGAGGTTGATCCTGCGCTACTGCGGAAGCGAATCCTTGCCTCGGCAGCGCAGTTATTGGCGATCGGAATCAATCCAGAGAAGTCGACTCTTTTCATCCAGTCGCACGTTCCAGCACATAATCAACTGGGTTGGGTTTTCGAGTGCATTACTGGCTTTGGTGAAGCCAATCGAATGACGCAATTCAAAGATAAATCGCAGAAGAGTGGCGCCGATCGAACTGTGGTTGGCCTCTTTACCTATCCGATGTTGCAGGCGGCCGATATTTTGCTCTATCAACCAGAGCTAGTCCCGGTCGGAGAGGATCAACGACAACATATCGAGCTGACCCGCGACCTGGCACAGCGATTCAATTCAAGCTATGGCGAGGTTTTCACGGTACCGGGCGCACATATTTTAAAGAGCAAAGCAAAGATCATGGACTTGCAAGAGCCAACATCGAAGATGAGCAAATCTGCGACGAGCTTGGCGGGTGTGATCGAACTACTTGATACCCCAGAGGCGAATATCAAGAAGATAAAGAGCGCAGTAACCGACACCGGCCGAGAAGTCACCTTTGATGAGGAGCAGAAAGCAGGAATCAGCAACCTGCTCTCGATTTTTGCTGCGATCACTGGCCGCAGCATCCCCAGTATCGAAGCCGACTATGTCGGTAAGGGCTATGGTGATTTTAAGAAGGATGTTGCTGAAGTGGTTACTGATTCGCTCAAACCAATCAGAGAGGCGGCGCTGACCTATTTGAAGGATGAAGGTGCGCTTCTAGAGATATTGCGCGTGGGAGCGGAGCGAGCTGATGCCGTTGCTTCACAAACGCTCGCCGATGTTTATCAGGCGCTTGGGTTGCTCCCGCGCGCGTAAGAATCAGACTAACTCGCCTACTGGTTCGATCTTTCCGATTGCTTCGAATCCCCAATCGAATAACTTCTTAGCCAGAGCATCGCGACCATATCGAAGATGCATGAAAGTGATAATCACAGTTTTGCCATCACGCTCTGCGATACCGATGTAGGTGTTTCGACCATTGGTTGTGTAGCCAGTTTTAACGCCAATCACTCCGGGGTAAGTAAAGAGTAATTTATTCAAATTACGAAGCTTTCGATTGGTGTTTCGAGGTCCACTATTTGGGAATACATATGTCTTCGTAGCCACAATCTTCCGGAAAGTCTTATTCTTCATCGCAGCGCGCGCAATAAGCGCTAGATCATATGCACTGGATACTTGCCCCGGAGTATCCAATCCATGCGGACTCTTAGGGATAGTGTCGTAAGCCTGAATCGAGCGGGCCTTAGCTAACATCAATTTGGAAGTTTTCTTAATGCCACCACTCATATTTGCTAGCGCGACACCGGCATCATTTCCTGATTGCAGCATCAATCCGTACCAGATATCTCTCACTTTATACTTACGGTTTTTCCATAGGCCGACTTTGTTTCCGATTGTGCTTGGTTCTCGCCACGTTGCGGTATATCGCTTGTTCATATTGATTCGCGGCAAGAGCGTCAGAGCGGTAAGGGTTTTTAAGGTGCTTGCCGGAGGTAACTTCTTATGCGGATTCTTCGCTGCCAGCACCTCGCCACTCTCAAAATCTGCAATCAGGTAAGAGAGCGCCGAAGTTGAAGGTGGGGCTGAGATGCCATCGCCTTCAACTGAATTGACGATGACGCCTGTTTCGCCAAGTCGACCCCCGCCAATGACTGACTTCGCTTCAGCACTTCCCGCTATCACGCTCAAAACCATCGCTCCAGAGAGGATTAATGCGAGCAATGAACCAGCTGGGCGTCTCATAGCAAGAGAGGGTATTGAGTGATTATAGATTTTTTCCTTGTGCCACACCGAGAGAGATAAGATTCACAGGTGAGCGCAAAATCTGAATCAGGCTTTCCCATCAAACCTGATTATCTTGAAGATGGCGAGAAGCCTGGTGAATTTCCATTCACTCGAGGGATCTACTCGGAGATGTATCTTCGTAAACCTTGGACGATGCGCCAATATGCGGGATTTGGTTCAGCGAAAGAATCGAATGATCGATACCACCAATTAGTCAAGGCTGGAACTGGTGGATTATCGGTGGCATTTGATCTACCGACACAAATGGGCTTTGACTCGGATGCTCCACAATCACTCGGGGAAGTCGGGCGAGTTGGAGTTGCCATTGATTCTCTTGAAGATATGCGTGAGTTGTTTCGAGGAATTCCGTTAGACAGAGTCTCGACCTCGATGACTATCAATGCTCCAGCGGCCATCTTGTTATTGATGTACCAAATCGTGGCAGCCGAGCAGGGGATTTCAAGCGACCAACTCAACGGCACAATCCAAAATGACATCTTGAAGGAGTACATCTCGCGCGGAACTTATATCTTCCCGCCGAAACCTTCGATGCGATTGATCTGTGACATTTTCGAATACTGCTCTAATGAACTGCCGAAGTGGAACACAATCTCAGTTTCTGGTTATCACATGGCCGAAGCAGGTGCCAATCCGGTCCAAGAGATTGCGTTCACTTTAAGTAACGCAATTGCGTATCTTGACGCAGCGCGAGATCGAGGATTAAACGTCGAGCAAGTTGCAGCGCGAATGAGTTTCTTCTTCGTCTCGCGAACGACCGTCTTGGAGGAGGTGGCAAAGTTTCGCGCCGCCCGCCAAGTTTGGGCGAAGATCATCAAAGGACGTTACGGAATAACAAGCGAACGCGCTATGCACCTTCGATTCCACACCCAGACTGCCGGGGTTCAACTCACTGCAGCTCAACCTGAATTAAATCTAGTCCGGGTAACGTTACAAGCTATTGCTGCGGTGCTTGGTGGCACTCAATCGCTGCATACCAATTCATTTGATGAAGCCTTGGGCTTACCCACCGAGAAAGCTGCGTTATTAGCGCTGCGGACACAACAAGTCATCTCCCATGAGAGTGATCTTGCGCGTACCGTTGATGCATTAGCTGGATCTGCAGCCGTTGAAGCGATGACCCAAGAACTTGTGACAGATATCGAAGCACTCATCGCAAAGGTCGATGGACTTGGTGGCGCAGTAGCTGGAGTTGAGGCCGGGTTCCAAAAGGGCGAAATCGAGAAGAATGCTTACCGGATTGCGCAAGAAATCGAAGGCAAAGAACGGATCATTGTGGGAGTCAACGAGTTTGTCACTTCGCCAGAACCATATCAACCGTTACGAGTTGACGATGGTGTGTCAACAGAGCAATTGGCGAAGTTAACCGCACTGCGCGCTGGTCGTGACAGCCAGGCGGTATCCAAATCATTAGCAGAAATCACCGCGGCAGCGAACGGAAGCGAGAATCTGATGCCGGTGATTAAAGAAGCGCTGCTACTCAACGCGACTGTCGGCGAGATTTCTAATGCGCTGCGCAGCGCGTGGGGCGCTTATCGAGCGCCAGAGAGTTGGTAATTACCGAATCTCGCAGATTGTTGCACCGCTCGAGATATTCGCACCAACTTCTAATGTGAGTCCATGGATGGTTCCGGACTTATGTGCCAATAGCGGTTGCTCCATCTTCATCGCTTCCAACACTGCGATGAGATCACCCTCGCTCACCTCTGCGCCATTGCTTACGGCAATCTTGACCACCGTTCCCTGCATTGGACTGGAGAGCGCATTCCCTTGATTCTTAAAAGTTCGCGTGGCGTTGGATCGTCGCCGCTTGAGCTGCTGCCCCAAGATTCCCACCTCGAGGCGATGGCCATCCACTTCGACGACTAACCGTTCGAGGACCGGCTCGGCAAGCGCTTCGCTGCTACCTGAGAATGGCGGGATTTGATTATCGAATTCGCTCTCGATCCAACCGGTGAAAACCACAAAGGGTTCGCTCGTAAAGGCGGCATCGCCAACAACTGCTCTATGAAAAGGTAAAGCGGTGGCGATTCCATCAACAATAAACTCATCGAGAGCACGGCGTGCTCGTTGAAGTGCCTCGGAACGGGTTGCGCCGGTGACAATCAATTTGGCAAGAAGTGAATCGAAATTCCCGCTGATTACATCTCCTGAGGTGAATCCAGCATCCACTCGTACGCCTGGACCAGAAGGTGTTTTCCATTTCGTAATCACTCCCGGCGTGGGGAGAAAATTACGACCCGGATCTTCGCCGTTAATTCGGAATTCAATGGAGTGGCCACGGATCTCGGGGTCACCGTATGTGATCTTCTCTCCCGAGGCGATTCGGAACTGCTCTCGCACGAGATCTAAGCCTGTTACCTCTTCACTGACGGGATGTTCGACCTGAAGGCGCGTATTGACCTCAAGGAAAGAGATCGTGCCATCGACTCCAACGAGGAATTCGCAAGTACCAGCGCCGACGTAACCTGCCTCTTTAATGATTGCTTTACTTGACGAGTACAACTGATTAACTTGATCTGCACTTAAGAATGGAGCTGGAGCCTCTTCGACTAGTTTTTGATGGCGCCGTTGCAGCGAACAATCACGGGTGGAGACCACGACAACGGTGCCATGAGCATCTGCAAGCACTTGGGTCTCAACATGGCGAGGTCGGTCAAGATATCGCTCAACAAAACATTCACCGCGACCAAAAGCGGCAACTGCTTCACGGACGGCTGAGTCGAAGAGTTCGGGAATCTCTTCGATGGTGCGAGCAACCTTTAAGCCACGGCCGCCACCGCCATGGGCAGCTTTTATCGCCACGGGTAAGCCATGTTCCTTCGCAAAAGCGATGACCTCGCTCGCGCTCTCCACTGGATCTGGGGTACCGGCAACGAGAGGCGCACCAACTTTTGCAGCAATCTTTCGTGCAGATACCTTGTCGCCCAGTGCGGCAATTGCATGTGGTGGCGGACCAATCCAGACCAGACCCGCGTCGATTACAGCGGCGGCAAACGTCGCATTCTCGGAGAGAAATCCATAACCAGGATGAATTGCATCGATATTGGCTTTCTTTGCT
The DNA here is from genome assembly GCA_002284915.1 of Actinobacteria bacterium IMCC26077. Taxonomy (GTDB): domain Bacteria; phylum Actinomycetota; class Actinomycetes; order Nanopelagicales; family Nanopelagicaceae; genus IMCC26077. The sequence goes on from CP015606.1 coordinate 638,532, forward strand.
ATGGCAATGATCTTCTCGATGTTCAGATAACTCTCTGCAGCGCTCTTTCCATCAAGCGCATAAGCCTCATCGCATGCCAAGACATGTTGTGCATTTCGATCGCCATCAGAGTAGATCGCAACGGGGACAATCCCATGATCACGTGCAGCGCGCGCGACTCGAATGGCTATCTCACCACGGTTAGCTATCAATACTCGTGCAATGGGCTTCATGATGAGCTCGCTCTCAATGTGTGCCAAGGGTGTCCTAATTCTTCGCAGAGTTGGCGCAAGTGATTCATGCTCAATCCTAGGACGCCCGTTGCATCGCCAGAGATTCTTGAAATGTAGGCAGATCCGATGCCATCTAACGAAGCCCCGCCAGCAAGCAAGAGCGGTTCTTCAGTTGCGATATAGGAGTGAATCTCTTCATCAGAGATTTCGGCAAATGAAATTTCAGTCGTTGAGAGCGCACTTCGTGAGGACATCGAGGTAGTGTCAAACACCGTTTGTCCGGTATGGAGTTGACCTGATTTACCGAGATACTCGCGCCACCAATTGAGTGCAACTTCGGCAGTCTCAGGTTTTGCCATGGCCCGTCCATTGAATTCCAATGTGGAATCGGCTCCAATAACCAACGCTGGTTCACCCTGATGCTTCTTTGCGATTGCGCTTGCTTTGGCTTGGGAGAGTGCCACCACCATCTCCGCTGGTGCGAGCGTTGCGAAATGTTCGCTCTCCTCATCAACACCGCTAACCTCGACTGTATGCAAGATTTGCGCCTCACTGAGTAACTTGGTGCGCGCAGCTGATGCGGAGGCCAAAATTACCTTCACCGCGAATTCCCGTCGGTTCCTTCGATGACAGGTTTTACACCGCTTGCTTCACTAAGCTTCAAGGCTTTTTCAATCGCGGCAATCTCAAGCTGGGAAGCTGATCCCTTCAGAATCGTGATCACAGCGGAATATTCCCATGTTTACGCGGTGGCAACTCCACTCTTTTATTGCGCAACGCTCGGAAGGCGCGACTGATGCTCATGCGAGATTGCGCTGGTTCGATGACTGCATCGATAAATCCACGCTCTGCCGCTAGATATGGGTTGGCAAGAGTGTCGTCGTATTCGCTCATCAACTGTTTACGAAGCGCATCGGCATCGTTGGCTGCAGCAAGCTCTCTTCGATAGAGGAGATTGACGGCGCCTTGTGCGCCCATGACGGCAATCTGTGCAGTGGGCCACGCGAAATTTACATCTGCACCTAGATGCTTGGAGCCCATGACGTCATACGCGCCGCCATATGCCTTACGGGTGATGAGCGTGACCATGGGTACCGTTGCCTCGCCGTATGCGTAGAGGAGCTTTGCTCCTCTACGGATGATTCCGTTCCATTCCTGATCGGTTCCAGGGAGGAATCCAGGGACATCTACGAGCGTGAGGATTGGCACATTGAATGCATCGCAGGTGCGGACGAATCGCGCTGCTTTCTCGCTCGCATCGATATCAAGGGTTCCAGCTAACTGAAGTGGTTGGTTTGCAACCACACCAACTGCCTGACCTTCAATCCGACCAAATCCAATAATGATGTTTGGTGCGAAGGATTCTTGAATCTCTAGGAATTCGCCGTCGTCGAATATTGCCTTGATCACGACTTTCATATCGTATGGCTGATTTGGGCTATCTGGAATGAGGGTATTCAAGGCGTGATCTGATGTGTTTATCTGCTCTGAAGTTGTCGCTGGGAATATCGGGGCTCGCTCACTATTGTTGCTCGGCAAGAATGCGAGCAAGTTTTTTACATAATCAATTGCATCGAGTTCATTCGCAGCGTGATAATGCGAGTTGCCAGTTTTCGTGTTATGCGTCCGAGCTCCACCAAGCTCTTCCATCTCCACTTCAGCGCCGGTGACCGCCTTGATAACTTCAGGTCCGGTGATGAACATATGTGACGTGCCTTCGACCATGATGATGAAATCTGTCATCGCAGGGGAGTACACAGCGCCACCCGCGCATGGTCCAAGAATCAGTGAAATCTGAGGTATCACGCCTGAGAGTCGCGAATTCCGGCGGAAGATCTCGCCGTAGAGACCAAGTGAGACAACTCCCTCTTGGATTCGGGCGCCACCTGAGTCATTGATGCCAATTAATGGAATCCCCGCCTTGAGAGCGAAATCCATGACCTTAACTATCTTCTCGCCAAAGACCTCACCAAGGCTTCCGCCCATAACGGTGAAATCTTGGGAGAAGATTGCAACCTGGCGTCCATCGATCGTGCCATAACCAGTGACGACTCCATCCCCATAAGGACGTTCTTTCTCCATACCAAAAGCAACTGAGCGATGGCGTGCAAGTTCATCGAACTCGGTAAATGAACCTTCGTCTACGAGGGCAGCAATCCGTTCACGCGCAGTCATCTTTCCTTTGGCATGTTGTTTCTCGATTGCTCGCTCAGAGCCAGCGTGGATTGCCTCATCGAGTCGAGCACGCAAATCGTCAATCTTGCCTGCAGTGGTATGAATATCACCGCTCATAGCCGTACCGTACCTCTCGTGGAACCTTTGGATATAGCGGAAATCATCTCAGCACTAGACCCAGGTTACTGGCGAGTACAACATTTTAATTTAATAGATTCTACGCAACGATCTTTGGTCTCGGCCGTTATCGCAGGAGAGGCAGAAGCCGGTGATGTATATCTCGCGGAGTATCAAAGTGCAGGGCGGGGTAGAGGCGCTCGGAGTTTTGAATCTGCAGCAGGCGATGGGATGTTGCTCTCTGCCGTTATATCCCCAAAATCTCAATCAGAAAACCGATGGGGCTGGGTGCCGTTAATCGTCGGCGTTGCGGCATGCGTGGCAATCATGAAGTCCACCGGCGTGCAGGCAGTGTTGAAGTGGCCAAATGATCTACTCGTAGCTGATGAGAAAGTTGGCGGAGTGATTGCCGAGAAGGTTAACGAAAAGATCGTGATTGGCATTGGTATCAATTGCCTCCAAGAACAAGGTAACCTCCCCGCGATCGGTGCGACCTCGCTTCGAATTCACTCCGCAGAACCAGTAAATCGAAATCTTCTGGTAGCAAATTTCCTCAATGAGCTCGATCGAAATATTTCTTCGTGGGAAGAAAAGCCATTTCCGGTCGAAAACCGCTATCGCCAACTCTGCTCCACTTTGGAGCGCGACATACGGCTTCTGCTCCCCGATGAAAGTCAGGTAACGGGGCGAGCTGCTGCTATCTCTACCTCTGGAGCATTGGTACTGGCAGATGGGCGCGAATTTGTCGCAGCTGATGTCACCCATCTTCGCCTCGATAAGTAGGCTCCTCCCATGGTGCCGCGAGTGGGAATAGTAGGTGCAGGGCAACTTGCGCAGATGTCACTTGCCCCCGCTGCAGCCTTAGGAATCGATTTACGCATCTTGGCCGCTAGCCAGAGTGATAGCGCCGCTAAATATTTCCCAGTGACCATTGGTGATTACAAGGATCTCGATCAACTGATTGCGTTCGCCGAAGAGTGTGATGTGCTCACCTTTGAACACGAGCTGGTACCGAATGGACATGTTCGCCGACTCGAAGAGCTAGGGAAAACTGTTCGTCCCTCTTCGCAGACGCTCTTACATGCTCAAGATAAATTACACATGCGAAAGAGTTTCAGCGAGATTGATTTACCGCAGCCACGCTGGCACGTTGTTCGCAGTAGCAATGAGATCACCTCCTATCCAGTCATTCTCAAATCAATTACCGGTGGATATGACGGCCGGGGCGTGCAGCTGATCACCAATCAATCTGAAGCTGAGCTGGCACTTGCTAGCTGGGGCGCTGCGCTCTGCGAAGAGGTCGTCGACTTCGATAGAGAATTAGCAATCATGATTGCGCGTTCACCACATGATCAAGTATCCATCTGGGCAGTGACCGAAACGGTGCAGCGCGAGGGCATCTGCACCCAAACAATCACACCAGCTCCGCACATCTCTGAAACAACCGCGCTTCAAGCCCAAGAGATTGCACTGGCTATCGCAGAACATATTCAGCTCATTGGCGTCATGGCGGTCGAACTCTTTGACGTCAGGGGCGATCTACTTATCAATGAAATAGCTCTCCGGCCACATAACTCGGGCCACTGGACGATAGAGGGGGCGGTGACCTCTCAATTCGAGCAGCATCTGCGCGCCGTCTTGGATCTCCCGCTGGGAAGTACCACGCTGACCAATAGCTGGGCAGTGATGGGAAATGTGTTGGGTGGCGAGCAGGGCGATCTCTATCGCCCCTATCTCCATCTCTTTGCTCGCGATCCAGAGCTAAAGGTTCATAATTATGCAAAAGAGGTTCGACCAGGGAGAAAGGTTGGACATGTGAGCGCAGTTGGGGATGACTTAGAAGATTTGCGCGCGCGAGTCACACATGCAGTTGATTACATAAGTGGAGTAATAAGCGAAGGGTAGGTGCGCTAATGGCAGATGTAGCGATTGTCATGGGATCTGATTCCGACTGGCCCACGATGGAGGGGGCAGCCAAGGCTCTCAACGAGCTTGGTATCACCTTTGAAGTAGCGCTCCTCTCTGCACATCGTATGCCTGAAGAGATGATGGCATTCGGTAAGGGCGCGGTAGGAAAAGGTTTTCGCGTAATCATTGCTGGAGCGGGAGGGGCGGCACATCTGCCTGGAATGCTTGCATCGATCACCCCCTTACCTGTGATTGGCGTCCCGATTCCATTAAAAGCACTTGAGGGCATGGACTCCTTGTTATCAATTGTGCAGATGCCGGCCGGTGTTCCGGTGGCGACGGTTGGGATCGGAAATGCCAAGAATGCTGGCCTGCTAGCCGCTCGAATTCTTGGCGCTAGCGACCCAAGTGCGCTCAAAGCGATCTCTGAACAGATGGCGCGAATGCACACCGAGGTTCTTGGCAAGGCTGAGAATTTAAAGCGTGCGACCCAGGGCGAGTAATTTCCACCCTGCTTTGCGCCAGCTTTCTACATCAAGAACATTCCGACCATCGAAAATGATGGGGTTCTTCACGACTTTCTTTACCTCAAGTGGATCTAGTTCGCGATACTCACTCCACTCAGTCAGATGCATTACTAAATCTGCACCACGTAATGCTTCGGTAATCGACTCGGAGTAGCCGAGATCTGGAACCTTCACTTGTGCATTCTCCAGTGCGCGCGGATCTGTGACGACCACGTTCGCGCCCAGGGTCGCAAGTGTTTCGGCAATTTCCAACGCAGGGGAGTCACGTACATCGTCACTTTCAGGTTTGAAGGCTGCTCCAAGGACAGCAACTTTCTTTCCTCGCGGGTCACCTAGTTCTTTGAGGGCAAGTGCTACCGCTCGAGTTCGCGCTCGTTGATTGATGAGATCAAATTCACGGAGAAACTGGAGGGAGTCACCGAGACCAAGCTCATCGGCTCGGGCCAGGAATGCGCGAATATCTTTTGGTAAACACCCTCCACCAAATCCGATGCCAGCGCCAAGGAATTTTCTACCAATGCGATCATCGATTCCGATTGCATCAGCAAGAAGTGATACATCAGCTCCGGTTACATCTGCGACTTCGGACATCGCATTGATGAATGAGATCTTCGTGGCTAAGAATGCGTTAGCGGCAACCTTCACCAATTCTGCAGTTGCAAAATTGGTGATGAATTGTGGCGCGTTGGGGGCTACCGATCTATAAAAATCAGAGAGTAGAGCCGTATCGCTCTCTTGATTTGCGCCAATGACAATGCGATTGGGTTCGAGAGTATCTGCAACAGCATGACCTTCGCGTAAGAATTCTGGATTCCAATTTAACGTCAAAGACTTCTGGCTTTCCTGCAACTCAGCGGCAAGGCGCTCAGCGGTTCCCACTGGCACTGTGGATTTACCCACCACGACCGACCCCTCTGGCGCCACATCTATCGTTGCTGCAAATGCTTTGTTGAGAGTCGTTAGATCGGCTCCGAGTTGGCCCGATGCTTGTGGGGTACCGAGGCAGAGGAAATGGATCGCGCTCTCTGAAATGGCTGCGATCTCAGTGGTGAAGGTGATGCTCTTGGACTCGCCAACTTTTTTGAGCAGTTCGGTGAGACCAGGTTCGAAGAATGGCAGAGCGCCGCCGGCTAATTGTGCGATTTTCTCACTATCGATATCGACGACCACGACTTCGTGGCCCAACGAGGCCATGCAAATCGCGTGGGTCGCGCCAAGATAGCCGGCGCCAATCACCGAAATCTTCATAGCAGCAGGTTAGCGGAGGGCTCCACAGCTATCGACATCTGCCGTTCGGGATTTGAAGAGATCAGTGGGCGTTGGCGTGGGCGATGCCTTTACTTTCTCTGATTTCTTATCGGGGAGCTCCGCGGCATTCTTGTCAGTAGATGTGGGTTTTGGCGCTGGCTCTGCGAAGACTTCCTCATCATTTCGTAATTTCTCCCAGAGCAATGGCGCTAGCTCTTCATCCCAGAGTACTGATGCAGTGACTCCCTTAGCCCAATAATTCTCATTTGAAAGCGGCACAGTCAACGTTCGGACTTTTTTCGTCGAGATTCCACGAAGTTGTTCTGCGAGAGTAATGAGATCATCTTGCTTCAGCCCTGGATCAGTTGTCACGGAGCCAAGTGCAGCATTAATGAACTTAATCAGTTTGACCGGATTGAGTAATACTCCTGCGCTGGAAGCTTCACGAATCATCGCTGCGATGAATTGTTGCTGTCGTTGCATTCGTCCAAGATCGCCCATGCCATCGAAATATCTCGTCCGAACATATTTGAGAGCAGTGATGCCATCGAGTCGATGGGTACCTGCAGGCAGAACGAGGTGGCTCTTTGGATCATTGATTTTCCGTTTGGTGCAGATTTCGACCCCACCTAATGCATCGACCATCTCCTTGAATCCCAAGAAGCTCACCTCGATGTAATGGTCAATGCGTAAGTCAGTCATGCTCTCGAGCGTCTGTACGAGTAGCGGTGCATCGCCCCGGCCAAAGGTCGCATTGATTTTCGAGTATGAAGGGGGATGAACTTTGCCTTTGCTGTCGATCCACTCTGGTACTCGAACAAAGGAATCGCGGGGAATAGAGACGATAGTTGCGTGATCTCGAGACTTACTTATATGTACCAGAAGCATCGTGTCTGATCGTTTTCCAGCTGCCACCTTGGTGGAGCCAACCTTGAGCGCTTTAATCTCGGCGCGGGTCAGACCTTCACGAGTATCAGAGCCAACGATGAGGTAGGTGACTGCAGTCCGTGCCACGACCTTTGGCCGCTCTGTTCGGTCTTTGAAGACATCGACTCGCTTGATTTGTGAGGTCGCAGCCCCAAATCCACCCCAAATAACGGCGGAAATCAGGACCACCACCACTGAAAGGAGCGCGATTATCCGTTGGCGTTGGCTCTGGTGCGGAAGTATCCGTGCCAACCGTTCCATAATCACCCACATAGCCTACGTGGAGAGTACCTTCTAACCTTGATGACCACGCCAATTACCAATCAATCTCCGGTTTCGGTAGTACTTCCAGTCCTGAACGAGGAGCGTTACCTCACAGCTACTGTCGAATCAATCACCAATCAAGATTATGCCGGTGAGATTGAGATAGTCCTTGCCCTTGGCCCTTCACGTGATCGGACGAACGAAGTTGCGGCGCAACTTGCCGCGAGCGATTCACGGATCATCATCACTGATAATCCTTCTGGTCGAACCGCGGATGCCCTCAATCGTGCAATCGCGGCATCTAAGGCGCCCATCATCGTTCGCGTCGATGGCCACTCGCTTCTTCCGCAGAGTTACATCAAAGAGGCTGTTGCAACTCTGGTGCGGACTGGCGCGGTCAATGTTGGCGGAATTATGGCAGCTTCCGGCATAACAACATTTGAACGTGCAGTCGCGGCTGCGATGCGAAGTAAGTTCGGAGTGGGCGGCGCAAGTTTCCATGTTGGTGGCAATGAAGGACCGGCAGAGACTGTCTATCTTGGAGTCTTTCTCAGATCAGCTATCGATGAGATCAATGGTTTCGATCCACACTTTGTCCGGGCTCAAGATTGGGAGCTGAATTACCGGTTACGCGAACGAGGTGGTCTGGTTTATTTCAATCCACGATTAGAAGTCACCTATCGACCGCGTCCTAATTTGCGGGCATTAGCAAAACAGTATTTTGAGTATGGTCGTTGGCGAAGAGAAGTTGCTCGAAATCATCGAGGAACTATCAATGCGCGTTATCTAGCACCCCCGGCAACGCTGCTCGGTTCTGTAATTGGCCTAGTTGGTTCGCTCATAAATCCAATTTTTCTCGCTTTGCCAATCTGCTATCTACTATTCAACCTTCTAGGTTCGATATTGATATTTAGTAAACGCCCAGCACCTTCGATGTTCCTTATGCCAATAATCCTTGCGACCATGCATTTTTCGTGGGCGTGGGGCTTTCTTACTTCGACAAAGCGGGTCACGGCGAACCGCTCGCGGTAGGATTCACTGTGGCAAACGTTCAGGTCTATCAGCCTTTCCATAGCGGCTTGCCGAAACTAGGCACTTATTTCAGGCAGGTGTGGAGACGACGTTCCTTTATCGCTGAGTATTCGCGATCAGAATTGCGAGCACAGAATTTCGGTTCGCTCTTTGGTCAACTCTGGCTGATCATCAATCCGCTACTCCTTGCCTTGGTCTATTTCTTGCTCATTATGGTGATTGGCGGAGCTGCAGATGGACGAAGATTTGCCCATCTCACGGCTGGACTCTTTCTTTTCTATCTCGTAACAAACGCATTGACGATGGGAGCAAAATCGATTACCAGCGGCGGAAAGTTGATTCTGAACTCAGCCTTCCCACGTTTTATCCTCCCGCTCTCAGCAACAGTCATCTCCTTCTTCAAATTCATCCCCACTCTGGTAGTCCTTGCCATCATCACTCTGCTCCTTGCTAATCCGATTAGCTTGGCTCTGCTCTTGCTGCCACCAATCCTCTTATTGGTACTTGTTCTTGCACTTGCTTTTGCTCTGCTCTTTGCAACCCTCAATGTCTATTTCCGTGATACCAAAAACTTCCTGCCATACCTCACCAGAGCCTGGCTCTACCTCTCACCAGTGCTCTATGAATCCGCATCGTTGAAACCCGCGCTCGCACCTTTGAAGTACATCAATCCACTGGCACCATTCATCGATGCTTGGAGTGGAATATTTGTCTCAGGCGCTGCCCCAACTCCGACTACGTGGCTGTTGATGCTTGCGTGGAGCATCGGTTTACTTCTGTTATCAAGTTACCTTTTCTTGAGTAGGGAGCGTGAATTTGCTCTCCGTATCTGATCAACATAACGCTGGCGATCGCGCGGTTACTATTAACGACCTCGCGCTCACATACATCACCACCGTCGAACGTAAACCAACTTTTCGCCAAGCATTGACTAAGACAGGTCGAAAGACCCGCGAAGTCAAGGCGCTCCGTGGTATCAATATTGAGATTCCATACGGCAGCGTTCTAGGAGTGATCGGCGCCAATGGTGCGGGTAAATCATCATTGATGCGCGTCATCTCTGGAATCATCCCGCCCACCTCTGGCCGGGTTGAAGTCCAGGGGAAAGTCAGCACGTTGCTCGCATTAGGCGTGGGATTTAATCCGCGTTTGACCGGACGAGAGAATGTGATTCTTGGCGGACTTGCGGCTGGTTTAACCAGAGAAGAGATCGAATCACAGTTCGATGAGATTGCCGCTTTTGCTGAGATCGGTGATGCCATCGATTCGCCGATGAAGACTTACTCCTCGGGGATGTACTCCAGGTTGGCGTTCGCGGTCTCTGTCGTGGTTGAGCCCGATATCTTGATTATCGATGAGGCTTTAAGTACCGGGGATGCCAAGTTTAAAAAGAAGTGCTTAGAGCGGATTAAATCTCTGCGTAGTCATAATCGAGCAATCATCATCGTCAGCCATGCCTTGGCAACAGTCAAAGATATTTGTAACGACGTCGTCTGGCTCAATCAAGGTCAGGTGATGATGCGCGGAGAGCCAGAGCAGGTTATTGCTGCATATAAGGAGTCGTTACAAGTTGCGGCATCACCCGCTGCTGATGAAGATGTCTAAACGGATTATTCCAGCTTTCATTTCGTTTGTAATTCTCTGCGCGCTGGCACCAATCGACGCTCAGGCAAGCGAAATTCCATCACGTTTTGAGTTTCGTGGATCTGGTTATGGACATGGCGTGGGAATGAGTCAAATAGGCGCGTACGGGCAGGCGCTCGAAGGTAGGACAGCGTCCGAAATAGTGAGTTACTACTATCCAGGAACGAGCGTAGCTGTAGTTGAGGATTCGCAATTTGTTCGAGTAAACATCGCTGACAAAGTGACGGCAGTGAGTTTCTCGGTCGAAGGGATAACTGGAATAGCAGCGCCGATGCGAATCTATAGCGGAGATCTTCCGCCAGAGGTTCCAGCAAGTGAACCAGCAGTGGCAGAGATTGGTGGCGGAAGTGAACTTAACTTCTCCTCTCTCAGTGGAACGATGATTGCTACCGCCATTGATGGCACAACGAAAGTTGCAACTGCGCTACCAGCCAGTCAGATCTTTACTATCCGTTGGTCTGGTACGGCCGTATACCCGGGTGAGACCAACCTCGTAAAGATGCGCCAAGGATCCGTTATTCGAAAATATAAGTACGGTCAGATTCAAGTTCGTTTTCTCCCGCCTGTTACACCCGCAATTCAGGGATCGATTATCGCTACGACAACCCTTCGCATTCATGGTGAATATTTACGCGGTATTGGTGAGGTCCCCTCATCATGGCCAAGCGCCGCTCTCGAAGCCCAGGCAATCGCAGCTCGCTCCTTTGCGATCGTAAAGTCGAATACCTACCGAAAAGGTTGCGATTGCAATCTTTATTCGTCAGTTCAAGATCAAAATTTCGTCGGATATTCGAAAGAGAGTGAACCGGTCTATGGTCAACGTTGGGTAGATGCGGTGAGTGCAACGGAGCCTGAGCCGGGCAAAGGTTTGGCCGTCACTTACAACGGAAAAGTGATCTCCACTTTCTATGCCTCATCTACTGGTGGTACTACACAAGATGTATCTGAAGTGTGGGGAACTGCAATTGCCTATCTAGTGCCCGTTCCAGATCCGTGGAGCTTAGATCCCACAATCAACCCCTCCTTTAGCTCCTGGACTAGGCAAGTGAGCCAAAGTGATTTTGCCAAAGCCTTTGGCTTGCCCGATGTAGTTCGCTACGAAATAACCGCGCGCACTAAGGCCGGTGGAGTCAAAGCGATAGTGGCAACGAGCTCCAGCGGCAAAAGCGCAGAGTTAACTGGTGAAGTTTTCCGTTCACGGGTGAAGTTGCCATCGACTTGGATTTCGCGTTCAGTCAATCGAGTCGCTGCGGATGGCGCCGACGAGTTAGCTGTTGCCGTCTCCCGGAATATATGGCCAAGCGCCAAGAGCGCAGTGTTGGTTAATTTCCAGAAGGATCCGGCTAGCGCGCTAGTAGGAGTTGCTTATGGGAATAAGCGACAGTTCCCGGTGTTAAATCTTTCCAGCTCAGGGCTCTCCGCTGTAACGCTCAAAGAGTTGGCGCGACGGAAGATCACTTCAGTAATCCTGATCGGGAATTCGAAGGCCCTCCCCGGAAAGTCTGCAATCACAAAAGCACGGCTCAGTCAACGGCGCCTGACTGGTCGAAGTGAGATTGAGGTGAGCGAAAAGGTATTCGCGGAGCTGCAAGGAGCGCCTCTGGTGCTCATCAGCAGCGAGCGCGAGCAGATGTTCGTAGATGCCGCAAGAATCCTCGCAGCCAATCGCCCCATTGTCTGGAGTCGAGATTACGAACCTTCATCGAACTTAAGCTCGATGCTTGCGCTTCGAGGCGGAGAGTCAATCTTCTATGGGCAGGTGAGCGAATTTCGCTTTCCGACCCGAATTGTTATCACCCGTTCGCAATTGGCGGCATTTATCGGATCTGGATGGCAATCCCCAATTCTCATCGCTGATGGGAGTGAATTAGAGCAAGCGCAAAACTTGATAACAAGTTATCCAAATATTGCATCAATCACTGTTGTTGATAAAGAGTTGGAGCTTAAGCCGTTTCAAGAACTTAATTAGCGTGCAGAACTGAGTTTAAGCCGCCCCAATTTCCTTCTTTGGCAAGGACTTCGATGGCTCCATTCCGGGAATTCCTACGAAATAGAAGATTGTTGCCTCCGGAGAGTTCGCGAGCTTTGACGACCTGTCCATCTGGTAGCTCCACCTTGGAGGCGGCGGTTAGATAAAGCCCGGCTTCAACAACGCAATTATTTCCTAGTGAGATTCCTAAACCAGAATTGGCGCCGAGCAAAGTCTTTTCTCCGATAGAGATTACCTCTTTTCCGCCACCAGAGAGCGTGCCCATAATTGATGCTCCGCCACCAATATCTGAACCATCACCTACGACTACGCCAGCAGAGATTCGCCCTTCAACCATCGAGCTTCCTAGCGTTCCAGCATTGAAGTTCACGAAGCCTTCGTGCATCACGGTGGTGCCGCTGGCAAGGTGTGCACCAAGTCGGACTCGATCAGCGTCAGCGATACGTACTCCGCTCGGTATCACGTAGTCCACCATCCGCGGGAACTTGTCGACGCCAAAGACAGTGACATGGCCACGTCTGCTGAGCGCAGCGCGAGTGAGCTCAAAATTCTCATTGAGGCAAGGGCCGAACGAAGTCCACACCACATTGGGCAGAAGACCAAAAATACCTTCGAGCGATTGGCCATGCGGCTTCACCAATCGATGCGAGAGCAAATGCAGTCGCAAGTAAACATCCGCAGTCGATGTGGGGGCGACTGAGATATCAATTTCGATTTCGATGATTTTCTTGATGACTGCGCGATCAGGATCCTCGCTGATAAGCGCAGAAAGATCAGGGCGCGGCGCCTTCGAAAGCTGATTGAGGGTCGGCTCAGGGAACCAGACATCCAAAACCGTGCCGTTTGCCGCGACCGTTGCTAAACCGACTCCAGATGCCATCACCATGAGTAAACCGTACCGCTTTCCCCGTATCCTGAGCGGGTGCATATTGCTGTGTATTGCTCAGCTTCAGAGAATATCGCTCCGGAACATATTGAGTTAGCCGGAGAATTAGGCGCGGCGATTGCGCGACGGCAGTGGTCACTTGTTTGGGGTGGCGGTCAAATTTCGATGATGGGGGCGGTATCGAAAGGGTGCCGGGAATTAGGCGGCGAGACAATCGGCGTGATTCCGCAGCGCTTAGCTGAGTATGAATTCGCTGATCATCAAGCGACCGAGCTACATGTCGTCGATGATATGCGCGTTCGGAAAGCGCTTCTTGATCAATTCTCTGATGCATTCATTACCTTGCCTGGGGGCGCTGGAACGATGGAGGAGTTCTTCGAGATCTGGGTTGGAAAATCCCTCGGCTTTCATCAGAAACCTGTAATCATCTTGGATCCCACCAATTTTTATCGACCACTCCGAGATTTCATCGAATATCTCGCGCAGGAGCGTTTTCTCAAACCGCATCAGCTAGAGCACATTATTTGGACAACCACTATCGAGGAAGCGTTAGATGCCTGCATCGACAATTCTCACTGACTTAAAAATGTTGGTTGGTTACCAAGGATTCACCAAACTTGCGACCGCGCGGTTTATCTCAAATCTGGGTAATGGCATTACGCCAGTTGCTATGTCTTTCGGAGTACTTGGTCTACCTAATGGCTCTGCAACGCAATTAAGCCTCGTTCTCGGTTCGCAGATGATTCCACTATTACTGTTCATGCTCTTTGGTGGCGTTGTCGGAGATCGATATAAACGGAACAAGATCGTGGGCGGAAGCGACATCTTGGGCAGCGCTTTCGTCATGGTAAGCGCTACTAGCTTTATCTTTGGGTTCGTCTCGATTCCATTGTTATGCGTAATGGGCGCTCTCTTTGGTGTGTTGAACGCTCTGTGGTGGCCAGCCTTCTCCGGAGTACTTCCGGAGATCCTGCCCAAGGAGCAACTCCAGCGCGGTAATAGCGTCATTGGCTTACTCACCAATTTTGGCTACACCGGTGGCGCGCTAGTGGGTGGCGTATTGGTTGCCATCGCTGGCTCAGGTTGGGCGCTGGCAGTGGATGCGCTCTCCTTCTTCATTGCAGGAGTTCTCGTTTGGTCTATAGATCTTCCTCGGATCATTCGAGATGAGAGCGGCACTATGTTTCAACAATTGCGAGAGGGATGGCGAGAATTCGTCTCTCGCAAATGGGTGGTCTCAGTGGTAATCGCCTTCACCTTCATCAATCTTGCCTACGAATCGACATTAGGTGTCCTTGGACCGCTTGCCACCAAAGAGAGTGGATACGGTCCACGTGAGTGGTCGCTCATGTTGGCAGTTTCAACAGTTGGCATGATTCTTACTGGACTCTTCCTGCTTAAGTTCGCGCTTAGCAAGCCGATGATTTATGGCATCACACCTATGCTCTTCGTTAGCGCGTGGATAATTTCGATCACATTTGCCACCGAAATTTGGATTCCCATCGTCATCTCATTTTTTGCTGGGGTTGCCATAGAGATCTTCTATGTCGCATGGAGTACTTCCATGCAACATAACATCCCAGAGGAGTCATACTCACGGGTGGTCTCTTACGATGCGCTTGGCTCATATGCTCTTGCGCCTATTGGATTGATTTTCATCGGGCCACTTGCAGAGCAGATTGGAACAAAAAATGCGCTGTACATACTTGCAGGATTAGTATTGGTGGCAACGGTGAGCGCACTCTCGGTGCGCGAAGTTCGGATGGTGCGCAATAAAACTTGAATTCACTCTCACTCTTGACGCTCCAGTTGAGAAAGTTTGGGGCGCAATCGCGGATTGGGCCGCACAAGGTGAATGGATGCTGGCAACACGGGTAGATCTCATCGACGATCGCAACGGCGAGGGCACCAAGATTGCTGCCTTCACTGGATTATTTCCGCGACGCGGATGGGTGGGAATTTGGGATCTCATGGAGGTCACTTCATGGCAACCACCGCACCGATGTGAAGTGCTCCACTATGGGCGCTGGTTACGCGGAAGCGGCTACTTTGAGTTGACCGCACTTGGTGGCGATCAGACGAGATTTACCTGGAGCGAGGAGCTCTCCGGCGCCATTGCCGCGCTGTTAAAACCGGGCCTAGCCATTGGGGTCTGGCTTAGTTTGAGACGATTTGGCCGCCAGCTCGCCCAATAGCTGACCCAAAGGATTTACCAAGATTTGGGGGTACCGTCGCCTATATGAGCCCGTTTCAGGAGTTGTTGGAGCGCCTGCCAGAGGAGGAGCGAACGATCCTCACCATGGTCTACCTCCAGCAGCGCACCATCCCCGAGATTGCTGGGCTCCTTGCCGTCCCAGAGCGAGCGGTAATGGCAGTGTTGGAGCGGGGTCGGGCCCGGATTGCTGCCCTAATTTCCCAGGCTGGCGAAGGTGCGAGATAATTCTCCAATGGCAGCTATGAAGCCCCGCACTGGTGATGGTCCGATGGAAGTCACCAAAGAGAACCGCAGCCTCGTGATGCGAGTACCGCTCGAAGGTGGCGGCCGTCTGGTCGTTGAGCTCAATGCAGATGAAGCCAACCGCCTCTCTGAATGTCTCTCTGCCGCCGTAGCGCTTGTCAAAAAATAGATTCGCTCCCTTCCGAGATTTCCTCGAACGGGAGAGTTCCTCTGGCATCCTCTTACTTGGCGCAGCAGCTCTCGGGTTGCTCATCGCCAATTCGCCGCTAGCAGATCAATATTTTCGCGTTCTCGATCTCTCGATCTCAATTCCATATATTGGTATCGAACTGACGTTACTCAAGGCAATCAATTATGGATTGATGACGATCTTCTTCTTCGTCGTGGGCTTGGAAATCAAGCGAGAGCTAAGTTCCGGACACTTATCGCAGCTTCGTCGAGCTGCAGCTCCGTTCTTTGCAGCGCTCGGAGGTATGGCGATACCGGCACTTATTTATCTAGCGATTGCTGGTCGTGATGCGCCAGAGGGTTGGGCAATTGCAGTTGCTACAGATATTGCATTAGCTGTGGGCGTGCTTGCATTGATTGGCGCACGCGCTTCCGATGGATTGAAATCTTTCTTACTTGCACTCGCCGTGATTGACGATATCGGAGCGATTATCATCATCGCCCTACTCTTCTCGGCAGGGGCAGTTTTCTCATGGCTTATTGCTGCGCTAGGAGCTGTCGTTGCGGTGTGGATTCTGCAGCGCCTTGGCGTGATGAGTACCTACCTCTATGCGCTAGTAGGCATATTGCTCTGGATCAGCCTCTATCGAGCAGGGGTACACCCAACTCTCGCCGGGGTCGTGATGGGGTTGATGACTCCCGCTAAACCGCTAACTGATAAGAGATATGAAGATGTTGAAGATGGCACGTTGACCATCGTCGAGAAACTTCAGGGAAGCTTCCATGGTTTTTCTGCCTTTATCGTGGTGCCGATATTTGCCTTTGCGAATTCCGGCATTGAACTCACTAGTCGTGCAATCTCTGACGCAATCTCCTCTCCAATTGCATGGGGAATAATCGCCGGGCTCGCGCTCGGGAAACCTCTAGGAATATTTCTCGCTTCTAAGATCGCCGTAAGGGCGCGCGTGGCGGAGCTACCTGAAGGTGTGCGCAATCCCGCGCTCATTGCAGTAGGTAGCACAGCAGGCATCGGTTTCACCGTGGCAATATTTATCGCCAAGCTGGCATTTACCGAGCCGGCGATGCAGGAACTTGCTATCGCTGCCGTGATGATGGGCTCTTTGGTAAGCGGCCTTCTTGGTGTCGCCCTCTTTCGCTTGATACGAGATTAATAGGCGATACGGTTAGGGCGTGCCAGCCCATCACCCGCGGATACTTCCCTTTACTGCTGCGAGTTTGCGCAGTATCGAGGTGCTTGCTATCCCCGTGAAGCGAGGAGATTCCGATAATCCGGCAAAGATATTCCTCGAAGGTGGAGCGCAAATCCGCCCTTTACTGAAAAATCTCAAAGATCCTGATGCAGCAGATCGAGCAGGTAGCGTTTCCGTAGATCTCAATGCTTTAGTGATCAAGCATAAGTTGAGCGGAAAAGCAGGAGAGTTGCTGGAAGTTCCGGTTAAGGCAAATAAGCTACGCGCGATCTTCCTAGTCGGAGTTGGTGATGGCACTCGAGCTGATCTCGTTAAGGCTGGGAGTGCGATTGGTCGTAAATTACGAAGTTCAGCAATGAAATGCGCCTCTCTTTGTGGCGGTAAAGGTGAGCTCACGCGAGCGCATGCTCTCGCGCTCGCACTCTCTGCGTATCAATTCAAAGTAAGCATTACTAATGCTGTTAATGACGCACCTACTTTTACTTTGATTCGCAATTACGATTATGAACAAGCCCAAGCGATGCTTGAGGGAACGCTGCTAACGCGCGATCTGATCCACACTCCATCGAATATGAAGAGTCCGCAATGGATGGCGGCGCAAGCTAAGAAGTCGCTCGCTAAATTCCCGGTGACAATTACGGTGCACCAAGGAGAAAAGGCGCTCAGTCGCTTCGGGGGGTTGAGGGCTGTCGGTAATTCTTCTCCTAAACGGCCCCCGGCGATGATCGAGATTCGTTATAACCCCAACCGAAAAAAACTCCCACATGTGGTCCTGGTCGGAAAAGGAATCATGTTCGATACTGGCGGTGTCTCACTTAAACGTCCATACGAGAATATGGTTGCGATGAAGAGCGATATGGCTGGCGCCGCAGCGCTATTAGGTGCAGTGCGTGCTGCTGCTGAACTAAATCTTGAATGTCGAATTACGGCCTTACTTATGTGCGCTGAGAACCTGCTATCTGCTACTGCGCAACGTCCATCAGATGTCATTACACATTACGATGGACAAACAGTTGAAGTTATAGACACCGACGCTGAAGGGCGATTGGTGCTCGCAGATGGACTCGGATATGCACTCGCGAAATTGAACCCCGATTATCTAATTGATATCGCAACATTGACTGGGGCAGCGACCCTTGGATTGAGTCGCCACTATGCCGCGATGTACACCCGAAATAATTCATTGGCCCGAGAATTCGCACGTGCTGGCGAGAGTTCTGGCGACCGAGTCTGGCACATGCCCTTGGTAGATGAATATGCCGAGAGCCTTCGCTCCAATATCGCAGATTTCAAGAATATCGCGGAGAAACCGAGCGTAGGGGGTGGCTCGATCACTGCAGCTCTCTTCCTTGAGAAGTTCGTAACGAAAGATGTGCCATGGGTCCACTTTGATATTGCCGGTGTGGGTCGAAGTGAATCTGATTCGGGCGAGAACCCCAAGGGTGGCACAGGATTTGGCGTTCGACTTCTCACGGATTGGTTGCAGACGCTATGAGCGATCAACCAGAGAAAGTTCGCGAGTTCATCGAAAGCTTTATCGTCGAAGAACTTGAGATTCAAGGCGCGCGCAATCGCGGAGATGAATTAGGTAGTGATGAACCGTCACCTGGAACTGGTGCGTTCATGCAGATGCTTGCCCGCGCGCTCTCAGCACGAAATGTTGTAGAACTGGGAACCGGAACCGGAGTGGGCACTCTCTGGTTGGCTGAAGGAATCGGTGAAGGGGGCACGCTCACCTCAATTGATTCTGAGGCTGAACATGTTCACTTAGCACGTGAAGCTTGCGCAGAGATGGGAATCTCAGCACAAAGCGTTCGATTGATTCACGGTGCGCCGTACGACATCCTCGGAAAGCTCACTGACTCTGGTTATGACATGGTGGTTGTTCGTGAGTATTCCGATGAGGGCCACGAACTCATCGAACAGGCGCACCGAATCTTGCGCACCGGTGGCGTGTGTTTGCTAGTTCATGCCTTACATGGCGGCAAAGTTGCCGATCTTGCTCAACGTGATGAAGTGACAGTCTTGCGCAGAGAGATATTGCGCAATCTTCGCGCTGACCGGGAACGCTGGACCTGCTCGCTAGTTGGGCTAGGAGACGGCCTTTTCCTCGCCGTAAAACGGTAAATCAGAGGTAATTCAGTATAAGTAGCGGCTCAGTCAATTCTGTCTTAGGTTTAGGGTGAAATTCAGCGCGCTCTCAGCTTTCGGTGGAACTCTGGGGAGATAACTAGTAGATAAGAGAAAGTGACAACTTATGAGCCAACCTGAGTGGTGGTCGCCGGCGGCAAATTACAGCCACAACCAACCGCCTGCGCGTCAAGCAAATTTCTATCTACCTCCAAGCGCGCAGCCTTTTCCCGAGCGACAAGGATCTGCGCGCACGCGCGGGGCTCGAGTGAGCGTGGGTCTAGCCGTAGGGATGGCGCTCATCGCCGGTGCCATTGGGGGAGTTGCCGGAAATCTAGCGAATGGTTCCTCGCTCTTGGATTCCTCAGTGAAGCTCGTAGCGACAAGCGATGTTGTAGAGCGCGCACCGGAGTCGATCGCTGCCATCGCATCCCGAGTTTTACCCTCAGTAGTTTCCATCTCAACTCGCTCGCGCAGCGGTGGCGGAACGGGCACTGGGTTTGTCATTCGATCTGATGGATACATTCTTACTAATAACCATGTCGTTGAAAGTGTGCTCAGAAGCGGGACGCTCAATGTCTCTTTCAATGATGGCAAAATAGTGCGAGGGAAGATTGTCGGAGTTAATCCAGCGTACGATCTTGCAGTCATCAAAGTCTCACGCACTGGTGTGCCGGCGCTTCAATTTGGCGATAGTGAGAAGGTTCAAGTTGGCGATACGGTGATTGCTATTGGTTCGCCACTGGGATTATCCGGAACTGTAACTTCAGGGATCATCAGCGCTAAGAATCGTGCAGTTACCGCAGGCGATGGCCAAGGTGAAGGTTCCTTCATCAACGCCCTTCAAACTGATGCTGCAATCAATCCTGGAAACTCGGGCGGACCATTAGTCGATCGGAGCGGAGCTGTGGTGGGAGTGAATTCCGCTATTGCCACTCTTGATTCCTCCTTTGGAAGCCAGTCAGGTTCGATTGGCCTTGGCTTTGCTATTCCGATCAATCAAGCGCGTCGCACCGCTGAAGAGTTAATCAAGACTGGAAAGTCCTCATATCCGATTTTGGGAGTCTCAGTTGATACCACCTACAGCGATGGAGGCGCATTGGTCAAAGCTTTGACCTCTGGTGGACCTGCCGAGAGCGCAGGCATCCAGGTAGGAGATGTGATCACTGATTTCGCTGGACGAGCTATCACAAACTCCGATGAGTTAATTGTTGCGATACGCGACAAGGCTCCCGGGGATAAGGTCTCGATTACCGTGAAACGAGATGGCGTGACGAAGGTGGTCAAGGCAACTTTGGTTGCCGCAGAGCAATAGCGTTACGATAGTTAAATGCTAGATATCGGCGCAGGAGAGCTCTTAGGGTTAGCCCTAGTTGCTCTTCTACTCGTCGGTCCTTCCAAGCTTCCAACCTTTGCTGCCGATGCTGCTCGTTTTATTCGCAAAGTTCGAAATTTTGCCCAATCCGCGACTAGTGATCTCCGAGAGAACCTAGGGCCAGGTTTTGAGGATTTGAGCGTGAGCGATCTCAATCCCAAATCATTTATCCGGAAACAGATGCGCCAGGCGCTCGAAGAGGAACCCACTCTTGATCGAAATTCGGTGCGACAAGATCCAGAGCTCCCATGAGCATCGAGGCAATCAACCAAGCGCTCGCAAAGGTAATCGACCCTGAGCTTCGCAAACCGCTGACCGAGTTAGGTATGGTCAAAAGCGTCGCCATCTCAGGGGCGACTGCTGAGATTGCCATTTACCTCACCATCTCTGGTTGCCCAATGAAGGATCAGCTGCATGAAGATATTTCACAAGCAGTAGTAGGCATCGGGAATATCACAAAGGTAAATATCGAATTCGATGTCATGAGTGATGAACAACGGAATGAGATCAAACGGATTATTCGTGGTGGAAACGAGAAGAGCATTCCATTTGCTCGGCCAGATTCACTAACGCGAGTCTTTGCCGTTGCTTCAGGGAAAGGTGGCGTTGGTAAATCATCGGTAACAGCGAACCTCGCCGTTGCATTAGCTGCACGAGGACAACGGGTTGGAATTCTCGATGCTGATGTGTACGGCCACTCCATTCCTCGAATCTTGGGAATGCTCGGCGCACGTCCGACGGCAATCGATAACACCACATTCATTCCACCTGAAGATAGTCGTGGAATTCGAGTGGCATCGATGGAGATGTTCAAACCGCAGCGCGAAGATCCAGTCGCCTATCGGGGTCCGATTCTCCACAAAGTCCTCGAACAATTACTCGCCGACGCATTTTGGGGAGAGCTCGATTTCCTACTACTTGATCTACCTCCGGGCACTGGCGATATCGCGATCTCGCTCGGTCAATTAATCCCAAATTCCGAGTTGATTGTCGTCACCACTCCCCAGATTGCTGCTGCTGAAGTAGCCGAACGTGCCGGGCGTTTGGCTCATCAACTCAAACAACAATTAATTGGAGTAATCGAGAACATGTCTGCCTTCGCCTGCCCGCATTGTGGCGAACTAATCTCGCTCTTTGGATCCGGAGGCGGCGAAGAAACTGTTGCTCGTTTAGGGCGACTAACTGGCGGATCGATTCCACTTCTGGGGAAGATTCCCTTCGACCCAGCGCTCCGCGAAGGCGGAGATGCTGGAACTCCAATGGATGAAGGTCGACCCTCTACTCAAGTGATACGTGATATCGCAGATCAATTACTCAAGCGCAGTAGCTCACTAGCGGGTAGACGTCTTCCACTCTCAGCTAATTAGCCTTCGAGGAGAAGCTACTCGGATTTTGGACGCTCGGGTGCCTGCAGCTCCTCGAGCAACTCGCGGAGCTCACTTCTAATGAAGTCTCGAGTAGCAGCGTCGCCAAGGCCTTCGCGCAGCGCAGCAATCTCGCGAGTGAGATATTCCGTCGCGGCAAGGTTTCGCTCATCGCGTGATCGATCTTCAGCAGATTGAATCCGATCGCGATCGGCCTGACGATTCTGTGCTAACAAGATCAACGGTGCAGCGTACGAAGCTTGTAGCGAGAGAATGAGGGTAAGGAAGATGAATGGAAATGGATCAAAGCGCAGATGCGTTGGGGCAAATGCATTCCACAGAACCCATGTGAGCACGAAAACCGACATATAAACCAAAAAGTTCGCTGTTCCCAAGAAACGAGCAAATCGCTCAGAGAGTTGACCGAAAGCTTCGGAGTTATATGTAGGGCGGAGTGAGCGCTTACCACGACGCGGCAGATCGAGTCGATTGCTCATTTCAACACCTCCCGGCTGTCATCATCATGTCGAGCTCGCCAGTTCTCGGGGAGCAAATGGTCAAGAACGTCATCGACAGTAACTACGCCGAGCAGACGATCATTCTCATCGACAATCGGAACTGCAACAAGGTTGTACGCGGCGAAGTACGACGAGATCGTTGTGAGGTTCTTGTCAGGGGTGAGCGATTCAGATTCAGTATCGATTATTGAACCAAGAAGCGTTGCCGGAGGCTCACGAAGTAACCGCTGAAAATGGGCTATTCCAAGGAACTTTCCCGTGGGCGTCTCGTGTGGAGCTCGTGTGACGAAGACTTGTGCGGCAAGTGCCGGGGTAATCTCGCCAGCGCGAAGTGCAGCGAGAGCCTCTGCCACAGTGTTATCGGCAGCGAGAATTATCGGCTCGGTCGTCATCATTCCACCTGCTGAGTAATCCTCGTAAACCATCAAACGGCGAACATCTTCAGCATCTTCAGGTTCCATCAAGTTAAGGAGGGATTCAGCTTTCTCACTTCCTACTTCGCGAAGTAAGTCAGCGGCATCGTCTGGATCCATTTCACCGAGGACATCAGCTGCGCGCTCCCCTTCAAGTTGTGCCAACAGCGCAACTCGCTCGCCCTCTTCCATCTCTTCAAGGACATCCGCCAAGCGCTCGTCATCGAGAGCGCGAGCAATTTCGACTCGCCGCGCCATCGAGAGATCATGCAAGGCTCCTGCGAGATCTGCAGCTTTGAGCGTTGCTAATGTCGCCATCAGACTGCGAGCGCCATCATCAGTTTCGCCAGTCATGAACTCAGTCAGTTCAGAATACTCGACAGTACGACCGGGGCCACGTCGACGAAGTCCAGTGAGCTTTGGTGCGACATGTACTTTGTTGAGCAACCAATCACCACGTCGAGTTTGTTCCATCGCAATATCTTCGATGACAACTCGGTCGCTCTTTCCGATAAGCGTTGTGGTGCGATCGAGGAATTCACCAAGGACGAGAAATTCGCCCGGGCGAGGCTGAAACCTGCGGACGTTGAGCAAACCTGTGATGACAACGGTGCCAGGTTCGATGGAAGTAATCCGAGTAATCGGAATGAAAATGCGACGGCGAGGTGGAACCTCGACGATCAATCCGAGGACTCTGGGGGCAACCTGTCCGCTTTGGAGGGTCGCGACAGCATCGCGCACCTTTCCGACTTGGTCACCGGCTGGGTCAAAGACCGCAGTGCCTGCCAGGCGCGCTATGAAGACTCGATTCAATGTAGCGCTCATAGCTCCAAGGGTACCGGTTAGGGTCATCCTCATGATTTCGCGCAGCGGTGGAGAGCGGGCTTCGCGCTCACCTATTGGTGGTTCTGACCTTATTCGGTTAGCCATCGGAATCATCGGCATTGGGACCTCAGGTCCACTCATCGCATGGGGCGCAATGGCAGTCCCAGTAGCGATTTTCTGGCGCAATCTCGGCGGTGCGCTCATCACCATGCCTTTTGCAATCGCGCGCGGCGAGTGGCGTCGACTCTCGAAGAGTTCTTGGGGTTGGTCGATACTTGCCGGAATTTTTCTGGCGCTTCACTTCATCTGCTTCTTCTATTCCATGCGATTGACGAGCGTAGCCAGTGGCACTGCGCTAACCGCAACGCAGCCGATCTTCGCCGCGCTTTGGCTTCGCTTCAAAGGTCGACGGGTTGATTATCGAGTTTGGCTTGGAATGGCGATATCGATGGTTGGCGTACTCATCATCACGGGAGTGGATTCCACTTTGTCGACTAGATCACTTGTTGGAGACCTAGTTGCGTTATTGGGTGGCGCGCTTGCCGCGGCGTATGTCACTGCAGGTTCGCATGTACAAAAGGTGGTCTCGACGACTACTTATACGACTATCTGCTATTTATTCTGCGCACTTACTTGTTTAGTAGTGATTATTCCCAGTGGCGCATCACTGATCTCATATCCACGTTTTGAATGGTTACTCATCCTCGGGTTGATCGTAGGCGCCCAACTTCTCGGCCATACGATGTTCAATCAGGTATTGGTGCGCGTCAATCCGGCAGTCGTTTCGTTAATCGTCTTCTTCGAAGTTCCGGTGGGTGCGCTTCTTGCGGCATGGTGGCTCGGTCAGGTACCTCCTGCAGGAATCATTCCGGGCATTGCGCTGTTGATTTTTGGAAGTGGCTTGGTGGCAACTCGTACCTCGCAATTACAGGGAGGTAAATCAGATGTTGATTGATCTCCACTCGCATACTCATGTCAGCGATGGCCAAGACTCGCCAAAAGAATTGGTTGAGTACGCAAAAGAAGCTGGGGTGGCAGTACTTGCTATTACCGACCATGACACGCTAAATGGCTGGCAGCAAATTCAAGACTCGAGCGATTCCCTCCAGAGTAATCGGGAGCTCACCATTGTTCCTGGCGCTGAAATTTCCTGCCGCACGAGCTCTGGAATGAGCGTTCACATGCTCGGTTATCTCTTCGATCCGCATAATGCGCCTTTGAATGAGTTGATGGCGCTCACTCGAGACGATCGGATTCCTCGGATGCAGAAGATCATCGAGTTATTGAATCGAGCTGATATCGAAGTGACGTTTGATGATGTAGTCGCTCAATCGGGAAGTGCAGCGACCGTTGGTCGCCCACATCTTGCTGATGCGCTTGTCGCCCGTGGCGTGGTAAACACGCGCAACGATGCGTTTACCCGTTTTCTCCATAACGATTCCCCGTTCTATGTTGGCCACTTTGCACCTACTCCAAAAGAGGCGATAGTTGCGATCAAAGCTGCTGGGGGAGTTAGCGTTTTGGCGCATGGATTAGCAGGTTCGCGCGGAGCTATTTACGAGATTAGTGAGATCGAAGCCTTGATATCCCAAGGTCTTGATGGGGTCGAAGTCGACCACCGTGACCACGATGATCACTCGCGTGCTGCGCTCCGCGAGCTTGCCGCTTCCTTCGACATCTTTGCTACTGGTTCGAGTGATTACCATGGAGCCGGGGTTGGTCAGCGCCTTGCTATGGAAGTTACTGCTCCCGAAGTTTGGGAGGGTATTCTCGCTCGTGGTAGTGGAATTGAGGTGTTCACAGTATGAACGCATTAAATGGCAACATCGCTACTATCAGCGCGCTCACTTTTGGAATCCAGGTTTTCGTCACTCTCATTGTCATCATCGATCCACCAGGCGTGATGCCAATCTTCTTGTCATTGGTCTCGAAGTACCCGATTGAAGAGCAGCGCCGTCTTGCCTGGAAGACCGCCAGCGTCTCCCTCCTAGTAATTATCGTCTTTGCGCTCTTTGGCCAATTCATTCTTGATTACCTCAAGATATCGCTGCCGGCCTTGCAAGGTGCAGGAGGTCTCCTGCTTTTACTCGTAGCGCTCGATCTCCTTATTGGAAATGAACGTAGCCCATCAAACGACAGCGATGTGAATGTTGCGCTAGTTCCCCTTGGAACGCCGTTATTGGCGGGCCCTGGTGCGATCGTGGCAACAATCATCTTCGTGAAGCAAGCAACTTCAGAAACTTCAGGTTCAGCGCTGATGATGTCGGCACTTTTAATTGCAATCATCGTGTTACATGTTTTCCTTGGCTTAGTACTTGCCTATTCGACAGGAATCATCAAGATCATCAAGAAATCGGGAGTGACGTTAATTGCGCGAGTTGCCGGCTTATTACTGGCCGCAATTGCAGTACAAATGATCGCCGACTCAGTCCGTGCGTTTATCAGTGCATGAACGAACAGCCTGCTCTAGATGGCATGCCCGAGCGGTTATTTGCGTGCACGCCGCACCGATTAGAGACGTGGCTCGATTGTCCGAAGAAGTATCGCTACACCTATATTGATATTCCCAAACCGCCACGTGGTGGGCCATGGGGGCATACGAGCATGGGAAGTGCAATTCATAACGCGCTACGCGAGTGGTTCACGTTGGATATCTCGGAGCGGACTTCCGAGCGCGGCGGAGAGCTCGTTACCAAACATTGGCGAAGTGAGGGATTTCGTGACCAAGAACAATCTGACCGGTACAAGTTCCGCGCGCAGAACTGGGTCCGTAACTATCTTGCTGAAATCGATCCGGAATTTGAGCCGCGTGGATTAGAACGAACTGTCAGTACGACGACCGAACGGCTCTCGCTCTCTGGAAGAGTTGATCGAATTGATGAACGTGATGGTGAATTGGTAATTGTCGACTACAAAACTGGCAAACGCCCACCCGATAGCGCAGAGACTGGCGGCTCCTTAGCGCTAGCGATTTATGCCTTGGCTGCTGAGCGAACGTTGCGTACGAGATGTCGCACGGTGGAGCTACATCACCTGCCCTCCGAGACTAAGTCGGTCTATCACCACGATGACGCATCTCTTGCTCGCCATATCAGTCGCGCCGAACGAATCGCGCAAGAGGCGCTGACTGCCACTGCGACCAACACCTTCCCAGCGACTCCGGGAGCGCTTTGCGCTTATTGCGATTACGCTCGGATATGTACCGATGCCGATCGTCCACCTGCGCAGCCGTGGGCGGGGCTCGACGAAAATTAGGAGAAGCACGTGCCCAATGCACATGGTGGATATTTTGCGCCTGATTCGATAGTCGCAAAGATCCATTCCGACCCAGCGCTGATCGTCGGTGGAATTCGTGCGCTGATGGAACAGGCGCTACATCCTGGCGCAATGGCAGGTGTGGCGAAGTACTCTGATTTCCGCGACGATGCCTGGGGCAGGCTACGTCGAACGGGCGAATACGTCTCGTTAGTCACCTACGGACCAGTCTCAGAGGTAGACCGCGCTGCTGAGCGCGTGCGAATGATCCATCACCGTCTCGGATTAGATTCTCAAGAAGAGTTGCTCTGGGTTCATACCTCGATGGTCGATGCATTCATCGATATCGCTCGACGGTCAGGAATGCGAATGTCAACTTCTGATATCGATGACTATCTCTCGCAGATGGTCCTCTTTGCGCAACTCGTTGGTATCAATCGAGAGAGCGTGCCAGATTCGCTTGACCGGCTTGAGAGTTACATGCAAGAGATGCAACCGAAGTTAATGGCATCCGAAGAGGCAAAGCGCACGGCAGTCTTTCTTACCTTTCCACCCATGCCCACAGTCGTGCGGATAGCTACACCAGCGACAGCGCTCTGGGCTTCAGTGGCAACGCTTGCAGCAGCATCGCTACCACGATGGGCGCGCGATATGTATGGATGGCCGAGCCTTCCCGGTCAAGAGCGTTTCACCGATCGTTCGCTGATCGCCTTTCGGAAAAGCGCCCTTCGCTTGCCTGAGATCGCTCGGATGAGTCCTTATGCACGAGCAGCACGAAAAGAAGAGCACGAACAGTTGGCAGGTGAGCGGTGAGCCGAATCATCGCCTACCTGAATTCCGCTGGCGGCGTTGGCAGAACAACAAGCGCGCTCTCGATGGCTGTTGCATTCTCTGAATATGGAAAGCGAGTGCTTATCGTCGATTGCGATCCTCAAGGAGCGCTCACATTCACGCTCGGAAAAGAGAATTCGCGTCGCACCGTTTTTGACATCTACTCGGGGCGATCTCGCGCACTCGGCATGATTCATCAGACGGCGGAACGAGTAGATCTCATCCCTTCTTCATCAAAGCTCTATGGCCTTGCCCGCATCAAGGATGAGAATCTGCTTTTTGACGCATTATCTACATTTGAATATGACATAGTCATTCTCGATTCTGGCTCTGGTTTTAGTGAATTGAATCGGACGGTGTTCGCTGCGGCTGATGAAATCATCATCCCAACGCGACTGGATCTCCTCTCAGTCAGGGGAGCGCTTCAGATCGCAGAAGCGAGCAAGGGTTATCGCGGGCGCATCACGGCGGTCTTGCCAACGATGATGGATCCACGATCCAAAGTTGGTAACGAGATGATGGCTGAGTTGAAAGTGAAATTTGGCAAGGCTGTTATCGATCCTGGTATTACGAAAAGTCCACTCTTCCTTGAGGCCACAATCGCTGGCCAATCGCTACTGAATTTCAAGAAAGGTAGCGAACTAGCAGGGCGTTATCGGGAGATTACGTACGACTTCCTCTAACGAGGGCCAGATCACTAATTGGTTCCGAAACCAACTTTGCGTTCGGAGCGCGCGCTCACCTCGACGAAGCCCACCTTTGCTGCAGGCACAATAAGGCGGCGCCCTCTCTCATCGGTGAACGAAATGTGCGATCCAGCGCTTAGTGCTTGCGCAACACTTGCCTCAATATCATCTGCGGTGTTGCTCAATTCGATCGTTAATTCTCTTGGTGAGTCGGTGATTCCAATCCGAACCTCAACTTTGCTGCTCGAGGTTGGAGCAGCTGCAGCGCTTTTCTTTGTACTCATCTTCCCAGCCTACCTAGTTATCTCTTGCCACGCTCATCAAGGGTTCTTGGGTAGCCCGAGATGCCACGCCACTGGAGATTGGCAACAAGGCGTGCAGCCTCTTCGCGCGGTACGCGGCCATCTCGTTCCAACCAATATCGTGCAGTGAATTGGGCGGTGCCTACGAGTCCTATTCCAAGGAGCATCGCAGCTTCATCGGGAATTCCGGTATCGGCTGCGATGACAGCGCTTACTGCTGCGGCGCAGTCATAGGTCATACGCGTCAAACGTTCACGGACCGCCGGCTCCACACTCATATCGCTCTCAAAAAGTAAGCGATATGCCTCACCCTCTTCTTCGATGAAGTTGAAGTAGGCATCGACTGTCGCACGAACTCGATCTGCATTATCTTGAGTAGAGGCGATTGCACGTTGAATTGAATAGACCAATTGATCGACATGAAGGTCAAGTACTGCCAGATAGAGATCGAGCTTGCTCGGGAAATGTTGGTAGAGGACCGGTTTGCTTACGCCGGCTCGATCGGCGATTTCATCCATGGCCGCCGCGTGGTAGCCCGCGGAAGTGAAGACTTCTAGGGCAGCTGAGAGAAGTTGCGCTCGCCGCTCATCTCTAGGTAACCGCGCTTTCGCATCGCTCATAGGGTCGATGGTAGGGCTTCAAGTGGAGCGGAGATAAATAACCATGGCAGAGTAGGGGTGTGAGCCTTCCCATGAACCCCCAAGTCAAGCCGCTTGTTGAGCCTGGTCCACCGCTCACCGTCGATCAAGTCCGCCGTTATAGCCGCCACCTGATCATTCCTGATGTCGCGATGGATGGGCAGCGACGTTTGATGGCTGCCAAAGTCCTCTGCGTTGGCGCTGGCGGATTGGGTTCTCCCGCGTTGATGTATCTCGCCGCAGCTGGGGTTGGAACTCTCGGAATTGTCGAATTCGATGTAGTCGATGAATCAAATTTGCAACGTCAGATCATTCATGGTCAGAGCGATATCGGAAAAAGCAAAGCGCAGAGCGCTGCCGAAAGCATTGCAGAGATCAACCCGTATACGAAGGTAATCGTTCACGAGACACGTCTTGATAACTCCAACGTGATGGAGCTCTTCTCGCAATATGACTTAATCATCGATGGCACCGATAATTTTGCTACTCGCTACATGGTCAACGATGCCGCAGTTTTATTGGGCAAGCCTTATGTCTGGGGTTCGATCTATCGCTTCGACGGACAAGCGAGCGTTTTCTGGGCTGAGCATGGCCCCTGCTATCGCTGTCTCTATCCAGAACCACCACCGCCGGGAATGGTGCCCAGTTGCGCTGAAGGTGGAGTTCTTGGCGTCCTCTGTGCATCGATAGGTTCTATTCAAGTGACAGAAGCAATCAAATTAATCACCGGTATTGGTGAATCTCTCATTGGGCAATTGATGATTTACGACGCGCTCGAGATGTCCTATCGAAAGGTGAAGATTCGAAAGGACCCCAACTGCGTTCTCTGTGGACCTAACGCCACCCAAAAAGAGTTACTCGATGATTACGAAGGCTTCTGTGGCGCAATCTCTACCGCTGCAACCGAGGCGGTTGCCGGCTCAACAATTTCAGTCGAGCAGTTAAAGAACAAGATGGATCACCAGGATAATTTCTTACTTATTGATGTTCGTGAGCCAGCCGAGTACGAGATTGTTCGGATACCAGGGTCAGTTCTCATTCCAAAACAAGAGTTCTTAGATGGTTCCGTGTTGGCAAAGTTGCCACAAGATAAGCCCATCATCCTCCACTGCAAGAGCGGAGTTCGCTCGGCAGAGTGTTTAGCGGTACTCAAGGGAGCAGGTTTCTCCGATGCAACGCATGTCAGCGGTGGCGTACTTGCTTGGGCGAAGCAAATCGACACTTCGCTGCCTACTTACTGATCTGCAACGCTCGTTTCAGAAAATCTAGTTCGAGGTGCATTAAGTTCTCGGCAACAACTTCTTGTGGAGTCATATGTGTTACTCCAGTGAGCGGGAGAACTTCATGTGCTTTCCCCGCTTCTAATAACGCCGACGAGAGCTTTAACGAGTTAGCGACTAACACATTGTCGTCAACCATGCCGTGAATAATCATCACAGGCACTGAGAGATTCTTCGCCTCGTTTAAGAGCGAAGAGTTCTCATAGTTTGGATGGTCAGCTACTGGTCCCATGAACCGCTCGGTGTAAAAGGTGTCATAAAGGCGAAAATCAGTGACCGGTGCGCCAATGATCGCAGCCTTGAAAACTTCAGGACGTCGCATCGCTGCAAGTCCGGCAAGGTAGCCACCGAAGGACCAGCCACGGATGGCAACCCGAGTTGGATCTATCAGTCCCGGATGGGAAGTAATCAGTGCCTGCACTGCCTCAGCTTGATCTACGACCGGAGCAGTCGAGAGGTCATCGAGAATCTCTCGTTCCCATTGCGGACTTCTATTGGGGGTCCCTCGACCATCAGAGATGAGCACCGCAAAACCTTGATTAGCAATCCATTGCGCCTCTGCATAGAGGCTCTTTGCACGAAGCACGCGCGCATGACCAGGTCCGCCATACGGATCGACAAGCAGCGGCAGATTCTTTGGTTCACGATTTTGTGGAAGCAAAAGGGCCGAATGTACCTCCCGCTCTCCGAGCGTTAAGAATGTTGGTTGCGCATCAACTTCTGGTTTCTCATTGAGAGCAAGAAGTTTCCGAGTCACGCCATCACGCTTGACGAGAACGGAGAGTTCATACGAGGCCATGGTTCGAGATATCAATAGCAGCGTTCCACTTGCTGCTCGCGCCATATGAACTCCTGGCTCTGTTGTGAGAACCTCAAATTCACCTCCCCAACCGCGCCAATAGATATGTGATTCGGTGGGGTCAAAAGTTCCAGCGAAGGTGATGCCATCTCTATCAATCGCGATAATGCCATCAACTTGGAGATGGGCAGGGGTGACCACCTCTCCGTTGATAGCTATTGCATGGGTGTTTTCGTGAATCACATGGGTAACAAGTTCACCGGCCGGACTCCATGCCGGCACGCCACCGACCAAATCAATCCACGCTGAATCTTTGAGCTCTGCGATAACTTTCGCCGCGCCCGTATCCGAATCGATTGCAAGGATCTCAGCGTGCCGTTGATTGCGGGACATTGTCATTATCAATGGCGGCACTTTGCCATCACCAGGAACCACGTTGCAGAGATATTCATGCTGCGGATTCCACGAAATCTCTTTCCGCGAAGAGTCTTTTAGGGTGAGAATAAAGAGCGAAGTCTCGACATTTGGCGTGCCAACGAATGGGTAACGAACATCCCGGGGTTGCGCCTCCGGATTCGCCGGATCGCTAATCCAGATCTTGGTCACAGGGCTTTGATCAAAGCGTTGAACGAAGAGTGAGGCGCTATCGGCGCTCCACCAAAAGCCATGGTGGCGAGACATCTCTTCGCTGGCGACGAACTCCGCTGTTCCGTAAAAGACATCTTCATGTTCTGGAGTACAGAGCACCCGAACTGAGCCCGCTTGTGAGAGATGTAACTGACCCTCTGGCGTGATGTACGCGATGGCCTCGCCATTTGGAGATATTTGAGGATCGATGACCACGCCTTGGCTCGCTTGCTCGACCAACTTCCGCTTCGCGATTTCAAAGGAATACAGCTTTCCGGATAGTACGAAAGCGAGTACCTGACAATTGTGATCAGTTGAGTACGAGGTGATTCCACCAGCAGCTTCACGAGTCCGTTCGCGGCGAGCTCGCTCTTCGGCAGAGAGTTTTTCTTCACCATCGATGAGAAGGTTTAGTGGGTCAACTAGCAGCGCCTCTTCATCGGTTATTAGGTCATATAGGTACAACCGGCCAATGCGATCACTCCCGCCGCCGCTACGAACGAAGAGAATCCGTTGACCATCTGGGGAAACGGTGAAAGTCCGGGGCGCGCCAAGAGTGAACCGTTGCGTCTTCGCTGAGTGACGGGGAAATGAGAGTTGCGACATGGCGACCATAGGAAAGCACCGTACCCTTTCATCCATGAATCCTGCGAGACCTGGGCGACTTTTGCTCGTCCATGCGCACCCTGACGACGAGACCATCAATAACGGCATCACGATGGCAAAGTACGTTGATTTGGGTTTCGAAGTCGCTCTTGTCACCTGCACCCGTGGCGAAGAGGGCGAAATTCTCGTTCCTGAATTAGCCGCAGCAGCAAGCGATAAGGAGGATCGATTAGCGGAGATTCGGGAGGTGGAATTGGCTCAAGCGCTCGCCGCTTTGGGGGTAACGCGCCATTGGTTCCTTGGCTCTCCGCATCGCATCTTTCGCGATAGCGGCATGATGGGTTCACCCCAGAACTCTCGAGCTGATGTGTTCTGGAGCGCTGACGTGGAAGATGCATCGGCGCTGCTAGCTAATTACATTGAAGGATTCAAACCAGATGTGATGATCACATATGACGAGTTCGGCGGATATGGACATCCCGATCACATCCAAGCGCACCGCATTGCTATGCGGGGAGCAGAAATCAGTGCGGAGCGGGGTTGGGATATCCAGAAGATTTATTGGAACATCATGCCGCGATCAGTTGTCCAACAAGGAATGGATGCGATGCGAGAGATTGGCTCTGATTTCTTTGGCGTCGAATCAATCGATGAATTACCGTTCGTCAAAGATGACTCGCTCGTGCATGCAGTCATCGATGGCAGCGCCTTTGTCGATAAGAAAACCGAGGCGATGCGAGCACATCGAACCCAGATTGCTCTTGATGGACCGTTCTTCGCGCTTTCGAATTCTCTTGGCATGCAGGTCTTTGGACTCGAGTACTACACGCGCGTTAAAGGTGAGTCTGGCCCTAATCTCAATGGCGAGGGCCAAGAGATCGATCTCTTTTCGGGAGTTGAGCTGTGAAGCGAGTGCTCGAGAGCGGATTCGCTCTCGGAGTTGGTATCTGCATTGCCGTTCTGGCTACCGCGGTACATAACTACACCATTGCTCGTCTCCCTATAGGTCTCGTTGTTGCCATTGTTGGTAGCGCTGCAGCTTCTAGGTTCCTCGGAATTCGCTTCGGACGACGTGGGGTTCGCTTCTGGTTCTTTTTAGGCTGGACGGCACTTGTGCTTCGGGGAGCAAGCTTTGGAAATAGTGATGAACTACTCATCATGGCAAATGGCACGGGCAATGCCTTCCTGGGGCTAGGGTTCATAGTGGTTTTGTTGAGTATCTGGTCTCGTATCTAGGTAGCCGCACAGGGATTTGAAAGGGTTATGAGAAAAAAAGAGCGACTCCTGGCAATAGGAGCGATGTCCATCGCTCTGGTTGCTTTGCTCTGGATCGGAATCTGGTTAGCAGTTGGTTCTGCGCTTCCCCCAAAGACCTACCTCCTTGGCGTTGATATCTCGAACTCTTCGGTTACCGATGCCAAAGCGAAGATTCTTAAGGCCAAGAAGACTGAGTTAGACGGAAAGATTCGATTAACTGTTGACTCCCAAACTTTCTCCATTCCAGCGAAAGATTCTGGCTTCACACTCGATATAGATTCGACGTTGCAAGAAGTTCCCAAGCGAACTTGGAATCCCGCGGCGCTGCTAACAGCTCTTTTTTCGACGAAAGAGCTAGAGCCGATCATCAAGAGTGATGCTGAGGCATTTAGGAGAGCAATTCGAATAGTCGAACGTGAAGTGAATGTGCCACCTCGTAATGCTGACATCGTCTATGACGGCATTCTCCCCAAATTGGTCAAGGCAATTCCTGGCAAGATTCTTGAACGCGAATCTGCGATTGAAAAGATTTCCAAAGGATGGCTCCGCAATGATTCGATAGAGCTCAACCTAAAAAATCGTACGGCTCGTATCTCTGATGATGAAGCGCAAGCGCTACTTTCCTTTGCTGAGAGCGCGGTATCCGCACCACTAGCAATCACGATAGAAACGGAGAAGCCGACGACATTCTCGGTCTCTCCAACAGTGATTGCTCAGGCGTTGACGTTTATTCCAGGCAGGGGAGAGAAGCTCGAGGCCAAGTGGTTAAAAGCAACCTTTATCAATGAAGTGGGGCGGAAGTGGAGCTCCCATGTAGTGGAGCCGATTAACGCTTCATTCACAATGAGCGCTGGTGTACCCAGAGTGCAGCCATCACGAGATGGACTGGACGTTCCCGAAGAGAAGTTAAGTAGCGCAATTATCGCCGCGCTCAAGGAAGAGGGCGAAAGTCGTCGAGTGAGGCTTTCCCCGGAACCAGTTGCTGCAAAGATCACCACTGAAATGGCGGGAGGACTCGGAATTAAGGAGGTCATCGGAACCTTCACCACCTATTTCCCGTACGCGGAGTATCGAATAATCAATATCCAACGCGCAGCGCGTTGGATGGATGGCGTGATAGTTCAGCCAGGTGATGTTTTTAGTTACAACACAGCAGTAGGTGAGCGGACTGAGGCTCGTGGCTTTGTTCCCGGAATCATGATCGATAAAGGGGTGTTTAAGAAAGATTGGGGTGGTGGCGTTTCACAGGTTGCCACGACTACTTGGAACGCTGCTTGGTTTAGCGGACTGGAGCTCATTCAACATAAACCGCATAGCTTCTACATCTCTCGTTATCCCGCTGGACGCGAGTCGACCGTGGCTTGGCCCAGTGTTGATGTGAAATTTCGAAACAACTCGGGACACCCGATCTTCGTCGATACTTCGTACACCAACAGGTCGGTCACTGTGACAATTTATGGAACCAAGTTTGTCGATGTCGAGACCGAATCTGGACCACGCTCGAAAGTCGTGAAGTTCAAAGTTCTCGAGAATGATTCTGAAGAATGTATCTTCCAAGAAGGAGTCTCCGGTTTCACCATCGATGTATGGCGAATACTCAAACGTGATGGAGCAGAATTCAAACGGGAGAAGTACCGAACGCGTTATCTCCCCGAAGATCGCATCATCTGTACAAACCCGAAGGCGCGCTGGATGAATCCACCGATTGATGTTCAGCGCGCATTAAGTAATTAGCGCTTTCTTTACCGCGTGCGCCAGCTTTGGCCTTCGGGGCCATCAGATACTTCGACACCGATTGCTGCAAGCGCTTGACGTAGCTCGTCACTTCGCTGCCAATCTTTGGCAGCGCGCGCTTTAGCTCGTTCGTTAATGAGCTCCTGTATCTCCTCAGAAATCTCAACAACTTCTGCGCGCTCCAATTCAAGACCAAGGAGCTCATCAGCAACGATGAATGTGGCTCGCTTATCGTTTTCGGATACCGAATCTTCCCGCTCCAACTTTCTAAGCAGCAACATCGCAGAGGCGGTATCCAAGTCATCGCTAAATGATTCGAGAATCTTGGCAAGGTATTCGGGGCGAACAACCCCCTCTTTCGGCCAAGCCGCAACCTTTTTCCGCCATCGCTTCAAGGTGGTATCAGCAGCTTCGATGCTCTCCCACGTCAAATTCATCTGAGTTCGATAGTGGTTCTCAAGAAAGAGAAATCGGAGCGCAAGCGGATCGATTTTTCGGGCAACGAGATCAGATACGTGTAAGACATTGCCAGCACTCTTTGCCATTTTCCGTCCGTTAAACAAGAGATGCTCCCCATGCACCCACTGTTCGACGAACTCGGAATTTGTTGCGACGTTGCTCTGTGCACGTTCATTCTCATGGTGAGGGAATCGCAGATCGATTCCACCCAGATGAAGCGAGACTCCTTGCGGGAAATAATGGAGCGACATCGCAGAACATTCGATGTGCCAACCAGGAAAACCAACTCCCCATGGAGTTGGCCAGGTCATCTCTCGATTGGCAGCGGCTGCCTTCCACAAAGCCCAATCAGCGTGGAAAAGTTTCCCAGATTCACCCTCATCGATATCAAAGCGGTGGCCGGCTCGAAGCTGATCGAGGGTGTTATGGCTGATTGCGCCATAACTTTTGAAGCTACGAACGGCAAAGTAAAGCGAGCCATCAGCGCCTTGATATGCGGCGCCAAGATAAATGAGTTGGGCGATCAAATCGGTAATTAATGAGATCGATTCACTCGCTTTGGGGTAGGCATCTGCAGGCAGGATATTTAATGCAGCGAGGTCTTGGTGGAAAGCGCGTTCATAGAAGCGGGCGATGTCGAAGGGATCCTTCTGTTCGAGTTTGGCTTGGGCGAGGATTTTGTCTTCGGCTAACCCTTCGATATTCACATCATCGTTAAGGTGGCCGACGTCGGTGATGTTTTGGATGTATCGATAATTCTGGCCTTCAGCGCGCAACGTACGGCGAATTAAGTCGCCTAGTAAGAAGGTGCGCATATTTCCCACATGTGCAAAGCGGTAAACGGTGGGACCGCAACAATAGATATCGATAGTGCCGCTCGCTGCGGGCTTAACTTCGAGCTTCTCTTGCTCCTTCGTGTCGTATAACCGCATCTATCAATCCACCTTCTTCCAGATCACAATCTGGTTCGGGTCGAAGGCTTTTAGCACCCCGTGCTTGTCGCGCACATGTGTGAGGTCGACAAGATGCCCGAGAACATCTCGAAACTTCCCTGGCTCTTCATCGTGGAGG
The DNA here is from genome assembly GCA_002284915.1 of Actinobacteria bacterium IMCC26077. GTDB lineage: Bacteria > Actinomycetota > Actinomycetes > Nanopelagicales > Nanopelagicaceae > IMCC26077. The sequence goes on from CP015606.1 coordinate 675,469, forward strand.
CGAATGGTGACCCGGGAGCCAATGTCCTCGGCCTCAGGGGCGCGCCCTCCCGAATCATTAGCCATGCTCACCAGCATAGAGTGGAAATCCGCGAGCGAGGCAGCATAATTAGCTCTGGAATAACGAGTGAGGGGAATACGTTGACGTACATCATCGCAGGGCCATGTATCGATGTGAAAGATAAGTCGTGTATCGAGGAGTGCCCAGTTGATTGCATTTACGAGGGCGGGCGGATGCTCTACATCCAGCCGGATGAATGTGTCGATTGCGGCGCATGCGAGCCAGTATGTCCGGTCGAAGCGATCTACTATGAAGATGATGTCCCCGGCGAGTTCAGTGAGTTTAAATCAATCAATGAAGAGTTCTTTGGTGAGCTCGGTTCTCCCGGTGGTGCGAGCAAAGTTGGCGCTCAAGAGAGCGATCACCCAGTAGTTGCGGCGCGCCCGAAAGGGTAGTGAAGGCGTTAGTTCCGTGAGACTTCCCGACTTTCCGTGGGATCTGCTCGCGCCATACAAGAAGATCGCCAGCAGCCATCGCGATGGACTCATCGATCTCTCGATAGGCACCCCGGTCGACGATTCGCCGCTAACGATGCAAAGCGCGCTCGCCTCGAGCGGTAGCGCCCCCGGCTACCCCTTGACGATTGGCAACGCCACATTGCGCGCCACATTGGAGCGCTGGATCAGATCAAAATTCTTCGAGGCCGGCCCTCTGGATTTCTTACCGACCATCGGCTCCAAGGAGCTGGTCGGCCTTCTACCAACGCTTATCCAAGCGAAGAAGGTCTTGATTCCAGAGATCGCCTATCCGACTTATCAGGTAGGCGCATTAGTTGCTGGCGCTGAGTGCGTTGCCGTTGGCGATGATTGTCGTGAGTGGCCTAAGGATGCCGATCTGGTCTGGATAAATACCCCAGCAAACCCGCATGGACGAGTCTTAAGTCAATCGCAACTTCGAGAGATCATTTCTTGGGCGCGGGATACCAAGACCATCGTGGTCAGCGATGAGTGTTATTTTGAATTGGGTTGGGATTGCGAACCGCTCTCGCTACTCCAAGTTGCCGATGGAGATAGCGCCGGTCTATTGATTGTCCATTCGCTATCCAAAAGTTTTAACGCCGCCGGCTACCGAGCCGCATTCATTGCTGGCGACCCAGCACTCATTGCGCAGATTCGAGAGGTTCGCAAACATCTCGGATTGATCATGCCGGCGCCAATCCAAGCGGCAATGAGAGCAGCTCTTGATGACCCCGCAGAGATTGCAATTCAAAAAGAGCGGTATCGCGTGCGTCGCGAGCTACTACGTGCTGCTTTCTTGGACGCAGGTTTCACAATCTCGCATTCTGAAGCGGGGCTTTACCTCTGGGCTACGCGCGGAGAAGAGTGTTGGCAGACGATCGAGTGGGCAGCGCAACGAGGAATCTTGATTACGCCAGGTATTTTCTATGGCGAGAAGGGCGCGAATCATGTTCGCGTTGCATTAACAGCTACGGATGATGATATCCGGCGCGCAGCCGAGCGATTAGCTTAGTTCACTCGATGGAAGCAATCCTCCTTGTTGGTGGCAAAGGCACGCGATTACTACCGCTGACCATTGACACTCCAAAACCTATGGTCAAGTTGGCAGGCGTTCGGTTCATTGCTCATCAAATTGCCTATGCCCGCTCCCATGGGATCTCTCGAATCGTGGTCGCGACTTCATATAAAACCGAGCAGTTCCTCGAATATTTAGGGGATGGCTCGGCATTCGGTGTCGAGATAGTCCATGCGATTGAAGGTGAACCGCTGGGTACGGGTGGTGCCATAGCGAACGCGGCGACCTACTTAATCAGTGGCGAGCGCGATCCGATCACGGTGCTTAATGGCGATGTCCTGACCGCCCATGACATCAGCGCTCAGATCCGACAACACGTGAGCATGAACTGTCATGCCACACTGCATCTAGTCGAAGTGGATGATGCACGTGCATATGGGTCAGTACCTACTGATGATAAAGGTCAGATTATTGGGTTCGTCGAGAAATCTGAGAATCCGCCGACCAACTTCATCAATGCAGGTTGTTACATCTTCACAAAATCTGTAATCGATCAAATCCCAAGAGGCAGAGTCGTTAGCGTCGAGCGTGAGACCTTTCCTGAATTGCTTGCTACCGGCGGAAAACTATGGAGTTTCAAAAGTCGTGACTATTGGATAGATATTGGAACTCCCGCAGCGCTGCTTAAAGCATCGCAAGACCTACTTACTGGAGTCTTTATCTCTCCTGCATTCACTCCGCAACCAAAAAAGATTTATATCGACCCGCTGGCAGAGGTTGATTCAAGCGCCCTCATCGAAGAGGGTTCGGCAATTGGTCGTGCGCAGGTGCGCTCTGGTGCGCGTATCGAAGCAAGCATCATCGGCGATGAGGTAGTTATCGAAGCTGGTGCGCAGATACTCCATTCGATTATTGGAAATCGGGTCAAAGTGGGCAGCGGAGCAATCATTGAGCGCGCAATCATCGGTGGCGATGAAATCGTGCTGCCACCGAATAGTCGACATATTGGCACTGCACTGGGTATCGGTTGAAGGCGGCAGCGCTCGGTGAAAAAAATCCCATGAGGCAACTTGACGAAATCGAGTTACACGCGTGTAATTCTCCCTAGGTTCTTTCCCATAGACGTTAGGGGCTTTAGATGAGCGCACCGCTCACTCCGTTCGAGGGTGGAAACCCAACTGAACTTTCTTGGCAGGAGCGAGCGCTCTGTGCCGAAACTGATCCAGAGGCCTTCTTCCCGGAGAAAGGCGGATCGACCCGCGAGGCAAAGCGCGTCTGCCTCTCCTGTGAGGTTCGAAGTGAGTGCTTGGAATATGCCCTAGCCCATGATGAGCGTTTTGGAATCTGGGGTGGGCTCTCCGAGCGAGAGCGCCGTCGTCTCAAGCGTCGCCCCGCGTAAATAGCGGCAAGTAGGGGCCCAATCACCAGAATTGCGCGACTAACCCTAGGGTTGTCGCTATGTCCGTCGAGAGCCAGCCGGAGCTACGTGGTCGCCCAGTAAGCCACCATCGGGTGAGCGCCATTCTGGTAAGCCATAACGGCGCCCGTTGGTTACCCGAGGTGGTCGCTGCCCTTTCAAGCCAAGAGCGTCCCCCTGATTTTCTCCTGGCAGTCGACAATGGCTCGAGCGATGGCTCCATGGAGCTACTGCGCAATTCCCGGATCGAAGTTTTAGAGGGCGCGCATGATTCGGGTTTTGGCAGCGCCGTTGCGCTCGCCGCATCGACCTTGCCGCCGCCGAACCTCATCCTCTCCGACGATGGTGATCCGGTTGACCATGAGGTCGAGTGGCTCTGGTTGCTCCATGACGATTGCGCTCCTGCTCCAGATGCGCTCGCCCAATTACTTGCCGCGGTAGCTGAGCGCCCCAATGTGGGCGTCGCGGGACCGAAGATCTTGGGTTGGCACGATCGAAACCACCTCTTAGAGATTGGGGTGACGATTGCACATAACGGATCCCGATGGACTGGCTTGGAGCGAAATGAACGAGATCAAGGTCAACATGATGGCGATGGAGTAGTTCCGGTATTAGCAGTCAGCACTGCGGGAGCTTTGATTCGCCGCGAACTCTTTGAAGAGATCGGTGGTTTTGATGAGAACTTACCGCTCTTTCGCGATGATGTTGATTTCGGAATGCGGGCTCATATGGCTGGATACACGGTCATCTGTGCCACAGGCGCAAAACTTTTCCACGCCGAAGCAGCTGCTACTGAACGCCGCACCATTGATGTAGCGGGTGGAACTTTTCATCGCCCCCATTTGTTGGATCGACGCCATGCAGCCTTTGTCCTTTTAGCAAATTTGCCGCTTTGGACTCTGCCCTGGATCACGTTAAGAATTTTTGCGTCAGCCATCATCCGAGCCGTTGGATATCTGTTGGTGAAACTCCCTGGTTACGCACTTGATGAAGTGGGCGCGATTGCACTCTTATTCACTCGTCTCGATCGCCTACGTGCTGCTCGTCGAGCTCGCCGAAAGAAACGTCTATTACCAGCGCGGGTAATTCGGCCACTGCTCGCACCGTGGAGTGAACAGATAAAGCTCGGTGCTTTGCGTGTCCGAGATCTTTTGTTGCGCAGAGTCGAGCGAGTACCGGAACCGGTAGTGGGAAATATTTTCGCCGAAAGTGATGATGCTTACGAGGGGGAGTTACTCGCCCCCACAAACAGTGGCTTCTGGCGACAACTCCTAAGCCGTCCATTAGTGATAGCCATCGCGCCACTCCTGCTTCTCTCGATTATTGCCGCCAGGTCGCGCTTTGGCGCTCTTGCCGGAGGCGCGCTCACAAAAGTAGGTGATAGCGCTTTCGCGTACCTACAGTTCTATAGCCAGTCCTGGCACGCAATCGGCGTCGGTTCTGGTCGGGTTAGCCACCCCTTCACCCCGCTTTTGGCGCTGCTTTCCTTCTCAACTGGGGCTAATCCGTCAACCTTTGTCACACTCTTTTTTCTCTTTGCACCAATCACCGCGCTGCTCACGATGTACCTCTACTTACGTAAATCTGGAGCCAATCGATGGAATGCGATTGCTTCGGGATCCATGTATGCCAGCTCAGCCCTATTGGTGACTTCGGTAACTTCTGGATTTCTCACCACCGTACTGTTGATTGCCTACCTACCGCTCTTTGCTCTCGTAGTTCGCCCACTCTTTCTGCAGAATCAGCAGGAGATAAGTTGGCGGCGGACTTGTGTCGCCACGTTAGCGTTGATAATCACCGCTGCCCTTTCATTTCAGGTTTTTCTTGCCATCCTTATTATTCTCATCGCGCACCTTGGTTATTTACGATGGGGCGAGCCCGATCCTCAGGCGATACGACGCAGGTCAGCGCAGTATTTAGTTATTGTCGCTGGAACCTTTTTTGCTCTTGCCCCATGGAGCATCTCAAACATTCGCTCCCCGCAGATGCTCTTCATTGATCCAGGTATTCCAGCGCCACTTGCCACTCCAATACATACTTTGCTCGGCAACCTTCAGCCATTTGATCATGCACCGATATACGTTATGAGCGCGACTGTTCTGATCGGCGTAGTCGCTCTCTTCTCGCGGCGAGCGTTTCGCGAGTCTTTGCTTATCCTTGGAACGCTATTGCTGAGTGCACTTACTAGCGCAGTCGCGACGCAATCAGCGGGCAATTCGTTAGCTGAGCAAATTTGGCCAGGTGGGTTCCTCGCGCTCTCAACCTTTTTTGCGGCTCGTGCACTCTCGATTCTTAGCGAAGGCCAAGTAGCTCGTCTACGTAACTCCGCATTTGGGCGCGCCCACCTTGCAACTGCTGCAGTCGCAATACTTACCGGATATTGCATCATGGCAAATCTCTTTTGGATGGTATCGAGTTCGGCAACAGCTCCAGTGAAGGCATCATCAACGTCGGTGCTTCCCGCATTTATTTCGACTTCTACGATTAATCCAGATCGACCAAAGACCTTAATTTTGCGGAGCGATCGCGGCGCTCAAACTTCTGGTCGAGCGACCCAGAGTTTCTCCTACATAGTGCTGAGAGAGCGAGATCTTGTATTGGGAGAGGTCGCTGCAGCACCAGATGAGGTTCCGCTCCTAACGAAGACCGTTGGTGAGATAACTGCCGGCGCTGGTGATGCGCCCGCCACCACCCTTGCTAAATTCGGAATCAGATATCTCTACTTAGAGAATGGTCGAACCAATAACTCGCTCGCGCGCAAGATTGACGGAATAGGCGGCCTTACTCGACTCTCTGCAACAGCTGATGGAATTCTCTGGGAGGTTGCTGGTTTAACTTCACGTATCCGTTTCCTCCCTGATGAATCCGATGCTGAGCCGGTTGAAGTACCTGCAGAAGAAGTGGGAGCTGAATTCGATGTTGCTAGCGGAGGAACGGTTGAGATTGCTGAGGTCTTCGATAGCAGCTGGAAAATTCTCCATGGCGGCAAAATTCTCACCCCATCACGTTCAGAGTCCGGGCTCCTCCAATTCACAATCCCCGAAGCCGGACGCGTCGTCCTCTTCCATGACGGAACGATTCAACGGGCAGGAATTTCGCTGCAGTTAGCAATTATCGGCTTGCTTATTTTCTTTGCGCTGCCGCGTGGGCGTAGGCAGTCGGAGCTGCGTGACGAGGAGGTTGCATGAGAATTCGAATCATCGTTCTCCTCTCGTTCATTGCACTAACGGCAGGTACCGCATCGATCACAAGCGCACCCACTTCGAGAGAATTTGTCGAGAGCGTTTCCACATTCATCTGTCCAGCCAAGTCAGGTAACCAGAGTGGCGTAATTGCTCTCGGGAAAAAGGGAGTGAAGAGCGGGGCTATTGATAAGAAGAATCGCGCATTGAAAAAGAGCAAAGCTCGAACGCTCTCGATTTCTCAAAAAGCTCGCGCAGTAGCAGGGGAGAGTGCAACGCCGATCACCCTCGCCTCCAAAGGTGGCAACTGGCTCGCGCTCACGCAATGCACATCAGCTGCAGGTGAGTTCTGGTTCATTGGTGGCACTGCAGATGTCTCTAGCTTGGGATATTTCCAATTCACTAATGAAAATCTTGGTAAAGCAATCATCGACTTGGAGCTGTGGAGTGAAGATGGAAGCGAAGCGACACGAACATTGACGATTCCTGCTCGCAGTACGAAGAACTATTCGCTAACAACGTTCCTTCCTGGAAAGAAATTAACGGCCTTCCACATTATTTCCCGATCAGGCTTAGTTAGTGCAACCCTTTTTGATGAACGACGTAAAGGTCTTACAACATATGGTGGCGATTACATTGCACCGAATAGTTCGCCAACGAAAAATCTGATGCTTGCCGGCATCCCAGGCCCAAAACTTGTCAAAGAATCAGATATCACCTCTCAGAAAATACGGCTCTTCGTTCCTGGTGAAGCTGATGCCATCATTCAAGTTAATTACATCTCTCCATCTGGGGTATTTGCTCCAGTGGGATTAGATAATCTTCGAATACCTGCGCAAAAAGTGGTCGAAGTTCCACTCACCAATCTTCCTAAAGATCGTCTCTTCTCTATTCAAGTGCGGGCGAGTGAACCGGTGATTGGAAGCGCCTTGACACGAGGAATTTTTTCGAAGGTCCGCGAACTCTCATGGATTAGTGCTGGTGAACCAACTCGAGGTGAAAAAATTGCCATGCCAGAGCGAGCTGGCTATCTATCAATTCTCACTGATGCGCCCGAGGTGAGATTTACAACGTCAAAAGCAGGCGGGAAGCGATCAAATGTGCGTGTTCGCGTTGATGCGATGGCTATTTGGAAGGTGCCAGCTGATGTTCGGGAGATTCAGTTGAGCACCGGCACAAAACCGATCTACCTTGCTCTGGCGATCAAGGATCCTTCGGGAGTTACATCAGCTCCGTTTGCGCCAGCCGAAGCAAAAGCGCTCACCGCCCTTCCGGTAGTGGACTCCAGCCTCTACATTCCACGGAACGGCTGAGGCTTTTTCACCCCTCCGTTCGGAGTGGCAACCTCGTGCGGAAAGTTCTTCAGACATAAAGTGTGACTATGGCTAAGTTGCGTCCAGCGACACGAAGGTGCACTCGCACCGGTTGCACTTCGCCTGCCGTTCTAACCTTGACATACATTTACAGCGACTCAACTGTCGTCTTGGGCCCCTTGGCAACGTATGCAGAGCCACATAGTTATGACCTGTGTTCAGAACATGGGGCAAAGTTAACAGCGCCACGAGGATGGGAATTGATTCGCCTCTCTTCAGAGGAAATTGAACCTGGACCTAGTGATGATGACTTGCTCGCAATTGCCGAGGCTGTTCGAAGTGTGATCTCCAATGCAGCAGAACCTCATCAACCAACCATTGGTCGACGTGGACATTTACGTGCGCTACCTTCAGATTAAAGAATCAAGTTAAGAATGGTGTCATACACCGAACGCTCACTTGCATCAGTAATTAAATCGTATGACATTCGTGGCCTCGTTGGTCGCGAAATCAATGAAGAGCTCTGCCACGATATTGGAATCGCATTTGCTAACTTAGTTGAGTCTGAGGAGATTGTCGTAGGTTTTGATATGCGACCAACTTCGCAATCTCTTGTTCAAGCATTCTCCGAGGGAGTACGCAAGACTGGAACAAATGTCGTGAACATAGGTCTCTCCGCTACTGACCAGTTATATTTTGCAACCGGCATCCTCCAGATACCAGGGGCTATGTTTACCGCTAGCCATAATCCGGCGGAATACCATGGAATCAAATTAGCGCGGGCAGGGGCGCGCCCCATTGGGACTGCGTCTGGTCTTGAAGAGATCAGACGCGCGTTGATCTCGGGAAATCTTCTGATTGCTAACAAGCTGGGCGCGGAGCGTTCGGTGGATATGCTCGAAAGTTATGGAGAATATCTGCGTGGATTGGTTGATTGCGCATCGATTCGCAAACTCAAGATAGTTGTCGATGCTGGTAATGGAATGGCTGGGCATACCGTCCCTCACGTTTTGGGTCCGCTTAATCTCGAGATAATTCCCATGTACTTCGAGCTAGATGGCACATTTCCCAATCACGAAGCGAACCCGCTCGACTATTCAACGTTGCGAGATCTACAGGCGCGGGTTCGCGCTGAAGGTGCAGACCTAGGACTAGCTTTTGACGGCGATGCCGATCGATGTTTTCTCGTAGATGAAACTGGAGCCATTGTCGAACCCTCGTTATTGACCGCCCTAATCGCTGAGAGTGAGTTGAAGCAATCACCTGGCGAGACCATCATCTACAGCCTGATCTCCTCTCGAATCGTGCCTGAAGTGATTCGAAGTAATGGCGGGGTTCCATCGCGTAGTCGAGTCGGTCACTCGTTTATCAAGGCTCAGATGGCAGAGACAGGTGCAATCTTTGGTGGCGAACATTCCGGCCATTTTTACTTCAGAGATTTTTGGAATGCAGATTCTGGAATGTTGGCTGCGCTCTACGCAATAAGCGCACTCGGCCATACCTCGAAAAGCGCAACTTTTTCTTCACTCATCTCAAAGTTCAGGAAGTATGTCAGCAGTGGCGAGATTAACTCCAAGGTTGCCAATACAGGTGCAGCAATGGCCAAGGTCGAGGAGCGATTTGCTCATCTTGGTGAAATTGATCGACTCGATGGACTGACAATTTCTACTTCGACATGGTGGCTCAATGTCCGCCCATCCAACACGGAGCCGTTGTTGCGCTTAAATGTTGAAGGAGACGACGATGCGATAATGTGTCGTATCCGCGATGAGGCGTTGGAGGTGATTCGGCAGTGAGCATAGATTCGAAGTTGCTTGAAATCATCGTATGTCCACAATGTCGTGGAAAGCTAAACCTTGAGCCCGAATCACTCTTTTGTTCGCCGTGCGCTTTGGAGTTTCCTATTCGTAATGGAATTCCGGTGCTACTGATTGACTCTGCCAAAAAGCGAGGATGAGCAGAGCCATTCCATCGATTATTCACATCAAAGGCGTAATCAAGAATTATCCCTGGGGTTCAGTTACGACTCTTGCCAACCACCGCGGCGAATCTTTTAGTGCGCTGCCCGAGGCAGAGCTCTGGTTCGGCGATAATTCGGCAGGTCCGTCAGAGGTCGTGGGCCAGGGCTTTACATTGAACGAGATCACCAAGGAATTTGGTGGGCTTCCATTCTTGGCCAAAATACTTGCCGTTGAACATTCGCTTTCGCTTCAAGTCCATCCGGCCCTTGGTGATATCCCGCTTCTAAAAAATGTTTTAAAGGATGAGAATCACAAGCCAGAGATGGTGGTGGCGCTGACTGAGTTCCATGCGTTAGTAGGGTTTGCAGCTATCGACTCGATTATCTCTTTGTTCGAGAAATTAGGAGCCGACAAGGCGAGCGCTTTGATTGCCAGGCCGCTCCGCAACGGGGCCAAATTAGTTGAGGTGCTCAACGCGATATTGGGTGTGGCAGATAACGATGGAATTCTCGACGAAGTCCTAGTGAATCTCGGAAATCTCGATCGCGTGCGAGCGAAGTGGTTGCGAGAACTCATCGATCTCTATCAACCGAAATTAGATCCTTTGGCTTTCCTACTTTGTGAATTGATAATTCTCGATCCCGGAAGCAGCATCTATTTGCCCCCTCGATGCGTACATGCATATCTACACGGGACGGTCGTTGAGGTGATGGCCAATAGCGACAATGTAATTCGTGGTGGATTGACCAATAAACCCATCGATAAGGAGAACTTCCTCGCTCTCATTGACACTCGAAGTGACCTGGCCCAACGAGTTATTCCGCGGAGTGAGAGCGGCGCACTCCATTGGCAACCTCCGGTAGCTGATTTCTCGCTGATGCGAATAGCGGGGGAGTTTGAGCAGGCGCTCTCACTTGGCAACTTTGCCATCGCTTTTATGTCGGAGGGGAGTTGCGCAATCACCACAGAGTCGCACCGGGGTGATCTGGTTCTGGTCAGCCAGAACCATGGCGCATTTGTGGCTCCGGGCAACTATGTCGTCAAGGGGAGCGGTTCTCTCTGGGTGGTATCTGGCAAAGGGCGGTAAAGTTCGGGCGTATTCATGAACAACTAGAGACCCGAGCGGAAGGTATGCGCCAAAGTGAGCAGAGCGACCATGATTAAGAGCGATATAGCGAATCCTGATTTAGCGGCGCAAGGAAAGAAGCGGATTGAATGGGCAGAGCGGAGCATGCCGGTGCTTGCGCAGATTCGAGACCGGTTCACACTTGAGCAGCCATTCAAAGGGGTAAAGATTTCCGCGTGCATGCACGTCACCACGGAGACCGCAAACTTGATGCGCACCCTTGCCGCTGGCGGAGCTGAATTAGCTCTCTGTGCCTCTAATCCGCTCTCTACCCAAGACGACACGGCAGCTGCCTTGGTTCACGAATATGGAATTAGCGTCTTCGCGAGAAATGCGATTGATCGCGATGGTTATTACAGTCACATCAATGCAGCCCTCGACATCGCACCACACTTTGTCTTCGATGATGGATGCGACCTAGTCAATACTTTGCACACAACTCGTCGTGAGTTGCTTCCAACGATTCTCGGCGGGTGCGAAGAGACCACCACCGGAGTCATCCGATTGACTCAAATGTCGCGTGATGGAGCGCTCACCTTCCCAATGATCGCCGTCAATGACACCGACACAAAACATATGTTCGATAATCGTTACGGCACCGGTCAATCGACATTCGATGCCGTGTTCCGTGCAACGAATACCCTGGTAGCCGGCAAAATTGTTGTAGTCGCTGGCTTTGGGTATTGCGGTCGCGGCGTTGCAGAGCGCGCCAAGGGTCTAGGCGCCGAGGTAGTAATCACCGAGATTGATGCTACGAAAGCTCTCGACGCGATGATGCAGGGCTATCGAGTCATGACCATGCATGAAGCCGCTCGAATCGGCGACATTTTCATCACTGTCACAGGAAATCGCGATGTACTTCGTGCAGAACATTTCCAGTCGATGAAAGATAATGCCATCATGGCAAATTCAGGCCACTTCGATATTGAAATTGATGTTGCTTGGCTCGAGCAGAATGCCCGCAAGAATTCAAAGATTCGCCATCAAACCGATGAGTATGTAATGAAGGATGGTCGTCGCCTCCTGCTGCTTGCCGAAGGGCGTTTAGTAAACCTCGGTGCAGCTGAAGGACATCCCGCCGCGGTCATGGATCTCTCCTTTGCCGATCAAGCCCTTACCGCCGAGTGGCTCGTCAGTGAGGCGAAGAATCTCAAGCCAGGAGTTCACGAGGTTCCGGTAGCGATAGATAAAGAGGTGGCCGCGCTTAAGTTAAAGAGCATGGGTGGCGCCGTCGACGTTCTGACTCCCGCACAAGAGCAATACCTCAACTCGTGGGAGCATGGCAGCTAATGACGCTAATAATGGTTGTCGATGATGACCAAGATTTAGCAGAGATGCTCGCCATCGTCCTGACTGGCGAAGGCATGGAGGTCGACTTGGTCTCTCGAGGAGATCAAGTAATGGATGTATTCCGAAATTCTCCGCCAGATCTCGTCTTACTTGACCTGATGCTCCCCGGCCTTGATGGCATCGAAGTATGTAAATTAATTCGAGCTGATTCGATGGTGCCAATCGTGATGCTTACTGCAAAAGGCGACACTACCGATGTGGTGAAGGGGCTTGAAGCGGGGGCAGATGATTACATCGTCAAACCTTTCCAAACCAATGAACTTCTTGCCCGAATCAAGGCTCGCTTGCGCCGGGTGCCGACACCGTCAGCAGCCTCATCGAAGCTGGAGTTCGGAGGTGTCTCTATCGATTTGGTCGCCCATGAAGTTCGGCGCGGCGAAAAGGTCATCGCATTAACTCGCCTCGAATTTGATCTGCTTCTAGCTTTGGCGCGCGAGCCAGGACGCGTCTTCACCCGAGAGGCGCTACTCGCAGAGGTCTGGGGCTATCGTCACTCTTCCGATACGCGATTGGTCAATGTCCACATCCAAAGAATCAGATCGAAGATCGAACGCGATCCTAATCAGCCAGAATTAGTCTTGACGGTTCGAGGCGTCGGATATCGCGCTGGTAATTTCACAGAACAAAAATAATGCGCTTTATAAATTCGTTGGCGTTCCGAGTTCTTGGTACGACCCTGCTGCTGTCAACTATTCTCGTCTCAATTCTCACATCAGTGCTTAATCAAAGGCTCAGCGATGGCATTCGGGAATCGAAAATAGAGTCAGCACTCAACGAGAGTCAATCAAAGATCTTTCAGACTGAAAACCGATTTACGCTAGCCGAGGTAACGGCGGTATCAGACTTCCGAGATGCGATAGATCGCACTATCACTGAGTTCGCAGATACCAAAGGGAATGAGCGAAATCCAGAGGTGATGATCCTGCAGGCGAAATCTCCGCAGAGTCGCTTCTTAATCTACGAACGGTCGACCAATCAGATTTCGAAAGGATCCATCTCAGAGGAATTTCGCACAAGAGTCCTTGCCACTCGTGAACTTCAATTTACCTATGGTGAGATTCTCTACCCAAGTACTTTTCTAACTCCGGTGCCTATTGAGCGCGCTGAATCCGCCCTCATCATTGGCGGCCAGATGAATTTGAAGAATTTTGGACAATTCGAGATGTACTTTCTTTACAGCACCGCACCTGAGGATGCGACTATCTCATTGATTTCCCGAACGCTTCTGGTCGGAGCCATCGCGCTCGTTCTTGTGCTGCTACTGATTGTGTGGGCGATCTCTCGTCAGGTGGTCACGCCTATCAGTAGAGCAGCAGAGATCGCCGAGAAACTCTCTGCTGGAGATTTTGCCGAACGCATGCAAGTTGAAGGTGCAGATGAGATCGCTCGACTCGGTCTTTCGTTCAATGAAATGGCTGGAGCGCTTCAGAATCAGATTTCTCGCCTGGAGAACCTCTCTCGAGTCCAACAACGCTTCGTCTCCGATGTTTCGCATGAGCTGCGGACCCCGCTCACAACCCTGAAAATGGCCTCCGATCTGATCTATCGCCAACGCCATGAATTCGATCCAACAATCTCGCGAAGCGCCGAGCTCCTCTCTGCGCAATTGGAGAGATTCGAGAATCTGCTCACTGAGCTCCTTGAAGTCAGTCGATTCGATGCGGGTGTAGTCAATCTAGAACCAGAGATCACCGATATTTCCGCGCTAGTCGAACGAAGTCTTGAGGCGTTGACGCCAATAGCAGAGGAGAACGGATCTACTTTCCGTTACACACATCCAGCAACGCCGGTTATGACCGTTGTGGATCCTCGAAGGATGGATCGAATTCTCCGCAACCTCTTGAGTAATGCCATCTCTTATGGCGAGGGAAAGCCAATTGATGTCGAAGTGAGAGTGGGCGAGAAGTCGATTGCAGTGGCGGTCCGTGACTATGGAATTGGACTACGGAAAGGAGAAGAGACGCGGGTCTTCGACCGGTTTTGGCGAGCGGATCCTTCGCGAGAGCGAACGCGCGGTGGGACTGGTCTGGGTCTGTCTATTGCCCAAGAGGATGCCCAACTTCATGGTGGCGTGATAGAAGCAACGGGCCAATATGGTCGGGGGTCGCTCTTTGTATTAACAATTCCTCGCGACCGAAGTGACGAACTCACAGAGAAGCTCTTTCCACGCACGATCTAAGGCGCAAAGATTTATCTTTGCTCAATGTCATTGGGTTCAATATTCGCATCTCTCGCATCACTCATAATCCCAGTTGAGTGTCCGCTCTGCGCAAAACCTGATGAAGTTCTCTGCGCATCATGTCGCAAGAGAGCTCTTTGTATCGCTCCACATCGGCAAAGTATCTTTACAAAACAACAGAGACAAATTGTGATCTCATCCCAGCTACGGTTTGACGATGCGATTTCGCGAATCATTTTGGGGGCCAAGGACGACGCTAATCCGCATTTTCAAAGGATGGTCATCGATGCTTTGCTTAGCGCACGTTCGGTTTTCTCTGAAAGGGTAGTTCTCGTCCCAATACCAACAACTGCTCGAGCGCGAAGGAAGCGGGGTCGAGATTTCATGTTTGAGATTACGCAGGAATTAGCCAGCCGCACCGGTGATACCGTGCTATCACTTTTAAGTTGTACTCGTAAGGTCAGCTCTCAAAAGAACCTTAACGCTAATGAGCGCTCAAGAAATCTCTTGAATGCATTTGCAGTGAACCCGAGAGTAGCTCGAGAGCATCAACGATATATTTCCTCGTATCAGATCCTGCTCGTTGACGATGTCGTCACAACAGGCGCGACGATGCTTGAGGGTTTTCGGGCGCTGGACGCGTATGGAGCTCGGTATTTAGGGGGAATTTCCGCCGCTTATTCGCTCAATTGGAGCATGAGCCGCCCCTCGCATTAGAGTAGGGGTCTATTCCGAGAAAGGCCGAAAAGCGTGGTCGCACTGCTCGATAAAATCTTGCGCGCTGGTGAAGGGCGTCAAGTTAAGAACCTTGAGAAGATCGCCAAGATGGTCAATAGCCATGAAGGCGAGATTTCCCAACTCAGCGACCAACAACTTCGAGCGAAAACCGATGAGTTCAAAGCGCGCCTGAGTGATGGCGAAGAGCTGGATGACTTACTACCCGAAGCTTTCGCAGTGGTTCGAGAGGCTGCCAAACGAACTCTCGGCCAAAGACATTATGACGTGCAATTGATGGGTGGCATTGCGCTCCACCGCGGCAACATCGCCGAAATGCGAACTGGTGAGGGTAAGACTTTAGTTTCGACTCTTCCCGCGTACCTCAATGCATTGACCGGCTTGGGCGTACACATCGTCACCGTAAACGACTATCTTGCAGAACGTGATAGCGAGTGGATGGGTCGCGTTCATCGCTTTCTAGGTTTGAGCGTAGGCGTGATCTTGGCTCATATGAGCCCGCAAGAGCGTCGTGCGGCTTATGCAGCAGACATCACCTACGGAACTAACAACGAATTCGGCTTCGATTATCTTCGTGACAACATGGCCTGGTCGATCAATGATTGCGTGCAGCGCGAACATAACTTTGCCATCGTCGACGAGGTCGACTCCATCCTCATTGATGAGGCACGAACTCCGCTAATTATCAGCGGACCTGCAGACCGCCCAACGAAGTGGTACTCCGAATTCGCGGCGATAGCGAAGAAGCTCACCCCTGGCGATCATTATGAGGTCGATGAGAAGAAGCGAACTGTGGGAATTCTCGAGGCGGGAATCACCGAGGTAGAGCGATTGCTGGGAATCGAGAACCTTTACGAGACTGCGAACACTCCACTAATCAGCTACTTAAATAACGCTCTTAAGTCGAAAGAGCTCTTTAAGCGCGATCGTGACTACGTCGTTATGAGCGGGGAACTTCTTATTGTCGACGAACACACTGGTCGAATCCTGCAGGGGCGTCGCTATAACGAAGGTCTCCATCAAGCGCTCGAAGCAAAAGAGGGCGTGAAGATCCAAGATGAAAATCAAACGTTAGCCACGATTACGCTTCAGAACTATTTCCGACTTTACGAGAAGCTCTCCGGCATGACTGGAACGGCAATGACGGAGGCCTCCGAGTTCTATCAAATCTACAAATTGGGCGTAATCCCGATCCCAACAAATAAAGAGATGCAACGGGTCGATCAATCTGATCTTGTTTACAAGACTGAGAATGCAAAATTCATGGCGGTAGTAGATGACATCGTTGAACGCCATCGCAAAGGTCAACCAGTGCTTGTGGGCACGGTAAGCGTCGAGAAATCTGAAGAGCTATCTACTCATCTGGTTCGTCGTGGCGTCTCGCATGAAGTTTTGAATGCTAAGCAACATGAGCGAGAAGCGGCAATCGTTGCTCGCGCAGGCTGCAAAGGTGCGGTGACCGTTGCT
Source organism: Actinobacteria bacterium IMCC26077 (assembly GCA_002284915.1). GTDB lineage: Bacteria > Actinomycetota > Actinomycetes > Nanopelagicales > Nanopelagicaceae > IMCC26077. The sequence goes on from CP015606.1 coordinate 691,732, forward strand.
ACCAACATGGCTGGCCGCGGTACGGACATCATGCTCGGTGGAAACCCAGAATTCTTCGCAGACTTTGCCTTGCAACAGCGCGGCTTCTCACCTGTTGATACACCTGAAGATTATGAGCGAGAGTGGCCAGCAGAACTTACGCGCCAACGCCAACTTGTCTCTGCTGAACATGATGAGGTAGTTGCTTTAGGCGGGCTATATGTTTTAGGAACTGAGCGCCATGAATCTCGTCGTATCGATAATCAGCTCCGCGGTCGATCTGGTCGCCAAGGCGATCCAGGAGAGTCGCGGTTCTACCTCTCCCTTCAAGATGACTTGATGCGTCGCTTTAATTCTGCGCTTGTCGAACGGTTCTTAGGCGCTGCAGGTATTCCTGAAGATGTACCCATTGAATCGAAGATGGTAAGTAACGCAATTAAATCTGCGCAGACTCAAGTTGAGAGCCAGAATTTCGAAATTCGAAAGAATGTTCTCAAGTACGACGATGTTCTCAATCGCCAACGGCAAGTTATTTATGCAGAACGTCGTAGCGTTCTCGAAGGCGCAGACCTCCGCGAGCAGATGGTTGACTTTGTCGATGATGCCGTCCGAGGGCAGGTCACCTTTGCCACATCGGAAGGATTCCCCGAAGATTGGAATTTGGAGGCGTTATGGCAGCAGCTCAAAGCACTCTATCCGATTTCGCTTTCACCCGATGAACTCATCGCAGAGGTAGGCGATGTCTCGGCGCTATCAACGGAGTACTTGAGTGAGGTAGTGAGTACTAATGCGCTTGAGAAATATGAAGAGCGCGAGCAGGCCCTCTCTCCAGAAATCATGCGTGAGCTCGAACGTCGAGTAGTCCTCTCGGTGCTAGATCGCCGCTGGCGTGACCATCTATATGAGATGGATTACCTCCAAGAGGGTATTGGTTTACGAGCCATGGCTCAAAGAGATCCATTAGTCGAGTATCAGAAAGAGGGCTACGACCTCTTTACCGCAATGATGGAGGGAATCAAAGAGGAGTCGGTTGGCTTTGTCTTCCATGCTGAAGTAAATGTAGAACGGACTGCACAGGGTGACCTCGCATCAGCATCCCTTCCTGAATTGGGTGGAGGCGAACAAGAACTTCACTATTCGGCGCCTGGAGAATCTGGTGAACTTGAAGAGCAGGTAGCACGTTCGTCAGACGAGACATCACGGAATGCTCCATGTCCATGTGGCTCAGGGAAGAAGTACAAACGCTGTCACGGCGATCCTCGCAACCGCGGTTAACCCCAACGATCTCACAACGAGGCTAGTTCAACGCAGATCCATCTCCCGTCGAGACCCTCAAAGCGCGCTACTAGCACCCGGCTGCGCTCTCTTCCATGCAGCATCGCAGTGACTTCAAGGATTTGATCGAAAGGTTGTCCGATTCGTTTTCGGCCGACTCGAATCGGAATGGGTCGCGCCCGAGCATTCTCGGTTAGATATGCGAAGACTTTCCGGTTACACCATCGAGAGAGTTGTACCGGTGATCGCTTCCCGTTGAGGATTTCGAGTGCGCTGTGAATGAATCTATCGACCCATTCACTCGGTTCCGGTAGTTGATCGAATGGCGTTATTTGTCGCCCGAATTCATACTCATCTTCAACGTAGGTATCGTCATCGGGTGTTGGTTTAAAGGTTAGCTGTGAAGGTCTGGTGGAAATCTCAGGTCGCTCAAAGAGCTCCAGAGCATCCTGCATCATGGGCATGTTCATGGCGTGAGAGTCGCCCACCGGGCACGCGATAAGGGTCAATCTCAGAGCTGATAAAGCATCATCCGAAAGTATGAGTGTGGAGCGCTTGCGCCCGATCGCAGCAACCACGATAAGAAGCTGACATGCGAAAAAAAGAACTTCTAGGGTTATTCTTGCTCGTTCTGGGTGGCGGAGGAATCTACCTTTCGGTTAGTAATGGGCCGCCCCAATATCTCTATCTCACTGCAGCGCGGGACATCTCACCTGGACAAGTGGTTGAAAGCCAGGATTTTTCTCAACAGTCCCTCCATCTGGCAAAGGCTAGCTCGCACTACGTGAGCGGTTCTGCACTGGTTACTGGTCATCGAGCACTTCGGCGGATTAGCCGTGGGGAATTGGTTCCTCGTGATGCATTAAGTAGCACTACAGAGGTGGAACAACGTCGCCTGCTCACTTTCACCGTTGCTAACTCTGATCTGCCTCTTGGACTGAAAATCGGTGATCTCATTGATATCTACTTCTTCACTATTCCTACTGGCTCATCGGTAACTGAGGAAATCAAACTGATTGATGTGATGCCACGAATTCGGGTTCAATCAATTGAGAGAGACCCAAATCAAGTAAATAGTCAAGTTACTATCTCAGCGCTATTTGAAGCGAGCGACTCCAAGGACATTATGACTTTGATTGCCACAGCAAAGATTGCCCTTGCCCAGAGGTTTGATGATCGTGAGTGAACGAGAGATCCGGCTCTGCATCATGGAGCCCACTTTAGAGGCGGCTGTACTCGGGCTCTTGAGCGCTGCTGGTATGGAATGTTCTGCACGCTACCTGCATCCAGAGGAGATTCCACGCGAGAACCGACCGCAGACGATACTCATCGTTTCAGCATCTACCTCTCGAAGTAGCGAGCATGTGCATGAGCAGATGGGCTTTCTCGCCTTTATTGAGGTCGATCAGAAAAATGTGAATACAGTGGTAGAAAGAATCAATCTCATATCATCAGAAAGAACTTCGGCGAGCGAGAGATTGACAACAGAGCGGCGGCCACTAGTAATCGGAGTCATGCCGCGGGTAGGTGCGACTTTGCTCGAAGATTTGCTCGAGCGCGAATTGAGCACAGAGATCTTCGCTCTACGTAATCGGGTTCCCGAATCGTCGCCACAAATCTTCTGCACCGAAATTGATGATCCGGCTCTGACTCAGCTATTTAGCAGGATTGATGAAATCGACACTTCCACCAAAAGGGTTGGTGTTGTTGTGAACAAGGTGGCTAAGGGCGCATTAGCCCGCCGAAAGCTCCAAGCACTTGAGCGGGAATTGAGAGCCGTAGCGGTAGAACTGATCTGCCCGATATTCTTCGATTCGCAGCTCCAGATTTTAGGCGCTCCTAGCAAGGAGACGATTCACGCAATCAGACCTCTATTCGACTGGATGAGAAAAGCAAATTAGGCTTCTCTCATGCGCGGATATCTACCAATGACAAAGGCTGATCTCGCTGCTTTCTCGGTAAGCGCCCGCGCTGATCTCGCTGCAATATACCTTCCCACGAACTTGCTAGCCGAGGAGTATGGGGTTACTGAACTCGAAGATATCGAGTATGGAGCCCTGGAGATCGCACGCGAAGTTGCAGAGCAATCCCATTTGCCAATTATCGTCGCCGTCGAGATTGATGATTCGCTGGTCGCTCGGGGTACCGAGCAAAGAGCAGGGGTAATCGACGGTGAATTCTCGATAAGCATGGATGATGTAGTTGCGTTCTACCTTATAAAAGATCACGATGAAGAATTGGAATGGTACGACGCCTCAGAATCAGCTCTCTGCTTAGATCAGATTGCTGGGTGACCTAGATGCCTTCGTTAGATGAACTCACTACGCGGAGCACATTGGCTCCTGATGATTTAGCTCGATTGCGAGCCGTCATTTCGGAGTGGCAGTTGTTGGCGGATCTGTCATTTGCCGATCTCTTGCTGTGGGTTCCGCTTCGGGATAATCCCAAGAGTTGGCCAGAGGGACATGTTGTCGTTGCACAAATGCGACCAACAACTGCAGCGACCGTTTATCCAAAGGATCTAGTAGGCAACAAAGTTCGCTGGGGAGAGCGACCGTGGATAGATGCTGCGCTCTCTGATGGTGAGATTCAACGCGAAACCGAGCCAGAGTTAATCGGTGAGCTCACGGTCAAAGAAGAGACGATTCCAATCTTGCACAATGGTCGCGTCATTGGGGTAGTAGCGCGGTATCGAAATGTCGAACAGATGCGTTCGCCCGGACGTCTAGAACTCACCTATCGTGAAGCTGCTTTTGATTTGGCACGAATGATCAGCGAAGGAACCTTCCCCGCTGCCGAAGTGGTAACGGAAGTGACTCCTCGAGTGGGGGATGGACTTATTCGCCTAGATCGAAATGGAATGGTTGCCTTTAGCAGTCCCAATGCTATCTCTGCGTTCCGGCAGATAGGACTTCAAGGCGATCTCGAATTACAAGAGCTTGCGGCTGTAGTTGAGAAACTTGGTTCAGGATTTAAAGCGAGACATCCGCGAGATGAATCCTGGAAATCGATTATCAATGGCAAACTTCCGCGACAAGTCGAATTTGAGAATAACAATGGAGTGCTCGATCTCTTCGTCTTGCCGTTAACTGCCGGAAATGATCGAGTTGGTGCGTTGGTGCTCGTCCACAATGTCACCGAAATTAGAAGGAGAGAGCGTGAGCTAATCTCTAAAGATGCCACGATTCGCGAAATCCATCACCGGGTAAAAAATAATCTACAGACGGTCAGCGCATTGCTTCGACTCCAATCAAGACGAGCTGAGAACCCCTCAGCGGTGTCAGCCATCGAGGAGGCAATTCGCCGAATAGGTTCAATCGCACTCGTCCATGAGATGCTCTCCATGAGCGCCAAAGAGATGGTGGACTTTGATGAGGTCGCTGATAAGTTAATTGCTGCCGTAAAGGATGTCTCAACTTTGCGGCCGGGAATCTCGCTGGAGCGCCTTGGTAAGTTCGGAGCGCTTCGTCCAGAAGTTGCGACCCCGCTAGCGTTGATTCTTACGGAACTCATCCAAAATGCTTATGAGCATGGATTGGCAAGCGTAGGTTCAAAATTGCGTATTGAAGCAGTGCGTAAGAATGATCTACTCGTGCTAGAAGTCAGTGATGATGGGATTGGATTACCAAGCGACTTTGATATTGATTCATCCGAAAGTCTTGGTCTACAGATTGTGAAGACATTGGCAACCAATGAATTAGGTGGGCAGATTGTAGTTCGCCGAATAGATAGCGGCGGTACCACTATCCATGTCGAGATCTACTGCTGATTGATTTCGTAAGGCTGAGGGCTTTCGATGCCGCGTGCTCGATTTCGGGCTGCGCGTCGCTTGAGCGCACGGCGCTCGTCTTCAGATAGCCCGCCCCAGACCCCTGCCTCTTGACCGCTTTCAAGCGCCCACTTAAGGCATTCGTTAATCACCAGACAGCGATTGCAGACCTTCTTGGCCTCTTCAATCTGTTGGAGCGCAGGGCCGGTATTCCCGATGGGAAAGAAAAGTTCCGGATCCTCATCTCGGCAGGCAGAGCGATGTCGCCAATCCATGGCTGCCCCCTCAAGCGGAAATGATCAGAAAAATGGCGCCGCGAAAATCGGAGTAATTCGCAGCTTCCTTATTCTCCCGCACCTCATCGGCGGTAACAAGGAAGGTAGGGGTAATTCCTCTCACAAGATTTGCGCCTTTTTCACCGCGGCGCCCCCGACAGGATTCGAACCTGTGCACCCGCCTCCGGAGGGCGGTGCTCTATCCCCTGAGCTACGGGGGCTCATGCACAGGCTAGCGCACGCAAAGTTCGCCAATTTGGGAGAAGATTGGTGGATGATGATGAGCGCTCATAGAAATCTCAGCAATACCGCAACTGCGTATTTTGCCACCGGCTGCTTCTGGGGCGCCGAGCGTCGCTTCTGGCAGATGGCTGGCGTACTTAACACAAGCGTTGGATATATGGGAGGCAGCACTAGTACTCCCACCTACAAGGAGGTCTGCACTGGAGCCACTGGTCATGCAGAGGTAGTCAGAGTGGAGTTCGACCCAGCGCAAATCTCGTACGAGCAATTACTGAGCGCCTTTTGGGAGATGCATGATCCCACCACGCTCAATCGTCAAGGTAATGATGTCGGCACCCAATATCGGAGCGCGATTTTTTTCGTGGATGAAAATCAGCAAAATGCTGCGCAGCAAAGTATAGAGATTTATCAGCGAGAGCTAGATCGAATGGGATTCGATTCAATAACCACAGAAATTACTCTTGCACCTAGTTTCTGGGCTGCCGAGGAATATCACCAGCGTTATCTCGAGAAGAATCCAAATGGTTACGATTGCCACGCGACTACCGGTGTTCCTTTCCCCGCACTGGTCAAGGGATATTCCCATCCAATCGATGAGAATGAATTGAAGTCACGTGTAGATAATCTTTCATTCAACGTTTTACGTCGAGCAGCTACCGAAGCTCCATTTAGCGGCGAATACACTGATGAAGAGAGCGTGGGCGTATATCGGTGCAAGGCGTGCAATAGTGAGCTCTTTCGAAGTGAGCATAAGTTTCACTCGGGATGTGGATGGCCATCCTTCTATCAGCCAAAGGCGAATGACGCGGTCGAGTTGATTGCCGATCACTCCTTAGGGCGCGTCCGCACCGAGGTTCGATGTGCCAGATGTGGCTCGCATTTAGGCCACGTCTTCGAGGGTGAGGGGTATGACACTCCCACTGATGAGCGGTGGTGTATCAATTCGGTCTCACTCGTTCTGGAGAAGAAGTAGGCTTATCTGGCTCTATAGCCTTCAGAATATTCCAAGCGGGGAGATGGGTAGATGACCTCAGGTTCAGTTTGGCTCGTCACCATCGGCGTACTCGTTGGAGTATTACTCCTTGACCTTCTTCTTGCAATAAAACGTCGACATCAGGAGACAACTACAAAAGAGGCAGCTTTATGGACGATCTTCTATGTAGCAGCGGCAATTCTCTTCGGCTGGACGTTGGGAAATTGGGAGACGCCACAGGCGAGATCGGAATTCTTTGCAGGTTGGTTGACTGAGTACTCACTTTCGATTGACAACGTCTTTGTCTTTATCATCATCTTGGCTCGCCTCAAGATCAGTAAAGAGAAAGCGCAGCTTGTCCTGCTCATTGGAATTATCTTGGCTTTGATTTTGCGCGGCGCTTTTATCGCGGCAGGAGCTGCGCTCATCCATCGCTTTGTCGCCATCTTCTTCCTCTTTGGGGCGTTCCTTTTGTATACCGCGTGGCACTTAGCAAAAGATGAAGATGAAAGTAACGATTGGGAAGAATCAAAGCTCATCAAGACACTAACGGCTCGTGGCGCCACACCTTTTACGGTTGCGTTAGTGGCGGTGGGGACCACCGATTTGCTCTTTGCCCTCGATTCCATTCCCGCAATTTTCGGATTGACTAAAGATCCGTACATAGTCTTCACTGCCAACGCCTTTGCATTGATGGGCTTACGCCAGTTGTACTTCTTGCTCGGAGATTTTCTCAATCGGCTCATTTACCTATCCAAAGGCTTAGCAATCGTCCTCGGATTCATCGGTATAAAATTGATCATCGAAGCGTTGCACGGTGTTGGGATTCATAAGATTGGGTCATTCCACATTCCAGAAGTTTCATTAGCAGTGAGTTTGGGCGTAATCGTGGCTTCCCTCGCAGTAACGACCTTGATTAGCCTTACGAGGTCTGGTGGGAAGGATAAGGAGACGAGATGAAACCAGTTGCGGTCGTCACAGGGGCAAGTAGCGGAATTGGCGCGGCCACCGCACTTTTACTGGCAGAGCATGGATTTCATGTCGTTGCCGTAGCGCGTCGCGCCGAACGTTTACAAGAGCTTGCGCGCAAGAGCGCAGATATTGAGAGCATGGTTGTTGATGTCACATCAGACAGCGATGTCATGAAGCTTGCTCAGCATCTTTCAGGCAAACCAGTGGAACTCCTCGTCTGCAATGCCGGTGGCGCCTTCGATTTTGACACCGTGATTACCTCTGATCCAGAGATTTGGATGAAAACTTATGATGTCAATGTGGTGGGTTCGGTTCGAACCATCAAGGCGCTCGTCCCACTCATGACCGAACATGGAAAAGGGCATCTCGTACTCATCACCTCGACCGCCGGACAAGTTGCGTACGAGAACGGTGGCACGTATGTAGCAGCAAAACATGGCGAAGTTGCTCTGGCGCGAACCTTGAGATTGGAATTGAGTGGATTGCCCATTCGAGTCACGGAAATCGCCCCAGGCATGGTGAAGACCGATGAATTTGCACTGACTCGTTTTTCAGGCGATCAAGAACGGGCTGCGAAGATCTATGCCGGCGTAGCGAAGCCACTTACCGATCAGGATGTTGCCGAAGCGATTCGGTGGAGCGTGATGCTTCCAGAGCATTTCAATATCGATTCCATGACCATTCGACCGGTGGCGCAAGCTGCTCAACATAAAGTCCATCGGGTGCCAAACTAATGGTGTCAAAGTTAACGACGCCTTCACTGAGCGAACTACGTCAGCGCAAGAGTACGAAGTGGCGTGAGTATGACCTGGATGTCTTGCCGCTTCCTGTCGCCGAAATGGATTATCCGATAGCTGAGCCGATCATCGACGCCGTATCAGAGATGATGAAACGTTCAGATACGGGTTATCTAGGCAAGTTCCCTGAGCTGGGTCAGGCATTTGCTGGGTTTGCTGCGCGGCGATGGAAGTGGAAAGTCGAGCCAGAATCTATCCGGATAGCTACTGATGTTGGCGTGGCAACGATTGAGATCTTGCGAACTCTTGGTGCGCCAGGCGACCGAGTCGTCGTGATGCCACCGGTATATCCCGCGTTCTATAACTGGACGAAGGAGATTAATTTCCCCATCGTAGAGGCTCCGCTCACAAAGTTGGCCCGAGATAGCAAAAGTGATAACCACTATGGTTATCGAGTTGATCTCGCCGCCTTAGAGCGGGAGTTCGCTGCAGGCGCAAAATTCTTTGTGATATCTAATCCACATAACCCATTGGGGATGATCTTCTCTGTCGATGAACTCCAAGATATGGCAGCGCTGGCAAAGAGTTATGGCGTCATTATTCTCAGCGATGAGATTCATGCGCCATTAACCTACCGAGGCGAGGTTTTCACTCCGTTTGCTTCAGTGAGCGACGATGCTCGAAATCAAACAATCACCCTTACCTCTGCAAGTAAGTCTTGGAATTTAGCTGGTATGAAGTGTTCGATTTTCTTCACTGAAAACCCAGAGTTGCATGAGAAGCTTGAGCCGCTCGTTAAGGGGATTAGACATCGAGCTTCGCTAGTTGGTGCGGTCTCGCACGTGGTCGCTTTCGCTGAATGCGATTCCTGGCTTGATAGCGCCATCGAAACAATCGAAAATAGCGGGGAGCATCTTCAGAAGTTGGTAGCGGCTCATTGGCCTCAAGTAAGCCTTTCGCAACCACGAAATAGCTACCTCTCCTGGATTGATTTCAGTAAAACCCAACTGGGCGAGGATCCTGCTGCGCAATTATTGGAGCGAGCCAGGGTTGCTCTGAGCTCAGGTATCCCCTTTGGTAGCGGTGGCGCTCATCATGCTCGATTGAACTTTGCAACATCAGCGGAGATTTTGGAAGAGGCCGTTGCAAGAATTGCGCCATGTCTCTAGGTGTTAATTCCACTTACGACGTAATAGTTGTCGGAGGTGGACATAATGGAATGGTCGCTGCGTCATATTTAGCGAAATCTGGAAAGCGAGTCTTGCTCCTCGAAGCGCGGGGCAACCTTGGGGGAGCGTCAATCAGTTATCAAGCCTTCCCGGAGTTCCCAGTACACCTCTCTCGCTATTCGTATTTAGTCTCGCTCTTTCCCGATCAAATCAAGGCGGATTTATCTCTGAACTTCCGAACTATTTCAAGGAAAGTCTCCTCTTATACACCGGTACAACAAGGTGACGAGCATTTAGGTTTGCTTGTTGAGCGAACTCCTGGAGCGGCAACGGCAGATTCCTTTTACAAACTAACAGGTTCACATACTGAATTTGAGAAGTGGCGCGATTTCTATGGTCGCCTTGAGGGATTGGCTCAATTTCTCGCGCCCACCTTGCTCGAACCATTGCGGACTGAAGTTGATTTGAAATCAAATTTTGCTGATGGCGCTTTGTGGCGCGAGATTTTTGAGCAACCAATCGGAGTCACGGTCTCGCAATATTTCCGTGATGACATAGTTCGAGGAGTTGTGCTTACCGATGCATTGGTCGGAACTTTCTCTTCCGTTGATGATCTTCAAGCTAATATCTGCTTCCTCTATCACGTAATCGGAAATGGCACGGGAGAGTGGCGGGTTCCTGAGGGCGGCATGGGCGCTTTAGCAAAAGAGCTTTCTCGAGTAGCGACGAATTCGGGAGTAGAAATCCTCCTTAATCGTCGGGTGGATGCAATCAGTGGCGGTACCAGTGGTGTGGAAGTTTCAACTAGTGATGGCGAAGGCTACTTTGCGCGAAATCTTGTGTGGGCAGCAGATGACCGGTCGCTCGCACGTCTACTTGGCACCCCAGAACGACCCCGTCGTGACGGTTCGCAAATGAAAATTAATATGTTATTGAAGCAGTTGCCAGAGTTGAAGAGTGGTTTTGATCCAAACCTTGCATTTGCAGGCACTTTCCATATCGACGAGAGCGCAATCCAACTCGAGTCTGCTTTTCAATTAGCAAAGGCTGGAGTTTTGCCACAAGTGATTCCTGCGGAAGTCTATTGCCACTCGCTGACGGACCAGTCGATTGTCGGTGAGACCGGCCTGCACACCTTAACGCTTTTTGCATTTCACACTCCGGCAGAACTTTTTGAGGAGAATCGCGAGCTCAATACAGCAAAGGTAACCGAGCGAATCATTTCAGGAATTAATACGTATCTCGCCTCGCCTATTGAAGACGCTCTCGCCTATGACTCGCAAGGTCGCGCATGTCTTGAAGTGAAGAGTCCACTTGATCTTGAAGATGAGCTCGACCTCCCTCGCGGAAATATCTTTCATGGAGATTTAACAATGCCATTTGCTCAAGAGTTACCTGCGGGGGCATGGGGGAGTGAGACGGAACAAGCCAATATCTTTCTTGGTGGTGCAAGTGCGATTCGAGGTGGTGGCGTCAGTGGCATAGCTGGCCATAACGCGGCTTTTGCAATCATCAACAAGGGGTGATTTCTAGTACCCTTCGAATATGGCCGAGCTTCATTCAGATGAGAATCAGCTGCGCCCCGAGACGCAAGTGGTCCAAGAGGGTCGACCAGAGCGCGAACCCGGCGGCCCCATCATCGGCGGAATCGCCGTCTCCACCACCTATCGGGCGGGTGGCGAATACATCTATGGGCGCTCTGATAACGACACGTGGAAAGACCTCGAAGCGGTTTTAGGTGCTCTTGAAGCAGGGCGCGCCCTCGTCTTTTCTTCGGGGATGTCAGCAATCTCAGCGACCTTTGATCTTGTGCCACCTGGCGGCGTTGTAGTCGCTCCAACTGCGGGTTACATGAATACTTTTGTGCAATTACGAAAATTAGAGGCTAATAACCGACTATGCGTGCGCTGGGTTGAGATAGATGATCTGAAATCTGTAGTTGCCGCGCTCGATGGCGCTGCGATGCTCTTCTTTGAGTCCCCGGTCAATCCACTTCTTACCGTCGCTGATGTCGAAGGATTAATTCGCGAAGCGAAGAGACGCGGAGTGCTCGTAGCAATCGACAACACTTTTGCCACGCCGCTCCGACAGCAACCTCTCAAACTCGGCGCCGATGTTGTCGTCCATTCTCTGACTAAAGCGCTCTCTGGACACAGCGATGTAGTACTCGGAACTGCAGTCACAAAATCTGATGAGTTATTCGAAAAGTTACTCTCCTATCGGAAAGATTCCGGTGCCAACGCAGGGCCATTCGAAGCGTGGTTAGCGCTGAGGGGATTACGAACATTTCCGATTCGCTTCAATCAAGCTGAAACAAGCGCCAAGATCTTGGTGGAGCGATTAGCACAACATCCGGCAGTGGAGCGGGTTCGTTATCCGGGATTCGGTTTCATGATATCTATCGAAGTAAAAGGTGGAGCCCGCGCAGCTGATAAGGCCTGCAATGCCTCACGAATCTGGTCGTACGCAACAAGTTTAGGCGGGGTGGAATCTCTCTGGGAACGCCGCCGTCGCCATGGAGATGAGCCGGTCGAAGTTCCAGAGAATCTCGTGCGAATGTCGGTGGGAATCGAACATGTCGAGGACTTGTGGAGCGATCTTGAGCAAGCGCTCACCCGATCCCAAAGTTAAATTTAGCTACATCGGGGAGCGGTGTTATGCAGGATCTTTCCCGGATTGAGAATGTGGTTTGGATCGAAGAAGTTTTTGATTCCAAGCATCACATCGATTGCGCTTTGACCAGTCTCTTCGACTAAGGCATCGATTTTTCCAGCACCTACGCCATGCTCGCCGGTGCACGTGCCACCCATCGCAATGATGCGCATTGCTAGCTCATGTGCAATCTCACGAATATCATCGAGTTGTTCTGGTTTTTCCGGATCGGTGATGATGAAGGTATGGAAGTTTCCATCGGCAACATGGCCTAGGACTGTGTATGGATAACCCTTTTCTGTGAGAAAGCTATCGGCCATACCCACTGCCTCACCTAGTAGCGAGAGCGGCACAACCGAATCGGTGCTAACCCCGCGTTTTCCAGGATGGGCCGCGATGCTCGCCCAGTGCACGTGATGGCGGGCCTCCCAAAGTTTCCGCCGAGCGCCTTCATCGCTAGTCCATTCGAATTCAGTGCCGCCGAATTCAGCGACGATCTCTTGAGTGGACTTGGCATCTTCCTCGACCCCTTTAGGGCTGCCGTGAAATTCAAAGAAGAGCGTGGGACTCTCCGTAAGGGTGAGATTTGAGTACGAGTTGATGTTTTTTATGCAGTTCGGATCGAGGAATTCGCATCGTGCGATGGCAATTCCGGATCGGACTATCGCAGTCGCAGCCTCAACTCCCGCCTGTAGGTTTGGGAATCGCGCGATTGCAGCAGCCATCTTTTCTGGTGTGCCATATAGCTTGAGCGTGAGTTCTGTAATGACAGCAAGAGTGCCCTCAGAACCAACGAGTAAACGCGTTATATCGTAGCCAGCAGATAGTTTGCGGGTACCACGACCAACATGAATTACTTCACCATTTGCCAATACTGCGGTGAGAGCTAGAACGTTGTCACGCATCGACCCGTAGCGCACCGTTGTCGTTCCGGCGGCGCCGGTTGCTGCCATTCCACCTAGCGTGGCATCAGCGCCAGGATCCACCGAGAAAAAAAGTCCATGTGGTGCAAGCTTCTCATTGAGCGCAACTCGATGAACGCCCGCTTCGACTCTGACCATCAGATCATCGGGTCTGATTTCAAGGATGCGATTCATCTCCGTGAGATCAAGTGATATGCCGCCATAGAAAGCGAGAATGTGTCCTTCAAGGGAGGTTCCAGCACCGAATGGAATCACCGGAATACCTACTTGGTTGCAGTACCTCAGAATTGCAGCTACTTCCTCGGTAGTTTTTGGGTAAACCACCGCATCGGGCAGTACCGCTGGCCACGCTGATTCATCATGGCCATGTTGTTCGAGCGCAGCTTGCGAGGTGTTAACGCCACCGCTCGCTAATTTCTGGAGTTGTTCAATGTGTTCTGAAGTCAACGCGAATCGAGTGAATTCTGAAGGTCGTTGCGTTGAGGTGCTCATATGCCAAGCCTAAGGGATGCGCTCCAAAGAGTATTGCCATACCCTTGTGCCGTTCGGGACCATCGTATTGAGAGGGGCTCAAAGTGAGTGAAACCAGTAGTGGGTATCTTCCTGGAGTCTGCAATATTGGTTCCCGCGAGATCATGCGCCGTCGCGCCGTTGGGATAGCAGCCCTCGTTTTCGCGATGATTTCTGGGTACACCCTCTATGCAGCTGACGATCTCACCAAGTCGGCGCGTTGGGGAGTCTTCTTCCCACTCTTTGTCTCGGCTATCGGTTTCATTCAGGCGCGAAATAAATTCTGCCTTGCTTACGGATTAGCCGGCACGTTCAACTTTGGAAAAATTGGCGACATGGAGAGAGTCTTCGACGCCGAAAGCAAAAAGTCAGACCGCAGCAAAGCGCTAGTTATCTTGGTGCAATCGGCAATTATTGCGGGTGTCACCACAGCGATCTTTGTCTCGCTGCCATAACTTCTATTTCAATTCGATGTGAATTGAAAAGGTTTTTGATTCGCCTGGCTTCAAAACTTCGGCAAGGTTTTTCTCGACCGCTCCGATAAGGCGTGTTCCTGGTGGGACCGATGCTGGCTCGAGGGCGGTGATCTTCGTTCGACGATGGAACGGGAAGATATCTGCACCATTCTCCTGCCAGTACCACAGGTGTGGAAATTCTTTTGGATCCCATGACGCTCTGGTCCGTTGACCAAAATCAGGGTTGGTCCACTCGATCCACCCCTCACTATCTCTGAGGATGTATACCAAGCGCGCCTCTTTATCCATGTTTCGGTTACGAATGTTGATGCCGTGCTTATCCATATCTTTCCATTTGAACTCGTCGGCATAACCTTCTTGGACATAATCATGGAATTTCCAGAGAGTGTTCTCAGGACCAGTGACGATTCCATTATCTGAACCCCGATAAGCGATGTGCTCAACTTTGATGAAGGGCTCATCGCGATCGCCGATGTTCTTGATGGTTGTGGTGACCGTTAACAGCGGCTTCACGCTATCTAGATGGGCGATGCGATGAACATGAAATGCGCCAAAAATCTCGACATCGTGGATGATTTCATTAGCTGTCTTTTCTACTAAACGCCAGGGAAGAATCGAGCTGTCACCATGGAAGCTGTGATGGCGTCCACCGACATCGCACTCTTTGTCGGCACTCGGCGTGAGCAATTGCCAGCCCCCGCGATAGCGTGACATCCAATAATGTTCACTTTCGCCATGGGGATACTCGATTGGCAGCTCCTCGATATCATCGAACTCGTACCACGCAAGGACGTTGGCATCCTTATCACCAGTTTTTCCAATGTGAGTGATAGTTGCGCCCCTGGTCAGGTCAATCTTTACACTGAGAGCGGGAGTAGTTAATTCGACAATTTCATTCATGACTGCATCGTAGGGTGGGTGGCGGTGCTAATCAATGGGTATTTGCAGCGCGCTCGAGATTTTCAAGAAACTCGCTACTTGTGAAGTCTCGCTTCGCTTGATCGTATTTCTCGAGTCCCCAAGACCAGAAATCAAAATCAATAGCAGAGATTGAATCTTGAATCGAAGCCCACAACGTCCAGCCATATCGAGCCAGGAGAGCAAAGAGCCAGGCGCGGGCAACCTTTTCAGGTCGTGAGACTAGGTAGTACGCAGTGACCAATTCCTCCAGCTGATCACTATCCATTTTTGCCTCAGCCCAGATATTGCCCAACTCGAAACATGCATCGTTATTGCCCGAGTACTCGTAATCAATCAGCCAAATTTTATTCCCATCATCAATAAAGTTTGCAGGCAGAAGGTCGTTATTGCATGGAACTTTACCGTCATCAAGAATCGCGAGCGCTCGTTTCATCTGGTCGACCTTGTTGGCGAAGTCCAGGTAATCGCTAGGAAGTTTGAAACCGCGCTCTTGAACAATCTTGAGATAGTTCTGTTGAATATTGAACATATCGAAATCTCGCGTGAATGGTCGGGCTGAATGTAGCTGACGGCAACTTTTTGCTATTCGCTCTAAATTGCGAGAGACATCATCAGCATCGAAAGTTTTACCATCGATAAATCCAATAACAAGCAGTCCGTCGTTTGGAAGATATTCGTAAACCTTCGCGCCAATGCCGATATCAGCGGCGATGCTGGAATTGGCATATTCAGCATCTCGATCTATTGAAAGCAACCCCGAATCGTTACTGGAGATACGGACTACATAATCGCGCGCTGGAGTCGTTACTCGTAAATTTCGATTAGTGATTCCACCGGATAACTCGGTGAGTTCGTGGCGCTGTGCAAGCAGCGGAACTTTATCGAGCAGGTGGCCGAATCTTTCTTCAAGCTCGGTTCTGGCTCCAGACATAAGTTCAGGATACATTTTGGGCTATGTCTACGACCCCAATAGCCGAATTTCCGACTCGCGCCCGAATCGTGATTATTGGCGGCGGCGTTGGCGGGACATCCGTTGCCTACCACCTTGCCAAGATGGGTGAGAGTGATGTGATTCTCCTGGATCGAGCCGACTTAACGAGCGGTTCAACCTTTCATTCGGCGGGGCTAGTGGGGCAGCTTCGTTCGGATCCCACGCTCACCAAGATGAATATGTATTCGGTCTCGCTCTATAGAGAGTTGCAAGAGAGTTCAACGCCTCCGGGTTGGCGCGAATGTGGAAGTATCAAACTAGCCTCAAGCCCAGAGCGCATGGAGGAAATTCGTCGGCAAATTGGTTGGGCGAAAACATTTGGTTTAGATCTACATGAGATTTCTCCGAAAGAGGCGCAAGAGCGATTCCCGCTCATCGATCTTGATGGAGTCGTCGGCGCGTGCATCATGGAGAGCGATGGCCAGGTAGATCCTTCGCAATTAGCGTATGCACTCGCATCTGGCGCGCGAAAGCGTGGCGTTAAGACGTTTACTCACACCCGAGTCACTGGCATTTCAACGGAACGAGGTCGGGTAACAGGAGTAATGACGGATAAGGGTGCGATTGAGTGCGAGATTGCCATTAATTGTGGCGGAATGTTTGCAGCTGAGATTGGGCGAATGCTCGACGTTCGAATCCCCATCGTGCCGATGTCGCATCAGTACCTAATAACTGAGAATTTTCTGCCAGATGATGCACCCTTCCTTCCTTCACTTCGAGACCCGGATAACCTGATTTATTTCCGCCAAGAGGTTCGCGGATTGGTTATGGGTGGTTACGAACGAAACTCTCGAGCTTGGACTGCAACCTATGAGAAGTTGGATGAGATTCCACCTGATTTCAACGGCAAATTACTCCCAGAGGAGTGGGAGCGATTTGAAGAGATTGCTATCAACTCACAAAAGCGAGTCCCTAAGATGGCAGAAATCGGAGTAAAGAATTTCATCAATGGGCCCGAGGGTTTCACTCCCGACAATGAGTTCTGCCTTGGCGAGACTTCCGTGGGTGGCTTCTATGTCGCTGCGGGTTTTTGTGCCCATGGAATTGCTGGCGCCGGCGGAATCGGCAAAGTAGTTGCCGAATGGGTGCTTGCGGGTGAGCCAACGATGGATCTCTGGCATATGGATATCAAGCGATTCGGAGCGAATTACAGATCTCCAGATTTCACTTTGCAGCGAATCACTGAGAATTACGAGGCGTACTACGACATCCACTATCCCGGCGAAGAGCGACAGAGCGCCAGGCCCAAGAAAGTTTCGCCCGTATATGAATGGCATAAAGCCCACGGGGCGCAGTTCGGCGAGAAATCTGGATGGGAGCGGGTCAATTTCTACCATCGAACTGGCGGTAACGAGGAGATACGACCAAAAGGTTGGGCAGGGAAGAATTGGAATAGCTCCGTACAGCTTGAACATCGAGCAACTCGCGAGCACGCAGGATTATTCGATGAATCAAGTTTTGCAAAAATTCAAATTTCTGGTGAGCGAGTAGCAGAATTTTTAAATTGGGTTTGCGCCAATGATGTTGTGAAAGGTATCAACCGCACGGTTTATACCCAGGCGCTCAATTCTAAAGGGGGCATCGAATCTGATTTCACCATTACTCAAACGGGTGAGCATGAATTCCTCATCGTGACAGGCACTGCATTCGGTACCCACGATCGAGGCTGGCTTGAGAAACGAGCCCGCGAAGATGGATTTGATGGGGTTAAGTTCGTCGATGCCACGGAATTTTTGGCATGTTTTGGATTGTGGGGTCCTAAT
Source organism: Actinobacteria bacterium IMCC26077 (assembly GCA_002284915.1). Classification (GTDB taxonomy): domain Bacteria; phylum Actinomycetota; class Actinomycetes; order Nanopelagicales; family Nanopelagicaceae; genus IMCC26077. Next base: position 709,360 of record CP015606.1, read on the forward strand.
TCCCGACTAATTTTGGAGAATCTCACTTCAGCAGATGTGAGTAACTCCGGCTTTCCATTCATGCACTCACGAGAGATTGAAGTTTGTGGAATTAAAGTTCGCGCAACGCGAATCACTTATGTCGGAGAACTGGGATGGGAATTTTATGTTCCTACTGGGGATGCGCTTGAGCTATGGGAGAAGATATTTGAAGCAGGTCAACCGTTTGGGCTAGTTGCCGCTGGGTATAAAGCGATTGAGTCGTTGCGCTTGGAGAAGGGGTATCGCGCTTGGGCGGGCGAGATCAATTCGGAAACCAATCCATACGAGGCTGGATTGGGATTTGCGATCTCAAAGAAGAAAGCAGAATTCATGGGGAGCGCTTCGTTGCGAGCTCTTCAACAATCTTCTCAACGTAAATTGTGTGCCATCCTTTTTGAAGATATTCGTGATGTCCCATTAGGTAACGAGCCAATTCGCGTCGCAGGAGAGATTGTTGGGCGGATGAAAAGTGGTGGCCAGGGGTACACGCTAAACAAGGGGATCGGTTACGCCTACCTGCCTGAGCATCACTCGCAACCAGGAACAACCGTCGAAGTGGAATTCTTCGGAAAATGGGGGAGCGGTAGCATCGCAGCGGAACCACTCCTTGATCCTCAAGGCGCGCGGATAAAGGCATGAGCGAAGTTGATGATTTACAACTGGTTGCCGCTGCGAATGAAATAGTCTCGCGTATTACCGATAAGAATAATTTTGTGCGTGCGGTATTTTCGGGTAGGCGTAGAAATTTTCATCCAGAAGCGGAGCGGATTGATATTCGCCCAGTTTTGATAAAAGAGGATTTGTTACTCCAGCTCATGTTTCGTACCGATTCTCGGGTAGTTACGCAGAATTATCCGTTCGCTGAATTTGCACAATTAGAATTAGTCGCGAGTGGATATGCCAACTTCCTTGTGGAGAGCCGAGATGAAAGATTTGAGGTTAGAGTTGGCAAAAAAGGTCAGGTGTTTCGGAAATCTTCACGTGCCAACCTAGAGCCTTCGTACGACCACGATCATAAAAAGAAGCGCATCCTCGAGGAGAACGATTCCTTGTTGGTCGCTGTTGGTATTTCTGATTCGTCAGGTCGAATCAAACCATCTATGCGAGATAAGTATCTGCAAGTAGAAGAGTTCTTGCGAATACTTGAGAATGGTTTAGATAAATTCGCGCTCACTAATCCGATTCGCATTATTGATCTCGGTTGTGGCCATGCGTACCTGACATTCGCCGTTCTTCGGTACCTTCAAAAGAATAATCTGCCGGCCAAATTTATTGGAGTCGACGTAAAGCCTGAGACTCGCCTTCGAAACGAGAAAATAGCAGTTGAAATGCAGATATCCCCGTATGTAACTTTCGTTGACTCGACGATTTCAGATTTTCCAGTGGAACCTGTTGATATTGCGATAGCGCTGCACGCATGTGACACAGCTACAGACGATGCGTTGACTTGGGCAGTTGAAGCCGAGGCCAAGCTCATTCTGGCAGCGCCTTGTTGTCACCATGATTTACATAAACAAGTTCAGAAAGCGCCAGCTGCGCTTACTCAGATATTCGATCATGGAATTCTCGCCGTCCGGCAAATGGACCTGCTCACCGATGCTCTTCGAGCCGCACTACTTGAATGCGTCGGCTATCGAGCCGAGGTTTTCGAATTCATCTCGGGCGACCACACAGCACGGAACCTCATGATTCGGGCAAGTCGCGGAGTAAACCTCGATGGCAACTTAGCTCGAAGTGCGGAAAAAATCCGTGAGTATCGCCACACCTGCGAGCTTTGGGGTATCAAACCAGCGCTTGAGCGACGTCTGAAGTTGGGCGAGATTCGAGCCAACGACTAGAGTTTGGATGTGTCTGTCGCACAAACTTCACGAGCTCTTCTAGCTTTGATGAAGCTTCGAGTTGTCGAGTTGCTTCTGGTGTCAACTCTGCCGGCGATGGTCTTAGCTGAACAAGGGATTCCAAAGCTCTCTGTCACCCTTGCTACTTTGATTGGTGGCACTCTGGCAGCCGGCGCAGCCAATGCCTTTAACCAAGTGATGGAACAAGATCTTGATGTTGCCATGGGGCGCACTTCTAAGCGGCCCCTTGTCGTTGGAGCAATCTCCACTCGGTTAGCTCTGAGTTTTGCTGGAGTGCTCGCGCTGATCTCCTTGGCAATTTTTTGGGTGTTCACCAATCCGCTTGCCACAGTTTTGACACTGATTGCAATTGCTTTTTACGTTGGTATCTATACCGCCGTACTCAAGCGACGTACACCGCAAAATATCGTCTGGGGTGGTATCGCTGGGTGCATGCCCGTGCTCATCGGATGGGCAGCAGTAACCAATTCACTCTCGTTAAGCGCGTTCCTGCTCTTTCTGGTTATTTTCTTTTGGACACCACCCCATTTTTGGGCGTTAGCAATTAAGTACAAAGAAGATTATTCGCGGGCAAACGTCCCGATGCTTCCAGTGGTGGCTGCAGAGCGCATTGTCACTCAGCAGATGCTTGCACATGCCGTTGCGATGATCGCTTCTTCAATTGCCTTAGGAGTGGTAGCAGCGCTGCCAACGTGGTACTTCGTGATAGCCCTTCTTCTTGGAATCTACTTCCTCTATCTAGTGCAGCGCCTACGGACCGACGATACGCAACTACGCAATCGCGTTGCTGAAAAGATATTTCACGGTTCGATCTCTTATCTCAGCGTGATTTCGTTAGCTATCGTTCTGGCTGTGCTCGTCTAGCTTTCGCCCAACTGGCGATTCCAATCGCTCCAACAACTAAAAGCAAGATGCCTTCTAATCGAAACATTCCCAAGAAAGTTTGGGCGACGATTGGAGCTGCTGAACTCACTAGTGGGTCTGCGACATTTTCCGTAGCGGAATTGACCCCAATTGTTGCCCCGTAAAAAATGGCGAGAAGCAATATCCCGATACTTGAAAATTCCCATCCAATTACGCCAACGAATGAGGTCTTGGTCGTTGAGTATTTAGCTAAGCCAACAATCGAGAGCACTAAGAGTGCAAAAAGCAGAAATACGGCAACTGCTAAACCTGACTTAATCGGAGCCAAATTCGGGGCAGATCCGGTCTCATCTAACGTGATTGGCTTGATTTCTTCATTAGTAATTTCAGGAGCGCTAAAGGTTGGATCAATCTTCGACATCGATTCGAGAATTGGTTTTACCAAAGCTTGAACATCTAGAGTCGCGCTCGTGGATTCGCCGGTATAGAAGGCATAGATCTCATCGATCATCTTCTTGGTTTCAGCGCTTACATCAGAGCTAACGAGCGCGTCAGATACCGCTTGCACTAGGAGTTCGCGCTTGTCGGCGACGACTTTGAGTACCTCTGGACTAGCATCCGAGGTAACCTGGTCAATTAATTTTTCAGCAACACCAGTTCGTACCTCTTCATTAGCAATCAGGCTAGTTGCCACTCCTTCCGCGCCAGCGCTTCGGCCGACTGCCCACCAACTTCCGAAGGTGAGTGCAAAGAGGAAGAGTGCGAGGATTGTGGTCACGGCGAAAAGTCGACTCAAGCCAACTTTTCCGGTGTAGAGGGTCGTCATGGCGCCAAGGGTAAGAGAAATCATGAGTAGGCACTAGGGGCGTTCGAACCGGTGCTCTGCCATCTCCGTTAGGCTGTGCCCATGTCCAAAGTCCTGGCCTCGCTCCCGAAAGGTGAGCGGGTAGGTATCGCATTCTCTGGCGGCCTGGATACCTCGGTTGCAGTTGCATGGATGCGCGATAAGGGAGCGATTCCCTGCACCTACACCGCAGATCTTGGCCAATATGACGAGGCCAATATCGAATTAGTACCGGGGCGCGCTAAGGAGTACGGCGCCGAGATCGCCCGGTTGGTGGATTGTAAGAATTTTCTCGTCGAAGAGGGATTAGCTGCGATTGCCTGTGGCGCTTTCCATATTCGTTCCGGTGGTAAGCAGTATTTCAATACCACTCCACTAGGTCGCGCTGTGACTGGAACCTTGCTGGTGCGCGCGATGTTAGAAGATCACGTCTCGATTTGGGGAGATGGCTCAACGTACAAAGGTAATGACATCGAACGTTTCTATCGATATGGCCTCCTCGCAAATCCCAATCTACGAATCTACAAGCCGTGGCTCGATAAAGATTTTGTTGCCGAGCTGGGTGGGCGCAAAGAGATGTCTGAGTGGTTGGTCGCTCACAAGTTGCCTTATCGGGATAGCACAGAGAAGGCATACTCCACTGACGCGAACATCCTTGGTGCTACCCACGAAGCGAAAGAGCTAGAGCACCTCAGCGTCTCTATCGAAATCGTCGAACCGATTATGGGCGTGAAGTTCTGGAATCCTCAAGTGAAGATTGAGAGCGAAGATGTTCGCATCGATTTTTATCAAGGCCGTCCTATCTCAATAAATGGCGAGAAGTTTGATGATTCAGTGTCGTTGATGCGAAAGGCAAATGGCATCGGTGGTCGTCACGGACTTGGCATGAGCGATCAAATCGAAAATCGGATCATCGAAGCAAAAAGTCGCGGCATCTACGAGGCGCCAGGAATGGCTCTCTTATTCATCGCCTACGAACGACTGATCTCAGCAATCCATAATGAGGACACCATCGCTAATTACCATGCCGAAGGACGGCGATTGGGTCGACTTCTTTATGAGGGACGTTGGCTCGATCCGCAAGCGCTGATGCTCCGCGAATCATTGCAACGTTGGGTCGCCAGCGCCGTCACCGGATCGGTAACGCTCCGCCTTCGCCGAGGAGATGACTACTCCGTAATCGATACTTCGGGGCCGAATTTCAGCTACCACCCAGAGAAACTCTCGATGGAGCGAACTCAGGATGCCGCATTCGGTCCAACAGATCGGATTGGGCAACTCACGATGAGAAATCTCGATATAGCCGATACGCGTGCAAAATTAGAGATGTACACAAAACAAGGTCAGTTAGGTTCGGGAGATTTTAGGTTGGTTGCCGAGATAGACGCAGAGAAGTGAGCGAAAGGAATAACGTGAGCGATCAGGGAGTACGAAAAGAGCATACCCACCGCGAGATCATGATTATCTTGGGCGGGTTGATGACCGGGCTTCTGCTCGCAGCGCTCGATCAAACGATTGTTTCGACTGCGCTAAAAAATATCGTTGAAGATTTCAATGGACTGAATCATTACACCTGGGTGGTCACTGCCTACTTACTTACCTCTACCGCTTCAACTCCGCTCTATGGCAAAATTTCAGATTTGTATGGGCGTCGAATTGTCTTTCAATTTGCAATAGTCACATTTCTCATCGGCTCATTCCTTGCAGGTGCTTCAACCAGCATGACCCAGCTCATCGCGTTTCGTGGTTTACAAGGACTCGGCGCCGGCGGCTTGATGGCACTTACCTTCGTGATTATCGGAGATATCGTTCCGCCGCGAGAACGCGGCAGATATCAGGGCTATTTCGGCGCAGTCTGGGGATTATCTTCTGTCGCCGGACCACTTCTTGGTGGCTTCTTCTCAGATAGCGGACAGATTCTCGGAGTTACCGGATGGCGATGGATCTTCTACATCAATCTTCCTTTTGGGATTGCTTCCTTGATCATCACCTCGGCTGTACTACATATTCCAAAAATCAAGCGGGAACATTCCATCGATTATCTTGGTGCGGTTTTGATGGTCGCTGCCGTTACCTCACTCCTCTTCGCAGTTTCCGTCTTCGGCCCCGAAGATGGCTGGCAGGATCAGCACACGCTTATCTCTGGCGGCGCTGGATTACTTCTCGTTGCCATATTCCTAGCTTGTGAATCGCGTGCAAAGGAGCCCATCATTCCGCTCGCGCTATTTAAGAATCACACCTTCTCACTTACTTCCGGACTTGGTGCGGTTATTGGCGCAGGTATGTTCGGCGCAATTGTCATGATTCCGCTCTACATGCAAGTGGTGAAGGGATACGGCGCGACCGAGGCTGGTCTCAAGCTCATTCCGTTGATGCTCGGCATCGTCTCTACATCAATATTCAGTGGAAAGGCAATCAGCAAGACGGGCAAGTACAAGCGGTTCCCAATCTTGGGCACAGCAATCATGTCTCTGGGAATTCTCGCAATGGCTTCGCTTGAAGCTGATTCCCCCTACTGGCAGCTTGCGATTTTTGCAGTCACTGTAGGTGTGGGACTTGGGCTTTCGATGCAAACCATTGTGATTGCGCTGCAGAACGCAGTCGATTTCAAAGATATGGGTATTGCGACTAGTTCGAATACCTTCTTCCGTTCGTTAGGTAGCGTCTTTGGTACAGCCTTATTCGGTTCGATTCTCACCAACAGGCTAAGCCATTACATCGAGGCAGGATTTAAGGATCTATCCGCAAAGAATCCTGGTGCGCTAGCTGGATTTGACGCGAATCAATTGGCAGGCATAAGTAATAACACCTCTGGCATAAGCAAACTGCCGCCGGCGATACAAACGACGATTATCGACTCGTTCGTGAACTCGTTTCATGTGGTCTTCTTAGTTGCCGCTCCGGTCACGTTGATTGGCTTCTTCCTTGCGCTGTTCTTACGCGAAGCGCCTTTACGTACCAATGAGGATTATCGAGCAGCCCGCGAAGAAAGCGCTGGCGAGGCATTAGGGTAGGGACCGGCCGAAAGGGAGAGTTCAAAAATGTCGCTATATGACGATCAACTAAGCCAAGTGAAGTTGCGCAAAGGATTTATCGCCGCGTTAGATCAGAGCGGTGGTAGCACCCCAAAGGCCTTGAAACTTTACGGTGTCGAGGAGAGCGCGTACTCCTCTGAGGCCGAGATGTTCGATTTGGTGCATGCCATGCGAGCGCGAATCATCAAGAGCCCTGTCTTTACCAGCGAACGAATCCTTGGTGTCATCCTCTTTGAGATGACGATGGATCGGCAGATTGATGGCATGGGTAGCGCCGAATTCTTATGGCAGAAGAAGGGAATTGTTCCCTTCCTCAAAGTTGATAATGGCTTAGCTGAAGAAGTAGATGGCGCTCAGATGATGAAACCTATTCCACAACTTGCAGCTCGTATCTCCAGCGCGCTTTCGCACGGAGTCTTTGGCACCAAGATGCGTTCAGTCATCAAATTAGCAAATCCGAAAGGCATTGACGCGGTAGTCGCGCAGCAGTTCGCCTTCGGGAAAGAGATTTTGGCAGGTGGCTTGATGCCGATTATCGAACCTGAGGTCGATATCAAGAGCCCTGAGAAGGAGCGGTGCGAAGAGCTGCTTCGAAGCGCGATTTTGAGTGAACTTGATAAGTTGAGTGCAGAACAACAGGTGATGTTGAAATTGACTTTGCCGTCGCAGATTAACTTCTACAAACCGCTTGTTGATCATCCTCGAGTACTCCGAGTCGTTGCGCTCTCCGGTGGATACAGCCGCGAGGATGCCAATGCGATGTTAGCTGAAAATGATGGCGTGATTGCCAGCTTCTCGCGAGCGTTGACCGAGGGGTTGAGCGCCCAACAGAGCGATGCGCAGTTCGATGCAGTCCTCGATAACGCGATTGAGGGTATCTACCAAGCCTCGATTTAACCTGACTTACTGTGGCAAAGCCTTGAGCAATGCAGCAATAACCAGTGGCGCCTCTCCAGGTTGAAGCGAATCTGGGCTGATCCAGATCATTCTCCGTGAGTCGTGAACCACTTCGACAATCGGATCTAAGGCTTGGAGTTTTGCGACGACATCAAGCGCTGTTCCACTAGATAGCTTTATTGCCACGCGCGGAGTGGGTTGGCCTGCCTCGTTGACATCATCACGCCAGATTGCACAAGAAGTTCGGCCGTTTAAGTCTGCAACCCATCCATCGACAATCTCGCTCCAACCTTGCCAATCTCGTTGGTGATTTCGATTGAGGTAGAGCTCAACTGCGGTAAGGAGCCCGGCGATCTCCTCTTTACTCGCTTTGAAGCCACGAGCCAGGCGTGGATAGGGAGCAGCATTGACACGGATGGCTTCGATTAGTTCGCTCTTGCCGACGACTAATCCGCTTGATTGTGGACCACGAAGAGCTTTACCACCGCTGAAAATCGCCAAATCAGCACCGAGCTCGGCTGTAAAGCGCCAGAGATTGGAGACTGGAGGTAGTTGAGCTGCGGCGTCAACAATCACCGGAACTGAGTACTTGCGAGCGATTTCTATTGTGCGTTCGAGCGAGAGCGCTGCGGAGGCCAAGTGCGCTCCAGCGCAGAAGAAAATCGCAGTCGTGCGCTCGTTGATGCGCGCTTCTAGTTGGAAGTCGAATGATTGAATCGCATCGCCAACCGTTACCAGATCAGCACCTGCGGTTCTGATACTTGAGTCGTAGGGAATTCGTTGGCCAGCAAACATAATTACTTCAGATGGTTTGGCGGTGCCATCGATTATTTTCTGGATTTCAGCGAGGTCGCCGCGAGTTCGGCAGGCAAGAATCGAAAGCACAATTCCTGCTGCAGCTCCGGTAGTGATGAATGCGCCTTCATTTTTGGTGAGCCGTGCAATTCTCGCACCAGCTTTTTCTTGCAACTCATGAAGTGAAATGAATGATTTCGCTGCGTCATTCATCGCTAACACAACTTCAGTCGGCATGATGGAACCGCCGAGCGCGGTGTAGCACGCCGCAGCGTTTATCCGAGTTTTAATTCCAAGAGATTCATAAAGCGTCATGGAACGTAATACACAGTGTCGCCGTAGAGAGCGACGTTTTCTTTGAGCAGAGGTGAATCTGCAGGACCATTGGTGACTGCACCAGTGCGTTGATTAAATCGCGAGTTGTGCCAGACGCAGACGAGCGAACCGCTCATGAGTTCCACCGGACCACCGGCATGGGTGCAGACTGGTCGTAGCGCAACGAAGTTGCTTTGATCTAAACGAGTTACTAACACGGCCATGGTGGCGCCATTTTTGGGAAATGTCGCTGCGGTAGTTGCACCAACGGTGAGATCAGCAACGGTCAGGTTTTTGCCAGCTACTTTCAATGCTTGAGCATTGGCAGGCGGAGCGAGAACTGTTGGAGAAGGCGACGGTGATGGCGACGGTGATGAGCTTGCCGAAGGGGTGGGGGTAGGCGAGGCGGTTGCCGAAGGTGATGGGCTCGCACTCGGTGATGATGCCGGCGAAGCCTTTGGCGTTGGCGTTGCCTTGGCTACAGGTTTTGCCGGGGCTTTTTTCACCGGCTTCTTCGCTGGTTTCTTAACGGCTTTCTTGGCAACAGGTTTCTGCACGGCAGTCGCTCGCTCGCCGAGTACGAGGGCGGAGAGCGCCCCAAGGAGTAACCCAATCGCCTTCCGTCGGTGCGAATCAAAGTGCATGCGCTTCATACGCGAAGGATACTCGGTCAACTCATTGGTCAAGAGGTATCCAGTAGAGGATCTCGTCGACAATTTCAATATCTCCAGGGGTTAACGGAACTGTTGCTGGCGGATTTAACACGTCGCCACTTCGAGCGTCGAATTGAGCGGCATGAAGGTTGCAGACTAGTACTCCACCCTTTAGCGCAAGCGCACCTCCCCGATGGGTGCAAACTGAATCAAACGCGACAAAGCTTCGCTGTCCAGTGCGAGTGACAAATACTGTATTTCTTACGAATGGTTCGATTCGAACACCAATTGCAGTGCCTCCGATAGCAATGGAGTCGACCTTCAGGATCTGCCCATTAACTGAGATTTGCTGACCGTTTCTGGGAATTTTGGGATTTTTATCGGTCTGAATAACTGTTGATTCTGCTGATGGTGAAGTATTCGGGCGCGCTGTTGATCTGGGTGTTGCGCTGGGAGCTTTTGGCGAATTTTTGCTGGTACTTGTAGATACTTTCGGGGTCGCATTTGGCGGGGAATTCTTAACTGGTTTTTTAACTGGTTTTTTTGTCGTTGCTTTCGCCGAGGAGCCGAGCCAAAGTGAGGTAATTGATCCAAGTAATACCGCGATGAACTTTCTTCTACTTGAGTTGTCTTCTGAAGGTTCGCGGTTCACCCGATGAGTTCCTTTCGATTGCTTCGTACTGAAGAGTGAGTGCACCGTAAGTTCTCGCCAGCTTCGCCACATGCGGAACAGAGCAGGATCAATTCATTACAGACCGACTCGGCGCAGTTGTAGAAGTCTTTGGTGGGGGCCTGGCACTTCTCGCACTCACCAATGACTTTGCTTTCTTTGCTGAAATCAATCGTCATGCGATTGTCGAACGTATATAGCGATCCCTCCCACAGACCTGCGTCTTTGTATTTGTCGCCATAGCGAACAATTCCCCCTTCAATTTGGTAGACCTCTTCGAAACCGCGATTCTTCATGACCGCGGAGAGGATTTCACAGCGAATTCCTCCGGTGCAGTAGGTCACGATGGGTTTTGATTTCAGATGATCGTATTTACCGCTCTCGATTTCTTTGACGAAATCGTGTGATGTGACGGTATCTGGGATGACGGCATTTTTGAATTTTCCGATTTTTGCTTCGAAAGCATTTCGACCATCAAAGAAGACCACATCATCTCCGCGCTCTTCGACAAGTTTATGAACTTCTTTAGGTTTGAGATGAACACCACCGTTCACCACTCCATTTATGTCGACTTGGATCTCGCCGGGATGACCGAATGAGACCAACTCTCTCTTGACTGTCACTTTGAGGCGTGGAAAATCGTTCCCGGTTCCGTTGGACCACTTGAAATCAATCTTCTTGAATCCAGGGTATTGGCGCGTTGCCTTCACATATTTTTTTAGATCCTGCATATCGCCTCCGAGGGTGCCATTGATTCCATGGGGCGAGATGAGGATGCGACCTTTGAGATTGAGCGACTCGCAGAGCGTCTGTTGCCAGAGTTTGAGGGTGTCGGGGTCGATTACCGGCGCGAAGCCGTAATAGAGAATGACTTTTTGGAGACCCATGTTGCTAATCGTAACAAAGAGCAGATTGGGTGAACTATTTCGCTGGAAGCCCTAGGAATTCCATTTATACCAGGGCTAAGCTCACATTTCGTGAATCCCACCAAACTCGCAGCCCCAATAGTCGTCGCAAAGAATGTTCTAGTACCGATGCGTGATGGCGTTGGTTTGGCTACAGATATCTATCGTCCCGCAAGTGATGGGGAAGGTTTACCCGGCCCGTTTCCCACGATTCTTTGTAGAACGCCATATAACAAGAGCGACCTGAGATACATTGAGATTGGTGAGTACTTCGCAACACGTGGATACGTGGTGGTGTTACAAGATTTGCGCGGCCGCTACAAGTCGGAGGGAATCGGGCAGTACTTTCATACCGTCAATCCACACGAGGGTATTGATGGTTATGACACCATCGAATGGATCGCGAGTCGATCCTGGTCAAATGGAAAAGTTGGCATGGTCGGGAGTTCGTTTGCAGCGGTAACCCAAGTGGCTGCAGCGCTTGAGCGTCCACCACACCTCACCGCAATCTGGCCTGATGTCACACCTACGAACAATTATTTTCATCAAGCGCGTGAAAATGGCGCGATGCAACTTCATATGTTTTGGGCGCTCTTTGTCCATGCTCAGGATGAACTTGAGATTGCAGATAATCCACAAGCTCAAAAGATTGTCTGGGATGGTTTGCGCGAGATGCGCCAGCTAGTGATGCAGACGCCATGGCAACGAGGCAAGACACCTCTTGCGGTAGTCCCGCGGTTGGAGCAGGTCTTATTCGACTATTACACCAAAGGTGAATACGACGAGTATTGGGCGCAGAAGGCAAATAATTTTGAAGCTTTTTATTCGGAGCATTCAGATATTCCAGGGTTCTTCTCGGGTGGATGGTTCGATCCTTATGCCAATGCGATGACCGATTACTACACCGCAATGGCGAAGCAGAATAAGAGCCCACAACGAATGGTGATGGGGCCCTGGTCGCATGTGGGGATGCGTGGTGATTCTTCGTTTACTGGTGATGTCGATTTTGGCCCCGCATGCGTGTGGGGAGTCGCTCATTATTTCGAACGCCAATTGCAGTACTTCGATGAACATCTCAAAGGAATTAAGCCACACGAGAACGAGCTGCCGGTCGAGATATTTGTAATGGGCGGGGGAGATGGCCACAAAACTCGTGAAGGAAAGTTTTTCCACGGCGGTAAGTGGCGCCGAGAGAAGCATTGGCCGCTTGAGCGAGCTGAGCTAACCAAATATTTTATGCATGCTGACGGGGCGCTCCAGACAGCAGCACCAACTTCAGCTGATGGGTCGCTGAGCTATGAGTTCGATCCCAAAAATCCGGTGCCGACGATTGGTGGAAGTCTCTGCGGTTTGATGGAGATGCCAGCTGAGAGTGGAAACCTTGACGATATGTGGGCTCGCTTCCTATCGCCCGTTCTCAAACTTCGACACATCGTTGGTATTGGTGGTTTCGATCAAAGAGAGAGTGCGGAGATATTCGGAAGTACTTCACCGTATCCATCGCTTGCGGATCGACCCGATGTTTTAGTTTTCGAAAGCGCACCGTTAACCGAGGATGTTGAGGTGACTGGACTCATTTCAGCTGATCTTTGGATTAGCTCCTCCGCACTTGATACTGATTTCACGGTGAAGCTCATTGATTGTGCTCCAGCTAACGCTGATTATCCGAATGGGTATGCGATGAATATCGTAGATTCAATTATGCGCGTTCGATACCGAAATAGTTGGGAGCGCGAAGAGCTACTCGAGCCAGGGAAGGTATATCCCATACATTTGCGATTAGCGCCGACAAGTAATCTATTTAAAGCAGGACATCGAATCCGTGTTGATATTTCTAGTAGCAATTTCCCGCGCCTAGATGTTAATCCGAATACAGGCGAACCAGTGGGTCAGCACACGCACACCGTGGTAGCGCGGAATACTTTGCACTGCAGCAAAGAATTTCCATCGTCGATTTCGCTACCGATAGTGAAAAGTTGAGGTTTACTCGAGAGAACTTGTGCGTCGTGACGGGCTCGAACCGCCGACCCGGTGATTAAGAGTCGGTCAGGAACATTTCGCGGGTGCGAAACCCTTCCTGACCAGCCTTTCTGAACTCGCTTACGCTCGCTCAGCAAGTCACCGTGCTCTACCAACTATCTTTCAAGAGGAATTATATGCCTTTTGCAAATTTAAAAACAGGACCTACTGATTACCTATCAGTGGTATCGACCCCCACTTGTTAATTTCTTCGCCCGTATGTTGGTTACTCCCAATACGGATATTTCACCTAAATTGTCACTGCATTAGCAAAAGTTAATCCAAGTAAATGAGCATTGAGTTGAAGCCATAACTACCTGCTTCCCACACAATGTGACCAGTGAAGGATTCTGTAGCTTCGACACGCCATCTAGCGGTGCTCAAATGGGCACTTCCAAGGGAGAGGTTTGACCCGGGGTTATTAAATTTGGGTCCAATACTCATATTTAGAGTCTGCCCAAAAATATCTGTTATGACAGTTATGGTGTCGGAGGATGAGAGTACCTTGGGGGCTATGAAGAAGTCGCTGTTATCGCTGATAGTCCTGTCTCTTGCCCTTGGGCTGCCAACGCAAGCAACTGCCACTACCAAGCAATCTAAATTTCAACAAGTTAATAAAACTTTCCAGGCACTTCTGACCGATGGCAATAATGCCCTAGATGCCCTAGATGCAGAGTATGAGAAAAACATTGATGCCCTAGACGCTGCTTTGATATCAGCAACGCAATCAGCCGAGGTCGCTTCTCTAAATGAAATTCTTGCCGCAACAACTTTGTACTCACCACAAATTGCAGCCAGTACCAAAAAGATTGAAGATGCTAAAGCGAACTTTTCTACTGTCGCTAAGGTGAAAGTGCTATCCGCTTCTCTCGTTGGGTCCACTCGAATTAATCAATATTTGAAATGTCCGGCAGATACTGTCCAACCGGGCGGAGCAGGCACTGGAGATTTAGCAGTCAATTACTGCAGCAACGACGGTACTTATCCGCGTCCTGGCGACAAATCTAAAAAAGTAATTGGGGCGACTGTTGGCGGATACGATTGGCAGAAAGGCGATTTTACCGAAATAGTGATTTGGTCAGTAATTCAATGCATTGGCATAACTAATTGTGGCGGGACAGAAGCATTAGACAATGCGATTGCTGAAGGTGCCATCCAGTTACTAACTCCGATTGATTTTGAAACAACTCGCTCTTCTTTAAAAATCGAGACTATTAACTTGGCAAGTCTAAATACAAAATATGGCGAGGCTAGGAAAAAGGCTGAAGCAACACGAAGTGAAACAGTTGCTCGGGCAACCTCTGCCAGACAATCACAGTTAGATGACCTAACAGAAATTTATCAGGACAAGAAGGATGCATTAGAGATACAAGCAAGCATCGCAGAGGATGCGGTAGCCGCAGCCAAACGTGCCTCTAAAGACCCAGAAATATTTGATAAAGCATTTACAGTTGCGTATAAGTTTGAATACAACAGAAGAATGTTAAGTGAATTAGCAGATACTGAATGGTCTGGAACTTTGACTTACAGAACAATTAATTCACTAGCAAAAATTGCAAGACTTGCGGATACTGCAGATTCAATTGCTGCTAAGTATTCATACAAGAATGCTTCGGCTTTCAATTCAAGCATCGGTATTGGATTCACAGGTGAACCTGAATTTAGAGCCACTTTGAAGGTTGTAGTGGCGAAGTATCAGAAAGCCACCGGCACACGAATCGCTATTAGCGCTTAACTGGGCTACTCAATTTATTGTAAAACGTCAGTGGCTAGGTGGAGAATGTCGGTATGGCGAAAGTAGACCCGCACATAGCCGAAGCCTTGATGTTGAATGCTGGGTATAAGCCATTGGAACCGTATATAAAATCGCACCAAAAATGGAAATGTTTACATATCAGTTGTGGCGAGGTTGTTTATCCTTCCTATCACGGTATCTCTCAGGGTCAAGGTGGTTGCCTTTCGTGTGGTCGTAAAATAACCGCAGATAAAAGACGTTTATCGGAAGCGATGACTATTGAAATAATGTTGGATGCAAAATTACAACCGTTAGAACCCTACAAGTTTGCGTTGGAGTTCAACACTTGGAACCTGGTCAATTTCAAGGTTTCCTATCAGTGGTTCTAAATGGCGCCGATAAAGGCGCTTGTAATCGTGCAATGTTTTAGGACGAATATTTAAAACTTCCCAAAGAGTTTGAGTCCATTCATTTACTTTCATTTCAATAAAACCTTTCCGCTAAGGAAAGACTTATCGATAGTAAATCACCAAGTCATCAGTGATTTTTTCAACAATTCGAGTGCACTTTTACATTCAAAAGTGCGTCGTGACGGGCTCGAACCGCCGACCCGGTGATTAAGAGTCACCTGCTCTACCAACTGAGCTAACGACGCAGCTACCTGATCTGCCAGACGCAGGGAAGTAACGTCGGGACGGCACAATCTACCCGTCTCCTAACTTTCGCCAAAACTCAACTATTTACTCTTTGAGTTGGGGTTACCCCATATTTATTTCGCCATTGGAGGAATCGCCGCCCCGGAGCCCTTGTAGCTATTTTTCCCTGGGTCATACACTCATCCCAGCTTCACCCCTACTCAATAAATTGGGAGAAAGAACATGACAGCAGCACCTCCTCCTCCACAGGATCCGGGCGCTGGCGCACCTCCTCCGCCACCCCCGCCTCCTCCAGGAAACTTTGCGCCTCCTCCACCACCGCCTCCAGCGGGTGGAAATTTCGCGCCACCACCACCTCCTCCTGGTGGCAACTTCGGTGGACCAACCGGCCCAGCGCCAACCGCGCCACCTCCAGGAAATTTCGCACCACCACCGCAACCACCAACAGGAGACTTCGGTGGACCTGGCGGACCAGGAATGCCACCACCACCTCCCGGCGGGTTCGGTGGACCCGGCGGACCAGGAATGCCACCACCACCTCCCGGTGGACCCGGCGGACCCGGCGGACCAGGAATGCCACCACCACCTCCCGGTGGATTCGGTGGACCTACCGCTCCAGGAATGGTGCAGACCGCTTCCGGGGCTTGGATAGCGCCTCCAAAGGATGCTGCGGGAAATAATTTGCCTCAAGATCAGGCTAACCAAGCGATGGGCTTCGGCGGACCTAACGGTCCAATGGGTGGACCAATGGGTGGACCAATGGGACCTGGAAACTTCGGCGGACCTAACGGTCCAATGGGTGGACCAATGGGTGGACCAATGGGACCTGGAAACTTCGGCGGACCTAACGGTCCAATGGGTGGACCAATGGGTGGACCAATGGGACCTGGAAACTTCGGCGGACCTAACGGTCCAATGGGTGGACCAATGGGTGGACCAATGGGACCTGGAAACTTCGGCGGACCTAACGGTCCAATGGGTGGACCAATGGGTGGACCAATGGGACCTGGAAACTTCGGCGGACCTAACGGTCCAATGGGTGGCCACGGCGGACCAATGGGACCTGGCGGTTTCGGTGGACCAATGGGTGGCCCGATGGGTGGACCAATGGGACCTGGCGGTTTCGGTGGACCAATGGGTGGCCCGATGGGTGGACCAATGGGACCTGGCGGTTTCGGTGGCCCGATGGGTGGCCCAATGGGTGGACCAATGGGTGGACCAATGGGACCTGGCGGTTTCGGTGGCCCGATGGGCGGACCAATGGGCGAAATGATGGGCAAAATGTTCGGTGGTCCCGGCGGACCTATGGGCGCCATGGGCGACATGATGGGCAAGATGATGGGTGGACCTGGTGGCCCTATGGGCGGCATGGGTGGACCTATGGGTGGCCCGATGATGGCACCAAAGGGCGGATGGCAAAAAATGTCCGCAGAAGAAATCATGTCAGGCCGGAAGGACGATCCTTTCCGTCCACCAGAGCCTCCAATGGAGCCACTACAACCAGATATGCAGGAGATCACCAAGGAAGTCTTCGGCGACAAAATTGATGATTTGATGAATCTAATGGCGCAAGCTGCTGGAACTCGTCAAGGTTTGAAACTTGTTCAGAACGTTCTCGGTGGAATCGTTCCTCGCGGCGGCAAAGACTTGCAACGCATTCTTTCGAAGGATGCAGACAAGATTGCTGAAGCGATCGAAAGTGATCCTCGTATGTTCGACATGCTCATGCACAAACTCGGTGAGACTAAAGCTGGACAACAGCTTCAAGATCTCTTGAAGAAGTCACCCGATGGAAAAGAACTCTTCGACGAAGTCGAAGCACAACTCGAAGAAGCGCTCGCTGAGTACAACGAAGAAGTGGCAGCGTACGAAGAAGAATTTGCTGCTTACGAAGAGCAATTCCAAGATTGGCAAGAGAACATGCAATCGGGGAACTTCGATCAGGGGCAAGGCGGCTTCGGTGGACCAATGGGCGGACCACAAGGCGGCTTCGGTGGGCCAATGGGCGGACCACAAGGCGGCTTCGGTGGGCCGATGGGCGGACCACAAGGCGGCTTCGGCGGACCTGGTGGATTCGATCAAGGACCTGGAAACTTCGGTGGGCCACAAGGTGGATTCCCTGGACAACCTGCGACCTTCGGTGGACCAATGGGCGGACCACAAGGCGGCTTCGGCGGACCTGGTGGATTCGATCAAGGTCAAGGAAACTTCGGCGGACCACAAGGTGGCCACGGAAACTTCGGCGGACCACAAGGTGGGCCAATGGGCGGACCAGCTACTGCAGCAAATGGTGGATTTGCACCAACTGATGCTGCGGTCCCTGACGCAACCGATGCGGCTGCTCCTGCACCAGAGGCACCTGCTGCTCCTGCACCAGAAGCACCACCACAAAACTAGTGTGAACTAGTTAGCTCTCCGAACGAGGGTGGCGATCATTGCGATCTCCACCCTCGTTTCTTTTTCCCACAATTCTCTGACCAAATTCGCGAGGAATATCAACTCTTCGTAATAGAGAATTGACGGTGTGTTAAGGATTTCAGCTCCAGCTCGCACTCGATTTCATATGATTGCGACCTTCACCCTTGTCAGCGCCCTCTTCTTTGCGATTTCCCCGGCGCTGCCTTCGGATGCGCTCACTACACAAAGCGCAGCTGCGAAGAAGGGAAGTACCCTCACCCTTCTTGAGACCCTTACTGTTAAAGGGAGGGCGCCAAAAACAGGATATTCACGGAGCGCTTTTTCACATTGGCGGGACCCTGATCGAAATGGCTGCGATGCCCGTAACGACATCCTCAAACGTGATCTCACCAATGTTGTTTTTAAAGATGATACCGATGGCTGCAAAGTTTTCAGTGGTGAATTGCAAGATCCATATTCCGGCACGACCATTCAATTTATTCTCGGCAAATCTGATGTCGATATCGACCACGTAGTCGCGCTCTCACATGCATGGCAAGTTGGCGCATTCCAGTGGAGCGATGCTAAACGTTTGGAATTCGCAAACGATCCAATGAACCTACTGGCAGTAAGTGCTCGTCTTAATCGTCAGAAAGGCGATGGAGATGCAGCGACCTGGCTGCCACCAGCGAAGTCATATCGCTGTGCGTACGTATCTCGCCAAGTCGTTGTGAAAGTGAAATATGGATTATGGGTAACCTCGCCGGAGAAGGCAGCGATTCAACGCGTGCTCCAGAGTTGCCCTAACTTTCCTGCCCCAACGAGCTAGCGAAAGATTTGTCGTGCGCCTTACTCTGAATTAGATCGCGCTCTCGCCGCGCTCGCCGGTACGAACACGAATCACATCTTCAACAGTTGTAATCCAGATTTTGCCATCGCCAATCGCGCCAGTATTTGCCGCCTTGATGATGACATCGGTGATTCGGGAGACGTCGCCATCGCTAGCGAGGATTTCCAATTTGGCCTTCTGCACGAAATCGACGGTCACACTCGCACCGCGATAGACCTCAGTGTGCCCCTTTTGTCGACCGAAGCCATCAACTTGAGTAACTGTGATGCCGCTTATCCCCGCATCATGGAGCGCATCCTTGATGACGCTGACTCGTTGTGGTTTTACTACCGCCGTTATGAGCTTCATGGAAACCTCCTCCTATAAATCATATGCGGATTCGGCGTGCTCCACAGTATCCAGACCGATCATTTCCTTCTCGCGCGAGACTCTAAAGCCGATGGTCTTTGAGATTGCCGTGGCAATCAGCCAGGTGCCGATGAAGGAGAAGGTGGCAACAGTCGCAGCGGCGATCAATTGTTTGACGAGCAAATCTGGGTTACCGCTCACAAAGAGACCATTTCCTCCCGCGGCATTTGCTGCACTGCTCGCCAGCAATCCAATCCCGATCATTCCCACAAAACCGCCCACTCCGTGGATACCAACGACATCGAGAGAGTCGTCATAGTTGAATCGATATTTGAGCGAGACTGCATAGGCAGAAGCGACGCCGCCAACAAGACCAATCGCAAGTGCGCCCAGGGGAGTGACATAACCACAGGATGGGGTAATCGCCACGGCGCCGGCAATTGCTCCCGATGCAACGCCA
This sequence comes from Actinobacteria bacterium IMCC26077, assembly GCA_002284915.1. Taxonomy (GTDB): domain Bacteria; phylum Actinomycetota; class Actinomycetes; order Nanopelagicales; family Nanopelagicaceae; genus IMCC26077. The sequence goes on from CP015606.1 coordinate 728,683, forward strand.
AGAGTAGTTGGCTTGCCAGTCTTTACCTTCTCGTAGGCAATCCATGACATTGCAGCTGCCGCTGTCGCGATTTGAGTATTGATCATGGCAACCGAAGCAAGATGCCCTGCAGTGAGCGCGCTACCTGCATTGAATCCAAACCAACCGAACCAGAGCAATCCTGCGCCAAGAAGAATGAATGGAATGTTGTGCGGACGCATCGCATCGCGTTTGAAACCTTCCCGTTTGCCCAACACGATCGCAAGCGCAAGCGCGGCAGCGCCCGAGTTAATTTCAACCACTGTTCCGCCAGCAAAATCGAGCGCACCTAATCTGTCGATGATCCATCCACCTTCGCCACCTTGGGAAGCAAACGCCCAGTGCGCGATTGGCGCATAAATCAAGGTGACCCATAGCGCGATAAAGAGAACCCAAGCACCAAACTTCGCGCGATCTGCGATTGCACCTGATAGGAGCGCGACGGTAATGATCGCAAAAGTCATCTGGAACATGACAAATGCCAAGGTAGGAATTTGGTGACCCTCTGCGCCCACTGCAGTATCAAGCGTTCCATTCAATCCAACATGAGTGAGATCGCCGATGAGACCTTGTCCCGTATCCGGTCCGAATGCGAGGGAGTAAGCCCAAAGAATCCAGACGATAGTTCCCACGCCAATTGCGGTGAACGACATCATCATCATATTCAACGTGCTCTTCGTACGAACTAAGCCTCCGTAAAAGAGTGCGAGCGCGGGAGTCATCAGAAGGACTAATGCGCCACTAGCGAGAACCCATGCAGTGTCGGCGCCATTGATTGCCAGATTTGTCATGAGAGGAGAGTGTTCGCGCTCTGTTACGAATGTGTTACATGGGTATGGCGATTTGGGAACAGAAGCTAATTTCCGATCGCCATATGGGGTGAGCGACGGGGCTCGAACCCGCGACATTCCGGACCACAACCGGATGCTCTACCAGCTGAGCTACGCCCACCATGGAGTAAACATCCTCATAGTACCTGAGAAGCCAGTCATAAAGCTCTCGGGGAAGTGTTTGCTCAGAATTCACCTATTCCATAGCCCAATTTCGAACTCGAGCTCTAGAGTGTCCGCCAGAGGGGTAGGTCGTTTTGATGGTGTCCAACCAAGATTTAGGAGTGGCTGTGAGCAACAATTCTCCGGAGCGCGAGGAAGTTTCGATTCCGGCGATTTCAGTCGATCGATCTGCAAGCCTTGGTTCGAGTGCGCAAGAAGCTTTAAACGACCAGGGCGCACCAGTTGCTCAGCATGGGGCGCGGGAGATGGAAGCGCAAAACCTCCACATCTGGTTTGGCAATAATTTAGTTCTCGAGAAAGTCGATTTGGTTTTTCCCGCGAACACCGTGACGGCACTCATTGGTCCCTCGGGCTGCGGGAAATCGACATTTATCCGCACCTTGAACCGTATGCATGAATTGATTCCCACTGCCGCCCTTGCTGGAAAGGTCTTACTGGATGGCAGAGATATTTACAGCCCCGATGTTGATGTCACGCAGATTCGCCTGAAAGTCGGCATGGTTTTCCAGAAACCCAATCCATTCCCAGCTATGAGTATTCGCGACAATGTGTTGAGTGGTCTACGCCTCGCGAAGTTGCCTGCGGGCGATAAGGAGAGTCTCGTTGAGGAGTGTTTGACCCGCGCCGGTCTCTGGACTGAAGTGAAAGATCGTTTGAGCGAACCGGCCCTCGCCCTTTCCGGCGGTCAACAGCAGCGGCTCTGTATTGCGCGTGCACTCGCGGTAAAGCCAGAGGTCCTCTTGATGGATGAACCTTGTTCGGCGCTTGATCCTGGCTCGACTCTGAAAATCGAGGACACCATCAGCTATCTCTCTGACTCGATAACCATCATTATCGTGACCCATAACATGCAACAGGCAGCTCGAGTCTCTGACTACACCGCGTTCTTCCTCGCCCAGTATGGCGAACCGGGGCGAGTGGTGGAACACACGACGACATCGCAAATCTTCAGTCGTCCAAAGGATCCTCGAACTGAGTCGTACATCACCGGAAAGTTCGGCTAGAAGGTTTGAGCTACTCTCGAACAGTTGCGGCCAATCCGTTTACCTGCTGGTAACCAGAACTACCTCTTTTCTTCATTACCCCCTCATCTCAATGCCACGTGAAGTTTGCTAGCCGTCCACCTCTACAAACCAAGATTCAGAACGAAAACCGTTTCGTTTCGAGAGGACACCATCGATATGGCAAGAGCCAAATCTGTTTTATTAACTGCTGGAATCAGCGCAGCGCTAGCGTTGTCGATCAATTCCACTAGCGCATTTGCTGCAGTGCCGGCAGCGACCACCGCCGCCACTCCGATTTATGTTGTGTCTGAGAATGCAGCAGCCGCAACCATCACCCCAATCCTCACCACTGGCGACTCAGATGGAAAGGTGACGTGGGCAGGTACGCCCGATGGAATGGGTGTTTACAAGAATGCAAAGGGAACTGTCTCACTTCTTATTAATCATGAGTTGACGGCGGCAGATGAAGTGGTAGCTCGCACCACGCGCGCATACGGCGGATTCGGTGCGCTCGTTAGCAAGGTGACTTTCGATCCAACTACTCAGAAGGTCACTGCGGTCGACGAGGCAATAAAGAGCATCAGCTGGTACGACTATGACGCAGGTGTCTATGGCGATTCCCCAGTAGGACCTGCCGGCCTTCCGGTAGATGCCTCGGGCTCTGCGCTCCACTCTAATAATCTCAACCGTCTCTGCTCGGCCTATCTATCGCCAGCTGGCTCCCTTCTTGGCGACTCGACCGAATCTGTCGAAATCACTACGACTGTTACCAACAAAGTGAAGACGCCAGTAACAGATAAGAAGGGCAATGTCGTGCTCAAGAAGGGTAAACCGTCTTACAAGATGGTTGAAAAGACTTCCACTAAGACCGAGAGCAAGGATGTTCGTCGCGGTTGGGATGGCCCAGTGTTCCTCACTGGCGAAGAAGCTGGCGATGAATCGCGCGTCTTCGCACTAGAACCGGAGAGTGGGGCTGCTGTTCAACTTCCACGTTTTGGTCTCGCCTCATGGGAGAACATCAACGTGGCACCAGCGACAGGTGATCGCACTATTGCCCTATTAAGCGAGGATGGCAGCGCCACAATCGGCGCAGCAGGATCACTTCTTCCATCCGAACTCGCGAAGGGTAGCCAGCTCTTCCTCTACGAGGGAAACAAGAGCGCTTCAGGCACATTTGCTGATAAGGCAGGATTGACCAACGGTGCGCTCAGCGTCATGAAGATTGCGGATGCAATCGACGATATCGAAACTCGCGCCAAGTACGGCAAGGGCAAGAAGGCAAGCGTCAGCTTCGTGGAAATTCCATGGAATACCACCGGTGAGATGCAGAACATTGCAGCGCGACTCAAAGGCACATCCCTTGCTCGAATCGAAGATGGCGTTTTCGATCCAACAAACAAGAATGTCTTCTGGTTTGTTACCACAGAGTCGGCGGGAAATGCTGCAGCTACCACAAAAGCAGCTGATGGTAACGCTCGCGATGGTGGCGGTGTTTGGAAGCTCACCTTCACAGATATCGCAAACCCTGAGTTGGGTGCCTCTCTTGAACTCATTCTCGATGGCTCTGAAAACATCAATCTCAACAAGCCAGATAATCTAGAGTTTGATTCCACTGGACGTTACTTGATGATTCAAGAGGATCCAGGCAACAACCCAACAATCTCTCGATTGATTGCCTTTGATACAAAAGAGAATAAAGAAGCAGTCGTTGCCAGGTTCGATTCGAAATATTTTGATCCAAAAAATACCTCAACTTTCATGACGCAAGATGAGGAAAGTTCGGGAATCATCCGCGCGACTGGATTCGTCTCAGGTGAAAGCTTCTTCTTCAATGCCCAGGTGCACCCGACAGCGGTCGCCGCACCGGTTACTGATGACAAGCTGGCAGCTGAAGTGGTCAAGATGCGCCCTGACATCACCTTCAAGGATGCTGCCCAGAAGGTGGCGTATAAGGAAGATGTGATCGAGGGTGGTCAGCTCTACATCTTGACGATAAAGGACTGGTCGCAGCTCACCTGGATCTAAGGATTCCAGCATAAGCAGTTTTGCGGCAACGAGGGGGCGAGGCCACTCGCTTCCTCGTTGCTTTTTCATGGCGGCTACGAATTAACCTGAAGTTCACTTCAATCTCTCCCGATAGTCGCGCTAGTGAGGTTAGGTAAGAGTGTGAATCCACGTGTGCTCACTCAAGCAGATCAGATTGCCATCGTCACCAGGCGCCGACTCTCTGACAAGGTTTTTCGGGCAATTTTGATCTTTGGTGGCACCACCTCGTTCTTCGTTCTACTGGCGATTTTCCTATATTTGGTTCAGCGCAGTGCGCCAGTGCTCCGCGAATTTGGTTTGGGTTTTGCGACCAACTCCATTTGGTATTCAGGTGATGGCTTCCCAGCTTCGCAAGGCTCATCCGATCCAGCAAATTTTGGACTTTTTCCAATGGCATATGGCACGTTACTAGTCGCATTAATTGCCATGGTGATTGCAGTACCAATATCTGTGATGCTTGCCCTTGGCATCTCGTACTACATGCCAAAGCGCGTGTCAGCAGCGGTGACTTTTATCGTGGATCTAGCAGCATCCATTCCTTCGGTAGTTTTTGGGTTATGGGGACTCTTCATCTTGGTCCCACATGCGCGATATTGGGCTCAACTACTTAACAGATATCTAGATTGGATTCCAATTTTTGATGTCACCTTTCCCTCGTTTGACCAATCACCATTTGTGGCCGGCTTAGTTCTTGCGTTGATGATCACCCCAATTGTTACCTCGATTTCTCGGGAAATATTTTCGCAAACACCTTTGGAACTCATCCAAGGCGCCTACGCACTAGGAGCCACTCGTGCGGCCATGATTCGAAATATCGTCCTGCCATTTGGCCGAGGCGGTGTCGTAGGCGGAGCGATGCTTGGACTTGGACGCGCGATGGGAGAGACGGTCGCCGTCTTCTTCGTCTTGCAACTCTTCTACGATCAGACTAATTGGTTCCGAATCCTCGAAAGCCAAGGCGGCAATGTCGCTTCATTGATTGTCGCTCGATACGGCGAGGCTACCGAATTCGAATTGGCAGGCTTGTTCGGGGCTGGACTTGTACTCTTTATTCTCACGCTTGGCGCGAATCTTGTCGCTTCCAGCATTATCTCGAGAACCACAAAGAAAAAGCGAGTGTCGAAAAAATAATGATTGATAAAGTAGAAATCCAAAAACCTTGGCGCGAACAGAGTCCTAAACGGGTTGCCACCGCGATATCTCCGGCGTTAATTCCGATACTTGTTGCCTCAATTCTCGTCAAAACAACGGGTCTTGATGGAAAGTTGGGCTTCGTTTTCTCTTGGGTCCTCGCTTCGACGGTGACCATCGTGATTTGGCCGGTTGTCATAAAGAAGCGCGCATCTCGAGGCGATCTTTTTATGCAGACATCTGTTGTTTTCGCTGGCGGAATCTTTCTCGGAGCAGTTGCTTGGTTATTCCAGAGCGTGCTCGCTCCAGGCTTACGAGCTTTTCGGTTCTCACTTTTAGTTAAAGATGCTGCAACTGTTGGCGTAGATACACCGCTTGATCAAGGGGGATTACTTCACGCGATATTGGGCTCACTCGTTATCGTCGGCTTGGCAACTTTGATTTCTGTGCCATTTGGAATCTTGGCGGCTCTGTACATCACGGAAGTGCGCGGGCGATTAGTTCCTTTCACGCGTTTCTTCATCCAGGCTATGAGTGGTGTACCTTCAATCGTCGCCGGTCTCTTCATTTATGCCGCGCTCATCGTAAGCAAAGTATTGCCATTCACGGGCTTAACTGGCTCGCTCGCACTCGCGATTTTGATGCTACCAACAGTGGCTCGTACTGCAGAGGAAGTCATTCGCCTTGTTCCTGATGAATTGCGATATGCGGCGTTAGCTTTGGGTGGCACACAGATGCGAACGGTTCTTCAGGTGGTCTTACCATCGGCACGCACGGGACTAATCACGGCTACAATCCTGGGTATTGCCCGCGTTGCAGGCGAAACGGCACCTCTATTGCTCACTGCCTTCGGATCGAACACCACGAACCTCAACCCATTTAGCGGAACTATGGCAACTTTGCCTTGGTACATATTTACCCAGATGACCCTCGGTACCGAGAATGACGTAGCTCGAGCTTGGGTTGCAGCTCTGGTGCTCATGGTCATCGTGGCTATGTTCTTCGTTCTAGCCAGGACGCTTGGCAAATCCAAGATGGCTCGCCGTTAGTGGAGCCCAGCGCGCACCCTAAATATTCACCTTTCATTCACCCCAGCCTCACCTGAAGGGTGCGGGAAGTTTCCTCCTCGCACCTAAGGTTGGAATGAAATGAAGTCTACGAAAGGACACTCGATGCGTTTGCGTCACTCACTTATCACTATCGCTGCCGCGATGGGACTGATCTTCTCCTCCACTACCGCGGCTAGCGCAGCCGATCTCACGGGATCGGGCTCATCATTTGCCTTTAAGTACATCACCGCATGCAAAGCAAGCAGTGGCCACAACGTCACTTACTCGTCAACCGGTTCGGGAACGGGCCGTAATAATTTCAATGACGGTGTAACGGACTTTGGCGCTTCAGACGCAGCAAGTGCGCTCTCGAAGGCAACCGGAAAGTATCTCTATATTCCAGTAGTCGGTGGTCCAATCTCCGTTCTTTACAATGTTCCTGAGGCGAAAACCCAACTTAAACTTGACGCTCCGACATTGGCAAAGATTCTTCGTGGCTCAATTGATCGTTGGAATGATGGGGCAATTGGTGCACTCAATCCGGGTGTAACGTTGCCAAAGAAGCCAATCATCGTTGTCTATCGCTCGGCATCCTCTGGAACAACAGAGAATATGACTGACTATCTCAACAAGGTGGCTCCAAAGGAGTGGCCGAAAGTTAAAAACGGAACCTTTACATCAGCGACACCGTCAATGCCGCGCGGCGCCAAGGGTGCAGCGAACTCTCAAGTGCTTGTATCGACCGTTCGCTCCACCAAATATTCAATCGGCTATGCCGACCTCTCAGATGCGATTTCTAGCAAGATGCCATTTGCATCGATGAAGAATGAGAACGGCGAGTTCATCTCACCAACGCCAGAGGCAGCTGCGAAATTCCTCGGGGATTTTGATAAGGCAGATCCGCTAACGGGTGTAGCAATCGACTTCACAAAGAAAGTTGCTGGTGGTTACAACATGTCATTGTTCACTTATGCAATTGCGCCGAAGGCGGGTGGAGTCAAGCCAGGCACGAACGCTCCAGCAGTCAAGGAGCTGGTCGATCACCTACTTACCAAGTGCAAAGATGGAACTGCTCTTGGGTACTCACCAATCTCGGGATCTCTATTAACAGCAGCAAAAGCTCTTGTAGATCAAATCGGTTAATTTCCGGAGTGATCCGAATGGGCAGACTAGAACTAGTCTGCCCATTCTCTTTTTTTGAGAGGAAAACTAGGGTTGTGGGCTAGCAGAGTTGGGCGCAGCAAATATTTCGCTCCGATAATAGGCAAGTTCTCTGATTGAATCTTGCGCATCACTAAGAGCTCGATGATTTCCAGTCTTTTCAGGGGCCTTGAAGTATTTGGAGGGATACCAGCGCTTGGCTAACTCCTTTATCGATGAAACATCAATCGTTCGGTAATGGAGAAATTGGTTGAGCTGCGGCATATCCCTGGCAATGAAACTCCGGTCCATCCAAGGACTGTTTCCTCCAAGTGGAGATTTTCCTGCCGGTACTTGCATTCGCTCGAGATAACCGAGTATCAGCTCCTCTGCCTTGCTTAGGCTGTTGCCCAAATGAAGAACCTCCAAGAGACCAGATTCCTGATGCATGTTGCGGACGAAATCACTCATCTGCGTCAGCGAGCTCTCGGGTGGAAGAATTACTACTTCAAGACCCGGGTCAAGAATCTGTAATTCTTGGTCGGTGATGACCACTCCGACTTCAATGAGAGCATCGACGGATAAGTCGAGCCCGGTCATCTCGCAATCGATCCAGACGATAGGTACGTCAGCATTCATGCGCGCCCGGCAGGAATCGAACCTGCGACAACCCGCTTAGAAGGCGGGTGCTCTATCCGACTGAGCTACGGGCGCAAAGTCGGTTTGATACTCATCGCAATGGTACCGGTTCATAGTTCGCACCCTTGAGGCGATAAAGTGTCGCCTATGGCTGAGTTCATTTACACGATGAAGAAGGCGCGCAAAGCGCACGGTGACAAGGTAATTCTTGATGACGTCACCCTGATGTTCTTGCCTGGCGCCAAGATCGGCGTTGTTGGTCCTAATGGCGCCGGTAAGTCGACGGTGCTCCAGATTATGGCGGGCCTTCAGCAACCTTCGAATGGCGAGGCATATCTGACGCCTGGGTACACCGTTGGAATCTTGCTCCAAGAGCCGCCGCTCAACGAAGAGAAGAACGTTCTCGAGAATGTCCAAGAGGGCGTTGCTGAGATCATGAACATGCTCAATCGCTTCAATGAAATCTCAGATTTGATGTCCGCCCCAGATGCTGATTACGACACTCTGCTCGCAGAGATGGGAAATCTCCAAGAGAAGCTTGATCACGCAAATGCATGGGAGATCGATTCACGATTAGAGCAGGCAATGGATGCGCTCCGCTGTCCACCTCCTGATGCCGATGTAAAAGTCCTCTCTGGTGGCGAGCGACGTCGAGTCGCGCTCTGCAAACTATTGCTGCAAGCACCAGATTTACTGCTCCTCGATGAACCAACGAACCACCTCGATGCCGAATCAGTCCTCTGGCTGGAACAACATTTGGCAAAGTACAACGGCACTGTCGTGGCAATCACTCACGATCGCTACTTCCTCGACAACGTGGCGGAATGGATCCTCGAACTTGACCGTGGTCGGGCTTATCCCTACGAAGGTAATTACTCAACCTACCTTGAGACCAAGGCTCAGCGTCTAAAGATCGAAGGGCAGAAGGATGCTAAGCGAGCCAAGCGACTTGCCGAAGAGCTTGAGTGGGTCAGACAGAATGCAAAAGGTCGTCAGGTCAAACAGAAAGCGCGTCTGGCTCGATACGAAGAGATGGCTGCGGAAGCTGAGAAGATGCGAAAGCTCGACTTCGAAGAGATCCAGATTCCACCAGGACCACGACTTGGTAACGTCGTCGTTGAAGTTGAGAACCTGGTTAAGGGTTTTGGCGATCGACTGCTCTTTGATGGCCTCTCATTCACCCTGCCACGTAACGGAATCGTCGGTGTCATTGGACCAAACGGCGCTGGCAAGACCACGTTATTCAAGATGATTCAAGGACTTGAGAAACCAGATAGCGGCAATATCAAGATTGGCGAGACCGTTTCGATCTCGTATGTCGATCAGAATCGTTCAGGTATCGATCCGAAGAAGACGCTCTGGGAAGTCGTCTCCGAAGGGCTCGACATCATGAAAGTTGGACAGGTCGAGATTCCATCTCGCGCCTACGTCTCTACATTCGGTTTCAAAGGCCCTGACCAACAGAAGCCTGCGGGCGTGCTCTCTGGCGGCGAACGGAACCGGTTGAACCTCGCGCTCACCTTGAAGATGGGAGGCAATCTCCTACTTCTTGACGAACCAACGAATGATCTCGATGTCGAAACTTTAGGCAGCCTCGAAAATGCTCTCTTGAATTTCCCTGGTTGCGCTGTTGTGATCTCGCACGATCGTTGGTTCTTGGATCGTGTTGCAACGCACATCCTCGCTTACGAAGGTGAGTCGCAATGGTTCTGGTTCGAGGGCAACTTCGAGTCTTATGAAGCGAACAAAATAGAGCGGCTCGGGCCAGAAGCTTCCAGGCCACATCGTGTTACCTACCGAAAGTTGACCCGATAATGCGACATATCTATCCACTACAAGTGCGTTGGGGCGATCTCGATGCTTTTGGCCACGTCAATAACGCTACCTACCTGACCTATATTCAAGAGGCGCGAGTTGATTTCACCATTTATGCCCGCGCACGAAAGAACCAATCACCGATTCTCTTTGACATGGTCGTTGCGCGCGCTGAGGTCGATTACATCGCACCAATATATGAAGGTGGCGTGAACGCACACGTGGAGCTCTGGGTTCATCGAATTGGGAATTCCTCCTTCGGTCTGGCGTATGAGATTCATGTTGATGGCGAGGTAGTCGCCAAAGCGCGAACGGTGCAAGTTACCGTTGATATGAACTCGAAGAGTTCTCGACCACTTGCGGAGAGTGAAAAGGAGTTCCTCCAGGAGTACTTCCAGGGTGAGTGAGAATTTCTATCAACTCTTTGGCGGAGCGCCAGCGTTCGAAAAGTTGGTCCATACCTTCTATCAAAATGTGAAGCGCGATCCGCTTTTAGCTCCGATGTATCCCGACGATGACTTCGAAGGGGCCGAACGTCGTCTCCGGATGTTCCTCGAGCAATATTGGGGCGGACCGCACACCTACTCTGATGAAAGAGGACATCCCCGATTGCGAATGCGCCACGCGCCATTTGCTATTGGAGTCGCAGAGCGCGACGCCTGGCTAGCCTGCATGAAACCTGCTGTCGATGAGTTGGAGCTCACCACCGAACTACATCAGGAACTTTGGGGTTATCTCGAAGGTGCCGCGACCTTCATGATTAATCAATAAATTATTGCGAGTGATTTCCCACTTTAAGGATTTCACCATTACGTAAATACCAGAGAACATTGTTATCATCGCGAATAGTGGTAATCCGCATCCCAACATTCACGACTACGCCACTGACGTCAAGTAACTGAACCCGGTCACCCACCCCATATTGATCCTCGATTAACATCGACAGACCGGAAAGGATGTCGCGCACGATTGTTTGTGCACCCAGACCAAGTGCAACACCAACAACTCCAGCTGACGTGAGTAGCGGACCAAGATTCAAGCCAAGTTGATCGAGAATCATCGCACCAGCAACGATAAAAGTTAGCGCGTTAAGTGAGCTACGTAAGAGTGCGCCGATTGTGCGCGCTCGTTCAGCGGCTCGGTTCTCGGTACCACGATCAGTCTTTGCGATGAGCTTATTCATCGAACGCATAATCGCTCGATTTGCAGAGAACCTCACGAAAACGGCAATCACAACTACTGTGGTGATACGAAGTGGTGCGCCAGCAAACCAATCGCTAAATTGTTGGAGAGCGTTATTCATAAGATTTCACTTTCCGCTACCGCCATCCTCGGACATCCCGGTCCACCTAGAGATAAATGCTAGAGAATCAGCGCTCAAATCGATGGTGCGCGAGAGCGAACGGGCTCCGTGTCCGACATTTCGTTCGGCTCGAATCAGGATAGGTAGCTCAGAGTTTGGGCTCTGCGCCTGCTGCAAGATGGCACACATCTTTCGAGCGTGCAGGGGATTTACTCGAGTATCACCGTCGAAGACGGTGAAGAGCGTTGCCGGATACTCCTGTCCATCTCGAACTTGGTGATAGGGGGAGTAGCTGATTAGCCATTCGAACTCCTCCTCGATAGCGGCCGAACCATATTCATCACTCCACGTCGCACCGAGACCATGAAGTTCGTAACGAACCATATCGAGCAGCGGTGCTGAACATACGACCGCTGCGAAGAGATCAGGTCGTTGCGTGAGCGCGGCGCCAACGAGAAGACCGCCATTTGAACCACCTTCGATAGCCAAATGCTCAGCCGAGGTCCAGCCGTTGTTGATGAGATATTGCGCTGCATAGAGAAAATCATCGAAAACATTCTGTTTCTCGCCACGCATGCCTTGGCGGTGCCATTCTTCGCCCTCTTCATCTCCGCCTCTGATATTGGCGACAGCCCAAATTCCACCAGCTTCAACCCACGCAAGCGCAGTTGCGGAGAAAGCAGGGTTTAAACCAACACCAAATCCACCGTAACCATAGAGGATTGTTGGGCGAGCCTTATCGGCGCTATCGCTCGCTGAAAGAATGAACATTCGCACCTGAGTGTCATCGAAAGATGTATACGTGATCTGCTTAGCAAATACTTTTGGCACCATGACTGCGCCAGGTGGGTCAGCATATTTTTTTACTTCCAGCGTTCGTCCATCGAAGGAATAAACTGTTGGTGGCGTGACGTGATCGGTATATCCAAACCATGCTTCATGTCCACCTTCGGGACGCACTGAAATTCCCGTGATCGTTCCCAATCCGGGGAGCGGAATCGTGCTCTGGCGTTCGCCTGTTTCGAGCGAGTGCACAGTGATTTCACTGACCGTATGTCTGCTCCAGAGCACTAAGAGCATGCTCGCTGGCATGAGCGGACCATCGAGCACTCCCCATCCACTAATTACCGCTTCCGGATCTTCCGGTACTAGATCGCGCCATTCTGCAGATTCACCTACCGACAACAAAGTTGTCGGTGAAGAGATACAGATTCGACCTCGTGGAGCATCGAAGTTTGTGGAGATGAGAATGCGACCATCGCGTAATGGTTCAAGCGAGGTTTGCGCATCGCTCTCAGCGCTCTGAATCAAAATGAACTTTGGTGCAGTGGGGGATGAGGCGTGTAAGTCTGCGAGCCAGAGATCATTCCGTGGTTCCGTTCCTGCGCTTGCACTTAACGTCAACCAACGCCCATCCATCGAGAGGCTTACTCCGTAATAGTTCGTCATCTCAAGGCCAGAACCAAAGATTTCTACATCCTCAGCTGGATCGCTCCCGACGATATGAAAGTAGACCCGTCGGTGATATTGACGTTCCTCTTCTTTTAGTAGTTCCGGCGCAAGGCGGCGCACGTAGTAGAAGGCTTTTCCGCCTGGCAACCAGGCAATCGGTGAGTAACGCGCGCGATCAATCGGTCCATCGATGACTTCATGCGTTTCGACATCTAATACATAGAGCGTGCTCTCTTCGGTACCCCCGGTCGAGAGTTGATACGCGAGCTGGTCGCCCTCTTTTGATGGCTGCCAGGAATCTAAGGTGGTGGTTCCTCCCGGGTTGATCTCGAGAGGGTCGATGAGAACTTCGATCTCACTCGCCGGATCTTTTCGCGTGTACAAGATTCCTAACTCTTCACCCGCGCTCCGGCGCATGAAGAACTCCCGAGTGCCGCGCCAGGTTGGGGTGGAGCGGTATCCAGCACCGAGTAATTGGCGCAGCCGGCTAGTCCAGTGCGCACGCCCTGATAGCCGTGCAACCTCGCTCTGCCAGAGCTCCTCCTGCTCGCCTGACCATTGGCGCACCTCGTCGCTATCGCCCTTCTCCAGCCAGCGGTAGGGGTCAGCAACCATGCGCCCGAAGCGCTCTTCACTGATGGGTTCGCGACGGGTCTGGGGGTACTTCACCCCGTTAGCCTAGAGAAAAGTTCATCGGATAGTTATTAACTTTTCAGGTATTTCGACGCGTCAATGCTGGCCTTTACCCCTCGCCCTCAGCAAGATATCGCCATCGGGTGGTTCCCGAGTTCCAGAGGGGAGTAGTGATGCCTAACGCCCTAGTCCTCAACGCGACCTTTGAACCTCTCTGTGTCGTATCTGAGCGACGTGCGTTAGTTCTTGTTCTCAATCATCGAGCAGCGGTGATCGAAGAGTCTGGAACTTATATTCAACATCCTGCGGGAGATATCTCGCTACCAACGGTAATTAGATTGCAACGTTATGTCCGCGTTCCTTATCGAAACTCGGTACCACTGACCAGACGGGCGATTTTCGCGCGTGATGGCGGAAAGTGTGTCTACTGCCAAGCGCCAGCGGCAAGCATTGACCACGTGATGCCACGCTCTCGAGGGGGCGGGCACACTTGGGAGAATGTCGTATCGGCATGCCATCGCTGTAATCATGCAAAGGCCGACCGAACATTGAAGGATCTCGGATGGAAATTAAAGCGTCCACCTCACGAACCATCTGGTGCGGCATGGCGGATTCTGGGAACTGGCCGAGCCGATCCCCGATGGGTTCCTTACCTCGAGCCATTCGGTGTTGCTTCGCAACGAGCGTAACTTTTAAGTGCGATAAGGTGTGATAATTATGAAATCAAAAATTTCCGCACTCATCGTTCTTCTGATTACTTTCCTTGCCTCGCCAGCTTGGGCAGTCCCCCAAGAGGGCGCTGCTGAACCAGGAGAGGGTTTAACTGCCCTCCAAACTGTTCTTTACTTCCTCATCGCTCCATTGAGCCTCTTTCTCGCAATTGTCATCATTGGTTATGCCATCCATCGACCACGAGAAGGTAAGAACAAACCTTCGAATCTTCTCACTGAGATTAGGTAAATAATGAGTAATCAGATTGAAACGTATATCGAAATCAAACTCGAAAATCGAGATCAGGTAAGCGGGCTCTTTCGCTACATATTGATTGTGCCAGTCCTAATTTTTGCAGCGGCATTTGCTCCTGGTGGAGCAGAGTCGCTCAGTATTGGAATGGGCGTCGTCGTACTGCCGACCCTTCTTGCGATTGTTTTTCGAGGTGTATATCCGAGCTATGCGCTCCGGTTCAATCAATCCATCGTCGAACTATCTACGAGAATCACTGCCTACGCGCTATTGCTCAACGACAACTATCCATCTATCGAGGCAAACAGCTCGGTTCGTGTTGTTTTTCCTGATGTCGAAGGCGGAAAGAAGCTCAATCGCCTACTGCCGTTAGTCAAATGGCTCCTTGCGATTCCGCTTTATGTTGTCGGAATCGTCTACACGATTTACGGATTAATCATGTTGATAGTCGGTTGGTTCGCCGTGATCTTCACCAAAGCGATGCCACAAGCTGTCGCAGAGGTGCTTTTTGGCTTCACGCGATTTTGGAACCGCGTTCTTGGCTACGCATTCCTGCTCGTCACCGACGAATATCCATCATTCAGCTTGCGAGATTAAGCCCGTTCTAGAAGCGCGCGTCAACCTTTTGAGCGTTGAGCGCGCGAGCTAGCGCATCCCGGTTTTCGCTGACGAATCGACGAAGCGCTGCTGGCGCATCTTTCCCAGCTCCAGTAAGCCAGGCTTCGGATTTATCGAGCACCTCTTGGCGCACTTGGTAAGCAGGATAGAAGCCTGTCACGATCGTTGATGCGAGTTCGTAAGAGAGCTTTTCCCACGTGGGAATGAGCTCCTCAAAGTATCGTTCGATGTAAGTTTTCGTAAGGTCACGCTGTGATGGGCGATTAAAACCTGCAATGGTGGCATCGTGAATATGGTTGGAGAGTTCGCCACCAATGGCATCGGCCCATGCTTTCGCCTTCGCATCAGCCGTCGGTAGCGCAGCGCGCGCCGAAGCAGCGTATTTATGTCCGCTCGCAGTGTTATCGCGCTCTAGTTCGCCATCGATTTGCGCCGAAGTGGCTTTTCCGCGCTCGGCTAGACAGTTTAGGAAGTGCCAACGTAGGTCCGCATCCACAATCAATCCAGGAAGCCTTCCATCGAGCATATCTTTGATGCGTGAATGTTGACGATCAGAGAATGCAAAAGATGCAAAAGAACGCGCATATTGCAGCTGCATATCGCTGCCCTCTTTAGCTTGTTCCAGAAGTATCTCAACGCCATTGGCAACTTGTTCGCGAACTTTGTCGCGGTTCTCGTCGCAGGCGTAAAGTTCAACGGCGGTTCCCAACTGCATAAGCGTCATTGATACAACAGATACATCCTTTTCAGAAGCGAGACCGGTCACCGCCATTGGTACATATTCACTTGCGCTGAGTTCACCATCGCGGAGCATGTCCCATGTTGCTGACCAGCAGAGCGCACGAGTGAGCGGTTCTTCGACTCCAGAGAGATTCGCAATCAGCGTCTTCACCGATTTCGCATCGAATCGAATCTTTCCGTACGAGAGATCACCATCGTTGATCAGAAGAAGGTCTCCCTCTTTCTCTCCGATAAAGGCATCAATCGAAGTTTGGCTTCCGATGACATCGAGTTCATGGCTCTTGCGGCGAACCAACTTCGCGCCTACCAAGTCGTAAATGCCAACTGACATTCGATGTGGTCGTAGCTCCTTGGATCCAGCGGGCATCTTTGGTGGCTCCTGCTTCACTTCGAAGGCGGAGTATTTCCCGTCGGTAACGGCAAATTCTGGGCGCAACGTGTTGACGCCAGCGGTGCAGAGCCAAGTGTCGACCCATGGTTTGAGATCGCGCCCACTCGTCGCTTCAAGTTCGACCAGTAAGTCTTTTAACGTGGTGTTCTTCCAGGCATGTTTGGCAAAGTACTTCTTGAGCGCTGCTACAAAGTTTTGTTTACCTACGTGTGCGACGAGCTGTTGGAGTACTGATGCACCTTTGGCGTAGGTGATGCCATCGAAGTTTGTGCGAACCGCTTCTAGGTCGTGCATATCAACGACGATTGGGTGGGTAGAAGAGAGCTGATCTTGACGGTATGCCCAGTTTTTTCGCTCGGCATTGAATGTGGTCCATGAATTCTTGAATTTCGTCGCATCTGCAAGCGCGGTATATGAGGCCCACTCGGCAAAGGATTCGTTGAGCCAGAGATCATCCCACCAAGACATAGTTACTAGATCGCCAAACCACATATGCGCCATCTCGTGCAGAATCACATTTGCGCGCCAGTTGTAATTCTTGTCAGTAACCTTGCTGCGGAATACAAAATAATCTTCGGCGAAGGTCACACAGCCGGCATTCTCCATTGCACCTGCATTGAACTCTGCCACTGCCAATTGATCGTATTTATCGAATGGATAAGCGAGTCCAAATTCACGTTCGAAATATTCAAAACCTTGCTTGGTGATAAGGAAGATTTCGCTGGCATCAAGATGCTTAGCAAGTGACTTGCGGCAATAAATGCCAAGTGGAACTTCCTTCTCGCCTTTGTAGACATCAAACTCTTTGTGGTACGGACCCGCGACCAGTGCCGTGATGTACGTCGACATCACAGGCGTCGTGGTGAACGCAGTTCGTTTTTTCTTCTCGGCGAGCGCTTCGGAGGTTGCCACTGGATTATTTGAGATGACCTCCCAGTGATCTGGTGTTATCGCGCTCAGCGTGAAAGTTGCTTTGAGGTCTGGTTGGTCGAAGCAGGCATACATTCTTCGCGCATCTGCGACTTCGAATTGGGTGTAGAGGTAGACCTCAGAATCTGCTGGGTCGACGAAGCGATGTAGTCCTTCGCCGCTGACGGAATAGATTGCTTCAAGGTCGACTATCAACGTGTTCTCGGCAGCGAGATTGGTCAGGTGGAGACTCTCGCCATCGAATGCCGAAGAATCTATAGCGACGCCGTTGAGAGTTGCGCTGTACAACGATTTACCCACAGCATCGATGAATGTGTCCGAGCCAGGTTTGCTGCTGCGAAACTTCACCGTGGTTTTGGCGCGGAAGGTCTCAGCTCCGGTCGTGAGGTCGAGGTCGACCTGATAACTCTCGACGGTGATGTGAGCAGAGCGAGCGAGGGCTTCTTCGCGAGTGAGATTGATTCCGGGCACGTCATGGCTCCTTATAAGGGGGTGAACGAGGCCACTATCCAACCACCAGAGTGAGAAATCTGTCCCATTGGTGGCACCCTTGCCCTATGGAGCGCACCGAGAATTCAGGGCACCCCCATTCGATTCGAACCTACAAGTTACGAGGGGCGCGCATCACCCCTGCCCAGGAAGGTGCAATCGAGCGCTTAGGTGAGCGATTTATCCTCAAGGTGGATAACGGAGCAATTGATACGCGCTCTCTTTTTCCGAACGCCAAGAAGCGCGTGCTGGAGATTGGTAGCGGCATGGGCGAGGCCACTGCGCAAATGGCGCAAGCTGATCCCGATACCGGTGTCATCGCCATTGAGGTGCATAAGCCAGGAGTGGGTTCGCTGCTCTGGCGGATCGAGAAGATGGGGCTTCAGAATCTTCGTATCGTCCATGGTGATGTCAAAGAGCTGCTACCCGCCACATTCCTGGATGAGAGTTTTGATGAGATAAGAATTTATTTCCCTGATCCGTGGCAGAAGCTGCGCCACCACAAGCGTCGACTTCTGCAAGGAGAATTCATTCCATTGCTTGCGAGGAAATTGGATTTCAATGGCAAGTTGCACATCGCGACTGATTGGCAACCATACGCCGAACGGATTGCGGGAGAGTTCGCGAAAGTACCTGAGTTTGTCGGCGGCAAGGTAGAGCGACCGACAAATCGACCACTAACTCGTTTTGAAGAGCAAGGGTTGAGCAAAGAACATCAAGTAACGGATTTCTTCTACTACAAGCGGTAGCACCTTACAGCGGTGGAAGTTTCTTACTCTCTTCATATTCGCTAATCATGTCGATGCGACGTGTATGTCGATCTTCGTTCGAATAATCAGTGGCAAGGAAGGCGTCGACGATTTCGAGCGCCTCTTTCTCAGAGTGCATGCGCTCGCCAATTGAGAGGACATTGGCGTTGTTATGTTGCCGTGCCAGTTTTGCGATCTCTGGTTTCCATGCCAGGGCTGCGCGGATTCCAGCTACTTTGTTTGCCGAAATTTGTTCGCCGTTTCCTGATCCACCGAGAACGATGCCGAGAGCTCCAGGTTCAGCTGCGACAGCCTCTGCTGCTCGGAGACAGAAGACGGGGTAATCATCGAGCGCTTCATATTCGAATGGACCATGGTCGACAACTTCATGGCCATTGAGGTGAAGATGGCTGATGATGAGGGTCTTGTATGCGAATCCGGCGTGATCACTGGCGATATGGATTTTCATGGGGGGATACTCTCAGAAAATCGATGAGGCGCGGTGGATTTTCTGCTCCACGCGCGCCTCACCTATTAGGGGGTTCTACCTAATCGATGTTATGCAGCCTTCTTCGTAGTTGTCGTTGTGGTCTTAACCTGCTTTACGACTACTTTGCCTTTGCTCTTTGCGCTGGTTGCGCCAGTGCTTGCTGCAGGTGAAGCAGCTGGCTTCGGTGCGACGACTGCGCCCTTGCCCTTCTTGCCCATTGCACCAGGAGCTTTATGGATGCTTGCAACTTGAGCTGCGATTCGCTCAGCGAGTCCGGTCTTCTGTTGCGTAGCTTGTTCTGCCGTGAGTCGACCTGCTGCTACTGCAGCGTCAATGCGATCAGTTGCCTCTTTCACAAGAGCTGCAACGAGTGCATCTTTCTTCGCTCCTGCGATTGCAGCGAGCGTCTCGCCGGCCTGGAGTCGAGTTTGGATATCAGCCCATGCAAGTCCGACTGTGTCAGCGATCAACTTCTCGTGTGCGGCCTTTTGAGCTTCAGCTGCTGCTTTAGCGGCGGCTGGTGCGTTGACGAGCGCCTTGGAAATTGCGTCTGATTGAGCTTGGGTGATGGTTCCTGCTTTGACTAGATCTGCGAGAACTGCGGCGACGCCATCAATTCCACCGCGTGGTCCCATTCCGAAATCTCCATCGTTATCACCCATGGGGCCACCTTTGTGCATTCCACCTTTTGGTCCGCCCATTGGTCCACCCTGGATGTCCTTGGCGAAAGCGGTTGCGCCTGTGCCGAGGGTGAGAGCCGCTACTGCAGCTACTGCAGTGAGCTTGATGCTCTTCTTCATGTAGTACTCCTTTTGATCATCGTTCATCAGGGCCTCGCACCCTGCTGATACCCAGAAGGTTGCCCCTGCTCTCTGTGGAGAGTAGTCAGGAAGTCTTAGAGGCGTTTGTGAATATTGGGCGGATTCTTGCGACAAGAATCAGAGGATTTTGTTGGGCTTTAGGGGGCGAAAGTCCTGATTTTGGGCGGTTTCTGACGGTTGCCTATCCAATGCAAGGGGTTTTCACTGTCTCTTGGAACTCAGGTGGCTCTCAGTTTCACGGCCGAGATTTCCCATTGCACCTGGGTCGTGGAGGCCATCGTGAGCATTTCAACTTCCCCTGCAATCAATCCGGTAGGTCGGACTATCTCGTTGATGATTGTGATTTCGAGTGTGTTGGTTTTCGACACTAGTGCTTCATTTGCGACAAGCTCGAAGAACAAGACGATTAAATCAAATGTTGTGAAGAGTGCGAAACGAAGTAACGTGTCGACAGTTATTAATACCTTGTTAAATGGCATTGGCGCACCGAGTGCATCGATTGGGATCAACGGAGATTTCTATATCGATACGATCACAATGAATATTTATGGTCCGAAGAAAAAGAATGCGTGGCCAATTCCGAAAAGTTTGATCGGACCTCCGGGTGTAGCGGGAATACCTGGTAAGCAAGGAGCAAACGGAAAAGATGGGCGCGATGGCGTCAATGGCAAAGATGGAATCAACGGAAAAGATGGTGAACGCGGCGCAGCAGGTGCTACGGGCGCACCGGGCGCATCCGGCGAAGGAGCAGGAGTTCCTGGCCCTGTAGGACCAGCTGGCCCTGCGGGACCGGCCGGTCCTACAGGTGCAACAGGCTCAGCAGGTGCATCTGGCGCTGCTGGCGCAACGGGAGCTCAAGGCGAAGTTGGTCCGCGTGGATTGCAAGGCATCCAAGGTATTCAAGGCGAGACCGGTCCAAGAGGTTTACAAGGTTTACAAGGAGACGTCGGTGCGACGGGAGCAGCAGGTGCTGCCGGCGCTCAAGGTATTCAAGGGATTCAGGGAGTAACCGGGGCAACAGGACCAGCCGGACCAGTGAAAGTGTTCTTGTCGGATCTTACGTTCGTTGGTTTGTTGAGCGGGAATCCCGGTACTACAAAAAATGCTGCCGATTTCGGTTCTTTAGTCACGGGGAAGAAGTACTTGTTGACTGCTTACGTTTACGCTATTTCAGATTTAACGAGCCTTCCACCGCTAAGCGTGAGTGTTTCGGCGGTTGGCGCGAGCGTTACTCCTGTAGTGAAATTTTCGACAACATACGGTCATACCTACCGAAGTTCAACCGACAGGGAAGAGTCTGGTGTTTCGGTAGTAGCAACAATCAATGGCGCTTCACTGGTGGGCGCCGATTATCAATTGCGACTGGGCGTCACCTGTGGGACCAACACTTCGGGAGTTGGGTCTGGTTTGGATCTTGCCGGCTATTACCTCCTACAGGAGGTTAGTGAGATCAATTAGAAAGTTGGGTTCAAGAGTTTCTGAATCAAAAACAGGTAATGTCTGGACTCTGAGACACTCGAGGCGAGGAGGGCGGTTGGATGAGCGGCGAACAGCACCGACCTTCAAACGAAGACAAAGCGCACGCCGACCTTGAGTACTTTGCGAAGTTATATAGCGCTCACGATGAGTCTGGCGAACCCCAACAAACCAAGATAGATAAATTGCGTGATGGTCTGTTGGTGAAGCTGTATAAGAAATATGGAAGAGTTCCGCTCAATCAATCGAAAGTTTTAGATGTTGGTTGTGGCTATGGCTGGCTGCTCGATTATTTTGATGGCGCAGAAAAGCTTGCGGGAGTAGATATCGCTCATCATGCTGTCGAAGTGGCGGCGAAGCGAAAACCGACTCGACACTTTAAGCAAGGGAACCTTGAACAACCTATTCCTTTCCAAGAGAGTTTCGATTTAGTGCTTGCCATTAATATCATCGAACATTTAGAGAAACCAGAAGCGGGAGTGCAATCGATTTCAGGGGCATGCCACAAGGGTTCGATTGTCTTGGTGCATATGCCAACAATTGCTAATGCCCTAACCAAGTGGGAGTACTCGAAGCTTTACGACTCAGATCCGACTCACATTTACCGACCAAGCGGAAAAACTGTTCGGAAAATTTTCGAGGCAAATGGATTCAATACTCTTCGAGATAGTTACCTGCCCCACTATCCAGCGTGGGCAACAAAGATCTACCCGTTACATCCGGCATATCTAGCAGTTTTCGAGAGAAGATAACTAGTTAGGAGAGCGCAACATGACATCAGCACCAACGAAGATGCGAGTAGCAGCGGGACAACATCCCGATAACGATCGCGAGTATCTGGATTTCGCTCGCCAACTCGGCTGCCCCGGCGTCTCCTTCCAGACTCCGAAGATCAAAGGAACTGTGCGTTGGGAAGCGCAAGACATCATCGACTTCCTCAAGCCGGCGCGTGATCTAGGTCTGTATGTCGAATCGATTGAAAACGTTCCTAATCACTTCTTCGACAAAATCATGGTTGGAGTCGAGGGACGTGAAGAGCAGTTAGAGAATATGAAGCACACCATTCGCTCACTCGGCGAAGCAAAGGTGCCAATCCTTGGTATGCACTGGATGCCGCAGATTGTGTGGCGAACCGACATGGGACACTACGGCCGAGGCGATTCATACGTCTCTGTCTACGACCACGCCATCGTCGAAGATCGCACCCGAGATAGCGAAATCTGGGTTGCTCGTCGCGATGAACAGAACCCTGACCTCAAAGACACTTTCACTCGCGGCTCGTTTGTACCGCTACCCATCAACACGCTGACACATGAGCAGATGTGGGCCAACTTCGAATGGTTCATTAAAGGAATCATCAAGACCTGCGAAGAGTCCAATGTCATCATCTCTTTCCACCCTGATGATCCACCAGCGCAAGAACTTCACGGCATCGCACGAATCCTTACCAGCGTAGATAACCTCGAGCGTGCGATGAACATCGTCGATAGCCCTAACCTCAAACTCGAACTCTGCCTTGGCACCGTCTCAGAAATGGACGGCGCAAACTCGGTGATGGATGCGGTCAATCGATTCGCGCCTCGAAACAAGATCGCCTACATCCACCTACGCGATGTACAGGGCACCTTCCCGAAGTTCCAAGAGTGCTTCCTCGGAGAAGGAAACTACTCAGCGCACGAGGTCATCAAGGCGCTCCACAAACACGGCTTCACCGGATCCATCCTCGACGACCACACGCCAAGCCTCACCGGTGATAGCGCCTACGGACACCGCGGCCGAGCACACGCCATTGGCTACATCCAAGCCCTTATCGAAGTGGTGACAGGTAAGTAAAGTAGCAAACGTGAAAATCGCTCTTGGTGCCTTCTCTATCGAGAGCAACAGCTTCGCGCACGGGCAAACCACTCTCGATGATTTCAAGAAGCAGATTTTTTTCGTCGGCAATGAGATAACTCGCGACTGCGCCGGACCCACAGTCGAACTTGCTGGCGCATGGGATGTATTCACTCAAGCTGGCGTGGATATCGTTCCAACATTGGTGGCAACGTCATCGCCGCGGCCCCCGGTCACTGATGATGCTTTCGATGTCATAAGCGACGGAATCGTCAACGCAATTCTAAGCGATGTCGATGGCGTATATCTCTCACTTCACGGCGCCTCTTATTGCCAAGGCGATGACGACCCCGAGGGAACTTTGCTTGAGATGGTGCGTAAAAAAATCGGCCCCGACAAGCTCATCAGCATCAGCCTTGATCTGCACGCCTACTTCACGAAGAAGATGCTCGCTTATGCCGACATCGCAACGGCATATCGCACGGCGCCACACATCGATCTCTACGAGACCGGAGCACGCGCTGCCCAACTTCTTGTTGACGCGATTAAGAACGGAATACGTCCCAAGGTCTATCGCGCTGAAGCGCCGATGATCACCTCTGCAGAACGCCACGACAACACCAAAGGGCCCTTCAAAGAGCTCATCGACCTCTGCAGAAAAGCGGAGGAGAACGAAGGAATCCTCTCGGTCTCACTCCTTGCCACCCAACCTTGGCTCGATGTCGAGGAACTTGGTTGGAAAGTCATCGTCACCACAACCGGCAGTGACGTTGATGGTCAACTGATTGCAGATGAAATTACGCGGGCTGCATGGGATAGGCGAGAGCAATTTATGGAGACTGTGGCACTCCCACCCCCTGAGGCGCTCCATCAAGCGGTGACTTCCTCGGGGCTTTGCGCAGTATCTGACTTAGGCGATGCGACCAACGGCGGCAGTCCGGGAGATAGCACCGTCTTATTACGGGAAGCGCTTCGCTCCAAAGACTCAGGAACATTTATTCTGTCGGTTGCTGATGCAAAGGCTGCTGAGAGCGCATATGCAGCGGGAATTGGAAAAGAGATCACGCTCGCTATCTGCGATGGCGCACCAGGGGAGTACAACGAGCGGACCACTATCACTGGAATCATCGAGAAAGTGGCCAATAAAAAAATTCAATACACCCATCCAGCAGCGGGCGGATCGCTCGATGACCCTGGCCAATCTGCTCTGATTAAAATCACGACAAGTGCTTTGACTACGTATCTGGTTCTTCATGCAAACCCAGTACGAGTGATCGACCCGGTGATTTACGAACTCTTCGACCTTGATGTTCGTGAATTCTCGGCCGTCCAAGCCAAGTCACCTAATGGATTCAAGGTGGGCTTTGCGCGAGTCACAACCGACTATCGATTAGCCAATACCGAAGGGCCCACTAGCGCGGATTTGTTTACGCTGACTTTTAATAAACGACCCAAGCCGCTATTTCCCTTTGAGAGGATATGAGGATTCGCTAGGGAAGAAGAGTGGAGCGGGTGACCGGGATCGAACCGGCACAGCTAGCTTGGAAGGCTAGAACTCTACCATTGAGCTACACCCGCGTTTTTGGCGCGTTATCGCATTGCGACTTCAGGCCCTAGACTACTGCCTTCATCAACGGGGCGTAGCGTAGTGGCTAGCGCGCCTGGTTTGGGACCAGGAGACCGGAGGTTCGAATCCTCTCGCCCCGACAAGTCACTGCTAGACCGAGTACCTCAGCATAAGTATCTGAAAATAAAAGGAGCCCGTTCGTGAAGAGCGCCGTAGAGATTCTTAGCCCCACCCGCGTTCGCCTCACCATCGATGCCCCATTCGCTGACCTCGAGCCACACTTTGCGAAGGCGTACAAAGAGATCGCCAGCAAAGTCTCCATTCCAGGTTTCCGCAAAGGCAAGATTCCTGCAGCGCTAATTGATCAGCGGGTAGGTCGTGCAGTGGTTCTTGATGAAGCCATCAACATCGCGCTACCGCAGCTTTACATCTCTGCGGCACAAGAACATGACGTTCGCGTTCTCGGTCGCCCAGAAGTAGATATCAAAGAGCTCGTGGATAACGAGAAACTTTCATTCACCGTTGAAGTTGATGTCCGCCCAAAGCTTGAGCTACCCAATCTCGATGGCATCAAGCTCACTGTCGATGCAGTAGAGATCACTGACGCTGAAATCGACGAGCAAGTTGAATCACTACGAATTCGTTTTGGCACGCTCACCACAGTCGAAAAGAAGGTCGAGAACGGAGACTTCGTCTCCCTCAATCTCATTGCTCGAGTGAACGGCGAAGTTGTCGATGGTGGAACCGCCAACAACATCTCCTATGAAGTTGGCAGCGACAAGATGCTCCCGAGACTTGATGACGCGCTCCAAGGAATGAATGCCGGCGAGACGAAGACTTTCCAAACCGAACTCTTCGGTGGCGAACCAGGTTCGGGTGGCGAGGTTGGCGATGTCGAAGTCACCCTCAATGCAGTGAAGAAGCGTGAGCTGCCAGCGCTCGATGATTCATTCGCCGCTCTTGCTAGTGAATTCGAAACACTCGACGAGCTACGCGCTGATTTCAAGACACGCCTCGAGCGCGTCAAAGCCCTTGAACAAGGCGCTCAAGCCCGTGATTTACTCGTGGAAGAACTGCTCGCGAAAGTAGAGATCCCGATCCCAGAGAGCTACGTCCTCGCTGAGACCGAAGAACACCTCAAAGGCGAAGGACGTGAATCCGACGATGCACACCGCGCCGAGGTCGATTCCGATCTTCGCAAGTCACTCAAGAACAACTTCCTGCTCGATGCAATCGTCGATCAAGAGAAGGTAGAGGTGGGCGAAGAGGAGCTCAGCGAATTCATCGTCCGCACTTCCATGCGCTATGGCATGGCCCCCGATCAGTTTGCCAATGAGGTAGCCAAAGCTGGCCAGCTCTCATCACTTGTTGCCGATGTCGCACGGAGTAAAGCGCTCGCCGTAGTCCTTGGCCGCGCTGCAATTGTCGACAAGAACGGCAAGAGCGTCGATATCGAAGCGCTCCGTCCACAACTCCAGAAGTAAGCCGCAATTTTGCCGGCCCTAAATAAGCTCTGAGCGAACAAGGGTCACTTTCTGGAAGTAAAAGCCGCAACTCGTTGTTAGGGTAATTACATTACTTACGAGAAAGCAGGCACACCGTGGGACTAATAACCCCAGATAGCCCAGTAGCGCGTGGTGCGCGAGCGGGTGGTCAACTCGATGACGAGGTCTACCACCGTCTACTCCAAGAGCGAATCATCTTCCTTGGTTCCGTCGTTGAAGACTCGATGGCAAATGCAATCGCAGCGCAGCTGCTCTTGCTCGCCGCCGAAGATTCCGAAAAAGACATCTTCCTGTACATCAACTCACCGGGCGGTTCTATCAGCGCAGGTATGGCGATCTACGACACGATGCAATACATCAAGAACGATGTCGCAACGGTAGCGATGGGGCTCGCCGCATCGATGGGTCAATTCTTGCTATGTGCAGGTGCACCCGGAAAGCGTTATGCGCTCCCACATGCCCGCATCATGATGCACCAACCTTCAGGTGGTATCGGCGGAACAGCAAGTGATATCAAGATTCAAGCAGAACAGATGGCGGCCACGAAGAAATCTATGGCAGAGCTGATCGCATTCCATACCGGCCAAACGCTCGACACCATTCAAGAAGATTCCGATCGCGATCGCTGGTTCACTGCAGAGCAAGCGAAGGAGTATGGATTCGTCGACCACGTTGTCCGTTCGGCTCGACAAGTTTCTGGAAGCGGAGGAACTCAGCGATGAGAGAGAACCAATCACCCATGGAGATAACTAATCGCTATGTCCTGCCGGTCATCGAAGAGAAGACTTCGTATGGATTCAAACGTATGGATCCCTACACAAAACTCTTCGAAGAGCGAATCATCTTCCTTGGCACTCCGATCGATGACACGGTCGCCAATGATGTGATGGCCCAGCTGCTCACTCTCGAATCAATGGATCCAGATCGCGACATCATGCTCTACATCAACTCACCAGGTGGCTCATTCACCGCGCTCACCGCGATTTATGACACGATGCAATTTGTCCGTCCAGACATCATGACAATCTGCCTCGGTCAAGCTGCATCTGCCGCTGCGGTCATCCTCACCGGTGGCACCAAAGGCAAGCGTTATGCATTAGAGAACTCGCGCATCCTGCTCCACCAACCATCCAGTGAGGGTGGCGGCCAGGGTTCCGATATCGAGATTCAAGCAAAAGAGATCATGCGGATGCGCGACCTGCTCGTCGATATGTTGGCCAAGCACTCTAATCGCAGTCCGGAGCAGATCACCAAAGATATCGACCGCGACAAGATTCTTACCGCGCAAGAAGCTGTTGAGTGGGGCCTGATCGATCAGGTGCTCTCCACCCGTAAGGCCAATTCCGGAAAGTAATTCCGCCCGGTAGTCCTCTAATAGCGAACAGAAATCAACGATAAAACCCCGCGCAAGTCGGGTTTTATCCGTACCCTTTACTCATAGAAGTTCGACAGCCGGAAGGGAGTGCACCATGCCACGAATTGGCGAGAGCAGCGAATTGCTCAAATGCTCCTTCTGCGGAAAGTCTCAAAAGCAGGTCAAGAAACTTATCGCCGGCCCGGGCGTCTATATCTGCGATGAGTGCATCGAACTCTGCAACGAGATCATCGTCGAAGAGCTCTCAACCGCAAGTGCGGTATCTCTCCAAGAGCTACCCAAGCCACACGAGATTTTTGAATTCCTCAATCAATATGTGATTGGCCAAGATCGCGCCAAGAAATCACTCTCAGTTGCGGTCTATAACCATTACAAGCGAATCCAAGGCGGCGAAAGCTCTCGCGAAGGCGCCGTCGAACTTACAAAGAGCAACATCTTGCTCCTTGGCCCAACGGGTTGCGGCAAAACTCTTTTAGCACAAACGCTTGCTCGGATGCTCAATGTTCCATTTGCGATTGCCGATGCAACAGCGCTCACCGAAGCGGGATACGTTGGCGAAGATGTCGAGAACATCTTGCTCAAATTGATTCAAGCAGCCGACTTCGATGTCAAACGCGCTGAGCGCGGCATTATCTACATCGATGAAATCGATAAGGTCGCACGTAAGAGTGAGAATCCATCGATTACTCGCGATGTTTCTGGAGAAGGTGTGCAACAAGCGCTCTTAAAAATCATTGAAGGAACGACTGCATCCGTCCCACCTCAAGGCGGCCGCAAACATCCTCATCAAGAATTCATCCAAATCGACACTACCAATGTCCTCTTCATAGTGGGTGGCGCATTCGCCGGTCTAGACAAGATCATCGATTCGCGTATGGGTGGTAAGGGTCTGGGATTCAATGCCACCCTCCAAACGGCCGCTGATCGCAATGCGAGTGATGTATTTAGCAATGTGCTTCCCGAGGACCTACTCAAGTTCGGCATGATCCCTGAGTTCGTTGGTCGTCTGCCGGTAATAACGAGCGTCGATGCGCTCGACCATGATGCGCTGATGCAGATTCTCACTGAGCCAAAGAATGCGCTCACCAAGCAGTATCAAAAGCTCTTCGAGCTTGATGGCGTTGAATTGGAATTCACTCCTGAGGCGCTCACCGCGGTTGCAGAACAAGCAATCAAACGCGGCACAGGGGCTCGCGGATTGCGGGCCATCATGGAAGAGGTCTTGCTCACGGTGATGTTCGATACCCCAAGTCGCAAGGACGTCGCCCGGGTCATCATCAATGCAGAATCTGTCACTGAGCAAGCTCCGCCAACCTTGGTCCTTCGTGAAGATGGGGAAGCCGAGAAAAGCGCCTAAGATTCTCTGTTATGGCAGCCGATCAAGAATTACCAACCCACTTTTCGCCTGCCGACCTCGAGGCGCCGCTCTACCAAACCTGGCTCGACAAGAAGTATTTCGCCGCTGATGCACAATCTGCGAAGAAGCCATTCTGCATTGTCATTCCGCCACCAAATGTCACAGGTAGTCTCCATATCGGCCACGCTCTCGATCACACCTTGCAAGACACCCTTACCCGTCGACGTCGGATGCAGGGATATGAAGCGCTTTGGCTCCCGGGCATGGACCATGCCGGTATCGCTACACAAAATGTTGTTGAGAAGCAGCTTGCGCAACAGAATAAATCTCGACATGACTTAGGACGAGAAGATTTTGTCAAGAAAGTCTGGGAATGGAAGAACGAATCCGGGGGAGCAATTCTCGGACAGATGAAACGGTTGGGCGATAGCGTCGATTGGAGTCGCGAACGCTTCACAATGGACGAAGGGCTCTCGCGGGCAGTCCTAACGATCTTCAAACGCTTATACGAAAAGGAATTGATCTACCGCGCCGAACGGATTATCAATTGGTGTCCACGTTGCCTCACCGCCCTCAGTGATATCGAGGTAGAGCACAGCGATGATGAGGGTGAATTCGTACAAGTTCGTTATGGCGATGAAAATCTAAACATCACCGTTGCGACTACACGTCCTGAGACGATGCTTGGCGATGGTGCTGTCGCTGTCCATCCTGACGATGATCGATATAAACATATGATCGGCAAGGAAGTGCTCTTGCCTCTAGTTAACCGAATGATTCCGATCATCGCTGATGAATTAGTCGAACCAGAATTTGGCACCGGTGCAGTGAAAGTGACTGCTGCACATGATCCAAACGATTTCGAGATGGGTCGTCGACATAATGTGCCAATGATTGTCATCATGAATGAGCACGGGATCATGGAAGGCACTGGCACTGAGTTTGATGGGATGGATCGATTCGTTGCTCGAAAAGCCGTCGTAGAACGGTTACGAGAGATGGGGCGGGTGGTAGCCGAAAAGCGCCCATATGTTCATGCCGTTGGCCATTGCTCGCGTTGTGATACGACGGTCGAGCCTCGATTATCGATGCAGTGGTTCGTCAAGGTCGCACCGCTGGCTAAAGCAGCAGGGGATGCTGTTCGAAATGGTTTAGTAAAGATTGAGCCTGAAGCATTGGCCCCGCGTTATTTCGAGTGGGTCGACAATATGCACGATTGGTGCATCTCGCGCCAACTCTGGTGGGGGCATCGAATCCCAGTTTGGTATGGGCCCAATGATGAAGTTCTCGTTGTCGGTCCTGACGAGATGGCGCCTGATGGTTGGATCCAGGATCCAGATGTATTGGATACCTGGTTCTCATCGGCTCTCTGGCCATTCTCCACGCTTGGTTGGCCTGAGGAGAGCGCCGACCTCAAGAAGTTCTATCCGACAAGCGTGCTCGTCACTGGCTACGACATCCTTTTCTTTTGGGTCGCGCGGATGATGATCTTTGGATTGTTTGCCATGGATGGTGTGCCACCATTTCACACGATTGCTCTGCACGGTTTAGTCCGAGACAAATTTGGCAAGAAGATGAGTAAGTCGCGTGGAAACACCATTGATCCACTCGAATTCATGGATAAGTACGGTGCAGATGCCTTGCGATTCTCGCTCGCACGTGGCGCAAACCCTGGCACTGACCAAGCTCTTGCTGAGGAGTGGGTCGCTGGATCACGAAACTTTGCGACCAAACTGTGGAATGCCTCGCGCTTTGCTTTGATGAATGGCGCAACCACTTCACGCCCGCTACCTGAATCAAAAGCTCTCTCTCAAATCGATAATTGGATAATTTCCCGCTTGCACCAGACCATCAAAGAGGCAGATGGATATTTCGAAGAATTCGAATTTGCGAAAGCTTGTGATGCGATTTATCACTTCGCATGGGATGACTTCTGTGATTGGTACTTGGAGCTTTCAAAATCTGCAATTACGCATGGCGGCGCTCAGGCTGAAAATGCGCAAGCCGTGATTGGGCATGTCCTCGATAACCTCTTGCGGATACTTCATCCCGTGATGCCGTTTATCACCGAAGCGTTATGGAAGCGCTTAACAAGTGGTGAATCACTAGTAATCGCAAAGTGGCCAGAGCCGCAAGTAGGGCGAATTGATGAGCAGACCAATGCCGCGATGGAAGAGGTAAAGACGCTCATAACTGAAGTACGTCGTTTCCGAAATGATCAGGGCGTTAAGCCATCAGCTCCGATACCAGGGCGTTTTGTTGGACTTGAGCAGAGCGCACTAGCGCCATTCGAACAGGCAATCAGAGGCGTGCTCCGCATTACTTCGCCGGAGAGCTCATTTACGCCATCGGGTTCCATTCTGGTCGGTTCCATGCGCTGCGAATTCGATCTCTCTGGAACTGTTGACGTTGCAGCTGAACGCGCACGTCTGCAGAAGGATCTTGCAACTGCCGAGAAAGATCGCGAGACAGCCAGGGTCAAACTCGATAACGGCGATTTCATGGCCAAGGCGCCTGAGAAAGTTGTCGCTACCATCAAAGCTCGACTTGAAGAGTGTGATCGAGATATTGCTCGAATCACCGAACAGCTCAGCAAACTTCCTGGTTGATTTCAATGTCGGGGGATATCACAGCGCGCCTTGCGGAGATCACGAAAGAGCTTGATGCTCGATGGCCCGAAAGTCGAATAGAGCCTTCACTCGATCGAATTCGATTACTCCTCGACTATTTAGGAAACCCTCAAAACACTTTCCGATCAATTCACATTGCAGGCACAAACGGCAAGACCTCTACCTCTCGGATGATTGATTCACTCCTGCAATCTTTTGGAATTCGCACCGGGCGGTATACCAGTCCCCATCTCGAGGATATCCGCGAACGAATCTCGCTCGATGGTGAGGTAATCACGCCAGAATTCTTTGTTTATACCTACGAAGATATCAAGCCCTGCATCGACCTGGTCGATGCGCAATCTGAACATCCACTCTCGTATTTCGAAGTTCTGACCGCGATGGCATACGCCGCATTCGCAGATGCACCGATTGATGTTGCCGTCATTGAATGTGGCATGGGTGGTGCGTGGGATGCAACAAACGTTATCGATTCAGATGTGGCCGTAATGACGCCTATTGGTCTCGACCATCAGGAATATCTTGGAGAGACAATTGGCGAGATCGCGCAGACAAAGTCGGGCATCTTTCGCTCAGGGAAACCATCGGTGCTTGCCCATCAAAGTCGCGAGGCAGCCGAAGTCTTGATTCGCGAGGGCGCGAACATTGAATCCATTCCACTCCGTGAAGGCCTCGATTTTGCCCTTCTGCATCGCGATGTAGCCGTTGGCGGCCAACTGCTTTCGATCCAAGGCATTGGGGGCACTTATGACGAGATCTTTTTGCCGCTACATGGTCGACATCAGGCATCGAATGCAACTCTGGCGCTCACGGCGGTTGAGGCATTTTTAGGCGGTGGCGCAGATCGTTTAGATGTCGATGTAGTTCGAGATGGGTTCGCTAACGTCTCTTCACCAGGTCGATTAGAGGTAGTCCATAGAAATCCCACGATAATTCTCGATGCGGCGCATAATCCCCATGGAGTCATTGCGCTACGCGAAGCAATCAGCGAAGAATTTTCCTTCGATAAGTTAGTTGCAGTAGTGGCAATTCTGGGCGATAAGGATGTCGCCAATTTTCTTAGTGAACTCGCACATGTGGTTGATGAAGTTATCGTCACAGAGAGCACATCGTCACGCGCAATGCCGACTGAGGAATTGTTCACTCTTGCAAACGAGATTTTTGATGAGGGACAAGTCTCTTCAGCAGGTTCCATCAAACGTGCCATCGAGTTGGCAATCGATCGCGCCAGCCATCCCACTCAGTCGGTGGGAATTCTGATTACCGGTTCGGTCGTGACCGTTGGCACGGCACGTACGTTGCTCAAGAAGGGCGAGTAAAAATGCGAGTACTTGGATCGAGCGTTCTGGTCATGGAAGCGTTGACCATGGGTTTTGCCCTGTTGATTGCCATGAATTCGTCGGACAGTTGGGTGTTAGCTCTCGGCGGAGCGGTGGCGATCTTGCTCCTGCTCACGCCGGGTCTGCTTAGGCGTAGGGCTGGTTGGATTCTTGGTTCGATCTTGCAGGTGCCGATGGTCGCGTTTGGCAGTGAGGTTTTTGCGATGTATTTCCTCGGTGGGATTTTTGCGCTCCTCTGGATAGCCGCAATCGTCGTTGGCCGGGCAGGGGAGGCAGCTCGCGCTCGTCTGACCCCTCAATGAGCCGTTAGGCTGTAGCCATGGAACGGACTTTGGTATTGGTTAAGCCGGACGGGGTCCGTCGCAATCTTGTCGGAGAGGTCATAGCCAGAATCGAACGCAAGGGCTATTTCGTAACCAACATCCGAATGCTTCAAGCAGACCGCGCATTACTTGAACAGCACTATGCCGAGCACATTGGGAAACCATTTTATGAGCCGCTCGTTGAATTCATGCTCTCTGGTCCGATTGTGGCTCTCATTGCTGAAGGCAATCGCGTGATCGAAGGTTTTCGCTCGCTCGCTGGAGCAACTGATCCAACGGTCGCGGCGCCGGGAACGATTCGTGGGGATCTCGCTCGAGATCAAGGAACGAAAGTTGTTCAAAATATTGTGCACGGTTCAGATTCAGTTGAATCTGCTGAACGCGAGATTTCACTCTTCTTCGGAGGTAAGTAATGGCAAAGACGATGTCGTTTATCGGTCGCGACATGGCAATCGATCTAGGAACGGCAAACACCTTGGTTTATGTCCGCGGTAGAGGCATCGTGCTCAATGAACCAAGTGTTGTTGCTATAAACCAAGATACCGGCGGGATTCTCGCTGTCGGGCTCGAGGCAAAAAAGATGATTGGCCGCACTCCTGGAAATATCGTCGCCATTCGCCCGCTAAAAGATGGCGTGATCTCCGATTTCGATACAACTGAGCGAATGCTTCGTTACTTCATCCAGAAAGTCCATAAGCGACGTCACTTTGCCAAACCACGGCTGGTTGTCTGTGTTCCTTCCGGAATCACCGGCGTCGAGCAACGTGCAGTGAAAGATGCTGGCTATGCAGCAGGTGCGCGCAAGGTTTACATCATCGAAGAGCCAATGGCTGCTGCAATCGGCGCCGGACTTCCGATCCACGAACCAACGGGAAACATGGTCGTGGATATCGGTGGCGGTACCACCGAAATCGCCGTGATTTCGCTAGGCGGAATCGTTACAGTCCAATCGATTCGAGTGGGCGGCGATGAACTTGATCAGGCGATCATCACGTGGATCAAGCGCGAATACTCACTGCTATTAGGTGAGCGCACCGCAGAAGAGATCAAGATGGCAATCGGATCAGCATTCCCAGCAGTCGGTGAACCTGACGCTGAAATTCGAGGTCGCGACTTGGTCACTGGTCTTCCAAAGACAATCTTGGTAACAGCTGAAGAGATTCGTAAGGCAATCGATGAGCCAGTTTCTCGAATCGTTGAAGCGGTAAAGACAACATTAGATAGCTGTCCACCAGAGTTATCCGGTGACATCATGGATCGCGGAATCGTGCTCACCGGTGGCGGCGCATTGCTGCATGGCCTTGACGAGCGTCTTCGTCATGAAACGGGCATTGCCGTGCATATTGCAGAGAACCCATTAAACGCAGTGGTTATGGGAACTGGTCGCTGTATCGAAGAATTCGAAGCTCTCGAGAAGGTTCTTATCTCCGAGCCTCGCAGATAGCAGCCACGCCATCGTCGGCTGAAAGTGAGGTGAAGCGTTGGCAGCACCAGATAAATCTCGCTCGCGATTCTTCCTCATCGCACTTCTTGTCACAGCATTGATTATCGTGACTCTAGACCTCCGCGGGAGCGTTCCAGGGGCGACTTTTCGTGGAATAGCGAACTCAGTTCTCTCGCCAGTGCAATCCTTCTTCCGCTTCTTCTATAACCCAGTGAGCAACTTCATCTCAGAGGCATCCAATCTTGGGCGCACCGCTGATCGAATTTCTGCTTTAGAGGAGAAAAATTCGGCACTCGAAGAGCAGCTGAGTCGATTGAAGTTCGCACGTCGAGAGCTCGATCAACTAAAAGATGTCATCGATCTTGCTGGTGCAGGAAGATATGAAGTGGTGGCCGCGCGGGTGATTGCCGCAGGCTCAGCTGCAGGATTCTCTCGAACTATCGAACTCGACGTTGGAAAGCGCGATGGCATCGATGTCGATATGACAGTTATTGCTGGCGCGGGCCTCGTGGGGAGAGTTATTTCGGTTAGTGAGGCAAGCTCGATAGCGCTGCTTCTCGATGATGAGACTTTTAAAGCTGGTATCCGGATGGAAGGTAGCGGCATCCTTGGGGTGATTTCAGGCACTGGTAATTCCGAACTCGCACTCACTCTCTTTGACTCTTCATCACCATTAACGGTGGGAGATCGAATGGTTGCGCGCGGAAGTAGCAGCAGCCGGCCCTTCGTTCCGGGGGCGCCAGTGGGCACGGTGATCTCAGTCGATCAAAGTTCCGGAACATTGACTAAAACCGCGCTCGTACGACCTTTCGTCAATCTAAATGCGCTTGAGGTGGTCGCAGTAGTAACTGGAAAGGTTCGAGTCAATCCCCGTGATTCCTTACTTCCACCAGCGCCGCGACCAACTCCAACGCCAACGGTCACGGTCTATGTCACGCCTACCCCAGAACCATCAGCAACTCCCAGCGGCAAGAAAAAGAAGAAGGAAAGTTAGCAGTGCGCAAAACTCTTTTCTTTCTCCCGATTGCAATATTGGCATTAGCTCTTCAGAATGCAGTGGTTGCGCGGATCCCATTTCCATTCGCCGATCCATCAATTTTTCTCATCGTTGTTCTCGCGTGGGCATTCCTTGAAAATCCAGAATTTGCTGCCCTTCAAGGATTTCTCTCGGGCCTACTTCTTGATCTCAACCCATTGTCAGTCGGTTTGATTGGTCACTGGGCTTTCGTGCTTGCCGCGGTTTGTTATGGAACCTCAGAGATGGGGGTACAGCTCCGTTCAAGTCGACGCGCACCTCTTACTTTGACAGTAACCGTTACTGGCGCGCTCTTACTTGCAATGATTCTCTTTGCAATCACTAGTTGGTTAATTAGTGCTGAGCAGGGTCTTTCATTCTCTCGAACTGCACCTGGGGTCTTGCTCTGGTCGGCAATTTTTACACCACTACTTTCGCCTGTGATCATTCGCCTCTCCCGGGTGGCACAGGGGATTGGCGCTAGCAATGGGTGATCGATCCCGCTACGCAACTATTTTCGTTCAGATACTTCTCTTCTCATTGATTGCTGCGTTATTAGGCAGACTTTTTTATCTTCAGGTGGCTGCCACTGAAAAATACCAAGACGCAGCGTTAGACATTCAAAGTAGAAATATCGTCACTCCTGCTACTCGCGGAATGATCCTCGACAGTGGCGGTAAGCCACTTGCACTTAATCGAGTTGGCCTTGTCATCACCGTCGATCGGTCAATCCTTGATAAAGAAGAAGATCGCGGCGCCGCATCGCTCAAAGCAACCGCAAAAGCACTGAAGATGTCCTACGAAGAGGTCTTTGGAAAAACTCGACTCTGCGGTGAAAAGGTTGATCGGGCACTGACGGGTGGCGCGAGATGTTGGAATGGTTCTCGATACCAACCAATTCCGATCGCAATCGATGCGAGCGAGGAGGTTGCGCTTTCAATCGTCGAGCATGCCGAGCGTTATCCGGGAGTGAGCGCATCGCCACAAGGATTCCGCTTCTACCCAGGAACTGAAGGAGTCAATGGCGCGCACATATTGGGTTATGTCGGCCCCGTGAGCGAGAAAGAATTAGCTAATAGCTCTCCGAAGAAATATTTCCTCAATGAGTATCTAGGAAAAGCGGGCTTGGAGAAAGTCTACGACGATGAGTTGCGCGGTACACCGGGCGTGAAAACAATCGTCGTCGATCGCAAAGAGTCGGCAACGAGCGTCTTGAAGGAGAGTAGACCGATACCAGGTAACCACCTTGTCACCAGTATCGATGCCAAACTTCAGGCAGTTGTAGAGCGCGAGTTGGTCGCCGCTATTTACCGAGCTCGTTCGGGCACTGTCGATAAAAAAGGCGCGCGAAAAGCTGATGCCGGTGCCGCTGTTGTGATGGATGTGAAGACAGGGCGCATCCTGGCGATGGCTTCGTATCCCACCTATGACCCGAATATCTGGGAGCAGGGAATCACTGCCAAACAAGCTAAAGATCTGTACAGCGCACAAACTGGAGTGCCCGCGCTCTCACGCGCGCTGCAAGGAACCTTTGCGCCAGCCTCCGCCTTCAAAGTTGTTTCGGTCGCTGCCGCAGCAAAAGCGGGATATGACCTCAATGGTAAATATGACTGT
Source organism: Actinobacteria bacterium IMCC26077 (assembly GCA_002284915.1). Taxonomy (GTDB): domain Bacteria; phylum Actinomycetota; class Actinomycetes; order Nanopelagicales; family Nanopelagicaceae; genus IMCC26077. The sequence continues at coordinate 765,597 of CP015606.1, forward strand.
CCCGCGGAATTTCAGGTAGGTAATCGAACTTTCCGTAATTATGAGAGCAAAGGGGCAGGCCGGATTTCGTTAGAACAAGGAATCGCCATTTCATGCGACACGTTGTGGTATCAAATTGCATACAACGAATGGTTGAAAGATGGCGGCTTGCGACCCAAATCGAATCCAAAGGATTATTTCTATAAAGCTGCAGCGGGTTTTCACCTTGGCAAGAGAACCGGAATCGATCTCCCGTCAGAATCGGCAGGGCGCCTTGCTGATCGGCAATGGCGTGAGCGGTGGTATGAGCGAAATAAGGATTTCTTCTGTAACTATGAGAAGCGCGCTAAGAAGTCACAACTGACTCCATATCTGATTGCAATAGCAAAAGAGAATTGCGTTGATGGCGCCAAGATTCGCGCCGGTGACGCTGTGAACTTTGCCATTGGTCAGGGTGACACCACGATGACACCGCTACAAATGGCGCAGATCTACAGCGCAATCGCAAATGGCGGAACTATGTGGAAGCCGACTGTGGGCAAAGCAATCATCACTCCGGAGGGCAAGTTGGTCTCAGAGATAACCCCAGAAAAAATTGGAAAGCTACCGCTGTCGAAGAAGACGCTCGCTTTCTTGAAGAAGTCGTTGCGAGCGGTAGTGACTTCCGGAACTGCAAAGTGGCGCTTTGATGGAATGCCTGTGGCAGTTAGTGGCAAGACGGGCACCGGTGAGGTGTATGGCAAGAACCTAGATGGCTCAAGTAAAGACACCACGTCCTGGTTTGCCAGCTTCGCTCCCTCTGATGCGCCTAGGTATGCAGTGGTGATGATGGTGAGCCAAGGAGGAACAGGTTCCGGAACTTCCGGGCCATCGGTACGGCGAATCTATGAGGCGATTTTTGGTGTCCAAGGTCAAAAAGTTATTCGCGAGCAAGCAATATTTCCCTCAGCACCGCCATCACAAATTCCACGAAAGCCAGTGGTGACTAAACCATGACGCTACTCAATAACAAACCTCGACGTCCCCGCTTCGAACGAGTAGCAATTGTCGATCGATTCGATATTCCACTTCTGGCAGCGGTTGCAGCGCTTCTTGGAATCGGAATCCTTCTGGTTTATGCAGCTACTCGAGATTGGTTTGCCTCATTCGGTGGAGATCCTGAGTATTACTTGAAACGGCACGCACTTAATATCATTATTGGATTGCTACTTGCATTTGGCACTACCTTGATTGATTATCGATTGCTTCGCGCATACACACCATTCCTATGGGCAGCAGCAGTACTGGGCCTGATTGCAGTGCTCATTCCCGGAATTGGTGCCACAGTAAATGGCGCGCGCGCCTGGATTGCACTTCCCGGCGGGTTACAGATTCAGCCGGCGGAGTTAGCGAAGATTGCAATCATTGTTGGGATGGCCATGGTGTTGGCGGAGAAGCATGATGGCTATGAAGAGCCACAAGCCATCGACGTCTTACAAGCGCTTGCCGTTGCAGCGATTCCGGTGCTTTTAATCGTCATGCAACCTGACCTTGGCACGACGGCAATCATTGGCGCATCAGTGGTGACGATGATTGCAGTATCTGGAGCACAATTACGTTGGAGCGTTGGCCTGCTTGCTCTCGCCGGGATAGGTGCATTTGTTGCAATCAAGTTAGGTGTAATCGCTCAATATCAATTAAATCGCCTCCAATCTTTTGTCGATCCGACAGCGGATCCCCAAAGCACGGGCTATCAATTACGGCAGGCGCGAATCACTATCGGTTCGGGAGGACTTTTTGGGAAAGGGCTCTTCAACGGTCCACAAACAAATGGCCGGTTTGTTCCCGAACAGCAGACCGACTTCATCTTTACAGTTGCTGGTGAAGAATTAGGTTTTGTTGGTTGCGCAATTATTGTTGCGCTTTATGCAGTCATCCTGTGGCGCGCATTTGTAATTGCGCGAAGAGCAAATGATCTCTTTGGTCGACTCGTCTGCCTTGGTGTGACCGCATGGTTTGGTTTTCAGATCTTTGAGAATATTGGGATGACCCTTGGCCTGGCGCCAATGACCGGCGTGCCACTGCCGCTGCTCTCCTATGGAGGCTCGAGCATGTTTGCGACCTTGATTGGTATAGGACTTTTGCTCAATATTCGCGCTCGGAGCTAGGTATCTGCCATACTTAGGGGGACCGCAGCCTCGATGGCTTTGCTGATCTCAATCAGCTAAGAAAATTCGGTGGCGCGACCAAAGATTTTTAAGGAAACCGAGTTACAACGAGAATTGTTCTACTTCGGTAGAACGTGAAATGAGCAGAGCATGGCTGCACCAGCGCGTAAACGCGTTCTTAAAAAAGTTGCCGCAAAGAAGAGCAGTGCGAGCGATTCCACCTCCGAAAGCAAACCGGCCAAGGTAACCAAGGCCGCTAAATCTGCTGAGAAGACAAGCGCCAAGTCGAGCAAGAAGAGCGTGTCAGCTCCAGAAGTTCCAGCTCCGAAAGAGACTCCGACCCCGACGCCAAAAGCTAAAAAAGGCGTCGTCCCGGTTCCAATATTCCAAGCACCAGCGAGAAAAGAGTCGAGCAAACCCGCCCGTGAGCCAAAGGTACCTAAGGCAGGAAAGAGCGAGGCCGCACCAAAAGATTCCACTACAGCAAATAGCGCTGCACCAAGTGACGGCGGCGAAGGTGGCACGGAGAGTCAAGCTGGCCAATCTGGTGAATCGCGTTCGCGCCATCGCAACCGCAGACGAGGTGGGCGAGGTCGAGGACGTAATCGCCAGCAGGATCAGAGCGGGTCAACATCTGGCGTTGATGACGAAGATTTTGAGAGCGAATCTGGCGCGAGTGAAGATGGTGGTGCAACCCATCGCCGCCGACGTCGTCGAGTAGCAGGCGCTGGCGCAACCGAAGAACAGACAATCGTTGAAGATGGAATTGTCACAACTATCAAAGTTCGTGAACCTAAGCGACGCTCAGAACGAGGAAATGACTCTGAGTCATCAACTCGCGTGGATAAGCGCGGGCGCCGTCGTGACCGCGACCGTGACCGCGACCGCGAGCATCCCCGCTCATTCCACGGCAACCGTCGCCCCGCAGTAATCACCGAGTCAGAGTTCCTGGCCCGACGAGAGAACGTTGATCGCACGATGCTCGTTCGCCAGACCGGGGATCGAACTCAAATCGCTGTTCTCGAAGATAAGATTTTGGTGGAGCATTACGTCAATCGCGCATCGAGCACCTCATATGTTGGAAATGTCTATCTCGGTCGCGTGCAGAATGTACTTCCGAGCATGGAAGCCGCATTCGTCGACATTGGTAAGGGACGTAACGCCGTTCTCTATGCCGGCGAAGTCAATTGGGATGCTGCCGGATTAGCAGAGGGAACCCCGCGAAAGATCGAATTCGCGCTCAAGTCAGGCCAACCTGTTCTCGTCCAAGTGACGAAGGATCCCATCGGTCAAAAGGGCGCTCGACTCACCAGCCAGATATCTCTTCCTGGTCGCTACTTGGTCTACGTACCTGAAGGTGGGATGAGCGGAATTAGTCGCCGCCTTCCAGAGAATGAACGAACCCGCCTTAAATCTATTTTGAAGGGACTCGTCCCCGATGAAGCAGGAGTCATCGTACGGACCGCAGCCGAAGGAGCATCCGAAGAGGAGCTCACTCGCGATGTCGCTCGTTTAAAGGCGCAGTGGGAAGTTATTGAGCAGAAAGCAAAGGATCCAAGCGCGAGCGCTCCGTCGCTGCTGTACGCAGAGCCTGACCTAAACATCCGCGTTGTTCGCGATATCTTCAATGAAGATTTCCGTTCGCTCCATGTCCAAGGAGATGATGCTTGGGATGAGATCAATAGCTATTTAAGTTTCGTCGCTCCTGATTTAGTACAGAAGATCTCCAAATGGCATAAGCCAAACGATATTTTCTCGGAGCACCGAGTAGAAGAACAATTGGCAAAAGCGTTAGATCGAAAGGTCTATCTCCCTTCAGGTGGTTCGTTAGTTATCGACCGGACTGAAGCAATGGTGGTAATCGACGTCAACACCGGAAAGTTCATCGGCAAAGGTGGCAATCTTGAAGAGACTGTTACCAAGAACAATCTCGAGGCAGCCGAAGAGATTGCACGTCAATTGCGCTTACGTGACCTCGGCGGAATCATCGTGGTTGACTTTATTGACATGGTCTTAGAATCAAATCGAGATATGGTCCTCCGTCGTCTTACCGAATGTCTTGGTCGAGATCGAACTAAACATCAAGTCGCCGAAGTTACTTCGCTCGGATTGGTGCAGATGACTCGTAAGCGAGTTGGACAAGGTCTGATCGAAGCATTCTCAACGACATGCGAGAGTTGTCATGGGCGGGGAATCCATATCCATATGGATCCGGTTCCAATGGCAGCGCACTCTCGCCAGCAGGAGGAGAGCCACGAAGACCTTGCTGATGATGTCGATGGATCCGAACGGGAGATGGTCGATGAGCCAGAGGAGAAGCTCGAGAGCTCCGCACTGGTCATCGTTGATACCCCCGTCCAGAGCCCAGTTTCGAGCGGGCGACGCGGTCGCCGTCGAGTCAGTAGCGGCGGGGTTATCACCCCTTCAGTTTGACCTGCAGGGGAGCCAATCCCTACCCTTAGCAGGCTCGGTTGAGCGAGAAATCTAGGTAACGCCCCAGGGGTATCAAGGAGAGAGTCGTGTACGCAATTGTTAAGGCTGGCGCACGCCAGGAGCGGGTAACCGTCGGCGAGGTCCTCGATATCGATCGAGTGGAAGCCGCCGTAGGTGCGACCGTCTCATTGCCACTTCTTCTTGTTGTCGAAGGTGGAAAGATTTCCACCCCAGGAGCAGGATCCACTGTCAGCGCTGAGGTTCTCGATGAGGTCAAGGGACCAAAGATCGACATCCTTCGCTACAAGAGCAAGACCGGCTATCGTCGACGTCAAGGATTCCGTGCGAAGAAGACTCGCATCAAAGTCACGGCAATTAACAGCAAGTAAGTAGAGAGAGAGTTACGAGATGGCAAGTAAAAAAGGTGTCTCCTCGACCCGCAATGGTCGCGACTCCAATCCACAATTCCTTGGCGTGAAGCGCTTTGCTGGTCAAGTTGTCCGCACCGGTGAGATTCTTGTTCGTCAACGTGGCACCCACTTCCACCCAGGGGCCAATGTAGGGCGCGGAAAAGATGACACCCTCTTTGCGCTCGCCGCAGGTTCCGTTTCATTTGGCACTGCACGTGGCCGTCGCGTTGTGAATGTTCTCCCTCAATAATCAACGGACTTATCTTTAGCGGGTCCGCATACGGGCCCGCTTTTTTTATTCAGAAGTAGAAAGAGGTGAATAGACCAGATGTCAGCAGTTACTTTCATAGATCAAGCGCGCTTATTAGCTCAAGCAGGTAGCGGCGGTAATGGTTGCGTCTCGGTCCATCGCGAGAAGTTCAAACCTTTAGGCGGTCCAGATGGTGGCAATGGTGGTCGAGGTGGCGATGTCATTCTCGTTGTCGATCCCAGTGTGACAACGCTCTTAGATTTTCATTACAGCCCACACCGAACTGCTACTTCAGGTCGCCATGGCCAAGGTGGACATAAAGATGGTCCGCAAGGCGACGATTTAGTTCTCCAAGTTCCCGAGGGAACGGTTATCCGAGACACCTACGGAAATGTCGTCGCCGATCTACTCGGCGTTGGCACTCGTTTCGTGGTGGCGCGCGGTGGCGCAGGTGGTTTAGGAAATGCTGCGCTTGCCTCATCAAGACGTCGCGCACCTGGTTTTGCGCTCCTTGGTGAGCCTGGTGAAAAAGTTGATTTAACGCTCGAGCTGAAGAGCGTCGCTGACATCGCTTTAGTTGGCTACCCATCAGCAGGGAAATCATCGTTGATTGCTGCGATCTCTGCTGCTCGTCCAAAAATCGCTGAGTACCCCTTTACTACCCTCGTACCCAACCTTGGCGTTGTCGAAATTGGCGAGCATCGCTTCACCGTCGCCGATGTGCCTGGACTTATTCCAGGCGCGAGTGAAGGAAAAGGACTTGGTTTGGAATTCCTCCGCCATGTTGAGCGCTGTTCAGCATTGGTACATGTCCTCGATTGCGGCACGCTCGAGAGCGATCGTGATCCAATTCGTGACTTTGAAGTCATCGAAAATGAGCTCGCTGCTTATGGTGGACTGCAAGATCGACCACGAATCGTCGCACTCAATAAAATCGACTTACCTGATGGTCGCGCTATGGCCGAGATGGTCTCGGATAACTTGCGCGCCCGAGGTCTCGAGGTCTATCCCATATCAGCGGCGACCCGGGAAGGTATTCCGGAATTGCTCTACGCGATGGCTGCTCTCATCAATCGCAAGCCAAAAGAGAGCGTCGAGGCGCCGCGCATTGTGCTTCGCCCGAAGGCTGTCGATGATCTTGGCTTTGCCGTCCGCAAGGAGAAGAACGGTCGCTTTGTGGTGACGGGCGAGAAACCAGAGCGCTGGGTACGCCAGACAAATTTCAGTAATGAAGAAGCAGTTGGTTATCTCGCCGATCGATTGGCTCGACTGGGCGTCGAGAAAGAGCTCTTCAAGTTGGGTGCCGAGCCAGGGTGTGAAGTGATGATCGGCGAAGGCGAAGATTCCACTCGCTTTGAGTGGGAACCGACGATTGAGGCTGGCGTTGAGCATTTCCATACCCGGCGTGGACACGATGTCCGGGTTGAGACGGTCCAGCTAGGGCTGCACAAGGCGAGCGAAGATAATCTTTCCGAAGAGGATTGGAGTGAGGATGATGCGCAGTGAAGTTTCACGAGCCAAACGCATCGTCATCAAGGTTGGTTCGTCATCTTTAACCGGTAGCGCGGGAGCAGGTCTGGATACCGGGGCGGTCGATCGACTAGTTGACGCTGTTGCCAGTGCAAAGGCTCGCGGTCTCGATGTACTCGTGGTTACCTCTGGAGCAATTGCCGCTGGTTTAGCGCCGTTGGGTCTGAAATCCAGGCCAAAGGAGTTAGAGCTCCAACAAGCCGCTGCATCGGTAGGCCAAGGACTGTTAATGCATCGATATACCGAATCCTTTGCTCGACATTCAATCACTGCTTCGCAAGTGCTCCTGACTAGCGAAGATATTGTGCGTCGAAGCCACTATCGAAATGCGCAGCGGACGCTTGATCGATTGCTCACCCTTGGTGTTGTCCCGGTTGTTAATGAGAATGACACTGTTGGAACCTCTGAAATTAGATTCGGTGATAATGACCGCCTAGCAGCGCTCGTTTCCCATTTAGTGCAAGCTGATTTACTCATCCTGCTCTCGGATATCGATGCTCTCTATGACGCCCCACCGACATCACAACATGCTAAGCGAATTGCCGAGGTGAGCGATTTTGCAGCGCTAGCTAGCGCTGAGATTGGTGGCGCAGCTAGCGCCGGAGTTGGTAGCGGAGGGATGACAACTAAAGTCGAAGCAGCTCGAATTGCAACGAGCGCGGGTATTGCAGTCGTTCTTACCTCGTTAGCAAATGTCCAGGGAGCCGTTGATGGTGCTGAAGTAGGAACTATTTTCCATGCCGGCTCGCATCGAGCGCCATCGCGTGCGCTCTGGATCGCTCATGCATCAACACCAAAAGGCGCATTGCTACTTGACGAAGGCGCAGCAAAAGCCATTCTGGAGCGCGGCACTTCGTTGCTCGCGGCGGGGGTTAGAGCGGTTACCGGAGATTTCGCCGCTGGCGATGTCGTGGATTTGGTCGACCCCACTCAAAAGGTAATCGCACGTGGATTGGTGGCTTTTGATAGCGACGAAATTCCACAATTACTCGGAAAGAGCACCAAGGAGTTGGCGGCAACGTTTGGTGCTGAATACGAGCGCGAGCTGGTTCATCGCGACGATTTAACTCTTATTTAAAACGGATTTAACGACGCAATGCGAGCCGATACATCACTTCGGTAGCGGGGCCTTCATTCGAATCATTGAGATCATCGCTTAATTTCACTATGACGGTCTTGGTCTCAGGGACAATCAACACATGTTGACCGTGTAGTCCAAGGAGCATCGAAGTGTTCGGATATGGATGCCAAATTTGAGCGCCATAGCCCCAATTTCGATCTAGCGTGACAACTGGTGTTGCCAGACGGGCGTTCCAGATTGACGGAATAATGGAAGTGCCGTTTGCCAGACCGTTATCAAGGATTAGTTGACCAACGAGTCCATAATCGCGCGCAGCAGCATTAAAGCAACAGAATGTCTTCTCTTGTCCATCAAGGTGATCAACCCCCCAAGTTGCACCATACTTAGCGCCGAGAGGCTGCCAAATGTTCTTGGCGAAATAATCAGAGACTCGTTCGCCCGTTACTCTCTTAATTACCATGCCTAGCATTTGCGTATCGATACTTCGATATTCAGCAGCTGAACCTGGTTCAAACTTCATCTTTCGGTTGTTTCCCATGAACCAATCGAGGTCAGTGGTGGCATACATCTGAGCGATGGCAACGCCCCAACCGCTGGGCCCAGAAGGGTAATTGTCAGTAACGCCGACGCCGCTGCGCATATCGAGAAGTTGATTGATAGTGAACTCGTCGAATGTTGTGCCATTCTTGAATTGTGGAAAGAAGTCCACAAATTTATCGCTCTCATTGATCTTGCCTTGACTAATCAGTTGGCCAATCATGATTGACGTTAGTGTTTTGGCAACTGAATAGGACGGGAAGAGGAATTTCTCATCGAATCCCTCTTTGTACCACTCGTAAGAGATCACACCATTACGGATCACGAGAAAAGCATTGGCCGCTGTTGTATCGAGGAATTCTTGGAACGATATTTGTTCGCCATTAAACGAGACCTTGGTGGGTAACTCTTCCGTTGCCGTGCTCCACAGTTTGGGGGATTGAGCTGGTGGGATGTAGTGCGAAGGCATCAACTTGGGTGTCGCATGGGCAGGGGCAAGACCGAGGCGAATCGCTGCGATTGGCTCTGGATAGTGGACTAAGCGCATGAAACTAAAGAGGAGGAGATAGAGCGCAAGCGCCGAGAGGAGGAAGCGTCGAAGCCATTTGACGAGGAACATATTGGTAAGCGTATCCGAGTAAAGATTCGTTAGGCTATCAACCATGATTGCCAACCTTTCGAGCGCAGCGCGAAAAGCCGGGGTCGTATTAGCCCATGCCTCCCGCGCACAGAAAGATGATGCAATTGAGGCAATCGCTGTCGCGCTACTGGCGCGGGAAAGTGAGATTCTCGCTGCCAATAATGACGATGTCATTCGTTCGCGCAGTGAGGGAATCTCTGAATCGTTGATAGATCGCTTGATGCTCAATAGCGCTCGAATTGCGGGCATCGCAGGTGGCGCTCGGAAAATTAAAGCCCTTCCCGATCCAATTGGGGTCATCAAACGGGAGCGCACGCTGCCCAACGGCCTACACCTCAAGCAAGTCTCAGTTCCATTTGGGGTCGTGGGGATGGTTTACGAAGCTCGCCCCAATGTCACCGTTGATGCCGCAGTGATTCTTCTCAAATCCGGTAATTGTGCGCTCCTTCGTGGATCATCAAGCGCGGCAAAATCCAATGAGATTCTCGTCTCCATTATGCGTGATGCAGTAGCAAGCGTTGGTCTGCCAGCAGATGTGATTCAACTAGTTCCCTCTACAGATCGCTCGAGTGTGACCGAGTTACTCCATGCGCGCGGCTTAGTAGATTTAGTAATTCCACGAGGAAGCGCTGCGTTGATTCGAACTGTGGTGGATGAGGCAAAGGTCCCAACAATCGAAACCGGCGCTGGGGTTTGTCACGTCTACGTAGATAAAGATGGCGACTTGGCAAAAGCGCTGCCGATTCTAATCAACTCGAAAGTGCAACGTCCGAGCGTCTGCAACGCCGCTGAAACTCTTCTTGTGCATAGCGAGATTGCTGACACATTCTTACCAATGGCGCTCGATGCATTGAATTCAGAGCACGTTGTACTCCATGGCGATGCAAAGACAGTAGAGGTGGCGAGGAAACTTGGCATCAATGCATCTTTAGCGCGGGAGGAGAACTGGTCGACTGAGTATGGCGTTCTCGAAATGAATGTCCGTGTGGTCGACAGCGTCGATCAAGCAGCTGAACATATTCGCAAATACGGGACTAACCACACCGATGCGATAATCTCGGAAAATCCCCGCGCTATCGAGAGCTTCATCAATCAGATGGATGCGGCAGCAGTAATGATTAACGCCTCCACTCGCTTCACCGATGGCGAAGAGATGGGCTTTGGCGCCGAGATTGGAATCTCAAATCAAAAGGCGCATGCGCGAGGTCCGATGGGGCTTGAGGAGATGACGACGACGACCTGGATCGTGACCGGGACTGGTCAGATTCGCGGGTAGGCTTTGGGTATGGCTGGAAAATCCCGGATCTCCCGCGATGAGGTCGCTCGCATCGCTGCTCTAGCCCGGATCACGCTAGGCGATGATGAACTGACACATCTGGCAGGCCAGATCGATGGAATTCTCGATGCCGTTGCCGTAGTGCAAGAAGCGGCTGGCACCGATGTGCCTGCTATGTCACACCCATTAGAGATCTCCAATGTGACCCGTCCGGATCTCATTCGGCCAAGCCTCACTCCGGAGGAGGCGCTTAGCGGCGCACCGGCGAGCGAAGAATCACGTTTTCGCGTACCTCAGATCTTGGGTGAAGAGGCATGAGCGAACTCGTTCGAAAGAGCGCGGCTGAATTAGGCACGTTAATTGCGCAGGGCGAACTTTCATCGCGCGAAGTGACGCAAGCGCATCTTGATCAAATCGCTCAGACAGACTCTGCAATCCACGCCTTCTTGCATGTTGATGTTCAGGGCGCGTTAGCCCAAGCAGATCACGCCGATAAGAGCAGAGGCGAAAGCAACTCACCGCTTCACGGTGTGCCACTGGCCCTCAAGGATGTCTTAGCGCAAAAGGGAGTTCCCACGACATGTGGTTCGAAAATCCTCGAAGGATGGCGGCCACCTTACGACTCAACAGTGGTCGCTAAATTGAAAGATTCGGGAATTGTCATTCTCGGTAAGACAAATATGGACGAGTTTGCGATGGGTTCCTCAACAGAGAACTCCGCGTACGGACCGACTCGAAATCCTTGGGACACCAATCGCATTCCCGGTGGATCTGGTGGTGGTTCTGCAGCTGCGCTCGCTGCGATGCAGGCGCCACTTGCAATCGGAACTGATACCGGTGGATCGATTCGACAACCTGCCGCAGTCACGGGAACTGTTGGAGTGAAGCCAACGTACGGCGGCGTCTCTCGTTACGGGCTTGTCGCCTTCTCCTCGAGTTTGGATCAAGCAGGCCCATGCGCTCGCAACGTTCTCGATACCGCCTTACTGCATCAGGTGATTGCTGGTTATGATCCCAAAGATGCAACGAGTATCAATGCGCCAGTCCCTGATGTCGTTGCAGCTGCAAAGCGCGCCGATGTAAGGGGGATGAAGATCGGCGTAGTCAAAGAGCTCTCCGGCGATGGATATGAAAAGGGAGTCGCTGATCGATTTGCAGAATCTCTTGCAATACTTGAATCGCAGGGCGCCGAGATCATCGAAGTCTCTTGTCCAAATTTTAAATTCGCATTAGGTGCTTACTATTTAATTGCTCCGAGTGAAGCTTCTTCGAATCTCGCTCGCTTTGATGCGATGCGTTATGGCCTTCGCGTCGGCGATGACGGCGCGCGAAGTGCTGAAGAGGTGATGAGCCTTACTCGTGAGGCCGGATTTGGTCCTGAAGTGAAGCGGCGAATCATTCTTGGCACGTACGCACTCTCTGCCGGTTACTACGAAGCTTTCTATGGGAGCGCGCAAAAGGTTCGCACTCTCATTACACGTGATTTCGCCGCTGCGTACGAGAAGGTCGATGTACTGGTCTCGCCAACTACACCTACCGTCGCATTCAAGATCGGTGAGAAGAGCGATGATCCTGTGGCGATGTATCTCAGTGACGTGGCCACCATCCCAGTAAATCTTGCAGGCGTCGCATCGATGAGTTTGCCGGCAGGCTTATCTGAAGGCTTGCCCGTGGGTTTCCAAATCATCGCACCTGCAATGCGCGACGATCGCCTGTATCAAGTTGGGGGTGCACTTGAGCGTGAGCTGCATGCCAAGTGGAACGGCCCATTGACCAATCAGATTCCAGATTTGCAGGTGCGGTAATGGCGCTCTCATACGATGACGTAGTCGCGAGGTATGAGCCATCACTTGGCCTTGAGGTGCATGTCGAGCTCAATACTGAAACAAAGATGTTCTGTGGCTGCGCCACCGTATTCGGCGCACCGCCAAACACTCAAACCTGCCCGGTCTGCCTCGGCATGCCTGGTGCGTTGCCAATGGTCAACGAGAAAGCGATTGAGAGCACCATTCGGATTGGTTTAGCGCTCAATTGCGCCATTACGCCGAAGAGTCGCTTCGCTCGGAAGAATTACTTCTATCCAGATATGCCGAAGAACTTCCAGATTTCGCAATATGACGAGCCGATCTGCACCAATGGGTATCTCGATGTCGAGGTTGAAACCGATGAAGGCGCTAAAACTTTCCGAATCGAAATCGAACGCGTGCATATGGAAGAGGACACCGGAAAATCGCTCCACGTCGGCGGTGCGACCGGACGTATCCATGGCGCCGAATACTCGCTCCTTGATTACAACCGCGCTGGTATCCCGCTAGTTGAAATCGTGACCAAGGTGGTATCCAGTACTGGTAAGTACGCGCCAGAGGTAGCCAAGGCATATGTAAAGGAGCTTCGCGACATCTTGCGCTCCCTAGGAGTGAGCGATGTCAAGATGGAGCAAGGTTCACTTCGCTGCGATGCAAACGTCTCGCTAGCGCCTATTGGATCTGGAAAATTAGGAACGCGCAGTGAGACGAAGAACGTCAACTCACTTCGCTCGGTTGAGCGTGCAGTCCGCGGTGAAATGATTCGCCATGCAGGATTGCTCGATAAGGGTGAGCGCGTTGTTCAAGAGACGAGACATTTTCAAGAAGATACCGGGGCTACCCGTTCGGGGCGCTCGAAGGAGCAAGCCGAGGATTACCGCTACTTCCCAGAACCAGATCTCACTCCAGTAGCTCCTGACGCAACGTGGATTGAGAAATTGCGAAGTGAGTTACCAGAGAAGCCTTCAGTCCGGCGCGCTCGCCTGCAGGCGCTCTGGCAAGTGCCAGATAAAGAGATGGCTGCGATGGTTAATGCGGGCGCTGTTGATCTTGTTGAAGAGACAGTCGCACTAGGGGCTGATCCCACGAAGGCTCGTGGCTGGTGGCTGGGTGAGATTTCTCGTCTTGCCAATGAAGCTGAAGTCGAATTAAGCAGCGTAAGTATCTCTCCGAAAGAGGTCGCACGTATCGTTGAATTGATTGGCGCCGGTGAATTGACCGACAAACTTGCGCGACAGGTAGTTGCTGCAGTCATCGCGGGCGAAGGTGATCCAGATTCGGTTATTGCAGCGAAGGGAATTAAAGTTGTCTCCGATGAAAGTTCTCTGATTGCAGCTATTGAAAAGGCGATCGCAGATCAACCGGAGACTGCCGAGAAAGTTCGGAATGGTCATCTTCCAGCAGCCGGTGCGCTCATTGGTGCAGTCATGAAAGAGACTAAAGGCCAAGCAGATGCTGCGCGGGTGCGCGAGCTTCTACTTGGCCAATTAGGTCAAGCGTAAATTGATTTAGTGGACTACTGCGCCACCTTCATTTTCGACAACAGCTTCCTTGCCGATTTTAATAAATAGCGCAAGTACCACCGCTCCAACGACGAGCAAAGCTGCGCTCACTGTGAACGCAACGGTGAAACCGTGCGTTAAACCAAAGAGCGGTGACTTTGTCGCATTAGCCGTCATATAAGTGGTGCTGGCAGTTGCGGCAACGGTATTAAGTAGCGCAGTGCCAAGCGAGCCACCCACTTGTTGACTGGTGTTGATGAGCGCACTGGCCACTCCAGCATCTCGATTACCGACGCCATGCAGCGCAGTGGAAGATAGTGGGATAAAGACCAGCGCCATACCGCTACTCATGATCAAGAGAGCAGGAAGCACGTGGGTTACATATGAAGTTTCCGGAGTTATCTGTGTCAGATAGATCAGACCCACTGCAGCAGCGAGTAGTCCAGGAACCATCAAAGGTCGTGGTCCGACCTTGGGAAGGAGCTGTGATGCCACGCCGGCAAAGACGATGATTCCGGCGGTAAATGGCAAGAATGCAAATCCAGCTTTGAGTGGCGTATAACCCAGGACTGATTGTAAGTAGATGCCCAAGAAGAGGAACATCGAGAAGAGGCCAGCGCCAACAACTAATGATCCGAGATAAGAACCACCGCGATTTCGCTCACTGATTACCCGTAGCGGCATGAGTGGATTCTTAACTTTATTCTCGATAACGAAGAAAGCTACGAGCAGGATCGCAGCGACTACCAAGAAGGTAATTGTGATATTCGCTGACCATCCTTTAGTTGCAGCTTCATTAAATCCATAGACAAGAGCGAAGAGGCCAGCACATGCCGTTAATGTTCCCGGCAAGTCGTAGCTGTGGTCGCCGCCAGCTTTGGATTCGTGGACATATTTGAATGCGAGCAAACCAGCGATCAGCGCAATTGGCGTGTTCACGCCTAAGCACCAGCGCCATGAGAAGTACTCGGTAAGGGTGCCGCCAAGAATCAAACCGATTGCCGCGCCACCACCAGAGATTGCGCCATAGACACCGAAAGCGCGAGCGCGTTCTTTCGGGTCAGTAAAGGTCACGCTCACAATCGAGAGCGCTGCAGGTGCCAGAAGGGCACCGAAGACACCTTGGAGGCCGCGTGATGCGAAGAGCAAGCCTTGCGTGGAGGCGATGCCACCAAGAGCTGAGGCGGCAGCGAAGCCAAATAGCCCGACGATGAAGATCTTCTTTCGCCCCACGAAATCGGCTATTCGCCCTCCAAGTAGTAGGAGTGAGCCGAAGGCAAGGGTGTAGGCAGTGACGACCCATTGCTGATTTGCATCGGTGATGCCCAGGTCAGCTTTTGCACTCGGGATTGCGATGTTCACGATGGATGCATCGAGGACGACCATCAATTGGGCGATTGCGATGACGAAAAGGGTGCGCCATCTGTCGGGAGCAGGGGTAGTTACAGGGTCAGTCATAGGTATCAGTCTCTCTAGTTGTGAAGTGCCACACGCAAATGCGCAGGGTATAACGGTAACAGCGAGAACGTTGGCGCCCGCTTGGACATTCCCCGTACTATCGCCTTATGACGAAGAACACAGGTGATAACCCGAATAACCCGATGAAGCCTCGCTCTGCCACGGTCACCGATGGCATTGAGCGCGCACCAGCGCGTGGCATGTTACGCGCGGTGGGAATGGGTGATGAGGATTGGGTCAAGCCGCAAATTGGCATCGCCTCTTCGTGGAATGAGATCACCCCGTGCAATCTCTCGCTTGATCGTCTAGCAAAAGCTTCCAAAGAAGGAGTGCATCAAGCAGGAGGATTCCCACTGCAATTCGGAACGATTTCAGTCTCTGATGGAATCTCTATGGGGCATGAAGGAATGCACTTCTCACTCGTATCACGTGAGGTAATTGCAGATTCTGTCGAAACTGTGATGGAAGCTGAACGACTAGATGGCATGGTGATGTTCGCAGGTTGCGACAAATCACTTCCGGGAATGATGATGGCAGCGGCACGCCTTGATGTGGCAGCAGTCTTCGTCTATGCAGGTTCTACTCTGCCAGGAAATGTCGATGGCAAAGATGTCACCATCATCGATGCCTTTGAAGCTGTTGGTGCATGTGCGCGCGGTTTGATCACCTCTGATCAAGTAGATCGCATCGAACGTGCAATCTGTCCGGGCGAAGGCGCATGCGGTGGCATGTATACCGCTAACACCATGGCATCAATCGGTGAGGCAATCGGATTATCGTTGCCAGGATCGGCAGCGCCACCGGCAGTAGACCGCAGGCGCGATGATTACGCGAAGAAATCCGGAATGGCTGTTGTTGAATTGATTCGACAAGGCATCACCACTCGCGACATTCTCACTAAGAAGGCGTTCGAGAATGCGATTACCATCTTGATGGCTTTAGGTGGCTCAACCAATGCGGTGCTTCACTTGATGGCTCTAGCACATGAAGCAGATGTCGATCTCGAGCTAGAGGATTTCCACCGAATCGGCTCAAAGGTTCCACTCCTTGGCGACCTCAAACCCTTTGGTCGTTATGTGATGAGCGATGTCGATAAAGTTGGCGGCATTCCAGTTGTACTTCGCGCACTTCTTGATGCGAACTTACTCCACGGCGATACCTTGACCGTTACCGGTAAGACGATGGCTGAAAACTTGGCCCACATCTCCCCACCAGATCCCGATGGTGAAATCTTGCGCGCGACCAAGAATCCGATGGACACCACAGGTGGCATCACCATCTTGCACGGCTCGCTCGCCCCTGAAGGTGCGGTCACTAAAACTGCCGGAATTGGTATAGAAACATTCGAAGGTCCAGCTCGAGTTTTTGAACGCGAACGTGAAGCGATGGATGCGCTCGAAAATGGCACCATCCAAGCTGGCGATGTTCTCGTCATTCGCTACGAAGGTCCTAAAGGTGGGCCAGGTATGCGGGAGATGTTGATGATCACAGGCGCGATTAAGGGCGCTGGGCTCGGCAAGAGCACGATGCTCCTTACCGATGGACGCTTCTCCGGTGGCTCCACCGGACTATGCGTTGGACATATCGCGCCGGAAGCGGTCGATGGTGGCCCGATTGCATTCGTTCGCGATGGCGACATCATCCGGATCAATACCAAAACCCGTGAGCTAGACCTACTCGTCTCTGCGGCCGAACTTGCCGAGCGGAAGAAGGGATGGGCGCCGCTGACCCATCGCTACCGCAGAGGAGTCTTGGCCAAATACTCCAAACTGGTGGGTTCGGCCTCCAAAGGTGCAGTCTGCGACTAACGCCACAGCCTCGCTCTCCCCTCGTGGGGGTCAAGTAGGGGTTGACGGTTCTCGCCTTTTGGCGGGAGAATAGGGCCATGGCAACCGCCGTAATTATTGTGGTTAGGCAGCGCGCGATCTAGCGTCATTACAGATCGTGCGCCATCCCTCAGTGGAATCACTGAGGGATTTCGCATTAGTAGGGACTAGTAGGGGAGAAGTGAAGATGGCTGAGGAGATGACTGGCGCGCAGAGCTTGATCCGTTCTTTGGAGAACGCTGGCGTCGATGTCATGTTCGGAATCCCTGGCGGGGCGATCCTGCCTGCATACGACCCGATCTACGACAGCAAGATTCGCCACATCCTTGTTCGCCATGAACAGGGTGCAGGCCATGCTGCAACCGGTTACGCGCAAGCAACTGGTCGCGTGGGCACGTGTATTGCCACTTCTGGTCCAGGTGCAACGAACCTCGTCACGCCAATTGCCGACGCACAGATGGATTCAGTTCCGATGGTTGCGATCACAGGTCAAGTTCCTTCGAGCGCAATCGGTACTGATGCATTTCAAGAAGCGGATATCCGCGGCATCACGATGCCCATTACTAAACATAATTATTTAGTAACTCGTGCAGTCGATATTCCACGTGCAATCGCAGAGGCGTATCACATTGCAGCAAGTGGTCGACCGGGCACAGTTCTTGTTGATGTTGCTAAAGATGCGTTGCAGGAGAAGGTTAATTACGAATGGCCGAAGAATATCGATCTACCCGGCTATCGAGATCATTCACAGCCAGTTCCACAATCAATTCGAGATGCAGCAGCGCTCATCGCACAATCGGTGCGACCAGTCTTGTATGTTGGTGGCGGAGTTATAAAAGCAAATGCTCACAAGGAGCTTCGTGCGCTCGCCGAATTAGTTGGCGCACCAGTTGTGACAACTCTTATGGCGCGCGGTGCCTTCCCGGATAGCCATCAACTACACGTTGGAATGCCAGGAATGCATGGCAGCGTTGCCGCGGTTACCTCGTTGCAAAAAGCTGATTTGCTCATCACTCTTGGCGCGCGTTTTGATGATCGAGTTACTGGAAAGCTTTCAACATTCGCCCCTGGCGCAAAAGTTATTCATGCAGATATCGATCCCGCTGAAATCGGAAAGAATCGCCATGCAGATGTTCCAGTAATCGGTGATGTTCGATTGACGATGGCGCAATTACTTCCTGCAGTAAAGGCAGAATTCGCAAAAAGCCAGCCCGATCTAACGCCATGGTGGAAGCAGGTTGAGGGATGGCGCACCACCTATCCCGTTGGCTATGACGTGCCCTCAGACGGTTCGCTCTCACCGCAATATGTCATCGAGCGACTTGGCAAAATTTCCGATCCCGACACGATCTACACCGCAGGTGTAGGTCAGCATCAAATGTGGGCATCGCAATTTATCAATTATGAGAAGCCACGCACATGGCTCAACTCAGGCGGCCTTGGCACGATGGGCTATGCAGTTCCTGCAGCGATGGGTGCAAAAGTTGGCGCTCCTGATACCACCGTTTGGGCTATTGATGGCGATGGGTGTTTCCAGATGACCAATCAAGAGCTCGTTACTTGTGCCATCAACAACATCCCCATCAAAGTTGCATTGATCAACAACGAGAGCCTTGGAATGGTTCGCCAATGGCAGACCCTTTTCTACAACCAACGGTATTCAAATACCGACTTGCACTCAAAGCGTGTTCCAGATTTTGCAAAGCTTGCCGATGCCATGGGTTGCATCGGACTTCGCTGCGAGCGACCAGAAGATGTCGATAAGACAATCGAAGCTGCGATGGCAATTACTGATCAGCCAGTCGTTGTTGACTTTAATGTCTTCCGCGATGCGATGGTCTGGCCGATGGTTGCTGCTGGCACATCAAATGACGACATCATGATTGCGCGTGAATTAGCGCCTGACTGGGATTCACAGGAGCTCTAATGAAAACACATACCCTTTCAGTACTGGTTGAAAATCAAGCCGGCGTGCTTGCGCGCGTTTCATCGCTCTTCTCGCGCCGTGGTTACAACATCGAAGCGCTCTCGGTTGGGCCAACACAAAATTCTGAGATCTCGCGCATCACCATCTCAGTCAATGTCGAAGGGCATGCGCTCGACCAGGTGATTCAACAACTTGATAAGTTGGTTAATGTAATTGACATCATCGAGCTACCTGCGAGCACATCTCACCAGGTGGAACTCATTCTTGTCCGCGTGGCTGTAGCCAACGGTGCGAGTGACCAGAAAAAGATCGATGCTGTTCTGGAAAAGCATGGGGCGCACGTGGTCGAGAGCACAGCAACCTCACTCACCATCCAGCAGACCGCCAAACCAGCCGAGATTGAGGCGCTTATTAGCGAGCTCACCCCGTTCGGGATTATGGAATTGACCCAGTCCGGAGTAGTCGCGATGGGGCGTACGATTACATCTTAATTTTCCTGACCAAGCCGTTTCACCGATTAAAAAAGGAGCACTACCAGTGGCCACTCTCTATCACGATGAAGATGCAGATCTCTCCATCATCCAAAACAAGAAGGTTGCCGTCATTGGGTACGGCTCACAGGGTCACGCACATGCGTTGAGCCTTCGCGATAGCGGAGTTGATGTTCGCGTAGGCCTTAAGCCAGGTTCTAAGTCACAAGCTAAAGCAGAGTCGGAAGGTCTTCGCGTTCTCAGCGTTGCCGATGCTGTCAAGGAAGCAGATGTGGTCATGCTTCTTGCACCTGATCATTTTCAACGTGGTATTTACAAAGAGTCGATCGAGCCGAACCTAAAAGCTGGCGCAGCGCTCTTCTTTGGTCACGGTTTTAACATTCGCTTTGGTTACATCAAGCCACCGGCAAACGTCGACGTATGTATGGTCGCGCCAAAGGGTCCAGGACACTTGGTGCGTCGTGAATATGTCGCAGGTCGTGGCGTTCCGGTCATCGTTGCTGTCGAGCAAGATGCAACCGGTAATGCATGGCCACTGACGCTCTCATATGCGAAGGCAATTGGCGGACTTCGCGCTGGTGGAATCCTCACTACCTTTACCGAGGAGTGCGAGACCGATCTCTTTGGTGAGCAGGCAGTTCTCTGCGGTGGCGCATCACGTCTTGTCCAGATGGGTTACGAAGTTCTTCTCGAAGCTGGTTACCAACCAGAGGTTGCATACTTCGAGTGCTTGCACGAGCTGAAGTTGATTGTTGATTTGATGTACGAAGGGGGCATCGCCAAGCAGCGTTGGTCAGTTTCTGACACCGCTGAATATGGTGACTACATCTCCGGTCCACGCGTGCTTGATGAGCGCGTCAAAGACAATATGCGTGCAGTCCTCAAGGATGTGCAGAATGGTTCCTTCGCTGCTCGATTTATCGCTGATCAAGATGCAGGCGCCCCAGAATTCAAGGCGCTACGCGCAAAGGGTGAACAACATCCAATCGAGGCTGTTGGTCGAGACCTCCGTGCGATGATGTCGTGGGTCAAGACTAAAGATGACTACACCGAAGGAACTGCTGCGCGCTAATGAGCAAACCAGTAGTCCTAATTGCTGAAGAGTTAAGCCCGGCGACCCTTGAAGCGCTTGGACCTGACTTTGAGGTACGCAATTGCAACGGTGCTGATCGCGCTGAGCTTTTAGCTGAACTCGCTAAAGGCGTCTCGGCAGTTCTTATTCGCTCCGCCACGAAAATGGATAACGAAGCAATCTCTGCTGCTAAGGGGCTAAAAGTCATTGCTCGCGCTGGAGTTGGGCTCGACAATGTTGATGTTCCTGCAGCTACTGCCGCTGGCGTGATGGTCGTCAACGCTCCAACATCGAATATCGTCAGCGCTGCAGAGTTGGCAATTGCCCTAATTCTTGCCAGCGCTCGATTCATCTCACCTGCACACGCCGCGCTTCGGATTGGCAAGTGGGCGCGCTCGAAGTACACCGGTGCAGAGCTGTTTGAGAAGACGCTCGGCATTGTTGGCTTTGGTCGCATTGGTCAACTTGTTGCTCATCGAATGCAAGCCTTTGGTATGAAGGTCATTGCATACGATCCGTATCTGCAACCGGCTCGTGCTGCACAACTCGATGTGCGCTTAATTGATCTCGATACGTTGTTGGCTGAAAGTGATTTCATCACGATCCATCTTCCTAAGACCAAAGAGACGGCAAATCTCATCGGCACTGAAGCGCTAAAGAAAGTGAAACCAACAGTTCGAATCATTAACGCAGCTCGTGGTGGCGTTCTTGATGAGGAAGCGTTATATGAAGCGCTCAAGTCGGGGAAAGTCGCTGGAGCTGGTCTTGACGTCTTTGCGACCGAACCTTGCACCGATTCACCGCTATTCACTCTTGATAACGTCGTCGCGACTCCACACCTGGGAGCCTCAACAGATGAGGCGCAAGAGCGCGCTGGCATCGCAGTTGCGATTTCAGTTCGTAAAGCACTCGCAGGTGAACTTGTTCCTGATGCAGTAAACGTGAAAGGCGGCGCCATCGCAGAAGATGTTCGCCCGGCTTTGCCTCTTGTTGAGAAATTGGCACAAGTTCTCTTTGCAATCGCGGGGGAGTCGCCAGTCTCAGTTGATGTAGAAGTTCGTGGCGAAATTGCTGGTGAAGATTGTTCGGTCCTTGCGACAAGTGCGCTTCGTGGCATTTTGAGCGGTTCTGGCGTCAATGATGTCACCTACGTCAATGCCCCTTCCTTGGCGCAAGAGCGCGGGCTTGTTGCGACTGTTACTACTACTGGCGATAGTCCAGACCATAGAAATATGGTCTTTATCTCTGGCGCACTCTCGAGTGGCGAGCGCGTTTCGGTGGCCGGAACCTTGATGGGCATTAAGCGCGTCGAGAAGATTGTTGAGATCGATGGTCTTGATGTCGACGTCGCATTCTCAGATCACTTACTTTTCCTTAGCTATACCGATCGCCCTGGTGTTGTTGGGGCGGTAGGTAACGCGCTAGGAGCTTTAGGAATCAACATCGCAGGTATGCAAGTTGCCCGTAACCAACGTGGAGGAGAAGCACTCATGGTCCTTACTGTCGATTCGGCTATTCCAGCCGATGTCCTTGCCAAAGTTGCGAAGGAAACATCTGCTACCGCTCGATTTGTGACGTTGGTGTAACCATGGCCCAAGCACAGAAGATTGCCGTTGTCGGTGGCGATGGAATTGGTCCTGATGTCATCAATGAAGGTTTGAAAGTCCTTGATGTTGTTGCTAAGAAGCATGGCCTCTCTTTTGAGACAACCAATTTTGATTTGGGTGCTGCGCATTATCACAAGACCGGTGAGGTCTTGCACGATTCAACGATGGCTGAGATTGCAAAGCATGATGCAATCTTCCTCGGCGCGGTCGGCGACCCCACGGTGCAGAGCGGAGTGCTCGAGCGTGGTCTTCTGCTCAAAATGCGATTTGCTTTCGATCAATACGTCAACCTTCGCCCAGCGAAGTTGTATCCCGGAGTGACCTCACCATTAGCGACGAAGGATCCGATTGACTTCCTCGTCGTCCGTGAAGGTACCGAGGGTCCATACTCGGGTGCTGGTGGAACTCTTGCCCCTGGCACACCTCGCGAAGTAGCCACCGAAGAGAGCATCAATACTCGCTCCGGAGTTGAGCGCGTGATTCGTTATGCATTTGAACTATGTATTGCCCGCGGCCGCAAGAAGGTCACGATGGTTCACAAAGACAACATCATGTTGCACTCAGGTGCGTTGTGGAAGCGAACCTTTGATGAGGTCAAGAAGGAGTATCCGAATATCAAAACGGATTACTTCCATGTTGATGCTGCGGCGATGTTCTTCGTCACTGATCCCGCTCGTTTTGATGTAGTCGTCACCGATAATCTCTTTGGCGATATCCTCACCGATATCTCTGCTGCTATTACTGGTGGAATTGGATTGGCTTGCTCAGGCAATATCAGTCCGAATCCGAAGTTCCCTTCGATGTTCGAACCGGTCCATGGTTCAGCTCCAGATATCGCTGGTAAGAACATTGCCGATCCAACTGCAACCATCCTCTCGCTTGCGATGATGCTCGAGCACCTTGGACATTCACAAGCTGCTGCTGAGGTCAATGCTGCAGTTGCGAAAGATCTAGCAACTCGCACCACAGGTCGTTCCACTACTGATATCGGTTCTGCGATTGCAGCGCTGATCTAGTTCACCTGAAGGACAGACGATGAAGATCCAACTAAAGCCAAGTGCCACACCAGTTCCTGATGCCGTGCGCACGGAGCGGGTATCGGCACCTGGTTTTGGTAGGTACTACACCGACAACATGGTGGTCGCGAACTGGACTGAGGCGACTGGTTGGAGCGATGCCGAGTTAGTTCCGTACGCGCCCATCACTCTAGATCCAGCGACCGCGGTCTTTCATTATGGGCAAGAGATCTTCGAAGGATTGAAGGCCTATCGCCAAGCTGATGGCGGCGTCTCGCTTTTTCGCCCTGAGGAGAACGGTGCACGGTTTGCCCGTAGCGCAAAGCGCATGGCGTTGCCGGAACTTGCTGTTGAAGATTTCGTTGCCACTGTTGAAGCGTTGGTCAAACAAGATGCCGGATGGGTGCCGAACAATCCTGGTGAGTCGCTCTATATTCGCCCATTCATGATTGCTTCGGAAGTTGGCCTTGGTGTTCGTCCGAGTAATGCGGCGATGTATTTGTTGATTGCCACTCCCGCTGCCGCATACTTCAATGCTTCAAAACCAGTCTCGGTTTGGATCTCGACCGAATATGTTCGCGCTGCCCCCGGTGGTACGGGCGAGGCTAAATGTGGCGGTAACTATGCGGCATCTCTCGTTGCGCAGAAAGCTGCAGCGAAAGAAGGGTGCGATCAAGTCGTTTGGCTCGATGCTGTCGAGCGTAAGTGGGTCGAAGAGATGGGCGGGATGAACCTCTTCTTCGTTAAGGGAACGGGTGATAAGGCCACCATCTTCACGCCATCGCTTACCGGAACTTTGTTGCCAGGTATTACTCGATATTCGCTGCTCACCGTAGCCAAGGATCTTGGTTATAACGTCGAAGAGGGAATGCTCTCTGTGGATCAGTGGCGTGCCGGTGTTGCTAGCGGAGAGATCACCGAAGTCTTTGCTTGTGGTACCGCTGCTGTGATCTCAGGAATTGGTGAGGCCAAGAGCGCGCATGGAAACTTCACGATTGGTGATGGCAAGCCCGGTCCAATCACGATGAAACTCCGTGAGCATCTATTGGGAATCCAACATGGGACTGTTGCTGATAAGCACGGTTGGATGAAGCGCGTTCTCTGATGGTCACTCAGCCTCAAGGCGATGCGTTTCACATCTATGACACCACGTTGCGCGATGGTGCGCAGCAAGAGGGTTTGAATCTCTCGGTCCACGACAAGATGACCATTGCCAAGCATTTGGATGATCTTGGGGTAGGTTTCATCGAAGGTGGCTGGCCAGGAGCTAATCCCCGCGATACCGAGTTCTTTGCCCGTGTTGCCAAAGAGATGAAATTTAAGAATGCACAGTTCGTGGCCTTCGGTGCGACTCGTCGCCCCAATGTAAAGGCGGCCGATGATGAGCAAGTACGAGCGCTCTTGGATTCACAGGCGCCAATCATCACTGTCGTTGCCAAGTCGCACGATCGCCATGTCGATCTTGCGCTCAAGACCTCACTTGATGAGAACTTGGCGATGGTGCGCGAGACGATTGCGTTGATGGTGAAGGAAGGGCGACGCGTCTTCCTCGATGCTGAACATTTCTTCGATGGCTATCGCGCCAATAAAGCGTATGCGCTAGAAGTGGTTCGGGTGGCGATGGAGGCGGGGGCAGATATTGCTGCGCTCTGCGATACCAACGGCGGCATGTTGCCCACGGAAATTGCCGATGTCGTCTCTGATGCGCTTGCGGTCACCGGTGCTCGCGTGGGTATCCATTGCCATAACGACACCGGGTGCGCGATTGCTAATTCACTCGCAGCAATCGATGCCGGTGCGACCCACGTTCAGGGCACGCTCAATGGTTATGGTGAGCGAACCGGCAATGCGGATTTAGTTTCAATTATTGCCAACTTAGAACTCAAGTATCGCAAGCCAGTTCTCCCTGAGGGACACTTGCGCGAGGCGTTCCGAATCTCACATGCCGTTGCTGAAGTTACCAACATTGCACCGAGCCCACGTCAGCCATATGTTGGCATCTCGGCATTTGCGCATAAAGCAGGGTTACATGCTTCGGCAATCAAGGTTGATCCTGCGCTCTATCAGCACACCGAACCAGAATATGTCGGCAACGATCGACGGATGCTCGTCTCCGATATGGCAGGTCGTGCATCGGTTGAACTCAAGAGCCAAGAGATGGGCATCGATGTCAGCGCTGATCGCGAACTCGTCGGCAAGGTCGTCGAGCGCGTCAAAGAGCTCGAGATGCGCGGCTATACCTTCGAAGCGGCCGATGCGTCCTTCGAATTACTTCTCCGTGAAGCGAAAGCCGGCGAGAAAGTTCGTTATTTCACAGTTCTTGAGTGGTCAACCAATGTCGAGCGACGCCCGGATGCTTCAGTGATCTCGCGCGCTACCGTAAAGATCAAAGCTCGCGATAAAGAATTCATTACTGCAGGTGAAGGCAATGGTCCGGTCAATGCGATTGATAATGCGCTTCGAAAAGGTTTAGAGAGTATTTATCCCGAGTTAGCTGCCCTTGAATTAACTGACTACAAAGTTCGAATCCTCGAAGGTCGCCAGGGCACCAGCGCGGTGACGCGTGTGCTCGTTGAAACTACCGATGGCGAGGGGGAGTGGACCACCGTTGGCGTCCACGAGAATGTGATTGCCGCCTCTGAAATGGCGCTCGAAGAAGCCGTTACCTACGGTTTGCTCAGAAAAGGAATAAAACCTGAGTAGTCTTCGCTGATGCTGCGGACCAATCGATCAATTGCACCAATAAGCCTCGCCTTGGCTGTACTGGCCTGGGGGACACCAATGGCTGCTGCGGCGGTACCTACTGCGACCTTTGCACCAGCGACTGGAGCTGTGAACATCGCGCTCAATGCGAACATCACCATCACATTTAGTGAAGCGGTGCGGAAAATCGATGGCACTGCACTATTTGCTGATGATCTTGAAACCCTTGTCACTCTTAAGGTGACAAACGCTGCGGGCGCTGATGTGGGCTTCCAACCATTTATCAACGCCGGCAAGACAATCATCACCATCAATCCGGCGGCGGATTTGAATCCATCACAGGCATATTACGTAGCGATTGGTGCAACGGTTGAAAATGCAACCGATGAAGCAATCGCTCCGACTGCAATCACATTCACCACAGGACCGCTCACTGAGATTACTGGCACAAGTGATGGATTCGGAGACTTTAGTGTGACCGCAAATGAGAATGTCGCTATCGGGGCAACGGTCACAACGATCACTGCACAGGGCGCGGGTACTCCCAGCTTCTCTCTCGGTACAACTCTGGACTTCGCTAAATTTTCCATAGTTGCAGCAACAGGTGCGTTGAGTTTTACAGAATCGCCTAATTTCGAAATTCCGACAGACAGCTCTGCAAGTGGGTTCAACACCTACAGGACGAATGTGAGAGTCCGATATGACAGCAATACCCCTGCAGACGCCACGGATGACACGCAAGAAGTTGAGCTCATACAAGTCACAGTGGTAAATGTTGATGAATTTGACCCAGCCATAACCAGCAACGGGGGCCAGGCAACGGCGGCAATTACGATTATTGAGGGAGCAACCGATGTCACCACGCTTACCGCTACCGGCGATGGGACGCCGGTTTTTTCCTTGAATGGCGGTGCGGATGTCGCCTTGTTTGCGGTTACAGGAGCAGGTGCGCTCACTATCACTGCGCGCGACTTCGAAACACCGCAAGACTTGGGCGCGACCGCTGGGAACAACACGTATGTGGTCGTAGTTCGAGCGACGGATGCTGATAATGAGACTGTCGATCAGACCTTGACTATCACGATTGCCGACGTCGATGAAGTTGCGCCGACGCTCTCTGCTGCAGGAATTTCGGGCGCGACATCTTCAGGTGGCACCCTAACCTTCACTTCGAGCGAGGTAGGGACTTATTACTACGTGATTCAAAATTCAGCGGGCGCCGATCCTGCAGATGCAGCTGCTGTAGAAACGGGCGCGAGCGCATCTGCTGCCGCCCTGGCGGCTGCTAATCCGATTCCGATTGCGGGCTTGACCGCGAGTACGAACTATGAAGTGTTCGTCATTGTTAAGGATGGTGCAGGTAATCGTTCTGCAGTTGTCACACTGAATTTTGGTACGCTGGCAGCTGTCGTTGTTGCACCGCAGCCTCCGCCAAAGACTCCCGAGCAGATTGCAGCCGAGATTGCAGAGCGCAAAGCCGCGGAAGAGCGTTACGCCGCTGAGGTCGCGGCCGCTGCACGTGTTGCTGCAGAGAAGGTGGCCGCTGAACAGAAGGCGCGGGTAGATGCGGCAATCAAACTTGATGTCGAAATCAAAGAGGCAGGTGCTGCGGCAGTTGTTGCGACAAAAGCTCAATTGGCTCCGCTCAAGAGCGCCAATTCACAATTAGCAAAAGCGCTCACGGAATTGGATGCGTTGCTTCAGCCAACCCGCATTGTCGTAACGCCCCTGGTGGATCTCTCGCCAAAATTTGCCGGCGTGCGCGTCAATATTCAACGAGAAATTACGAGATCTGGAAAAGTCATTCTCATTAATGCCGGAACCATCACATTAGATGCCCAAGGGAATGCGAGGTTGCCAAAATCTCTCGGGATCACCAAAGGATTAAAGCTGCGCATCACGCTTAAAGACCAGGTACTCTCGCGATTCACCGCAAAATAGGCTTACGCTTAATCTTCTAATCTAGCGCTTGCTCGGCAAATCCATCTGAGACTAGTAACCTCGTCTTATGCTCGCTGAGAAACTATCTCAATATGAGGAGCATCTGCGCCTGCAGCGAAACCTCTCTGAGCACACCATTCGCGCCTACATCGGCGATCTCACCGCGCTCTTCGACCATTGCGTAACGCTAGGCATCTCAGCCGTCGATCAACTCACCTTGCCAGCGATTCGCTCGTGGCTCGCTTCACAACAGAGCACGGGGGGAGCGCGCACCACAATCGCGCGCCGAGCGGTATCAGTGCGCACCTTTACTGCGTGGGCATTTAAGAATGGGCTGCTCTCTCACGATGTTGGCGAACGATTAGCAACCCCGCGCTCACAGCGCACCCTTCCCACCGTGCTCACCGTCTCCGAGACTGAAGAGGTCTTTAATTCGATGGAGAGTGCGATTGGCGAAGAGACCGATGCGCATGCAATCAGAAATATTGCGGTGGTGGAGTTGCTTTACAGCACCGGTATCCGCGTCTCAGAGCTATGTGGTCTTGACTTAGAAGATATTGACCGCGCCCGAAACACGATTCGAGTTTTCGGAAAAGGAAGAAAAGAGCGGACCGTGCCACTAGGGGCGCCAGCGCTCAATGCGCTCGACCGGTGGATCAACCAATCGCGAGGAAAGTATCTGGGCAGCACCTCTGGCCTTGCACTTTTCTTAGGTGCGCGAGGAAAACGAATTGATCCGCGAACAGTCCGGGAAGTTGTCTACACCGCGCTCCAAGCGCTGCCGAATGCACCACGAGTTGGCCCACATGGTCTGCGCCATAGCGCCGCGACTCACTTACTTGAACGTGGCGCAGATCTTCGAACAGTGCAGGAGATTTTGGGCCACGCATCGCTAGCAACAACACAGATCTACACCCACGTCTCGGAAGAGCGATTGAAAGCCGCGTATAACCAGGCGCATCCGCGGGCTTGATTTTCACCTAACTAAAGCGCGGTAGTAAAACAGCCCGACCGAGATGTTTCATCGGATTCGAATATTTTTCGCCGATCCGTTCACCCCAATGTAAACAGGGCTTGCCACAGTGAAAAATTGGCGCCACGCGCGCGAAGTTCGTGCCGCGCGCAACAACAGTCCCCAGCGTGAAATCGGTGCTCGCTGGTAGATAAGTAGTGCGCCGTAAAACCAACTGATCCATATGAGTCAGTACGACAATCGGAATCTGATTGACCGTTCCGATATAAGAGATCACGCCATCATGCGGTGCACGAATCTCTTCGCCAAAGGTTGCAGCGAAATCCACCCCCATATGCGCGCTCGATCGCCTCGCGATCGCGCCGCGTTTCTCGCTCTTGCCCTTCGGGTGATAGCCGGTGATCACAGGACGTGAGCCAGGTAAGGGCGAGAGCCATGGTTGGTTCGATTGGCTGTCGCGAGCCGTGGTCGGTAGCGCCAGGCCAGAGAGGAAGGTGGTCGTCGCAAGGGTTGCGATCGCCGCCCACTTGGCGGCAGCAGGGAGAGGGGAGCGGGTGGTCATAGCCGCGGATAGTGGCAAGAGGCCGCACCGTCCCTCACCCTTAGGGGCGAATCTGGGGAAGTTTCGGGGCTGTGGGTCAGGTAGGCTTACCCCAGCACCGAGTAAAACCGGTGACTTCACGCAAATCGAGCCCCTTCACTACCTCGGTCCGCGCGCGAATAGCGATGCGGTCCATATCGAAGGGCGCCGGCTCGAATTGCTAGAGGTAGAGATCAAATTGATTCCTACCAACAACCGAGTGCGCAAGGTTTTACCTTGTGCGGAATTAGGAGCGCGCAACCATGGCGGTTGTCACCATGCGAGAACTCCTCGACAGCGGCGTCCACTTTGGACATCAAACCCGTCGATGGAATCCAAAGATGAAGCGTTACATCTTCACTGAACGTAACGGTATTTACATCATCGATATCCAACAATCACTTGCCTTGATCGATCAGGCATATGCCTTCGTCAAGGACACCGTTGCCCGCGGAGGACATATCCTCTTTGTCGGAACGAAGAAGCAGGCTCAAGAGCCGATCATCGAACAGGCTAAGCGTGTTGGCATGCCTTACGTAACAGAGCGTTGGCTCGGTGGCATGCTCACCAACTTCAACACCGTTGCAAAGCGAATCGATCGCCTCAAGGAGCTCGAAGCTCTCGAAACGAACCAAGATCAAATCCGCACGAAGAAGGAACTCCTCATCTTCCGTCGCGAGAAAGATAAGTTGAAGAAGAACCTCGATGGTATTCGCAACATGTCGAAGCTTCCTTCAGCGATCTGGGTTGTAGATACTAAGAAGGAGCACCTTGCAGTCCAAGAGGCGCACAAACTTGGCATCCCGGTCATCGCGATTCTTGATACCAACTGTGATCCAGACGAGGTCGAATACAAGATTCCAGGTAACGATGATGCGATTCGTTCGGTCGCTCTACTTACCCGCGTCATCGCAGATGCAGTCGTCGCAGGTATGCAAGCTCGCCAGGCAACTAACAAGCCAGAGCCAGCTGCAGCAGCGGTTGCCGATGTCGCAGCAGAGCTCGAAGCAGCAGCACCTGCTGCCGCCGAGACCCCAGCTAACTAGTTATTGCTCAAGCCATCCGAGAAGAGAGCGTAGATACATGTCGTACACAGCAGAAGATGTAAAGCGCCTGCGCGAACAGACCGCCGCAGGAATGTTGGATTGCAAGAAAGCCCTCGATGAGGCTGGCGGCGATTTCAACAAAGCAGTAGAGATCATCCGCGTTAAAGGTCTCAAGGGCGTCACCAAGCGCGAAGGTCGTGCGACCTCCAATGGTCTAGTCACAGCAAAGGTCGAGGGCGACTCAGGTGTCATCCTCGAACTCAACTGCGAGACCGACTTCGTTGCCAAGGGTGAGCGTTTCCAAGCGCTCGCCGAGGAATTGGTGGGCAAGCTTGCCGCATCGAACGTCAGCGATACTGAAAGCTTCCTCGCTTCGGATTTCGGTGGCGGCAAGAGCGTGCAGGCACATATCGATGAAGCGAACGCCACTTTGGGTGAGCGCATCGCGCTTCGTCGTGTGGGTGTACTCAAAGGTTCGCCTGTCGTTGCTTACCTGCACAAGACCAGCCCCGACTTACCACCACAGGTAGGCGTGCTCCTCCAACTAAGTAAGGCAGCAGGGGATATTGGCAAGGATGTCGCGCAACATATCGCCGCGTTCGCACCGCAATATGTCACGCGTGAAGAGGTCCCAGCAGATGTGATCGAGAACGAGCGTCGAATCGCTGAAGAGACTGCTCGGAACGAAGGTAAGCCAGAGGCTGCCCTCGCCAAGATCGTCGAAGGGCGCGTCACAGGCTTTGTCAAAGAGGTAAGCCTCGTCGAGCAAGCCTTTGCCAAGGATCAGAAGAAATCAGTCGCCCAGGTGCTCAGCGAAGCTGGGACATCAGCCACCGCCTTCTTCCGTTTCCGCGTCGGACAGTAAGACAATAGTGACCATGACCTACTCGAGAGTCCTCCTAAAACTCTCGGGTGAGGTCTTTGGTGGCGGCACCGGCATCGGCGTTGATCCCGATGTTGTACAAGGAATCGCAAAACAAATTGCAGATGTTGCCCGTTCGGGAACTGAGGTAGCAATCGTCGTTGGTGGTGGAAATTACTTCCGCGGCGCCGAACTCCAACAACGCGGCATGGATCGTGCGCGTGCCGATTACATGGGAATGCTCGGCACAGTGATGAACTGCCTTGCACTCCAGGATTTCTTGGAGAAAGAGGGCGTACCCACTCGCGTGCAAACTGCAATCCATATGGGACAAGTCGCAGAGCCATACATTCCACTCCGCGCAATTCGTCACTTGAACAAAGGGCGCGTGGTGATCTTTGGCGCTGGCGCCGGAATGCCCTTCTTCACAACAGATACCGTGGCCGCTCAACGCGCTCTGGAGATCAAAGCCGAAGCGCTCTTGCTCGCAAAGAGCGGGGTCGATGGCGTTTATTCGGCAGACCCACGTAAAGATAAGAGCGCAACCAAATACGAAAAAATTTCATTTGATGAAGTCTTGAGTAAATCGCTCGCTGTTGCCGATGCTGCTGCATTTAGCCTCTGCCGTGAGAATAATCTGCCTATCATCGTCTTTGACTTGATGAAGACTGGAAATATCGCCCGAGCCGTTCGTGGCGAATCAATCGGGACGCTCGTCTCCTAAGGAGTTATGGAATGTCAGAGTTAGTGAATGAGATCCTCAAGGACTCAGATTCGAAGATGGATAAGGCAGTAGAGGTAGCGCGTGATGATTTTGGTGCGATTCGCACCGGACGAGCACATCCATCGATGTTCGCCAAGATTATGGTCGATTACTACGGAACCTTCACTCCGCTCGCACAGCTTGCTTCGGTGCAGGTGCCAGAGGCGCGGATTGCGGTAGTAACCCCCTACGACAAGGGTGCGATGGCGATTATCGAAAAGGCGATTCGTGAATCAGATTTGGGAGTCAATCCAGCATCTGATGGCGGCGTCATTCGAGTGAACTTCCCGCAATTAACGGAAGATCGTCGTAAGGAATTTATCAAGGTCGCTCGGAACAAAGCCGAAGAGTCACGGGTATCGGTGCGCAACATCCGTCGCCATGCGAAGGAAGCGCTCGAGAAACTTGAGAAAGATGGCAAAGTCGGCAAGGACGATGTCGCTCGCGCTGAGAAAGAGCTCGATAAGCACACCAGCGCCCATGTCGCGAAGATTGATGACTTGCTCAAGCATAAGGAGACCGAACTTCTCGAAGTTTGAGAGTTCGCGCCACTGGCATGTCTGACCTCCACTCACTCAATGAGGCGATAAATACGAGGGCAGGGCGAAAGCTGCTGCCATCTATCGGTGTGGGCATCGTCATCCTCGCGTTAGTGATTGGCTCACTCAGCTTCTTTGAGCGAATTCTCTTCGTGGCACTTGCTTTGGCATTCGTCTACCGAGGCATCTGGGAGATGGATCGCGCACTCTCACCTGCCAACATTGATATTTGCGGCTCGCTTTACTTTTCGGCAACCGTCATCTTCCTTGCCGCATGGTTTGAAGGGGTCGCGGGTATCGCAGTTGCGACAGCTTTGACCATTCCGTTTACCTTGGTGGCAATCCTTACTCGCGGGCCAAAGGATTTTGTACGTAATGCTTTTGCGAGCATCTTTACGCTCGCCTACATTCCATTTCTCGCCTCGTTCTTATTGGTAATGGCGAAAGAAGATGATGGTCTGCGGCGCATCATGACTCTTGTGGTCCTCGTAGCCTGCAACGACACCTTCGGTTACATCTTTGGGGTACTACTGGGCAAACATAAAATCGCGCCGACAATCAGCCCGAAAAAGAGCTGGGAGGGCTTGGTTGGTTCGATTCTCTTCACCGCTACTGGTGGTTCGTTGATGTTTAGCACCTACTTCGATCAAGCATGGTGGGTGGGCGCGCTCGTTGGTTTAGGCGCCGTGGTTACCGCGACCTCGGGTGATTTCATCGAGAGCGCCATCAAACGTGATTTAGATCTGAAGGATATGGGTGCGCTCCTGCCTGGCCATGGTGGCGTGCTCGATCGCCTTGATTCAGTACTCCTTACCTCCCCATTTATCTGGGCTATTTTGAATTTAGTTGGGTAAGTGATGGCCGATAGACCGTTGATTATCGATGTCGCACCGGTAACGAAGAAACCACCGAAACATTTTGCTGACCTCACTCCAGAAGAACGAGTAACGGCTGTAAAAGAATTGGGCGAACAAGGGTTTAGGGCGAAACAACTTTCCAATCATTACTTTGCTCGACATAGCGATGATCCCAGCGAGTGGAGTGATATCTCGCCAGCGATTGCGATCAAACTTTCGCAAGAACTCTTCCCGCAACTTCTTACGTTGGTACGCACTATTGAATGCGATGGCGGCAAGACGCGCAAGGATCTTTGGAAGATGCATGATGGGGTGTTGGTAGAGAGCGTATTGATGCGCTATCCCGATCGAGCGACGCTCTGCATCTCGTCGCAAGCGGGATGTGGAATGAACTGCCCCTTCTGTGCCACTGGCCAAGCTGGTCTTACCCGTAACTTGAGCGCCGGCGAGATCACTGCGCAAGTATTTGAAGCGACCAAAGCCCTTGAGGCCGGAAAGATGGGGGAGCCCACGCGCCTGTCGAATATCGTGTTCATGGGCATGGGCGAACCAATGGCGAATTACAACGCGGTGATGCGCTCGATTCGAAATATCACCTCTCCTGCCCCCGATGGATTTGGGATTGGCGCTCGTTCAGTGACGCTCTCCACGGTTGGCCTAGTCACTGGAATCGAGAAGTTAATTCAAGAGAAGATTCCCGTCACGTTAGCTGTCTCCTTACACACTCCAGATGATGAACTTCGTGACACATTGGTGCCAATCAATACTCGATGGAAGGTTCGCGAGGTACTTGCGGCCGCTGATGAATATGCGAAGACCACTGGTCGTCGCTACTCGATCGAATATGCATTAATTCGCGATGTTAATGATCAAGCATGGCGGGCAGATCTGCTCGGTCGTATGCTCAAGAATAAAAATGCGCACGTAAATTTGATTCCACTCAACCCCACACCCGGTTCTAAATGGACTGCATCGCGCCGCGAGGATGAGAAGGCATTCGTGGCGAAGTTGGAGAGCTATGGCGTTCCGGTGACTGTTCGCGATACCCGAGGGCGAGAGATCGATGGCGCTTGTGGGCAATTAGCTGCCAGCGAAGCAGCGAAGAGTTAGACCCGAATAAAAGAATTGAGCGCCTTCGCAATAAGTGAAGGGCGGCGCGTGAAGGCTTCCTCGCGATCGGCAAGATCAGTGGCCAGCACGCTGCCATTTACCCCTAGCCAGCGGAGCGGTTCTGGTTCCCACATCGGGTTCTGCCAATTGACGTGAGGCAAAGTAGTGATCGGATGATCGCGTTCAAGCACCAAGTGCGCGAGGGTCTTACCTGATAAATGGGAGAGCGTGACGCCATCTCCTGAATAGCCACCGGCTCGCGCAATCCCAGAAGCTTTATCCCAAGAAATATATGGATGCCAATCACGCGGAATCGAGACTGCCCCGCCCCAACGATGGGTGAATTTCGTCTTCTTCAACACGGGAAACCAATCGCGAACAAGTTCCATGATCTCTTGATGAACGCGGTGATCCATCTCGTGTTTAGCGCGCAAGCGTGAACCAAAGAGATATCGGGCGCCACGTCCACCCACGGCAAGGCGATTATCGAGAGTGCGTTGTCCATAGTTCACCAGATGGAGCGCCTCAGAGAAGGTCTCCCGATGCGCTAATCCGATTTCACTCCACAGCTCATCGCTCAATGGTTCAGTTGCCACCATTAATGAATAGACAGGTGCATGCGAGCGCGGGTTCTGCGAGAAGACTTCTGTTGCTTTGATGATAGTTGTGGCGCGAACGCTGCCATCTTTACTCTTAACTAGATTTGGCTCGATAGTGAGGGCGCGACTCTGTTCGTAAATAATTACGCCCAATTTCTCCACCTGCTCAGCGAGCGCTCGCACGAGACGGCCAGGGTGAATCACGGCACAATCTGGGGTGTAGAGGCCGCCCAAAGCTCCCTTCATGCCAAGTCGACCGAGCAGAGCACCTTTAGAGAGATACGTTTCATGCGGGGCGGTTGATTCTTGGATTCGAGCCAGTTGTGCTTTATTCCGCGCGACGGTGATGGTGCCGCTTTTTACAAAGCCAACTTCCGGTGCAAGGTCGTGGGCAAAGGCACCAATCTCATCGATAGAGGTAAGTAGATGTGGTCGCACTTCTGAATAGCCTTGGGTAGTTGGATAGAGCGCCGAACACCAGCCACCATTTCGTCCACTCGCACCAAAACCGATGCGCTCTGCCTCGAGAATAACGACTCGAAGGGTGGGATCGAGTTTCTTTAAGTAGTAGGCGCTCCATAAACCGGTGAACCCGCCGCCGATGATGGCAACATCTGCATCTATGTTGGTTGTTAACCGCTCACGCTCTCTCGAGTTGTAGAGCAGGGTGTCATCCCAAAGATTCATGTTCGACCTTCGGGCCATCGCTCCAGGTAATCGGGGAGTGGGAGAGGGGTGGTCATGCGCGGATCCGGAATCGGAGTTCCATATTTATGTTCAATCGGAATATTCCCCGCCCATACTGGCCACGACAAATCTGCTTCGTCATCAGCGGGAAACTTCGAGGAGATCTTGACGCTCGCTTCATCCATCGGCAAGGACAAGATTGTTGTCTGTCGAATTTCATCATCATTCATAGGACGGAGAGTTGCTCTTCGCTCTGGAAGTAGATGATCAGTGAGCGCATCGAAAGCGCGAATTTTCTCATCGCCTTCGAGCTCGCGCGCGACTCCAAGGATGAGGGCACTTCGATAATTCATCGATGATTCGAACGCTGAACGCGCCAATACAAGTGCATCGATATGGGTCACCGACACGGCGCACGGGGCGCCACTTGCGAGAGTCTTGAATAACCGTGATGCCTTCGAGCCATGCAATAAGAGCGCATCGCCATCGCGGGCAATCGCCACGGGAATCACGAATGGTTGCCCATCCTGAACGAAACCAACATGGCCGACTAACGCCGCATCAAGTATCTGATGGAGGACTTCGCGGTCTTTCACCTCTTTATGCGGCACCCGATGAAGGGTTGTTCGTTTGGTATCCCCGAGCGGCTTACTCTCAGATGACATTAAAAGATCAGCTCGCAAGCCTCAGTGAGCACCGAGCGCAAGATGCCTTCAATCTCATCGAAATGGGTTTTATTAGCAATCAGTGGTGGCGCTAGCTGAATTACCGGGTCGCCACGATCATCAGTCCGGCAATATAAACCAGAGTCATAGAGTTTCCTCGACAAGAATCCTCGAAGGAGCTTCTCGCTCTCATCAGCATTGAAGGTCTCGCGAGTTGATTTATCTTTCACCATTTCAATCCCATAGAAGAAGCCAGCGCCACGAACATCGCCTACTATCGGCAAGTCGTAGAGCTTCTCGAGCGTAGCGTAGAAGTTCCCTTCATTCTCGCGAACGTGCTCGTTAATCTTTTCTTTTTCGAAGATATCCAGGTTAGCAAGTGCAACTGCAGCGCCAACAGGGTGGCCACCGAAGGTGAAGCCATGCAGGAAGGCATTGTTATCCTTCAAGAAAGGTTCATAGAGTCGATCGCTGGCGATCATTGCGGCCATCGGGAAGTAACCAGAGGTCATTCCCTTGCCACAGGTGATGATGTCAGGGGTAATGCCATAAAGCCTTGAAGCGAAGTAATCGCCGATACGACCAAAGGCGGTGATGGTCTCATCGCAGACCATCATCACATCGTATTTATCGCAGATCTCGCGGACTCGTTCGAGATAACCTGGTGGAGGCGGGAAGCATCCACCGGAGTTCTGCACCGGTTCCACAAATACGGCCGCAACGGTGTCGGGGCCTTCGAAGTTGATCATCTCTTCGATGCGGTTAGCAGCCCATTGTCCGAATTCCATGTAATCGGCGCGGTGATTCAATGGTGCGCGATAGAAGTTGGTATTTGGCACTTTGTGATGTCCGGCAATGAGCGGTTCGAAATACTGCTTCGCTGCCGGAATGCCAGTTATGGAGAGCGCTCCCTGCGTGGTGCCGTGATAGGCGATAGCGCGAGAAATCACCTTATGTTTAAGAGGTTTACCTGTCATCTTGTAATACTGCTTGATCAACTTGATTGCGCTCTCGACCGATTCGCCACCTGTAGCTGAGAAGAAGACGTGGTTCAAACCTTTGGGCGTAAACGAGGTCAAGCGCTCAGCTAATTCAATCGCTGGTGGGTTGGCATAACCCCAAAGCGGGAAGTATGAGAGTTGGCGCATCTGCTTTGCAGCAGCTTCGACAAGTTCCTCGCGGCCGTGACCGATTTGCACAGTGAATAGACCTGCTAGACCATCAAAGATCTTCTTATCGCGGTCATCCCACACGTACACACCTTCGCCGCGTGTGATGATTGGAATTGATCCGCCTTGTTCGTAATTGCCCATCCGCGAGAAAGCAAGCCATAGATTCTCTTTTGCACGCGCAGACCAATTCTCATGATGTTCATCATCATGATAAAGAACGACGTCTACTTCACTTGTTGTTGCCATGATTTAGGTTCCCCAGTTATATAGCTGTTTTTGTAGTTTGAGATATACGAAGCTTTCGGTGCTTCGTACTGAAGGTATTGCTCGAATTCGTTGGAGTAGTTCCAACAAATGTTCATCGTCATCACAGATTGCCTCAACGAGAATGTCGAAGTTTCCTGCAGTGACCACCACGTAATCGACTTCGCGGTATTTGCCGAGTTGATCGGCGACAGTGGTGATGTCACCTTCCACGCGAACCCCGATCATCGCCATCCGAAAGGAGCCAACGGTTAATGGATCGGTGACTGCGACGATCTGAATCACACCCGACTCAACGAGCTTCTGCACCCGTTGCCGGACGGCAGCCTCAGAGAGCCCCACGGCCGAGCCGATTGCCGCGTAGGGCTTTCGACCATCGCCTTGGAGCTGCTCGATGATCGCCTTGGAGGCCTCATCGAGGTGAACCGAGCGGTTCTTCTGTCGCATGATCGCCACCCTCTCATGCCTTGCCCCCTTTAGCAACTGAATCCGTAGGTTTTTGCCCTCTTGAGTACGAATTTCGTAGCTTTTTGCTCACAATTCGAGCCATATCGCACCCTGGCTCGCAGAGCTGCCTGGAGCTCCCGCTAGCCCGCGGGGCGGGGCGGCGCGTACGCTCACGCCATGAAAACCCTCACCAATTTCATTAATGGCGAGAGCGTTCCCTCCACCTCCGGACAGACTCAAGATCTGACAAACCCTGCAACTGGCGAAGTCTTCGCTAAGGCACCGGTCTCCAATAGCGCAGATGTTGATGCAGCGATGAGCGCTGCTGCAGCTGCCTTTGAAACGTGGCGCGATTCCACTCCGGGCGAGCGACAGCGCGCAATCAACAAGATTGCCGACGCTATCGAAGCGCGCTCAGAGGAATTAATCCGAATTGAATCGGAGAACACTGGCAAGCCGATTGCAGTTACCCGCCAAGAAGAGATTGGGCCGATGCTCGATCAAATTCGCTTCTTTGCAGGTGCAGCGCGAAATCTCGAGGGGCGATCTGCTGCGGAATATATAAAGGGTCACACCTCTTTCATTCGACGCGAGCCAATTGGTGTGTGCGCGCAAGTAACGCCTTGGAATTATCCGATGATGATGGCAGTCTGGAAGTGGGCGCCAGCAATTGCTGCAGGCAATACTGTGGTTTTGAAACCAAGCGACACCACTCCAGTCTCCACGCTCTGGATGGCTGAGTTGATGCAGGAATTCCTCCCCGAGGGTGTTATCAATGTCATTACTGGAGATCGTGAAACTGGACGACTTCTCGTTGATCATGAAATTCCCCAGTTTGTCTCCATCACTGGCTCAGTCCGTGCAGGTATGGAAGTCGCGCGGGAGGCGTCGAAGGATTTAAAGAAAGTTCACCTAGAGCTCGGCGGTAAAGCGCCTGTTGTGATTTTCGACGATGCAAATCTTGAAGCTGCGTGCGAGTGGATTGCGGTCGCCGGGTATTTCAACGCTGGCCAAGATTGCACCGCCGCCACGCGCGTCATCGTCGAGGCAAGCGCCTACGACGATGTAGTCGCGCTTCTTACCGAGCAGGCGAAGAACAACATCAAAGTTGGTATGCCTGATGAAGATGTGCTCGTGGGGCCGGTGAACAACGCGAACCAGTTAGCTCGCGTGAAAGGCTTCCTCGAGCGCGTTCCTGCGCATGCGCGAGTCATGGCCGGTGGTAGCCAAGTAGCTCGTCCAGGCTATTTCTGGACCCCAACGGTCGTCGCAGATCTCAAGCAAGATGATGAGATGATCCAGAACGAAATTTTCGCTCCCGTCATCACAATTCAGAAGTTCACCGATGAGGCCGAGGCAGTTCGCATGGCCAACGGCGTGAAGTATGGCTTGGCCTCAAGCGTCTGGACCAAAGATCATGGTCGGGCGATGCGGATGGCAAAAGCCTTCGATTTCGGCTGCGTCTGGATTAACACCCACATCCCGATGGTGGCTGAAATGCCCCACGGTGGCTTCAAGCACTCTGGCTATGGCAAAGACTTGTCGAGCTATGGATTCGAGGATTACACCCGAATCAAGCATGTGATGACTAATCTACAGGCATAGTTTTATTACCTGCTGAGCAACGACTCAAGGGAAAGGGAAAGCCATGACCGACAAACTCTCACCAGAGACCCGAGCGCTAATTAAGGCGCAGCTCACTCGGCGACGATTTCTCGCCGGAGCGGGAGCAGTCGGTGCAACTGCAGTACTTGCCGCATGTGGTGGTGCAACAAAAGAATCTGGAAGTGCCAGCGAGAGCGCGGCGGCAGAAGCTTCCGGAACGGTACGGTGGGCAAACTGGCCTGCATACCTAGATTTCGACTCCGCTTCCAAGAAGTACCCTTCGCTCGAAACTTTTATCGCAGCGTCAGGTATCGATGTTGTCTATAAAGAAGATGTGAACGATAACGATGAGTTCTACGGCAAAGTTCAAGGTCAGCTCAAACTCAACAAAGATATTGGGTACGACATCGTAACCTTGACCGACTGGATGGCCGGCCGCTGGATTCGTCTTGGATATGCACAAGAGTTCGATGAAGGTGCCATCCCCAATAAAGAGAATATTCTCCCGACGCTAGCAAATGTCGGATTCGATCCCGGTCGCAAGAGTTCGCTCACATGGCAATCAGGCTTTGCTGGGTTTGGTTGGAACAAAGAGCTTTTGCCTGGTGGCATCAAGAGCCTGGATCAACTCTTTGACAAGAAGAACAAAGGGCGCATCGAAGTTTTAAGCGAGATGCGCGACACGATGGGCATCATCCTTCAATATCAAGGCGTTGACCCTTCGCAGCCCTTCACCGAAGATCAATTTATGAATGCAATTGCATTCCTGGAAAAACAAGTTGCCGATGGCATGATTCGCCAGGTCAAGGGCAATGATTATCTCGAAGATATGGTCAATGGCGATGCAGTCGCGGTCATTGGTTGGTCGGGGGATATCTTCTCCCTCTCCAATGAGAACGATGGCAAATTCGACTTTGCGATTCCAGAGTCCGGCGGAACATTATGGAGCGACAACACCATGATTCCGACAACATCGAATAATAAGAAGAACGCCCAAGCGGTGATCAACAACTATTACGATCCAGCGGTAGCTGCACAGGTCGCTGCGTATGTAAATTACGTATGTCCTGTAGTGGGAGCTCAAGCAGAGATGGAAAAGATAGATTCAAAACTTGCTAATAGCCCATTCATCTTCCCTGATGATGCCACTCTGGCGAAAGTTCGAGTATTCCGTCCACTCTCCCCAGAGGAAGAGACTACGTTCGCCGAAGCTTTCGCGGCAGCCTCGGGCAATTAGTAATGGTAGATATGGCTTCATCTGCAACGGGTGACCTCAATCTTCGGAATATTACGAAGAGTTTTGGTGATTTCGTCGCGGTGGATGACCTGACTCTTACTATCCCAAAAGGTTCCTTCTTTGCGCTTCTTGGCCCATCTGGCTGCGGCAAAACCACAACCTTGCGAATGATTGCAGGGTTGGAAGAGCCAACATCAGGTTCAATCTCCATTGGCGAGTCTGATATCACACATACCAAGCCATACAAGCGTCCAGTAAATACCGTCTTCCAGAATTATGCGCTCTTTCCTCATCTAACTATCTTTGAGAACGTTGCATTTGGCCTTCGACGTCGGGGGCAAAAAGATGTGAAAGATGCGGTTGAGAAGGTGTTATCGCTTGTCGAGCTTGGGCATTTGAAAGATCGAAAGCCTGGCCAACTCTCGGGTGGTCAACAGCAGCGGATTGCCGTTGCCCGAGCCATAGTGAATCGGCCAGCTTTGCTCTTACTCGACGAACCACTTGGTGCGCTCGACTTAAAGCTTCGACGCCAGATGCAGATCGAGCTTAAATGGATTCAAACCGAGGTAGGAATCACATTCGTGCATGTCACACATGATCAAGAAGAAGCTATGACGATGGCGGACACCATCGCCGTCATGAATAAAGGGCGAATAGAGCAGATGGGTTCACCAGTCGAGTTGTATGAGAATCCTGAAACTGTCTTTGTCGCAAACTTCCTCGGGCAATCAAATCTGATTGAGGGACACGTTCAATCTGATAGCGGCGCTGAGACATCGGTAGATGTTCACGGTTCGCGAATCCTCTTGCCGAGTTCGCGGAATAGAGGAAAAGAGCAGAAAGTTCTCGTCGGAGTTCGCCCAGAGAAAATCAATATTCATACCTCATCTACGAGTGCCGGCAAAAATGCGCTTGAAGGTGGCGTCGTCACTGACATCTCTTTTGTTGGAGTGAGTACGCAATATCAAGTAGAGATGCCGTGGAAGCAAGAGATAATGGTTTTTGAACAGAATGATGGCGGCGCTCCAAATATCCGCAAGGGTGATCGAGTGACTCTGACTTGGGAACCGCATTTCACATTTGCGCTAAGTCCTGAAAGCTAGTCGGGTTTATTTATGGCGATTGCCCACGTAGCACCGACCCCCGGCGGCAACTCCACTCCTGAGAGCGCGAATCGCTCGGGAAGGAAGATGCCATATTTACTCCTCTTGCCAGGAATGCTGTGGTTGATCATTTTCTTTATTTTGCCGCTCGTGAATTTGGCGGAAACTTCGACTAAGACTCGCGCTGCTTCGCAAGAGACTGGCGAGTTCATCCAAACGTGGCGGTTTGCAAACTACCTTGATGCCTTCAAGGAGTATCAACCTCAATTCACCAGATCATTTATCTATGCGTTGTTAGCAACGTTGCTTGCCTTGGCAATTGCCTATCCACTGGCCTATGCAATCGCATTCAAGTCAGGAAAATACAAGAACATATTGCTCATCCTGGTCATTGCCCCTTTCTTCACTTCATTCTTGTTACGAACAATCGCATGGAAGCAGATCCTTGGCGCTGAAGGTCCGGTAGTTTTCGTCCTGCGTTCCCTTCATCTCATTGGTCCAGATACGACAATCACAGCTACATCCTTTGCAGTAGTCATGGGCATGACTTACAACTTCTTGCCATTTATGACCTTGCCTATATACGCCAGCTTGGACCGAATCGACCCGCGACTTCTTGAGGCATCAGGCGACTTGTATTCAAATGGTGTGACAACCTTCCGAAAAGTCACCTTTCCACTTTCCATGCCAGGAGTTGTGGCGGGAACTTTGCTCACCTTCATTCCAGCTGCCGGCGATTACGTTAACGCGGCAATCCTTGGCAACCCCACTACGAAGATGATTGGCAATGTCATTGATTCGAGGTTCTTCCGAATCGTTGACTATCCAACAGCGGCTGCGCTCTCATTCACACTGATGGCCACGATTCTTATTTTGGTTACTATCTATATCCGCCGTTCAGGAACGGATGAATTGGTATGAGAGAGGTCTCTCGCTGGTTCTCTCGTAACTTAATCAGAATCTATGCGGCTCTAGCTTTTATTTACCTCTTTATACCTGTCGCTTACACAATGGCTTTCTCTTTCAACGATTCTGGAAAGCGGAATCTGATTTGGCAAGGCTTCACTTTGAAGAACTGGGCGAATCCGTGCGGAGCGCCAGAGGTTTGCACAGCTCTTGGGAATTCACTGAAAATCGGCGTGATCTCAACTCTCATTGCAACGATTTTAGGAACGATGATTGCCTTCGCTTTAGGACGATATAACTTCCGCGGTCGGAGTTCAACAAATTTGATCATCTTCCTCCCGATGGCAACTCCAGAGATTGTCCTGGGCGCTTCACTCCTGGCAATGTTCCTTAATTTGGGAATCAATCCAGGCTTCTGGCCAACTGTGATTGCGCACATCATGTTCTGCATCTCTTTTGTCGTAGTAACTGTAAAAGCTCGAGTGGCAAGTCTTGATCCAAAGTTGGAAGAAGCTGCCCGAGATCTGTACGCAAACGAATACCAGACCTTTAGGCGGGTAACATTTCCGCTTGTTTTGCCTGGTATCGCAGCAGCTGCACTTCTCGCCTTCTCACTCTCCTTCGATGACTTCATCATTACAAATTTCAATTCGGGAACAGTCACCACTTTTCCAAAGTTTGTGTGGATCTCTTCGGCGCGCGGGGTTCCGGCCCAAGCAAACGTCATCGGGTCGGCAATGTTCCTCATTGCTTTAATCATCGTGGTAGCTGGCCAATTCGCTGGAAATGCGCGAGCGAAGCGAAACCGCTAGACTCTTGCTCGTAGCCATTACGAAGAACCAATCGAAACTGGTTGGGGTAATGGGGTAGGACTCCGGAGGACCCGGGCCCGCTGTAAGTAGAAGTTAAGGGGTGAATCCGGCTTGTAGCCGGATATATCGATGGCCACCATCGACCCACGAATCGTTCGCCACCTCAAAGATGCACAGCCTGATCTCTATTGGCTTGATGCTGATCCGCTGGAACCGAGCGCACACTCAGCTCTAGTTGGTGAAATTGAGGTAGACCTCGCAATTGTCGGCGCCGGATATACCGGTCTCTGGACTGCGCTCTTGGCGAAGGAGAAACATCCTGATTGGCGCGTAGTAATCATTGAAATGCGTGAGACTGGCGCCGGTGCATCGGGACGTAATGGTGGTTTCTGCAACTATTCGTTGACACATGGTTGGACTAACGGCAAACGTCGTTTTCCCGATGAGATGGAAGTGATCTCTCGCCTCGGACGTGAGAATTTGGAAGCGATCGAAGAGACGATTAAGAAGTACAACATCCAATGTAACTGGGAGTGGACCGGTGAATTGCGAGTTGCCATCGAGCCATGGCAGCTCGAAGGCATGCGCGAAGAGGCTGAGGAACGGAACCGAATCGGCGATGATGTTGAATTCCTCGACAAAGAAGCGATTCAAGCTCGAGTACATTCGCCAATCTACGAAGGTGGATTATTCGATCACGATGGCACTGCTTTAGTTGATCCTGCTCGTTTGGTCTGGGGATTAGAGAAAGCCTGCCTTTCGTTAGGCGTCGAAATTTATGAGAATTCTCAAGTGCAGTGGCTAGAAAATCTGCACGATGGAGTAGTGCTGCACACCGCATATGGATTTGCGAAGGCAAAGAAAGTTGCGTTGGCTACAAACGTCTTTCCAACGCTTCAGAAGAATTTACGGAAATATGTAGTTCCAGTCTACGACTATCAAATTGTCACCGAGCCATTGACCCCTGAGCAGTTAAAGAGCATCGGTTGGAGTGAGCGTGAAGGTATCTCAGATTCTGGCCATCAATTCC
Organism: Actinobacteria bacterium IMCC26077; assembly: GCA_002284915.1. Classification (GTDB taxonomy): domain Bacteria; phylum Actinomycetota; class Actinomycetes; order Nanopelagicales; family Nanopelagicaceae; genus IMCC26077. The sequence goes on from CP015606.1 coordinate 810,485, forward strand.
ACTATTACCGCCTGACGGACGATAACTGCATCGTGTGGGGTGGATGGGATGCGATCTATAACTTCCGTGGTCGAGTTGCACGTGAATACGAGTTCCGTCCTGAGACATATGTGAAATTAGTTGATCACTTCCTCAAAACATTCCCGCAATTAGAGGGAATCAAATTCACCCACGCATGGGGAGGCGCTATTGATACCTGCACTCGATTCTCGCCTTTCTGGAGCCTTTCGAAAGATAAACGAGTGGCGAGCGTTTTGGGATATACCGGACTTGGTGTGGCTTCCACGCGTTTCGGTGCACAAGTGATGCTCGATCTCTTGGATGGGGAAGATAATGAGCGGACCCGTTTGACGATGGTTAAGAGCAAGCCATTAGCCTTTCCGCCGGAACCATTCCGATTCTTTTTCATCCAGATCACCCGCTGGTCTATCAATAAAGCTGATGAGAATGGCGGTAAACGAAATATCTGGCTACGTACCCTCGACCGTCTTGGCTTGGGCTTTGATTCATAAGTACTCTTAAGCCATGGCAAATCATGGAAATCTCTATGGACCAGATTTCACTTTCCTTGGGATTGCGCGCTGCGATCTTGACGATCCACAGAGTTACCAAGGATTAGATGTCGTGATCGTGGGCGCGCCGGTTGATAGCGGCACCTCACATCGCTCAGGCGCAAAGTTCGGTCCCCAAGCGATTCGAATGGGCGACTACCTCCCGCATGATGGTGAGCGACCGCATTTAGCGCTGCGTGTTGATGCCTTGCAAGAGTTGAAGATTGCAGATGCCGGCGATCTGATGATGGCGCCAGGAAATCTCGAAGATTCATTGGCCTTACTCCGAAAAGCTACCGAAAAGATTTCCCGCGCAGGTGCAATCGCAGTAGTGCTCGGAGGAGATCACTCCATTGCATCTGCCGACGTTGCTGGCATTGCCGATCATCGTGGTAAGGGCAAGATCTCGATGATTCACTTTGATGCCCACGCGGATACGGGAGATTTACAGATGGGTGCCCTCGTGGGCCATGGCACTCCGATGCGCCGGTTAATCGAGGCCGGTGCGGTTCGCGGTGATCGATTCCTGCAGTTGGGTTTACGTGGATACTGGCCCAATGGTGCGACGCTCGATTGGATGCGCGATCAGGGAATGCGCTCATACGAGATGACTGAGATTCATCATCGCGGTTTAACTGCAGTCCTTGATGAATCCTTTGTCACGCTCACCGATGGTTGCGATGGCGTTTTCCTCTCAGTAGATATCGATGTCGTCGATCCTGGAATGGCTCCTGGCACCGGAACGCCAGAACCAGGTGGCATGACTAGTAGGGAGTTGCTGGAAGCAGTTCGTCGCATCTGCCTAGAACTTCCGGTAGTTGGTATCGATGTCGTAGAGGTCGCGCCGCCCTTTGATTCTGCAGATATCACCGCGATTCTCGCTAACCGGGTCGTCTTGGAAGCGTTGAGCGCTATCGCCAAACGAAAGAGCGGCAAGCCCTATTCGCCAACGCAAAATCTTCTCGATCGATAGCGAGATTTACAACGCTGCTAGCGCCTCATCAAGAATCGAGAGCGCTTCGCGAAGGAGCTGCTCTGGCATCACCAATGGTGGCAAGAATCTGATTACATTGCTGTAAGTGCCTGCAGTCAGGAGTAATACCCCTTTGCTCTGGCAATACTTCACAATCGCCTGCATCGCCGCTGGATTTGGTTCGGTGGTACCCGGAATTACTAATTCAATCGCTTGCATAGCACCACGGCCACGAACCTCACCGATGACTGGATACTTAGCCGCCATCGCGCCCAGCTCTGCGACCATGATTGCGCCGATTTCACGAGCCCGCTCCACAAGATTCTCACGCTCAATCGTCTCAATCGCACCCAGTGCAGCGGCGCACGAGATTGGTGAACCGCCAAACGTGCCACCTAATCCACTTAAGTGGACGCTATCCATGACTTCTGCGCGCCCAGTGAGTCCAGCAAGCGGTAAGCCACCTGCAATTCCCTTTGCGGTCGTGATCAAATCTGGGATTACCCCTTCATCGTCGCAACCGAACATCTCACCGGTGCGGGCGAAACCAGTCTGCACCTCATCGGCAACAAAGAGCGCACCATTATCTTTTGCTAACTTCGCTAACCCTGGGAGGAACCCCTTCGGCGGCACGATGAATCCACCTTCACCTTGGATTGGCTCAATGACAATCGCCGCGACATTCTGGAAGCCAATCTCTTTTTCAATCTTATGCGAGATGAGATCTAGCGCTTGCGCCGCGCACTCTGCAGGATCACCTAACCAACGAAATGGATAGGCCATAGGCATCCGATAAATCTCGGGCGCAAAGGGTCCAAAGCCCTCTTTATATGGCATGTTCTTAGCAGTCATGCCCATGGTGAGATTGGTTCGACCGTGGTAACCGTGTTCGAAGACGATCACCGCGCTGCGCTTGGTGAAGACGCGCGCAACTTTAATGGCATTCTCAACTGCTTCAGCGCCAGAGTTGAAGAGCGCTGACTTCTTCTTATGTTTACCTGGAGTGAGGCGATTGAGCGCCTCACACACATCGACATACCCTTGGTAAGGCGCGACCATGAAACAGGTATGGGTGAAAGCATGAACTTGTTCGACGACACGGTCAATCACTAGGTCTGCCGAGTTTCCCACGTTGACTACGGCAATTCCGGCGCCCATATCGATGATCGAGTTCCCATCAACATCGACGATCACGCCACCGCCAGCTTCCTTCACGAAGACTGGGATAGCCATACCCAAAGCTGCGCTAACCGCATCGCTTCGTCGAGCGATTAATTCTTGGGACTTCGGTCCTGGAATAGCAGTTTTAACCACTCGTTGTTGCGGAATCTCTCTGCGAGGCATATCTCAAGGGTACTCAACAACCCAAGACCTTGCTAACTCTCCCGCTGTTTCGTAAGGAGCGCGCGTTGTTCTTCGATAAATAGCTGGTAATGACGTAGCCCATAATCAAGGTCGGCAGCGGTGGGGTGGTGTACCTCTCCAGAGACAGAGAGCTTCGCCGTGCTTTGCGAGATGCTTTGCGTGAGCATGGCATCGGCAAGAATTGCAGCTCCACGACAAGTGATCTCTGGATCGTCGACTATTCGTAATGATTGCCCCATAGTTCGCAAGCGTGTGGCTAGCCAACGCGAGTCATTTCCCGCTTTGCCGCTCAATACGATCTCGCGAGCAGCAGCGCCAGTTCGCTCCTGGCTTAATTCGAGCACCTGTCGCTCGGCGAACGAGATTCCCTCCATCGTTGCGCGCGCAAAAGCTCCAGCGCCATGAGCGACGGAGATATTTGTGAAGCTTCCTCGAATATCACTTCGCCAGAGCGGCGCGCGCTCACCTGCGATGTATGGAAGATAGGTAGGAACGCTTGCGCTGGTATCTCCATCACCACGAGCAATTAATTCATTCTCGGTCACTCCGAATAATTTCGCAGCCCATGAGATGGAACCGCCACTCATCTGCGTCGGACCAAAGGTAACTGGATAAGGTGCGCAACTCTCAGGAATTACATAGAGCGGTTGATCTTCATACGGCTCAGTTGCGCTCGAACTTCCAACGATGGCAGATGTCCCAGTGATGATAAAAGATGTCGGTTTGGTAAAGACACCGAGTGCGAGCATTCCGCACATGGCATCCGACCAACCGATGCTCACTGGTATCCCGTGCGGAATTCCAAATTTCGAAGCCGCCTCTCGAGTGGTTTTGCCCCTACTGGCGAAACCATCGCGAAGTTCCGGCACGACGTTGGTATCCCAACCGATGAAGCCGAGCAGGTTGCTCAGTGGTTGTTGGGTGCGCACATTGCATAGGCCTTTCGTTGACCACGGATCTGAAAGCGCCACTCCGGTAAGAGCGAAGCCAAGAAAATCCTTTGGTTGCAGTAGCCAGCGCGTTCGCTCGGCAATATCTGGTCGATGACGTCGCAACCAGAACGCTTTCGCTGCGGTGGTCGATGGCGCCCATGGCAGTGAGGTGCCAACGATCTCCTGCGGATTCCCAAATCTCTCCGCTAATTGATCTGCTTCGACTCTTGCTCGATTGTCTTGCCAGATCATTACCGGCGCAGTTGGTAGACCATGGATGTCGATAGGAACCAGTGATGGCGTGTGGCCAGAGAGGCCAATTGCCTGCACGCGATGAATGAGTGCGCTCGATTGTAGGTCTGCTGCAATAAGTTCAATGAGCGCCGAGGAGTAGTCATTGGCATCTTGCTCAACATATTCGCCATTATTTCCATGGCGTGCAAGCGCGAGGGGAACTTCGTACTTTGCGAGAATCTCGCCACGTCCGCTGAGAAATATCCCTTTAAGCGACGAGGTGCCGATATCTAAGCCCAGAATCACCTCGTCCATAGCTGAATACTGATGAATGCTGAGGTGATAAATCAACTGCAAACTGGGAAGATAGCGCCATGGTCGCTAGCCCCCGCTCTGTGGTGATTCTGGGTTCGACCGGCTCAATTGGCAGGCAGGCCCTTGATGTGATCGGGCGCAATCCAGAGCTCTTCTCAGTCGCCGCATTAGCTGCGGGAGGCGCAAACGTGTCGCTACTGATTGAGCAGGCGCGACGATTCAAACCATCTGTTGTCGGTGTGGCCGCGGGAGATCGGGAGCAATTGGCAGCGGCATTGCCCGGCATCGAGGTAATCATCGCGCCGAACGCTGCCGAGGAGATTGCTGCAATCCCTGCCGATGTCACGCTTAATGCGATCACTGGATCAATCGGATTACTCCCGACTATTGCTGCATTGAACGTTGGTAACGCTCTCGCGCTGGCGAATAAGGAATCGTTAGTCGCTGGTGGACCATTGGTTACCGCAAGGGCAAAGCCCGGGCAACTTATAGCAGTGGACTCTGAACATTCCGCGCTTGCACAGGCGATGCGAAGCGGTGCTACTAAAGAGATTGCTCGAATGATACTTACTGCTAGTGGTGGACCTTTTAGATTGCGTAGTGATCTTGGAGATATCACCGTTGCGCAAGCGCTCAATCATCCCACCTGGAATATGGGGCCAGTAGTCACGGTAAATTCGGCGACGCTTGTTAACAAAGGGCTAGAGATTATCGAAGCCCATTTTCTCTTTGGAATTCCATATGCAGCGATCGAAGCTGTGATTCATCCGCAATCTATCGTTCATTCGATGGTGGAATTCGTTGATGGCTCGCTCATCGCGCAAGCGAGCCCGCCTGATATGACCTTGCCAATCTCACTCGCTCTCAACTGGCCAAATCGCGTATCAGCCGCTATCCCTCCTTTAGATTGGTCTATGCGTCACATCTGGGAATTCGAACCGATTGATAGCCAACGTTTTCCAGCGGTAGACCTTGCTCGAAGATGCGGTGAAGTCGGTGGGGGAGCGCCAGCGGCATTTAACGCTGCCAATGAAGAGGCAGTCGAAGCCTTCATCAGAGAGCGAATCACATTTACCGATATCGTCGAGATTGTCGATGAAGTCTTGATTCAGATTGGCGGCGATGTAAGCGCTGAACTTCGCGATGTCGATGATGTCAGTGCTGTCGAAGAGAATGCGCGCGCAGTCGCAAATGAATTGATTCGAGGGCGCGAACTGCGAAAGCGAGGATCAGCATGAGCGGAGCAGGAGCAATCGGCATTCTCGTCTTCATCGTGGCCATGCTCTTGTCGATCATGATCCACGAGTGGGGTCACTACATCACTGCACGGAAATTCGGAATGAAAGTCACTGAATTCTTCCTCGGATTCGGGCCGCGGCTCTGGTCGACTCAACGAGGTGAGACTGAGTTTGGTATCAAGGCGATTCCCGCGGGAGGTTATTGCCGAATCGTTGGTATGACACCAGCTGAACCGCTCGCCGAGGGAGATGGCGCACGGGCATTTTATAAATCGAGCACCGCTCGACGGTTAGTCGTTCTCGGCGCCGGTTCGTTCCTCCACTTTGTTATAGCCTTTTTTATTCTGCTCCTATTCTTTGCTGCAGTTGGCGTGCCCCAGCAATCCACTCGACTTGATCAAGTGCTTCCATGTATAACGAGTGGAAGAGCAGAGTGCACTGACGCTGACCCCATCTCGCCCGCAGCGAGGGCTGGTTTACAGAGTGGCGATGATATTCGCGCTATTGATGGGAAGAAGATCAACTCGTGGGAAGAGGTAGGGGCAGCCATTCGCTCCGGCGTCAACAAGGAATTGACCTTTACCATCCTTCGCGCCGGCGATGAGCTCGAGCTCGTGGTAACGCCTACCCGCTTTTCCAGTGAAGGGAAAACTTTTGGAATCATCGGGGTTACCAGTGAGCGCGAAGTAAAGCGATATCCGATTCATTCGGCGGTAGCACAATCGGGGAGCGAGATTAATAACCTCCTCAAAGGTAGCGTCCGAGCGCTCGTTGCTTTACCGAGCAAGATTCCCGCGCTCTTTGGGGCGACCTTCAATGGCAGCGAACGCGATCCAGAGGGGCTCGTTGGCGTAGTGGGTGTTGCACGAGTAAGCGGTGAAGCAGCATCCAGTACGAGCGGTTCGCTCGCTGAGAAGATCGGGTTCTTCCTACTCATTATCGCGAGCCTTAACGTCTTTGTTGGAATATTCAATCTCATTCCATTATTGCCACTCGATGGTGGCCATATGGCGGTAGCGATTTTCGATGGATATCGCTCCACACGAGCGAGGCGAAAAGGCCTTCCTGCGCCAACACCATTTGATGTCACAAAGCTGATGCCCATCACCTTGGTCGTCATCGCCGTGCTCGCTAGCCTTTCGCTCCTGCTTTTATTTGCAGACATCGTCAACCCGCTCACCCTCAATCAATAGGCAGATCCCTCGAGTTTCGGGCAAGATAGAGCCATGGTCGACCTAGGAATGCCGGCACCGTTGCCCGCCCCACTTGCTCCGCGCAGAGTTAGTCGACAGATAAAGCTCGGTTCCGTCCTCGTTGGTGGTGGCGCCCCGGTGAGCGTGCAGTCGATGGCAACCACTCTCACTGCAGATGTGAATTCCACCCTCCAACAGATTGCCGAACTCACAGCATCTGGATGTCAGATTGTTCGAGTTGCTGTTCCAAGTCAGGATGATGCCGATGCGCTCGCCGCAATTGCAAAGAAGTCACAGATTCCTGTGGTGGCCGATATTCATTTTCAACCAAAGTACATTTTCGCAGCAATTGATGCTGGTTGCGCGGGAGTGCGAGTCAATCCGGGGAATATCAAACAATTCGATGACAAAGTTAAAGAGGTAGCGAAAGCTGCTGGAGATGCTGGTATTCCGATACGCATTGGCGTCAATGCTGGCTCACTCGATCCACGATTGCTGAAGAAATACGGCAAGGCAACTCCAGAGGCGCTCGTGGAGTCAGCGCTCTGGGAGTGCTCGCTTTTCGAAGAGCACGGGTTCACCGATATTAAGATTTCGGTGAAGCATCATGATCCGGTGACGATGGTTCAGGCATATCGACTCTTGGCGAGTAAATGTGATTACCCATTGCACCTTGGCGTGACTGAGGCCGGACCACTCTTTCAGGGAACGATTAAATCCGCCGTAGCCTTTGGGATCCTTCTCGCCGAAGGTATCGGAGATACGATCCGCGTCTCGCTCTCTGCTCCACCAGTTGAAGAGGTGAAAGTCGGAATCTCTATCCTGGAATCGCTCAACTTACGCCAACGTAAATTAGAAATCGTCTCCTGTCCTTCATGCGGCCGCGCACAAGTAGATGTCTACACATTGGCCGAGCGAGTGCAAGCAGGATTAGAAGGAATGACCGTTCCGCTTCGAGTGGCAGTCATGGGATGTGTTGTGAATGGACCAGGCGAGGCGCGTGAAGCAGATCTTGGTGTTGCCTCGGGTAATGGCAAAGGTCAGATTTTCGTTAAGGGAGAGGTAATCAAGACTGTTCCTGAAGCGCAAATTGTCGAAGTGCTCATCGAAGAAGCGATGCGACTTGCTGAAGAGATGGAGAGTTCCGGAGCGCCAGTAGTCGAAGTTCGATAATTGTGCTGCAGACTCTTCGAACGAGCGGTTATCCGAGTGATGTTGATGATTTCCTTCAATCAAAGCCTGAGGCGCATTCGTTTTTAGCTTCACGACTGCACTCTCTCCATGAGCCCTCTCGAAGCATCGCTCTTATTTATCGAAGCCAAGGAAGAGTCGAAGGTGTTACTTATTTAGGCGCCAATCTCCTGCCAAGCTTTAGCTCACCTGCTGCACTTTTCGCTACCGTCGACTATCTAAAGTCTCATGCAATAACTTTCTCTTCAATAGTTGGGGAGAGCTACAGCGTCTTTGCCCTGTGGGATCTCCTTAAACCATACATTCCACCGGCCCGCTTGATTCGCCAGCGACAACCACTCCTTTCAATATCTCGTGAGCCATTGATTGCCTCCGACCTTTTAGTCCGTGCTGCCACTTTGGCAGATCTTGAATTGGTGATCACTGCCGGTACTGCGATGTTTATTGGTGAAGTGGGCGAGCCGCCACACGCCAATGATTTTCGAGCTCGAGCGATTGAGTTGATTAATGAGGAGCGCACCTTCATTCATCGCGCCGGCGACGAGATCCTGTTTAAGGCAGATATTGGAGCGATTGGTGCAGGTGCGTTCCAGATTCACGGCGTGTGGGTTCCACCGAATCATCGCGGACGCGGAATTGGTTCGCATGGGATGGCGAGCGTGCTGAGGTTGTCTAAGGGCTTTGCACCTAGGGCCTGTCTCTACGTAAATGATTTCAACCTTGCAGCCCGCGCCAGCTATAAAAAAGTGGGATTTACCGAAGTGGGAGAGTTCGCCTCAATATTTCTCTGAAGTAGGCTTGCGCCATGCTTCGAATGTCTCAGTTATTCCTGCGCACGCTTCGCGATGACCCTGCCGATGCTGAGGTTGCCAGTCATAAACTTCTTGTTCGAGCTGGATACATTCGCCGAATTGCCGCTGGAATCTACTCGTGGCTCCCATTGGGGTACATCACTCTTCGAAATATTGAACGAATCGTTCGCGAAGAGATGGATAGCGCTGGATTCCAAGAGGTGCACTTCCCAGCGCTCTTACCGAAAGAACCCTATGAGGCAACCAACCGGTGGAGCGAGTACGGTCCGGATCTCTTTCGCCTTCAAGATCGCCGCGGCGGTGATTATCTTCTCGGACCGACTCACGAAGAGATGTTCACACTAATGGTCAAAGGGGAGTACTCCTCTTATAAGGATCTCCCGCTAACCATTTATCAAATCCAAACCAAGTACCGCGACGAGACCAGACCCCGCAGTGGAATCATTCGCGGCCGTGAATTCGTGATGAAAGATTCCTATTCATTCGATGTCGATGACTCTGGTCTCCAAAAGTCCTATGACGCACATCGCGATGCCTACATCAAGACTTTCGACCGACTTGGTCTGAAATACTCAATTGTGTCGGCAGTATCGGGTGCAATGGGCGGCTCTGCCTCTGAAGAGTTTCTCGCCCCATGCGATACCGGCGAAGACACTTATGTGCTCTGCCCCGATTGTGGTTTCGCGGCTAACGTGGAGGCAGTCTCGACAAAGGTAATCCCTCAAAAGTTTGATGTCGCACCTCCGATTGAAGTTCTTGATACCCCAAATACTCCGACCATTGATTCATTAGTCGAAGTGATGAACTCGAAATACCAGGCGAATATCACCGCTGCCAACACGCTAAAAAACATCCTGTTGATTGCAGATGGCGAGGCGATTTGTGTACTTGTTCCTGGAGATCGCGAAGTTGATTTAAAGCGGTTGCAGGCCAACCTCGCCGGAGTCCAAGAATTGCGACTCTTTGATGATGATGATTTCGCTAAACGGAAAGATTTCGTCAAGGGTTATGTTGGTCCGCAAGATGCGAAGCGCTTTGGCATCACACTTTATGCAGACCCACGAATCCAACCAGGGTCCAACTGGATAACCGGAGCGAATCAGCTCAACAAGCATGCTCGCTATGTCACAGAGGGTCGCGATTTTACGATTGATAAATATGTGGAAGCAGCAGAGGTACGCGCAGGGGATCTTTGTCCACGATGCGATACGCCAGTGGTCATCGATCGCGCAATCGAAATTGGCCACATCTTCCAGTTGGGTCGTAAGTATGCGCAAAGTCTCGACCTCACGGTCCTCGATAAAGATGGCAAGCCAGTCGTAGTCACTATGGGCTCATACGGAATCGGAATATCTCGCGCAGTAGCAGCAATCGCTGAACAGACCCATGATGAGTTGGGCTTACGTTGGCCGCGTGAAGTTGCACCTGCCGATGTGCATATCGTCGCCACTGGCAAAGAGGATGCACCATTTAATAAGGCGCTTGAGCTTGCACAGCAACTTGAAGATGCAGGCGTCCGAACTCTTGTCGATGATCGAAGAGACCCAAGCGCTGGCGTGAAGTTTAAAGATGCAGAGCTCATTGGAATTCCGGTGGTAGTCGTGGTCGGTAAAGGTCTAGCCAACGGTGTCATTGAAGTTCGCAACCGGTGGAATAACGAGAAGAATGAAGTGCCTGTCCAGCGGGCGCATTCTGAAATCTTGGCGGTAGTTAACTCACTCTGAGTTGCGGTAGACTTTCCCTATAACTTCATAGGGAGAGTGCAATGACATCAGTCGAAGGTGCAATTAGAGAAGCGATTTCACCGTTCATTACCGATGCGAACCTCTTCCTCGAAGCGTTACAGATTTCCTCGGCAGGAAAACATCGTCTCATTCGAATTCTCGTCGATCGACTAGATCCGCAGACTCCACTCTCACTCGATGAAGTTACTGCTATCACAAAACCCATCTCTGAGCGTTTAGATTCATTGACCGAACTCGGTGAGCGACCTTTCACACTTGAGGTTTCTTCTCCTGGGGTCGATTTCCCACTTACTTTGCCGCGACATTGGGCAAAGAACGTTGGTCGACTTGTCATCGTAACTCTCAAGTCGGGGGAGCAGGCCACCGGGAGAATCAGTAGCGCCGATGAAGAAGGTGCAACGATCGAGAGTAAAAAAGGTGTTGCCCAGAAGGTTCTGCTAGCAGAGATTGCACAGGCGAATATTGAGATTGAATTCAAATGACAGTTGATATTCCCTCATTAACAATTCTTGCCCAATCGAATGGCTTAGCTCTAGAAGAGTTGATCCGAAACCTCGAAGTAGCCATCAATGAGCGTTACAGCGAGTTACAGGAAGCTGAGCCTGGGGTCCTCTCGCGGATGGATCGGAGTACTGGAGCGGTAACGCTCTACAAAATTGTTGATGGCGAAGAGGTGGCGGTTGAAGGCCCACCAGAGTTCCCACGGATTGCCACTGGTGTTATTCGAAAGACGCTTAAAGGCAAACTTCGTGAGGTTAAAGATGCCGAGATAGTTCAAGAGTTCTCCACAACGATTGGTGACTTAGTCTCCGGAGTGGTGCAGCAAGGACGCGACAACAAAGTGATCCTGGTGAACATCGGTCCAGTAGAGGGGAAGATTCCTCTTCAAGAACAGGTGCCCACCGAGAGTTTTGTTCACGGCGATCGAATTAAGGCGCTAATCGTTGATGTGCGTCAAGGAAATAAAGGTCCGGAGATCGTCTTATCCCGCACCCATCCCAATCTCATCAAGAAACTCTTCGCGCTCGAAGTTCCAGAGTTAGTCAATGGCGTCGTCGAGATTATGGGTATTGCTCGCGAAGCTGGTGCGCGGACAAAGATGGCTGTTCGCGCTCATCGCGCCGGGGTTAATCCGAAGGGTTCGTGTATCGGTCCGATGGGAGCTCGAGTACAAGCGGTGATGAATGAACTCCATGGCGAGAAGATCGACATCGTCGATTGGTCGGAGGATCCGACAACTTTTATCGCTGCCGCTTTGGCGCCATCGCGAGTGATTAGCTGCGAAGTAGTCGACCCAGAGCGCAAACAGGCAAGGGTGGTGGTTCCTGATTTCCAGCTCTCGCTGGCAATCGGAAAAGATGGCCAAAATGCGCGTTTAGCGGCTCGATTAACGGGCTGGCGGATTGATATCCACCCAGATGAGGTAGGCTAACGGTATGAATTTCGTCGTGGCTTCGAACTTTTCGAGCGCTCAGCACCTCACCCGTGCTGCGGGCAGCTCGATCGTCGTTGACGTTCGACTGAAATGAGAAAGCAATAGCGGCGACGCGCGTTTAACACGCGCCTAGCCACAAACTAGAGGGAGAAGTGTGGCTAAGGTCCGCGTATATGAGCTCGCTAAGGAGCTCGGGTTAGAGAGCAAAGCTCTACTCACTAAATTGCAAGAGCTTGGCGAGTTTGTTAAGTCTGCCTCCTCTACTTTGGAACCGCCGGTCGTCCGTCGAATGCGCGACCTCTATCCCAACGCGACCCCCGCAGTCGAGAGCGCAGCTCCAGCACCAGCGAAGAAAGCTGCTGCAAAAAAGAGCGCAAAGAAGTCCGCATCCTCTGCTGATAAAAGTGATGGCACACCAAGTGCAGAGGAAATTTCTGCGCTCCTTGCTGAATTAGGTCCACTAGTTCCGCCACACCTGCAAGATTTAGCCCAGAGCGCAACGCGAGAGGGACAAGCGCCAACGGCGCCAATTGCGCCCACTACTCCGGCGGCACCAGCACCTTCTAGTGGTGCGGCTACTCCCACTCCACCAACAAATATTCCGCGGCCACCGCAATCGCGTCCAGGAAATAATCCATTTACCTCCGCACCAGGTGGACCACGTCCGGCGCCACCTCGTCCAAGTCGCGGTGGAAACAATCCCTTTATGCCAACTGATGGTCGTGGCGCTGGAGCTCCGCGTCCCTCTGGCGCTCCGATTCGCCCCGGACAACCTGGCGGTGCACGCCCAGGATTTGGTCAACGTCCAGGATCAGTACCCAGCGGTCGCCCGTACCCACCTCGCGATGGTGGAGCCCCTCGTGGCGGCGGAAATTATGCTGGCGCCCCCGGACGAAGTAGCGCTGGTGGATTTAGTGGCGGAGCAGGGCGAGGGCCGGCTGGCGCTGGCGCACCTGGTGGCTCCGGTGGACCAGGTCGCGGTCCGGGAGGTCCGGGCCAAACTCGCGGCGCTTTTGGTCGTGGCGGTAAGGGTGGCAAGAGTAATCGCCAACAGAAGTCGCGAAAGACTCGTCGAGAAGAGATCGACAATTTACGCGCACCAACGCTTGGTGGCGCAGTCATCCCGCGCGGCGATGGCAACACAGTCGTTCGAATGCGTCGCGGTGCCACGCTTATGGATTTTGCGGAGAAGATCAATGCCGATGCTGCCGCGCTAGTTTCGGCGCTCTTTCATCTTGGCGAGATGGTCACTGCAACGCAATCAGTCGATGATGACACCTTTGCCATCTTGGGTTCGGAATTGGGATATAACATTCAAATTGTTAGCCCAGAGGATGAAGATCGCGAGCTACTCGAAGATTTCGATATCGACCTTGAAGCTGAAGTTTCTGAGATTGACGAAGAACAATTAACCTCACGACCGCCTGTGGTAACTGTGATGGGCCACGTTGACCACGGTAAAACGTTACTTCTCGATGCGTTACGAAAGAGCGAGGTCGCTAAGGGCGAGGCCGGTGGAATCACACAGCACATCGGCGCCTATCAAATTCATCGCGAGCATGATGGCGCAGAACGTGCCATCACATTTATTGATACTCCTGGTCACGAGGCATTTACCGCAATGCGTGCTCGTGGTGCGAAAGTCACCGACATCGCTGTCTTGGTCGTTGCTGCCGACGATGGCGTGATGCCGCAAACAATCGAAGCGCTCAATCACGCTCAAGCGGCGAGCGTTCCAATTGTCGTGGCGGTTAACAAAATCGATAAAGAGGGAGCAAATCCTCAAAAGATTAGGCAACAGTTAACTGAATACAACTTGATTACCGAAGAATATGGCGGCACCACGCTTTTCGTTGACGTTTCAGCTAAAACTGGAAAGGGTCTGACTGAGCTTGTCGACGCCATTTTGCTCACCGCTGATGCGGCAATCGATCTCCGTGCAGTGGCAGAGGGCGAAGCTCGAGGCGTTGCTATCGAAGCTCATCTCGATAAAGGCCGTGGCGCAGTTGCGACCGTGCTTGTCCAACGCGGCACGCTCCATGTTGGTGATGCAATTGTCGCCGGTGGCGCGTTCGGCCGTGTTCGAGCGATGCTCGATGAGCATGGCGAGAACGTTTTGGCAGCCGGTCCATCACGTCCAGTGCAAGTTTTAGGTTTCACCTCGGTTCCAGATGCCGGTGACTCTTTCCTTGTTGCTGACGAAGATCGAACAGCTCGCCAAATCGCTGAGAAGCGTCAAGCGGTAGAGCGACATGCAGCTCTTGCCAAGGCGCGAAAGAAAGTCTCTCTTGAAGACTTCCTCGAGCAATCCAAGGTCACCACGCTCAACCTCATCATCAAGGGAGATGTCGCTGGTTCGGTAGAAGCTCTCGAAGATGCGTTGGTACAACTCGACGTTGGAGCTGAGGTTGATCTGCGAGTTATCCACCGCGGCGTTGGCGCTATCACGAAGAGCGATATCACTCTCGCTTCAGCATCGTCAGCGGTTGTCATTGGATTCAACGTGAAGCCAGAGCCGCAAACCGCGATATTTGCCGATCGAGAAGGGGTTGAAGTTCGCTTCTACTCAGTGATCTACGAAGCAATCGAAGAGGTCGAGAAGGCGCTTAAGGGCCTCCTCAAGCCAGAGTTCGAAGAGGTCGTTTTGGGCTCGGCCGAAGTGCGCGAAGTCTTCAAATCGAGCAAGTTCGGAAATATCGCCGGATCGATGGTCAAAGATGGTCTCATCCGCCGGAACGCGAAAGCGCGCGTCCTTCGTGAAGGAACGGTACATGGGAACAACCTCACCATCGCTTCGCTCAAACGCTTCAAAGATGATGCCACCGAAGTCAAAGAAGGTTTCGAGTGCGGTATCGGCCTTGGTTCCTATAACGACATCAAGAGCGGCGACATCATTGAGGTCTATGAGATGCGCGAGAAGAAGCGTGCCTGATGGTCAGAGCCACTCGTTCCTTTCGCACTCGTAAAGTCGCAGATCGAATCAAAGAAGTTGTTGCTGCAACCTGCGAGGGAAAGATCAAGGATCCGCGACTTGGTTTTGTAACGATCACCGATGTTCGCGTTACCGGCGATCTTCAGAATGCTTCAATCTTTTACACCGTATTAGGTGATGAGAAAGAGCGGAAGAATTCGGCGATTGCTCTTGAGAGCGCAAAAGGAATCATTCGAGCGACTCTTGGTCGAGAGCTCGGTTTACGAGTCGTGCCAACTGTTGAATTTCACCTTGATGCGCTCCCTGAGAGCGCGGCAACGCTTGAGAATTTGCTCGCCAAGAGCGCTGCTCGAGATCTCGAGCTTGACGCTCAGCGTTCGGGAGCAGATTACGCCGGCGAGAGTGACCCGTATCGCAAACCTAAGCAGTAACCGATTTCGATGAAATCGGGGTTTATTGTTGTCGACAAAGATTCTGGTTTCACTAGCCACGATGTAGTAGCAATTGCTCGCAAATCTCTCAGTGAACGCCGGGTGGGACATGCCGGGACTCTCGATCCATTTGCAACCGGGGTATTGGTGCTGGGCGTCGGAAACGGTACCCGTTTACTGCAGTACATCACCGATGGCAAGAAGAGCTACGAAGGAGTTATTCGCCTTGGGAGTGCGACCACTACCGACGACCTAACTGGCGAGACCGTGAGTTCAAACCTCATTGGATTGAGCGAGATCACTGACGATGCAATCGTCTCTGCATTGGATCTCCAGGTTGGTGATATCTATCAAAGACCAAGTAGCTACTCCGCTATAAAGATCGACGGCAAACGCGCTTATGAGCTCGCGCGCGCTGGGGTTGATATCGAATTAAAAGAGCGCCGAGTCTCTATTTATTCCTTGAAGGTTCTCCAGATCACGCGCCATGAATCTGGTATCGATATTGAGATTTCGGTCGATTGTTCTGCTGGTACCTATATTCGCTCGATAGCGCGCGATTTAGGGGAGCGCTTGGCCGTTGGCGGGCACCTCATCGCATTGCGTCGAACAGCTGTTATGCCCTTCACTCTTGCTGAGGCGATGAGTATCGACCAATTGCGAGCGACTCCACAGTTGCTTTCGGTCGATGGCGCAATCGAGCGAATCTTTCCACGAAGAACTCTTACTATTGAAGAGGTGGCAAGTGTTAGCCATGGGCGCTCTATCGAATTGGCGGCTGAGCGTGAGCGAAAGAGCGCAGCTTTCACGCCTGAAGGGACATTCATCGCGCTGCTGGCTGAAAAGGGCGGACGAGCACAACCTGTTTTAGTGATTAGTAGAATCGAACAATGACGGGTCCAGGCAAGGCAGTTGTTGCGATTGGAATCTTCGATGGCGTCCATCGCGGTCACCAGCGAATCTTGGCCCGAGCGCGCGAAGTGGCAAATTCTCGCTCACTTCCCGTTCTGGCTCTGACTTTTCATCCTCATCCCACAGCGATCTTGGCGCCAGACCGACAACCAGCTCTGCTATTAAACATCCATAGCCGAGTGGAATTGCTTAAAAAGCATGGCGCTGATGATGTCGAGGTCCTCACCTTCAGCAAAGAATTTGCATCGCTATCGCCGAACGCATTTATCGAAGATATCTTGATAGAGCTCTTAGGCGCAGCTCATGTAGTCGTAGGCGAGAATTTCTCTTTCGGTTCGCGCGCTAGCGGAAGTATCGATGACATCAAGCGATATATCGATGGCGAGGCGGTCGCTCTGCTACATGATGATGGCGGTCCCATCTCATCGACTCGAATTCGAGCACATGTGGCCAACGGCGAAATGGAGAGTGCGGAGAAACTTCTTGGACGTGCTCATTTCTTACAAGGTGGAGTAGTCCATGGAGAGAAACGCGGCAGGGAGATCGGGTATCCCACGGCAAACCTTGAGCAACTCTCCGGGATGGCAATTCCACCTGATGGAATCTATGCCGGATACCTTTATGTAGAGCGAGATCGCTTACCAGCGGCAATTTCGATCGGAACCAATCCAACATTTCCTCCGAGCTATCCTGGTGAGCGACCACGACAGGTAGAGGCCTATGCGCTTGATCGTGATGATTTGGATTTATACGGCCAGCGCGCTTCGATTGAATTTCTCTCCTTCTTACGCCCAACTATCGCCTTCCCTGGGCTAGAACCGCTCCTTGCCCAAATGGCAGCTGATTGCGCCGAGGCCAAGCGGTTGATCGCTCAAAAATCGGGCGAATTGGGATGATGGCAGGCCCGCTGGTAGCCTAGGCAGTCGGACAGGTAGGGATTAGGCCCGAAATACGGGCCCACCCCAATCTGGCAGTACGGCAATACGCAGCGTCAATTAAGTCAAAACGAAAGTGAGAACGACACCATGGCTTTAGCTCCGGCAAAGAAGAAGGAGATTATCTCCACCTACGGCAACTCTGCCGTGGACACCGGCAGCCCAGAATCGCAGATTGCGATGCTCTCACAACGCATCAATGACCTCACTGAGCATTTGAAGAGTAATGCCAACGACCACCATGGTCGTCGTGGACTTTTGCTTTTGGTTGGACGCCGTCGCCGCTTACTCCAATATTTGGAGAAGGTTGATATCGAGCGCTATCGCTCGATCGTTGATCGACTCAGCCTGCGCCGATAACAAAAAAAACAACAAGCGCGAGAACT
This sequence comes from Actinobacteria bacterium IMCC26077, assembly GCA_002284915.1. Lineage (GTDB taxonomy): Bacteria > Actinomycetota > Actinomycetes > Nanopelagicales > Nanopelagicaceae > IMCC26077. The sequence continues at coordinate 828,065 of CP015606.1, forward strand.
CCGCTCGATAGGTTGGGGTCCTCGGTAGTGGCTCTCGGATATTTATGCCGACAGCTTCGATCGATGATCTCCATCGCAGATAGCTAACGCTCGCGAGATATGGAGACGACCCATGTCGGGTCACGACACACAAGTTCATTCATCCGAAGCAATCATCGACAACGGAAAGTTTGGGAAGCGAATCATTCGCTTCGAGACCGGTCGGATTGCCCGTCAAGCAGCAGGTTCAGCAGTAGTCACTCTCGATGAGGACACCATGCTGCTCTCTGCGACAACAGCATCGAAGAACCCTAAAGATCAATTCGACTTCTTCCCATTAACGGTAGACGTCGAAGAGCGTATGTATGCAGTCGGACGGATTCCAGGTTCCTTCTTCCGTCGTGAAGGTCGACCAAGCGAGGATGCAATCCTCACCTGTCGCCTCATCGACCGCCCGTTGCGACCATCATTCGTCAAGGGGCTTCGTAATGAAGTTCAGATCGTGGTCACGGTTCTCTCGCTGAACCCAGCACATCTATATGACGTCGTTGCCATCAACGCCTCTTCGATGTCAACGCAATTAGCGGGTCTGCCATTCTCTGGTCCAATTGGTGGCGTGCGAATCGCTCTCATCGATGGCCAATGGGTTGCATTCCCGACGCATTCAGAGTTAGAGCGCGCAGTATTCGATATGGTCGTTGCTGGCCGAATCGCAGGTAACGATGTTGCCATCATGATGGTCGAAGCTGAAGCAACCACACACACCATCGATTTGATCAAGGGTGGCGCGCAAGCTCCAACCGAAGAGATCGTTGGCGCCGGCCTTGATGCTGCAAAGCCATTCATTAAGGTCCTTTGCGAAGCTCAACTCGAGCTGGCCAAAGTTGCTGCCAAGCCAACTGCAGAATTCCCGGTCTTCCTCGAGTATCAGAGCGATGCATCAGACGCAGTTGCAGCTAAGGTAAAAGCTGATACTGCGAAGGCGTTAACAATCGTCTCTAAGGCCGATCGTGAAGCTAAACTCGAAGAGATCGAAAAATCCCTTCTTGAATCTCTGGCAACTGAGTTTGAAGGTCGCGAGAAAGAAGTGAAGGCGGCATTTCGCTCATTGCAGAAGAAGTTAGTGCGCGAGCGCGTTCTTCGGGAAAAGGTTCGTATCGATGGTCGCGGTCCACGAGATATCCGGCCAATCACCGCCGAGGTAGAGGTAGTGCCACGCGTCCACGGTTCCGCGCTCTTCGAACGCGGTGAAACCCAGATCATGGGAATTACCACCTTGAATATGCTCAAGATGGAGCAGCAGCTCGACACACTCAATCCTGAGACGACCAAGCGTTACATGCATAACTACAACTTCCCGCCATACTCAACGGGAGAGACTGGGCGCGTTGGTTCACCAAAGCGTCGCGAAATTGGCCATGGCGCTCTTGCTGAACGTGCACTTCTTCCAGTGCTGCCAACTCGCGAAGAATTCCCTTATGCAATTCGCCAAGTTTCAGAGGCATTCGGTTCGAATGGATCCACATCGATGGGTTCAGTCTGTGCTTCGACTCTGGCGCTACTCAATGCCGGTGTACCGCTCAAGGCGCCAGTTGCGGGTATTGCTATGGGCTTGATCTCCGATGAGGTTGATGGCAAGACTGAGTACGTCGCGATTACCGATATCTTGGGAGCAGAAGATGCTTTCGGGGATATGGATTTCAAAGTCGCAGGTACTAAAGAATTCGTTACCGCGCTTCAACTAGATACCAAACTCGACGGCATTCCCGCCTCAGTACTCGCTGGAGCGCTGCTCCAAGCGAAAGAGGCTCGTCTAACGATCTTGGGAATCATGAACAGCGCAATTGATACACCAGATGAGATGAGCTTGCTCGCACCACGAATCATCACGGTGAAGATCAACCCAGATCAGATTGGTGCAGTCATAGGGCCAAAGGGCAAAGTCATCAATGAGATTCAGGATCAAACTGGTGCTGAGATCTCCATCGAGGATGATGGCACCATCTACATCGGTTCCACTGAAGGTGCAGCTGCCGAGGCAGCCAAGGCGCGCGTGATGGCTATTGCCAACCCACACGTTCCTACTGTTGGCGAAAAGTACAACGGCACCGTAGTGAAAATCGCAAACTTTGGCGCATTCATCACCCTGTATCCAGGTAAGGATGGCTTGCTACATGTCTCGCAGATTCGCAAGATGCATGGCGGAAAGCGAATCGAGAACATCGAAGATGTCATGAAGGTTGGCGACCAAATCGAGGTCGTCATTGGTGAGATCGACGAGAAGGGCAAGCTCTCACTAGAGCCTGTCTTGGCTGATAAAGCTGAATAGCAAGTAACACCGATACATCTATGACAGTTTCGCGGACAACTCTTCCGTCAGGTCTTCGGATCGTGACGGAAGAGGTTTCCACGGTCAGAAGCGTTGCATTCGGTATTTGGGCCAACGTCGGCTCTCGTGATGAAAGTCCAAAGGTCGCTGGCGCTTCGCACTTCCTCGAGCATCTACTCTTCAAAGGAACGACGAATCGTTCGGCGCTCGATATCTCGGCAGCAATCGATGCTGTTGGTGGCGAGATGAATGCATTTACAGGTAAGGAATACACCTGTTTCTACGCACGGGTTATCGATTCTGACTTTTCGATTGCTGCCGAAGTCATTTGCGACATGATTCGCGATTCGATAATTCGCGCTGAGGATGTTGATTCTGAGCGAACTGTCGTTTTGGAAGAGATTGCGATGCGTGATGATGATCCAAGTGATCTAGTTCACGATCTTTTTGCAGAGACTTTATATGGGGATACACCAGTTGGTCGACCAATCCTAGGAACAGTCGATTCGATAACTAATATGTCGCGCAAATCTGTCCACGATTATTACAAAAAGAAGTACCTGCCGGAAAACCTGGTAATTGCTGTGGCTGGAAACATCAAACACGAGCGGGTAGTTGAGCAGGTAACAAAGCTTCTCGGAAGTTTTCTCGACTCCTCTGCAAAACCTGCTGCGCTTCGCCCAACGAAGAAGGTAGTTGCGCAAGGTAAGGGTGAGATAGGGCTCATCTATCGGAAGAGCGAACAGGCGAACATCTTGTTAGGTTTCCCATCGATAGATCGGAATGATGAGCGCCGGTTTGCACTTTCAGTTCTCACTTCAGCCTTGGGCGGTGGCATGTCGTCGCGGCTATTTCAAGAGGTTCGAGAGAAGCGCGGCCTTGCATATTCAGTCTATGCCTCGATGCAGCAATTCGCTGGGGCAGGGATCCTCTCGCTCTACGCCGGGTGTAATCCCGATAAAGGCAATGAAGTCACCGCTATCTTCCGTGATGTCTTGGCAGATGTCATCCAATCTGGCTTATCTGACGAGGAGCTTGAGCGCGCTAAGGGTCAGGTAGCAGGTTCGATGGTCCTTGGGCAGGAAGACACCGGCTCGCGAATGGTCCGAATCGGCAAGAGCGAGTTGGTTTATGGTGAAATTAAGAGTATGGATGAGATTCTGGCCAACGTTCGAGCAGTCGATCAGCGCGCTATTGGTGAGCTCGCCCAAGAAATATTCTCGGTCCAACCTGCCCTGGCGATTGTTGGGCCATACAAAAAGAGCGAGAAATTCGCAGCGGCGGTAGCTCGATGATTCGTGTAGGTGTCCTTGGTGCGCGCGGAAAGATGGGCGCGACTGTAGTTGATGCCGTGAATTGCGCTACCGGCATGGAAGTCGTTGCAGCCCTTGACTTGGGCGATTCGCTCGAAATTCTTCTTGCAAACAAAGCAGAGGTCGTAGTCGACTTTACGACTCCAACTGCCGTTATGAGTAATCTTGAGTTCTTGATCAAAAATGGAATACATGCCGTGGTTGGCACCACAGGCTTCGATGATGCCCGAATCGCAACTTTGAAAGCTCAGCTCGCAAACCATCCAGATGTGGGAGTTTTGATTGCACCTAATTTTGGACTTGGCGCGATTTTGATGATGGAGTTCGCAAAGAAAGCGGCGCCACTCTTTGAATCGGTGGAAATCATCGAGTTACATCATCCCAATAAAGTCGATGCTCCGAGCGGAACTGCGCGGCGCACCGCTGAGCTCATTGGCCAAGCTCGACATGCGGCAAATAGTAATCCGATGCCAGATGCAACCCAAGAGAGTCTCGACGGCGCGCGTGGGGCAATGGTGGCGGGCGTACCTATTCACTCGGTACGGGCACGTGGTTATGTTGCACATCAAGAGGTGATATTCGGTGGAATCGGTGAAACGTTAACTATTCGCCACGATTCACTTGATCGGCAAAGTTTCATGCCCGGGGTTTTACTCGCAATCAATAAGATAGTTGGTAAGCCAGGTTTAACTTTTGGATTAGAGAATTTCCTCGACCTTGACACTCCCGGGAGGTAGCTGATCATGATCACTATGTATAGCGCAGATTGGTGCGGAGATTGCCGCAGATCCAAGCGGCTACTCAATGAGCTTAATGTCCCTTACACGATCGTTGATGTCGATGCTGACGAGAGCGCTGCTGAAAAGGTCATTGAAATCAATGGTGGAATGCGTTCCATTCCAGTAATTCTCTTCGATGATGGCACACATCTCACCGAGCCAAGCGATGCCTCTCTAAAAGAGAAATTGCAATCTCTCGGACTGATTAAGTAATTATTTAAATCTGGTGCAGTATCGCTGACGTTACCGTTGCTGCAATCAGCATTACGAGGAAGTTCGCTCGCAGATAAAGAGCGATGGCGGCAACCGCCAAACCGGCCAGTCGTTGGTCAACGACAAGCTCACTTTTATTTGCAAATGTTTGTACGGCGACCAATCCAGCTAAGAGCGCAGTCGGAATCAAATCAGCGATCTTCGCGATTCGAGGATGCGCAAGAGCAGACTGAGGTATTGATTGACCCAGATACTTGAAAGCGAAGGCGAGCAGGCTCGCTCCAATAACAGCGCTCCAGATCATGAGCGCACCCGCCAACCAGCGATGATTGGGATGAGAACGCAGGCGATGATAGGTATGCCGGGGGAGAGTAGCGGTGTCAAGATCAGCGCCAATGCAACTGATCCGATTGCAACTAGACGTGCGCGAGTATTCGTTAGCCGCGGCCAGAGCAAGCCAAGAAATGCGGCGGGGATAGTCGCATCTAGCCCCCATTGAGCAGGATCTCCAAGCGCATTCGCGCCCAGCGCTCCGAGCAAGGTTGCCAGATTCCAAAAGAGATAGATGCCTCCTCCGGTCAACCAGAAACCTTTGCGTGCATCTTCTTTACTGCTCTGTTCATGAGCCAAAGCGATTGCGGTCGATTCATCGATGGTGATTTGCGAGGCGAGCAAGCGCTTTACTCCGCGCACCTGGAGTAGTGGCGCCATTCGCGCCCCATAGAAACCATTTCGTAGCGCAAGCAACGCGCTAGCCATGATCGCGCTCACTGCGCTACCTCCGGCTCCTAAGACTCCGGCAACCGCGAATTGCGATGCGCCACTGAAAAGCAGGAGCGATAGTGCGCAGGTCTGTAGCAGCGAGAGCCCTGCGGCGACACTTGCGACGCCAAATGCAGCGCCATAGGTTCCCACTGCAATCGAAATACTGAGTGAGTCACGAATCACCGCGCGAGACATATGCCTATCCTGCCCTATCTCAGGGTAGGGTCTGACGCGTGGCAAACGAAGAACGAGAGATGGAACCAGTATTCCTCGATGATGTAACGGTCGAATTGGTGAAAGCTAGCGCGAGCGATGCCGATGTGATTTGGGCTGCGCGAGTCTCGACATCTGGCGAGACCTCACTTGATGAGATCGGTAAGGATCCTGAACGTTCGGCGGGTCTGATCAATTTTCTCGCCCGGGAACGTCATGGCACCCCGTTTGAGCACACCTCGATGACCTTCTTCGTCTCCGCACCGATATTTGTCTTCCGTGAGTTCATGCGCCATCGAATCGCCTCGTATAACGAAGAGAGTGGACGGTATCGAGAACTTCGCCCCATCTTCTATATACCAGCGCGCAATCGACCACTAGTTCAAGTTGGCAAACCAGGTGCATACACCTATGTCGATGGCAGCGATGAACAGCATGCCCTTACCGTGGCTTCCATGAAAGCGGCTTATCTTGCCGCATATGCCGAATATAAGAAGATGTTAGATGCGGGAGTGGCGCGCGAGGTTGCACGAGCCGTTCTTCCCGTCGGCCTCTTCTCCTCGATGTATGTCACGATGAATGCCCGAGCGTTGATGAATTTTCTTTCCTTACGCACCTCCCGCGAAGGTTCGCATTTCCCTAGTTACCCGCAGCGCGAAATCGAGATGGTTGCCGAGAAGATGGAGGAGCATTTCGCTCGCCTGATGCCACTGACCCACGCAGCATTTGAGAAATCGGGGCGAGTAGCCCCCTAGCCCTCAGCACGGGGCGCGGCGCGGTAGCCTTGCCACCATGCAGAGCACGCCCCCCTTTGGTCGGTTGATTACCGCCATGATCACTCCTTTTACCAAGGAGCTGGAGATCAATTGGGCGGGAGTCGAAGAGATTGCTGCGCACCTGGTCGCCTCAGGTCATGATGGCATTGTCGTTAATGGGACTACTGGTGAAGCGCCAACCACAAGCGATGAAGAGAAAGTCGAAATCATCAAAGTAGTGAAGAGCGTTGTTGGGTCGAAGATTCATGTGATTGCTGGCGCAGGAAATAATGAGACCTCGCATAGCGTGATTCAAGGCCAGCAAGCGCAGAGCGCAGGCGCCGATGGTTTACTTGTCGTGACTCCTTATTACAACAAGCCTCCTCAATCTGGAGTTGCCGCTCACTTCAAGGCGATTGCAGATGCCACAGATTTACCAGTCATGATGTATGACATCCCACATCGCACTGGAATCGCAATCGAGAGCGACACTATCGTCGCGCTATCCGAACATCCTCGGATTGTTGCGCTTAAAGATGCGAAGGGGAATGTCGCGGAAACCTCGTGGGTTATCAAACGCTCTGGCATTCCGGTTTATTCAGGAGATGACATTCTCAACCTGCCTTTGCTCTCAGTTGGCGCGGTCGGTTTCGTATCGGTCTGTGGCCATACAGTCGGTAGTAGATTGCGCGAAATGCTCGATGCCTGGTTCGCTGGAAAGAGTGAGCGAGCACTCGAGATTCACCAAGAGTTGCTTCCGGTATACACCGGAACATTCCGCACCCAAGGAGCAATCCTTACTAAAGCCGCACTAAATTTGATGGGTCTTCCAGGTGGTCACGTTCGATTACCACTTGTTGATGCGACTGCGGAGCAGATTGCGCAATTGCGGCGCGATCTCACCGATGGTCGCGTAAAGCTCGCATGAGAGAGAGAAATACCTAATGACGCACGCTCATCCTGAGTACTCGCTGCCGCCAGAACTTCCCAAAGATGGGATGCGCATCGTCGCACTTGGTGGACTTGGTGAAATTGGACGGAATATGACCGTCTTCGAGTTCAATGGCAAACTGCTGATTGTCGATGTCGGCGTGCTCTTCCCGGAAGAGAACCAACCTGGAATTGACTTAATCCTCCCTGATTTCTCTTACATCCGAGATCGACTTGGCGATGTCGAAGCCATAATTCTCACGCACGGACATGAAGATCATATTGGCGCAGTGCCTTATCTACTTCGCGAGCGCGGTGATATCAAGATCATTGGTTCGAGGTTGACTCTCGCATTTATCTCCGAAAAACTTAAAGAACGTCGGATTACGCCAGTATCTCAAGAAGTTGTTGCAGGCGAGCGCGTGAAGATTGGCGAATTCAACTGCGAATTCGTCGCCGTAAACCACTCGATTCCAGATTCTCTTGCCGTTGCAATCTCGACTAAAGCAGGCACGATTTTGCACACTGGCGACTTCAAGATGGACCAATTGCCCCTCGATGGTCGGCTCACCGATTTGCGAACCTTTGCGCGATTGGGGCAAGAGGGCGTCGACCTATTCATGGTCGATTCCACTAATGCAGATGTTCCAGGATTTGTAACAAGCGAAGCAGAAATCATGCCAACGCTCGACCGCATCTTCGCATCGACTAACCGCCGAATTATCGTCGCCTCGTTCGCCTCGCATATCCATCGCATTCAACAGGTGCTGGACACCGCGATGAATCATAATCGCAAGGTCGCATTTGTTGGTCGGTCGATGGTTCGCAATATGCGGGTTGCCGAAGAGCTTGGTTATCTCCACGTGCCTCCATCGCTCATTGTCGAGAGCAAAGAGGTCGAGAACCTTGGCGATAACGTTGTCCTCGTCTGCACTGGCTCACAAGGTGAACCACTAGCCGCGCTCTCGCGAATGGCCTACGGTGATCATCACATCAAAGTGGGTTATGGGGATACCGTAATCCTCGCTTCATCGTTGATTCCAGGTAATGAGAATGCCGTCTATCGTGTGATTAACGAGCTCACTCGACGTGGCGCCAAAGTGGTACATAAATCCAATGCGCTCGTGCACGTCTCTGGACATGCAGCTGCTGGAGAATTGCTTTACTGCTACAACATCGTGAAACCAAAACATGTAATGCCCATCCATGGCGAATGGCGTCATCTGCGTGCTAATGGCGCGATTGCAAAGTCATCTGGCGTGCGCAGCGAAAACGTCCTCTTGGCCGAAGATGGAGTTGTCGTAGATCTCGTCGATCACAAGGCTTCGATTGTTGGCGCTGTGCCCTGCGGATACGTCTATGTCGATGGTTCGAGTATCGGTGATATCTCCGATGAATCGTTGAAAGATCGAAGAATCTTGGGAGAAGAAGGTTTTATCTCTGTAATTGTCGTTATTGAGGCGCAGACGGGCAAGATCGTTGCTGGTCCAGATATTCATGCGCGTGGATTCGCTGAAGATGAATCGCTATTTGATGAAGTACGTACCCGAATTGTGGAATCACTCGTCGAGGCGATGGAAAGTGGCGTTACGGGTTCGCATCAACTCTCACAAAATGTTCGTCGAGTTGTTGGCAAATGGGTCGGTGGGGAACATCGCCGTCGCCCCATGATTGTTCCGGTGGTGATTGAGGTCTGAGCTAGTTCACTAGCTCTCAGGTCGGCGCGCCTCACAGTCCGCTGTTTATCAAGGATTTACCCTCTTCTTTATGGCGCGCCAGAAAAAATCGGGGAATTCCCCTGCCCGAACTAAGGGCGGAAAGAGCCGTGGCGTCCTTCGAACATTCTGGCTTGCTCTTGCCGGTGCAGTTGGTGGCGCAATTCGTTTTCTTCTCCGTGGCGCAAAAGATCTCGATCCTGCACATCGACGAGATGGTTTTGGTCTCTTTGTCGTAGTGCTCGCAATCGTATCTAGCGCAGGCATCTGGTTTCGTCTCGATAATCTCTTCGGGAACTTCATCTACTCGGTGGTCGCGGGTGCTTTTGGAAAATTAGGATTCATAACGCCGGCGTTAGTTTTCTACTTAGGAATCCGATTACTGCGAACGCCACAAGAATCTGCAGCGACTGGCCGAATCACAATCGGAATTTCAACTATTGTCATTGGGCTGACTGGATTACTTCACATCATTGCTCATTCACCGATTCCCTCTGATGGCGCGACCGATATGCGTGGTGGCGGTGGATGGCTTGGATACGGTGTCTCGGCGCCCTTAGTCGCACTAGTGACTACATGGGTAGCCGTTCCCATTCTCTTGATACTCATACTCTTTGGTCTGCTCGTGACTACTGCAACACCATTAAATGTCGCGGCCGCCAAGTTGATCTCACTATTTAGAGGAGCATCGTCAATCGCTGCTAACCAAATGGAAGCTCGCCGGGCTCGTCGCGAAGAGGAACGGGAAGCAGATTTCGAGATTAGCGAGAACCCGCCATTTGAATCTCCAGTCATCGCCTATCAAGACGAAGCCGAGCTCGATCTGGAGTCCGAAGATGAGGTTATTGAAGAGGTCGATGGTGACGAGGATGCCGTCGAGCAGACGCAGCTATTAACGTCAATCACCGATCGCGTTTCCACCCCGTCGATTCCAGCTCCTGCAGCGGTGCCGCCGATGAGCGAAGCTGAACAATTAGAGCTAGCTGAGATGCTCGATTATCTTCTGCCCGCGCCAGAGCTTTTGCGGAGCTCGCCGGCGGCGAAAGGAAAGACCAAGGCGAACGAGACTGTTGTTGCTGCGCTACACGAAGTCTTTGCGCAATTTGATATCGATGCCGAAGTGACTGGCGTCATGCGCGGTCCCACTGTTACTCGCTATGAAGTTGAATTGGGTAATGCGGTAAAGGTCGAAAAGATCACAGCGCTCAGTAAGAATATTGCGTATGCGGTCGCCAGTAGCGATGTTCGGATTCTCAGCCCGATTCCAGGTAAATCTGCGGTAGGAATCGAAATTCCCAATGCGGATCGTGAAGTCGTTGCCCTGGGTGACGTCCTGCGCTCTCAAGTAGCGGCGAACGAGCAGCATCCGCTCGTGATCGGCTTGGGCAAAGATGTCGAAGGTAATTTCATCTGTGCCAACTTGGCCAAGATGCCACACTTGCTTGTGGCGGGTGCCACCGGTTCTGGTAAGTCGAGCATGATCAATTCGCTTGTGACCTCCATCCTCATGCGCTCGACTCCCGATGAAGTACGGATGATTCTGGTCGATCCGAAGCGCGTGGAATTAAATGCCTACGAGGGGATTCCTCATCTGATCTCACCGATTATCACCAATCCTAAGAAGGCAGCAGATGCGCTCGCCTGGGTAGTTAAGGAGATGGATAACCGCTACGACGATCTCTCTAATTTCGGGTTTAGACATATTGATGACTTCAACAAAGCGGTAAAAGCCGGAAAGTTAAAGCCGTTACCTGGAAGTCAACGGAGATTGAAGCCGTATCCATATCTCCTTGTCATCGTCGATGAGTTGGCGGATTTGATGATGGTGGCTCCACGAGATGTCGAAGATTCGATTGTTCGCATTACTCAACTTGCCCGCGCAGCTGGCATCCACTTAGTCCTGGCAACGCAGCGACCAAGCGTGGATATCGTTACTGGTCTGATTAAAGCGAATGTGCCATCACGATTGGCATTTGCCACAAGTAGCCTCGCTGATAGTCGAGTAATCCTTGATGCATCCGGAGCCGAAAAGCTTGTTGGGCAAGGCGATGGTTTATTCATTCCGATGGGTGCAAGTCGGTCGATGCGGGTGCAGGGCGCATATGTATCCGAGCGTGAGATTGAATCGGTCGTCACCCATGTAAAAAATCAACGGGAAGCTCAATATCGTGAAGATGTCACTGCGCCAGTAAATAAACGGAGCGATATTGACTCGGATATTGGCGATGATCTCGATCTCTTTCTACAAGCAGTGGAATTGGTGGTGTCGACTCAATTCGGCTCTACCTCGATGTTGCAGCGAAAGTTGCGAGTGGGTTTTGCAAAAGCTGGTCGCTTGATGGATTTGATGGAGAGTCGGGGAATCGTCGGACCAAGTGAAGGTTCCAAAGCCCGAGAAGTCCTTATTTCAGCGGAGGAACTCCCTGGGGTGCTCCTCTCGCTGCGGGGGTAAATCTCGCGACGACTTGTCCTCGCGCTCGTACTGGACCTACCCTTATCTCCTAATCGTCCCAATTCCCCGGGGAGGTGACATCGATGTCCATTGGCTCAGATTTGAAGTCCGCGCGTGAGGCAGCGGGTTTGACGCTTGATGAAGTCGCGGCGCGAACGAAGCTTCGCACCACACTAGTTGCAGCCATCGAACGAGATGATTTCTCACTCTGCGGTGGCGAGGTATATGCCCGGGGGCATATCCGAGTGTTGGCAAACCTTTACCGAATCGACAGCACCTATTTAGTGCAGCTCTTCGATAAATCCTTCGGAGTTGCTGAGACTGCGCTCGATGATTTGGCGCAAACCACAACAGAGAATTTGGAACGACAATTTAACCTTAGTTGGAAATCACTATCTGGTATCGCTGCCGCAGCGCTCCTTGTTGCAGTCGTGGTTAGTAACCAACTTTCGTCGAATCAAGAGATCATCTCCGCCCCTGAGACGAAGACCAAGTCGCCTAGTTCGAGCGCATCGCCAAGTGAATCAAGCTCACTTCCTGCCGTAGCCACTGTTGATGAGGGTGTCACGGTTCGGCTCACTGTAGTTAAAAGTTATTCATGGATCTCAGTAACTTCTGCAGACGGAACCTCGCTCTTTACTGGACAGATTGAAAAAGGTCAGACGCGCGAATTCACAGATTCACAGGTGCTTCGCCTCGTCATTGGTAATGCCGGCGCAGTATCAATAAATGTTAACGGAGTCGATAAAGGAATTCCGGGCGCAATCGGAGAAGTTGTCCGTTTGGAATTCACTCCAGATGCCGAGAATTCACAGGGGTAGTAGTACTTTTAGCTTATGAAGAAGGTAGCGCTAGTCACTTTGGGCTGCGCTCGTAATGAGGTCGACTCCGAAGAGGTTGCAGGTCGACTTGCTGCCGACGGTTGGCAACTAGTCGCCGATGCCGCTGAGGCAGATATTGCGGTGGTGAACACCTGCACCTTTGTCGAGAGCGCCAAAAAGGATTCCATTGATGCGCTACTAGAGGCGGATTCTTTGCGCGCTAAAGGTGTGCAGAAGGTTGTTGCTATTGGTTGCATGGCCGAGCGGTACGGGAAAGAGCTCGCCGCCTCACTTCCTGAAGCAGATGGAGTTTTAGGGTTCGATGAGTATGAGCGAATTTCATCTCGGTTACAGACAATTCTTGCTGGCGGCAGCGTTGAAGCCCATCACCCGAAGGATCGGCGAAGCCTACTTCCCATTGCTCCAGCCGCGCGTCAAGAAATTCGAAATAACTCTGGCGTTGGTGAACGAACCTTGCGCAAGCGACTAGATAAATCTCCCGTAGCACCATTGAAGATTGCATCGGGTTGCGATCGTCGTTGTTCATTCTGCGCAATTCCATACTTCCGCGGCGCTTTCATATCGCGCCCTGCCGATGAGATTTATTCAGAGGCTCTCTGGTTGGCAAATGAAGGAGTTTCGGAACTCTTCTTAGTCAGCGAGAACACAACCTCGTATGGAAAAGATCTTGGCGACTTACAAGCTCTCGAAAAACTCTTACCAGAACTCGCAGCAATCGAGGGAGTTTCTCGGATCAGGGTCTCGTATCTACAACCTGCTGAGATGCGGCCATCATTGATTGATGCGATAACTGGCACAGAGAAAGTTGCGCCCTATTTCGATCTCTCGTTCCAGCATGCGAGCGCTGCAACGCTCCGTCGCATGCGACGCTTTGGCGATAAGGATAAGTTCCTCGAGTTGATTGAAGGAATTCGAAGTAAGTCTCCTCAAGCAGGGATTCGATCAAATTTCATCGTCGGTTTTCCAGGGGAGAGCGAAGAAGATTTTCAAACGCTCCTGGATTTTCTTGGTAGCGCTCGCCTCGATGCGATTGGCATCTTTGGCTATAGCGATGAAGATGGCACGCAGGCGCAGCAGCTCGATGGTCAGTTGAGCGCTCATGAAATCACAGCTCGGCTCGACACCGCTTCCGCGCTGGCAGATCAGATGCTCAGTGAGCGCGCTGCCGAGCGAATTGGCGAGGAGCTCCTGGTTCTCATTGAAGATACTGCAAATGGCGAGGGGCGGGCGGCACATCAAGGGCCAGAGGTCGATGGGAGTACGCGCTTTGCGCCAGAGAGCAATGCCCTTTCGGAGCTAGGTATGGGCAACTATATTCGCGGTCGAGTCATCGCATCGGATGGGGCTGATCTCATTGCTCAACTTGCCTAACGCGCTCACCATTCTTCGCATCGCACTCATTCCGCTCTGCTTCACCGCATTGATGTATGAATCTGGGAGTAATCCACAGTGGCGAATCATCGCGTGGTGGGGCTTTTTCATCGTTGGCATGACCGACATTCTCGATGGTCGATTGGCGAGGTCGCGAAAGCAGATTACCGAATTGGGGAAATTTCTCGACCCGGTTGCAGACAAACTGTTGGTTGGCTCTGCACTGGTAGGACTCTCGCTACTCGGAGATTTACCGTGGTGGATTACCTTTGTCATTCTGGGGCGGGAATTGGCGGTCACGCTCCTTCGCCTTTTTGTCGTTCGCCTTGGTGGTCGAATAATTCCGGCGAGTCGAGGAGGAAAGCTAAAGACTTTTACTCAAGGGTTTGCCACCGGTTTCTATGTTCTTCCCTTGGTGCCATCGCTGCACACTGCGCGAGATATCTTTATGTATCTCGCAATCGCGATCACTATTCTTACTGGCGCGGAATATTTCATTAAAGCGCTGAAGAGTCCGAAAGTCGCGGCGTGAAATTGTGGCAACGGAAGAGTTCGCGACGGAGGTAGCGGAGATACTCGCGCTCCTTCGAGCAAGAGGCGAGAGTTTGAGCGTCGCCGAATCACTCACCGGCGGATTACTCGGCGGCGCACTTACCCAAGTCGCTGGATCATCCGATGTATTTCTTGGTGGCGTAGTTGCATACAACGCTCGCATCAAAAGTGAGCTCCTCGACATTCCAGCAGAGCTGATCTCCGATTGCGGCGTCGTCAGCCGTGAGGTTGCCGTGGCAATGGCCTCGGCAGTGGCACGAATGATGGGTAGCGATTGGGCGATTGCTACGACTGGGGTAGCCGGCCCTGGAGCTAGCGAAGGGGTGGCAGCGGGAACGGTGTGGATTGCCATCGCTGGACCGGCGCCGGGTTTGCCATTAAGCCAACTCCTCACCCTTCATGGTGGGCGGCAGGAGATTCGGATCGCGACCATTGCCCGCGCACTTGAGGCATTTACCCGTATCCTTAGGGGGTGAGTGAAATCTCTTCGAGCTTTGATAGTCCGCTGCTGCGCAGCCATATCGGCCGCGCGCTTCGCAGCGCCCGCATCGCACAAGGGCAGACTCTGCGCCAACTCTCCCGCGAAGCGAGCGTCTCATTGGGTTATCTAAGTGAGATCGAACGCGGACAGAAGGAAGCCTCCTCCGAATTACTCTCGGCAATCTGCGACGCGCTCACCCTCTCAATCCCTAACCTTCTCCTTGAGGTTTCGCGTTCCATGCAGAATCAGATGTCGATCACATCGCCACGTCCTGCCTTAGCAGTTATTTCGCTCGACAACACGACTTGCGCAACTGCGGTAAATATCGAGGACGCAGCTTAAAAGCCTCAATACTGTCCCCGTGCAGAGCAACAAAACTCGAGTCGCTTTATTAGATGGCGCGCGTTCGCTCCTCTCTGAAGTTGGAGTTCGCGAAGCGAACATGATCTCCATCGCTGATCGCTCACAGGTCGCTCGCGCCACGCTCTACAACCACTTCCGCGATAAGGAAGAGATCCTGCATGCGCTTGTAGATTCTGAAATTGCTCGGATGAGTGAGTTAGCCAAGAGCGCATCGCATCGAAGCGAGGTGCTCTACCTGCTCTCGCGAGATATCTTCGACAATGGCGCGCTACGGAAAGTTGCAGAGTTAGAACCGCACTTGATCGCACGGATGGTCACTATCTCTGAGAGTGCGAAGTGGGGCCAAGTTCGCGCCACTTTGCAATCGGTTCTTTATTGCTCGAAAGAGAGTGGTGAATTGGTCCTGCGCTGGCTTCTCTCGCAATTTTTCTCACCTATTCCAGAGAGCGCTCGCCGAGCAGCGGTGGAGAAAGTTGAAGCAAGTCTCTCGATATGAGTTCGACTCGTAAGTTTCTATCCCACTTATTGGTACTTGCCTTACTCCCATTAGCGGGAGTCTTTCCTAGCTATCCCGCGCACGGGCAAGAGCCAGAGCGGGTGATTTTTGCGACGAGAAATATCTACCTTGGCGCCGATGTAGGAATCGCCATGAAGAAGCTCCCCAATTTTCCGGCCGCAGCACAATTTATGTGGGATCAAGTCAGAGCCAATGATTTCTCTCAACGAGCGCCACTACTCGCACAAGAGTTGATCAATACCGGCGCGCAAGTAATTGGCATTCAAGAGGCGACGACGTGGCATTGCCGCACAGGTCTTTTCTCTAAAGAAGTTGTCGTTCATGATTTCCTCGGAGATCTCATCAAAGAATTGGGAAGTAGGGGAGCAAAGTTTTCTATCGCCGCAGTAGGGCAGGAGCGGGCGTTGAACCCAGGCTTTGAAATCGCGCCGATTCCGTACCTCACCATGGTCGAAGATCGCGATCGCTTTCCCGCACTCTTTGGAAAGGAGCGGGCAGCGTGTGGTTTTACAATCAGCGATGCGTTGCTAGTTCGTGATGATGTCGAAGTAATCGATGCGGGAACGTCCGAATATTCTGCGAAGTATTCGATTATTCCTACCCTGATGACCATATACCGCGGATATTCGTGGGCAGACCTCAAATTTGGAGCGAGCACTTTTCGAGCAATTACTACCCATTTGGAGTCGCTCTGGGATAGCAATGTCATCCCGAATGCTGCGTTGCAAGCGGATCAATTGATTGGCGATCTAAAGAATTCGAAAATGCCAGTGGTAATCCTCGGCGATTTCAACAGTGATCCACGAGACCCGCGCGCTGCAGACGATCTTCAAGTTAATCCAGGAGGGCAACCCGCAGCCAGTGAGGAGTGCGTGGCGCAGGTAGCGCAACCAACGCTCACAACAGCCATCGACCGATGTAACGCATATTGGAAGCTTCTTCGCGCGGGTTTTGTCGAACTCTCACCCGATGCGCTCGATCCCAAGAATTACACCTGGGGCGCTGATGCGCTCCTTGCTGGTCCAGCGCCCGATCGAATTAAGGCAAGTGTGGCGATGGGCGCTAATGGAGTCTTCACCGATCGCTTGGATTACATAATGATTAAGAATGGAGCGAGCGCATTCAATGGCGCAATCTTCGGTGCTCAATGGCCGGAAGGGTTAGATACCTGGAGTTGTTCGAGCCGCGAGCAAATTACGTTAACCAATGATGGCGCGAGCGCATTGGGTAGGAAGTTGCCTCCCGCTAAGAGCGAGGGTCGTTGCCTGCCCTCAGATCATGCAGGTATCGCCGGCGCCGCCGATCTACCTGCAAGCGAGATTCGCGACCCCCGACTACCCGAGCGAGCCCGCTCGCCCTTCACCTTTTGGCGAATAAGTGGGGTTCTTGTCCTGCTGTTGATAGCCGGTGGGGTTCGCTGGCGATGGCGTCGCCGCTCGCTTCGGAGAGGCCTCGGCGTGTCGAAGGCTGTGGAGTAGTGTTCGAACATCTGTTCGGATACTCTGTTACCAGATTTACTGTCAGCGGCCCCCCGTACCGTCGGAGCCATTGATTAGGAGCAAGTTCAATACGAGATGAGAGGCGGAGGGCCAAATGGCTAAAGAGGCAAAAGAGGCCAAAGAGGGTTTTGACAGGGCTGGCGATAAGGCTGGCGACAAGGCGCGGGTAGAGAAGGCGAAAGCCCTCGATACTGCCCTGGCCCAGATTGAGCGCCAATATGGCAAGGGTTCAGTAATGCGGATGGGTGAGCGTCGCGCTGAGATCACCGAGGTAATTCCTACCGGTTCGATCGCGCTCGATATTGCATTGGGTATCGGTGGCCTTCCTCGAGGTCGCGTCGTAGAAATCTATGGTCCAGAGTCGAGCGGTAAGACAACGGTCGCGCTCCATGCAATTGCTAATGTGCAGCGCGCTGGTGGTATCGCAGCATTTATCGATGCTGAGCATGCGCTCGATCCCGAATATGCAAAGAAGCTTGGCGTCGATATCGATGCGCTCCTAGTCTCACAACCAGATACTGGTGAGCAAGCGCTCGAAATCATGGATATGTTGATTCGCTCTGGCGCAATCGACATCGTGGTTATCGACTCAGTTGCTGCTCTCGTTCCACGCGCCGAAATCGAAGGCGAGATGGGCGACTCCCATGTTGGCCTACAAGCGCGATTGATGTCCCAAGCTCTTCGTAAGATCACCGGCGCGCTCCATAGCTCCAACACCACGGCGATCTTCATCAATCAGCTTCGCGAAAAGATTGGCGTCTTCTTCGGATCTCCCGAGACGACTACCGGCGGTAAAGCGCTTAAGTTCTATTCATCTATCCGCCTCGATGTCCGTCGCATCGAGACGTTAAAGGATGGACAAGAGGCGGTTGGAAACCGTACTCGTGTTAAGGTCGTCAAGAACAAGATGGCGCCACCATTTAAGCAAGCAGAGTTCGACATCATTTACGGTGTTGGTATCTCCCGTGAAGGGTCGTTGATCGACCTCGGCGTTGAAACTGGCATCGTCAAAAAGAGCGGCGCCTGGATTACCTACGAAGGCGATCAACTCGGACAAGGTAAAGAGAATGCTCGCGCCTTCCTTCGCGATAATCCTGATCTCGCCGATGAGATCGAGAAGAAGATTCGCGGTCAATTCACCATCGGTCAGATTGATCCAGCGTTAGCAGCGGCGGTCGAAGAGGCTGTCTCCAACGCTGATATCGATTTCTAAGAAAATCATCACCAAGCACGAGTTATGGATTACGAGCCCGACCCTTACTCGGTCGCTACGAAGATCGCAGTTGATGCGCTCTCCCGTCGCGCCCGAAGTAGGGGAGAGCTCGCGGAGATATTGAAGAAGAAATTAGTTCCTGATGAGGTTATCGACCGGCTACTTGATCGACTCGTGGCGCAGCGGTTGATTGATGATCGAACATTCGCTCACGAGTGGTCGCAGCTGCGCCATCGCAGTAAAGGCCTTTCGCGGCGAGTATTAGCCCAAGAGCTTCGAAAGAAAGCAATCTCGCAAGAGCTCATCGATGAGGTCTTAGCGGAAATCTCGCGCGAGGATGAAATTGTTGCGGCTCGCAACCTGGCGGCGAAGAAACTTCGCTCGCTCACTCGCTTCGATACCGATGTGCAATATCGTCGAGCCCACGCGCTCTTAGCGCGTAAGGGTTACTCCTCGAGCGTAATCTCCGAAGCGCTCCGAGCCGAACTGCTTACCGCTTCTTAAATCCTGCCGGACATTTTGGCGCGCTTCCAGTTACCTTCTTAGTGATCTTCCCTTTAACGCATGTGATGGAGATTCGAGGGGTAGCGGCTTTTGCTGGCGCTGCCGTTGTAGCGCTCTTCTCTGGGGTAGCTGCACTCGAAGAGCCTCCTGGGTTAGCGCTCTGGTTGAGTTTGATCTTCAAAGTGGGGGCTGAGAAGGTGAAATTATCTGCACTCAGATGAACCCATGCTCCCACTTGTTGCAGAGCCACTGTTGAAACTCGTTCTTTACCGTCACTTGAGGTTATCGAGATTGAGGCAGAACTAGGTAACTGGTCAACCCCATACAAGCATTTAATCAACGCGGTCGACATCGATAAACCGTACGTACCTATATTTTCAGTTTTGCCATCTGGCGCAAAGTGAGGGGCAGCAACTTTGTAATTTAAGGTGCCGCTCTCTTTGTCATATGTAGGCGCTGTTGCTTCATAGGCGCTGGCATTAGTCGCAACAACGCCTTGGACCCCGCCTCCTTTTTTCACACAGGAGGATGGATTATCTACGCGGGCGTTGCTCAGAGTCCAGGTTTGATTGATTGCAAATGCTTTCTCTCCCATATAAGGAGACCAAGCGTCGTAGGCATCGAGAGCGCCATCTTCACCAGAATCTCTTAGGCTCATGGGGTTATCTCCGTTGGTCAGTCCGACAAACATCCGAGCCGCAGCGTCACTCTTAAACTTCATGACGGGTAATGAAGACTTCTTCATCCAATTACCCGCAAAAATATTTTGTTCTGGACCAGCCTCTACGATGATGCGATCGGATGAAGGAGAAAATGGCGAGGACGTCACGCTAGGTTTATTAAGCCGCCCATTGAGCCATCCCGAGATGAATTTAGGTAACTGCAGCGTGACCTTTAATCGAGAATCAGCGGGAAAATCACGGCGATGGAGGCAGATTCCAGTGTCGTTCGCCAAGCAGGAGGCTTCATAGTTGGTCGACATTACCTCGGAGTAATTCTTTCCTACCCGTTTCTGCGATATTTTCTCGGGAGCTTTCACAAGTGGAGATGTTTCGCGAACAATGGGAATGACCTCAAAGAAGAACTGAATCACATGAAGGTCGCTCCACGATTGCCGCATATTCTGCCCACCAGATTGAACATATCCGGTAAGCAAGTAATCGTGCTCCGAGCCAGGTGCGTCACCCTCGGCGCGCCAGATCCAACTGGCAAGTCCGGCGGCATATCCAGTTCCATCACTATTGACCTTGCCATCGAACTCTTTCGCATCTTTTGGAAATTTCGTAAGCGGAGTCGCCGTAATTACTTTTCCCTCTTTTGTAGTAATTGAGAACGATTCGACACAGGCCGTGTTTGGATTAGCCGCACAATTTCCGATGCCGCCTTCGATAAAAATTGTCTGCCAACCTTTTGTAGCTGCACAACTCGGATCGTCTAAACCAGTGCATAGATTTTCGTCACGAAGCCCTTGG
This sequence comes from Actinobacteria bacterium IMCC26077, assembly GCA_002284915.1. Classification (GTDB taxonomy): domain Bacteria; phylum Actinomycetota; class Actinomycetes; order Nanopelagicales; family Nanopelagicaceae; genus IMCC26077. The sequence continues at coordinate 848,322 of CP015606.1, forward strand.
CCAATCTGATTTTCGACTTTGATGAATGGCGTGGTCTGTAACCTGGACGAAGAGTCGAATGAGACCCCGTAATACTCAGTCTGCATTGTTTTGCCAAGGTCGGGCTGCGCTGCGCTAAAAATGTCTACTGAACGATCCAGTGGATATCGCGAGGTAAAGCCAGAAAGTTTTGGCATCGTGCCCCCTCCCATCCCCGGTGCCGTGGCGCACGGCTGTCCCGCCGGTGTTCCCGGAGGGCATGGCGGCGGTGCTGGTTGTCCATTTCCAGGTTGCGGTGGGGTGCAGCCCTGTGGGGCAGGGGCAGGCGGGGGTGGACACACATCTGCGTGAGCAACAATCGAGGGCGCTACACAGAGTCCGAGCACCATTCCAACACTGATGAGCGCAGCTCGGATTCGCATAAGGGAATAGTGGCATAGCTCGGTTCCGCCACGAAAGAGCGTGGCCGTTACCCTTTTCTCATGGACAGCCAATTAGCTCGCCGCCGCACCTATCTCGTGGAGACGCATGGCTGTCAGATGAATGTTCATGATTCGGAGCGAATCGGTGGCTTGCTCGAAGCGCAGGGATACCTTCCGGCAAGCGCTGGCACCGAACCCGATTTAGTTGTCTTCAATACCTGTGCAGTCCGAGAGAATGCCGACCAGAAACTCTATGGCTCGCTGACAAAATACATTTATACAAAGGAATCGCGCCCTGATTTTCAAATAGCTGTTGGAGGGTGTCTTGCCCAGAAAGATAAGGGCGAGATCATCGCTAAGGCGCCATGGGTCGATGTGGTGTACGGGACTCACAACATCGGCGCGCTAGCAACCTTGCTCAAGCGAGCGCAAATCGAAAAGACAGCACAGGTTGAGATCAAAGAATCGCTCGAACATTTTCCATCAACCCTTCCGGTTCGTCGTGATTCGGCATTCTCCGCCTGGGTCTCCATCTCAGTTGGCTGTAACAACACTTGCACTTTCTGCATTGTGCCCGCTCTCCGTGGCGTGGAGAAAGATCGACCAGTATCGGAGATCCTCGACGAGATCCGAGCGCTGGTTGCACAAGGAGTCATTGAGATCACGCTGCTCGGACAGAACGTCAATGCATACGGAGTGGACTTTGGTGACCGCCAAGCGTTTGCCAAATTACTTCGTGCATGCGGCGAAGTTGAAGGTCTGCGACGGGTTCGATTTATGAGCCCGCATCCACGTGACTTTACCGATGATGTCATCGAGGCTATGGCTCAAACGCATAATGTGATGCCGCATTTACACATGCCACTGCAATCTGGTTCGGACACGATTCTTCAGGCGATGCGCCGCTCCTACCGCGCGGATCGATACCTCGGAATCATCGATCGGGTGCGAAGTGCAATCCCAGATGCAGCAATCACCACCGACATCATCGTTGGGTTTCCAGGCGAGAGCGAAAGTGACTTCCAGCAGACTCTCGATGTTATGGCGAAGGCTCGTTTCACCGCTGCATACACCTTTCAATATTCGAAGCGTCCTGGCACTCCCGCTGCAACGATGCCTAACCAGGTAGATCCTGAAGTGATTGGTAGGCGATATACCTACCTTCATCAATTCCAGGAGCAGATCTCGCTGGAAGAGAGCAAGAGATTGATTGGCAGGGAAGTTGAAGTACTCATCGGAGATCACGTTGGGCGGCGCGATGAAGAACGGGGCCGAGTCGCTGGACGATCAGAAGATTTCCATCTTGTGCATTTGAATTTCGACAGTAGCGCGCGACCTGCACCGGGAGATCTGGTGCGAACAGTCATTACCGAAGCCGCCCCACATCACCTGGTCGCGGAAGGTTTGCCGGTGTCGATTGAGAAGACTGCGGGTAGCTACGCTGCAGTGGAGCGAACAAGTGCAATCTCGCTCGGGATGCCAACCTTTAAGAGCACTGAACTCACCAAATGACTTTAATCGTTATCGGTGGCGCTACCGCTACTGGAAAGAGCTCACTAGCTCTCGATGTGGCAGAGCGGTTAGGTGGCGAAATCGTCAACGCCGACTCGATGCAGCTCTATCGGGGAATGGATATCGGCACTGCAAAGCTCGCTATCAACGAGCGTCGCGGTATTCCGCACCACATGCTAGATATCCTCGATATTAAAGAAGACGCAACGGTTGCTTATTACCAAAAAATGTCGCGAGAAATTATCGATGGATTGCTCGCTCGCAATGTTCCGGTAATTGTCGTTGGTGGAACCGGCTTGTATATCAAAGCCCTTCTCGATGAATTGAATTTCCCAGAACGCAATCCGCAAGTGCGCGAACGACTCTTTGCAGAGTCAGATGAGCTCGGCGCTCAGGCAATGCATCAGCGACTGGCAACAGTTGACCCTGAAGCAGCATCACAAATTCCGGAACAAAATCTTCGACGAGTCATCAGAGCACTTGAAGTCATCGAAATTACCGGCGAGCCGTATGCCGCATCGCTGCCACGTGATGAACGCAGTTACTACCCACAAGCGAAACAATTTGCGATCACAGTCGATCGAGCGCTACTCAACAAGCGAATCGAGGAGCGAGTAGAGCAGATGTGGGCTACAGGTTTTCTCGAAGAGGTAACGCGTTTGGACTCGGAAGGTCTACGCGAAGGGCGGACGGCGCGAGCAGCTATCGGATACGCCCAAGTTCTCGATGCTCTCGATGGGCAGATTTCCATAGAGGTAGCGAAAGAAGAGACCATTGTGAGCACGCGACAATACGCCCGACGGCAGGGGACTTGGTTTACGCGAGATAGCCGGATTAGCTGGCTTGAGGGCCCCCATGAGCGACTTCTGGAAAGCATCCTCGCGAGTTCTGGTAATTCGGAAGTAACGAATTCATAACGATACCGACACATACCCCCTAGCTCCTTGACCCTGTTATTGGGGGTGCGGTTGGGTTCTCCCAACCAACCCGGCGCGGCCCCGAACCTTTCGGAATCGTTGCCGGTTGTACTGAAAAGGGGTAATACGTGAAAAGAACAGGATCAAAGAGCGTTCGCGTTCTTGCTGCTGTTGCCGCAATCGTTTCACTCTTCGCACTTCAGACCGTACCTGCTAGCGCAGCCGGTGTTGATTTCCGTAAGGCAGTGAAGAACAGCGGTAAAGGTATAACCATCGGACTTATCGGTCTCGACGATGCAATTGGATTCGGAAAAGATGTTCACGACTCCATCGCACGTGAGGCTAAGAAGGCCGGTGCAAAGTTGATCTTCTGCGATGGCAAGCTCAAGGCTGACCTCGCACTCGCATGCGCCAAGACCTTCAAGTTGAAGAAGGTTCAAGGCTATGCAAGCTTCAACGCTGTTGCAGATGCTGCTCCAGCGATTTGCAAAGCTGGACCACAAGTTCCAGTCATCGCAATCGACATCGAGCAGGATCCTTGCCAATCGGCATTCATGGGTGCTGACAACGCTAACGCTGGTGCAACCACCGGTAAGGCAATTGGTGAGTACTTCAAGAAGAACTTCAACTGCGAGTACGACGCATTCATCTCACTTGAGGATTACGGTGTAGGTATTGCGAACGAACTCCGCATGGGTGGATACCGCTCTGGCTTTGCCAGCGTTTGCGGAGCAATCCCAGCAGATAAGTTGAAGAAGTACGATGCAGGTCGTTTGGATAAGGCCCTCGAGGTCATGCCAGCTGCACTTACAACCCTTCCTGGAAAGAACAAGATCATCGTTGTTGCTATCAACGACCAAGGCATCCAGGGTGCATTCTCCGCTGCTAAGCAAGTTGGCCGCGAGAAGGACATCTACGCAGGAAGCCAAGGCGCTGAGAAGTCCGTTTGGTGCGACATCAAGAACAATCCAAACTGGCTAGGTGCAACCGCATACTTCCCAGAGCGTTATGGCGAGATCGTGGTTCCTTACCTCATTGATCTCATCAAGGGCAAGAAGGTTCCATTCCAGCTCAAGGTCAAGCACGTTGCTATCAACGGTGCAAATATCGAGAAGAACTTCGGAAAGGTCTCTTGCTAATTAATTAGCTAAGAGATCGACCGTCGATCTTTAATCACTAGAGCAGGGAAATGGAGCGAGAGGAGAATGAGTAACGAACTCGTATCGTTGCAGGACATCCGTAAATCCTTCAGTGGAGTGGAAGTCCTTCACGGAGTCGACCTCACCCTAGGCGCCGGAGAAGTGCTCGCACTTCTTGGTGAGAACGGTGCAGGAAAATCGACCCTCGTGAAGATTCTCGCTGGTGACATCGAACCAACTAGTGGCTCGATCGATATTCGAGGAACCAAGGTGGCGAAGCTTGATGTTTATCAAGCTCGCCAACTTGGCGTCCGAATGATTTTCCAGGAGCTCAATGATGCTCCTGCACTTACTGTTGCCGAGAACATATTTCTTGGGCAGTGGCCACACTCCGGCCCATTTGTCGGTTGGAATGAAATGGCTGAAAAAGCAAAGGCTGTTCTCGACCGGCTCGAAGTGGACATTCCGGTAGATGCAATCGCTGGACAGCTCCGAGTAGGTGAGCGCCAGTTACTAGAAATTGCACGCGCCCTCACTCAAGATACAAAAGTTTTAGTACTCGATGAGCCGACCGCTGCGCTATCCAATGTGGAAGTAGAGCGTCTCTTCTCAGTAATGGATCAATTGCGCGAAGAGGGCGTAGGGATGATTTACATTACCCACCGACTCGATGAGGTAGCTCGAGTTGCTGATCGCGTTCAGGTGCTCCGAGATGGTTCTTCAGTGCTTACTGTCGATGCCAAGAAGGCAAGTCGCGAAGACCTGGTCTCGGCGATGCTCGGTCATGCGTCCGAGAAGAATGCTCGCCCAGAATTGGCGCAGACCAGCGAGACTGCAGTGCAGGTCTCCGGCTTAACAAGTTTTGCAGAATTTCAGAATGTGAGTTTTACCGTCAATCGAGGAGAGGTGCTCGCCCTCTTCGGAAAAATCGGTTCGGGAACGTCGGAGATTTGCGAATCACTCTTCGGATTACGCGCAATCACCGCAGGTTCGGTAGAGGTCTTTGGAAAGGAATATAAGACCAAGGGACCAGCGCACTCTGCTGATCAGGGGATTGGTTACTTGCCGGCTGATCGTCAGCGACTTGGCTCATTCCCAGTCCGATCCGTTGCAGAGAATCTCGCGGTTCGATCCTGGAAGCGAATGGGTAAATTTGGTTTCGTCAATCGACTTCTTGAGCATCAGGCATTTAATCGATGGGCAGAAGCCCTGCGCATCGTCTCGCGAGGCTCCACCCAGAACATCTCGACGCTCTCCGGCGGAAACCAGCAGAAAGTTCTCCTTGCTCGCTGGTTCGAAGCTGGCGTCAACATTCTTTTGCTCGTTGAACCAACACGTGGCGTCGATGTCGGCGCTCGTCGCGACATTTACGAAATCATCCGCAAGCAGGCGAAAGAGAGCGGCATGGCAGTGATTGTCGCAACCTCTGATTATGAGGAGGTCGTACTTCTTGCTGACCGAGCATTTGTCATGTCGCGAGGCGAAGTTGTTTCAGAGCTCACCGGAAATTCCGTTGAAGCTAGTAAGTTGATTGCAGCAGCGAGTTAGGAGCTAAGTACCTTATGAGCAATAGCAAAAATGAAGTTGCAGAGTCAGGAGCCAAAGTACGACGTCGGATGCCTGATGTAGCACCACTTCTTGGCTTCCTCATTCTGCTCACCATCTTCTTTACCGTCACCAGCGAGTACTTCTTAGATGTCGATAACTTCAAAAACATCTTCGTGGCGCTAGCGGTCACGGGAGTGGTTTGCGTGCCCGGGACGATGTTGATGATCGCAGGGCAGGTAGATCTCTCCGTGGGTTCAGCGGCTGCAGTTTCAGGAATGATTCTTGGCAATGTGGTCAACAGCTACGGAATTGCCAATGGTCTACTCGCAGTGCTCGTCTTTGGTTTAGTAATCGGTGCGGTGAACGGTTTCTTTGTGACTGTAATTGGAGTTAACTCTCTTATCACCACTTTGGGAACGTTGGCAACGCTCTATGGTATCGCGCTTCTCATTGGTAACGGTCAAACATTGATGATGAAGAACTTCGAGTGGCTCGGTACGGCACAACCTGCAGGTATCCCACTGCCCATCATCATCTTCTTTGTGATTGCAGTCGTTGGCATCGTGGTGCTCCGTCGCACCCGATTCGGACGCTCCCTTTATGCGATCGGCTCCAACCCCAATGCCGCGCGCGTAGTCGGTATCCGAAGTAACCGGATCCTCTTCGCCACCTTCGTGCTCTCAGGTCTCTCCTCGGCCCTGGCTGGGGCAATCCTCTGTTCACAACTCTCTGCTGGCGACCCCAATGCCGCTCGCGGACTTGAACTCGAGGTCATCACCGCAATCGTCTTGGGAGGTGCGAGCCTCGCCGGTGGCCGCGGCACGATGTGGGGAACAATCATTGGTCTAACCACTATCGGAGTCTTGAATAACGGCCTTATCCTTCTCGATGTTCCAACGTTCTGGCAGCGCGTGGCTCAAGGCCTGATGTTGATCTTGGCAGTCTCCTTCGATGCAACTCGAGAGCGACTGGCAGCTAAACGAAGGTGACGAGCACGCCCACGAGTTAAGGAGAGCACTATGGAGCGCTTACTATTTTTCATTTACCTTTACGAAGGCAAAGAGGCGGAGTACGACAAACGCCACGATGAATTGTGGCCGGATATGAAACAAGCGCTGACAGATAGCGGTTGGACCAACTACACCCTCTTTCGTAATGGCACCACCGTGGTGGGGTATTGCGAAGCAGTTCCCGATGTTGCTACGGCGTCAAAGAAGATGGGCGCCACTGAGGTCAACGCCCGCTGGCAGGAGTCCTTTAAAGACATCATTCGCAACATCACAGATCGCAATGGCAACCTCCTTACCTATCGAGAGATGTGGCACCACGACTAATCAAATAGCTTGATTAACAGATTGGATGAAGCAACATGGCAAAGTTACGCTCAGGATTTATCGGAGCAGGATCATGGGCAACGATGGCTCACCTACCAGCAATCTCGAAACGAGATGAGGTAGAGATCGTTGCGATCTGCCGAAAAGGCGATGATCTCCTCAAGAAACTTGCCAATCAATATGGTGCGTCGATTGCGACTGAGGATTACCTCGATGTCATCAAGCAAGATCTTGACATCATTGTAGTTTCGTCGCCATCTGGTCTTCATCACGAGCATTCAAAGGCAGCTTTAAATGCTGGAGCACATGTTCTTTGTGAGAAGCCAATGACAATTACCAGCGCCGATGCGTGGGACCTTGTAGATACTGCCAAGAAGAATGATCGGGAGCTACTTTTGAGCTTCGGGTGGAATTATCAAAAGATGATTCAAGATATGTATCTCCAACTTCAAAAGCGTGGCATCGGCCAGCTCGAATCGATGTCGATCCAAATGGCATCGCAGACTCGCGAATTACTCAGCAATACCGGCGCCTATCCTGATGCCTCTCCAGAGCAGATTCCTGAGCAGAGCACCTGGACCGATCCAAAGGTTTCTGGTGGCGGCTATGGTCAAGCCCAGCTCACACACGCGCTCGGATTGGCATTCCGGCTTTACCCAGCCCGGGTCAAAGAGGCGATGGCCTTTATGTCTGCTCCACTCAAAGCGCCAGTGGATCTCCATGATGCCGTGATTTATAAGTTTGATGGTGGCGGTATCGGCACGATGTCTGGTGCATCGGCCCATCTTGGCGCCAATAAGAACATCCATGAAGTTGTCGTTCATGCTGTAGGTAGTGAGGGCCAATTCCTCATCGACCTCAATCGTTCGTATGTGTACATCTATTACAACGATGGCACGATCTATCAGCCCAATGTCGCTCCAGATGCCGGCCACTACATCTTCTTTGGCCCAGCAAATGCGTTGGTCGATGTCGCGCTCGGCAATAAGGAAGCGAACATGGCTCCAGGCGAGCTTGGTGCGATTACTGTCGACGCCCTTGAGCTTGCCTACAAGAGCGCTGCCACGGGAGCTATCGCCAAGCGTTAACCGCGCTAACACTCGCCCTGCCGTCGAAAACCTCTAGTATCTGGAGATAATGGCGACGGTAACTCTTACTTATGGACATGGCACGGAGAATGATTTTCTCCTCCTGCTCGATGAGGCTGACCAGATCGAAGTCGACCCTGCCGCGGTCGCAAGACTATGCAATCGAGAAAATGGCATCGGGGCTGATGGCTTCATTCGAATGGTCAAACGTGATGGCCTCTGGTTTATGGATTATCGGAATAGCGATGGTTCGCTCGCGGAGATGTGTGGCAACGGAATTCGAGTGATGGCTCGTTATCTCGTCAATCACCAATTACAGCAGAGCGGTCTCTTTCCCATTAATACTCGCGATGGAAAGAAGTTCTTGGCAGTGCCCGAGCAAGGTGAGATCTCGGTGAATATGGGCAAGGTCGAGGAGCTCGGCGATGAGGTCGATGTTGAGCAGAATGGCCATCGCTGGCCGGCGCTTCATATCAATGTCGGTAATCCACATGCAGTGGTCTTTGTTGAGTCGTTAGCAGAAGTTGGTTCGCTCACGAATGCGCCTCGGGTAAGCCCAGATGATGTCTATCCCGATGGCACGAACGTTGAGTTTGTCGAGGTGATCAGTGATCGCGAGGTACGGATGCGAGTACATGAGCGAGGTTCTGGCGAGACTCGTTCATGTGGCACAGGAGTATGTGCGGTTGCGCTAGCTACAGTCATTCATACTGGTAAACGTTTACCGGCAACATTGACGGTCCATGTTCCTGGTGGCACGTTGAAGGTGGAGTTCGACGGACACTCAAATGCGGTCCTCACCGGCCCTGCGCTCTTACTTCGCGATTATGAGGTCACGTTGTGACATCAGAGGAATTATTCCAGCGATTACTTCAAGAGAACGCGCAGGCAACAGTCGACTTTGATTCAGAATCCGATCAGTTATCCAATGAATTGAGTGAGCGAAAAGCGCTGCGTCGCGTCGCTGGAATTTCTACGGAACTCGAGGACATCTCCGAAGCTGAATATCGCTCGTTACGTCTTGAGCGAGTAGTTCTCGTTGGAGTGTGGACCGAAGGCAGCGCCGAACACGCTGAAAATTCGCTCAAAGAACTTGCTGCGCTTGCTGAAACTGCCGGCTCGCAAGTTCTTGAAGGGATGATTCAACGGCGCGAAAAACCAGACCCCGCGACATTTATCGGTTCCGGAAAGGTGAGTGAACTCAGATTCGTTGTCGCGGCAACCAAGGCAGATACTGTGATTTGCGATGGCGAATTATCACCCGGCCAACTCCGACAGTTAGAGGATCGAGTAAAAGTTAAAGTCGTCGATCGCACCGCTTTGATCCTCGATATCTTCGCGCAACATGCGAAGAGTCGTGAGGGTAAGGCGCAGGTGGAGTTAGCTCAGATCTCCTACCTCTTACCGCGCTTACGTGGTTGGGGTGAATCGCTCTCACGTCAGGTTGGCGGTCGCGCTGGTGCCGGTGGCGCTGGCGGTGTCGGTATCGGTGGACGTGGCCCTGGCGAGACGAAGATCGAAATCGATCGGCGCCGAATTCGTGACCGGATGGCGAAGCTACGCCGCGAGATTGCCGAGATGAAGGTCGCTCGCGATACCAAACGACAGGAGCGAGTTCGCCACCGAATTCCATCGGTAGCAATCGTGGGTTACACCAATGCTGGCAAGTCTTCGCTACTCAATCGATTAACGGGAGCAGGAGTTCTTGTCGAGAACGCGCTCTTTGCCACTCTCGACCCAACTACTCGTCGCGTAGAGGGCAGCGATGGACGCGTCTACACGCTCACCGACACTGTCGGTTTCGTCAGCCATCTTCCGCACCAACTTGTAGATGCCTTTAAATCGACGCTGGAGGAGGTTTCAGGAGCAGATCTCATCGTCCATGTTGTCGATGGATCCCATCCAGAACCGTTAGAACAGGTTAGAGCAGTTCACCAAGTAATCGATGAGATTGGCGGCGCAGCGATTCGCGAACTCATCGTTATAAATAAAGTAGATATCTCTGACCCCCATCGAATAGTTGAGCTGGTCAATCAATTGCCGGGCAGTATCCCGATCTCAGCCCATACCGGTTTTGGAATCCCAGAGTTACTGCATGCTATCGAGAATGCGCTACCGCATCCGGAAGTTGAAGTGGAAGCGGTGATTCCGTATACCCGTGGAGATTTGCTCCATGAGATCCATGAACGTGGTGAGATTTTTACCGAAGAACATCGCGCAGATGGCACACATGTCCGCGCGTTAGTTGATGCGCGACTTGCCTCTGCCTTAGAGCGCTTTAGCGCGTGAGAATTTAGCGAACTGAGCGAAGAACTGCCGTTACTTTGCCAAGAATTTCTGCATTATCCCCCGGGATAGGAGAGAAATTGGGATTAGCAGGAAGGAGCCAGATCTTTCCATCTCGCCTGGAGAATGTTTTCACCGTTGCTTCGCCATCGATCATCGCTGCGACGATCTCACCTTTCTCACAAGTCTTCTGCGCGCGAATGACAACGTAATCACCATCGCAAATTGCGGCATCGATCATCGATTCACCAACAACTTTTAGCATGAAGAGTTCACCCTGACCAACAAGTGATGCTGGAAGTGGAAAGGTCTCTTCAATGGATTGTTCGGCAAGGATCGGTCCGCCAGCGGCGATGCGACCAACTAGTGGAACTGCGCGCATCTGATCCATTTCAATCTCACCACGGTCGCTCTCTCCTTCGGGAAGGAGAATCTCGAGCGCGCGTCCGCGAGTGGGATCGCGACGGATCCATCCCTTCTCTTCGAGTACTTCGAGCTGGTACTTGACGCTCGAAGGGGAGGAGAGGCCGGCAGCGATACCAATCTCGCGCATCGACGGCGGATACCCCTGGGAATCGAGGGCGCTTTGAATGACTTCGAGGATCTTGAGCTGACGGGGGGTCAGACCCTCCTCATTGGCGGGGCCATCAGGGAGCTCGGTGACGGAGGGGGCGGTTTTCTTAGCCATGAGAGAGAAGGTAGCGCGAAAAGCGAAAATATTCAAACACCTGTTCGAAAATCTCTTGACAAAGGGGGGTGGGCTAGGGTTTACTTCGAACATCCGTTCTAAAGAAAGAGCAACTGATGGCTACTTCCCCAGTCACCACCCGCTTGACCGCCCGTGGGCGCCTTCTCCTGGGCGCCTCAGGGCTGGTCGTCCTCCTCTCACTCATCTCCGCCAATACCGCCCTAGGTAGCGCTCAAGGGGGAGCCGCTCGCAGCGCAGCGCTCTCGCAGGGGTACGAGAGCATCACGGTGTTGCCAGGGGAGAGCCTCTGGTCAATCGCACGGGAGATAGCACCCGATTTCTCGCTCAGTACCGGCGATATCGTGGGAATTATCATTGAGATCAATAACCTTCCCTCCTCTGAGTTAGCCAGCGGCCAGGAGTTACTCATCCCCGTGGCGTAAGCGGATCGAAAAAAAATGTTGCGACACACCGAAACTCCTCTTGCGAACCCTCGACCATTCCTCTACTGTTCTCACTAGATGTAGTAGTAACAACGGTGTAGTTATTCCACAGGTTGTGCCTACTACTCCCCAGGTCCTCCACAGCCTTATCCTCAAGGCAGCGCGATTCTGGCTCCAAGTGAGGACACCTGAGTAGGGATTAACGAGTAAGTCGAGAAGTTTTTAGCGTCACATCAGCATCAAAACAGGGGGTGTCCATGAACTGTCCATATTGCCGTCAGGCCGATAGCCGGGTCGTGGATTCACGCCCTATCGACGAGGGCAGCTCAATCCGCCGCCGTCGCGAATGTGCAACCTGCGGCAAACGCTTTACCACCCAGGAGATGGCGATCCTCTCGGTAATCAAAAGGAGCGGGGCGACTGAACCATTTAGCCGCGAGAAGGTCATCGCTGGCGTTCGGAAAGCCTGTCAAGGACGTCCAGTCAACGATGATGATCTCGCGCTCTTGGCGCAACGGGTTGAAGAGAACCTCCGTGGAACTGGTCAAGCAGAGATTGAAGCTCAAGAGGTAGGTATGGCAATTCTCGCGCCGCTTCGCGAGCTCGATGAAGTTGCTTACCTTCGCTACGCATCGGTCTATCGCAACTTTAATTCACTCGATGATTTCGAGGGAGAGATTGCTCTCCTTCGCGCATTGCCATTTGAAAAGAACGAGAGCGACACGTCCGAAGATGAACGTGAGCTAAGTAAGAGTTAACAATAAGCACGATCAAGAGGAGAAAGAGGAAACGAAAATGTCAGACACAGTCGTAAACCGGGCCGGGAGCAAGCGTGGCGCTGGACTTAAGGTGGAACGGATCTACACCACTGCGGGAGTCCATCCATACGATGAGGTGACCTGGGAGCGACGCGATGTCGTACAGAACAATTGGAAGACCGGCGAGGTTGTTTTCGAGCAACGCGGAGTCGAATTCCCTGATTTCTGGTCGGTCAACGCCTCGACGATCGTCACCACGAAGTACTTCCGTGGCGCAGTAGGTTATGAGAACCGCGAGTGGTCATTGAAGCAAGTGATTGATCGCGTAGTGCTCACCTACACCAAAGCAGGAAAAGAATTTGGTTACTTTGCTAGTGATGCAGATGCCGAGATTTTCGAGCATGAATTAACGTGGATGCTCCTGCACCAGGTCTTCTCCTTTAACTCTCCAGTTTGGTTCAATGTCGGAACTGCAGCGCCACAACAGGTGAGCGCATGCTTCATCCTCTCGGTCGATGACACGATGGATTCGATCCTCAACTGGTACCGCGAGGAGGGCATGATCTTCAAAGGCGGCTCGGGTGCAGGTTTGAACCTCTCCCGAATCCGTTCATCGAAGGAGCTCCTCAAGTCTGGCGGCACCGCATCCGGACCGGTCTCCTTCATGCGTGGGGCCGATGCCTCTGCAGGAACCATCAAATCTGGTGGCGCAACTCGTCGCGCTGCGAAGATGGTCGTCCTCGATGTCGATCATCCAGATATCGAAGAGTTCATCGAAACCAAGGTGAGCGAAGAAGAGAAGATCCGCGTACTTCGCGATGCTGGTTTCGATATGGATCTCGGCGGCAAGGACATCATCTCGGTCCAATATCAAAATGCCAATAACTCCGTTCGTGTGAGCGATGACTTCATGCGCGCATATGAAGAAGGAAAAGAATTCGGCCTTCGCGCTCGTTCCACCGGTGAGATTATCGAGCATGTAAATTCCCGCTCACTCTTCCGCAAAATGGCAGAGGCGGCATGGGCATGCGCTGACCCAGGCATCCAATATGACGACACCATCAATGATTGGCATACCAATCCAGAGACGGGTCGAATCAATGCCTCGAACCCATGCTCTGAGTACATGTCACTCGATAACTCTTCGTGCAACCTTGCCTCACTGAACCTGATGAAGTTCCTCAAGGCTGATGGTTCATTCGACGCCAAGACCTTCGTCAAAGCAACCGAGATGATCATCACCGCAATGGATATCTCGATCTGCTTCGCTGATTTCCCCACCGAAGCAATCGGCGATACCACTCGTAAATATCGCCAACTCGGAATTGGCTTTGCCAACATCGGCGCGCTCTTAATGGCATCGGGTCTGCCATATGACAGCGAAGGCGGTCGCGCTCTCGCTGGTGCAATCACCTCACTAATGACTGGCACCTCGTACCGCCGCTCCGCAGAAATCGCGGGAATCGTCGGCGCTTATGAGGGATATGCCCGTAACCAAGCAGCGCACACTCGAATCATGCGCAAACATGCAGCAGCATCCGCTGCTGCTCGCTCAGTGACCACTCTTGATCGCGATGTTTGGACTGAGGCGAATAAGCAGTGGGATGAAGGTTTGAAGATTGGCGAGAAGAATGGCTGGCGCAACGCGCAAGCATCAGTTCTCGCACCAACCGGAACCATTGGCTTGATGATGGATTGTGATACCACCGGTATCGAGCCTGACTTCTCACTAGTGAAGTTCAAGAAACTTGTTGGCGGCGGATCGATGCAGATCGTCAACCAAACTGTGCCAGCAGCTCTCCGTAAGCTCGGATACACCGAAGAAACGATCGAAGCGATTGTCGAATATATCCAAGCAAATGGCCATGTGATTGATGCTCCGGGCCTTAAGCAGGAGCACTACGACGTCTTCGATTGCGCGCTCGGCGCTCGTTCGATTGCGCCGATGGGCCACGTTCGAATGATGGCTGCATGTCAACCATTCCTCTCGGGCGCGATCTCCAAGACGGTCAACCTTCCTGAAGAGGCAACGGTCGAAGAGGTAGAAGAGGTCTACTACGAGGGCTGGAAGCTTGGTCTTAAGGCGCTCGCGGTCTATCGCGATAACTGCAAAGTTGGCCAACCACTCTCTGATGGCAAGGCGAAGAAGAAGGATGAGCCTGTTGTCGAGAGCGCAGCTCCGGCACGTGCCACCCGTAAGCGCTTGCCAAAGTCACGACCATCTCGCACCACCTCCTTTAACGTTGGTGGCGCAGAGGGTTATATGACTGCAGGCGCATATGACGATGGCGCCCTCGGTGAAGTCTTCTTAAAGCTCGGCAAGCAGGGTTCGACCCTTGCTGGCGTGATGGATGCCTTCTCTATCGCAGTCTCGATTGGTCTCCAATACGGTGTCCCGCTCGAGACGTATGTGCAGAAGTTCACCAACTTGCGCTTCGAGCCAGCAGGCATGACTGACGATGCTGATATCCGCATGGCGCAGTCGATGATGGATTACATCTTCCGTCGTCTTGCTCTCGATTATCTGCCAGCAGATGAGCGAGCTGCCCTAGGTATCTTCTCGGCAGCAGAGCGCGCACGCGCCCTTGATTCAGGTAGCTATAGCGCCACTGAGGTAGCGCCAGCGATGGATGAGGTAGCGATCGACACACCACCAGCAGCGCCAGCGGCTAAAGCGCAAGATATTGCGATTACGCCAGCGCCAGTTGCTCCAGCGCAGATCGGTTCCTCAACGGAATTGCTTGAAGCAATGATGGGTCGAAGCGCAGATGCGCCGATGTGTATGACCTGCGGCGTGAAGATGCGCGCAGCGGGTGCGTGCTACGTCTGCGAAGGTTGCGGTTCAACTTCAGGATGCAGCTAATTCTGAAAAAGTGAGTAAACGTTTCTCGATAGGGGCCGAGCGCGCGCTTATCAATGGCGAGATCACCTCAGCCTCTATCGAGATAACCGATGGTTTTATCACCGCCGTTGAAAGCGCCTTACCTGTTACAGCCGCTGATATCCACGTGCCAGAGGGCGTCCTTTCACCAGGATTTATCGATTGCCAGATCAATGGCATCGCCGACATCAATTTCGTCGATGCCGATAAAGAGCAGATGGAAGAGGCGCTCGCGCTCTTGGCTTCGCATGGAGTCACCGCATGTACCCCTTCAATGATCTCAGCCCCCATTGGTGAATTGGTAGCTGCAATCAACACCAGCGATTGTGGCGAGGCAAGTAGCGCAAACGCTCCACGCGCGCTCCACCTCGGTTATCACATCGAGGGCCCATTCCTCTCTGATCAATTCGCTCGAGCGCATAACGCACGATATTTCCATGATCCCAGTCGAGAGAATCTTCAGCCGATATTAGAGAGTGGCCGGGTTGCAATCGTCACTCTTGCCCCGGAGCGCCCTGGCGCCCTCGAAGCGATAGCGTCGATTCGCAGCGCCGGCGCCATCGCAAGCGTTGGCCACTCCGCTGCCACATACGATCAAATGAGTGAAGCGATCTCAGCTGGTTTAAATATGGTCACTCATCTCTTCAATGGGATGGATAAAGATGTCGCGAACGGAATCATTCGCGCAGCGTGCGAAAGTGAAGAGCTCACCGTCGGGTTTATCGCCGATGGTATTCATAATGATCGAGAAAAAGTCGAGTGGGCATTTGCACACATGGGGGAGCGAATCGCGCTCGTCACCGATGCCCTCGGCTCGATGCTCGGTGATGAACCGGTCCGCGTAACAGGGCAATCACCTGGTGGCGCTTATCGCAACGATGGCACGCTCGCTGGCTCCACTCTCACTCTCGATCAAGTTCTCCTGCGCGCCATCTCGATGGGGGTCCCACTGGCGCAGGCGTTAACTAGCGCTACCCGAACTCCCGCTCGCGCACTTGGGCGGCGCGACGTGGGCGAGATTCGCGTGGGGGCGCGGGCAGATCTCACCATCTTCGGTGAAGGTGGGAGTATTCGTACCTGGGTCGGCGGAGTAGAGGTGAAGAAATGAGCGGAACGAGCGTGATGAGCGCGGAGATTCAGGAGCAAGCTGATGCAATCGCGGCAACGCTCCGATCGCTGCAACCATCGCGAAGCGAGCTTTGCGCATTCTTCGACGGTGCGCGCTCAGTTCTCTTCATGGCTCGCGGCACAAGTGACAATGTCGCTGATTATGGTCAATATCTGATCTCCACTAAAGCAGGAATTTTGGCAAGTAGCGGTAGCCCATCGTTGGCGACTGCATTTGCTGCTCGCGTCAATCTCGAAGGTCAGATTGTCATCGGTATAAGCCAGTCAGGTGCCACAGCCGAAATTGTGCAATCACTCGAGTGGGCCAAGCGATCGGGTGCAAAAACGCTGGCGCTCACCAATGTCGCCAATAGTCCAATCACCACCGTTGCCGACCTCACCCTGGTGACAGTTGCTGGGATGGAGCGAGCAGTTCCGGCAACAAAGAGCTTCTCTAGCGCAATGGTGGCGATGGCCTGGATTGCATCGAGCTTGAGCGGTGGTTCGCTCGATGAAGAATTGGCAGAGATTGCCACGCAAGTCCGCGATGTGCTCGCCCAGCCATTTGACCTTGCTGCTATCGAAGCCTTAATTGGCGCAGCGAATACTTTGGTGGTCTCTGGCAGAGGTTTCGGACAATCGGTTGCAAAAGAGATCGCGCTGAAATTGAAGGAGTGTGCATTGATCAATGCCTCTGGGCTCTCGTTCGCTGACTTGCGTCACGGCCCAGTAGCTGTATTTAGCCAAGGTTTTCCCCTTATCTCACTCGGATTGAGCGCGCGCTCGCCGCTGCTCTCTGGTCTCCACGATTTACAGCGCGCCGCCCATCAGGCTGGAGCTCCCATCATCAATATTGGTGGAGTAAGCGCTGAAGGAGTTCCAGTGCATGCAATTGCCTTGCCAGAGCTCTCTGACGAATTACTCCCCATCCTTCAGGTAATCCCTGGCCAAATACTTGCCGAACACATTGCTCGGAAACGTGGCTTTAACCCCGATCAACCACGCGGTCTTAATAAAGTGACGCAGACGCTCTAACGCCATGAGAATTCGATAACAAAGGAAAACAATGGCGCTCGCACTAGGGATAGATATTGGTGGTACGAAGATTTCGGCCGCCCTCGTCCGCTATGGCGAGATTGTCAAGAAGATTGAAATTCCATTTGTCCGCGAGGGAATTGTTGATGAGCTAGCGCGAGCGATTGCAGAGATTGATCCCGACCAGAGCACAGAGAGCGTGGGCATTGCGTGTGCTGGATTAATCGATTCTGAACGCGGGTTGATTACCTTCGCGGGAAATCTCGACTTTGAAAATTTCCCACTTCGAGATCTCTTAGCACCAAAGATCAAACGCGAGATTGCATTGACCAATGATGCAAGCGCTGCCGGGTGGGGTGAATTTCGCTATGGCGCCGGAAAAGAATTTAGCCACATGGCATTACTCGCCGTGGGTACCGGAATTGGTGGTGCGCTAATTCTCAATCGCTCGCTCGTATTAGGAGCGCATGGATTAGGGGCCGAACTTGGCCATCTCAACGTCCCTGGCGCGAACGCCACCTGTCCCTGCGGCCTAGTGGGATGCGTAGAAGCGGTTGCAAGCGGCCGTGCGATGGAGCGAAAAGCGCAGGAGTTGGGATTTGCACACACTCAAGCGCTCGCGGATGCTGCTCGAGCTGGAGATGCGAAAGCGCGTCAACTCTTTGACGAGATGGGCTGGGCGATAGGCGCGATTTCGGGTCGATTAACCAACGTCGTTGATCTTGAGGCGCTCATCATTGGGGGCGGCTTTGGCGCGACCTTCGATCTCTGGGAATCAGGTGCGCAACGAGGATTGCGCGAGAATATCGTGGTCCCTGCATTACGAACCGTGCCGATCTTCAAGCGGGCGCAACTAGGAAATGATGCTGGCGTAATTGGCGTTGCAGATTTCGCCTATGGCAAGCGCTGAATAATCTCGCGTAACTTCTCCCAATTTCTGCCAAATGCTGGATGAAGAGTCAATGTGGTGACATCTGCTATCTCAATCCAACGCACTTCAATCGACTCCTGATTTGCCGCGATTGGTTCGCATGGAGCAAGAGCCGTTGCGATGATGGTGTGGTAACTCCACTGGCCATGACTCTCAGAGCTCTCATTGAGTATTTCAATCTCATCTGCAGTGATGCCTACCTCTTCATGCGCTTCGCGTATCGCCGCTTCAATAAAGCTCTCGTGAGAATCGCGGGCGCCTCCAGGAATTCCCCAGGTGTCACCGTTATGGACCCACGGCGCACGGTGTTGCAGCAGCACGCTCTGATCACGGAGTAGGAGCAAACCTGCGGCGCCGTATTTTCCCCAATGTTTACCGCCGCAGGGACAATCCACCCACCCGTCACCATCTCTTGCGGCCATGGCCATTGGTACCACAGGAGTCTTCCTTCTCCCACTTGAACCTTCATCGATAGTTCAATTCACAGGGGGTAAATTCCTCTTTTTTCATCATCTACGCTCGCGCCAATGTTCAGTTCCCATAGGTTGCCCAGACTTCAATCCGTTCGATTATTTATGGCATTAGCGCTCCTCACGATGGCTAGCTGCGCGAAGCCTGTGCAGCTTGAGCAAGCTCCTACCGGAGAGAGCTCGCTCTCCGTAGTTCGCGAGAGCTACTTGATTCCACCAGAAATCCCCGCAACGCTCCTTGATTATCTCTTCAGAAAAATACCGGGCGAGAGCGAGATTGTCTCGATAACTGTCACCGATCACTCCACGGATAGTTGGACGTTAGAGATCACCCGCGAAGAATTGCCCAATCGCTCGATTGTGGAACGGCGACGATTCTTGATGATTGATGGAGAGTGGTTCGAGCGATGAAAGCGCACCGGTTGGTTCTCGCTAGCACTGCGCTCGCACTCTTACTGTCGTTGATGCTAGCGCCAGAGGCGCAGAGCGCTGATTGCAGTAAAACGTGCGTTGAAGTTCGCCGAGAAGGTAGTGAGCTGGTGATTACAGCGCGGCGCGACCCCATTAGAGCCGTTCGACCATCGATATCTCCGAGCCCCACTCCAACTCGACGTGCGCAACCACGAACCACTGCTCGCCCCGTAAGGCGGCGGAATTTCTCCGACCATATTCGAGAGCTCTTGCCTACGGGGAGTTTTCGTACCTTGCCGAATGGGGGAGCGCTCATCAATGAGCCGCTTCTCGTTCATTCGATGGGGTGCGTAGATCTTCGAAAGTCGCTGCCCATCCTCGACACCACGGTCGAACTTCAGTTACACCCAGAGATCACCTGGTCGTGGGGCGATGGCCAGCGCGAGAGCTGGTCGGGCAGCGCCACTCGAGGAGCGCACATCTACCGGCGCGCCGGGCGCTACCACATAGAGATGCGCTGCCAGTGGCGCGGTTGGTTTCGCACCCCGCATTCATCGTGGGCGCCGATTCCGGAGGGGATTTACTCCACAGCTGTCGAGCGAGTTGAGCTCTTTCGCGCACATGTCTTCTT
This sequence comes from Actinobacteria bacterium IMCC26077, assembly GCA_002284915.1. GTDB lineage: Bacteria > Actinomycetota > Actinomycetes > Nanopelagicales > Nanopelagicaceae > IMCC26077. Next base: position 867,902 of record CP015606.1, read on the forward strand.
CACCGAATGAGCCTGCCCACAATTGTGGTGGATAAGTAAATTCTTCGTCAGAGATTGGCAGCACCCTTTGGCGCTATGACAACTATCTCGACACCAACCGAACTCATCACTGCCGTTCCCTTCCTCCTTCATTCTCAACCAGAGAGCGCACTTGTTCTGATTGCGCTCTCTGAAGGAGTTGTTGAACTTGCTATCGAAGTGCAATTACCAACAGCCGCTCCATCCGAACTTGGCGAAGAATTCCTTGCGCCGCTTCGGGCAACATCGGTAGATCAACTACTCCTGCTCGCTTATCTACCAACCGACTATGAACGGGAGCAGGGCGTGGCAATCGCCGAGCAGCTCCTTGGCCACTGCGAAGAAATCGCTCCAGTAAAGGATTTTCTTATCATCCATCGTGGCAGGTGGCGTTCCTTCCTCTGCAAAGATGAGGAGTGTTGCGACCCAGCGGGGCAGGCGTTGCCAGATATCGCCTCGAGCCAGATTGCTGCCGAGCATGTCTTTCAAGGGCTCGTTATGCCTCCGCTGAGCGAGCAGAGTAAAGAGCCGCCACGACTAGATCAGTTGATCGAAGAGGCACAGAGTGAATTTCAGCGGTGCGAAGTAACGCTTCGCTCTAAGCGTGGCGTGATTGCGCTCCTTCGATTGATCACTCACTTCACCATTCATGGAGCGATTGAAGATGAGCGAATTGCAGCTGATGCGCTCGTCGGGTTGAGCGATATCCAAGTTCGAGATTTCGCAATTGGTTCCCATGGTGATGAGAACCTCGAGCTGCACCAAAAGTTATGGCAGGCGCTCCTGGATATCGCTCCACCAGGTTTTCGCGCACCTGTTGCCACGCTCTTAGCGCTCGTCCACTACGAGGGGCGAGATAGCCAGGCTGCACAATCAGCATTGGAGCGCTCGCTCTGCGATGACCCGCATTACTCTCTTGCACATCTTTTGCAGAAGACCTTCGCTGCCGGGTGGCCACCTGAGGCCTTCACCACAATGCGCCATGAGCTCCATCCCAAATTACGCGCTGAGCTGCTCAGTTAGTCAGCGTTCACCCCTGCCATTGGACATTTAGCCGATATTTACCTATCTTTTCTCTTAGGTCATGAGTTCCAGTTGTAAGCCCCGGCTAACTGGACGGCAACCCTCCGCCGCGGTGGGGTGCTCCGGGTGAAGACCAGGTCGTTACGAAAGTCGTAGCGGCAAGCGCGGGTATCTCACCGAAAGGTAATACCCCCTTATACGAAGCTATGAAGGGATAACTCTCATGTCAGCTAACTGGTCATTCGATACGCAGCAAATCCACGCTGGACAAGTGCCAGATCCAACAACAGGCGCTCGCGCGTTGCCGATCTATCAAACAACTGCATATCAATTCCGCGATACCACGCACGCAGCAAACCTCTTTGGTCTAGCGGAGCTTGGAAATATTTACACCCGCATCATGAATCCCACTCAAGATGCAGTCGAGCAACGACTCGCAGCTCTTGAAGGAGGAGTAGCCGCGCTACTAGTTGCCTCTGGATCGGCAGCTACCTTCTATGCGATTCTCAATGTCGCCGAGGCTGGCGATCACATCGTCTCCTCGCCATCGCTCTACGGTGGTACCTACAACCTCTTCCATTACACCTTGCCGAAGTTTGGCGTCGAGGTCACTTTCGTCGACAACCCTGAAGACCCCGAGTCATGGAAGCGCGCAATTCGCCCCAATACCAAGGCCTTTTTCGGTGAGACGATCGCTAACCCGAAGAATGATCTCCTTGATATCGCGGCGGTGGCGAAGGTTGCCCACGAAGCAGGCGTGCCGCTCATTGTCGATAACACCGTGGCAACTCCTTACTTAATCAAACCAATCGAGCATGGCGCAGATGTCGTCGTCCACTCAGCAACGAAGTTCCTTTCGGGCCATGGCAACTCCGTCGTCGGCGCGATTATCGATGCGGGCAAATTCGACTACGCCAAGTACCCCGATCGCTTCACGAACTTCAATCAACCTGACCCGAGCTATCACGGCTTGGTCTATGCGGTGAATCTCGGTGTTGGTTCGCCATTTGGAGCAAACCTCTCCTACATCTTCAAAATCCGCCTCACCCTCCTTCGCGATACCGGCGCTGCGGTGAGCCCCTTCAACGCCTGGCTCCTTGCCCTCGGTTTGGAGACTTTGAGCCTGCGGGTGCAACGCCACGTGGAGAACGCTCTTGCTGTCGCCACCTGGCTCGAAAAGCACCCATCGGTGGCCAAGGTCAATTACGCAAGCCTGCCTTCATCGCCATGGCATGGGTTGGCCAAGAAATACTCACCGAAGGGTTCGGGCGCGGTCCTCTCCTTCGAACTTAAGGGCGGCATCGATGCCGGCAAGAAGTTCATCGAAGCGCTCCAACTATTTAGCCACGTTGCCAATATCGGTGATGTTCGCTCACTTGCGATTCATCCTGCTTCAACTACTCACTCGCAACTCACTCCAGAGGAGCAACTCACCGCTGGAGTCACACCTGGTCTTGTTCGCTTGAGTCTTGGTATCGAAGATATCAACGACATCAAAGCCGATCTCGAGACTGGTTTTGCTGCAGCAGGGAAGTAGCGATCAATACCGACCTACCCGTCACGGGGGCGTGGTTAGAACATCACGATCCAGGTGAGCGTCGCTTTCTTAACATCGGCGAGCTCACCTTGGAATCGGGGGAGGTTCTCCCAGATGTCACTATCGCCTACCAAACATGGGGGACGTTAAATAGCGAGAAAAATAACGCTATTTTGATTAACCATGCCCTCACGGGATGGTCAGATGTTCCTTCATGGTGGCCATCGTTGGTTGGTCCGGGCTTGCCTTTTGATACCGATAAATACTTCATCGTTTGTCCCAATGTCATCGGTGGTTGTCAAGGTTCGACGGGGCCATCGTCGATTGCTCCAGATGGAAAGCGGTGGGGCTCGCGCTTTCCATCGCTAACAATTCGCGACATGGTCGCGGCTGAAAGAGCCTTCACCGAAAAGTTAGCAATTAACAAATATTTGATTGCAGTTGGGCCATCACTTGGTGGGATGCGCTCGCTGGAGTGGGCGATCACCCACCCGGAGAAGGTAGGGGCGATCTGCACCATCGGTTCCTCTGCAGTTGCTACCGGCGACCAGATTGGCACTGCCAGTATTCAAATCCGAGCGATCAAAAAAGACCCATTTTTCAATGGCGGTGACTACTACGAGCAAGAGCGCGGTCCAATCGAGGGGATGGGAATTGCGCGCCGGATTGCACATCTGACCTATCGCTCTGAGGTTGAGATGGATATGCGCTTTGGACGCGACATGCAAGGAGATGACACGGGGCGTTATGCCGTTGAGTCATACCTGGATCATCAAGCAAATAAACTTGCTAAACGCTTCGATGCGAATACGTACATCATCCTCACAGAAGCAATGAACTCCCATGATGTGGGTCGCGATCGTGGCGGAGTAGAGAAGGCGCTCGCATCAATTACCGTTCCAGTGATCGTGGTTGCAATTGATACCGACCGCCTCTTTCCGCCTCGTCTCCAGATGGAGATCTCCGAGTTAACTCCAACCGCAGAAGCTCCTGACGTGCTCTCTTCGCCCTTTGGTCACGATGGCTTCTTAGTTGAGGTGGAGTCGGTGGGGGAGATCATCCGGAGGGCGATTTCTAGGGCGCTCGAGCGCTCCTGAGGCGAGTCAAAACCGCATTTTTAGCGCGTTGTAGCCAGCCCTGAGTACAATAGGGGAATCGGGAGCCAGTCGGAGCGATTCGATTAGGCGCCAAACCAAGTAGCGAGGATCACCGTGCCTTCTAAGAGCCATGCCGCAAAGGGCAAAAGCAGCGCAAAGCCTGCTGCGAAGAGCGCGACAAAAAAGGCGACACCAACTAAGCCAACGAAGAAGACACCAGCAAAAACTGTTGCTAAAGCTTCCGCAAAGAAAGTTCCTGTAAAGAAAGCTCCTGCAAAGAAAGCTCCTGCAAAGAAAGTTCCTGCAAAGAAAGTTGAAAAGAAAGCACCTGCAGAACGTCCCCGTTTTTTAACTAAAGCAGAGATTGAAGCGCGTAAAGCTGCGCTCGCCGCTGACTTACAAAAAGAAGTTGCCGCAAAGGGTTCACCGACGAAACCAGAAAAGGTCGAGAAAGCCGTTGCTGGAAAGAGTGGCGGCAAGGTTGCTAAGGCTCAAGTTGAAGGCGAAGAGGTTGAGCTCGAAGAGGTAGATCTCGAGGATCTCGAAAGCCTTGAGAAAGAGCTCGTCAGCGACAATCTCGAAGGTGTAGAAAATATCGTCGATGCCGAGCGAAAAGAGAAGCCGGCTGAGCCGGAAGACGATCGCGCAGGATTTACCCTCACCGCCTCTGAAGAAGATGACCTTCCCGCCCAGACTGTCGTGACCGCTGGTGCGACCGCTGATCCCGTCAAGGATTACCTGAAACAGATTGGTCGCGTGCCGCTGCTTAATGCTGAGCAAGAGGTTGAGCTCGCCAAGCGAGTTGAGGCTGGGTTATTCGCTGAAGAAACCCTTAACAGCGGGCAGAAGTTTGAGAAGAAGTTGAAGCGAGAGCTCGATTTCATCGCCGATGATGGCCGTCGCGCAAAGAACCACCTCCTTGAGGCAAACCTTCGTTTGGTGGTCTCGTTGGCAAAGCGTTACACCGGTCGTGGAATGCTCTTCCTTGACCTGATTCAAGAGGGAAATCTCGGTCTGATTCGTGCAGTCGAAAAGTTCGATTACACCAAGGGGTACAAGTTCTCCACGTACGCAACATGGTGGATTCGCCAGGCGATCACCCGTGCGATGGCCGACCAAGCCCGCACCATTCGTATCCCGGTGCACATGGTTGAAGTCATCAACAAGTTAGCTCGCGTGCAGCGTCAGATGCTCCAAGATTTAGGTCGCGAACCGACGCCTGAGGAGCTCGCAAAAGAGCTCGATATGACTCCTGAAAAAGTTGTTGAAGTTCAGAAATATGGTCGCGAACCAATCTCCTTGCACACGCCACTGGGTGAAGAAGGCGATTCTGAATTCGGAGATTTGATCGAAGATTCTGAAGCAGTCGTTCCTGCAGATGCAGTTTCGTTTACGTTGTTACAAGAACAGCTTCACTCAGTTCTCGATACTTTGTCAGAGCGCGAAGCAGGAGTTGTTGCGATGCGTTTTGGTTTGACCGATGGACAACCAAAAACTTTGGATGAGATCGGAAAAGTTTATGGCGTCACTCGCGAACGTATTCGGCAGATCGAGTCGAAGACGATGTCGAAACTTCGCCACCCATCGCGCTCGCAGGTCTTGCGCGACTACCTCGACTAATCTGACTGCGCCCGTCAATATCAGCGCAAAGCTGCCCACTAATCCTGTGAGCAGCAAGCTCACCACTGCTTCATCAAACCAATTGAAAGCTATCGCAAATCGCCTCACTGCACAGACTGAAGTCACCGTTACCGTTTACTATGACAGCAAGGTCAAGGGCGCCAAGAAGTTGGCTCAAACGAGAGTTAATCGTGCGGCAGCCACGCTGAAGGTGACAAAGAATTCCTTGGTGGTCAAGACTCAAGTGCGCAAGCAAATCTCAATTAAATCGTTGAGTCAGATTACCTTGTCAACGAAGGCACCAGCGCGAAAGATGACCCTGACTAACGCTTAACCCTGAATAGTTAGGCTAGGCTCGCAGCATGAGTGAGAAACCAAAGATTTTTGTAAAGCCCAACGGGTCAATCCGAGTCACTGGCGAAGTAGATTTTGTCGACAGCGAGGGAAACGTCATTAAAACCGAATCTGCTTTTTCATTGTGTCGATGTGGTCATTCCAAAAACAAACCGTTCTGCGACGGGGCACATCGCGAGGCAGGCTTCGAAGCGCCTGGAATGTAACGTGCTTAGCGGTTAACGCTCAGCAGGACTCTCGACAAGACGGTCGGTTTGGTCTTCAATCTCAACAGCAACTCGCTTGAGTGAGACGGCATATTCCTTCGAGTGATGGCCGCAGAAGAGCAATTCACCTGTTGCCAATTTGACTCGAACATAAGCTTGGGCGCCACAACGATCGCATCGATCTGATGCGCTCAATGGGCTCTGCGTTAGCGTGCTGATACCTGCCATTGCTCTTACCTGCCCCTCTCGTGTTCTGTCCGGTCCTGCTAGTAGAACATAGAACCACACCCAAGTTATTCCCCGCAGGAAATTCGGTAACAAACTCCTGCGAATTTCCCCATCAAGTTTTGTGATAACCACCACCGCGTGATGCCAATCAATTGCAAGTAACCCCAGTACCCTTGACGACCATGAGCCCTGCAGCCCCCAAGTCCCCAGCCAAAGCCTCCAGAGGCTCTAAAAAGGGCGCTGTAGCCGATTCTGGGGAGTACACGGCAAAGAACTTGGCTGTCCTCGAAGGGCTCGATGCGGTGCGCAAGCGCCCTGGTATGTATATCGGTTCGACCGACTCCCGAGGCTTGATGCACTGCCTCTGGGAGATCATCGATAACGCTGTCGACGAGGCGCTCGCCGGATATTGCCACGATGTCGTCGTCACCTTAGGCGCCGATGGTTCGGTCGAGGTCAAAGATGATGGTCGAGGCATTCCCGTTGATATCGAAGCGAAAACCGGCCTTACTGGCGTGGAACTTGTCATGACCAAACTTCACGCTGGTGGAAAGTTCGGCGGCGGCTCGTATGCAGCCTCCGGCGGACTCCATGGCGTAGGCGCATCAGTAGTCAATGCCCTTTCGATTCGCATGGATGTGGCCGTCGCTCGCGATGGTGCGTTGCATACGATCTCGTTCCAACGAGGCGTGCCTGGCGTTTTTGATAAGGCAACTCCGGACTCGAAATTTAGTAAATCAAGTGGCAGTAAGAATTTAAAAAAAGGTGGCAAGGTCGGCAAGAAAGCCACCGGCACAACGATTAAGTATTGGTCCGACCCACAGATATTCCTCCGTGAAGCTGATTACGACATCGAAGAGATCCATGCACGTGCGCGCCAAACAGCATTCCTCGTTCCTGGGCTGACAATTACGGTCAATGATGAACGGACATTAGTCACGACCAGCGAGAAGTTTCATTTCACTGGCGGCATCTCTGAGTACTGCACCTTCCTTCAACCCGATAATGCAATTTGCGATGTCATTCGACTTAAAGGCAGTGGTCACTACCAAGAGACCGTTCCGGTCCTCGATGATCAAGGACACCTTGTGCCCACAGATGTCGAACGCGATATGGAAGTGGATATCGCGCTTCGCTGGGGGGAAGGCTATGACGCGACGCTTCGCTCTTTCGTGAATATCATCTCCACCAGCAAAGGTGGAACCCACGTCACTGGATTTGAACGTGGCATCACCAAGGTTGTCAGTGACACCTTGAAATCTTCACGAATTACCAAGGCCAGCGATCCAGACATCATCAAAGATGATGTGCTGGAAGGGCTCACGGCAGTGGTCACGGTGCGGATGTCAGAACCACAATTCGAAGGTCAAACCAAGGAGATCCTCGGCACCGCCGCTGCTACCAAGATCGTCCAGGCAGTGGTCAACTCAGAGTTGACGCGCTACTTCAATTCGCGCGGATCGAAGGCGCAATCTCGTCTTGTGCTCGAGAAGATCGCGGGAGCGGCAAAGACCCGCGTTTCGGTTCGGGCGCATAAAGATATCCAGCGTCGAAAAAATGCCCTCGAATCTTCGTCGCTACCGGCAAAGCTCTCTGATTGTCGATCGGATGATGTCGAACATACCGAGCTCTTCATCGTCGAGGGCGATTCGGCCCTCGGCACCGCGAAGTCCGCTCGTAACTCCGAATATCAAGCGCTCTTGCCGATTCGCGGCAAGATTCTCAATGTCCAAAAGGCTTCGCTCTCAGCGATGCTGGATAACTCCGAATGTGCATCAATCATCCAAGTCATCGGTGCAGGCTCTGGGCGGTCTTTCAACATCGAAGAGGCGCGTTATGGTCGCGTTATCTTGATGTCAGATGCTGATGTCGACGGTGCACACATCCGCTGTTTGATTCTTACCCTGCTCTTCAAATATATGCGGCCACTCATTGATGAGGGGCGAGTCTTCGCCGCCGTGCCGCCGCTACATCGAATTGAGATTTCAGGTGCGAAGAAGGGCGATTTCCATTACACCTATTCCGATGACGAGATGAAGAAGTATCTTGCATCGCTTACTAAAGCGGGGAAGAAGTGGCGCGAGCCGATCCAGCGCTACAAAGGTCTGGGCGAGATGGATGCCGAGCAGCTTCGGGAGACCACGATGGATCCAGAGAAGCGCACGCTGCGCCGAATCACCATCAAAGATGGCGCTCAAGCCGAGAAGATCTTCGAATTACTGATGGGCAACGAGGTGGGACCGCGACGCGATTTCATTGGCACCAACCAAATCGATCTTGAACGTATCGATCTCTAGGCGCAGATTTCCATGAGCCTTGAGCAACGTCATAGTAAGCAGAGCGCCACACTCAAGAAGTTAGCGACAGCACAAACCCTCTCTGGACTTGGCGTAACGGGAACTTTTGCTGCCGGTTCGTTGCTCGTCGTGCAGATCACCGGATCTGAAGCGCTGGCCGGACTCGTGCAGACATCGACAGTGGTCGGTGCTGCACTTCTTGCGCTTCCCCTAGCGCGTTGGACGGATCTAGGCGGACGGCGGCGTTCGCTAGGTTTTGGTTACTTCCTTGGCGCACTCGGTGCTACTTTCGCATTTATTGGGGGAGTGCAGCGAATCTTTCCCTTGATTCTCATCGGTGCAGCAATGATTGGTGGCGCCTCTGCTGCCGGTTATCAAGCTCGATTTGCTGCAGTCGATCTCTCTGATGATCAACACCGCGCGCGCGATCTCTCGATGGTCGTGTGGGCTTCAACAGTGGGATCAGTACTCGGCCCGAATCTGATGGAACCTGCCGGAAATTTCGCTCGATCAATTGGCTTACCAAAATTAGTCGGCCCCTATCTCGTAGCAATCATCATGCTCACCCTTGCCGCCACGATGATCACCGTCTTTCTTAAGCCAGATCCTTTCCTGTTGGCTCGCGAAGAGCGCGGTGAGGTTTACGCGCGTCAGAAGCGGGCCTTTCGACAAGCCTTTGCCACCATTAAGACGATTCCGAGAGCATGGTTAGCGCTCCATGCAATCGTGATTGGACATATCACGATGGTCACCATCATGGTGATGACTCCAGTACATATGGCGCATGTCGATGTCTCACTGCGATTAATCGGATTGGTAATCAGTGTTCATGTTCTTGGTATGTACGCGCTTTCGCCGGTCGTAGGACGCATCGTCGACCGAATCGGTCGGATTCCGACGATCATGGTGGGAGTGGTAATTCTCCTTGCCAGTGCGATTATCTCTGGATTGGCTTACGCCGATGCGGTAGTGCAATTAGGAATTGGACTCTTTCTTCTGGGATTAGGTTGGTCTTGCACGTTGATTGCCGGCTCTACGCTCCTTGCCGAATCACTCCCGGATGAGGTCAAAGCATCAGGGCAAGGGCTATCAGATTTATGTATGAATGGTGGCGGCGCACTTGGTGGTGCGCTCGCGGGAATCGTGATTGCGTTCTCTAGTTACGGTTGGCTCTGCGCAATCATGGCCCTTCCCGTTTGTTACCTCGGATTCAAGGCGTGGCGACTGCGCGCTACTTCGAAGTAAAAAGGAAGGTTCGACGCGGCGTTGCGAACTTCTTCCCCTCTTCTTTCAATTCGAGCGATACTTGAGCTCGAATTGAAGCATCATCTTTAAGTAGGGCATTGAGCGCCGCTATCGTCTTCTTCAACTCTTTCTCTTCGCTATCAAGCTCCAACTTGGAGAATTTGGTGAGGCGACGAAGTGGCATCTCAAGGATGTAGTTAGCTTGGATTTCAGAGAGTTTGAAGGTGCTTATCAATCCTTTGCGTGCCGCTTCTGTATCATCGCTCGCACGGATCAATTTAATGACCTTATCGATATCGATGATTGCCTTGAGTAGGCCTTCGACGATGTGCAGACGATCTTTCGCCCGCTCTCGGCGGAATTTGGAGCGACGAGTGACGACAACGATTCGATGATCGATGTAGACCTGCAATAGCTCTTTGAGGGACATCGTTTTTGGTTGGCCATTGACGAGGGCAACCGCGTTGATAGAGAACGACTCTTCCATGGGGGTGAGGCGGTAGAGATTGGTGAGAATTTCCTCTGGGTCGTACCCCGTTTTAGCTTCAACGATGATCCGAGTGCCATTCTTGCCATCGGATAGATCGATGATGTCAGAAATCCCTTGAATCTTCTTCGCTTTTACTAAGTCGGCGATTTTCTCGACGACTTTTTCTGGACCGACATTAAAAGGCAGCTCGGTGATGACGATTCCTTGCTTACGCGCAGAGACCTTATCGACGAATGCAGTTGCTTGGACTTTGAATGCACCTTTGCCCGTCTCGTACGCCTCAAGGATTCCCTCGGTGTCGACGATCTTTCCGCCAGTAGGAAAGTCTGGCCCTGGAAGATGTTTCATTAGCGATTTAAGAGTCGCATTGGGGTTGTCAATCAAGTGACATGTTGCAGCAACCACCTCGCCAACATTATGTGGCGCCATATTCGTTGCCATACCGACTGCGATTCCCGTTGCGCCATTGATGAGCAGGTTGGGAAGCGCCGCGGGGAGTACTCGTGGCTCTTTCATCTGCCCGTCATAGTTCGATGCAAAGTCGACGGTATCTTCATCGCTCTCTTCAACCATCGTGAGAGCGGCGGGGGCTAATCGCGCTTCGGTGTAACGCATCGCCGCCGGCCCGGCATCGAGTGAGCCAAAGTTTCCATGGCCATCAACGAGAGTCAGCCGCATGGAGAAGCTCTGCGCCATGCGCACGAGTGCGTCATAGATCGCACCATCACCGTGCGGGTGGAGCTTTCCCATCACCTCGCCGACGACGCGAGCGCTCTTCACGTGCCCCTTATCTGGACGTAAACCCATCTCCGCCATCTGGAAGAGGATCCGACGATGGACAGGTTTTAATCCATCGCGTGCATCCGGAAGGGCTCGGGAGTAGATGACCGAATACGCATACTCCAGGAAGGAATCTGACATCTCTGCATTCACATCGATATCAATGACGCGTCCGACTGAAGGTGGCGGGGGTGGTGCGCTCTTAGTTTTAGCCATGGCGCAATTCTCGCTGGTTTATCTCGAATTATTTGGGAGGCAACGCCTACGCAGAGGCATGTTGTAGATTTCACAGGTGCGAAGTGAACGTCCTCATGAGTGAGCAAGTGCTGATCTCCGATATCAGCCGTGCGCTTTTCGCATCACTCGGGTTACCGGTCGCATCACGACTGTCAATTGCGCCTTCACCAGGGATCGAAATTCTCTTCTTGATTGATGGATTAGGAGCACAATCGCTCGAGCGTTATCGAGATGCTGCTCCACATATCACCGCGATGACATCTATGGGCGCTGCTCGAAGTGAGTTTCCTTCGACTACTGCGACCTCGTTAACCAGTATTGGTACCGGGTTACATCCAGCAGAACACGGGATGCTGGGGTACACCGTCAGGATTCCTTACAGCGATAATCGATTACTCAATGCACTTAAGTGGGATTCACGGGTCGATCCAGTGATTTGGCAATCGCGTGAGACTCTTTTCGAACACGGCGCTCGGCTGGGAATTCGCTCATTTAACATCTCAGCTGAACGCTACGCAGGAACCGGATTCACCGAGGCTGCACTGAGGGGTGCAACTTTTCTTGGCGCAAATACTTTTGATCGGATGCTCGAACAGTTGCGAGTTGCAACCGCGCATCGACCGGCGTTTATCTACCTCTACATCAATGATGTTGATGCCGCTGGCCACGAATTCGGTGTCGGTTCACCTGAGTGGCTTGATGCGCTGACCACGGCTGATGATTTTGTTGCGCTATTGCGCACCAACCTGCCAGCGGGAGTGCGCCTGACTCTCACCTCTGATCATGGAATGCTCAATGCCCAGGAACAGATAATGATTGATGGAGAGCTCGCGCGAGATCTCACCTTGATAGGCGGCGAGCCAAGGGCGCGACATATCTATATCGAGGCTGGACGAGAGCGCTATGTGCACGACACGTGGCAGAGACGGTTAGGAGAGCGAGCCGATCTCTTCCTCAAGAACGAGGCGATCGCGCAGAATCTTTTTGGCTCCGACCCCACGACACAGACAGTTGATCGAATGGGAGATCTCATTGTGATCCCACGTGGTGAGTTAGTGCTTATTGAACCGGCGCGCAAACATATGGAGGGAGCGATGATTGGTCACCATGGTGGTCTGACCGATATCGAACGGGCTATTCCTCTTTTTTCTTTCCAAACATAATCTCATCCCACGAAGGAACTTTTGCTCGGGCGACGACACCGTCGCGAGCTGCATCTGAAGTTGGCTCGACCTCTTCGCGAACTGCTGTCAATCGTGGCGCCTCACGCGGCTCCTGTTCCGATCCACCGCCGAGTAGCTCGGTGGGAAGTTGTGACCGGACCTTCTCTTGAGGTGATCGATCATCACCACTAATCCATCGAGCGCCCTCATCGCGCGCTGCGAGCGTTCGTTTATTGGTATCGAGAATCCACTCGCCGCTGCTCTGACCATCACGAGTGGGGTAGTGGACAGTAATAATCCAGGTGCCGTCCTCTTGTCGATATCCATTCCATTCCAGCGTTCCAAGATCAACACCTCGCGCGCCAAGACGTTCATTAACAACTTCACGTAATGAGAGATCGTTACGCCCCCGTTTGATCTGGGTATCGAGAGCATGAGAGATGATGTGATTACGTTCATGGAGAATAGGACCAGCAAAGCGCTCGATCTTTTCGAGGGAGGTACCGCTACTTTCGGAAATCTCCCGCGGAGATTGGCCAGAACGCAAGCGCGCTTGGATCTCTTTAATTGAAAGCTCGCCACTGCCCGCTGGCGGAACGGAGATCAACGTTGGATGGGGAGCGCTCTTTCGTTCGGCGCGATACTTATTACCTGATGAGTCGGTGAGGAGAATTGACTCTCCATCATCACTGACTATCCGAAGGTCTCGCTCCATAACACCGAACTCTAGTAGGCCATTAGGATTAATACATGGAACTTGCGGCAGAACTCGAAGCAATAGCGATTGATATCGTGCGCGCTGCCGGAGCGCTGCTCATCAACCGCCCAGACTCCTTGAAAGTCGAGACGAAGTCGAGCGCGGTCGATGTCGTCACTGAAATGGATCGCGCGAGCGAGGCGCTCGTCACGCAATACCTCGCCCAGCATCGCCCAGGAGATGGCTTACTCGGTGAAGAGGGGGCAAATCTCGCCACCACGACGGGTATTTCTTGGATCGTCGACCCTATTGATGGCACCGTCAATTATCTATACGGACTTCCCGGCTGGAATATCTCTATTGCTGCCACTCGAGATGGCCACACTCTCGCCGGCGCAGTCTTTGCTCCGCTCCTGGCCGGTGGCTCGCTCTGGAGCGCCCATAAAGGTGGCGGTGCCAACCTTCGACGAGGGGACGGTCAAGCGCAACGAATTCGCGCCAATGCCAACGTCCCGCTTCACTTGGCACTCCTTGCCACCGGTTTCTCTTATTCGACCCAGACTCGGAAGAAACAAGGGGAGCGTTTTGCAACCTTGATTCCGCAAGTTCGGGATATCCGACGGATGGGGGCAGCGGCGGTCGATCTCTGCCTGGTCGCTTCCGGGATGGTCGATGGCTATTTCGAAGAGGAGCTCTCTGCCTGGGACCTGGCTGCAGGTGAGTTAATTGCTACAGAGGCGGGTGCGCTCGTCACCAACGCCTCTGGCGGTCCGGCAGGCAGGGATATGGTCGTGGCGGCTCACCCCAGCCTCCACCGCGAAATCCTCGCGCTCCTCGGGGGCGTGGCTCAGTGGTAGCCAACTTACCTTCCCGTAACCTACGGTTTAGTAAGTTAGCGAGGGAGGTCCGCGTTGGGTAGCTATCGACCAGAGATTCAATCGCGATTGATTCGAGATCTCGAACCGGTCGTTGCCACCGAGCTCGAACGCCACTTAGCAACGCAGAAGAATTGGTACCCCCATGAATATGTGCCCTGGAGTGAGGGGCGCACCTTTGCTGGACCACTTAATGGTGATGCGTGGGAGGCAAAAGACTCTCGTCTAACCGCGGTAGCTCAAGATTCGCTCGTGATTAATCTATTAACTGAAGATAACTTGCCGAGCTATCACACTGAGATTGCAATTGCGATGGGACAAGATGGCGCTTGGGGTAATTGGATAAATCGCTGGACTGCAGAAGAGGCGCGCCATGGCATCGTCCTTCGCGATTACTTAATGGCAACTCGCGGGGTCGATCCCACTGAGCTAGAAGATCTCCGAATGGCCCATATGTCAGTTGGCTATCAGACTCCCTACGAGGATGACATGTTGCATACCGTTGCTTATGTCACCTTCCAAGAATTAGCGACTCGTATTTCCCATCGAAATACCGGAAAGATCTCTGCTGATCCGATCTGCGAGGGAATGCTGACTCGAGTCGCGCTCGATGAGAATTTGCATATGCTCTTTTATCGAAACTTGCTCGGAGCAGCGCTTAAGTTAGAACCTGAGGCAACGCTCGAGGCAATCGCAGATGTCTTGGAGAATTTTGCGATGCCTGGTTATGGAATACCTGGCTTTGCGCGCAAGTCGGTTCAGATTGCGCTCGCCGGAATCTACGATTTAGATCTTCATCTCAATGAGGTCGTGCTCCCAGTCCTGCGCGCGTGGGGCGTCTTCGAGTTAACTGGGTTAAGTGGGGAAGGGGAGCGCCATCGAGGGCGGATCAGCGCGCTCATTGAGCGGACCAGCGCCGATGTCTCGCGATTTACCGAGAAGCGGGAAGCTCATTTTGACCGGTTGACCACCCGCGGGATTGAGTTTTTACGCCTTTCGTAAGGAATACGGCAGACACGCGCCAGCTTGGATGGAAATCTCATCCACGTTGGGCATAATGCGCGGGCAACGAGCGTTACACGGAGAGTAGAAAGGGGGCGATGCGCGCGATGGCAACTGATTACGATTCCCCGCGGAAGACCGATGAAGAGCTCCATGAAGAGAGCCTTGAAGAGCTCAAAGCGCGTCAAGCCGACAAGAAATCTGGTCAAGTCGATGTTGATGAGGCTGAAGCTGCCGAGAACCTTGAATTACCTGGCGCAGATCTCTCCGGCGAAGAGCTCACCGTTCGCGTTCTACCTCGCCAAGTCGATGAGTTCACCTGTTCTAAATGTTTCTTAGTTCATCACCGTTCTCAGCTAGTTAAGGGTGAGGGACCCACCGCAATCTGTCGCGAGTGCGCGTAAACTCGTAGCTATGTCTCGGGTACCAAGTACAACACCGCCACCTGAGGCGCAGATTCCACCTCGACATCCCAAAGCTCCACTTCCCGGAACGAAGATCCCTTCACATTTTGGCCATTGCTTCGGCTGCGGCGATCTCCACCCGACCGGACTTCATCTCGTCGCTCACGCCGGTGAAGGTCAAGATCTCACCGCCACATTTACCGTCACTCATGATCATCAGGGTGCACCCGGTTTGGCGCATGGCGGTTTACTCTCGCTCGCTTTCGATGAGGCGTTGGGAAAATTGATGTGGTTGATCAGATCTCCGGCAGTCACCGCCCGACTGGAGACCGATTTCCTCAAACCTGTTCCGATGGGATCAACGCTCTACATCACCGCCGAGATTGCCGGACAAGTCAATCGAAAGGTGTACACCCGAGCCGAAGGACACCTAGAGAGTTTTGATGGACCAATTGCAGTTCGCGCTGCAGCGCTCTTTGTCATCGTTCCGATGAAGCATTTTCTTGAGAATGCCCCTCAGGAGTACATCAAGCATCTTCGTGAGCATCCGGAGTTACTTGCTTTCGTAGATCCGGATTTCGAGATTAATCCATGACCGATCTGCTCATCCAACAATTAGATCCTGAGCTGCCACTGCCTAGGTTCGCTCAACCTGGTGATGCCGGGGCGGATCTTCATGCACGGGTCGATCTGGAATTAGCTCCAGGGGAGCGCGCTCTTATGCCAACGGGTATCGCGATTGCGCTACCGCCGGGATTCGCTGCATTTATCCATCCTCGATCTGGACTTGCAATCCGCGATGGACTCTCCATGGTCAATGCTCCGGGCACAATCGATGCCTCCTACCGCGGTGAGATCTCGGTAATTCTCATCAATCTAGATAGTTCGAAGAAGATCGCTATTAAACGAGGTGATCGGGTCGCGCAGTTAGTGATTCAACGTATCGAGAACGTTAACTTTCTTCCAGTCACTCATTTACCAGGCACGGATCGTGGCGTCGGTGGCTTTGGCTCCACCGGGAAGCAATGAAGTAGCCGATCATGAGTGAAGAGCAGAAGAAGAAAGTTCTCGAAGCTTTTGGTGGCAAGCGTGGTCTGATTGATTCTGGCGTTCCTGCGCTCGTCTTTCTCATTGTCTTCAATGTTCGCGACTCGCTGCGCGATGCTATCTATGGCGCACTCGCCCTCTCAGTCGTGCTCACGCTCTGGCGATTGATTCGTCGCGACACGCTTCAACATGCGCTCTCGGGGATTGTTGGCGTTTTTATTTGCGCCTGGTTCGCGCGCAACAGTGGGAAGGCTGAAGATTTCTATCTCCCAGGGTTGATTACCAATGTCATTTACGGAACGGTCTATCTCATCGCCAATCTCGCTGGCTTTCCGATTCTCGGTTTAATGCTCGGACCGATCCTTGGTGAGAATCTTGCTTGGCGTAAAGATCCGGCCCGTAAGCGGGCATATACCAACGCTAGTTGGCTCTGGGTTGGCCTGTTCATCTCACGATTAATCGTGCAATACCCGCTCTATAAATCGGGGAATGTCGATCTCCTTGGTATCGCACGACTAGCGATGGGTTATCCGCTCTTTCTCGCTGTTGCTTGGGGGAGCTGGTTGATTATTCGAGCGGTCCCGGTAACAAAACCTGAAGATTCACCGTAGAAACTATCGAGGAGCGAAACAGCTCTGTAAGTTCTTTTCAGCTCCTGCTGCTGCGACAAAGAGCAGCTCATCTCCGGCAGCGAATGCATCTGTCGGTTGCGGCGCGATAACTCGACCATCGCGCAAGATGGCGGCAAGGGCGCACTCATCTGGCAACGTCACTTCATTGACTTGCTTTCCGATACATGGACTCGCTTCAGGGAGCGTAATTTCGACCAAGCTGGCATCGCCCTCACTGAGTGAGAAGAGTTTGACTAGATCGCCAACGGATACCGCCTCTTCCACCAATGCTGAGAGCATTCGCGGCGTTGAGACCGATACATCTACGCCCCATGAGCCATCAAATAACCACTCATTCTTCGGGTGATTGACTCGAGCAACCACGCGGGGCACGCCATATTCGGTCTTGGCCAAGAATGAGACGACGAGGTTAACTTTGTCATCGCCAGTAGCAGCCACTAAAACATTGCACATCTCAAGCTTTGCATTATCGAGCGAGACGATTTCGCAGGCATCGGCGAGTAACCAATCTGCATCGGGAACAGATTCCATCTTCATCGCCTTGGGATCTTTATCGATAAGTAGAACTTCGTGCCCGTTACTCAAAAGCTCCCGAGCGATAGATCGGCCGACATTTCCGGCGCCAGCAATAGCAACGCGCACTAGTGTCCAGCCGGAGGTGCGTTCAAAGTCTTTTCGATCGCCGCGAGATCGCGTTCATTCATCATTAAGTGGACGAGATCTCCCTCTTGAATAACGGTATGTTCGTCGACCAACATTCCCTTACCCAGTCGAGTAATCAGCGCAATTCGAGCGCCAGTGGAGCTCTCGACAAGTGCAGCGGGATGGCCATACCAACTCTTATCAAGATGAACTTCTGCTAATCGAATCGTTCCACTTGGATCTTGCCACTCGGAGAGGGCGCCTTCAGGGACCAATCGGCGAAGAATCTGGTCGGCAGTCCACACCACAGTTGCAACGGTCGGAATGCCTAGGCGTTGGTAAATCTCGGCGCGACCTGGGTCGTAGATGCGAGCGACGACATTTGCCACGCCAAAATTCTCACGCGCTACCCGAGCTGCCAAGATATTGGAGTTATCGCCATTGCTCACAGCAGCGAATGCATCAGCTCGCTCGATTCCCGCCTGAATCAAGATGTCTCGATCGAAGCCAACTCCAGTCAAGGTGATTCCTTGAAAATTAGGGCCAAGACGTCGGAAGGCTTCACGATTTTGATCGATGATTGCCACGGTATGACCGGCCTCTTCAAGGCGTTGGGCAATCAACGTTCCGACTCGACCGCAACCCATGACGACAACGTGCATACGAGCAATTTACACCCGTAATTCACCTCGCAACGCACTACTCTCTCTGCGTGGCAGACGTGGCGAAATCCTCGAGGAGATTCCAGCTAGGGGAGCGGGTGGAGCTCGAAATCTCGGGTATCGCACATGGTGGCGAGAGCATCGCTCGCCTTGATGGTTGGGTCTTCTTTATCCGCCATGCCATCCCGGGCGAACTAGTCATCGCTCAGATAACTGAGATCGGCAGGAGCTTTCATCGCGCCGATGCAATCGAGATTGTCACACCTTCCCCGGATCGGATAACTCCAGCATGTTTCTATTTTTATCCTGGAGGTTGCGGCGGATGCGATTTCCACCATATTTCGCTCTCGCGTCAGCGCGCCCTCAAAGCGCAGGTAATCACCGAACAATTCCGCCGAGTAGCGAAGATGGATATCTCATTACCGGTCGAAGAGGTGGCAACGACTAACGCGCTCGGATTGCGATATCGCACTCGATTGACTCTGCATAGCTCGACCAATGGGGAGCTTGGGTTCCGCAAGGCGCGATCCCATGAGGTCATTCCTATCCACGATTGTCTCGTCGTTCATGAAAAAGTCAATCTACCCAAAATTCTTGCTACGAAGTCCGTGGGCTCGGGTGACATGTCGATCCCCAATGAGAGCCGAATTGAAAAGATTAATGTCAATGGGCGCGAGTATGCGTTTCAGGTAAGTAGCGAAAGTTTTTGGCAAGGGCATTTCAAAGCTGCTGAAACCTTGGGGCAGAAAGTTTTGGAGTTGGTCGAACCGAAACCAGGTGATCGCGTACTTGATCTCTATGGGGGAGTCGGTTTATTTGGAAAACTTCTTGCCGATCATGGCGCAGCGGTTGAGATCATCGAATCGAGCGCATCGGCAGTCAACGATGGACGAATCAATCTCAAGGAGTATCCGAAGGCGCGATATCACCATGGCGATGTGAGAAAGAAGATTGGTGCAATAACGGGCGCCGAGATTGTCATCCTCGATCCACCGCGAAGTGGCGCTGAGCTAGAGGTGCTGCAGAAAATCGTCGGGCTCACACCAAGAGTCATCTGCTATATCTCCTGCGACCCGGCTTCGCTGGCGCGAGATTGCGCCCGCTTGCGCGAGCTGGGCTATGCGATTGACTCGGCCAGCGCCTATGACCTCTTCCCCCAGACCGCCCATATTGAGTGCGTTTTCGCATTCCGAAGGGTAATATCTTGATATCAAGATAAATTCTGGGGGCGGTCGATGAGTAAGAATTCATTCCAAGCACAACGGAGCTTTCGCAGCGGGAACAAGGTTCTGGAGATCTTCGATATCACTGGCCTCGATGGAGCCGCCTCGCTCCCATTTAGCTTAAAAATCCTGTTAGAGAACCTGCTGCGCCATGAAGATGGCGCCAACATCACCGCCGATCAAATCAGAGCTCTTGCGCAATGGGATCCATCTGTCGAACCCGACACTGAAATTCAATTCACCCCCGCTCGAGTGATCATGCAGGACTTCACTGGCGTTCCCTGCGTAGTAGATCTGGCAACGATGCGTGAGGCGGTGGTCGAACTAGGTGGCGACCCGGCGAAGGTCAATCCACTGGCACCTGCAGAGTTAGTCATTGACCACTCAGTTATCGCTGATGTCTTTGGGCGACCAGATTCATTTGAGAAGAACACAGATATCGAATATCAGCGAAATCATGAGCGTTATCGATTCTTACGCTGGGGTCAGAGCGCATTCGATGAATTCAAAGTAGTGCCCCCAGGAACTGGAATCGTCCACCAAGTAAATATCGAATACCTCGCACGCGTGATCATGCTCCGTGAAGTAGGTGGAGTGATGCGCGCCTACCCAGACACGGTGGTAGGTACGGATTCACACACGACGATGGTCAACGGACTTGGCGTCCTCGGTTGGGGAGTTGGCGGTATCGAAGCAGAGGCGGCCCTTCTCGGGCAGCCGGTTTCGATGCTCATTCCACGCGTAGTTGGTTTTAAATTAACTGGCGAACTACCTGTCGGAACGACTGCAACCGATCTTGCCCTGACCATCACCGAACAACTTCGAAAGCATGGTGTTGTTGGCAAGTTTGTCGAGTTCTATGGCCCCGGCGTCTCCGCGGTACCCATGGCTAATCGCGCGACCATCGGAAATATGAGCCCTGAGTATGGCTCGACCTGCGCAATCTTCCCGATTGATGAAGAGACAATTAATTACCTGCGACTTACTGGTAGAAGCGATGAGCAAATGCAGTTGGTCTCCGAGTATGCAAAAGCACAAGGGATGTGGCATGACCCGAAAGCCACCCCGCGATACTCCGAGCACTTAGAGCTAGACCTGTCGACGATTACCCCTTCGATTGCCGGGCCGAAGCGCCCGCAAGATCGGATTGCGCTCAATCAGGCGCAAAAAAAATTCAAAGAGGCGCTTCCTAGCTACATTCGCGAGAAAACGGCAACCTCACCGGTACCGGTAGCTATGGGTGATACCAAATTCACTATTACCAATGGCGATGTCGTCATTGCATCGATTACCTCATGCACCAACACCTCCAACCCTTCGGTCATGGTCGGGGCAGCGCTGCTTGCTAAGAAAGCGGTGGAGCGAGGCCTGAAGGCAAAGCCATGGGTCAAGACCACGCTCGCGCCTGGCTCGAAAGTTGTCACCGATTATTACGATCGCGCAGATCTCACCCGTTATATGGAGGCGCTTGGATTTAATCTCGTGGGCTATGGCTGCGTCACCTGTATTGGTAACTCAGGACCACTTCCTGTTGAGATTTCCGCGGCAATCAATGAGAAAGATCTTGCAGCCGCTGCAGTGCTCTCTGGTAACCGGAATTTCGAAGGGCGAATTTCGCCAGATGTGCGAATGAATTACCTCGCATCGCCACCTCTAGTTGTCGCTTATGCGATTGCGGGCACGATGAATCATGACTTCGAAAAAGATGCTCTCGGTCTCGATCAAAATGGAGCGCCAGTCTTCTTAAAAGATATCTGGCCCTCTGCACAAGAGATTGAATCGGTCGTTGCAGATTCAATTACCTCGGAGATGTTCCGAAAGGATTACGCCTCAGTCTTCGAAGGCGATCATCGATGGAAGGCGCTCGATACGCCCACGGGAGAGACTTTCGAATGGGATCCGCAATCAACATATGTGCGTAAGCCGCCATACTTCGAAGGTATGCCACGGAATCCAATTCCAGTAACGGATATCTCGGGAGCTCGAGTCCTTGCGATGCTCGGCGACTCGGTGACTACCGATCACATCTCTCCGGCGGGAAATATCAAAGTTGATTCACCTGCTGGAAAATATCTGCAGAGCCACGGCGTAGAACGTGGAGACTTCAACTCATATGGTTCTCGTCGTGGAAACCATGAAGTGATGATTCGAGGCACGTTTGCAAATATTCGCCTCAAGAATTTACTACTTGATGGCGTCGAAGGTGGTTTAACCAAGAACTTCCTCGATGGCGGAGCGCAAACAACGATTTACGATGCTTCGGTTGCATACCAAACCGCGGGAGTTCCGTTGGTGATCTTGGCTGGTAAAGAGTATGGCTCCGGCTCTTCTCGTGACTGGGCGGCAAAGGGAACTGCGCTCCTGGGCGTTAAAGCGGTCATCGCGGAATCGTATGAGCGAATTCATCGTTCGAATTTGATTGGGATGGGCGTACTCCCACTGCAATTCCTCGATGGAGCAAATGCGCAATCATTAGGTCTCAAAGGTGATGAAGTCTTTACTATCACCGGAATCACTGAGCTCAATAATGGAAAGATTCCAGCAACAGTAGAGGTTGTGGCCGGAGCCACACGCTTTACTGCAAAGGTGCGGATTGATACGCCGGGAGAGGCTGATTACTACCGCCATGGCGGAATCATGCAGTACGTACTCCGGTCCCTTATCTCGAGCGCTTCTTAGCAGGGCGGTTAGACTTAGCGAGTGCTCTTACATTCGCTCCACTCTCCGGATGACCTCAAGCGCGTTGCGCCTGAGCAATTACCGGCGCTAGCGGAGGAGATCCGAGAATTCCTCATTCGCTCTGTTGCAAAGACTGGTGGACATCTCGGGCCGAATTTAGGGGTAGTTGAGTTAACAATCGCTCTCCATCGGATATTCGACTCGCCCCGCGATGTCATTCTCTTTGATACTGGCCATCAAAGCTATGTCCATAAGTTGATTACAGGTCGAATGGATGGCTTTGCCAAATTACGTCAGCGCGGCGGCACCTCGGGTTACCCCAATCGTCGCGAGAGCGAACATGATGTCATCGAGAACTCTCACGCATCGACTGCGCTCTCATGGGGCGATGGGATTTCGCGCGCTTTTGCTCTTCAGAATGTTAATGACCGAAGCGTGGTCGTAGTTGTTGGCGATGGGGCGCTTACCGGGGGAATGGCTTGGGAGGCGCTCAACAATATTGCTGCGACAAAAGATCGCTCGCTGGTGATTTTAGTTAACGATAATGAGCGCTCGTACAGTCCAACTATTGGCGGTATTTCAACTTACCTCACGACCTTGCGCGCAACTAAAGGCTATGAACGATTCCTCGAATGGGGAAAGAACGTCTTGGAGAAGACTCCAGTAGTTGGTCAACCTATTTTTGAAACCCTGCACGGGATGAAAAAAGGAATCAAGGACATCATCGCGCCCCAAGGAATGTTTGAGGATCTTGGTTTGAAGTACTTGGGACCAGTCGATGGCCACGATATTGAAGCGATGGAGAATATCCTCAAGGCTGCTAAGGAATTCGGCGGTCCGGTAATCGTTCATGCAATTACTGAGAAGGGTCGCGGTTTTGCGCCAGCGGTCAATGATGAAGCGGAGAAGTTCCATGCGGTCGGTCCGGTCGATCCGGAGACCGGTGAGGCGTTGGCAAAAGTTGGTAAAACGTGGACCTCGATCTTTGCCTACGAGTTGGTCGATATTGGTCGCTCCAATCCCGAAGTGGTCGCACTGACCGCTGCGATGCTCGGCCCGACAGGGCTAGATAGCTTCGCCGAAGCATTTCCCGACCGAACCTTCGATGTCGGCATCGCAGAGCAACATGCCGTAGCGAGCGCTGCAGGATTGGCATTCGGTGGATTACATCCAGTGGTCGCGCTCTACTCGACCTTTCTTAATCGAGCCTTCGATCAATTACTCCTTGATGTGGCGCTGCACCGAGCAGGCGTTACCTTCGTGCTAGATCGCTCCGGAATTACTGGTGATGATGGACCATCACACCATGGCATCTGGGATCTCGCCCTCACCGGCATCGTGCCCAACCTTAAAGTTGCAGCTCCGCGTGATGGAGCGCGCCTCCAAGAATTGCTCCGCGAATCGATCGCTATCAATGATCAACCCACCGCAATCCGTTTTCCCAAAGGTGGCGTGGTTGCGGATATTCCAGCCTTTGAACGTCGGGATGGCATCGATGTCCTCTATCGTGGCGAGAGCGCAGATGTGCTTGTCGTGAGCGTCGGTGCGATGGCGACTATTGCAGTTGAGGCGGCAGCGCAGGCTTACCGCGAAGGCGTTGGCGTGACGGTTATTGATCCACGTTGGGTTAAGCCACTGGCTCCGGCAATCATCACGATGGCGCAGCGATACTCCCATGTAGTCGTGATTGAAGATGGCATCCGACATGGCGGTATTGGTAGCGCTTTAGCGGAGAGCATGCGTGATGCTGGTGTCGAGGTGCCAGTGAATTCGATCGGAATTCCATTGACCTTTATCGAACACTCGAAGCGAGCTGAGATTCTCACTGATCTTGGAATTACCGGACAACAGATAGCACGTAGTCTCGTCGAACTGCGCGCTACTGGAGAACTTCCGCTTATGGAAGGGATGCAACGCCCTTCGGATGAAAGCGTTGACCCGTCGCGCTCTCGCTAATCCCGGTTCGATCGAGGTAAGGCAAGATCCCGCCGAGGTGCAAGGGCCAACCAGTGCCTAAGAGCATGCAGAGATCGATTTCAGCAGGCGTGGAGACTACGCCTTCATCGAGCATCATTCGCGCTTCTTTCGCTAGCGCAGTGAGCGCTCGATTGCGAACTTCGTCGGCGGTCGATGATTTGTTGCCCTTTTCGATACATGCGGCAGCTTCAGGATTAATTGTCAGCGCGCCCTGTTCATCCTTGATGTAGAAGGTGCGAACGCCATTCTTCACCAGTCGTTCAATTGTTGGGCTAACTTTGTAGCGATCGCCAAGGGTGGCATTAAGCGTCTGCGCCACATGAAGTGCAACGCCTGGTCCGACAAGTCCAAGGAGTTCAAAGGAGCTCATTGGTAAGCCAAGTGGCATCATCGCGCTATCGGCGACATCAGGAGCAGTGCCCTCATCGAGAGAATCGGTGATCTCACCCATGAATCGCATTAAGAGGCGGTTGACGACAAATGCTGGCGCATCTTTGACGATGACCATGGTCTTCTTCAATTCCTTACCGATAACCACGGCGGTAGCGGTAGTCGCATCATCCGTATGTGGAGTACGTGAAATCTCGAGTAATGGCATCACTGCAACTGGGTTGAAGAAGTGGAAGCCAATCACGCGCTCTGGGTTCTTCAAGTGATCTGAGATCTTGGAGACAGAGAGCGAAGAGGTATTGGTAGCGAGGATGCACTCAGGGGAGATGATGTTCTCGAGCTCCGAGAAGAGCTTTCGCTTAATCTCCATCTCTTCAAAGACAGCTTCGATGATGAAATCACATTGAGCAAAGTCTTGGTTCTTGGTGCTACCGGTGAGAATGTTTTTCAACCACCCAGCCTCTTCAGCGCGCATTCGCTTCTTGGAAACCAAGGTGTCGAGTTCGCCATGTATCCACGCAAGACCTTTATCAACGCGCGCTTGGTCGAGATCGGTAATGTGAACGGGGACTCTAAGGTTTCGTAGTATCAAAAGTGCTAGTTGTGATGCCATGAGCCCAGCGCCAACTACGCCAACTCGAGTGACCTTGCGGGCGAGCGCTGGCTTAGGCGCCCCCTCGACCTTCTTCTTGCTCTTTTGGATGAGATTGAAGGCATAGATCGATGCGCGGAATGGATCACCCATCACTAACTCATCAAGGGCATCATCTTCAGCCGCAAATCCGGAATCGCGAGTTGCGCTGCGCGAATCAGCCATGAGCGCGAGTGCAAGTCGTGGGGCATCGACCGGAGCATCACCATACTTTTTCTGCTTCGCTGCGGCTCCAATCTGAGCGGCGGATTTCCATGCCGCATCATCGTTGAGATGATTGACTCGTTCGATTTTCTTTGCACCCGAGAGTATTTCTGCAGCGAACGCGAGAGATTTCTCTAAGAAATCAGCTGGTAGATAGACGGCATCGACGATTCCCAACTCCAATGCTTCAGGCGCCTTCAGCATCGTGTTGTTATTAAGGGCATTGACCATAATCACTTTCGCAGCCTTCTCGGGACCGATCAGTTGCGGCAGCAGCGTTGCGCCACCCCAACCTGGAACGAGGCCGAGGAAGACCTCCGGAAGAGCGACAAAAGCGGTGCTCGCTAATGTGCGGTAGTGGCAGTGCAAGCCAATCTCTAATCCACCACCAAGAGCCAATCCATTGATAAATGCGAAAGTGGGTTTGCCAGATTCACCTAATCGACGAAAGACGTCGTGGCCCAACTTTCCGAAAGCTTTCGCCTGGGCGCTGTCGGTAACGCTGGCCACTCCGCTTAAATCTGCGCCGGCAGCGAAGATAAAGGGTTTTCCGGTGATGCCAATCGCATCGGCGCCGCTAGCTAACGCTCCATCAATCGCATTGTTTAGCTCCTTCAATCCTTCGGGACCGATGGTATTCGGACGGTTGTAATCGAGTCCATTGTCGAGAGTGATGAGCGCTAATTTCCCGGTGAAACCAAATGGGGTGAGTTCGACTTCACGGACAAAGGCTTTCGTCACTACTTCTTCAGGTGCGCCAACGCTCATGATCTACTCCGTTACTTTCTACTCGAACCAGTGAAATGTGGGTTCTCCCAAATGATGGTGCCGCCCATACCAAGACCAATGCACATCGTCGTGATTCCGTACTGCACCTCTGGGTGCTCTTCAAAACCTCGCGCCAAGTTGAGAATAAGTCGGATTCCTGATGAAGCGAGTGGATGGCCTACGGCAATAGCGCCGCCGTAGATATTTACTCGTGGATCATCATCGGCGATTCCGAAGTGATCGAGGAAGGAGAGAACTTGAATCGAGAAAGCTTCATTCACCTCAAATAACCCCACCTGATCGATGGTTAACCCCGCTTTGTCGAGCGCTTTGATTGTCGAGGGCACTGGGCCATACCCCATAATCTCGGGCGCTACGCCAGCGAATGCAAAGCTCACCAATTTCGCCTTCGGCGCCAATCCGCGACGCTTCGCCTCGCTCTCGCTCATCAAGAGAGCTGCAGTAGCGCCATCGTTGAGACCAGCTGCATTGCCAGGAGTAACTCGCCCTGCTGGGCGAAATGGCGTCTTTAACCCCGCCAATCCCTCCATCGTCGTGGTAGGTCGCGGTGGTTCATCGATTGTTGCAACGCCCCAACCTAGTTCTGGTGAACGCACTGCTACGGGAATCAAATCACGCTGAATCTTTCCTGACTTATATGCCGCAGCTGTTTTCATCTGCGAGTTGTATGCATAACGATCGGCCCGCTCTTTTGTCAGGTGTGGAAACTTGTCATGGAGTCGTTCTGCCGTTGCGCCCATTGAGAGGGCATCTTGGTCGACCATCTTCTCTGCGAGATAGCGAGGATTGGGATCCATTAAATCGCCCATGGGGTGATTGCCCATATGTTCGACGCCGCCAGCGAGCGCGACGTTATAAGCGCCGATGGCGATACTTCCGGCGAGTGTTGTCACTGAGGTAAGTGCCCCTGCGCACCAACGATCGACCGAGTAACCAGGTACAGATTGGGGGATGCCCGCTAAGAGTGAAGCGCTTCGACCGATATTCATACCTTGATCACCATTTTGTGCGGCAGCTGCGATAGCGACATCATCGATATCTTCCGGAGCGATTGCAGGGTTCCGCTCGAGCAAACCACGTATGCAGCGAACCATGATGTCGTCGGCGCGAGTGCCGGCATAGAGACTTCCCGCTTTGCCAAATGGAGTTCGAACTGCATCAATCAGTACGACAGATTCGCTTTTCACTAGTGACCTCAATCCCTGCGCGAAAAAGGTGCGCGAAGATTAGGTTACTGGAGGGTAACTTACTTTGCGACCGCCACAGCAGGCTTAGCTGCGCCTTTACCGCTCTTGCGGAGGTAGATCGGCAGGATGAGAGCAAGGAAGGCGCCCCATACCAATAGCTCCACCCAGGTGAACTTAGTCCGGAAGCCGAGCGTGCCTTGGAGGAAGGTTGCCGCAATGGAATCTGGTGCCATCCATGCAGTGATGTTCCAAGCATAAGCCCCCTCTCCAGGGAACCATCCCAGCTCTTGGAATTCGTGGACTCCATAGGCAAGAACTCCAGCGGCGATAACGACGAGCGCAACGCCGGTGATGGTGAAGAACTTACTGAGGTTGATGGTGATTGCTCGTCGATAGATCAGCCAACCGAGCGCAACCGCTGAAACCAAACCGATGGTCAGACCGAGCGCTGGTGCGCTATTTGACGTTGCCGTGCGAAAGTTTGCGTACGCAAAGACTGATGTTTCGAGCCCTTCACGAACGACCGCAAAAAAAGCTGCTAAGGCAAGTGTTATTGGGCCGGTAGTGAGCGCAGTCGAGACTTTTCCATGGAGCTCTTCGCGGAGGCCGCGCGCTGCGCTCTTCATCCAGAAGACCATCCAGGTAACGAGGCCGACCGCTAGAAGTGAAGTCGTTCCGGCAAAGAGTTGCTCGCCACGTTCGGAGAGTTCAGCAGAGGTAAAGGCGAGGAAACCGCCGGTGGCAAAACTCACCGCGAGAGCAGCGGCAACGCCAGCCCAGACTGCGGCTAAGTGCTTACGGTTACCGACTTTGACGATGTAGGCGATCAAGATGCCAACGATGAGCGCCGCTTCCAGACCTTCGCGAATTCCAACGAGGAAATTACTGAGCATGGGGAGAGCGTAAAGGCCACAAGCTAATTACGCAACTAATCTGTTGCGTAATTCATGAGAGATGGCTCACCTCAGGAAGCGCTCTCTGAATGTGGTGGCTCATCGGATTCAGGGGCGCTCAGGGGCGTGGTTTCGCTCTCGATGGCGAGCAAGAGTGGGGCGGTGAAGGCAATCTGCCAGCCCCGCGCGCCATGGTGGCGCAGGAATTGGGCCACCTCACCCTCACTTCTTCCACCGGGCGGCGGGTCCTGCCAACAGAATCTCCGGACGAGATCCGGGGAGAGAAGGTTCTCTACCGGAAGTTCGAGGGTCTGCGCAGTTTCACTTAAGGCGTGGCGCGCATGGGTTAGTCGGGCGTAAGCAATCGGTGCTCGTTCGCGCCAGATTCGGATGTGCGCCGGAGGTCCATCACTCGGAGCAGGTTTGGTAACGGTGGGATTAGCGCGCGCCGCTTCGATTGCGCGCCACCAACGATCTGCTTCGCGCTTAAGCGCTGGCATCGTTCGAAGATGCGAGATCGAGGTGGGCGGTTTCAACGCGACACTGACAATCGCGCGATCGTTGAGCAGTCGTCCAGCTGCGATATCTCGCTCGCGAGCTAACTCATCTCGAACTCGCCACATTTCTCGAACCATCGCCAATTGCTCTGGTTTCTTTACTTGATGCATCCCAGATGTTCTTCGCCATGGTTCTTTACGAGGAGGTGCAGGTTCGGCGTGAAGTGCAGCTTCAGATTCTTCAAGCGCCCACTCCAATTTCGATCGCTCCTTGAGGACGCGAACAATTTCATCCTTGAGGTCGAGCAAGACATCGACATCGAGCGCTGCATAAATTAGCCAATCATGGTGAAGTGGTCGCTTTGACCAATCGACAGCTGAATGCTCCTTTGCTAGGCGAATGTTAAGTAATGATTCGGCAAGCGCGCCTAATCCCACTCGAGGGAAGCCCGCAATTCGCCCCGCTAACTCCGTATCGAAAAGCTTTTTCGGTTCGATACCAATCTCCCGTAAACATGGAAGGTCTTGGGAGCTGGCATGAATAACAGCCTCTGCTCCCTCAAGTATCTCGTTTAATCGAGAGAATAAGTGCGCTCCATCGTTCTTTTCGCTCTCGTTAATAAGTGCAATTGGATCGATGAGATGTAATCCGCCCCCACGTCGGAAAATCTGAACTAGATATGCGCGCTGTGAGTACTTGTATCCGGAAGCCCGTTCGGCATCGAGGGCGATGTCACCATGGCCGACATGTAATTGATCAAATGCGCGTTCAAGTTCGCTAACGGTGGTGATTACAGGTGGAAGTGGCGTTCTAGGAGCAGCTAAAAGCGGAACTGCATTTTCAGCTTCGCCTTCCGGGGAAATCTCTGGTTCGGCATCCATTACTTCGCCTGCTATTTATTCCGACGAATCATCGTGGCTACGCCTTCACCTGTGGAGATTGGCGGCAGTCCAGCGCAGTGGGCGAGTAATTCGTTCCACCGCTCAAGATGATCAATCACCTCAGGAACGCTCTCTGCTTGAGGAGTCCAGGATGCGCGAATCTCTAATTCACTCCGCGCCGCTCTCTCTGCCAATTCGCCAAAGGATGAGCTCAACGCCAACGTGACCGTTCCGCTCAGAGCCGTGACCGCCAAACCAGAGAGCGACTCTTCAAACCAGGACCAACCTACCTGTGGCAAGAGCGGGTCTGATCCCATCTCGCGCTCGATATCCGCCTTGATAAAGGTAACAATCCGTAAATCACCACCCCAAGTTTCTTGTCCTCCTGGTTCATGGAGCAGTACGAATCGACCGTTCGCTACCTCATCTTCGCCGTCATAACACTCAGCAGTGAGCGCGAACCCATGCGTTGCCAACTTTGCTGGCGCTGGAATCTCCTCGCATTCGATCTCAGGTCGCGGCGTGAATGTGCGAAGAGCATCGAACAACTCTTTGACATCCCCGCGAAATCCGGAGAATTCCTTCGATACGCTCATATATATAAGGGTAAAGAGAGGGCTATCACTTATCGGGAGGCGCGCTCGTATTTTTCAAAGGTTGTACCTGCTTTCAATTCGCTCTCACTCAGCGAGAGTTTCGAAGCCAAGAGAGCGCGATCGACGTAGTGATTATCTCCAGGTATAGGCGCGAGGGTGAGATGGAATTCGTCGATGAGATCCTCGCGCAAGAGATGATGAATGAGCGTGATGCCACCCTCGCAGAGGATTGCTCCGGAGATTTCGCGCCGCACCTTCTCGATTAATTCCTTGGGGGTTAAGCCACTGCTACGTCGATAGATATAGAGCGGATGTGGCGCTTTTTGATAGGGCTCGGCGTCGACAGTTGCGCTACCAACGACGATAGCGCCGACCCGATTGGAGTTGCGCAGCGCAAGGAAGCGCTCGCGATCTTCGGGTGTTCGCAGTTCCCGGCTGTTCCCATGAAGGCTCGTCGCCCCATTGCTACCCACCACCAAGCTCGCCAGGAGGGGGGATTGGGCGGGCGGGCGCTCGCTACTCATGGCGGTAAGAGTAGGTGGAGCGCGCCCATTTACCTCGCGTTACCCGCGAATACCCTGTGAATCTAGCGACAATTTGCCGCTCAAGTTGAGCTGCTGCGAGCGCCCTAGTTAGCCTTGAGCCATGATCCACCCTCGGCGCCAGCGTTTGGCCCCCGCCTTCACGCTTAGCTTCGCGCTTGCGCTTAGCTTGCTCGCCGGAGCCCCCAGCGAGGCGGCGCCTCGGCCAAGCGCAAGACTGCTTGAGGTTCAGGCGCGCGTCATTGATCTGCAAAATCAGGCCGCTTCTGCCGCGGAAGGGGCGCAAGAGGCGAAGGTCAGGTTGGTGCAGCTCAACCAAACCCTCGCTGGAGTCCAAGAGAAGGCTGCCAAACAACGGAACGAATTAGAGGTCATTCGAAAATCTCTCGGCTCAATCGCGCTCGAGCAATATAAGAGCTCCGGGCTTGGTCAATCGCTCCAATTGCTCTTCTCTGCCGATCCCAAGGCATATCTAGCATCTGCCGGTGATTTAGATTCACTTACTCGTCGCCGCTCGGTGGAGTTACGCCGGTACGAGTCAGCAACCCAGAAGTTACGCCAGACCACCTTGCTCGTCAGCGACAAAGCAAAGTTGGTGCGCGCCACGCAACAGAAATTAGAGGCGCAAGCGCGCGCTGCGAATGCAAAGCTCGCCGAAGCTGAACGGCTACTCAAATCACTGAAAGCCTCCGAACGTAAAGCGCTCTTAGCGGCACAGCGGCGAGCTGAGGCGAACGATCTCGCTTCATCGCGCGCTGCTGCGAAGAGCTTGAAGAACACATCGGGACGAGCTGGAGTTGCAATCCGATATGCCTTGGCACAAATCGGCGATCGGTATGTATTCGGCGCAGCGGGAATGCGAACGTGGGACTGCTCCGGGCTAACGATGCGAGCTTTTGCTGCGGCAGGGGTTTCACTGCCACATTCTTCGCGTGCCCAATTTCAATATGGAAAGAAGATTCCTCGCTCTCAATTACGCCCAGGTGATTTAGTTTTCTTCAAGCGCCCGATTAGCCACGTCGGCATCTACATCGGTAATGGCAAGATGATTCATGCTCCACGGCCTGGCTCTCGGGTAAAAGTCGCACCGATCAACCAAATGCGATACGTCGGGGCAGTTCGTTTATAGCGTGGAGAAGATTCTTTTTGTAACGAATGATTTTCCGCCGCAGAGCGGTGGAATCCAGACATTTATTGAGGGCTTGATTTATCAGTTACCACCAGAGTCGGTAGTCGTCCATACCTCTTCGCAAAGCTCCGAAGTCGAGCAAACCCGTTATGACCAAGAGATTTTCCATCAACTGGGAGCTATTGTCGTTCGAGACCGGCAACGTATCTTGTTGCCAACGCCGGGCTTGCGCGCTCGAGTCGCCGGGACCATCCATGCACATTCAATTAAAACAGTAGTTTTTGGAGCGAGCGTGCCTCTGGGATTACTCGCACCATCATTACGACGTTTAGGCGTAACTCGAATAGTTGCGTTGACGCATGGTCATGAGGTGTGGTGGTCGAAAGTGCCACTGTTCTCGCACCTACTCCGCAGAGTTGCTCGCTCAGTTGATGTGCTGACTTACTTGGGCAGCTTTACTAAGTCGGCAATAAGCGCAGCGTTAGATACTCGAGATCTCTCAAAATTGGTGGCGCTGCCGCCGGGAGTGGATATTGAAAATTTTCATCCAGGCGATAAATCCGAGGAGTTTCTCAAACGGTATGGCCTATCGGGGAAGCTGATTATCTTGTGCGTTGGCCGTCTTGTTCAACGCAAGGGACAGGATGTGTTGATCAAGGCGCTCTCGAAGGTGCGAGGTCAATTTCCCAATGCGCAGTTGGTCATTGCCGGAAGCGGAAATTATGAAGAGCGGTTACGAGCATTGGCGAAACAAGAGGGCGTTGCGCAAAGCGTTTCCTTCCTAGGTCGCGTTCCCTTTGAAGATTTACCGGCTCTCTTTCGATCGGCAGATATCTTTGCCTCACCCACTCGAGAACGATTTGCCGGGCTTGAAGTAGAGGGTTTAGGCATCGTCTACTTAGAAGCGAGCGCATCGGGAGTTCCAGTTATCGCCGGTGATTCGGGCGGTTCACCCGATGCTGTGCAACAAGATGTCACGGGAAAAGTTGTTGCAGGTTCGGATATCGATGGCTTGGCATATGCGCTTACCGAGTTGCTTGCTGACGCGCAGCTGCGAGCGCGGATGGGTAGCGCGGGGAGATTATGGATGGAATCGCAGTGGAGTTGGCAGGTGATCGGAGCTCGATTCCGACACTTACTTCAAGCGGACTAGTCCAAGGGCAAGCGCTCGAGTAATTGCCGCTGTTCGATTGTCGCACTCTAATTTTCGATAGATGTTTGTCAGGTGAGTCTTCACGGTCGGTAAGCTAATGTAGAGCGCATTGCCAATACTCTGAAGCTCCGCTCCGGTAATGAGCTTCTCCAAGATTTCCAGTTCTCGCGGTGTGAGCTTTGGTCGCTCCCGCTCGATCCGCATCGCTTCAGCAAGACCCTCGGCAGTAAAGCTGCGAGGGGCGCGCATCGCAGCATCGATGGCGCTAATGAGATGTGAGATGGGGGCAGATTTGTGAATCAGGGCGTTAGCGCCTGACTCGGCCGCAGCCAGAAGGAAATTGGGATTAGCCTCGATGGTCAAGATGATGATGGCTATCTCAGGTTTAAGTTTTCTAGCCCAGGTAATCATCTCAAAACTCAATCCATCGGGGAGATGGAGATCGGTGATCAGAATCGAGGGATCACATCTACTTAATTGAGCTCGCCCTTCGGCACAGCTAGCCGCTTCAACGATTTCAGTAAACCCTCGCGACGAAAGCGCCTTGCGTAGTCCTTCGCGAACAATCGGATGATCTTCGACGATGAGCAGTTTCACGTCAGTTGTGTTCATTGTGGAATCGAAATTCGATAGCAATTGATCGACTCGTTACGGAGATAGCTCAGCTGGCCACCAATTGCCTCGATTCGCTCTCTTAGGCCTTTGCTGCCGAATCGATAGTTTGTCGTTACGCCACTCTCAAGGTATTCATCGCCGTCATCAGTAATTTCGATCTCGATGGATTCCGAGCCGGTGACGCTTTTGAGTGAGAGAGTTTTCGCTGCAGAGTGGGCAAAGATGTTCGTGACTATCTCTCGAAGCGCGCGATATAAATCAAGTTGACTCTGTTGGGGCAGATCGAAATTTGTGGGAATCTGGTTCTTCACTGTGATGGTGGATTGCAATTGGAGTTGGTCTACGAAGAGCGCTAGCGCCTGACCCACTACCAATCTATCTTGGCGAAGTAATCCGATTTCATCCCGAAGCGTGGCACTTACAATCGAGAGCCGCTGTCGAATATCAACGATCGAATCCCGACTTTGACCCATCGGCGCCAGCGCGATTGCCTCGTCGCAGATGTAGCCGAGCGCGGCAAGCTCCTGAGCTAACGTGTCGTGGAGATCTCGAGCGACTCTTAGTCGCTCGATCGAATCACTCGTAGAGTTTTTCAATCTCAACTGCGAACTCTTTTGCTACGACATGACGCTTCACAGA
The DNA here is from genome assembly GCA_002284915.1 of Actinobacteria bacterium IMCC26077. Lineage (GTDB taxonomy): Bacteria > Actinomycetota > Actinomycetes > Nanopelagicales > Nanopelagicaceae > IMCC26077. Next base: position 902,205 of record CP015606.1, read on the forward strand.
GAGTTTTGCAGTGAGGTGTCCGCCAGCGATGGTGAAATCCACTGGAAGAATGGTGAACTTACGGATGGATTCAGCTTTGCTTACCGCTTTGTTTGCCTCATCCACAGCAGTTTGAACGACCGCTATCAAGGCAGAGTCTTTTGCAAGGTCCTCAATAGAAGCACCGCCCTTGTTGTTGGCAGCGGCCCAAACCTTGACGGCATCTTGATCAATTGTGACTAGCGCTGCGATATACGGTTTGTTGTCGCCGACAACCATGCATTGACTGACCAATGGATGGGAGCGAAGGCGATCTTCCAAAACAGCGGGGGCGACGTTCTTGCCACCCGAGGTAACAATTAATTCTTTTTTACGTCCGACGATGTATAAGAATCCATTCTCATCGAGGCGACCAAGGTCTCCGGAGCGGAAGTAACCTTCGGCGGTAAAGACCTCGCGGTTGGCAGCATCATTTTGCCAATAGCCATTCATCACAATGGGACCTTTAATGAGAACTTCGCCATCGTCATCAATCTTGATAGTGGTGCCTGGTATCGGGCGGCCGACGGAGCCAATTTTCACCGAAGAAGTGAGGTTGAGTGTGGCGCCTGCGGTAGTTTCAGTTAATCCATAACCTTCGAGAACGCGGACTCCAGCGCCGCGGAAGAAGTGGCCGAGTCGTTCGCCTAGTGGTGCACCGCCAGAGATTGCGGCATCGACGTTACCGCCCATGATGTGGCGAATTTTGCTGTAGACCAACTTATCGAAGAGGGCGTGTTGAATCCGAAGACCAGAGGAGATGTGTCCGTTCTGCATGCCTTCGCTGTACGCGATTGCCACGGCAGCTGCCTTACGGAAGATCTTTCCCTTACCAGCGGCATCAGCTTTCGCTTCAGCTCCGTTATAAATCTTCTCGAAGATTCGTGGCACAGAAAGGACAAAGTTTGGTTTGAAGCTTGCAAGATCAGGCATCAATCTGCCGACTGGATCGCTGCAATGAGCTAAATGTAAACCTGCGCGAATCGCACCGATCTCAATCATTCGCCCGAAGACGTGCGCCAGCGGGAGGAAGAGGAGGGTTGATCCACCAGGACGGAGGAAGAGATCTGATGCTCCTTCAACGACATTGCCACATTCAGCGAGGAAATTAGCGTGAGTGAGTTGCACACCTTTCGGCTTTCCAGTGGTGCCTGAGGTGTAGATCAAGGTTGCTAACGTCTCGGGACGAAGGGAGTTTCGTCGCTGCGTGACTTGATCATCCGAGATACTGCTACCGCTCTGTGATAACTGAGCAAGCGCATCTTCGGTGATCACCCAAATATTTGCTAAGTCTCTGGTTCGGACAGTTTCGACGAGCGCGGCATGTGCCGGAGTTTCAACCACCATACCCACCGCACCTGAATCTTGAAGTATCCATTCGATCTGCTCCGCAGAAGATGTCTCATAAACTGGCACGACGACTCCGCCAGCGAACCAAATGGCAAAATCCATGATGGTCCACTCGTAACGAGTCCGCGAGAGTAATCCGACGCGATCGCCACTCTTGATGCCGGCGGCAATCAAACCCTTGGCAACGGCGCGAACTTCTGCCTCTAAGGTGCGTGCGCTTACCTGCTGCCACCCTTCACCGACCGGGCGCGAGAGCATCACGCGCTCAGGTTCGAAATGGGCTCGATTGGTGATTAAGTCGGTGAGATTTCCCTCGGTTGCTGGCGGTACGAGGGCAGGTACAGATACCTCTTTCATTGCGCGCTCCTTTTGGCGACTTCAATTATGTGGCCTCTGGCCATGAAGCGTAGACGCTAGCGTAGGCAGCCGCTTGCTGAGAAGGGTAGCCTTACCGCCATGAGCGAAACTCGATCCACCATCATCATTGAAGCCCCGCTTGCCCAGGTTGCAGAGGCAATTGCCTCAGTCGGTACATATCCGACCTGGTCGAGTTCGATGAAAGCCGTGAAGGTTCTCGAAGGCGATTCGGTCAAACCCAGCAAGGTGGAGATGTCCCTCTCCTCTGGCGCCCTTCGCGATGAGGCCATCCTTCTTTTTGATTGGAGCGCGTTCCCGGCTGCCCTCTCTTTCACTCTTGAGAGCGCCGACCTGCTGACGGCGATGGATGGGCGACAAGAGTTAAAGAGCATCGGTGATGAAACTGAGATCTCATACTCGCTCACCGTTGCGCTCTCTATGCCTGTGCCCGACATGATGCGCCTTAAAGCAGAGAAGGCTGTTGTCGACCAGACATTGAAAGAGCTCAAAGCGCACATCGAGAATTAATCGATTCTGGAAGAGCGGCGCGCACATATGTCCTTGGCAATCGGCATCGATGTCGGAGGAACCAAACTCCTCGGTGGTGTTGTCGATGATGAAGGTCGAGTCATTGCACGACTTCGACGAGAAACTCCACGTGAAGGTGGCAAAGCGCTCACCCATTTAGTTGCGGAGTTGGTCAACCAACTACAGAAAGATGTCCGCGAAGAGATTCGTGATATCGGACTTTCGGCCGCTGGATTCGTCTCTGCAGATCGCGAACGGATGCTTGCAGCGACGAACATCGCCAGCTGGACTGGCGTAAATCTTGCCGAAGAGTTAGAGCCATTGATCGGTTCTCGCATCATCGTCGAGAATGATGCCAACGCTGCCTGTTGGGGCGAGTATCGCTATGGCGCAGGTCGAAACTCGCGGAACATGATCTTCTTCATCCTTGGCACTGGAATGGGTGGCGCACTGATAGTCAATGGTGAATTATTCAGGGGCGCACATGGAACTGCAGCTGAATTTGGCCACATGCGCGTCAATGCCAGCGGGCCACTCTGTGGTTGCGGTGCACGGGGCTGCTTTGAACAGTTTTGCGCCGGACCGGCTCTGATGCGCCACGTCGCCGAAGCAATCGAAGCGGCGCCAGAACGTGCATTTGAACTACTCCAGTATGGCGATGGCACGCTCGAGGGATTAACTGGCAAACATGTCACGGCAGCCGCGCAAGCAGGAGATCGCATTGCAAACACGGCATTTAAGATCACCGGGGAGTGGTTAGGTTTTGGCTTAGCCTCTCTCGTTGTGGTCCTCGATCCCGATCTTGTTGTCTTAGGCGGGGGAGTCTCGGAAGCTGGCGAGATACTTACCGCGCCGGCGCGAGAGTCGCTCGCTCGAAATGCATCCTTCTCGGGCCATTCGCTTCCCAATATCGTCTCGGCGCAATTGGGTAATGACGCGGGCCTTGTCGGCGTTGCAGATTTGGCGCGTGGATAAATGCCATATCGATTACTCAAATCTTTTCTGACGCCAATTCTCTTGCTGCTCTTTCGGCCAAAGGTTCGTGGTTTAGATTCGGTCCCTAATTCTGGACCGGTGATCATCGCCTCGAATCACTTAAGTTTTAGCGACTCAATCTTTATGCCGCTGGTAGTTTCGCGGAAAGTCACTTTCTTAGCTAAGCAGGAGTACTTCACTCAACCTGGCCTGAAAGGTTTCATCAAGAAACTAACTTTCAAAGCTCTTGGCCAGGTTCCGGTTGATCGTTCGGGTGGTCGCGCGAGCGAAGCTGCAGTGCGAACGGGCGTGGAGCTTTTAGCAAAAGGTGAGTGCATTGGAATCTATCCCGAAGGAACTCGCTCGCCAGATGGCCGTCTCTATCGTGGCCGTACCGGCATTGCTCGCCTTGCCATTGAATCGGGCGCAACTGTCGTTCCAGTAGCGATGATCAATACCGAGAAGATCCAACCGACCGGCAAAGTAATGCCGAAAATCATGCGCGTAGGGGTCTACTTCGGAAAGCCGATGAATTTCGCCGATTATGGCGATCCCACCGATCCCTTCGTCCTTCGGAGTATTACCGACTCCATCATGAAAGAGATTCAATCGCTAAGCGGTCAAGAGTATGTCGATATCTACGCCACTCGAGCGAAAGAGCTCCTGCAAAAAGGTGAAGAGATTGATGATGAGAGCGAGTAGAAAAGGCGGAACGAAGTTATTGGATTTGGATTAGTACTAACAATCCAAGAATCATCATGACGACGCCGCCGATACTTCGCAAGAGCACAATCCGCTTGATGTTGGTGGCCAGCCAGTTGCGCGCCGTTCCAGCGAGAATGCCCCACGTGCCATCACAAACGAAAGCAAGGAGCGCGAAGATTGCGCCTAAGAGAATTAGCTGAGCGATCACGCGACCATCGCCACGATTTATAAATTGTGGCGTGACGGCGGCATTGAAGACGATTCCTTTCGGATTGAGGATGCCCACAACAAAGCCATCGCGGATGATGCGCGCTGTCGATGGTGCACCAACAGTACCTTCTTCCAGCACCTGGCTCGTATGTTGATTACGCTTGCGAATGGCATCAATGCCCAGATAGATCAAGTAAAGACCACCGCCCCATTGCACCGCGGCATAGATCAGATCCGACGCTTGGATAATGGGGCCGATGCCTATTGCTACGAGTAGTGACATGGCAAAGAATCCTGATGCGTTTCCTAGAACGGTGAGAACGGCAACTTTTCGCCCCCAGGCAATTGCGCGGGCGATCGTAAAGAGCACCGAAGGTCCTGGGGCCACGATGATGGCAAGTGCGACCAATACATACTCGCCGATTTTTGAAGGGATGGGCACGCCAAGCAGCACGTCACGAGCCTAACAAAAAGGCCTTACAAATAGCGAAAGGCGAGGGATTGCTCCCTCGCCTTTCCTGTTCTATCGAGATTATTTACGGAGCGCGTGGAGCAAGCGATAACCAACAATCGCCACGATGGAGGCGTTGATGATTCCGTTGAAGGTGAAGTCGCCACGAGTCCAGGAGATGTCTGAGATTCCGATAATCAAGGCGGAAGCGCAGACAATCAAGTTAATTGGATTTGAGAAATCAACTTTAGCTTCGATCCAGATACGTGCACCGAGAAGACCGATCATTCCAAAGAGCGCGACGCCGGCTCCACCAAGTGCGCCAACTGGAGTTGCACTTAAGACCGCGCCGAACTTTGGTGAGAGCGAGAGGAGAACCGCGCCAAGTCCTGCGATCCAATAAGCAGCGGTGGAGTAGACCTTTGTCGCTGCCATAACGCCGATGTTCTCAGCGTACGTCGTGGTACCAGAACCGCCACCGGCGCCAGCAAGAGTGGTTGCAACGCCATCAGCAAAGAGCGCATTACCCATCTCGCCATCGAGATTCTTACCAGTGATTGCGGCGACAGATTTAACGTGGCCAACGTTCTCAGCGATGAGAACAAGGACGACTGGGAGGAAGAGGATGATTGCGTTGGCATTGAATGTTGGGCTCATAAATGTTGGAGCTGCTATCCATTTCGCTGCGGTAATTCTATCAGTGTTGACATCACCCATCAGTAGCGCTGCAACGTAACCGATCACGATGCCAAGGAAGATGCTGATTCGTCCAATGAAGCCTCGGGAGACGGCAGCGATTACTCCAATAGCAGCGAGGGTGATGATGCCGACAACCGGGCCAGCTGCGAGATTATTCTTTGCAGCGCCAGCGAGGTTAAAGCCGATGAGCATGACGATGGTGCCGGTGACAACTGGTGGGAGCATCCATTCGATCCATTTGATGCCACTTGCGCGAACGATCAAACCAACGAGGGCGAGTACTACGCCAGTAACGACCACTCCGCCGAGCGCCGCCGCTGGACCACCATTGGCGCTTGCTGCTGCGATTGGGGCCAAGAAGGCAAAGGAGGAGCCCAAGTAGGAGGGAACTCGATTTCGGGTGATGAGAAGGAAGAGCATGGTGCCGATACCCGAGAAGAAGAGGGTGGTCGATGGCGGCATCTTGGTGAGGATGGGAACCAAGAAGGTGGCGCCGAACATCGCAGCGATGTGCTGCAGGCCGATGCCGATCGTGCGTGGCCAGGAGAGGCGCTCATCAGGGGCGACAACCTCGCCACCAGAGTGAACTTTCCAGGTAAACAGTGATGCCATAGTGGGGGATTCCTTCCATATCAATGGTCCGGAGTTCGAGGCATGCGCTGTGGCGCGCCTCACTTAGCTAACAGGGTAAGGCTCACCACCAGCGTAAATAGGTAATAACGGGCGCGGCGCGCCGAGAGAGTTGTTAAGTTGCCGAGCCTGGCCCAAGGCGCTTAGATATGGCGGTCCGATGTATCAATTCGATGTATCAAAGAAGAGTTTCGCTCTTCTCAAAGGGAGTTGCGATGGCGCAGCGGAGCGAACCGCTGGAGTTCACCCTCCTCGGCCTGCTCGCCAATGGTCCGCTCCATGGGTATGAATTGCGCAAGCGTTCGTTGACCATCATGGGCCCCTTCCGAGCCCTCTCCTTTGGTTCGCTCTATCCGCTGCTCAAGCGGATGGCTGAGGGCGGGTTGATCGAGGTCATCGAGGGGAGCTCCAGCTCGGCGAGTAAGAGCAGTAAGTCGCGCCGAACTCGAATTGCTTACCAGATCACCAAATCTGGTTTAGAGCGATTTGAGGAGCTGACCGAAACGCTAGATGCCACCGAAGATGAGGCGTTTGGAGTTCACTTCGCCTTCTTCGGACCTACTTCACATTCCAACCGGGTGCGAATCCTTGAAGCTCGTCGACGTCGCCTTCGCGAGAAGACCGATCTTCTTCGTCACGAACTTGAGCGCTCGCCGATCGGTCTGGACAAGTACTTCATCGAGTGGCGCCGTCACTCACTTGATTCGGCCGAGCGGGAAATCGCTTGGCTCGATGAAATGATCAAAGCAGAGAGGAAATCCCAGTGAGCAAGATCCGAGTAGCAATAGTTGGTGTAGGTAACTGCGCCAATTCACTTGTACAAGGCGTGACCTATTACAAAGATGCAGCAGTCGACCAGGAGATTCCCGGGTTGATGCACGCTGTCATCGGGGGCTATCACATCAGCGATATTGAGTTTGTCGCTGCATACGATGTCGATGCCAAGAAGGTGGGCCTTGATCTTGCCGATGCCATGTGGGCAAGCGAGAACAACACCATCAAGTTCTGCAACGTCGCGAAGACTGGAGTCACCGTTGAACGCGGCACCACTCTTGATGGCATGGGTCGCTATTACAAAGAGACCATCAAGGAATCCGATGCAACGCCAGTTGACATGGTTGCGTCCCTCAAAGAGAAGAAAGTAGATGTCCTCATCTGCTATCTACCAGTTGGCTCTGAAGAGGCAACGCGCTTCTACGCACAAGCTGCTATCGATGCCCATTGCGCATTTGTTAACGCACTGCCGGTGTTCATCGCATCTGATCCAGTCTGGGCCAAGAAATTTAGCGATGCGAAAGTGCCGATTGTTGGCGATGACATTAAGAGCCAGGTAGGTGCGACTATCACGCACCGCATTTTGGCCAAGCTATTCCAAGATCGAGGCGTCCATCTCGATCGCACCCTCCAACTCAACGTGGGTGGAAATATGGATTTCAAGAATATGCTCGAGCGAGATCGTCTCGAGTCGAAGAAAATCTCCAAGACCCAATCTGTCACCTCACAACTTGATCACGATATGGGCGAAGGGAATGTGCATATCGGACCTTCGGATTACGTTTCATGGCTCGATGATCGTAAGTGGGCATATGTCCGCCTTGAAGGTCGCGCGTTTGGTGATGTACCCCTCAATCTCGAGTACAAGCTTGAGGTGTGGGATTCACCGAACTCCGCAGGCGTGATTATCGATGCTCTTCGATGCGCCAAGATCGGTCTCGATCGTGGAATCGGTGGTCCGCTCCTCTCACCATCTAGTTACTTCATGAAGTCGCCACCCGAGCAGTACTCGGATGAGACTGCGCGCAATCGAACTGAAGAGTTCATCGCTGGAACTATCGAAAGATAAGCGGGGCGCGTCATATGGCAATCGAAGATATTTCAATATCAAAGGATCAAGGGGTATTAGCGCTCGGACTTAATCGTCCGAGCAAGCTCAACGCAATTACCCGAGAGATGTACGCCATCCTTGCTCGCGAAATCAACGGAGCAAATAATGACGATGAGATTGGCGCGGTGCTCATTTACGGTGAAGGTGATGACTTCACCTCGGGGAATGATCTCAATGATTTCCTCGAACATCCGCCAACCGGGAGTGATTCGCCGGTCTGGCATTTCCTCACCGCAATCAGGGAGTTCACTAAGCCATTGGTTGCAGCGGTAAGCGGTCGCTCAGTGGGCGTAGGTGTCACCATGCTCTTTCATTGCGATTACGTGATTGCCGGAGAGAATTCGAAGCTTTCGATGCCCTTTGTCAATCTCGGACTCGTTCCAGAGGCGGGCTCTTCCTACTTGCTGCCACTGATTGCAGGCCATCAACGAGCAGCAGAGCTGTTCATGCTAGGTGAAGTCTTCACGGCCCGACGTGGATACGAAGCTGGATTCATTAATGAAGTAGTCGGCGAGGAAGAGGTAGCAGTACGAGCCGGTGAACGCGCGAAGCACCTAGCTGACCAGCCGCGAAATGCAATTCGAGAGACAAAACGCTTACTACGTGAGGGACACCAAAAGCACTTGCTGGCGGTTATGGAAGAAGAGGCGAAACTCTTCACCGCTGCGCTAGAAAGCGATGAGGCTAGAGAAGCTTTCATGAATTTCTTGATGAAAAACCGAAAGAACTAGGGAGTAGGTCAGGGACTATGTCTGATACATCATCGCTTGCAGGTAAGAAGATTTTCATTACGGGCGCATCTCGAGGGATTGGTTTGGCAATCGCTAAGCGCGCCGCACAAGATGGCGCGATGGTGGCTATCGCTGCGAAGACCACAGAGCCGCACCCAAAGTTACCGGGAACCATTTTTACTGCCGCTGAAGAGATTGAGGCGGCGGGTGGAAAGGCGCTCCCGATTCAATGCGATCTCCGCGACGAGAATCAAATTGCCAGCGCTGTATCACAAGCTGTTGATGCGTTTAATGGGCTCGACATTCTAATTAACAACGCATCTGCGATTAACCTCACCCCAACGTTGCAAACACCAGCGAAGCGTTTTGATTTGATGTTCTCGGTAAATGTCCGGGCGACTTTTCTCACCTCACAAGCGGCAATACCCGCGTTGAAGGAGTCGGCAAAAGCTGGACGTAACCCCCATATTTTAATGATGTCCCCTCCGCTATCAATGAAATCGAAGTGGTTCAAGAATCATCTGGCCTACACGATGGCTAAGTATGGGATGAGTATGTGTGTACTCGGTCTCGCTGATGAACTTAAACGCGATGGGATCAGCGTCAATGCACTTTGGCCTCGTACTGCAATCGATACTGCAGCGCTACAAATGATTCCTGGTATTGATACCGCCGCGTGCCGCACTCCAGAAATTCTGGCCGATGCCGCCCATGCCATTCTTGCCGGAGCGCCTCGAACAGGGGAGTTCCTTGTCGATGATGAGGTTCTCGCAAGCGTTGGCGTCACCAATCTAGATAAGTACGCAGTGGTACCGGGAACAACCGATTTCTTACTCGACTTCTTCCTCGACTAAAAGGTGACCCTAGATAGCAAATCCTCTAGGAAGTTCCAAACGATTTGCGGTCAAGAGATCACTGTTTCGGAGGATGCTAGTTGTCGAGTCGTCAGCAACAATCTGGCCTTGATTGAGAATCAACGAGCGTTCACATATTTCGAAGGCGTACGGCAGATCATGAGTGACCATCAAAATTGTCACGTCGAGGTCGAGCAGGATCTCTGATAGTTCACGACGCGATGCCGGATCTAAGTTTGAGGACGGCTCGTCGAGGATCAGGATTTCTGGTTCCATGGCAAGGACAGTTGCAACTGCTACGCGACGACGCTGGCCAAAAGATAAGTGATGCGGAGCACGGTCCTTGAGAGAGAGCATGCCCACGAGTTCCAGGGCGTGAACGCTTCGTTCTTCGATTTCTCCCTCTGTCAAACCCATATTTGTTGGTCCGAAGGCGACATCTTCAAAGACAGTTGGCATGAATAGCTGATCATCAGGATCTTGAAAGACAATACCAACCAGTTCGCGCACTTTCTTTGTGATCTCTTTGTTCGAGCTATCAAGGGTGAAGTCAGCAATAGATATAGCGCCGGAAGTGGGGGAGAGAATTCCATTCAAGTGCATGACCAGAGTCGTCTTGCCAGCTCCATTTGGACCAAGAAGTGCAACCCGTTCTTTGCTAGCGATTGTGAGATTGACGCCATTTAGGGCCTTATTCCCGTCGGGATAGGCGTAATGGAGATTGCTAATTTGGACGCTTGGTTTAATTGTCATGAGAAGAGGACCATACCTAAGAGGAATGAGATGAGCGCAAATAGGGGAAAGAGCGCCCCATAAATCCAGTGTTTTCGAGATACTCGTTCAGTAGCTAACGAGGAGAGCGCTCCGGAGTAGCCACGGGAGAGCATTGCGAGATGCACCCTTTCACCTCTCTCATAAGAGCGGATGAAGAGCGCACCTAACGTCGAGGTGAAAATTGGCCAACTGCGGGGCCCGGTGGCGACGAAGCCACGAGATTCTCGAGCAACTTTCATTCTTGTCATCTGATCATTGATGACATTTAGATAGCGAATCATGAATGCTGCAATCTGCACAAAAAGCGAGGGCGTTTTTATGCGAACAAAACCAGCAAGTAATGAGTGCGAAGTAGTTGAAGCCGCAAGAATCATGGAGCACGCCACACCTAGAGTCGCTTTCGTGATGAGATTCAATCCCGCGATACTTCCTTCGCGAGAGAGCTCCAAGGGGCCGATCTCAAATTCGTCGCCACCAGCGGTGAATGGCATCAAGATTGCAAAGATAAGAAATGGGAATTCAATAGTAGCCCGCTTAGCGAGTGTGAGGGCAGGCAACTTTGAGAGCGTCAACACAAGTACAATTATTAAAAAATATCCCACAAAAGTTGGCCATCGTGTAATTGGTGTGCATACTACGATTACCATAAATGCCAAGAAGGCAAGAAGTTTTACATGGCCAGGTAGATCATGCACTAGCGAGTGGCGATGTATATAGAGACGCTCACCAACGCTATGCCCGTGAGTATGCCCATGTTCCGCGCTCCTATCGAGCTGAGCGCTGGTATTAATTTTTCTTCTTACCAATAAATCGGATGATCAAATACATTGCTAAGCCGGTGGCAATTACACCGATAATTCCTGCAAGCCCTACCGAAAGACGTTCATTACTAATTCCGGCAATTGCGTAATCAGCGAGCGCCGATTTCGAAGTTGCAGAATCCTTGGCGGTGTCAATGAAACCAAGATCTGTGGCAACTTTCTCTAACCCGTCTGGAGAGGATGAGGCATAAAAGGAGAGGACTCCAGCAATCAGTAGTGCAATTGTGAGTCCAAAAAGGTAAAACTTTTTATTTATCATGACGTAACCTTTGCTCGTTTATTTTTTCCATAGACGAGATCTGGTCTAGTTTTTAACACTGCGCCAACTGTCAGTGTGGTAATGATTGCTTCACCGATACCGATCAAAAGATGGGTACCAAACATGGCAGTGAAAACGGTTGATGGAGCGAAGGTACCCTCGCCGCCGATTGCGTACTGAATACTGAAACTGGTTGCGGCAAGTGGCACCGATGCAAATGCACCAACCGCTGAACCAATCAAGAGCGCTGAGTTGGAGTATCTAAGAGTCTTTCGAACTAATAGAAAGATGGCGTAACCACTCCACACGCCGAAAATAGACATATTGAACACGTTTAGTCCCAGCGCGGTTAAGCCACCATCGGCAAATAGGAGAGCTTGAATTGCCAAGACCACCGTTAACGCAAGAGATGCCGCATATGGTCCGACGAGCACGGCAGCGAGGGCGCCGCCCAGTAGGTGGCCGGAGGTACCGGCAGCAACGGGAAAGTTGATCATCTGCCCGGCAAATACAAAGACTGAAACCAAACCAATGAGCGGGGCGGCCTTCTCGTCAAGTTCCCCCTTAGCCTTCTTCACGGAGTAGCCGACTCCGGTCAGAGCCAAAGCAGCAGCTCCGGCCGCGGTGGGAATATTGATAAAGCCATCTGGGATATGCATGTCGCGAGTTTATTGCAAACCATTTGCAACTACAACTTCAATCGCTCAAAGTCGCTGCGGTACCTTGCTTAGGTGACCAGAGTTCTCCCGTCGAGGCGCGATTTTGCGGGCCTGCGAAACCATTTTCGCGAGGATCTTCTCGCAGGAATTGCGGTGGGAGTGGTGGCGCTGCCACTTGCTCTTGGATTTGGGATTGCCAGCGGCACGGGTGCAACCTCAGGAATCATCACCGCAATCGTCGCTGGATTTCTCGCGGCACTCTTTGGCGGGTCACGATTTCAAGTGAGTGGCCCGACGGGCGCGATGACCGTGGTGCTGATCCCAATCGTGGAACGTTACGGAGTCTCCATCGTTGCCGTTGTTGGGCTCCTTGCTGGAGCTATCTCGATTCTTGCCGGAATATTTCGTCTAGGTCAGATTTTTGCCAGAGTTCCCTGGTCAGTTCTTGAAGGATTCACGGCAGGAATCGGCATAGTGATCGCACTCCAACAAATACCACTCGCTTTGGATATCGCAAAACCTGAAGGTGGCAATGCGCTACTTGTGGGCTGGAAGAGTTTTCAGGTTCTAGCTCAAGGGGAAGTTCATTCAGATGCCATCGTGTTGACGTTCATGGCAATCGCCATCATGGCGTTATCACCTAAAGTCCTGAAGAAAATACCAGCCAGTATTGTCACTGTCGTACTTTGCACGCTGATTGCTCACCTGTTTGGTTTCGATGTACGAGTTATTGGAGAGTTACCGCGCTCGCTACCGCGACCATCACTTCCTGAAATCCCCAGCAACAGTTGGTGGCCAATCCTTACTAGCGCAGTGGCAGTCTTCGCACTTGGCGCTATCGAATCGATTCTCTCCGGCAAAGTTGCCGAAGGTTTGGCTCATTCGCAGAAGAAACTACATGAAGCCGGTGATTTCGATAGTAATCGCGAGTTATTCGGCCAAGGCTTAGCCACCGTTGCTTCGGCGACCATGGGTGGAATTCCGGCGACGGGTGCGATAGCACGGACCGCGGTAAACGTCCGTTCGGGGGCGAAGACGCGCCTTGCCTCTATGGTGCACGCACTCTTTCTCTTATTATGCATCGCGATTCTTGCGCCGATAGTGGGCGAGATCCCAGTCAGTGCACTTGCCGGAATATTAATTGTGACTGCACTTCGCATGGTCAAACCGCGAACGTTGCACGAAGCTTTTGTGACCACGCGGAGCACTGCAATCACGATGGTGATCACAGCGCTGAGCACGGTAGCTCTCGATCTCATTCGAGCGGTCGTCATCGGAATCATTGCTCATCTGGCGCTCTCGAAGATTCCACAGCTCAACCGTTAGGCTCGTGACATGGCTACCAATCACCTCGAAGAGTTAGGGCGAGCGCTTGCTTTCGGAGCGCGCCCCAACCAGCCGTTAAGCCGGGAGAAGTTAATCGCCGCGCTCGGCACCGTTCCCTCTCTGCCAGAAGATTTCAACCTTGTTCGAGGAGAGATTGCCGAATTTGATGGGGTGCAAATCACTGAACTTTCTTGGAACGTGGGTTGGGGAGAGCGAAGTGAAGCCTTTCTTCTTACTCCTATCGGCGTCGACCACCCACTTCCTGGCGCGCTCTACCTGCATAGCCACGACGATCTCAAAGAATTTGGAAAGGAAAAGGTCGCGCAACGAGATCAGGCCGGATTGCCAGAACGGGCGGCATGGGTTCGGCGACATCATTACGGAGATCGAGCTCCGGCAAATGAATTAGCTAAACGTGGTTTTGCCGTGCTCGTCCATGACTGCTTTCCCTGGGGCTCGCGCGGGTTCTCTTTGGATGAACTTCCTCCTCGCATCAAGGAGATCCATGGCCAAGCAACCGCTGCAGAATTTGAGAATCTTTCGGTGATGTTTGAATCGCTCTCGCTCAACAAATATCTAAGTCTCTATGGCGCAACGATGGCAGGAATCCTTAATCATGAAGATCGAGTCGCGCTGGAAGTAGCGAAACAATTACCTGAGATAACTGACTCAATCTCTGCAATTGGATTATCAGGTGGTGGTTGTCGAGCGATCTTCCTTCATGCCACTAATCCAGAACTAACCGCAGTGGTCTCCACCGGGGCTATGGCTACCTACGCTTCGATGCTCCATGAACATATCGCGCCACATTCGTGGATGTTCTTTCCCTTCAATCTCGCTGCCTCCGGTGAATGGCCGGAAGTCGCAATGATTTCGGATACCCCCCTCTTTGTGCAGTATTGCGGAGAAGACCAACTCTTTACGAAAGAAGGAATGGCGACGGCGCATAGCGCGTTAGAGCGTAACGACCAGGGTCGCGGAAATTACCGCGGTGACTTCTATCCAGTTCAGCACTCTTTCACTGTTCCCATGCAAGAAGCAGCTTTTGATTGGTTGGCAAAGCATGCCTAGGGGATACGCGGATCGGTATTTCGAATGTAGTAACGATGCTCTCCCACTTGCGCGAGCGCTCTATCAGGAAATGTCAGCCTTGCCGATACTTTCACCGCACGGCCACGTCAACCCAAAGCTCTTGGCGGAAAATTGCGCGTTCGCAGATCCGGTCGCACTGCTGATCTCGCCCGACCACTACATCACACGGATGTTAGCTAGCCAAGGCATCACATACGAAGAGTTGAATCTGCCAGATCGAAGCGGAGAACGAACGAAGAAAATTCCTGCAGAACAGATATGGCAGTTGTTAGCAGAGAATTGGCAGGCTTTTACAGGAACACCATCGAGGATCTGGTTCGAAGAGATTCTCACGCAGATTTTTCACATCGAGCTCCCATTTGATCAGGACAATGCGGCAGAAATCTATCGGCAAATCTCCCGCCGATTGGAAGACAGCGATTTTCTTCCACAAACCCTCTTTGAGAGTTTCAACATAGAGGTTCTGGCAACAACTGATGGAACGAGCGACTCGCTCGAGTTTCATAAAGCCCTCGAAGAGACTCCGCTGCAATCGAAGGTCATTCCAACATTTCGCCCCGATGATGTTAGTGATCCAGAACGAGCAGATTGGAAGCAAGCGCTGGCGAAACTTGAGCAAAGCACCAACCTCACCATCACATCCTTCGCATCACTTCGTTTTGCACTTCGAACTGCTCGCGACCGATTCATTCGTAATGGCGCAAAAGCGACCGACCATGGCGTTCCCACGCCCTTCACCATTGATTTGTCAGAGCAGGCGAAGGAAGAGCTCTTCAGCGAACTTCAGGCTAGGCCAGCCACTCCTGAGAACGCAGAACTATTTCGCGGCGTGATGCTCATGGAGCATGCCCAAATGTCTGCTGATGATGGCTTAGTGATGCAAATCCACCCGGGATCAGTGCGAAACTACTCGACGAGCATCTTCGAAAAATTTGGCCCCGATCGCGGCTATGACATCCCGGCACGAACTGAATTCACGAAGAACCTTCGGCCATTGCTTGAACGATTCGGTTTCGCCCAGAATTTTAGATTGGCGCTCTTTACCCTTGATGAATCGACTTACTCGCGGGAGCTGGCGCCGATAGCTGGAGCATTTCCTACGGTGAAGCTTGGTCCGCCATGGTGGTTCCATGACAGCCTCAACGGAATGCGTCGTTGGCGTGATGCGACTATCGAGACCGCCGGCATCATGAACACCATCGGATTCATCGATGACACCAGAGCATTTCTCTCGATACCAGTTCGCCACGATGTTGCCCGTAGATTTGATGCGGGGTACCTCGCTGAATTGGTCAGCAGCCATCGAATACGCGAAGCAGATGCACATTTTCTTGCCATGCAGATTGCCTATCATTTATCGAAGGATTTCTTCCGGCTATGAACCAGCTCAAGCCTGGTTATGCACGTGATGGTCGACCGGTTGGCGTTATTCATTTTGGATTAGGAGCATTCCACCGCGGCCATCAAGCGGTTTATTTTGATGAAGCCCTGGAAAAGGGCAGCGGAGAGTGGGGTATCTATGGAATCTCGCCGCGAAGTACTTTAGTTACCGATCTCTTACGAAAACAAGATTTCTGTTACACCGTGAACGCCCGTGCTGGGAGCGAGCAAAATCCAAGAGTCATCAGCTCCATTTTCGATGGTTCCATTTTTGACCTATCAAATGCTGAGTTACGCAAGGCAGTTCATTCGCCAGAACTGAAGTTGATAACAGTCACTGTGACTGAAAAGGCATATCAAGTAAGTAGTGAATTAGATTCGATGCCCAATCGACTACTTGATATTTTGCACCTTCGATTTGTCGCCGGACTGAGCGGCCCAACGGTTATCTCGTGCGACAACCTACCTTCCAATGGTTCAAGGTTGGCGGAGGTGCTCTTGGCTAGCGCTGAGCGGCGGGGGATGACCAGTGATTTCCGCAGCTGGCTGAGCGAGCAATCCTTTCCTGATTCGATGGTTGATCGGATTGTTCCAGCAATCACCTCAGATGCCGTTTCACAATTTGAGCGCGATTTCGGATACCGGGATGAATCGTTGATTTCGACCGAACCGTATCGTCAATGGGTGGTAGCACCGCATTCAGGCAGCGATGCTCTTGCCGAACTTGGAATTGATGTATCTCCAGAGATTGCGCGTTATGAAACGCTCAAGTTACGACTCTTCAATGGCGCCCATTCGACGACCGCCTACTTCAGTCAACTATCAGGTATCGAATATGTCTATGAAGCTATGGCCATCCCTGAATGGAATAGCTTCATCTCTGACCTACAAGAGGAATTAAGTGCATCTTTTGAAGGACCACGAGCTATAGACCCACAGCGATACGGAGCTGAAGCTCGTGCGCGTATTGGTAATAGCGCCGTGGCTCATCGAAGCGCCCAGATTGCTATGGATGGTTCTGCAAAGTTGCCACAACGCCTCTTTCGTGCGATGAATTCACTTAGTGAGCGAGGTTTAGCGCGCGAGCGGATTGCCTTTGCTGTGGCGCTTTGGATTCGCTTCCTGCAGAGCGCAAACTCCGTTGTCGACCCGTTGGCGAGTGAATTACTGCTACGAGCGCGAGTATCGAAACCTGCCGATGCAGTTGCTGGCGTCATGCGAATTCCAGGCTTGTTGGATGCGATTTCCGAGCCTGACTGGCCACTGATTGCAGGGGCGCTTAAGGAACTATCCGAAGCCACACCTCTGGCTGCGGCGATGAGAATCTAATAATTATTGCGTTGACCCGTAGAGTCGAGAGAGATTGAATTCACGGTGACCGCCAACTTCGGCTGCACTCAATTTTCCATTGGCAACTTCGATAATTTCTTTGAAGATTCGGTCGCCAACTTCAGCCACAGTTTCAGTGCCATCGGCGATGGTGCCAGCATTGAGGTCGATGAGATCTGGTAGTGAAAGTGCCATCTCAGTGTTGGTAGCAACCTTGATCGTAGGGATTACTGCAGAGCCGGTTGGTGTACCGCGGCCAGTGGTGAAGACGGTGATATTCACATCTGCCGCTGCAAAACCTGTGAGTTGTTCAATGTCATGTCCTGGCGTATCCATGAAATAAAGCCCAGGCTCAGTGGGGAGGTGTGCGTAATCGAGAACGCCAGTAAACGGAGCGTTGCCAGCTTTTTTCGCGGCGCCAAGTGATTTCTCTTCAAGAGTAGTCAGGCCGCCTTCGATGTTGCCTCGACTCGGTTGGGCGCCCCGAATATCGATGCCTTCGTATGTGATTGATCGTTCATAACGGGCAACAACATCAATGATTGCCTGTCCAATTTCTGGGCTCTTCGCTCGCGCAGCAAGGAGATGTTCTGCGCCAAGAATCTCCATAGTTTCGGCGAGAATCGAGGTCGCACCCAGTTCGACAAATTTATCGCTGGCCACGCCCAGGGCTGGGTTAGCTGTAATTCCGGAGTACGCATCAGAGCCGCCGCATTCCAGACCAAGTACGAGAGCGCTCCAGGGAGCAGGTGTTCGTACTGTTTGCGAAATCGAAGGGAAAATTTCCGAAACCGATTGGAAAATGCGCTCTTGCAATTTCTCAAACCCGCCGGCATCTTTGAGAGTCAAATAATTGATGGGCATATTCCGACGAGATCTCGCTGCGTTCACGATACTTTCCTCATCTTCGGTACCAATACCGACGATTATCGTCGCACCGACATTTGGGTTGACTGCGAATCCAGAGAAGACTCTGCGAATTCGCTCCCAATCTGTATCGACCTCACCACTCCAATCATGGCTGACCGAGGTGATTATCGGACTTGCTGGGTGCGATGTTCGTACTTCGTCCACTAGTTGGTTGAGCGCATTATGCAGCGGGAGAATGAGTATGTAATTACGGAATCCCCAACGCCCATTCGTTCGTTCGAAACCGGTCAACTGAGAATCTCTGTTCATCAAACGCTCCGAACCATGCGGGGAACGACGATATCGCCAATTTTCTTCGCTTCAGATTTACTCGGCTCACCATTGGCTACATCGAGGATTTTCTGAAAGAGATCTTTTCGATTTACATTCGAGTGGCAATCGAACTCTTGCACCAGAGCGAGGTGAAGTGGCGAATCTGCATTGGCAATCGTAATCACAGGAATCAACGGGTAGCCCGATGGAGGTTGCAGGGGATCGGGAAAAGAGAGTATGAGGTGGCATTTTGCGCGGACTAAGTCGCCAAAATTACGTGACGATTCTTTATAGCGATTAGCAAGTACTACTGAATGGCCAGCCCCCTGAATATCTTCGGTAATTTGTTGTAGCAACTCTGGATTGGGAGACCCCTCGATGCCGATAACGAGTGCATTCAACGGAGCGCGTTCAGGATCGCCTTGGAGCGATTTCGCAGTGGCAATACTTGAATCAAGGGCCCCTGCCATGCCTGCGCTTTCTTGGATGACAACATATTCAGTCTCGGGATAATCCTTTGTGATGCTATCGGTGACTTCGTTACCCTGCAGCGTCTCGCAGCCCAAGCCGAGTACGACGGTCGACTGCACATTGGGATGGCCTGCGAGAGCGACGAAAAATTCGTTGACGCCCGAGACATCTGGTCCGATGATTCCGCATCCGTGTTGATGTGCAAATGAAATCGCACCGACCTGATCAGCAACTTTTCTTGCTAGGTGAGTGGAGCAGACCACGGATGGCAAAATCAGTTGATAGCTACGCACCCCAACACCGCGGGAGTTGTTTCGATAGCCGGTGATCATGTTGTTGGCTCCGTCGAGACACGATCGCCAATGACATTGTGTGTATGCACATGTGAGCCTCGAGGGATGGCATGGTAGGTATGTCCCATCCGCTCTCCATATTTGATGATTGGTTCACCTTTGGCGATATCGACAAGGGCAATCTTGTGACCTCGGGGGATAGCCGTTCGTACTTCAAGTGGAGAGGCAAGATCAGACTGCTCGAGAATGGTGCCAACTGCCAGCTCCTGCAAAGCGATTGCAATGTTATCTCGAGAATCAAGAACGATTAGGGTATTTGCTCTCGCCATAGCGCCACACTCTAGCCAGTAAAGTCGAGAGTTTTTCTGAAAGTGAAAAAATTCTGCTAGGTTTTTACCTAGGTTAAGAGCATCAGCGCTAAGCCCCGGCTCGCTGATCGGCAACCCTCCACCGCGGTGGGGTGCTCCGGGTGATACCTGGCCAGAAGATGGCAAGCGCGGGCCTTGCTGCGCATGATTCATCACAAGGCCCGAAAATTGGGCGCCATGGTGGTGCCTATTAATAGGGAAGTAGGGACACTGTGAAAACAAAACGTACGATCGCTGCGCTATTCCTCGCACTCTTTGCTCTAGTGGCGACGAGCTGCGCCAGCAGCACCTCAACTGATGAAGCAGCTGCGCCAGCAGAATCGGCAGCCACCAACGAGTGCGCTCCAGCTTCACTTCAAACTTTAGAAGCTAATACCTTGACCATCGCAACTGGCGAGCCGGCTTACTCACCTTGGGTGCTCAACGATGCTCCTGAGAAAGGTGAAGGCTTCGAAGCTGCAGTTGCCTACGCAGTGGCTAAGCAACTCGGTTACACCAACGATCAAGTCAAGTGGGTTCGCACCACATTCGATTCGGCAATCGCACCAGGACCGAAGACGTTCGATTTCAATATTCAGCAATACTCCATCACTGATGAACGGAAAAAGGTCGTTGATTTCTCGAGCGCCTATTACTTCTCGAATCAGTCGATTGTCTCTTTCAAGGGAAGCAAGATCGAGGGAATCACCACCATTGCTGATCTCAAAGCAAAGGGCGCCAAGCTCGGCGCCGCTGTTGCCTCGACCTCACTCGATACCATCGAGCAACAGTTTGGTCTGAAAGCTCAGGTGTTTAACGATAATGCTGCAGCAGTGGCCGCTCTAAAGAATGGTCAAATCGATGGGCTCGTTGTCGATCTACCAACCGCGTTCTATCTCTCTGCAGTTGAAGTTCCGAACGGCATCATCGTCGGTCAAGTAGAGAATCGCGATTCCAATGATCAAGGCGCCGGTCTACTACTAGCGAAAGATAGTCCGCTCACCAAGTGCGTCACCGGCGCTGTGGATGCCCTTCGCGACAACGGTGAGCTCAAGTCGATCACTGATACCTGGTTAGCAACTTCGGCAGGGGCGCCATACCTTTCTTAAGGTGTGACGAACCCGGACGTAGATGAGCTCCACAGGTAGCGAAAGCCGAGAAGGTCGGGGAGAGGGCGTGTCCAGCGATGGGCGCGCCCTCTCTTCTGGCGGTTGGTCGCCAAGCGAGCGCGAAATCCGGCGAAGGAGTTTTCGGCGACGAGCTGCGCTCAGATATGGATTGATTGCCGCAGGCTCGAGCGCTCTAGTCCTAGGCACGCTACTCATCGTTCTCGTCACTTCACCTGGTTTTACTACGCTCTCTGACACTTTCTTCAATTGGGTCTATGGCGCGCAGGTCCTGCCTAAGGTTCTGCTTGGATTCATGACCAATGTCACGCTTACAGTCATTGCTGCGTCCTGTGTAGCGATCTTTGGATTAGCCATTGCGCTATTGCGAACCTCACGTTCACCCGCGTTGACGCCATTTCGCTTCCTCGCAACGGTATATGTCGATCTCTTCCGCGGTATTCCGATGATCTTGGTCATCTTGCTCGTTGGTTTTGGGATTCCGGCGCTGCGCATCCCGGGGCTTACAAATAATGTGCTCATCCTTGGCACACTCGCAGTGATCATCACTTATACCGCGTATGTTGCTGAAGTTTTACGAAGTGGCATTCTTACCGTGCACCCAAGCCAACGTGCCGGCGCCCGTTCATTAGGGCTCTCACACTTCCAATCATTGCGGCACGTAGTCTTGCCGCAGGCCCTTAAGCGAGTAACCCCACCACTTCTAAACGACCTCATCGCGCTCATTAAAGACACCGGATTGGTCTCAATTCTTGGTGTCACCGATGCCGTTCGGGCAGCTCAGATTGCGAGTAGTCGATCATTTAATTACACACCATATGTAGTAGCGGCGATTGTTTTTCTCTTGGTGACTATTCCACTGACCCGATTCACTGACCGGGCGATACGTCGATCAATCGAGCGACAGAATGCCCAAGGTTTAGCATGAGTAATAAATCTGCGCTTAAAGTTGATTCATTGCGCAAATCTTTCGGGAGCGAGTTAGTACTGGACTCGGTTTCATTCGATGTTCCGGAAGGCAGTGCAACGGTGCTAATTGGCGCTTCCGGTTCTGGTAAATCCACTCTGCTCCGCTGTATCAATCTTCTAGAGCAAATAGATGACGGGGCCATTTTTCTTGATGAGGAAGAGATCACCAATCCGGAGATTGATATCGATCAAACTCGGCGAAAGATTGCGATGGTCTTCCAGGCGTTTAATCTCTTCCCCCATAAAACCGTACGTGAGAACATCACGCTCGCTCCCGTAATCGTCCATCGCCTCACTCGCGACGAGGCCAATCAGCGGGCTGATGAATTGCTGAAACGTTTTGGGCTTTACGAGAAGGCTGAGCAATACCCAGATCGCCTTAGTGGAGGACAACAACAGCGCGTGGCGATCATCAGGGCCCTTGCTGTTAACCCTCGTGTCCTTTTGCTCGACGAAGTTACTTCGGCGCTTGATCCAGTCCTTGTTAACGAAGTTCTAATGACTGTAAAAGAATTGAAAGAAGATCAGAGCTCTGCCATGACTATGGTTATTGCAACGCATGAGATGGGGTTTGCCCAGCAAGTGGGCGATCAAGTCTGTTTCTTAGAAGGCGGCGCCGTGGTTGAGATCGGAGCTTCTGCTCAAGTACTCAAGGATCCCCAAGATAAGCGCACAAAGGATTTTCTCCGTAAAGTCCATGAAGCAGGCCGCCTCTAAGTGGCCACGGTCAATTTCGAAATACGTGAAGGCGATAGCGATTCCACAGTAATTCTCCATGTTCCGCATGCTTCGCGCGAAATACCCCTCGCGGAACGAGATGATCTTCTACTCGACGAACCGGCACTCAATCGTGAACTTGATGCAATGACCGACACCGACACCGATTTGTTAGCTATTGCAGCCCGTAACCAAGCGAAGGTCAAACCGTGGATTTTTCAAAACAAACTTTCACGATTGGTCATTGATCCGGAACGTTTCCCTGATGACCGCGAAGTGATGAATTCAATTGGTATGGGAGTGGTCTATTTGAAGACTTCAGATGGAAGCGATTTACGAGAGATTGATAAAGTCCGAGATTCCCAATTACTTGAGAGATTCTTCCATCCGTATGCGTTAGCGTTTGAAGAGCTAGTTCGGAGTGTGCTGAACCGACTAGGGAAGGTCACGATTATTGATGTCCATTCCTATCCAAGATTCGAACATCTCAATGGCGTGAATAAGGGGCAACGACGTCCAGCTGTCTGTCTTGGTGTCGATGATTTTCACACACCTGCATGGCTTCTGAATTTGGCGCAGTCGCATTTTTCGCGGGCAGGTGATGTCATCATCAATGAACCATATGCCGGAACGTACGTTCCGCTCTCGCGCTACCGGGTTGATTCGCGGGTAAGTTCAGTGATGATGGAGAACCGTGAAGATACAATTGTCGGCGCTGGGCTTTCACGTTCTGCCACTGTATTGGCGGATTTGATTGATGCAATCGAGGAGAGTCGTTGACCACTACACGGAATCTGATCACCCGTTTTCGGATGCATCCAGCTTGGATCGTGGCCGGGTTAACCTTCCTGACTTTGATGGCGACAGCGGGATTCCGTTCGGCGCCATCAGTTTTGATCGTTCCGCTTGAGGAGGCTTTCGGCTGGGGACGCGATGGCATTTCACTTGCAGTGTCAATAAATGTTCTCCTCTATGGGCTAACCGCGCCATTTGCCGCCGCATTGATGGAGCGTTTTGGGATCAAGCGTGTGGTCCTGTTTGCGTTGACAGCCGTGGGCAGCGGAGCGTTGTTAACCATGGCAATCGACTCGCTCTGGCAACTGGTCGCCCTCTGGGGTTTTGTGGTTGGAGTTGGCACAGGTTCGATGGCGCTCGTCTTCGCCGCTTCGATAGTCAACCGCTGGTTTATCGAACGAAAAGGTTTGGTCATTGGGGCGCTAACAGCTGCAGCGGCAACTGGTCAGTTGATCTTCTTGCCCACCCTTTCCTCACTAGCGATGGATTACGGTTGGAGAAGCGTCTCACTCACCGTGGGTATCGCCGCGCTTGCGATGGTGCCGCTTATCAAAGTGCTATTGCCAGAACGTCCGGCAAGTATCGGTGCCGCTCCATTTGGCGCACCTGCAGATTGGGTCGATGTTCCTGTGCCAGTTGGTAATGCTGCTCGACTGGCCATTTCAACATTGAGCCAAGCCTTTCGAGTGAAGAATTTTTGGTATTTAACAATCTCATTCTTTGTTTGTGGTCTCTCTACAAGTGGCCTCATCGGTACTCATTTCATCCCGGCAGCGCACGATCATGGAATGATGCAAGTCGCTGCAGCAAGCTTGCTCGCCCTCATTGGCGTTTTTGATGTGGTCGGCACCTTGCTATCGGGGTGGCTCACCGATCGAATCGACCCCCGTAAGTTGCTCTTCTTCTACTATCTCTTTCGAGGTATCTCACTCTTTCTTTTACCCTCCATTCTCTTTGCAACGATTCATCCGTCGACTTTGGTATTCGTTATTTTTTACGGCCTCGATTGGGTTGCTACCGTGCCGCCGACGATTCTCCTCTGTCGCTCAGTGCTCGGGCCGGAACGAGGCACAGTTGTTTATGGTTGGGTTTTCGCCGCTCATCAAATTGGCGGTTCGATTGCGGCGCTGGGCGCGGGAATCGCGCGCGTGAAATTCGGTGACTATGCCGTAGCGTTCTACGCAAGCGGTCTTGCCTGCATCGCAGTCTCGTTCTTGGTACTTCGGATTAAAAAGTAGAAACCCCCGGCGGTATGAGACGCCAGGGGTTTCTGATCTGGGGGATTTAGATATCGAAATAGAGTTCAAACTCTGCTGGATGTGGACGAAGTCGAACGTAGTCGACCTCTTCCTTACGCTTAAATGCAATCCAGGTATCGATGAGGTCTTGAGCAAATACGCCGCCTTGAGTGAGGAATGCGTGATCCTGCTCGAGATTATCGAGAACTTCGCCTAGTGAACCCGGAACCTGTGGGATGGCGGCGGCTTCTGCGCCTTCCAACTCATAGAGATCCTTATCTACTGGCTTTGGTGGCTCGATCTTGTTCTTGATGCCATCAAGTCCTGCCATCAACATCGCTGCGAATGCGAGGTATGGATTGGATGATGGATCTGGGCAACGGAATTCGATTCGCTTTGCTTTGGGGTTGGAACCTGTAATTGGGATACGGATACATGCCGAGCGATTTCGCGCCGAGTAGACCAAGTTAACGGGAGCCTCATAGCCAGGAACTAGACGACGATAGGAGTTGACCGTTGGGTTGGTAAATGCAAGTAGCGATGGCGCATGCTTGAGCAAGCCACCGATGTACCAGCGGGCCATATCGGAGAGATCGCCATAACCTTCGCCCCAGAAGAGCGGCTTACCATCTTTCCACAGCGATTGGTGGACGTGCATTCCTGAACCGTTGTCACCAAAGAGCGGCTTAGGCATGAAAGTTGCTGTCTTGCCTGCCTGCCATGCGGTGTTCTTGATGATGTACTTGAACTTCATTAGTTCATCGCCCGCGCTCAAGATATCTGTGAACTTGTAGTTGATTTCCATTTGTCCGGCGGTACCGACTTCGTGGTGCGAGCGCTCTACCTGAAGGCCAACACGCCCCAAGTTCATCACCATCTGATCGCGAAGGTCTGCGAACTGATCTGTTGGTGAGACCGGGAAGTAACCTCCTTTGATACGGGTGCGATAGCCGCGGTTAGGCGTGCCATCTTGGTCGTATTCGATTCCGGTATTCCACGCGCCTTCGTAAGAATCGATGTGGTGGTAAGCCTCGTTCATGCCGGTCTTGAATCGAACGCTGTCAAAGACATAGAACTCTGCCTCAGGTGCGAAGAATGCAGTATCTGCGATACCGAGCGAGCGCATGTATTCGACAGCCTTTGCGACGATCCCGCGCGGATCACGTGAATACGGGGTGTTATCGATTGGGTTGTGGACCGAGAAGAGGATGACGAGCGTCTTCTCTTTTCGGAATGGATCGATAAATGCCGAACCTGGCACTGGGAGCAATTTCATGTCGGATTCGTGAATCGATTGGAAGCCGCGGATCGAGGATCCGTCGAACATCAAACCATCGGTGAAGACTGATTCATCAAAAGATTCTGCAGGGACATTGAAATGGTGCTGGATTCCTGGCAAGTCGATGAATCGTACATCGACAAGCTTGACATCCTCTTTCTTGATATAGGCAAGAATTTCGCTTGCGCTCTTAAACATCTCTATTCCTCTCTATTTCTCTTCTTCCATTTTCATTCTCTTAAGCTGTCACTCAAGAGCTCTGCTCATACATACGGATGAAGAGCCCATCAGCAACAGTGATGAAAGGCGCTCCAACGAGAGGACACGCTAGAGCAAGGTGGTGAAGGGGGAATAACCCGAATGTTTCAGGATTGTTACCGTTCATGGAGTAAGCCTTGAGAGTTGGCCCTAGGCTTGGGGGATGAGCATCGAAGGCGAGGGCGAAGGCGGGTTGGCGCCACGGCTGCCTCAAGCAACCTATGGCAGGCGCCTGCTTGCCCTGTGCATCGATTGGTTTGCCGCGTACATCATAGCCCGGTTGGTGACCCAGCAACTGCTCGTTCCGGGCTGGATACAGCTAGCAATCTTCTTCCTCGAAGTGAGCTTCTTCACCATTCTCATCGGGGGTTCAGCGGGACAGATTCTCCTGGGGATTCGGATAGTTGATATCGACACTGGGATGCGGATCGGTTTCTTGCCCTCGATTATGCGAACCTTTTTGATCTGCCTCGTGGTGCCGCCACTATTGACTGTGCATGGACGCGGGCTCCACGACCGCGCAGTGCGCAGCGTGGCAATCCTCAATATTTAACTAATTGACAAGTAATCAAAAGCAAGCGCCCATTAGGTTAGCGCTTGGGAATCTTTCGCATATTTGGCATCGGCCCTTTAGGCATCGGCAACTTTGCACCACCGAGGGAGCGCTCGCGCGCCCGTGCTTCGCGTAATTGTGATTTCGTCAGTTTCTTCGGAAGCTTCTTTAGGTGCTTCTGTAATTTTCGAATAGGTACTCGTCCTTCGCCATCGCCAACGAGAACCTCATGCACTGGCACGCCTGAGAGGAAGCGTTCCATTTTCCGACGTTCATCGGTCATCATCACGCGAACCGCGTTCGTTCCCTCGCCAGTGACGACAACGCCAGCACGACCAAGACTGCGATGGACAAGATCTTGATTTCGCGCCACTTGCACACCAGCGGTAGTACTCCATCCTTTGCGAATCGACATTAAGACGCTCGCGCCAGCGCCAACTTGGCCTTCAATAGAGGCATAGGCGGAAGATTCGGCGAGACGGGAGAAGATGAAGAGCGTGATGATGATGGCAAAGGGAATCGCCATCAACGAGATGTAAATCGTGCGCCCAACAATAAGTCCAATACCAATACCAATCGCCATCACTATCGCAAAGACGAGAATGAGGAGGAGTGGTAGCAACGGTCGGGCTTTACGAGTGACTTGGTATGCCTGACGAATGGTCTTCACCCATTCTGGAGTTTTCCGCTCTTTCTTTTGACGTGCCATGTCCTAAAGGCTACCCTCTCTCGCGTTCGACATCTTCCAAGGTTGGCGCAGTACCGCCGAGGCGGGCTGGAGCCCACCATTGCCCCACATGGGAATCAGGATATTCACTCTGTGCCTTGCGAAGGAGAGATTCGAGAGCTGATTTAATCTCAGCTTCGGCGCGTTCCACCTCAGTCTCTCTTGTGAAGTAGAGCGGCGCACCCACATAAATGGAAATCGGGAATTTATTTCTGCCGAAGTCTCGCTTGCGCCCCTTCGTCCAAATTCGCTGACTACCCCAGACAATCGTGGGGAGGATCGGCACGTTTGCTCCGATTGCAAGGCGCGCTGCGCCAGATTTCAGAGTTTTAATCTCGAAGCTTTTCGAAATCGTTGCCTCAGGGAAGATGCCCACGATCTCGCCGGCTTTGAGCGCCCGCAGCGCTGCAACGAAGGAAGCAGATCCAGATTCACGATCGACGCTGATGTGGTGCATTCCGCGCATCAATGGTCCGGCAATTTTGTTATCGAATATCTGCTTCTTTGCCATGTACCTGACATACCTTTTAGCAGGAAGCGCCGCGGTTCCAGAGATTGCGAAATCCAAATACCCCACGTGGTTAATTGCCAGGATCGCACCGCCCGAACGGGGGATGTATTCGCTTCCTTTGATAGTCATGCGCAGGCCAAGAAACTTCCATAGAAGTCGGACCAGAACGATGACCGTTGGGTAGACCGGGTCAGTCATGCGCGATCATCGCTTGCTTAGCATCACGGGCTTGCGCATATAGCTTTCCGGCGCGGTAACTAGAACGAACCAATGGGCCGCTCATCACGCCAGCAAAACCGATCTCGTTGGCAAGTTTGGCAAGCTCAACAAATTCCTCTGGCTTTACCCATCGCTCAACCGGATGATGCTTTGCAGTGGGGCGGAGATATTGCGTAATGGTGATTAGATCGCACCCTGCTTGATGAAGATTAACGAGCGCCTCTTCGATTTCACCTCGAGTCTCACCTAAGCCGAGAATGAGATTTGACTTTGTTATCAATCCAAAATCCCGCGCTTGTGAAATGACATCTAAGGAGCGTTCGTAAGTGAATGCCGGTCTGATTTGGCGGAAGATGCGTGGGACTGTCTCGAGATTGTGAGCGAAGACTTCAGGTCGGGCTTCGAAGACGAGCTTGAGAAGCTCGGGGCGGGCATTGAAATCTGGTGCCAACATTTCGACCCCACAACCGGGGACGAGTTCATGGATCTTGATGATCGTCTCTGCATAGAGCCAGGCGCCCTCATCATCGAGGTCATCTCTGGCTACGCCTGTGACAGTTGCATAGCGCAACTCCATCTTTGCCACCGATTCCGCAACTCGTCGCGGCTCGTCGCGATCTAGTGGAAGTGGTTTTCCTGTATCGATATTGCAGAAATCGCAACGTCGAGTGCAGACCGAGCCACCAATCAGGAAGGTTGCCTCACGATCTTCCCAACATTCGAAGATGTTGGGACAGGCAGCCTCTTGGCAGACGGTATGAAGCCCCTCTCCAGAGACAAGAGAACGTAAGCTCGTGTACTCCGGGCCCATCTTCGCTTTTGTCTTAATCCACTCAGGCTTGCGTTCGATGGGAGTAAGGGCATTTCGCGCCTCAATCCGTAACAGGCGGCGACCTTCTGGGGTAGGTGCGCTCATGCCAGAAGGCTCGCAAACTCTTTAGCCAACTCTGCTTCCACTACCGGGAGTACTTCGCCGATGGTGATATCCCGTTTCAATTCAGCGCTCATCGATGTCATCACGACATCGGGAATCCCGCATGGAACTATCTGTTCAAAGTAGGTCAGGTCAGGATTTACATTTAATGCAAATCCGTGGGTGACCACGCCTTTTGCCACTCTAATTCCAATTGAGGCAATCTTTCGCGAAGTATTTTCGCCCGCAATCCACACACCAGAGTTCTCGCAGATTTGAAAGGAAGTGAGGTCAAACTTCTCAAGCGTCGCAATCAATGCTCGCTCTAGCGCGCGAACGAAGTCGACTACCTTCGTTGGTTCGCGCAACTTCACAATGGGGTAACCAACGAGTTGTCCTGGACCGTGCCAGGTTATTTTCCCCCCACGATCGACATCGACAACCGGAACGCCATTTGTTGGTCGTTCTTCGATCAACGTTCGTCTTCCGGCGGTGTAGACCGAGGGATGTTCGAGCAGGAGCAAGGTCGAGGGTTCTGAGCCGAGGAGAACATCGCCATGGAGCGTTCGCTGCAGGTTCAGCGCGCTCTGGTAATCCACGAGGCCCATGATCTGGGTGCGGAATCTGGAATCTGTCACCACGGTCATACTCGTTAGCCTACCCAAGAGCCTGGAAATCAGCTCCTTTCCGGAAAAGGGAGCGCACGGAGGATAAGATTTAGGCTTCTGCAGCGTCGGCTCGCTAGCCGACTCCCGTTATTGATGTGAGAGGAATTTCACTCCGTGGCTAATCAATCGAACTCCGCTACCCTCGCGCGCCAAACCGGGCGCGTCCGTAAAGGTCTTTGGATCTCCATCATCGTCATCATCGGATGGCTATCGATAGGTGGTATCTCGGGGCCAGTCTTCTCGAAGATTTCTAATGTCCAAGAGAACGATAACTCCGCATTCCTGCCACAGAGCGCAGAGTCGACTTTAGCGAGCAAGATCACTGTGAAGTTCTCAGAGCAATCTTCAGACCTTTTGCCGACCCTCTTGCTGGCTATTGGTGATGTGAGCCCGCAGAGCAATCCGGAAGCTTTTGCCAAACTCAATGCATACGCAGCCTCGCTAGGAGAGAAAGTCTTACCGGCGTCTAAGAAGGCGCTGCGTGAATACTTCATTCCTGGTGCGCCACTGCAAGCGATTCCATCTCAAGATGGCAAAGCTGCGCTCATCAATGTGCAACTTAATTCAAAGATTGCCGGAGAGAACATCGAGGATGAACCGGCATTGCCATTGATTATCGAATTTATTCGTGCCGACCTTGAGAAGAACTTTGGTAGCAGTTCGATTGAAACGCACGTCACCGGGCCCGGTGGCATCTTCGCTGACCTCTTCGGAGCTTTTGGTTCCATTGATACTCAATTACTCAAAACCACATTGATTGTCGTCGCCCTAATTCTGATTGTCGTCTATCGCTCGCCATTCCTGTGGATCATTCCACTCTTCACAGCAGCTTTGGCGCTCGCCTTCGCAACGATGATTGTCTACTACCTCGCTAAAGCAAATGTCATCGACTTGAATGGACAAACCCAAGGCATTCTTGATGTGCTCGTTCTCGGTGCAGCGACGGATTATGCGCTGCTACTGATCTCTCGCTATCGGGAAGAACTTCATCTCCATCATTCCCGTTTCACAGCGATGCGAGTGGCTCTTCGTGGAGTCGTCGAACCTATCGTGGCATCAGGTTCAACGGTTATTGCTGGCTTGATGGTCCTCCTCCTTAGCGATCTGTCGAGCAATCGAGGTTTAGGACCAGTTGGTTCGATAGGTATCGCCTGCGCGATGTTCGCAGCGCTGACTCTTTTGCCATCTTTGCTCGTGCTCTGTGGCCGTTGGATTTTCTGGCCGAAGAAGCCTCGCTTCGATTCCGAAGATGAGAAACTCTCTGGTCTTTGGGCAAAGGTTGGCGATTTGGTCGATCGGAAGCCTAAGCCGATTTGGATTAGCACCGCACTCCTTTTGGTTATCTTTGCCGGCTTCTCGTTCACTTTGAAATCAGATGGCCTGGCGCAGACCGATGCATTTACCACGCGCCCCGATTCAGTAATCGGGCTCGAGAAATTGGGGGAGCACTTCCCAAGCGGCGAAGGCACCCCGGTTGAAATCGTTATCAAAGAGTCCGACCTGCAACCATCGATTGCTGCCATCTCGAAGGTAGCGAATGTTGCTTCAGTCGTGCCCGTAACTAATTTTGATCGAGCGACGATGCAGCCGACTAAAGAGGTGAAAGTCGTCGATGGCAATGTCCTGCTCTATGCCATCCTTGAGGTGCCTGCTGACTCAACCGAGGCAAAGAATACGATTCCGCTTATTCGCGAGGCTGCCAAGTCAGTCAATAAGACAAGTCTCGTAGGTGGTCAAACTGCCATTGGATACGACGTCGACCAATCTTCACGTCGTGATAATCGGGTAATCATCCCGATTGTCCTCTTACTGATTGCGCTGATCCTTGGTTTGTTATTGCGCAGCATCTTCGCAGCGGGGCTATTGCTGGTGACCGTGGTGCTCTCCTTCTTTGCCACTTTGGGAGTTTGTGCGCTGGTCTTCGAGCACATCTTTGGCTTTAAAGGAACTGACGCGAGCTTCCCGCTCTTTGCATTCGTCTTCTTGGTTGCACTTGGCATCGATTACAACATCTTCTTAATGACTCGAGTTCGTGAAGAAGCGCAGAAAATCGGTACCAAGGCTGGTGTAATCAAGGGCCTCACAGTTACCGGCGGGGTCATTACATCTGCGGGAATCGTCCTTGCAGCAACTTTCGGAGTCTTGGGGATACTTCCGCTGGTCTTCCTCGCAGAGCTTGGATTTGCGGTCGCCTTCGGAGTACTTCTCGACACGATCGTCGTGCGCTCGCTACTTGTGCCAGCGCTCGTGCGAATCTTAGGTAAGAAGATCTGGTGGCCTTCCAATCTCTCGAAGCAGGGGCTCGATTGAGTTCGCTTCGAGTTGGGATAGTTGGATTCGGTTTAGGTGGTCGGGTCTTTCACGCACCATTACTTGTAGGTGCGGGTTTCGATGTCGTTGCGATACTTACCAATTCGCCAGAACGAATCGCCCTAGCGCATGAGAGTTTTCCGAGCGCTGCAGTTGTTTCAACGATGGATGAGCTCTTTGCCCAAGGGTTGGATCTAGTCGTAATTTCCTCGGCCAATCAAGTCCATGCCGAACAGGCGCTCGCTTCGATTGACGCGAAAATCCCCACAGTGATCGATAAGCCTGTAGGACGAGATCTCCCTGAGACAAAAGCAATCTTTGCGGCTGCCGAGAGAAACGGCGTAAAGGTATCGGCTTTTTTCAATCGACGATGGGATAGCGAATCTCTCACGGTGAAAAGAGTAATTCGTGAGCGCTCCCTTGGTCCGATTCACCGATTTGAATCGCGGTTCGAACGGTACAAACCTGAGATCACCTCTTACGGTTGGCGTGATGCAAATGATCGCGAGAGCGGCGGTGGTTGGCTCCTTGATATTCAAACCCACCTTGTAGCAGGCGCGCTCGATCTCTTTGGCCCCGCGGAAGTTGCATTTGCTGCGATGCGAAATATCCGTGGCGCTTCGGATGATGATGTCATTATCGTCTTGCACCATTTAATGGGAGTAGATTCATATTTGACGGCAAGCGCAGTATCAGGATTTACCGGACCGCGTGTTCGATTATCGGCTCGCGGTGGAACGTTAGTCATCAACGACCTTGACCCACAAGAAGAGCTGCTCAAGTCCGGCGCGATTCCATCTGGTGGCCATTGGAGCGTTCCAACGGCATCACGCGCTCAACTTTTCCGAGGTGATAATGGTTCGAGTGAAGAGGTGCCCGCTGAAAATGGAAATTATGCTGAGTTCTACCTTCAGGTTCGACGAGCCATTGAAAATGATGAAGCGATGCCAGTTCCTGCAAAAGATGCCATCGAGGTAGCTCGGTTGATTGATATTGCCAGAGAGATTTCGCTCCGTTGATAGTAGTTATTGGTGGCGGGCTCAGTGGATTAGCTGCAGCGTTGACGGTTCAGGAGCGTGGACAACAAGTTCACCTCATCGAAGGTAATGAAAACGTTGGCGGTCGGCTCGCTACGGAACGAATCGATGGTTTCACGATTGATCGCGGTTTTCAAGTAATAAATCCTGGCTATCGAGAGTTTGAACGTCTTGGCTTACGCACGCACATTCATCCCATACCGGCCGGGGCGGTGGCTTTTGTTGATGAGCGCTGGAACTTTTATGGAGACCCCCGTCGTGAACTACGGGCGATGGGAGGCTCGCTGCCAAGTATCGCCGCCAATCCCATCTCGTTCTTAGCGGTTCTCCGCGGAATCTTTATCGCCACAATCGCTGAAGGTGAGAGCGCCGCTGATTTCTTGCAGCGGATCGGAATTTCTGGCGAGGTCTATGAGGGAATCATCGAGCCTTTCTTGCGTGGGGTATTTCTTACATCGTTGAGCGAAGTAGATGCGAAGTTCGCTCGACGCGTGCTTCGTTCGCTATATCGTCATGTCCCTGGACTTCCTGATGGCGGAGTTGCCACCGTTGCGATTGAGTTGAGAAATCGCCTCAAGTCGATCCAGTGCGGTACAAGAGTTACAGCGATTACTCGCAGCGGCAAGGGTTTCTCCGTTACAACAGAAAATTCGACGATCTCAGCGCGACGAGTGATTGTCGCTACCGATTATCACTCCGCAGCACAATTCTCCAACCGGCTTCCACATATCACTCACGCACGTTCGAGCGCCTGGTATTTCGCTATCGAAGAGCCGCTACGCGCACAACATCAACTGTATGTCTCTCGCGCTAACTCTGGTCCAGTGGTGACCGCAATCGATGTGGCTTCGGTCGTACCAAGTTACTCACCTGATGGGCGCGGACTGCTCTCGGTGACCACGCTTGCTCCATGCAGTGAGAGCGAAGTCCGAGAACATCTAGCCAAGATGTATGGAGAACTGTTCACAGGGGAATTGATCGCTCAATTCGATATTGCGAATGCGTTGCCAATTCTCGCCCCAGGTGCAGAACGAACTGGCGCTATCAACGAGGAGGGTCTGATTTTTGCTGGTGACTATCTCACCGAGCCGTCGCAAAATGGCGCGCTCTTATCTGGGCGCTTAGCGGGAGAGTTTGCTCTGGCTTAGTGGGCGGCAAGCTTGGCAAGTGCCGGTGCAAGGTGGGGAAAATCAAAGACAAAGCCCGATTCGTTGAGGCGTTCGGGGAGTACTCGTTTTGACCCCAAAATCTCTGTAGAAAAACCGCCTAACGCAACTTTTAGCGCAAAACCCGGAACCGGAAAGAGCGCCGGTCGACGGAGCGCGCGGGCAAGCGCGGCAGTGAATTCACTGTTCGTGGCTGGATTTGGCGCAGTGAGGTTCACTGGCCCTGAAAGATCGCTATCAATCAGATAATCGATTGCGCGAACTTGGTCGTGGAGTGTGATCCAAGACCACCACTGCTTTCCGGAGCCGAGTTTTCCGCCAAGGCCGAATCGAAAGAGCGGCATCATTCGTCCGAGCGCACCACCCGTGGGATCGAGAACTAAGCCGGTACGAATCTTCACTGTGCGGACCGAAGGAGCAGCATCTGCGGCGCGCTCCCATTCGAGACAAACATGCGCGAGAAAGTCATCGCCACCACGATCGTTCTCGGTCACGGCACGATTTCCGGTTTCGCCATACCAACCGATAGCGCTCGATGAAATCAGAGATTTAACTTTGAGCTGTTCCGCTGCGTTAGCGATAGTGCTGGTTCCGTATAGTCGAGAGTTAAGAATTTCACTCTTGTACGCGGCGCTCCATCGCTTGTCACCAACACCAGCGCCAGCAAGATGAACTATAGAGTCGACACCCTCGAGCGCATCGAGATCCACTTTTCCGTCAACCGGATTCCAGAAAGCTTCATCTTTGGAGCGTGGTTCGCGACGGACCAATTTGATGACGTTCTCGCCCTTGTCGCGAAGATGGGAAGTGAGCGCTGATCCAATCAGACCTGAGGCTCCCGTGATTGCGATGGTGCGAGACATATCGTTCCGTTACAGACCGAGGTCTGCTTCGAAACGACCAAGCTCTAGTCGTTCCTTGAGGGTGCTGAGGAAGCGTGCCGCATCAGCGCCATCGACGATTCGATGATCGTAGGAGATTGCTAGATAGACCATCGAGCGGATGGCAATCTTCTCTTCGCCATCTGCTTCGGTAATCACTACTGGGCGCTTGACGATTGAACCGATGCCAAGTATCGCAACCTGCGGCTGGTTGATGATTGGCGTATCGAACAGAGCGCCACGACTTCCCGTGTTGGTGATGGTGAAAGTGCCACCACTTAGCTCATCGGGATTGATCTTGCTGTCACGCGTGCGGAGCGCGACATCGTTGATTCGACGGGCGAGGCCAGCAAGATTGAGGTCACCGGCATCTTTGATGACGGGAACGAGAAGGCCACGCTCGGTATCGACGGCGATGCCGAGATTCTCAGTGCCGTGGTAGACGATGTTCTCACCATCGATTGAGGCATTGACAACTGGGTGCTGTTTGAGAGCTTCACAAACCGCGACTGCAAAGAATGGCAAGAAGGTGAGATTGACGCCCTCGCGCTCTTGGAAGGAGCCCTTCGCCTTAAGGCGAAGTTTTGCAATCTTCGTGACATCAACCTCGATAACAGTTGTTAACTGCGCCGATGTTTGTAGCGATTCCACCATTCTGGAAGCGATTACCTTGCGAAGGCGGGTCATCGGAACAGTGGTGCCGCGAAGCGGAGAGGCGGTGATAGCGGTAGCGCTCTTCTCGCTCGCTGCAGGGGCCGAGACAGAAGAAGGAAGAGTTGCGGGCGCTGGCGCTGATACTTGTGCACTCGCTGCTGCTCGCGCTCGCTCTGCAGCATCGTAAACATCTTGCTTCCGAATTCGTCCCCCTACACCGGTTCCAAAGAGAGTTGCCAAATCGATCTGTAATTCAGCGGCGAGTTTGCGCACTAGTGGCGTGACATAGGAATCAGATTCCACTCGCGAAGCAGGCGCTGGCATGGAATTCATCGGCGCAGCAGGAGCTGGAGCAGCAGGAGCTGGAGCAGCAGGAGCTGGAGCAGCAGGAGCAGCAACTGGTGGCGCTGCTGGAGCTGGAGCTGCTGGAGCGGTCTTCACCGGTGCGCCAAGGGCAGCGATAGCAGCAAGCTGTCCACCGACTGGAACGACTGAATCTGCGGGAGCGAAAATTTCACTAACGACACCTGCAACCGGTGATGGAATCTCGGTATCAACCTTGTCAGTAGAGACTTCGAGGAGCGCTTCATCCATCGCAACTGAATCACCAACATTCTTTAACCATCGCGTCACAGTTCCTTCAGTAACCGATTCACCAAGAGCTGGCATGAGAAGTATCTCGGCGGTGGCGGAAGCTGCTGGTGTTGGCGCGACCGGAGCAGGAGCTGCCGGCGCTGCAGGAGCGGCAGGTGCAGGTGCGGCAGGAGCGGCAGGAGCGGCAGGAGCGGCAGGAGCGGCAGGTGCACTCGATGTCGCCCCATCGCTAATGACTACGAGATCAGCTCCAACAGGAACGGTTTGATCGACGGCGACGAGAATCTTTGAGATGGTGCCCGCAACCGGTGATGGAATCTCGGTATCCACTTTGTCGGTTGAAACTTCAAGGAGTGGTTCATCGACTGCGACAACATCGCCTTCATTCTTCAGCCATCGAGTGACAGTGCCCTCGGTGACGCTTTCGCCGAGTGCTGGCATCACGACATTAAATGACATCTTCTTCTCCTCTAGTTCGGCTAATCGTAATAACTATCCGTGGGCGTGCAATGGTTTACCGGCCAAAGCGAGGTGCGCCTCGCCAAGGGCCTCAGACATGGTTGGGTGGGCATGGATCAATGGGGCGACATCATCTGCGGTAGCCTCCCAGTTGAAGATCAATTGCGCTTCAGCGAGAAGTTCTCCAACGCGGGAACCGACCATATGGATTCCAAGGACTGGGCCATTCTTTGCAGCGACAAGCTTGACGGAACCGGCGGTTCGCAAGATTTGTGACTTTCCATTGCCACCCAAGTCGTATACAAGTTCTACGACATCATGTCCACGTTCTTTAGCCTGTGCTGTCGTTAAACCTACCGATGCAACCTCAGGTTCGGAGTAGGTCACACGAGGAACGCCGTCATAATTGATCGGGCGCGGATTGAGCCCGGCAATCTCCTCGGCGACGAGGATGCCTTCACCAAAACCAACATGGGCAAGCTGTAACGTCGGAATGAGATCGCCTACTGCAAAGACGTTGGCAACATTCGTTCGGCATTTTTCATCAACGAGAACGTAGCCACGATCCATCGCTAGGCCAATTTGCTCGTAGCCAAGATTTGCCGAGGTGGGCCCTCGTCCAACCGATACAAGAAGTAAATCGGCCTCAAATTCGCGACCATCTTCAAGGGCAACCTTCACCCCAGTTGCCGTAGGCGTTGCGCTCTTGAAGCGAACGCCGAGTTCAAAGTTGATGGCGCGCTTGCGATATGCGCGCTCGAGTAACTTCGAGCTCGATTCATCTTCCAACGGAACTAAATGTTGTAAACCTTCAATGATGCGCACATCAGCGCCGAAGGATTTCCATACGGAGGCGAATTCGCATCCAATCACGCCGCCACCCAGGACGATAACGCTCTTTGGAACGTACTCCATAGTGAGCGCGTGATCGCTGGTGACGATTGTGGTGCCATTGATCTCTAAACCGGGGAGCGTCTTTGGATATGAACCGGTAGCAAGCACGAGATTCTTGCCGGTGTATTTCTCGCCGTTGACTTCAACGGTATCTGCGGAAATCACCTTGCCGTGGCCCTCGATGTATGTGATGCCGCGACTCTTCACCAAACCTTGGAGACCTTTGTAAAGCTTTGCAATGACACCATCTTTATATTTATTTACCCCTGGCATGTCGATTCCGCCGAGTTCTGCAACGACACCGAACTCATGTGCCTCTCGTGCGCTATCGGCAACTTCGCCCGCATGGAGCAGCGCTTTGGTCGGGATACACCCGCGGTGCAGACAGGTGCCACCTAATTTGCCTGCCTCAATGAGGGCAACTTTCAAGCCCAGCTGAGCTGATCGAAGGGCACAGGCATATCCGCCTGAACCGCCACCGAGAATCACGACATCAAAGGACATGTATAGGACTCCGCTTCTGTTATGGGGCTATCTTCCCACTCTCAGCGGGTACTTGTGACCTCGGCGAAGTGGACCAGGGAGCGGAGCGCAAAGCCCACTCCACCCACTGGGGTGTAGCCATGCGGGGCATCCTCGTTGTATGAGGGGCCGGCAATATCCAAGTGGAGCCAAGGGAGGTTGGCTGGGACGAACTCCCGTAAGAAGAGGCCAGCGACCAACATCCCACCCATTCGCTCGCCGATATTCGCCAAATCTGCCGTCGGCGAATCGAGAGAGGGGCGCAGCTCCTCTGGGAGCGGCATTGGCCAGAAACTCTCGCCAACGCTTCTCGAGCTACTCAAGAATTGATCGCGGAACCGATCATCATTGCCCATCACCGCGGCGGTCCGCTTTCCTAACGCAATAATTTGCGCTCCGGTCAACGTTGCGACGTCAATGATGCCGTCGAGATCTTTAGAAACTTCGACTGCCCGAACTAATGCATCGGCAAGGATCAACCGTCCCTCAGCATCAGGGTTAAGCACCTCAACTGTCTTGCCACCGTAAATCGTAATGACATCACTGGGGCGCGTGGCCGATTCACTCACCATATTCTCGGCTAGTGGTGCCCACGCATCGATCGCAATCGGAAGTTTCAAGTGAGCAATCGCGATGATTGCGCCGACAACGGCAGCAGCACCACTCATATCCGATTTCATTGCTTCCATACCTTGAGCAGGTTTGAGTGCTAAACCTCCGGTGTCAAAGGTGATTCCTTTACCTACATAAGCGAGCTTTCGCTTCGCCTTCGTTGGACGGTATGAGAGATGGAGTAGTTGCGGGGGATTGGCCGAACCTTGACCAACTGCAGTGATTCCGCCATACCCCTCACGTTTTAATTGCTGGTGGTTCGTCACGTGAGCTTTCACAGATTGCGGCAACTCAGCTTTTACAAGATTGATAAATTTTTCTGGCGTTAAATAGCTTGGTGGCATATTAATGAGATTGCGAACGAAGGAAACGGAGTTAATGATTGTTTCCACTCGCTTGAGCGCTGCTGCGCCATTGCGAATTACTCGTCCCGGTGCAATGGTGATTTTTTCCATGCCTTGGGGAACTGCGGAGTCGCCTTTGAAGTCATGAAATTGATAAGAGCCAAGAAGGGCTCCTTCAGCGATCGCAGTGAGTTCATTGATGTCTGAGCAGGCGATGGCAAAAGTAACCTTGCCGTGGCCGATCAGCGCGCGAGCTGCTGCCCCTGCTGATTTCCGAAGTGGCTCGAGTTGATGGGTATCGGGTAGCGCTGCTGCGACAATCAAGCGCCCTGCGTAATCGGTTAAAAGATGAACCTCGTCAGCTTTCGCTGTTGCCTTCATGTTAAGTAGCGACTGCTTGAGCCATTGCGACTGCTCCTTGGTGAGCGCGCCAGTTGCAGCCACGAGTCGCAAAAGCTCACCTGTTGTGCCAGCCGCTCGGTAACCGACTACTAAAGGTTCGGTTTTGCCGGGCTCTCCAAGTGTGAGTGTCATAGTTAGAGCCTAACTAATCAGTAGGGGTAAGTTGCGGATATGGAATCACCATTGCTATCAATTCACACCACCCTTGGCGCAAAGATGGGCGACTTCGCTGGTTGGCTGATGCCGCTGGAGTACCCAGCCCCAGTCGGTGGCGGAACGCTCACCGAACATCAAGCTGTTCGCGAGGCAGTAGGGCTCTTTGATGTCTCACACCTTGGCAAGATTTCCATCGTCGGACCTGGGGCAAAGCAATGGGCAAATCAGATTTTTACCAATGATCTCAATCGAATCGCTGCCGGACAAGCGCAGTACTCGCTTCTTTGTAACGACGAAGGCGGTGTTGTCGATGATGTCATCATTTATTGCCACGGCGATGATGAGCTACTTGTCGTACCTAATGCTGCAAACGCCGAATCGGTCTTCGCAATCCTGCAAGGTAAAAACTCGCAAGGTTTATCAATAGCCAATCGCCACAATGACTTCGCAGTAATTGCGGTGCAAGGTCCACTATCCCAAGAGCTCCTTCGAAAAGTGGGGCTCCATCAAGATTTGGAGTACATGTCTTTCGCTCAAGTCACCTTCGACGGCGTAACTTTCACGCTCTGCCGAACTGGATATTCGGGCGAACATGGATATGAACTCCTTCCGCCGAGTGAGATTGCTGTGCGTGTCTGGAATGAACTCAGTCGAGAAGCGCTCGCTAGTGGCGGAAAAATTGCCGGCTTGGGCGCTCGCGACACCTTACGTACCGAGATGGGCTACCCGCTACATGGCCATGAGTTATCGCTGACGATTTCGCCCTTGGATGCGAACATTTCGTGGGCGATCGGATGGCGCAAGGAGGCGTTCCTTGGACATGAAGCGCTTCGAATCCAACAAGCAAAGGGAGTTGCGCGACTACTGCGCGGCCTGCTTCTTACCGAACGTGGAATTCCTCGCGGGGGAATGCTCGTTCGTAATGGTGCAGGTGCGGTCGTCGGGGAGATAACCAGTGGCACATTCTCGCCAACGCTCAAAGAAGGAATCGCGCTGGCGTTGATTGAATCGGGAATCGAAGTCGGCGAGCAATTGATGATCGATGTTCGTGGCAGATCTCTTGGAGCGGTAGTCGTCAAACCACCATTTGTTCCCTCGCATGTACGCGATCAATAACAACATTTCCACGTCGCATGGCTCGGCTGAGTGAATTGAGAATTGGTCGACCCAAGAAGAGAATCAAGATCCCATTAAAGATCGCACGGGGGATATCCCAAGCAAGCGCAGTAGCGAGATGGAAAACCATAAACCGCTGCACATTCTCTATGACATCACCGCCAGGTATGTAAGCAATCGTGCTACTGGGTGAAGCGATCCACGGCCACAGTTGAAGATCCATCAAGAGGCCAAAAAGGAGAGCGGTGAGCGCTCCGTAGGTTGCCAGAAGAGCGATTTCAAAAAATTGCTTAACTCTTCGCACCTCGGTTAACCGCGTAATCCGTGGCAGTGCTCCCGCGCCCCATCCGATCCACGCTGCACACATCATTTGGAATGCGAGCCAAGGACCAACTCCTCCAGTGAGCAGCGCAGAAGCGAGCATGGTTATCAAACCTAAGAGAAAGCCGAACTTTCGTCCCAGTGCGCGTCCACCGATAATGATGAGAAACCAAATTGGTTCGAGACCTACGGCACCTGCGCCAATCGCCCGCAACGCCGCACCAGTTGCACTGAGAACTCCGAGAAACGCAAGCATCTTCACGTTCATCTGGCCAGCAGTCAATTCGATAATGGTGATGACGGCAATTACTGGCATTAAAGCGATGAATAGCCAGCGCGCCGCACCATCATTCTCTGCAGCGATGAAAAGTGGCCAAGTGAATGCGATTAAACCAATAAATGATGCGCTGGCGAGAATCGCGGATGAAAGTATTCCCGAACGGAGAAATTGCGAAATGGCTTCCGTTCTCATCATTCTCGCTCCAAAGAGGCGAGAACTTCATTCACGGTCAGCCACTTTGCGGGAGCGAGCACCTTGGCAACTTGCGGCGCAAAAGCTGGCGATGAGGTGAGGATATCTGCTGCTGGACCGTCTGCAACGACTTCACCCTCAGCTAATACAACGACTCGAGTTGCGAGCTCAGCAACAAGTTCCACATCATGTGAGGCAAGAATGACCGCTGACTCAGAGGTAACTGTCGATCTGACTGCAGAAACTAATCGCTTCTTCGCTTGATAATCGAGACCCCTCGTTGGTTCGTCGAGCACGAGCAGCGGTGGTTTATTTGCTAGGACGATTGCAAGAACCAAACTCAATCGTTCGCCTTCAGAGAGGTCGCGAGGATGGACTGAACTGTCTATACCGGGAAGAAGTTGTGCAAAAAGCTCACTAGTTGTCCCGGATGCTACGAGATTATCTGAGTCACTATTGCGCAACTCTTCGCCCACGCTTTGGGCGTATAACAAATCACTAGCTTCTTGCGGAACAAAACCCACAAGAGAGATCAGCGCTTTTCCTTTCAACTTTCGCGGGTCTTGGCGCGCAACCAGAATTGAACCAGTGTCGAACTCTCGGATCCCCACCATGCTGGTAAGCAACGTAGATTTTCCAGCTCCATTGCGCCCCATGATTGCCACTATCTCGCCAGTTTTTACAGTGAGTGAGATGTTTTTGAGCGCCGTCTTCGAGCCATATTTAACAGTTAGGTTCTCGATCTGAAGAAGTGGTGCAGATTCGTCCTGCTCTTTGCTGGTATCTAACCGATCAATCGGTCGCAAGGAAGAGGCAAACTCGCTGAGCTGACGTCGAGCATCGCGAACAGTGAGTGGCACTTGTTTATTTGAGAGCGCGCGCGAAAGCTGGATGATAGGCGGAGCTAGCTCGGAATCTTTGAAAATCTCATGAGGTAGGCCCACCGCAACGCTTCGCTCTTCACGTACATAAATCACTCGGTCGACGAATTGCAGTACGCGTTCGAGTTTATGTTCAGCGATAACAACTGTTATGCCCAGGTCGTGCACGAGTCGAGAGAGCGTGGCAAGTACCTCTTCGGCTGCGATCGGATCTAATGCGCTCGTCGGTTCATCGAGCAACAGAATCTTTGGGTTCATAGTAAGTACTGAGGCAATGGCCACCCGTTGCGCTTCGCCGCCACTTAAGGAGGAGAGCTTGCGATTTCGAAGCGGTGCGAGAGCCAACAAATCCAACATATCCTCAACGCGCTTGCGCATCACATCTGGTGCTACACCAAGAGACTCCATGCCGAAGACCAATTCCTCTTCAACAGTGTCAGTGACAAATCCTAAAGCTGGGTTCTGGCCGACGATTGCGATGACATCGACGAGATCCCTTGGTTTATGTAACGCCGTATCGTGGCCATCAACCGTAATCGTGCCCGAGAAGATTCCGCCTGTGTGATGCGGAACGAGCCCATTCATCAATTTGAGTAAGGTCGATTTACCTGCACCGGTATCACCCATGACGAGCACAAATTCACCTTCAGGTACGTCAAAAGAGAGATTCTCGAATATGGTGCGCTGGACGTAGGGATAGACCAGAGTGACATTAACGAAACGAATCATGATGGATTCACCTCTCTCGATGTCACGAGAAGTGGAGTCAACGTGAGAACGAGCAGAGCCAAAGCGACCATGCTGTTGGTGGTAAATCCTGAGATGACAATGAGCACAATTGACGAGATCATCACAAAAGTCTCGTTTCGACGCCAAGGAATCGGGCGATATCTAGTTCGCAAGTTTTGTTTGTTGCCGATGATTAATCCGGAAACCACAAGGAGTGCGCTCGCTAGCAACGGGAGTTGAAAGCTGGCGCCAATGACAAGTTGAAGCAGTGCGAAAAGAAGTGCGACCAGTCCTAGAAGCAACATCACCGCAGGAGCAGAGGAGACCTTGCGCGAAGGATTTCGCCCATAGCCCCGTGCTTCCATGGACTCTGCGAGCACTAAAGCGTGCTCTAAGGATTCTTCAAAGAGTGGAACCAAGGTTTTCTTAAATCCAAATCGTTGCTGATCCCCACGGAGCGTCCGCGCCTGTCGAATTCTTCGCACGCTCATTGCGAAATGCGGGATGAGCGTAGTTGCGATGATCAGTGCAACACCTGCTTCGTGGAGAATTCCGGGCAAAGTTCGCAGCGTCTGTTTTGGATTGGCAAGCGAACTTGCGGCAGCAATAGCGATGATTAGCG
Organism: Actinobacteria bacterium IMCC26077; assembly: GCA_002284915.1. GTDB lineage: Bacteria > Actinomycetota > Actinomycetes > Nanopelagicales > Nanopelagicaceae > IMCC26077. Next base: position 945,677 of record CP015606.1, read on the forward strand.
CAAAAATAGTGAGAGATTCTGTAAAGACAAATCGAATTCTCTCCAAAGTTACATCACCACCAAGGAGAATTCCTGCCATCCATTCCGGAAGTCGGACTCGAGGAATGGTAAATAAGACCTTCCCTTGTCCAGGAACGCCAAATAAAATTGCGATGAACATGCGCAAGGTGAGGGCTACTAAAGAGATCTTGATGCCGATGACAAGCGCTGCCGACCAAGGATCATTCGACTTACGTGAAAACGCCACAGTGCTGGCTGCGATGATGATCAGCCCGAGAGCGCCAACGCCCTGCGCTCGACTGCTGGCAATGGCAAGGCAGATGCCCCATCCCCACCAGGCGAGCGGATGTAACGTCTTCACGTCGGTCATTTCGATTGTTTCGCTGAACTTCGCGAAACTCTATTTCTTCCGCATTGATTCGGGAACGGGAATCGCATCAGCTCCGCAATCCTTAGTTGGGAACCCATTCAACCCACAGATGAAACCACCATCGCCTGCACGAACTTCGGCGACGGCATTGAGTAGATCGATACCGGTTCCATCAACTGGTATGGATGCACAGCCACTTGATGGAGCAGGCGCGCTATCGCCTTCTGGATAGATAACGGGGTCGCCAAATTCGATCACATATCCCACTCGCTTCTTACCCTCTTCTTGCGCAGTTGAACCACAGAGATTTTTGAAGTCAGGTGCTGTACTCGGTGCTTGCGGATCCACGACGCCATCTGCCGAGAAGGTGTAATTCCAGCCTTCGACGGAGCCATCTTTTGGATTGGTCGTTGCTGGCCCTTCCATCGCGGTATTCCACGTGGTGCCATCGTCACTACTTTGTGAGTAACCCCAATAGCGATAGCCCACCGCCTCTGTCTCGCTGGAGCTTTCTGCACTAGAACAGGAGGTCAGAGTCAGCGCGAGTAGGAGCGCGACGCCGCCACCAATAAGGGATTTGAGGGTTAAGCTCTTTTGATTGTTCTTCAACACTTTAATTGGGAACCTTTCTAGAGAGGGTCCACAAGGCTGTAAAGAGTAAGTAAGCAGAGCGCGCTCCGCCGCTTAGTTCAATGCCGCCCCGCAAACCACGACGGGTGTTTTGGCTTTCCCTCTGATGGGTAATCCGACTTAGCTCAATCGCGAATTTGCGAAAAGAGAATTACGGTTGCGGGTCAGCGCCGGATTCACACCGGACTTCCCCCATTTCGAAGGAGTATTCAGTTGTACGCCGAGCATAACCGGAGATTGGTTGCATAAGCGAGCACTTTGAGTACTGTGCCGCTATGGAATATCGACGACTTGGCCGCTCCGGCATGTATGTATCAGAAATCTCGTATGGCAATTGGATCACCCATGGCTCACAGGTGGCCGCTGAAGAAGCCATTAAATGTGTCCGCGCCGCGTTTGATGCCGGCATAACCACCTTCGACACTGCCGATGTCTACGCCGGAACCAAAGCCGAAACGGTTTTGGGAAAGGCGCTAAAGGGAGTTCGCCGAGAATCCTATGAACTCTTCACCAAGGTCTACTGGCCAACCGGTGAAGGCAAGAACGACCGAGGCCTTTCAAGAAAACACATCATGGAATCGGTCCATGCCTCATTGAAACGGCTACAAACCGACCATATCGATTTGTATCAAGCCCATCGTTTCGATTACGAAACTCCGCTTGATGAAACTTTGCGCGCATTCGATGATCTCATTCGCCAAGGTAAGGTCAATTACATCGGATTCTCACAGTGGCGCGCGAGCGAGATCCAAGCAGCGCTGACGATTCAAAAAGAGCTCGGTATGGATCGCTTCGTCTCGAGCCAACCGCAATACTCGATGTTATGGCGGGTTATTGAGGCGGAAGTGATTCCACTCTCCTTGCGCGAAGGTATTGGTCAGATCGTATGGTCTCCGGTAGCACAAGGTGTTCTCTCGGGTAAGTACCTTCCAGGCAAGAAACCGCCAGTTGGCTCACGCGCAACCGATAAGAAGAGTGGCGCCGCGATGATCTCTCGATGGATGAATGATGAGATTTTGCGCGAAGTTGCCAAACTCGAACCGATTGCCCGTGATTGTGGATTGACGATGGCGCAACTTGCAATCGCCTGGGTACTTCAAAATAAGAACGTCTCAAGCGCGATTATCGGAGCTTCAAAAGCGAAGCAAGTCAAAGAGAACGTCAAGGCTGCGGGTGTGAAGTTGAGCGCTGATGTGATGCGCGCTATTGATAATGCCATTGGATCAATCGCCGAGCGCGACCCGGCTAAGGATGTAAGTCCTAATCCACGCCCTTGATCAATTTGGTGCCACGAGCAACCTGTGGCGCTGGGGTACGTAGTCGACGGATCTGAGTGGAGCGCATCCACGCGTACATCGATACTCCCTTTGCCGATTCACCTGGGTACTTGGCGGCGCAATGCTTTTTGATTTGGCGCCCCATCCAAATGCCATCGAGCATGGAAATCAAAACGACCAGGTACATCACGAGCGTTGCAAAAACTTTAACTGTCACGCTCGGAAGTGCGGTAAGTAGGAGAACGACCATCAATAATGGCAGGAAGAACTCGGCTATCGACCAACGCGAATCGACATAGTCGCGAGCAAATTTTCGGACTGGCCCTTTGTCGCGCTTTGGTAACGCCCGCTCATCACCCTTTAAGTAGAGCTGACGCATCTCTGTTCTGCGACGTCGCGCGTTTTCGCGCTCTGCCTTTTTCGCTTCCTTAGTGGCAGCTGGGGCAAGTGCCGGAGTGATTTTCTTCGCGTTTCGCTTTGGCGTCGGCTTATTCTTCTTCTCATCACTCATGTGAATCTCTCCTTAAATGAGACTTAGCATTCGATCTAGGGCAACCCGAGCAAAATGGGCGGTACGTTCTGGAACTCTGATTTCGTTTACTACTCTACCTTCGACAAGCGACTCCATTGCCCAAACTAAATGGGGAAGATCTATTCGGTTCATCGTCGAGCAGTAGCACACAGATTTATCGAGGAAAACAATTTGCTTGTCAGGGTGCTGCTGCGCCAAACGTTTGACGAGGTTGAGTTCGGTGCCGATTGCCCATTTGCTACCTGCTGGAGATTTGCTCACTGTCTGGATGATCTGTTCCGTTGAACCAATGATGTCGGCATTGATAGCAACCTCATGTTGGCACTCAGGGTGGACCATCACTTGTACTCCTGAAATTCGTGAACGAACTTCTCGGATTGAGTCGAGGGAGAATCGAGCATGGACGGAGCAGTGTCCGCGCCAGAGAATCATCTTGGCCTCTCGAATCTCGATATCGGTGAGTCCACCGCGAGGTTTCCATGGATTCCAGACAACACAATCCTCGAGAGCTAGGCCCATCTTGAGTACTGCGGTATTTCGTCCGAGATGCTGGTCGGGAAGAAAGAGCACTCTCTCACCCTTACTGAATGCCCATGTAAGCGTGGTGTGTGCATTGGATGATGTACATACTGTGCCATCGTGTTCACCAGTGAAGGCCTTTATCGCCGCGGATGAATTCATATACGTCACAGGTATAGTTTTTTCAGCGACACCCAGCTCTTCGAGAACGCGCCAACATTCGGCAACCTGTTCGTAGTTGGCCATATCTGCCATCGAACAACCGGCCGCTAGATCGGGGAGAATCACGCGCTGTTCAGATGAGGTGAGGATGTCAGCGCTCTCAGCCATGAAATGTACGCCGCAGAAGATGATGAAAGGTGCATCAGGTCGAGCAGCCGCATCTCGCGCCAGCTTGAATGAGTCACCCGTGACGTCGGCAAATTCGATTACCTCATCGCGTTGATAGTGGTGACCCAACACGAAAGCTCTGGAGCCTAACTCTGCTCGTGCGATTCGCGCGCGTTCCTGCAGCGCAGGGTCGCTTGCCTCTGGGAGATCGCCCGGACAGGAGACGCCGCGCTCGCTTGCAAGGTCGCTCCCGCGCCCCAAGAGAAGCAGGTCAGTGATACTCATATCGCTATCTTCTCAGGTTTTGCGGTCAAACGCGCTCAGGGATAACTCATGTGGCAGGATAGGAAGTGAGCTAGGTAATAGCGGCAGGTAAAGGAGCCCGGAAATGAGCGCTGAAGTAACGACGAGCGATGGCGTGGTCTTGTCTGATCAGGCTGCATCCAAGGTGAAGGCCTTACTCGAGCAAGAAGGTCGCGATGATTTACGACTGCGAATTGCAGTACAACCAGGTGGCTGCTCTGGTCTGCGCTACCAGCTCTATTTCGACGATCGCTCACTCGATGGTGACATCCTGAAGAACTTCGGCGGGGTCGAAGTTGTAACTGACAAGATGAGCTCGCCGTACTTGATGGGCGCAACGATTGATTTTGTCGACACTATCGAGAAGCAGGGATTCACTATCGATAACCCCAATGCCAGCGGTAGCTGTGCATGCGGTGATTCGTTCCACTAATCCCTACCTTCCTAACGAATGACAATCCTCGTCACTGGTTCGGTGGCCACTGACTACATGATGACCTTTCCGGGTCGGATTGCAGATTCCATCGTGGTGGATTCACTCGAGAAGATTTCACTCTCATTTCTTGTCAATGATCTAGAAGTGCGTAGGGGCGGCACCGGCGCCAACATCTCCTTTGGGATGGGCGTACTCGGAGGTTCACCAATCCTGATCGCCGCAGTTGGTGAAGACTTCACTGACTACAACTCATGGCTCACTCGCCATGGTGTAGACACTTCGGAGATTTACATCTCGCAAACCCAGCTGACTGCGCGATTTACTGTCACCACTGATCAGGCGCACAATCAAATTGCCTCGTTCTATCCAGGGGCGATGAGCGAAGCGCGCAATATTGAGCTCGGCCCAATCTTCGAACGACATCAGGGGATAGCGCTTGTGCTCATCGCGCCCGATGATCCGGATGCGATGCTCCGCCACACGGATGAATGTCGAGCCCATAAGGTTCCCTTCGCTGCGGACATCTCTCAAACGCTCGCAAGTCTCGATGGAGAGGCGATCAGAAACCTTCTAGTCGGCGCAAAGTACTCCTTCCTTAACGAATATGAGATGGCGCTGGCGATGCAGAAGACCGGCTGGGGGATGATTGACTTCCTCGATAACGTCGAAATTTGCATCACCACGTTGGGCGCGCGCGGCGCGCGAATCGAATCAGCATCCTTTCCAACAATCGAAGTGGGCGTTGCTAAAGAACGTGCCAAAGTCGATCCCACAGGCATCGGAGATGCGTTTCGAGCAGGATTCATCTCGGCGCTAGCTTGGGGAGCTGAGCTTGAGCGGTGCGCTCAAGTTGGTTCCATGGTTGCGACCTACTGTTTAGAGACACAAGGCGGTCAGGAGTATCGATTTACGCGCGAACAGTTTCTTGAGCGTTTCGCAGAGAGCTACGGCAATTCCACCCGACAAGATTTGGAACAGCTCATTCCACGGAAGTTTTAGCTAACTCTTCTCGATATCGAAGCTGGTCTCGCTGATAATGGTGACGTGATTACCCGTCATGCGCGCCCAAGCGATCAAATCGCTCTTAGTCGCAGGGTCATCGGCCTTCAATGTGATGTGATCGCCTGGATTCATAGTTCGCACCGCTTTACTCAGTTGAATAATCGGTGTTGGACAGAGCGCTCCTAAACAATCTAAAACCAAGTTTTCGCCCATCGCTACTTGATCACGCTCCCGCTTCGGTTCGTAACTGAGAGATGATTCCAGGCAAGAGCGCCAAGAATCGTTTGACATCGCTCTCCTGGACTCCATGCATCAACGAAATTCGAATATTGCCGTGGGTGAGTATTCCCATCGCTTGCAAGACATGGCTTGGCTCGATAGCCGATGCAACACAGGCCGAACCCGATGCAACTGCGAATCCTTCACGCGCCAGAGCGTTCACTAAGCGTTCGCCCGAGATATTGAGAATTGAAACTGAGAGAATATGCGGCAGCGATTCTTCGCTTTTGCCACTGCCGGCAATATCTACATCGGGGATTGTGCGCGCGATAACTTCACGCATCATGGTCGTTAAATTTCTGAGGCGCTCGGACTCGTTTTTTGAATCTGCGAGCCAGCCAGTTAGAGAAGCGGCGGCAGCAAGAACCAATGGCAGCGAGTAGGACTCTGGACTGCGCCGAGTTGTAGCGGTGGCAAGGGGATTAGCCCACCGGTGAGATTTGTTGATCAGCATGACGCCCAGTCCGGAGGGTCCATCCCAACTCTTAGCGGGGAAGTCGGCAGTGCTCCAATAGTGAGGAAGACGAACAAGAGGACCAGAGGCGGAATAATCAATGTGTAGCTCTGCCTTCATGGCGCCAACTATCTGGCTGATCTCTTTCAGGTTTTGGCAGACGCCGGTTTCGATATTTGCCGACTGAATCGCGACGATTGAATCGCGCTCCACCTCTTCGAGAAGTTGATCATGATCGATCAGACCCGAATGAGAAACGCGAAGCGTGGCTGAACTTTTGGTGCGAGCAGCGAGTGCAAGAATCTCTTGTCGTTCCGTAGCCCCGACAATGAGCTTTCCCTCTGTAAAAGCGGGCATCCCTTGGAGCGCCATCGGGGAGATCAGAGCGGATTCGCCCCAAAACTCAAGCTCTGTGGGGTTCACCCCAAGGTGGCCGGCAATCTCCTCACGGGCCGCTTGGAGCAGGTGGCGAGAGTGCGCGCTCGCCTCCCCGAGACCACCTGGCTGAGCCCACCCCCGTTCAAAGGCAGCGAGGAGGACCGCTGCTCCGGCAGGGTGGAGTGGACGTTCGCCGTCGAATGCACCTGCTGTGACCATCACCACGGTACAGACGGTACTCGCCAACTCCTGGGTTGGCGAAAGGGGCGACTATCCTTGCCCTATGGCAAAAGGAGCGCAGAAAATCGGGGAAACCTCGAGCAACGGAGGTAGTCGCGTCCCCAATCGAGCGCGCGCAATCCTTCTAGCTCCGCTGATTTTTGCGCTTGCTGGGTGCTCCTCCGAGAAGTTGCCAGCGCTTGGTTTCCCACGTGGAGTGACAGATATCAATGACATCTCACTCTCGCTTTGGCAGGGAGCATGGATCGCTGCCTTCATCGTTGGAGCGATCACGGCAGTGTTGATTCTCTGGGCTGCTTTTCGTTATCGCGTAAAACGTCGGGCAAATGTAGGTGGGCCAGAGCAACTTCCTGAGCAAGTGAGTTATCACTTGCCGCTTGAAATCATCTACACCGTCGTTCCATTCATCATCGTTGCAGTGCTCTTTTATTTCACAGCTCGCGATCAATCGACGATTACCAAAATTTCCCCCGCCGGAGTCGCGGTTCATGAGATTGATGTCAACGCGATCCAATGGGCATGGCAGTTCACTTACCCAGAGGCAGAAGATAAAACGGTTACCGGCACGCCAGAAAAGCTTCCCACGATGTACTTGCCAGTTGGTGAACGCATTCGCATTAACCTGACAGCGTCTGATGTCGTGCATAGCATTTGGATTCCAGCATTCATGATGCAAATGCAAGCGCTTCCTTATGTGAAGAACCAATTCGAATTTACCGCTCAAAAAGAGGGTACCTACCCAGGATTCTGCAATATGCACTGCGGTCGGAATCACTCTCAAATGCGTTTCACCGTAAAGGTTGTCTCTCCAGCTGAATACCAGAATTACATCAACGCACTTAAAGGTGGTGTCGCATGACAACGTACGCCGAGCGCCCGACCGTAGCCCCGCTGCGACCGACCGAACCGCAAAGCAAAGGGCGATTGATCGTCAAATGGCTCACTACGACCGACCACAAGGTCATTGGGCATCTCTATCTGATCACCTCATTTATTTGGTTCCTCATCGGTGGGGTAATGGCGCTCTTTATGCGCGCCGAACTTGCTCGCCCAGGACTCCAATTCCTTAGCGTCGAGCAGTACAACCAGCTCTTCACGATGCACGGCATCATCATGCTCTTGATGTTTGCGACACCGTTATTCGTCGGCTTTGCTAACGAAATCATGCCGTTGCAGATTGGTGCGGCGGATGTCGCCTTCCCGCGCATGAACATGCTCTCGTATTGGCTCTATCTTTTCGGCGGCATCATGGCGATTGCTGGCTTCTTTACCCCTGGAGGAGCTCCCTCGTTTGGATGGACGGCCTATGCGCCACTTTCAAGCGCTGAATACTCACCAGGCATCGGCAGCGATCTCTGGATTGTGGGCCTTGCAATCGGTGGTCTGGGAACTATTTTGGGTGGCGTCAATTTCATCACCACGATCTTTTGTATGCGCGCCCCTGGTATGACGATGTTCCGGATGTCGATCTTCACGTGGAACGTCCTGCTCACCTCAATCTTGATTCTGCTCGCCTTCCCGCCGTTGGCGGCGGCGCTTCTTGGTCTAGAAGCTGATCGTCGATTTGGCGCGTTGATTTTCGAACCAGCAAACGGGGGAGCGATGCTCTGGCAGCATCTCTTCTGGTTCTTTGGCCACCCTGAGGTATACATCTTGGCGCTGCCCTTCTTTGGCATCGTCAGCGAGATCCTTCCAGTCTTTAGTAGAAAACCGATTTTCGGCTACAAAGGTTTGATTGCTGCAACAATCGCAATTGCAGCGCTATCGGTTGCAGTCTGGGCGCATCACCTCTTCACAACTGGCCAAGTGCTCTTGCCGTTCTTCTCATTCATGACCTTCTTGATTGGCGTTCCGACAGGAGTGAAATTCTTCAACTGGATTGGCACAATGTGGCGCGGCAATGTGCACATGGATACGCCCATGATTTGGTCGCTTGGGTTCCTCATTACCTTCCTCTTCGGTGGTTTGACCGGAATCATCTTGGCAAGCCCTCCACTTGATTTTGCAGTTTCTGCCTCTTATTTCGTGGTGGCCCACTTCCACTACGTCATCTTTGGCACCGTAGTCTTCGCAATGTTTGGTGGCTTCTACTTCTGGTGGCCGAAATTCACCGGACGAATGCTTAACGAAACTCTTGGCAAGATTCACTTCTGGACAGTGCTCATCGGCTTCCACATGACCTTCCTCATCCAACATTGGCTAGGTATCGTGGGAATGCCACGTCGTTACGCGGATTACTTGGCAAGCGATGGCTTTACCGGAATGAATATGATCTCGACCGTTGGCGCATTCTTGCTCGCCTTCTCCACGATTCCATTCCTCTTGAACATTTGGATCACGCGAAACGCTCCGAAGGTCACCACTGATGATCCGTGGGGTTACGGTGGATCATTAGAGTGGGCGACAAGCTGCCCACCGCCTCGCCATAACTTCACTTCAATGCCGCGTATTCGAAGCGAACGCCCTGCATTTGATCTCCATCATCCAGAAGTAACTGAGAAGTAAATAAAGGCGAGGAGCGCAGAGATGAAATTCGGTTGGCGTCTATTCGTAGGTATTTCGCTCTTCTACGGCATTACTACGGTTATTTATGCGCTCTGGGCGAAAGAAGTTGTAGGAATAGTCGCGCTCATCCTCAGCACCTGTCTTGCAGCTCTTATCGGTTTCTATTTCTGGTTTACAGATCGGCGATTGGGTTCAACCCTTCCCGAAGATAATCTCGACGGCGAAATTGCCGATCGAGCTGGGGAGCAGGGTTTCTTTAGCCCACATTCTTGGTGGCCATTTGTCGTGGCTCTCTTTGCGACCATCACGGGATTGGGATTGATTCTGGGCTGGTGGATGACGTTAATTGGCGTAGCGGCACTTATGATTTCAATCATGGGTTGGTCCATGCAGTACGAGCGTCAGTAGACCGACACTTTTCGTACATTTCGTCTCGGAATTACTGAAGCGAACTACCTTTTTAGTGGTGGCCACTTTCGATCGCTTTGACATCTTCGGCGGTGGGTTTGGCGATTTGCTCTCCAAGCAGCGCCTTGCTCAATCGGGAGCGCACCTTTGACTTTATGCCACCTCGAGGGGCAACGCCGTTGGCGTCAGCGCCAGGAGCTTCCAATGGAGTTCGCTGTTCATGTTGTGTGAGCAGGTAGGCCTTCTCTGGAGAGATGGGCTCGTGAACTTCGATGTACTCACCATGCGGCAACATAACCAGGCGGCCGGTTTCGCGGCCATGGAGGACCAATTCGCGATCGTAACGTTGTAGTGAGAGACAGACTCGCTTGGTAATGATGTAGGCAAGCGGCGGTAGCAGGATGATGCTGATGCGCGTTCCCCACATGATTTGATTGATGCTCAGACTGAAGTGGGTTGCGATGAGATCGTTACCGCCATTAATGAGCGCAACGACCATAAAGGTGAGCGACATAGCGCCAATTGCAGTTCGCGTGGGGGCGTTTCGCGGACGATCGAGGAGGTGATGCTCGCGCTTATCACCAGTAGCCCACGCTTCGATAAATGGATAGAGCGCCATTCCAGTGAAGATGATTCCGGGAAGAATCAAACCTGGTAGCAAGATGTTCCACGAGATCGTGTAACCAAATGCATGTGTCTCGAGAGGTGGCGACATTCGCACCAAGCCGTCGAGCCATCCCATGTACCAGTCTGGTTGCGAACCGGCAGAGATCTGGGTTGGCGTGTAGGGGCCAAAGATCCAAATGGGGTTGATTTGAGCGAAAGCTCCCAGGAGCACAGTGACACCGAAGACGATGAAGAAGAATCCACCAGCCTTTGCCATATATACAGGCAGGAGCGGGTAGCCGACCACATTCTTCTCAGTACGACCAGGGCCTGGATATTGCGTGTGCTTTTGGTACCAAACGAGCATCAAGTGGACCGTGATCAGCGCCAAGATAATTCCAGGAATGAGCAGGACGTGGACGGTATAGATACGCGGAATAAATAGCTCTCCCGGGAATTCACCACCAAAGGCGAAGAAGGCTAGATAGGTGCCAATCACCGGTAGAGCTTGAATGATTGCTTGGGCGATACGAATTCCGGTTCCAGAGAGGAGATCGTCGGGAAGTGAATAACCTAAGAAGCCTTCGACGATGCCAAGGGTGAGTAGGGCTACGCCAAGGATCCAGTTGATCTCACGTGGCTTGCGGAAGGCACCGGTGAAGAAGACGCGGAGCAAGTGGGCGACCATCGCCGCAAGGAAGAGGAGCGCAGCCCAGTGGTGAACTTGGCGCATCAGCAGACCGCCGCGGACATCAAAGGAGATATGGAGCGTTGATTCATAAGCGGCAGACATCTTCACGCCATTGAGCGGAGTGTATGAGCCGTTGTAAATCAATTCTTCCTGCGAGGGTACAAACCAAAAAGTAAGGAAGGTTCCTGAGAGCAACAAAATGATGAAGGAGTAGAGCGCAATTTCTCCCAACATGAACGACCAGTGATCAGGGAAGACCTTTTGAAGATTCTTCTTGACCCACTTAGCAGCACCTGTGCGCTCATCAACGAAATTGGCTACGCCACCAGCGATTTTCTCACGACGAGTTTTCATATGTTTCGCTCCCAGAAGCTAGGTCCAACCGGTTCATCAAATGGGGCTGCGGCAATGAGGTAACCCTCATCATCAACAGTGATTGCCAATTGTGGCAGAGGGCGGGCGGCGGGGCCAAAGATAACTTTCGCTCCGGTCGGTACATCGAAAGTGGATTGATGGCATGGGCAGAGCAGGTGCTTAGTCGTCTGCTCGTAAAGTGCAACTGGACAACCCATATGGGAGCAAATCTTGGAGAAGGCGATGATGCCCTCATGAGTCCAAGCCATCCGCTCTTCGGAGAGTTTGAGCTCTGATGGGCGGACGCGAATGAGAATTGCTGCATCCTTTGCGATGTCAGAGAGTTTGCGGTGCTCAGGATCCTTAATCTCAGGGAGGACGTGCGCGATTGCGCCAACCTCAAGATCTTCTGGCCGGAGCGGACGATTACCTGGATCGGTCACGACTCGGATTCCCTTATCCCAGGTCGTCTTGAGGAGCGATTGTTCCGGTAGCGGACCTAAATCACGGAGCAAGATGAGAGGGGAGAGGCCTACCAAGCCCAGGGCTAAGCCGAGACTTCTCTTGATTAATGAACGGCGGCCGAGCTGAACTTTTCCAGCCTCCTCCTTCACCGTTTCGACAAAGGAGGCGCGATCTTCATCGCTTGATCGCATCTCATGTCGTTGGGCAATGACCTCTTCATCTGGCATCAACGTCTTGGCCCAATGGACAGCGCCAGCGCCGATGAAGAAGAGAGCCAATCCAAGACCGGTACCGATACCTAATTGATGAGCGTTGGTGTTCCCCAGCAGCGGTAGGAAGACGAAAACATCGGTAGGAATCCAGATGAATGAATAAATAAAGAGAAGCGTTCCCGCTGCCGAGAGGAGAAAGAGAATGGAGACTTGGCGTTCAGCGCGCTTCTCCGCCGCAGGATCAGTGTCAGCTTTGCGATGGACGTGATGCGGCAACCCTGGATCTGCAAGCGGTTCGAGTTCTGTGGACATTTCTCGTCGTTTCCCCTCTTAGCGAGCTTTCGTCGCTAGCCATACTGCAATGCCGATAAGAGAGCCGAGACCAAGAACCCAACCAAGTAGACCTTCGGTTACTGGCCCGACCTTTCCAAGTGAAGCGCCACCGTAGGAGCCCTCACTCTCAACAGATTTGATCCACTTGATGATGGAGAGTTTCTCTTCAGGGGTAATAGCTTGATCACCAAAGACTGGCATCGCTTGCGGTCCAGTGATCATCGCTTCGTAAATATGCACTGGTTCTACACCCATCAAGGTTGGTGCATATTTACCTGCAGTGAGTGCGCCACCTTGTGCAGCTGCGTTATGGCACATCGCGCAATTGGTTCGGAAGAGTTCGCCACCCTCTGCAACATTTCCATCGCGCTCGTAATTCAATTGTTCCGCGGTAGGGATTGCAGGCCCTGGGGCCAAACTCGCAACATATGCAGCAAGCGCAGCTATCTCCTCAGGGGAGTAGACCGGCTTTTTCCGCATTGCTTGCTGGCTCATGTCGGCCATCGGCATTCGACCAGTCGCTACTTGGAAATCAACTGATGCAGCGCCCACCCCAATTAGTGAGGGAGCGATTCCACTACCTTCCGCATTTAAACCGTGGCATGAAGAACAGCCGCGCATGAAGATGTTCTTACCTTCTTCAATGAGCGCCGAGCGCGCATTGCTTGCAGTTGCATTATCCGGAGTTGCCGCGATCGAATAGATGCCACCGATTAGAAAGAGGGCAACTACCAACATTCCAGGGGCCATTGCGCGATGTCGTCGCTTGCCAGAAATCCATTTAAATAGCGCCATAATTATCACTTCACCAAGTAGATCGAGGCGAAGAGCGCGATCCACACAACATCGACGAAGTGCCAGTAATACGAGACCACGATTGCGGTAGTTGCCTGCTTATGGCCAAATTTTCGCGCGTAACTTGTTCGGATAAGAACGATGAGAAATGCGAGTAGCCCTCCGGTTACGTGGAGCCCGTGAAAGCCAGTGGTGATGTAGAAGACGGAACCATAAGCATTTCCGCTCAAGGTAATTCCCTCGATAACTAGGTGCGCATACTCGTAAACCTGACCGGCGATGAAGAAGGCGCCCATCAGGAAGGTGAGGGCGAACCACTCGCGCATTCCCCACCCTGAGATTTTGAGCAAACTCCCATTGCGGCGAGGTTGATATCGCTCTGCAGCGAAGACCCCAAACTGACAGGTGACTGAACTCAACACCAAGATCGTCGTGTTGAGCGATGAGAACGGAATTGCCAATCTTTCGGTGTACTCAGCCCATACCTCTGGACCTTGCACCGATCGTGTCGTGAAGTACATCGCAAAGAGCGCCGCGAAGAACATCAATTCGCTGGAGAGCCACACGATCGTGCCCACTGCAACGAGATTCGGGCGAGTGGAGCTCGCGTGGAAGGAGTCCTGCTCGTGGGTCTGGGTTGAGGCCGCCATGGGCGCGATTATTCCCGATTTTTGGGGGCAGTATGGAGTTTTTGGGGGAGCGCTAGGGGGTCAAAAGAGGGTGAATCTCATCACGCGAGGGATAAGCACAGGTGCGAGTTAGGATAGGGATATGGCCGAACATTCCGCTCCTGCCCCTGCAGCCTTGATAGTCCTCGTCTACTCCGATAACGCTCTCGTTCGAGCAGCGGTTGGGCGGGCCATCACCCCTGCTCCTGCCGCTGATATCGCCCCAGTAATAATCAAGGAATTCGCTACCGCCGACGCCTTAAAGGAGTACTTCAATGACAAGGGGCAGGCAGATCTGATGATTCTCGATGGCGAAGCGACCCCGGTGGGAGGCCTAGGCCTCGCCCGTGAGATCAAAGATGAGATCTACCACGCCCCTTCGACGATCGGCATTATCGGTCGAGAGGCCGACCGGTGGCTGGCGACCTGGGCGAAGGTCGATGGGATTGTGCTTCACCCGATAGACCCACGTTCATTAGCCCGCGAATGTGCCGCGCTCTTGCGCTCCTCGACAATTGCACCAACTGCAGCGCCATCCCACTAATTGCAGTGACCCGATGACCTTTACTTCGTGGCTCGGCTATGTAGCAAAGCTCCGCGCAGGCGAAGAGTTAACTCAGAGTGAAAGCCGCGCGCTCATGGAGGAGATCCTCTCTGGGGCCCGAAGCCAAGAAGAGATCGTCGAGTTTCTCACTCTCCACACCGCTAAGGGCGGGACCGCCACCGAGGTTTCCGGATTCATTGAGGCTATGTACGAACATGCCGCACCAATTTCAATTCCAGAGCGCGCAGTAGACACAGTAGGTACTGGTGGCGATGGTTTTCACACCATCAATATCTCCACAGCCTCTGCCATTGTTGCCGCAGCGGCCGGGGCTAGGGTCATCAAACATGGCAATCGCGCTGCAACATCACAATCAGGTGCAGCCGATGTCTTAGAGGCTCTTGGTATCAAAATTGATCTTGATGGAAAACAGACCGCAGCCCTTGTTGATGAAATCGACATTGGATTCTGTTTTGCTCCGATGTTCCACAGCGCAATGCGCCACGCTGGACCTGCCCGTAAATCATTGAGTTTTCCGACTATCTTCAACATTTTAGGACCGCTTTCGAATCCCGCTAAGCCGCGCGCATCTGCGATTGGGGTTTCGAAAGCTGAGATGTTCCCGATTGTTGCTGAAGTCTTGCGAGCCAGAGGAGTTGATGCGCTCGTCTTTCGCGGAATGGAAGGGCTCGATGAAATTACGTTGGGCGGCAAGAGCGAGCTCTACCTGATTGGCGATGGTCGCTCTCGATTGATTGAGATCGACCCGATTGATTGGGGCATAACACGATCACCACTTGAGTCGTTACGAGGAGGTAAGGCCGAAGAGAATGCGCGCCACTTGCGAAATATTTTACGTGGCGCCACTGGACCCATGCGTGATGTCGTGCTTCTCAACGCAGCTGCAACCCTCATAGCGTTTGATGGTGTGGTTCCAGAGGAAGATGTGAATGAGCGATTCACCGCTGCGCTCGTGCGGGTAGCTGATGCGATTGATTCGGGTCGTGCTACAACTCTGCTCGACCGGTGGGCGCAACGCTCTCATCAGGTTTAGCGAGTTTTTCGACCTTATTTTTATGAAATCCGGCGCCATAAGTGGGCAGGTGCCATTCGCCGCTGATTCGAAGTGGACGGGCAGAATTATCGGAGGCCCACCGCATCAACATCTCGACCTCTTCAGGGGTTGAATGCGGAAAGAGGAGATCACTCGCGATCGATTCACTTTCTTGTGCGATGAGAAATTGGAGTGCGGAGGGCACCTCATCTCTTGAGGTGATGGAGATTGAAGAGCGTAACCGTCCTCGTTGGATATGGGCCACTTCGATCGTTTCATCGTTTTCGCCAAACTTCGCGACAATTAACTCTTCCAGTGATGAGAAAGATCTCAAGTTTTCTGCACGCGCGAAGCCCCGAAGGTACGCAGTGAGTTGGTTCCGCACATTTGCTGCCTCTTCAAAGCGCTCCTCGCGTGAAAGGTGCGAGATTCGTTCGAAGAGCTGGGTTACGACATCTCCAGCATGGTATGAGAGATGTGAATCGACCGTTGAGACAACTACTCCATATTCAGCCTCTGATGTTGCCCCGATACATGGCGCCGAGCATTTCTTCAGGTCAAGGAGGATGCATGCGCTCGCTTTGGGAATTGTCGCCGCTGTGATTCGTGGAGTGCATTGACGAATCGAAGTTGCGCTATGGAGAGCTTCACGTGCGAGATCGGCATCGATGCGGCCGCCGAAGGGTCCGATTGCGCTCACATCTGGGGACAATCGAGAGTGCCCTTTGGTAATGGTTAATCGCGGAAATTTTTCGTCGGTCAAGGTGAGCCAGAGAGTGCGTTCTTGAAATTTCGATCGCCGGTTATATCGAGGTGCATGAGTTTGAATCATTCGAAGCTCGCGGACTTGAGCGTCGATAAGCGTCGGGGTGGGCAGCGCTTCGATCCGCGAAGTGAGTGAGATCATCTCGCGCATTCGTGTTCGAGTTTCGGAAGCTGAGAAGTAGGTCATGACCCGCTTCCGAATATTTTTTGAGATGCCGATGTAGAGCGGCTTATCTTCTTTATCGCGAAATATGTAGAGGCCAGTGCTACTTGGTAGTTCATCAGCAAGGGAGCGCTTTGAGCGCTCTTGCTGCGAGAGCGGGTGTGAGAAGTTCTGGAGATCTTCGAGGGTTTCGACGCCAACATTTCCGAGTCGCTCGAGAAGTCGATAGAAGATCTCGACTGTGGCTCGCGCATCGTCGAGTGCCCGGTGGGTAGGCGGCTCTGCTAGGCCGAAGTACTGTGCAAGGGTGCCCAGTTTTACATTGGGAGTTTCATCGCGAGTCAAGGTTTTACGGGCGATCTTTACTGTGTCGAGGACTCGAAAATTCGGCCACGGGTAGGAGAAGGTATCTGCCGCCGCTTTGAGGAATCCGATATCAAAGGGGGCGTTATGCGCGATGAGGATCGTTTCATCAGCGCCACCACAGAATTCGAGAAAAGCAGGGAGAACCTCTTGGAATAGCGGAGCGGGTGCGACCATCGCATCGGTAATTCCCGTAAGAACAGTGATAAATGGGGGGATGGGTGAGCCTGGATTGACGAGGGTATGGAACTCGCCGAGTACTTCGCCCCCTCGAATCTTCACAGCTCCGATTTCAGTAATCATTGCCCCGCTGGCAGGGGAGGTTCCGGTGGTTTCGAGGTCTACCACGACGAAGGTGCCGTGACGTAGCGGTACTCCGAGTTCATCAAAGCTCTGCTGGGCGGCTTTCGCTGTACTGGTTCGGTTGCTGGTTCGCGTGCTTGCTCTCATGGTGGGGTAAGCCTATGTTCTCATCCTGACATTTAGCGTGAGGGCTACCGAGGAGAGGCGATGTGATGAGCGAAAAGGTTCCACCAGTTCGTTGGGGGTTTATCGGCGCTGGAATGATTGCGAAGAAAGCGCTCTATCCCGCGTTGCTCAGATCGAAATGGGGGGAGATTTACGCGGTAGCCGGCAAGGATCCCGGGCGAGCAAAAGAGCTTTCACCAAGCGGGCGCATCTATACCGATTATCAAGCCCTCATTGACGACCCTAATGTTGAAGCAATTTATATCTCGCTACCTAACTCGTTACATATTCCTTGGTCGATAGCAGCGATGCGAGCTGGCAAAGATGTTCTCTGTGAGAAGCCAGTTGCAATGAATGCTCAGGAGGTGCGCGAAGCAACCTCTGTCGCCAAAGAAACTGGGCGACTATTTATGGAAGCGTCATGGAATAGATGGCATCCTCGAACCAAGCGTTTGGCTGAAATCGCTCATTCAGGTGAGATTGGTCGGATTGAGCAAATCAAGACATGTTTTACTTACGATGGTCTACCTGATGAGAATATTCGGGCATTTCCGGAGCTCGGTGGTGGTGGGCTCTACGACTTGGGGCCCTATTCAGTTGCAGCTCCAATTTGGTTGATGAATTTCGCACCGACTGAAATCACAAAAGCTGAAGTTGCGTGGCATCACAAGGGCAGCGATGAGACGGTTCGAGTGGAGTTCACCATTGGGGGTGCGAAGGCTGAAGCGATGACCTCTATGAATGTTCCTTCGACGCTCTACTTCGAGGTATTCGGAAGCGAAGGCGCGGTCGTGATGGGCGGTAACGATGCCTTCAACTCCCATAATAATCCGAGCACGTTGGAGATTTACGGAAAACATGGAAAACGGGTTGAACAATTCGATGCCTGCGATCCGTACCAGTTAATGGCTGATGACTTTTCAAAGAAGGTACGTGGTCGAGATGATTGTTGGATCATGTCACTCGAGGAATCTCTTGTTTTTGCCGAATTCTTCGACGCTATCTTCGCAAAGATCAACAAGTGATTCTGAGTTTGCGTGATGGTCGCGCGCTCGACTTCATCAGTAACGATTCCGCTTCCAAGAGCGCGATTCTCTTTCACCATGGCACTCCTGGCGAGTGTTCGCTCTGGTCGCCTTGGCTATCGGAGATAACAGATGTAGCGGCGATTGCAGCGAGCAGGCCAGGTTATGCCCTCAGCGATCGACGCAAAGGGCGAACTGTTGCTTCCGATGTGGAAGATCAAAGTGAACTTCTTGATCACCTCGGAATTGAGCGGTTTGTCTCGATCGGTTGGTCCGGTGGCGGACCGCACGCCATCAATATGACAAGAGATGATCGATGCGTAGGTGCGATTACCTTGGCTGGTGTGGGTGAATGGGGCCATGCGGACCTTGATTTCCTCGCCGGAATGGGGCCGGAGAATCATGAGGAATTCGGAGCTGCTTTAGCCGGGGAATCTGAGATTGAAAGGTGGATGGAGAAAAATGCGCCCGCCTTTGCTGCAGTCACAGGGGCAGACCTGATCGAGGCTTTTGGCGGCTTGATTGGCGAGGCCGACAAACGAGCGCTTACTGCTCGCGTTGCCGATCATGACGCCGCTTCTTATCGGCGCTCACTATCCGAGGGTTTCTATGGTTGGCTCGATGATGACCTTGCGTTCGTTCAGAATTTTGGATTTTCACTTGCGGAGATAGATAAGCCTGTGCTTGTCTGGCAAGGCGATGATGATTTCATGGTGCCTCGAGCGCATAGCCAATGGTTAGCCAAACATACCCCGACTGCTCAATTGAATTTCGTTCCAGGCCATGGGCATATTTCTTTGGTGGAGGAGTATCGAGGAGAGATCCTCAATCAAGCGCGAAAGTTATTGCGAAGCTAGTCGGCTACACGAGGTGGGATGATTACCGCGCTTGGCGATAAGCGGTGGGCACCGAATTTGTTAATGTGCGAATCTTTTGGATAGCCAATAGCAAGTCCCGTGAGTAGCTTGTAATCCTTGGGTACATCAAATTCTTTCCTAATAACATCATCCCAAATAATCACCGCACCTTGTAAGCAGGTTCCAAGTCCGCGAGCATGCGCAGAGAGAATGAGATTTTGCAACATCAAGCCCGCATCATTGGCAGCGAAGATATGCAAACTTTTGTGAATGTAGATAAATAGTTCGACGGGGGCACCGAAGAACTCATAGTTCTTCGCCCACTGCTCATCACGGGCTTTCCTGTCTCCTCGAGCAACACCAATCCAACTATAAAGCTCTTTGCCCACTCGCTCCGCGCGCGGTTTGAGCTCGGGGACGTAAGGGCGAGCCATTAATCGGTGACTTGTTGGAAGCCCGGCGCCAGTCAGTAGCAACTTGATTTTGGTGAAGATATTTCCATTGCGAAACTTTGAAAGCTTCGACCAGCGACGGGAGAATTCAGCGCTGATTCGATCTTTTCTCTCGCCGGTAGCGACACAGACTTTGAATGGACGGGTGTTTGACCAGCTTGGAGCAGTCAAGGAATCAGCAATGAGCTCTTCAATCAAAGCCTCTTCTACGAGAATATTCGAGAAGTCTCTGGTCGTACGCCGGCTTGCCAAAAAATGGGAGAAATCGGAAGTACTCACTTTAAAAGTCTAGCCTAGGGGGAATGTGGCAATTACACTCCACACTTGTGAAGCGCAGACGTGTTCACCATTTAGTTCTCGCTTTAGTGTCTGTGTGGCTAGCGTCAATTGCTCCGACAACATTTGCGGCCGTGGGAGATGCAGTACCAGGACGGAATTTCGAGCCTCATGATCCTCCTTTATGGCTCGCCTGTTCAACGCTTAATCAGAGTGATAACTGCATTGAGTCAATTGAATTTTATGATGAGAAGTCAAAGTTTTGGGTCAAGGGAAATGAACTGAAAAATCCTTGGTACAAGCCAGGTGTTTCGCAACCGATGCGCGAAGGCGACCCTTCTGGAAAGTTTGTATGTGGAACGGGAAATACAAGTGAATACGATGTCTGTTACGAATTTCCAGGTGCCGCTATTGATGGAAGCACGCAGTACGTCGCCGCGATTGTCTATTCGAAAGAAGAGGTTCCGGGTTTTCCTCGCATCAAGAACTCCTTCGTGCCGCTAAATGGAGTTGACCCAAGAAAGCCGCTCGATACTCGTGTCAGTGGATGGCAAGTCTTGAAACCTGGAACAACTTGGCGGATGACTCTCATCGCAGACAAAGTTGCAAAGGGCGCTGGCTTGGCGTGGGCGTGGATGAAGAACCCAAGCATAGATATTGAAATAGGAAAAGATGGCAAACAGCGCTTGATCACTTCTGGCGCAGTTCAAGAAGTACATTCATATCGACATGACGGTCCCTGGGACAAGAACCCGTGCATGCAGGATGCAAAGAACGAATTAGTCGCGAATGATTATCGAGTTGAGTACTCAATTAACATCGACCCTTATGTAGGTGAGTATGCGATCTTGCAGGGAACGCCTCCCGGAGGCATGTTCCTGAACTCGAACGGTGGCTGCGCATACGAAGTGAAGTTTGATCGGCAGAATAACAAAATAATCGTGGTTTCCACTGGACCACATTTTGACATCTACAAGAATGTTATTGATGGTTGGTTTGAAGCCAGTATTCGCGGTGATTTGATTAGGAAGGTATTTGGTTTGGAGCCAAAAACCATGCAGGAAGCGATAGTCGAAGTGACCGACACCGCAGGCGGTGCTAAGGCTGCGACCTTCACTACTCAATACAAGAGTGGCACTGACAAAGTTGAGATCAAGGGTCTGGGATTTACCTTCTCTTCGACGAAGATTGCGATAACGCTCAAGAAACCTGCAGAGACACCACCACCAACTGCGGCTCCCAAATCCGAAAGCCCTACAAACAAACCTGATGCGATGAGGAATTCAACACGCATATACACGATGAAGAATGGCGCGACATATGTCGCAGCCCCAGGTGACTTGTTGGTATTCAAATCGGCTCTAAAAGGTCGTTGGTTAGTTGGGGTAGACCCTGCTGGACTAATTAAGACCTTGCCGCTACCAAAGGGTTTAGGAGTGAGTTCGGGAGCTGCTCTTTCGATACTGAAAACTGGAACAACTACAATTCCGATTTCTGTAGGCGCTAAGAAATTCACAATTAAACTGATTGCTCGATAATCTCTGAAACTGCATGAGAGATTTGCTTTTGGAGATCATGTTGCGAGACTACTTGATTGAGTGAATTAGCTACGGTCAATATGGTGGACGATACTGGGATCGACTCGTGGACATGTTCAATTTGCATATCCATATAGTAGAAATTCCTACTTAGTTCGAATATTACACTAATGGGTAGGGATATTCAAGATTTAGATCCCGATTTCTGAATTTTTGGAATTCAGTTGGAGTTGATATTAAGCCTGAGACCAAGGTGGTTACGGTTTAATTTGATTTAGAAACCTCTACATAGATTCCCTCAGCATCAGCAGCTTTTACGGCAAACTGAAAGCCTTCGTATACATCTGAATTACCTACCTCTAATAGTTTTTCAGTATCTGTTTTTGCAACTCTATACGGGGCGTTTCCATGACCTCGAGTAGTGTCAAGATTGTAAAGAAGTAGCCCAGAGTATCTATATGGGTACTTACATTGGTTTGCAGTTTTTTTATCACATATTTGATATTTTTTTAAAACTGATTTAAGTGTATTTGTTCGGTACTCAGCTAAAATTACTTTAGAGTCACTTACCGGAATTGTTATCAGTTTTGGACCATCTGGGTCCTGCAAGGTTTTAACATAAACAGTTTGTGGCTCAAGTTTTGATTCAAGGCAAACAACCTCTGAATCTTTCATCCAACCTGCAATCCATCTAGACCATCCAAAAAACTCACCCCCACCAATCATCACATCCCAACCATTCCCAGGCTGTTCGTTTTTTCCTGAGGCAGAGTAGCCGCCGAAAATATATAGATCCTCAAAAGAATACAAGGCATGGCCAACTCCATGATCAAATCCATTAACCCCAATGCTTTCCAAGTCTGTGTGTAACCCATAAATACGAGCAGCAGGTATTGAATTACTACCCAATGAATAAAACGTAGTTCTGCCGCTACTGAATTTTTGAACAATTCGGTATTTACCTAGTGGGAAAAGCCACATAACTGCATCTATTTTGGTGCCTTCTGGCAAAGTGAACTGGTCTAAAAGAAATTGCGTGACATTAGTTGTGCTTGCCGCCCACAGATTCTCGTAATATTTTACAGTATTAGGTAAATTAATTGAACTTTTCTGATCAGGCACAATAACGTTTAATTTGACTCTGTCATATGAGTTGAAACTATAAAAATCTTCTGTTTGTCTTGCCGTAATCTTAGCTTGTTCATAAAGCGAATTAGGTACTTTGTTATCAGCAAAATTTACAGGAATCCATAAAAGATTAATTTCGCCTTGACCTGCCAATGAGTAAGGGGGAGGTGGAAACCCTGATCCGACATATCCATCAGAGTTGTCCTGGGGGAAAGTTGCATCTTTAATTTTGCAAGATGAAATGGGTAGATATTGGGTCGGTAACAAAGTCTCAGGGCATTTTTTTAATCCAACCCCGCAGGTGCTTTTAAGACCGTATTGAATATTCTCATTAGGGGATGAATTGGGCGCTGCTTCTTTAGATTGATTTACAGTAATTTTTACAGTTTTGTCTTGGCTGCGCCAAGTGAATTTGCCTGATTTAGCCTCAATAAATATTTTGTAATTTCCTGTCCTTACATTATTCCCAATCTGCCAACTAATAACCCATTTACCTTCCTTTAAGCTTCCCTTAGCGAGCCGTGCTGAGCCAATTAACTTTTCATTTTGCATATTTATTAGATAAGACTTTATTGTTACATTAGAAGGCGATTTAAATTCCAGCTCTACGAAATATTCAGAACCAACCCTTGCTTCCGGATATTGACCAATGCTTTTGAGAGAAATTTGCGCATATGCAGGCTGTATGGGCAATAAAAGAATAGCAATTAGGAGAGCCAAGCTTTTTCTCACATCATTATAATAGCGCCAAGAAATGTGTGGACTCTGAAATTATGGTGGACGATACTGGGATCGAACCAGTGACCCCTTCCATGTCAAGGAAGTGCGCTACCGCTGCGCCAATCGTCCGGGGTTTTTAACTATTTAATTTGTACCAGCGAGGTGGGAACGGGATTTGAACCCGTGTAGCAGGATTTGCAGTCCTGAGCCTCGCCTCTCGGCCATCCCACCAAAAGGGGCTCACCAATGGAGAGTTGGTCAACCTCTTTCGAGCGGATGACGGGACTCGAACCCGCGACATTCACCTTGGCAAGGTGATGCGCTACCAACTGCGCTACATCCGCACTCTGTACCCGAAAGTACGAGGGCGAAATCTACCGCAGGGGCAGGGGGTAGGGCGAACCCGTCGCTAGTAGCTGGGCTGGGCTACGGTGGGGAGTATGGAGTTTGGTTTCTATCGCCAGGGCCTTTGGGCTCGAGACTTGGTCGAAGTTTCCAGCGATCCTGCAGTCCTCCATGATGGCAACTTCTGGGCAGTGGTCCTCACCTATGAGGGCGAATGCACCTTCGCGCGTTTCGCTGATGTGCGTCGGGAAGCTGAGCACGAGTTCTTCGAAGCAGCTTCACGAATCGTTTGGAACGCTCCGCAATCTCAGTGGCGCTCCTCCCTCAATGAAAATGAATATCAAGAAGCGGTAGCGAATGTTCGTAGCGCGATTGCACGGGGAGATGTCTACCAAATCAATCTCTGTCGAATTCTTGAGGCTCCCACGACCGCATCAAATCTCGCGGCGCTGATTCCCAGACTCAATGCACGGAACCCAGCCCCATACCTGACCTCGATTGAACTCCCGGGGCTCTCGATCGCTTCCGCTTCACCAGAACTGCTACTTCGGCGAACATCACGGACGATTACATCAAGTCCCATAAAAGGCACAGCACGAGAGCGCACCGGATTTCTCGAGAAGGATCACGCCGAGAACATCATGATCGTAGATTTGGTTCGCCATGATTTCGGTGCGATCTGCAGCACCGGATCGATTCACATTCCACGTCTCCTTCAGGTAGAGGAACATCCGGGTCTCTATCACTTAGTATCGGACGTTCAGGGCGAATTAAAGCCAGAAGTACAGTGGCGCGAAATATTTGATGCTGTCTTGCCTGCAGGGTCCATTAGTGGAGCGCCAAAATCTTCCGCACTGGATTTGATCTCTCGATTAGAGCCAACGCGTAGAGGCCCGTACTGCGGAGCCCTCGGATGGGTGCAAGGCGATCAAGCAGAATTAGCAGTGGGTATCCGCACCTTCTGGTTGGATTCCGGTTCCATCAAGTTTGGCACCGGCGCAGGTATTACTTGGGGATCGGACCCAAAGTTAGAGTGGGCCGAGACCGAATTGAAAGCCGCTCGTTTACTATCGATTATTAATAGCGATTGATTGGGGAGAAGTCCGAGTGCTCTGGCTTAATGACCAACTAGTTGATGAATCCGACACTCACCTTCTGTTGCCGGTTTCTGATCGCTCCTTCCTCTTGGGCGAGGGACTCTTTGAAACGATTCTGACGATCGGCGGTAAATCCGTTGCCTTGGATCGCCACATCAATCGATTGCACGAGGGCGCTCAAACGCTGGGCATCACTTCGCCCACAAAAGATGCAATCGCGATAGCTGTGACGAGCCTGCTCCATAGCACTCCAGAAATCACGCTCGGCCGGATGCGCATCACTCTCTCTTCTTCGCAGAACTTTCTCATTACTCATCAGCCATACAAAGAGTGGAGCGACCCTGCGCGTCTAGTTACTTACCCGCATCCCTTCAACGCCAAATCACCGCTGCAAAAGGTGAAGTCGACCTCTTATGGCGAATATCTCCTCGCCTATAAATATGGTCAAGAGCGAGGTGCCGATGATGCGCTCCTCTTCAATACTGACGATGGCGTCATGGAATCGAGTACGGCAAACATCATCGCTCTCATCGGCGGTAAGTGGGTAACACCACCACTCTCAGCCGGTCCACTGCCAGGCATTACCAGAGAACTCCTCATCGAATGGGGTGAGCTCACAGAACGGGAGCTAATATTCGAGGAACTTCAACGCTGCGAATCGATGGCTCTCATCTCAAGTCTGCGCAGCGTCCAACCAATTGGTGAGATTAATGGCCGGAAGTACAAGACTTCGGGGAAGGTCGAGGAAATCTCCACTTTATATAAGAGGACTCTGGCGGGTAACCTAAACCCGTGATCAAGAGGTTTCGCGCCAAGGCAAAAACCACTGCCGCTGGCGAGATGGCATGGCGGATTGGCGTGGCCATCTTGGGCGGAACAATCACCGTGCTTGGCGCAATTTTTCTTATTACTCCCGGTCCTGGCTGGTTGATCATCTTCGCTGGGCTTGGCATCTTGGCCTCCGAGTTCGCGTGGGCCGATCGCGCATTAATCAAGACCAAGATGGTTGCGCTTCAAGCAGCCCAGCGCGCTCTGCCTCCTGGTAAGCGTCGGCTCTATTTATCGATAGCGGTAATCGCGCTTGTGGTCTTAGGAGTAGTACTTCTGGCTATCCGTCGCAATTTCGCCTAGTTCTTACCGGCTCGCGATAGGCTTTCGAATTATGGCTGGCATCGCAATCACCTTAGATGGCGTAAGCGTCACGGTGACTATCGAGAAATACACGGGAGAACTTTTCAAGGATCGCCCCGAGATCATTGCCCTTCGAATCAATGGACAGTTGCGCGATCTCAATACTCCTTTAACCGAGGGGGACAGCATTGAAACGGTGGAGATATCTTCACCTGATGGTTTAGCCATTTTGCGCCATTCGAGCGCGCACGTATTGGCACAAGCTGTGCAGACGATCTTTCCGGGGACTCGGTTAGGCATCGGTCCTCCGATCAAAGATGGTTTTTACTACGATTTTGATTCAGCAAAACCCTTTACCCCTGACGATCTCGCCGCCCTAGAGAAAGAGATGGCGAAGATCATCAAAGGTAACCAGCGGTTTCGTCGTCGACCAGTCACCGATAAAGAGGCGCTCGAAGAACTCGCCGCTGAACCATTCAAATGTGAATTGATTTCGATCAAGTCTGAGGCGAGCGATGAGTCGTCAGTCGAGGTTGGAGCTGGCGAATTGACGATGTACGACAATCTCAATCGTGATGGCGAGATTGTTTGGAAAGACCTCTGCCGCGGTCCGCACATTCCGACTACCAAGTTGATACCTGCGGTAAAGCTGATGCGCTCGTCGGGCGCTTATTGGCGTGGTTCCGAAAAGAATCCAATGCTCCAACGAATTTATGGCACAGCATGGCCCAGCCAATCCGAGCTCGATACATATCTCCATTTCCTTGAAGAGGCAGAGAAGCGCGATCATCGACGATTGGGATCTGAGCTCGACCTATTTTCATTCCCAGATGAGATTGGTTCCGGATTGGCAGTCTTTCACCCCAAAGGCGGAATTGTTCGGCGAGCCATGGAGGACTATTCACGCAAGCGCCATGAAGAAGAGGATTATCAATTCGTTTACTCGCCTCACCTCACCAAGGCAGCGCTCTTTGAAACCTCTGGCCATCTTGAGTGGTATGCAGAAGGTATGTATCCACCAATGGTCCTTGATGAAGAACGCAATAGCGATGGCTCAGTCAAACGAGCTGGCGCGTCGTATTACATGAAGCCAATGAATTGTCCATTCCATAATTTGATTTATCGTTCACGTGGACGGTCGTACCGGGAATTGCCGCTTCGGCTCTTTGAATTCGGAACGGTCTATCGCTATGAGAAATCGGGCGTGATTCAAGGACTGACGCGCGCTCGTGGATTCACCCAAGATGATGCCCACATCTACTGCACCCCTGAGCAGATGCCGGAGGAGCTCGACAAACTTTTAACATTCGTTCTCAACTTGTTGCGCGATTATGGACTAACTGATTTTTATCTGGAATTGTCTACACGAAATGACGAGAAGTATGTCGGTGGTGAAAAGGAGTGGTCTGTCGCCACCGAGAAGCTGCGCGAAGCTGCTGAGCGGCAAAATCTCGAGTTAGTACTTGATGAAGGCGGCGCAGCTTTCTACGGGCCCAAGATTTCAGTACAGGCCAAAGATGCCATTGGTCGAACCTGGCAAATGTCCACCATCCAAGTTGATTTTCAGTTACCCACTCGATTCGATTTGGAATATGTAGCGTCGGACGGTTCGAGAGCCCGTCCAGTAATGATCCATAGGGCGCTCTTTGGTTCGATCGAAAGATTCTTCGGAGTTCTTACCGAGCACTATGCCGGGGCTTTCCCGCCGTGGCTATCTCCAGTTCAGGTGCGAGCAATCCCAGTCGCTGATGCTTTCTTGCCTTACTTAGAAGAGATTGCTTCAACCATGCGTCGGTCGGGAATCCGAATCGACGTTGATGGCAGCGATGATCGAATGCAAAAGAAGATTCGCAACGCTCAAATGGAGAAGATTCCCTTCATGATCATCGCTGGCGAAGTAGATCAACAAGCTCAAGCAATCTCTATTCGTTATCGAAATGGCGAGCAGAAGAATGGCATTCCCATTTCAGAAGCGATCGCCGAGATTCGCGCCGCGATCGAATCTCGTATCCAGGTCTAGGGGACGTAAATGGCGGGAATCCCCGATAATTGGGAGCGAATTTGGACCCCCTATCGCAAGGAGTACAACGAGCAACTTGCAGCGGGAAACCTTGAATGCCCTTTCTGTCGAATTCCTAAGCTCTCCAATGGGGATTCACTGATTCTCGCTCGTGGCGAGTTCGCATTCGTTGTGCTCAACCGCTATCCCTACAACCCTGGTCATCTTCTAGTGTGTACCTATCGACATGTGGGGGAGTATCTCGAACTCAGCGACGCTGAATTACGCGAAATCAACGCTCTCACAAAATCGAGCTTACGAGCTCTTCGAGCAATAAACAGCGAAGTTAATTTCAATATAGGCATCAATCAGGGGAGAACAGCCGGGGCAGGAATTCCCGATCACTTTCATCAACATATCGTGCCGCGCTGGCGTGGTGACTCAAATTTCATGCCAGTCATCGGAGGAACAAAAGTCCTATCGCAAATGCTCGAAGAATCTCGAGAGATACTCGCTAGTTTGTGGCCGAAGGATAATTAACTCTCGACGATTTGTTCAAGATATTTAAGTAGCTCTAACTTCCCTAATCCTAACTTTGCCGAAAAAGGAATGACGGGAACGAAAAGCCCAGTTGCAAACCGCGGCTCTTCGAGATCAGCAACGTAGGCCAGGTACTCTTCGCGAAATTCTTGAACTATCTCACGATGATCTTCGTCGCTGGCGATTTCCGCTAGATGACCTCCGGAATAATCTCGAATCATCAAAGATTCTAGATCGATAAAGGCGCACGGTTTTCCATCGTCGTCATGCAAAACAAGAAAAGGGGTAACACCCTCATGGAACATCCTGCGTGCGATAAGTACTGCCTCGTCAAAATCACTCTCGGGTTCCTCAATCTTCGTCACTACGATCGTTCGTGGGATTTGAAATGCACAGATTTCTTCCCAGGCTTTAATCAAGGTATTCGGAGCTCCGTCGGTGGCGCTGAAAGCCAAAATGACTGCGGCAAACTCTGCGAACTCATAGTTGAGAGCATCATCCTGCGCGATCGAAACTGAGAAGGTCTCTGGAATCGACGCGGCAACGCCCTCAAGATCGGCGCTGGGGTGGCCAATAATCGCTATCCGGGTCCCATTCAATGGCGATTGCACATCTAGAGCCTACGATGTAACCACCATGATTAGCTCTTTTCTACGCGCCCCAATTGGCCGTGTTGTTGAACCTACTGCTCGGGCATTGCTCAAGCGCGGGGTGACGCCGAATCAGATCACTGTGATGGGGTCGATTGGCACGATCGGAACTTCGCTCTTTTTCTTCACTCGCGGCGCACTTTTCTGGGGAACCATTGTGATGTTGCTCTTCATCTTTAGCGATCTCGTTGATGGAACGATGGCTCGAATAGGTGGAGCGACATCTCGTTTTGGCGCGTTCCTTGACTCCACTTCTGATCGAATAGTTGATGCAGCGCTCATTGGTAGCGTCACGTTTTTTCTCGACAGCGAAGATAATCCACTTGAGGTTGTCGCGTGGATCGCCCTTGCTGCGGGCTTCCTAGTTTCTTATGTGAAGGCTCGAGCAGAAGCTTCAGGATTCACCTGTGAAGGCGGTTTTGCTGAGCGCGCTGAACGTACAATCATACTTTTAGTATCAACAGGTTTTGCTGGGCTTGGTGTTCCGTACATTCTCGCGATAGGAATTTGGGTTCTTGCCATAACTTCGTCCATCACTGCGCTCCATCGAGTCGTTCAAGTATGGCGGCAGCGATGATCGAACAGTTGACGGCTTTTGCATATCTGTTTGGCTGGAAAATTGTTCGGATAATCCCAGAGCCACTTGCTTACCGGATCTTCCAATCGCTTGCTGATCGCTCTGTCAGGCGAGAAGGTAAATCTTTCCGACGACTTCGCGAAAACTTGAGGCGAGTCCTTCAAGAGCACTCCGAGAGTGAACTACAGCGAATCACTGCGCTAGGGATGCGCAGCTACTTACGTTACTGGTGCGATGCTTTCCGGCTTCCGTCATGGAACCATGAGCGCATAGTTAGCTCAGTTACTGTCGAAGGTGAAGAGCTATTCCGATCCTGTGTCGCCGAAGGTAAGGGTGTTGTCGTAGCGCTACCGCACTCAGGCAATTGGGATCATGCCGGCGCATACTTTGCGGCGACCGGGATCCCGATAATTAGCGTCGCCGAACAATTGAAACCTGAACGTATATTCCGAGCATTCTTGGAGTATCGACGTCGCATCGGAATCAAAATCTACTCAGCTGCCGAGAACGTTTTACCAGCTCTGCATGCTCACCTTGCAAATGGCGATGTCGTCGCCCTTGTAGCTGACCGCGATCTTTCAAAGAGTGGCATCGAGGTGAAATTCTTCGATGGAATAGCAAAGATGCCGAGCGGACCTGCGCTCCTCGCCCTAAGAAATAACTCCTATCTCATCGTTGCCCATGTTACTTATCGCGGAACAGGTATCCATATTGCCTTCTCGAAACCACTTACCTCAACGGCTTTGACTGAGCAGGAGCAAATCAAGGATCTCATGCAGCAGAGCGCGCATCATTTTGCAGCAGGTATCGCGAAGAATCCAGAAGATTGGCATATGCTCCAACGGATTTGGATTTCGTGATGAGAGTTGAGGAGATCGATTCGCAACGCAGATTGAACATCGGCATGGTTTCGCCATACGGTTGGGATCTTCCCGGTGGCGTCCAAGCGCACATCAACGACTTGGCTCTGTACTGCATGGCACAAGGGCACCAGGTTTCAGTCTTAGCCCCCGCAGTCGATGAAGGTTCGCTTCCTTCATGGGTGCAGAGTGTGGGGCGCCCAATTGCTATCCCATACAACGGTGCAGTGGCGCGCGTGACCTTCGGGCCGGTAGCTAATCGACGTGTCCGTCGCTGGATACAAGAAGGAGATTTCGATTTACTTCATTTACATGAACCAGCGATTCCATCGCTCTCACTCTTGGCTTGTTGGGCGGCAGAAGGTCCGATGGTTGGCACATTCCACGTATCAGCGCCGAAACAAAAAGCTATCTATGCTGTTGGTCCGATCTTAGAACCAGCTATCGAAAAACTTCACGCTCGCATCGCAGTTAGCCAGACTGCTCGAACAACTCTCACTGAACACTTAGATACAGATGCCGTGGTGATTCCCAATGGAATCAATCACCAAGCATTTTCAGAAGGTGATGCAACAGATGAATTTGGTCGGAATGCAATTGGATTCATCGGTCGTTTCGAAGAATCGCGCAAAGGATTATCGATTCTTCTGGCTGCCTGTGAAGAGCTTCTAAAAAAGCGAATAGATTTTCAAGTCGTAGTGGCAGGGCCGGGTGACCCGACTGAGTTCGTGGAGAAATGTTCCGATGAATTACGAACCCGTCTACATTTTCTTGGCCGAGTGAGCGATTCCAGGAAGCAACAACTACTTCGTTCAGTTGCGGTATATGTGGCACCAAATACTGGGGGCGAAAGCTTCGGAATTATTCTCGCGGAAGCGATGGCCGCCGGAGCACCAGTTATCGCGAGCGACCTGCCCGCATTTGTTGACGTTCTCGACCGCGGAAAAGCGGGAGTGCTGTACACCTCAGAAGAAATGAGCGAATTGGCGGCGAAGATTGAAGAACTGCTCGACGATAGCGAGAAACGTGCTGAACTTAGTCTTGCCGGAAAATCGCGTGCTCAGATTTATGATTGGTCCGTTGTAGGAGAATCTGTACTCGATATCTATCGCTTAATAACAGCCACCGGTGAAAAAGTGAGACTTGGTAGTGAACTTCGATTCAGTCGAATGCGGTCTGGGTTAGGGAGAAATGGATGAGTCTCCTACTCTTCGGACTTCTTATCATGATGTTGCTTGTCGTGTGGTATCTATCGTTCACAGCAACTCGACTCGATCGCCTTCACCATCGCGTAGAAACTTCCTGGGCAAATCTTGATGCAGCGCTCAAGACTCGTTCAGCTCTTGCTCTCGAGATTGCTCGATCAAACCTCGTTGATCCGGCGACTTCTATGCTGCTACTTGCTGCAGCGCATGTGGCCGTTGTTGCTGGACAAGAAGAGCGCGGTGATGCAGAGGGGGAGCTCTCGGAGCTCTTACTCTCACTTTTAGCGGAAGAAGCTCTTGAATCTGATGACGAGATCTTCAATGAACTCAAATCGGCACGCGATCGTCTTCGAGTAGCAATTGCCCTTCATCTTGAAGCTGTGACGAGGACGCAAGCACAGCGAAAGCGACCACTCGTCAGGCTGTTCAGGCTTGCCGGACGAGCGCCACTTCCGGTTCGCTATCCCTTTGAAGATATCGAGGTGTGAGTTGGTACGCAGAGTTCTTAGCGGGTTGATCATTGCGATCACTATGACCTCATGTTCGGTTGTAACCGGCAGCTCCTCATCAAAGGAGAATCTGTCGCCACCGGCTCCAACCCCTACGCTCACCTTTAATTCACTGAGTGGTCGAGTGGGAAATGATGGGCGAGTGTTAGCGGTGAAAATCGACGATACTAAACAAGCGCGACCGCAAATTGGTTTGACTGAAGCAGATGTCGTTTACATCGAACAAGTTGAGGGTGGAGTTACCCGATTAGCGGCAATTTATAGCTCTCGTTATCCGACGCTTATCGGACCAGTTCGAAGTGCGCGCATCAGTGACACGGAACTTCTCGAACAATATGGGAAGGTTGCGTTTGCATTCTCTGGTGCGCAACGAAAACTTCGTCCAGTCATAGATAGCGCAAATCTATTTAATCTCGGAGCCGAACGCGAGGGCATTGCGGTCTACTCTCGCGATTCATCACGGCGAGCTCCATGGAACATGATCTTGCATCCACAAACCCTTTTTGAGAGAGTTGATAAACGTGGGCTTGAAATCGCCTCTGCACGAAATATCGGATGGACCTTTTCGAAGAAGACAAAACTGGGTGAGAAGATAATCTCGGCGAAGATGAAATGGCCTGCAACGCGCTACGTCATCACTTGGTCAGCTGAATACGGCGGCTGGCTCATCGAGCAGGATGGGAGCAGTAAAGAAGATGCACGAGGGGTGCCGGTAGTAGCGACGACTTTCGTAGCGCAAGTTGTCAGCGTCACCGATTCTGATTACGGAGATAAATTCGGAGGCAAGACGCCATTGATAACTTCCGTGGGCAATGGCAGCGCCTTCATTTTTAGAGATGGTCGAGTTATCCGTGGCGTTTGGGCCCGATCAAATGGCGCGGCGGGCACTACTTTCACTACCGAAGGTGGAGCGGAAATTCCCTTCAAGGCTGGCCAAATCTGGTTTGCGCTAGTTGATCGAGAGCCTGAAATCACCTATCCGGCGGCCCCAGTAGAGGCTGGGAGCGCGAGCCCCACTCCTTCGAAGTAGACTACGGAGCTCTAAAAGAGCGTTTTTTCTGTGGATGGGGAGAGCATGAGCGAAGTTACCGGCACTTCACGAGTTAAGCGTGGCATGGCTGAGATGCTTAAGGGTGGCGTCATCATGGATGTCGTCAACGCTGAACAAGCGCGCATCGCTGAAGATGCTGGAGCCGTCGCTGTAATGGCGTTGGAGCGGGTCCCAGCAGATATTCGGGCGCAAGGTGGAGTTGCACGAATGTCCGACCCTTCGATGATCGAAGAGATTCAGCGCGCCGTTTCCATTCCTGTTATGGCCAAGGCACGCATTGGCCACTTTGCCGAAGCACAGGTCTTGCAGGAACTGGGTGTGGATTACATTGATGAGTCTGAAGTCCTCACTCCAGCAGATTATGAGAATCACATCGACAAGTGGAATTTCACGGTGCCGTTTGTGTGCGGCGCAACCAATCTTGGCGAGGCTCTTCGGAGAATCAACGAAGGCGCTGCAATGATCCGCTCAAAGGGCGAGGCTGGAACTGGCGATGTTTCCAATGCGACCACTCATATCCGAAAAATCACTGGCGAGATCAGACGATTGACCTCGATGCGTGAAGACGAACTCTATGTAGCTGCCAAAGAATTGCAGGCTCCGTTTGCCCTGGTTAAGGAGGTTGCTGAAACTGGGAAGCTACCGGTTGTTCTGTTTACCGCTGGTGGCATTGCTACTCCCGCTGATGCATCAATGATGATGCAGCTCGGTGCAGACGGCGTATTCATCGGCTCAGGAATCTTCAAATCAGGCAATCCATCCCAACGTGCTGCGGCTTGCGTTAAAGCAACAACATTCTTCGATGATCCCAAGGTTGTTGCTGAAGTTTCACGCGGGCTTGGCGATGCCATGGTCGGCATAAATGTTTCCGATATTCCAGTCCCACACCGTTTGGCCGAGCGCGGCTGGTAAGAGTTGGCAAGCAAGAGAATTGGCGTTCTCGCTCTGCAAGGGGATGTAAGAGAGCACGTTCATGCCATTTCTCAATGCGATGCAATTGCCACATTAGTTCGCAAGGCAGAAGACCTTCGAAGTATTGATGCGCTAATCATCCCTGGTGGAGAATCCACAACAATCTCAAAATTGTTGAAAATCTTCGAAGTTTTCGAACCGCTGCAAATGGCAATTGAAGATGGTCTGCCAGTATTCGGCACCTGCGCCGGGATGATTTTATTGGCGAAGAACATCATCGATGGCAGCCATGATCAAGAAACTTTAGCCACGATGGATGTCACGGTTCGACGAAACGCATTCGGTCGCCAGGTTGACTCTTTTGAGACTGAGATTGACCTGTCGCAGATTGGCGCTCCTAACGCAACTGCCGTCTTTATCCGAGCCCCATGGATCGAACGCTCTGGGATAGGGGTCGAAATTCTTGCCACGGTTCAGAGCGACTCAGGATCTCACGCGGTCTTAGCTCGCGAGGGCAAGCAGCTCGTGTCGTCATTCCACCCGGAAATCGTCGATAACGAGAGCTATGGGGTGCACCAATATTTCATTCGAGAAGTCGCAAGTTAGACTTACCTAAGGTTCAAGGGGGAAGTCATGTCAGGTCACTCTAAATGGGCAACGACGAAACATAAGAAAGCAATTCTCGATTCGCGGCGAGCGAAGACCTTTGCAAAGTTGATCAAGGCGATTGAGGTCGCTGCTCGAACCGGCGGCCCAGACCCGGCAGGCAATCCAACGCTCTTCGACGCCCTCGCAAAAGCGCGGAAGAATTCCGTTCCATCAGACAACATCGATCGTGCGGTCAAGCGTGGCGCTGGTCTCGAATCTGGCGGTGCAAACTGGGAAACGATTATGTATGAAGGGTATGGTCCAAACGGAGTCGCGCTGCTCATCGAGTGCCTCTCCGATAACCGCAATCGCGCTGCTGGCGAGGTTCGCCTTGCGGTGACGCGTAACGGCGGGAACATGGCCGATGTTGGTTCGGTCTCCTATCTATTTGCACGCCGAGGTGTGGTCATTGTGAAGAAGCGCACCAGTTCGGAGGGTGCTAGTAACTCAAACGGCCAAGAAGTTACTGAAGATCGATTAATGGGAATAGTTATCGATGCTGGCGCCGATGAGATTAATGATTTAGGGGAGAGCTTCGAGGTGGTCTCGGATCCCTCGGATATGTCTGCCGTCCGCAAGGCACTGGAAGGAGCAGGCATCGATTATGAATCGGCCGATACGCCATTCCTGCCAACAGTCTCGGTGCCGTTGGATGGCGCGAGCGCTGCAAAGGTTTTCAAATTGATTGAAGCAATCGAGGATTGTGACGATGTGCAGAATGTCTATGCGAACTTCGACATTTCTGATGAGGTGATGGCTACTCTGTAGCAATGAAGGTTTTAGGGATCGACCCGGGCTTAACGCGATGTGGCGTTGGAGTCCTCGAAGGTCAGCCCGGCAAGAAACTCACTCTCATCGCCGTTGGTGTAATTCGAACTCCGGCCACGATGCCTTTGGCTGAACGCCTTCATCAGATTTACGGTGGGATCTCCGAGTGGATCGACTCCCATCAACCTGACGAAATCTCTGTAGAGCGAGTATTTGCGCAAGCCAATCGTCGTTCGGCGATGGAGACGGCGCAAGCTGCTGGTTTAGCGCTCACCCTTGCTGCTGAGCGGAAGATTCCAGTGGCTTTGCATACTCCCAGTGAAGTCAAAGCGGCCGTTACTGGTTCCGGACGAGCTGATAAAGCACAAGTAGGGGAGATGGTGCGACGACTTCTTGGCCTTAAAGAAGCACCAGAACCAGCAGATGCCGCGGATGCGCTCGCGCTTGCTATCTGTCATATTTATCAGAGTCCGATTACGGGCAAGATTAGAGAACGCGCAGAGCGAGCAGGTAAATGATGATTGCAACGCTACGTGGAAAGGTCCTCGGTAATACCGAGAGTGCGCTCATCGTTGAGGTCGGC
This sequence comes from Actinobacteria bacterium IMCC26077, assembly GCA_002284915.1. GTDB lineage: Bacteria > Actinomycetota > Actinomycetes > Nanopelagicales > Nanopelagicaceae > IMCC26077. The sequence continues at coordinate 981,692 of CP015606.1, forward strand.
GGTATTGGTTATTCCGTAACCACTGTGCCAAGTGTGCGGTTGGGCGAGGAAGTTGGGCGAGAACTTTTTCTCCACACTGCAATGGTCGTGCGAGAGGATTCATGGACGCTCTTTGGATACCAGAGCGCTAGCGAGCGCGATCTCTTTCAACTTTTACAGACTGTTTCGGGTATTGGTCCAAAAGTCTCCCACGCAATTTTGAGTTCCCTAACAGTTCCGGAGATAGTTCGAGCAATCACGCTGGGCGAAAGCAAGACGCTCGAGCAAGTTTCGGGTTTAGGTAAGAAAGGCGCGCAACGAATCATTCTTGAATTGCGAGATCGTGTGGAGCTATTCGCTTCCGAAGTTTCGCAAGCTGATCCCGCTACAGATGAGCATGGACTCTCGCTCGCACAAGCGCTCTCTGGCCTTGGCTTCAGCGCCAAAGAGATTGAACATGCTCTCGACATCGTTAAGGGTTCGTCAGCAAAGAGTCTTGAGGAGAATCTCAAGGTAGCTCTCGTAGCGTTGCAAAGTGGTGGCTCCCGTGGCTGAGGAGCAGATACTGTCTCCGCATTCTGAAGGAGAAGAGGTCGCCTTGGAGGGCACCTTAAGGCCACAAAATCTTCAGGATTTCATCGGACAACAACGGATCAAAGATCAACTTGGATTAGTGGTTTCGGCCTCAAAGAAGCGCGGCCACGTGACCGATCACATTTTGCTTGCAGGCCCACCAGGCCTGGGGAAAACAACTTTGGCTCATATCGTCGCCCAAGAAATTGGGGCAGGGATCCGATTAAGCAGCGGACCGACATTGCAACGCGCGGGAGATGTGGCTGCGATCCTTTCATCGATTACCGAGGGCGAAATTCTCTTCATCGATGAGATTCATCGCATGTCTCGCCCCGCCGAAGAGATGCTCTATCTCGCTATGGAAGATTTCCGAGTTGACATCATCGTAGGAAAGGGGCCTGGAGCCACCGCGATCCCACTAGATCTACCTCGCTTCACTCTCGTTGGCGCTACGACTCGAGCCGGCTTACTACCAAGCCCGTTGCGAGATCGCTTTGGTTTCACCGCGCAACTGGATTTTTATGAAGCCGACGAGCTCATGCTCGTTGTTGCTCGAAGCGCGCAATTGTTGAAGATTGCTATTGCAAAAGATGCTTTGATTGAGATTGCCACGCGCTCGCGAGGCACTCCTCGAATTGCCAACCGATTGCTTCGTCGCGTTCGCGATTATGGCGACGTGCATGGTGCAGGTAAATCTTTAACCAAAGCGGATGTTGCCGCCGCACTTGATCTGTATGAAATCGATGAGCGTGGTCTGGATCGATTGGATCGCGCCCTCCTCAGAGCAATCATCGAACGATTTAACGGCGGTCCAGTTGGCTTAACCACAATGGCGATGTCGGTAGGCGAGGAGGCAGAGACAATCGAGAGCGTCTGCGAACCATTTCTTCTTCGCTCCGGCCTCTTGGCTCGGACACCGAGAGGGCGAATGGCGACCCCAAGCGCATGGGGCCATCTGGGTTTAACCCCACCACCAACGGCCAATATTCCGCTCAATTTTGGCGAAGAGAGCTGATTAGACCAAGGTAAGAAAGGCCTCTAGACTTTCGCCTCGTGTCTACCTCCACCTCAAGGCCAGGTCGCGCATTTGTTGCCCTCCTGGTCATCTTGATCGCAGGAGCCTCGGTCATCTTCCTCCAAGGTACGACGAAAATTCGTTACGGTTTGGATCTACAAGGAGGAACGAGCGTTGTCCTTCAACCCCGAGTCGATGGGACCAATGGTGCAGTAACTGCGGCCGCTATCGATCAAGCGGTCTCGATTATTCGCCAACGCGTTAACTCCCTTGGCGTGGCCGAGAGTGAAGTCGTTGCGCAGGGAAGTGGCATCAACCGACAGATCGTCATTTCGGTTCCTGGTGAGACCGGACAACGGGTCGTTGATTTAGTGGGGCAGACAGCAGAGCTTCGGTTCCGACAAGTGCTCGCAGTGGGTAGCGCGGTTGATGCGCCGGCTCCAGCGCCTGCACCAAGTGGTTCGGCAGCGGCAACTCCCGCCCCTTCGGGAAGCAAGTTGACCAAGAGTGCGCCAGTTCTCTCTGACCCATCTCCAGCATCTTCCGCAACGCCAGAACCGATTGTGACGCCCAATTCCACGGCAACTCCGGAAGCGGTTGCGAATACTCCGGCGGCAGCTGTGAGCGATGAACTGTCGAAGAAATTTGCTGCACTCGATTGCACTGATGAAAAGAATCTCGTTGGTGGCGGAGATGATCCCGAGCAACCACTGGTCACGTGTGACCGAGATGGAACAAGCCGTTTTGTTCTTGGTCCAGCCGAAGTTCTCGGACGGCAGGTTCGTAGCGCATCGGCTGCGATCGATCAACAGGGAACCGGTGGTTGGTTCGTAACGTTGAATTTCAACAAAGAGGGTACGAAGAAATTCGGTGAAATCACTCAGCGCGTGGTCTCGCTAACCCCACCTCAAAACCAAGTTGCAATCGTCCTTGATGGATTAGTTGTCTCTGCGCCACGAATTATCGATGCAATTCTCGGCGGCCAAGCCCAGATCACTGGTAATTTCACGCAACAAGAGGCGAGTGATTTAGCAAATGTCCTCAAGTATGGCTCGTTGCCGTTGGCATTCGACCGCGGTGAAGTCCAACAAGTCTCACCAACTCTCGGTAGCGACCAACTGCGAGCTGGAGTTCTTGCCGGTGCGCTCGGTCTGATTCTGGTCATTATTTACTCCTTCTTCTATTACCGAGCTCTTGGAATCGTGACCGTCGGGTCATTGGCGTTAGCTGCACTTTTGCTTTGGATGTCAGCGGTCATTCTTGGTGAAAACCTCGGATTCACTCTGACGTTGGCAGGTATCGCAGGAGCAATCGTCGCAATAGGTATTACTGCAGACTCATTCATCATCTATTTTGAACGCTTGCGCGATGAGATTCGCGATGGCAGGTCGCTCCGCTCCGCTGCAGAGAGCGCTTGGAGTCGAGCTCGCCGCACCATCGTCATTTCAGATGCCGTCTCTCTGATTGCAGCGGTGCTGCTCTTCATCTTTGCCATCGGTGGCGTCCGTGGATTTGCTTTCACCCTCGGGCTCACGACCGTCATCGATTTGATCATCATCTTCCTATTCACAAAGCCATTGGTCACCTTCCTTTCACGGTTACCGTTCTTTGCCAACGGGCATCCGCTCTCAGGTTTGGATACCAGTAAAGTCGTGCGCGGAACCGCAGGAGGGCGTCAATCATGACCACAAAAGTTTCCTTCGGTGACCGCCTTTATCGCGGCGAGAAGTCTTTTAACTTCGTGCAAAACCGGAAGCGTTGGTATTCACTCTCGGCGATTTTGATTTTGGCATCGCTCTTTGCACTAGGAGCCAAGGGCCTGGAACTCGGTATCGAATTCAAGGGCGGTTCTGAATTCGTCGTCAATAAGGCGGGAGTCACCGTTCCAGAAGCTCGTGCTGCGATGGATAAAGCCGGAGTTCCTGGCGACCCAATCGTCCAGACCGTCGGCAACAACAAAGTTCGGATTCAGACTGGCGCGTTGACCAATGCCCAATCATCAAAGGTCCTCGATGTGTTATCGACAACCTTCTCGGTCTCGAAGTCGACTATCGACACCAGACTCATTGGTCCATCTTGGGGTCGTGAGATCACCCGGAAAGCAACGACCGCGCTGATTGCGTTCTTGCTCATCATCATCCTCTTCCTCTCGGTGACCTTCGAACCAAAGATGGCTATTGCAGCAATCATCGCCCTCTTCCACGACGTCTTCATTACTGTGGGGATTTACGCCCTTGTTGGTTTTGAAGTGACACCTGCGACCGTGATTGGCTTCCTCACCATTCTCGGCTATTCGCTCTATGACACCGTCGTGGTTTTCGACAAGGTTCGTGAGAACACTCGTGGAATCGCGGGCGGTTCGCGGTATACCTATTCTGATGCAGCGAATCTAGCGGTGAATCAAACGTTAGTGCGATCAATCAATACCTCGATAGTCGCGCTCTTGCCGGTGGCTGCGATTCTTTTCGTTGGCGCGGGTGTGCTTGGTGCTGGCACGCTCAAAGATCTATCTCTAGCGCTCTTTATTGGACTAGCTGTGGGAACTTATTCATCGATTTGTGTGGCAACGCCATTCCTTGCGGCGATGCGCGAGCGCGAACCTGCAATGCAGGCGCTAGCCAAGCGAGTTGCCAACCGAAGCAGTAAGAGCGTTGGTGGCGTTAGCGAAGGCGCCCTCGCTGTGGAGAGCGATGATGCCCCCCGTGGTCCGCGAAATCAGCCAAAGCGATTGAAGACAAGCAAAGGCGGCAAGTCAAAGAAAAAGCGGTAGTCGCTCGGTCGGCGTACCCTTAGCGCTATGGCGAATAGCGGATTAATCTCACCAATTCTCGCCTCGCTTGAGTCACACGGCTCAGATCGCGAGCAGATACTCCGCGCCTTTGAAATCGCGGAGGAGGCTCACTCCGGACAGAGTCGAAAATCGGGGGAGCCTTACATCACCCACCCCGTCGCGGTCGCTGAAATTTTGGGCAATCTGGGGATGAATACCCCAACAATTGTTGCTGCTCTTTTACATGACACAGTTGAAGATACCCCGTATACGCTCGATCAACTTCGCCGCGACTTTGGTGATGAAGTGGCCAACCTCGTCGATGGAGTCACGAAATTAGATCGCGTGGTTTACGGTCCAGATGCCCAAGCCGAAACAGTCCGGAAGATGGTTATCGCAATGTCTCGCGATATCCGAGTTTTGGTTATCAAGCTCGCCGATCGGTTACATAACGCTCGGACATGGAGATATCTCGAATCAGAGACGGTCAACCGGAAGGCGCGTGAGACGCTCGATATCTACGCCCCGTTGGCGCACCGATTAGGAATGAATGCCATCAAGTGGGAGCTGGAAGATCTCGCATTTGCAGCATTAGAGCCGAAGAAGTATGAGGAGATCACTCGTCTAGTCGCGCAACGACAGAGCGAACGGCAAGACCATACGGATAAAGTGATTGCGGAGATTCGAGAACAGCTCAAGGGTGAATTCGAGGCAGTCGTTAGCGGTCGTTACAAACATTATTTTTCCATCTATCAGAAGATGGTCGTTCGCGGGCGAGAATTCAACGAGATCTATGATTTAACCGGTGTTCGCGTGCTAGTCAACGACGTTAAAGATTGTTACGGAGTTCTTGGCGCGTTGCACGCGCACTGGAGCCCAGTCCCTGGTCGATTTAAAGATTACATCGCAATGCCAAAATTTAATCTTTATCAATCACTGCACACTACGGTTATTGGCCCAGATGGCCGTGCAATCGAGATTCAAATTCGAACACACGATATGCACCGCCGAGCAGAGTTCGGTATCGCTGCGCATTGGAAGTATAAGTCTGGGGGGCGAAATGTAGGCGAAGCCAATGCCCCAGAAATGGCTTGGCTTAAACAGTTACATGAGTGGCAGCAAGAGACCGCTGATCCTGAGGAATTCCTCGAATCCCTTCGATTCGATCTCGGCACTCCTGAAGTATTTATCTTCACCCCTAAGGGGAGCGTGATCGCTCTTCCAGCAGGTTCTACGCCAGTGGACTTCGCCTACGCCGTCCATACCGAGATTGGAAATCGGTGCGTTGGTGCGAAAGTCAATGGGCGTTTGGTTTCACTAGGTACGCCACTTGCTAATGGCGATGTCGTTGAGGTGGTCACCAATAAAGGTGAAGGAGTGGGACCAAGTCGAGATTGGCTTAATTTTGTACAGAGCCCGCGAGCACGTTCGAAGATCAAAGCCTGGTTTACGAAGGAGCGAAAGGAAGAGGCTATTGATGCGGGCAAGGAGTCAATTGCCCGTCAATTGCGCAAGCAGGGAGCCCCGCTCCAAAAAATCTTCTCCGGACAATCTCTCCTTGAGCTTGCGCATGAGATGAAGTATCCCGATATCACCGCTTTATATGCCGCAGTGGGTGACGGTCATATCAGTGCTGCCTCGGTTGTAGAGAAGCTGCTGCACCTTCTAGGTGCGCAAGACCAGGAATTTGCCAGCCTCGACACACCAATTCCTACACCTAGCGTCCGCACGCGTAAGAGCGATAGTGGTGTCGAGGTGATCGGCGTCGACGATCTTTTGGTGAAATTAGCTCGCTGCTGTACGCCAGTACCAGGAGATGAGATTACGGGTTTCATCACTAAGGGCAGTGGAGTATCCGTCCATCGAAGTGATTGCATTAATGTCGAAGACTTACATAAGAATCAGGGCGATCGTTTTGTGAAAGTTCGCTGGAGCCCGGGTGCTAACTCGATATTCTTGGTGAATATCCAAGTAGAAGCGCTAGATCGCGCTCGGTTGCTATCAGATGTAACTAAGGCGCTCTCTGATAATGCAGTGAACATCTTGCACGCTTCAGTCTCTACAGCGAAAGACCGCACCGCCTTTTCGAAGTTCACTTTTGAAATGGCTGATGCCAGTCACCTCGAAGCAGTCCTACGCTCGGTAAAGGCAGTCGAGGGCGTTTACGATGTCTACCGCGTAACGAATAATTAACGCTGATTAAGAGAAGGTAGCGAGCGAGCGCTCTGCCTCTTCAAGCCAGATGCGGCGGGCCTGGGCCGACTCTCGAGCAGCTTGCGCCTTCTTTGTATCCCCGGCCGCTTCAGCTTTTGCCGCCGCAGATTCGTAGCTGGCGATTGCTTCGTTGAGTTGTCGAACGACGTCGTTGGCTCGCGCCTTTGCGCTCGGGTCACTCTTGCGCTTCTCGGCATCTTCAAGGGCTCGGAATTCCTGCTCAACTGCGCCGAGACGAAGGTCAAGGGCATCGCGCTTATCGCGAGGGACGTTTCCGATGCGCTCCCACTTTTGAAGTAGGTCGCGGAATTTCTTCCGTCCTTCAGCGAAATTGTTAATTGGAAGGAGCGCTTCGAATTCGAGAAGGAGCGCCTCCTTCGCTGCGAGATTGTTCGCATTGGAGGAGTCACGTTTTTCTAGATCAGCTTTCTTGGCGCTGAAGAACTGTTCTTGGGCTGCGCGAAAGCGCGCCCAGAGAGCATCGTCACTCTTCTTTGAGCCACGACCGGCGTTCTTCCACTCTTGCATAAGCGCGGCATAGCGTTTGGCGGTGTTGACCCATTCTCGCGAAGTGGCCAACTTTTCTGCTTCAACAACAATCGCCTCTTTCGCTTGTGCCACTGCATCATTCGCACTGGATAGTTTGGCAAAGTGGGTGCGACGTCGGCGGTCAAAACCATTTCTTGCCGCGGAGAAGCGCTTCCACAATTCTTCGTCGGCTGCCTTTTCGATTCGAGGTAGCGCTTTCCACTGATCGAGGAGTTCCTTCAATCTGTCACCAGAAAGTTTCCAATTATCCTTTGCGGCGACTTCCTCAGCTTCGGCAACCAACTTCTCTTTAGCTTCGCGGGTAGATTCACGAAGCGCAGCACGCTCTTGTGCCGCTTGAGCTTTCTTTGCCGCATAAGCAGCGCGTTGTTCATCGATGAGTGGCGGGATTTGTTCGACCGCCATCGCCAGCGCAGCAAGATCACCAACCGCGTTGATAGTTGCCACTTGCTCGCGAAGGCGTGCCACGCTCTGATCTGCATCGCTAGGTACCATCGCCCCGCTGCGCACGCGGGCAGCGGTAAGGGCAATCTCGGAAGCGAGTTGTTCAAATTTTCTGACGAAATATGCGAGAGCCTCTTCTTTGCTCTTGCCTGGATAGGAGCCAACTGGCTTCTCGCCATGACGGGTCCAGACGTAGACCGTGCCATCCTCTGCGACTCGACCAAAAAGAGCGGGATCTCCAATAAGGGCGCTTGCTGCTGAAACTAATCCTTCTGACATATCCGACTCCTTTGCGCGGGGCCCACACCGGGTTCGCTGTAGTAAGTACGATTCGAGGTATCCGCAGGTCAGCCATGGCGACTCTCCTGAGGGAAGTGCCAGCGTAGCGGGAATGAGGTGGGGCGCTCAAATGGTCGAGATCAGTAGCGGAGAACTCATCGTTGACCATCTGGTAGCAGCCGCTTTCGCGACCAACTGTTGGATTCTCGGGAGCCGGGCTAGTGGCGAGGCGATAGTGGTCGACCCCGGGATTGGCGAGCCATTCCTCGACGAGGCGGTTCGCGAGCGCTCTGCAGATTTAGGGCTCCATCCCGTGGCAGCTATCGTGACCCACGGCCATCTTGATCACCTCTTCTCGGTGGCGCCCCTCTGTAGCTCGGTGCGAATGCCCGCCTATATTCACAGCGAGGATCGTGAGCTACTCGCTCATCCAGAGCGAGCGCTCAGCGCGAGCGCTCAAGCGATGATTCCGCATGGAATGACCTTCACCGAACCTGACGAGGTCTATGAGCTCACCGATGGCATGGAGCTCCAATTGGCTGGTTTATCCCTTCGCTTCGCGCATACCCCAGGGCATACCCCAGGTTCAGTAATAGTGACGGTAGCCGACCAGTTCCTCATCTCAGGAGATCTCCTCTTTGCTGGCTCGATTGGCCGGACCGACCTGCCTCGAGGCTCGCTCAGTGATATGGAGCGGAGTTTGCGTGAGAAAATTCTCCCCTTACCCGATGAGCTCAAGGTTCTTCCTGGACATGGTCGAACTACCACCATCGGTGCAGAGCGAAGCAGCAACCCGTTTCTTCGAGCTGCAATGGAAGGACGATTGGGATGAAGTTTCAAGCCCCCAAGGGCGTAAAGGAGTACCTACCTCCAGCATCATCGCTCTTCGAAAGGGTTCGTGATGCCTTGATCGCTCCTGCGCGCTTAGCAAATTATCAATTGATGGAATTAGCGATCTTTGAAGAGACTGAGGTTTTCACGCGCGGAGTTGGGGAATCAACTGATGTGGTCTCGAAAGAGATGTACACCTTCACTGATCGCGGTGATCGTTCGCTCACCTTACGGCCAGAGGGAACAGCCGGAGTAATGCGCGCTGTTATCGAGAGCGGAATGGATCGCGGTCAATTGCCGGTCAAGATTTACTACGTTGGACCATTCTTCCGAGCTGAACGCCCGCAGGCAGGTAGATATCGCCAGTTTTATCAGGTGGGAATCGAGGCGATTGGGAGCGAAGATCCTTATCTTGATGTCGAAGTTATCTCGATAGCAACCCAAGGCTTCTCGAATCTCGGACTCAAAGGTTTCACTCTCGTCATTAATTCGCTCGGAGATACCGAGAGTCGAATTGCATATCGCGAGGCGTTGTCCAAATACCTACTATCGCTATCGCTCGATGAGGCTACGCGTGAACGGGCACGGATAAATCCACTTCGTGTGCTCGATGATAAACGTCCCGAGATCAGCGCTGCATTAAGTCAAGCCCCAAGTATTTTGGATTTCCTCAATGAACCTTCCCGACGCGATTTCGAGAAAGTGCAAGCTGGTTTAGATTCCCTCGACATCCAATATGAAATTAATCCTCGATTGGTCAGAGGTCTTGATTACTACACCAAGACCACATTTGAATTCGTTCATCCGCAATTAGGTGCGCAATCAGGGATTGGCGGCGGCGGAAGATACGACGGTTTGATGGAATCTCTTGGAGGTCAACCGCTCTCGGGAATCGGCTTTGGGATCGGCCTTGATCGCGTCATTCTTGCATGTGAGGCAGAGGGAATTTCGGGGTTCTTTGGCAATGCACTCTCATGCTTCATTATTCCGTTGGGTTCGGAATTCCAAAGTGAAGCAATGTTTATCGCCACCGAGCTGCGTGCTCGCGGTTTGCGCGTTGATAGCGCGTTTGGGGACCGCTCGTTGAAGGCGGGAATGAAAGCGGCCGATAAATCGGGGGCTCAATTTGCTTTTGTCCTCGGTGAACGGGAGAGCGTCAGCAGATCGATCGAACTAAAAGAGTTAGCTACTGGAAAAGTGCAATCCATTAAGCTCGAGGAGTTGGCTTCATATCTTCTTACTGCCCGAAGCGAAGACACGAGCGGGATCCAGGGCGATATCAGCAGAGAGAACACGAGAGGGTAACCACAGTGCGTTCACATAAAGCAGGCTCGCTCAACCTCACTCATGAAGGAGAGAAGATCACACTCGCTGGCTGGATTGCGCGGCGGCGGGATCACGGCGGGGTTGCTTTTATTGACCTGCGCGATGCTTCCGGCTGGGTCCAGGTAGTTATCAATGATGAATCGGTTGCAGCATCTTTACGTGCCGAGTGGTGCATTCAGGTTGAGGGCATTGTTCGTCGCCGCCCAGCCGGAAACGAAAATCTCGCGGTTGCCACAGGAGAGATTGAAGTTCTCTGTGAGTTGCTCACAGTTTTAAGCGAGGCAGCGCCGTTGCCGTTTCCCATTGATAGCGGAGAGCGCGTAGAAGCGAATGAAGAGACTCGATTGAAATATCGGTATTTGGATCTTCGTCGCGAAGGTCCCGCAAAGGCGCTCCGAACGCGTTCTAAAGTAACTTCAGTGATCCGTAGAGTGATGGAGGAGTCCGAATTCCTCGAAATCGAAACGCCCAACTTAACTCGATCGACTCCTGAAGGGGCACGAGATTTCCTAGTTCCAGTTCGATTACAGCCAGGGAGTTGGTATGCGCTCCCGCAATCACCACAATTGTTCAAGCAACTTCTGATGGTTGCCGGCATGGAGCGTTACTACCAGATAGCTCGCTGCTTTAGAGATGAAGATTTTCGTGCTGATCGACAACCAGAGTTCACTCAGCTCGATGTTGAAATGAGTTTTGTGACCGAGGATGATGTTCTGGCGCTGACGGAGAGGTTGTTGGGGAGGATTTGGCGTGAGCTGCTCGGTTACGAGATTCCTATGCCCATTCCTCGCATGACATATAACGAAGCGATGCGAAGGTTTGGTTCCGATAAGCCTGATTTGCGATTTGGCAATGAGCTTGTTGATGTAACGGATTTCTTCAAAAATACCGAGTTTAAGATCTTCCAAAGCGAGTTTGTTGGGGCGGTTGTTATGCCTGGAGGTGCGCTCCAAGCTCGTCGAGAACTCGATGCGTGGCAAGAGTGGGCTAAGGCGCGCGGTGCTAAAGGCTTGGCCTACATCCTTGTCGGAGAAGATGGGGAGGTTTCGGGACCGGTTGCAAAGAACATCTCACAAGTTGAACGCGATGGAATCGCAGAAGCAGTAGGTGCTAATCGCTCTGATGCAATCTTCTTCGCTGCGGGCGAACGAGGTTCATCCTTAGCTCTACTTGGTGCAGCTCGCCTTGAGATTGGAAGGCGATGTGGATTGATTTCTGAGGATGAATGGCGCTTTCTATGGGTTGTTGATGCCCCCATGTTCGAAAAGAACGATGAGGGGCGATGGACCGCGGTCCACCACCCATTTACAGGACCTAAACCTGAATTCGCGGATTCGTTCCATAAGGACCCGGCAAAAGCGTTGGCATACGCATACGACATTGTTCTCAATGGTAATGAAATCGGCGGTGGATCAATTCGAATCCATAAACGAGAGATGCAACAGCGAGTGTTCGATGTCATCGGGCTCTCGCCAGAAGAAGCGCAATCTAAGTTTGGCTTCCTCCTCGAAGCATTCACCTATGGACCACCACCGCATGGCGGGATTGCCTTAGGAATCGATCGACTAACTGCTTTAATCGCCGGCGTAGATTCGATTCGAGAAGTAATCGCATTTCCGAAGACGGCAAGTGGTGGAGATCCTTTGACCGGCGCACCAACGCCTATCACGAGTGCGCAGCGCAAAGAGGCTGGAATTGATGCTTCTCCCGGTGGCTCTGAAAGCAACGAGAAGGCTGGTCGCTAGCAGTGCGTTCATCTTCCATGATCGCCAGAAAACGAAGCGTTGCGATTCTTTTTGCGCTGATGCTCGCCGTTACGGTGAGTGGCTGTGGAACTCCTTCGAAGATTTACGCGAAGAACGCTCAACTCGGCGTCTACTTCACCGTCCCTAGCGATTGGATAGCAATCCCTGAGGAAGAGATTAGAAGCTACGAGCTGGAAGCAGCCGATGCCGCCGCCAAAAACAAGGCAGACCTCGTTCTTTGGCAAGAGGCATATAGCGCAAGCAAAAATACGACTGCAAAAAATATTCTTCAACTGGAAGCTCCGAAAGCACTTACAGCTTTCGCGCGGGTACGAGCCTTAACAATCGAAGAGAGCGACGCGATGTCATATAACGGACTTCGTAACTTGATTCTGCCAGTAACGGATTTAATCTCCGGGACTTCAACAATTGTCGATGAGTTTCAACTACTCGACGAGCAAGAGATAGTTATCGATGCTGCTCGAGGTTTAGAGACTCTCTTCTCGTTCACCCCCAAAGGCGGTGCGAACGAAACGGTTCACCAGACCGCTTTGCTCTCAAACGATCGGAAGTCGATCTATTTTTTCCTTGTTCGATGTACCACAGAGTGCTTTAATGAGTCTGAGGAAACAGTGAACGCAATCGTCGATTCATTCACAGTGAAGGAGAGTCGATAATCATGGCTAATGCGCCCACTGAACCTAACGTGACAAATGTGGTGCAATTCGAGAGTCGTCCAAAAGACACCGATCGAAAAACTCGGATCCATCTCAGCCTATTTGATCGTCTTAAATTCTTGGTTGCTTTCACGCTTACCTTTTTCGTTTTGGTCTGGTCTGATATGGCCGGAAATCCATTGTTAGGTTTCGTCGATGCCGTCAACGAAAGAAGTCGCTCTGCATGGTGGCTTTTTCTGCTCGCTGCAATCGAGATCATCCGTCAAGTTCATTTCTTGATCTCGGAGTTTGCATCTCCATATCATGGTTTTTGGCAGCGTTACTTTGGATTTGTTGATCGCACTATTCATCGCATTAGCGATTGGAATCGATTTAGACTTTCGCGCGCTATCAAATTGCTACTTTGGATTGCGCTATTAGCGGTGATCCTCGGCGCCGTCTACGACGAAGCGCCGGTTCGAGCGTTATTCCTCGCACCAGCAGCCCTTTGGAGTGCGCTCCCGTTCATCGCGCAATTGATGTTTGCGGTCGTCTTCGTCCTCATTCAATTTGTCGCCATCTTTTGGTTCCTATCTCGCGGCGGTATTGATGTCTATTTTCCTGATGACATTCGGACTCGGTTTACCGATGTTTGGGGACAAGACCATGTCCTAGCTCGAATCCGCGAGAATTTGATGTTTCTCGAGCGACCCGAAGAAATCGAGAAATTCGGAGGATATGTTCCTGGTGGGATCCTTTTATGGGGACCTCCTGGTACGGGTAAGACGTTAATGGCCGAGTCGATGGCCGGAGAGACTGGCAAGCCTTTCGTATTCGTCGACCCAGGCGCATTTAACAATATGTTCTTCGGCGTTGGTATTTTGAAAGTGAAATCGCTCTTTCGAAAATTGCGAAAGCTCGCACTTCGATACGGCGGGGTCGTTGCATTTTTTGACGAGGCAGATGCCCTTGGTAATAGAGGTCTTGCGCCAGCTGGTGGTTTAGGGCGGTATAGCGAGAATGAATGCCACGGTGGAAACTACCTCTCACCGGTGAGCGCCAATCTCGTGTTCCGGGAGAAGTTCGTCATGGGAGGTGCCGGCGGTGGCGGCGGTGGCATGGGAACGCTCCAGGCTTTGCTGACTGAATTATCCGGACTAAAGAAACCTCGAGGATTCTTCAATCGAGTAGTTCGACGAACATTGGGGATGCGCCCAAAAACTCCACCGAAGTATCGAATCTTGATTGTGATGGCGACGAATTTGCCGGAAGCTCTCGATGAAGCGCTGTTGCGTCCAGGTCGAATCGATCGAATGTATCGCGTGGGCTATCCGAGTAAAGCTGGTCGGATTCGGACTTATGAAGGATATTTAGCAAAGGTGTCGCACTCGTTGACTCCGGAAGAGATCGACAAGTTAGCAACAATCACTCCGTATGCAACAGGAGCAAAGATCAAAGACACCATCAACGAGGCGCTGATCTATGCAATCCGGAGCGGACGAACAACTATCACTTGGCCTGATGTGATCAAGGCGAAGCAATTAAAGGAGCTCGGCCCACCCGAAGATGTCGAATATATTGAACGGGAACGCCATGCGGTCGCAATTCATGAGGCATGTCACGGCGTGATGGCTCATGTCGTCCGCCGACATATGATGATTGATCTCGCAACAATAGAAAAAGGTTCGGATTACCTGGGCATGGTGGCATCGATACCACCCGACGATCAGTTCACTCGCTGGAAGAGCGAATACGAATCTGACATCCTGGTTTCGCTCGCATCGTTGGCTGGTGAGCGAATGTTTTTTGCGGGGGATAACTCATCAGGAGTCTCTGGAGATCTTGAAAGTGCTACGACGATTGCAAGTTTCATGGAAGGGCATTGGGGAATGGGGTCGACAGTCTCGTCGCACGCCTCTAACAAGCGCTTTGAAGTAGGGGCGCCGGGAGGTGGTGGGAAGGAGAAACGTGGCGAGGCTACAAAGGAGCTACGACGATCTCTCGCCGATCGTATTGAGAGCAATTTAGCTTCGCTCCTGACCAAGGCAGAGAAGATCCTCAAAGAGAATCGTGACCAAGTTCTTTCGCTGGCACACGCGCTAGAAGTGTACAAAACTCTCTCTGGCGAAGATGTAGCTGCCGTTATCGATGGCGTCGAAGGTCCCATGGTCGATGGTCGCCCGTACACTAAATCGAAGAACATAAAAATACTTGAGGCTTACCACGAAGCGGCGATGAAGGCGCACAAAGATCATAATTCACCTTCCATTGCGCTTCCTGAACTCTCTTTGTAATTCGAATAGCAGAGGGAGCAATTGGTGGATCTTTTCGATAATGAAGAGAACCTCACTGCACAAGCACCACTTGCTGCGCGAATGCGACCTCGCAAGGTCGATGAGCTGCTGGGTCAAGAACATCTGCTTCAACCTGGGTCGCCGCTAGCGAGATTAATCGCGCAAGAGCGCGGCGCTCCACCGGCATTGATTCTCTATGGCCCACCTGGTTGCGGCAAGACCACCATTGCCCTCCTGTTGGCTGAGGGAAGACGGTTTCGCCAGCTTTCGGCAGTCTCAGCTGGTATCAAAGAAGTTCGTGAGGAGATCGAAGGGGCTCGGTATCAACTAAGTCAACGCGGGGTAGAAACGATTCTCTTTATCGACGAAGTACATCGCTTTAATAAGGCGCAGCAAGATGCGCTCCTGCCGGCAGTAGAGGACAAAATCATCACGTTGGTCGCCGCCACAACCGAAAACCCCTCGTTCTCCATAATTACTCCGCTCCTTTCGCGTTCACTTGTGGTTCGGCTCGAACCCCTCACTAACGAGAGTGCATTCCGAATCATCGAACGAGCCATCACAAGTCCACGTGGATTGGATAAAAAAGTCACCATCGAGCCCGAAGCTCAAGAAGAACTTGTCAGATTAGCTCACGGAGACGCGCGGAGATTGCTTACATATCTTGAGGCAGCAGCTGGTGCTGCCGTTGACGGTGTCATCAATAGAGCAAGTGTGGCGGCCGCGGCGGATCGCACACTTGTCGATTTCAATATTGATCTGCACTACGACATCATCAGTGCGTTTATCAAATCAGTCCGAGGTTCTGATGTTGATGCTGCTCTTCACTATCTGCTGCGAGCCATAGAAGGGGGAGAGGATCTTCGCTTCTTGGCCCGAAGGTTAGTCATCCTGGCCAGCGAAGATATTGGAATGGCAGATTCGCAGGCGCTAGTCATCACAACGTCAGCAGCACAAGCGGTCGCCCTGGTGGGGGCGCCTGAAGGGCATTACGCCCTGGTACATGCAACCGTCTATTGCTCGTTAGCGCCCAAGTCGAATGCACTTGGGCGAGCAATGGGTGCGGCGCAACGAGATATTAGCGACGGAGAGATTGGACAGGTTCCGGAAAATCTTCGAGATGGCAATTCACCATTCGGTCAAAAGGGGGTTTACCGGTACCCTCATGACTACCCTGAGGGTGTGGTGAGCGCTAACTACCTGCCAGAGCCCTTGGTTGGTCGGAGATATTACGAGCCGAGCGACCATGGAGCCGAGGCCCGAATCACCAACACGCTCTCGAGGATTCGCGAGATTTTGGAGGGGAACGAATGAGCGCAGGGGGAATCGCGGCAATCATCGCCGCAAGCGCGCTAGCTATCGTTGCCGTGGCCGTCGCTTATGCGGTTATCAGATTTAGCAAAGTTCTTGATGAGGCGAGCGTGGCAATCAAGAGCGTAAGCACCGAGGCGCTCCCTCTGCTTGAAGAGGTTACGACGACAGTGGAGCTGACCAATCGCCAATTGGAACGGGTCGATAACCTCACCCGAAGCGTGGAAAACATCGCAACTAAGCTATCGGGCTCTGCCGATTCAGTTCTCTCGAAGGGGTCAGCCGCAAAATTGGCAGGAGTGGCATGGGGAATCGCAAAAGCGAGTCGGAAAAAGAAGAAGTAATCGGATAAACGGATACCTCAATCAATGGACTCTGCAGAGATTAGACGGCGTTGGCTTACCTTCTTCGAGAGCAATAACAATGTCGGGCTCAAACACACCGTGGTGCCATCGGCATCGCTGATTGCTGATGATCCTAATCTGCTTCTTGTTAACGCAGGCATGGTTCCGTTCAAGCCATACTTTTTAGGTGAGCTCGCCCCGCCTTATCAACGGGCAACTTCGGTACAGAAGTGCGTACGTACCCTCGATATCGACGAAGTGGGCAAGACCACCCGCCACGCATCGTTCTTCCAAATGTGCGGCAATTTTTCGTTTGGTGACTATTTCAAAGAAGGAGCGATTGCCCTAGCGTGGGAACTGCTCACTAAATCAGTCTCTGATGGTGGTTATGGTTTTCCAGAATCGAAGTTATGGGTAACGGTTTATCACGATGATGATGAGGCGGCCGATATCTGGGAGAAGCAGGTTGGAGTCCCAGCCGAACGAATCCAACGTCGCGGGATGGCCGATAATTTCTGGTCTATGGGCGTACCTGGCCCTTGCGGCCCGTGTTCGGAGATCTATTTTGATCGCGGTGCGCAATATGGTCGCGAAGGTGGACCGATTGCTGATGAAGATCGCTACCTAGAGATTTGGAATCTCGTCTTCATGCAATTCGAACGAGGCGCCGGAAGCGGAAAGGATGACTTTCCTATTCTTGGCGATTTACCCAAGAAGAGCATTGATACGGGCCTTGGATTAGAGCGAGTGGCAGCCTTACTTCAAGGGGTGGAGAATATTTATGAAATCGATACCACCAAAAAGATTCTCGATACTGCATCGGAGCTTACCGGCAAACGCTATGAATCAAACGAAAAGAACGATGTCTCACTTCGAGTGATAGCCGATCATGCTCGTACCGCAGCGATGCTCATCTGTGATGGCGTGACGCCAGGCAATGAGGGTCGGGGTTATGTGCTCCGCAGAATGATGCGCCGAACCATTCGAAATATGCGGATATTGGGAGCGCAAGAACCAACGATTGTGGAGTTAGTAGAAAGCGCAATTGGTGCGATGGGAGCGCAATATCCCGAGCTCGACTCTGATAAAAGTCGCATCACCCAAGTAGCGGCCGCTGAGGAAGACTCATTCCTGCAAACACTCCGCGCTGGAACAACGCTATTTGAAAATGCTGCCAGTGAGGTTAAATCTCGAAAATCGTCGATCATCACGGGCGACGATGCTTTTAAGCTTCATGACACGTATGGCTTCCCGATTGATTTAACCCTTGAGATGGCCGAAGAGATTGGCCTGAAAGTCGACCAAGATGCATTCAAGAAATTGATGAATGAACAGAAATCTCGAGCTAAAGCGGACGCAAAGGCAAAGAAGACCGGACATACCGACCTTACGATCTACCGTTCTGCAATTGATGTTGCTGGAGCAACGCAATTCCTCGGTTACGACCACTATTACGCAGAGGCAAAGTTGGCTTTCTTGCTGAGCAAAGGCGCTCCGGTATCACATGCGAAAATCGGTGATGATGTCGAGATAATTCTCGATCGAACTCCCTTTTATGCCGAAGGGGGTGGACAGGTTGCCGATTGGGGGAAGATTGTTACCTCAACTGGTGCTCAAGTAGAGATTGATGATGTCCAAGCGCCACTTCCGGGCTTATTCGTCCACCGTGGAACCGTGCTCAGCGGGGAGATAGCGGTTGGCGAACAGGTCTTTGCTGAAATTGATAATGATCGACGAAATGCGCTTTCGCGCTCTCATACCGCAACCCATATGGTCCACAAATCATTCCGCGAAGCTCTCGGTGAAACTGCAACGCAAGCAGGCACTGAGAATCAACCTGGTCGATTCCGATTCGATTTTGCAGCTGTTGGCGCCGTCTCTGAGGCAACGATGAGCGAGGTAGAGGATCGAGTTAATTCGCAGTTGATCCTCGATCTACCTGTCAGCGCCGAAGTAATGTCACAAGCTGAAGCTAAGAAGACAGGCGCGATGGCGCTCTTTGGTGAGAAGTATGGTGATCAGGTCCGCGTTGTCTCAGTTGGAGATTGGGCTCGTGAACTTTGTGGAGGAACGCACGTCGCTCGTTCCAGCCAATTAGGTATCGTCAAGCTACTTGGAGAATCATCGATTGGTTCCGGAGTTCGACGGGTAGAAGCTCTCGTTGGCGTTGATGCGTATCGTTTTTACGCACGTGAGCATCTCATCCTTAATGCAGTTAATGAAGCGCTCAAAGTGACGAAGGTTGAAGAACTTCCAGAACGCGTCGAGAATATATTGGACAAGCTCAAAGGTGCCGAACGGGAGATCGCTCACTTTAAGAGCAGAGAAGCGCTCAATCAGGTGGATGATCTCTTGAAAGCCAAACAGGATATCGGTGGGTTTACTACGGTGATCGCTCAGGTAAATGGCGAATTGGGCATCGATGAGTTGCGCGCAATTAGTGGAAGCCTGGCAGAAAGACTTGCCGGAAAACCATCGGTCATCACGCTCTTCAGCAAAGGGGCAAAACCAATCATCGTCGCTGCATGCGCAAGCGAGGCGAGGGGTAAGGGCGCTCGCGCTGGCGAGCTCGTCAAACGAGCTAGCAAGGTGCTCGGCGGTGGCGGTGGCGGAAAGGATGATTTTGCGCAGGGCGGCGGCACCAATTCTGCGGCTATCCCTCATGCGATAAGAGAGTTAGAGGCATACCTGGCTTCGATTGGCTAACCTCACCCCGATGAATATTCGCGGAAGGGTTCTGGCACTAGACCTTGGCACCGTCCGAGTCGGGATGGCGCTCTCCGATGCTGCACGGATCTTGGCAACTCCATATGGGACGCTAATGCGAGGCGAGAGTGATCAAGAGCTCATCGATCAAATCCTCGAGACAGTTGAAGTCGAAGAGGTTTCGCTCTTGGTGGTGGGAATGCCGCGCAGCCTTAACGTAGAGAACTCAATTGCAGCAGATCGCACGGGATTATTCATCAAGCTTCTAGAGCAGAGATCAGCTGTTCCAGTGGTGAACGTCGATGAACGCTTCACAACCGTGTTGGCAGAGCGACAATTGCGAGCAAGCGGCCACGATTCACGAAGCATGAAATCCAAAATCGATGCCGTTGCAGCAACCCAAATTTTACAAAGCTTCCTAGATAGTAACGACAATGAAAAATCGTAACCGACTACTCCTTGTCGTTTTGTCGATTGTGATAATGGCAATCGCTGCACTTGCGGTAGTTCGTGAGGCGCGCAAACCCGATCCCATTCCTGATTACGCGCTATCTGAGAAGAGTTCAGAGACAACCGTGGTCATACCCGAAGGCGCCACCGGTGATCAGATTGCCAAATTACTCTTCGAAAAAAATGTCGTCAAAAGTGGGCGGGCTTTCTTTGCCGCCGCTACGGCCGATGATTCCTCAAAGGGAATCCAGCCCGGAACCTATCGACTCTCAACGAAGATTCCTGGGAGAGAGGCGCTATCGCAATTATTGGATAAAGAGCGGCGGATGCTTGTTCTGATCATCCGCGAAGGCGAACGCATATACGAACTAAGAGATGATCTACTTGAACTCGATTTCAAGCCTTCTGAGGTTCGGGACATCCTTGAGAGCGAGATATCGTTGCAAGGGTTTGGCGAGCGGGCTTTTGAGGGATTTCTCTTTCCTGCAACATACAACCTCACTCCCAATGAAAAGGTGGCTTCGATTCGCGATCGATTAATTGATAAATTCCTGAGCGTGACCCAGCGATTGGATTTCATATCAAAATCAAAAGCGAAGGGTTTATCTCCCTACGAAGCCCTAGTTATCGCCTCAATCGTTCAAGCCGAAGGTTTTAGTGAAAATGATTTTGGCAAGGTTGCACGCGTGATCTTCAACCGGCTTGAGCTAGGCATGCCATTGCAGATGGACAGTACCGTGCTCTATGCATTGAAAGAGCGTCGGTTAGCTGTCTCGCGCTCGGATATCTCGATTGCATCTGCATACAACACCTACAACCGAAAAGGTTTACCCCCAACACCGATCGGCAATCCTGGTGAGAGTGCGTTGAGGGCCACGCTCGAGCCAGAACCTGGTGACTGGTTATACTTTGTCACGGTCGCTCCGACCGAAACCAAGTTCACCAATTCGTATACAGAATTCTTGAGTTTTAAGCGTGAATTCAAACGAAATCTCAAGGCCGGAATCTTCGATGGGAAATCATGATTAAGTGCGGAGTTCTGGGATCACCCATCACACATTCGCTCTCTCCGATAATTCATCAGTGCGCTTACGAGATTTTAGGTTGGTCATGGCGTTATGAACGGCATGAAGTTCGCAGTGGCGGGTTGGAGCAGTTTCTTGGAGACTATCAAGGGGAATTCCGAGGACTGTCACTCACCATGCCGCTGAAAGAAGAGGCGGTAGCTCTTCTGACTGACGCGAGCGAGTTGGCGAAACGAATCAGCGCGGTGAATACGATCGTATTCGATGAGCTCGGCGCACATGGATTCAATACCGACGTTCAAGGATTTGTCGATGCGCTCTCCCATCACGGAATTGTCATTCCTGAAATAGTTTCGATTCTTGGAGGAGGAGCTACTGCTCGAGCAGCGATAGCGGCGGTAGATGGTAAAGCTAGCAGGATCGAGGTTTACTCCCGTTCAGAACATCGCGCGCGAGCTTTGGTTAATGCGGCAAGTAAATCAATTGTGAAGGTCAAGCCATGGTCGGTAGTCGGGGAGGCCTTTTCGGCACCACTAACCATCGGAACAACTCCTCAAGGTGCTACTGATGATCTCCATGCTGTCGATAGTTCAAATACCTATTTTGAATCGCTCTATAGTCCTTGGCCAACGCCATTGCTTGCTCGTTGGCGGGCTTCCGGTGGCAAAGGTATAGATGGTCTTGATCTATTGGTGTGGCAGGCAATCGGCCAGTTAGAGGTAATGGCCTTCGATTCCCGAGAAGTTTCCTCGCGCCGTGGAGAATTGCATGACCAGATGCGCGCAGCCGCACTGAAGAAGCTTCAAGCTTAAGTTGTTGATAGTTTTTCAGACTACCGGATTTGCTCTTTACTGTTCGTAGATGTCTTCGTTTCAGCTGTATGAAACATTGGTAAGCACCTTCGCACTCTATTTCTTTCTGGACTTCGCGCAACTGAAATACGCGCTGGAACTCTCTAAACTTTTTACTCTCAGTTTTTCCGTCATCGTGCCGCTCTGCTCGCTGAATCCTTTCTTCCAGATCGCCTGCGTTCTCCTCCTGCTCATTTCAGAGATTGATCGGAGGGATTATCGAATCCCTGACGTCTTCACGAAGAGCACTATCGCAATTCTCGTACTTGTTTACCGCGATGAGAGAGATCTCTTACTACTAACACTTTTTTGGTTTTTGGTGATGTATACGCTCACCTATTTCGCCCCAGCTTTGATCGGCCGAGGAGACATCAAATTGATTGCCGCCCTATTGCTGGGCAATGGCTACTTCCGATTTTTTCCCAATAGCGCCTTTCTCCTTGGATTGATTGCTCTTGCTAGTGCGCTCGCACTTCCGAAGGCGCTTATCAATCGGTTTGGTTCGGGTACCAGAGGTATTCCGGGCAACCTGCCATTTGCGCCGAGTATCGCTGGATCATGGATCCTCCTAGCCATCTTTGGGGCAGGTTAGCTTCAGAGGTTTCTCCGGAATTTGGGCACGCGATACCCCCGCTATCTGAGAGAATTCTCCAATGCTTCGATGGCTCACAGCAGGCGAATCGCACGGCCCAGCTCTCTCTGCAATTATTGAGGGCTTGCCAGCCCACGTCTCGATTACCTCAAAAGATCTCGATTACCATTTAGCTCGCCGCCGACTAGGAGTTGGTAGAGGTGCGCGGCAAAATTTCGAGGCAGATCAAATTTCGATTCTTGGCGGAGTTCGGCATGGCATCTCTCAGGGTGGCCCGATCTCCATCCAGGTAGGAAATACTGAGTGGCCTAAATGGGAACAGGTGATGTCGGCCGACCCGGTCGATCCGAGCATCCTTGAAGGGCTTGGACGGAATGCGCCACTAACTCGACCAAGACCAGGCCATGCTGATTTAGTCGGGATGCAGAAATACGATTTTGATGATGCGCGACCGATTCTCGAGCGCGCATCGGCAAGAGAGACTGCTGCCCGTGTGGCGCTCGGTGCAGTGGCTCGACTCTTTCTCGAACAGGCGTGTGGAGTTTCGATCTTGAGCCATGTGATTTCGATTGGTTCAGCTCGGATAAGCGATGACTACCTGTTGCCCAATGCAAGTGATATGGAACGGATCGATGCCGATCCAGTTCGGGCGAGCGATCCAAAGGCGAGCGCAGCGATGATCGCTGAAATTGAAGATGCGCATTCATCAGGGGATACCTTGGGTGGCGTTATCGAAATCCTCGCATTCAATCTTCCGCCAGGGTTGGGTTCACATGTGCATTGGGATCGTCGATTAGATAGTCGAATTGCTGGGGCGATGATGAGTATTCAAGCGATCAAGGGCGTCGAGTTGGGAGATGGGTTCACCACTGCTACTCGACGTGGTTCGCACGCTCATGATGAGATTGATATGACGCCACAGGGAATCAAGCGACGAACTGGTCGCGCTGGTGGAACTGAAGGTGGGATGAGTACCGGCGAACCGTTGCGAGTGCGGATTGCTATGAAACCTATCTCCACGGTACCGAAGGCTTTGGATACTGTAGATGTTTCCACCGGCGAAGCGGCTAAGGCGATCAATCAACGCTCCGATGTTTGTGCAGTTCCGGCTGCAGGGGTAGTTGGAGAGGCGATGCTCGCACTAGTGCTGGCAGATGCGCTCATTGAGAAATTCGGTGGCGATAGCCTTAATGAAGTAAAGCGAAATATTTCGAACTATCTCGACTCGTTGAATATTCGCTAAAGGCGAGATTGATATGAATGCGCAGATTTCATCTCCTGTCATCATTATGGGTCCACCGGGGGCTGGGAAGAGCAGCACTGCCCGCGCTCTTGCTGAACTCATCGAGGGCGAAGTAATCGACACCGATTTGCTTATCGAAGAAGCAAATGGGAAGCGAATCCCCGATATCTTCGCCGAAGATGGCGAGCCATTCTTTCGGGAGCAAGAGGAACTAGCGGTCGAGCGTGCATTGCGAACCGAAACCATGCGAATCAAAATCATCTCGCTTGGCGGCGGAGCAATTCTTTCGTCCACGACGCGTGCCCGATTAAAGGCATCCGGGGGTACTCTCATCTTTCTCAATGTTTCGATAGCACATGCTGCGCCACGTATCGGTTTCAATCGAGATCGACCGTTGCTGGTAGATAATCCTCGAGCTAAATGGGTGTCACTGATGAAAGAACGTTTGCCGCTCTACGAAAATCTCGCTGATTTTTCGATTAACACCGACGAGAAGAGCGCTCGTGAAGTGGCCCATGAGATAGCTAAAGGAATCTTGACCGAGAATTCCACAGAGAGTGAAATTCGACCATGAAATCCATTCGAGTCGAAGCTGAACGCACTTACGAGGTGATTTTCGCCAAGGCCAATCGGGTTTCACTTGAAGCTGCACTATCTGGAGCGACGCGAATCGCCTTGATCGTGCCAGAAGAACTGAAACACTTTGCTGATGCCCTGGCTTCTGAGTTAACCCATGACGAGAAGCTTGAGAAAGTTGTTGTTATTACCGTTGGCGAAGGGGAGAGTCAAAAGAACCTTGCGACCGTCTCACGATGCTGGAACGTTCTTGGTGAGGAGAATTTCAGACGAAATGATCTGGTCATTGGGATAGGCGGAGGAGCAACTACTGATTTGGCTGGTTTCGTCGCTGCCACCTGGCTGCGGGGGATTCGCTGGATTGCGATTCCCACATCACTTGCAGGAATGGTTGATGCCGCTATCGGAGGCAAAACTGGAATCAATTCTGAGGCGGGCAAGAACTTAGTTGGCTCTTTTCACTCTCCAAGCGCGGTTGTAATCGATACCTATTACCTAAAGAGCTTGCCCATTGGTGAACTAAGGGCTGGCCTTGCAGAAGTTATCAAAACTGGTTTCATCGCTGATCAAAGAATTCTTGAGATCATCGAAGAGCGTGATGACTTCCTCGATGTCGGCAGCGCATCGTTGAAAGAACTTATTGAACGCTCAGTCGCGGTGAAGGCTGATGTAGTCTCTAAAGATCTCAAGGAGAATTTCCTTCGCGAAGCGCTCAACTACGGACATACCTTGGCCCATGCCATCGAGAAACATGAGAATTACAGATGGCGCCATGGTGATGCGGTTTCGGTAGGACTTGCCTACATCGCCAATCTCGCGTATCTACA
The DNA here is from genome assembly GCA_002284915.1 of Actinobacteria bacterium IMCC26077. Taxonomy (GTDB): domain Bacteria; phylum Actinomycetota; class Actinomycetes; order Nanopelagicales; family Nanopelagicaceae; genus IMCC26077. The sequence goes on from CP015606.1 coordinate 1,006,292, forward strand.
TGGCGCGTTATCGTCGCAGCTCGTTGAACGTCATCTACGCATCCTTGAGAAAGCCGGTCTTCCTATCACCTATCGAAGGGATGCCTGGCCCTCCCTTTTTGGGGCAATGCAGAGCGATAAGAAGGCCAGGGCTGGCGGCCTGAGATTCGTCGCAATCACTGACGACTACGAAGTTATCCGGCTCGAAGGGCTTTCCCCTGACATGCTTCAAGCAGCATATGAGAGGATTTCAACATGAAAGTGTGGGTACTCAACGGACCAAATCTAGGACGCTTGGATCTACGAGATCATTCAATCTACGGAGATATCAGTTTCAAGGATTTAACGGACTTCTGTATCAACACTGGGAGAGAGCTCGGACTAGAGGTTGAGGTTTATCAAAGCGATAGTGAAACCCAAATAATCCATTGGCTACACGAAGCATCAGATAAGAAGATACCAATCGCCTTCAACCCAGCGGCATTCACACACTATTCCTACGCAATTCGCGATGCAGTTGCAATGCTGCAAGCTCCGGTGATTGAAGTTCATCTTTCCAACCCGCTCTCTCGAGAAGAATTCCGACATACTTCGGTGGTCTCAGGGGTCGCCACGGGAACTATCGGTGGATTCGGCTTGATGTCCTATGGATTGGCGCTGCGAGCGTTGGCAACCCTGGCGGGTAAAGGTAAGTAGTTCCTCGGGTAGAATTGCGCTTTCGATACCCGACCTTCTGCAGTGAAGATGAAAAGGATTTGCCGTGGCAACAACTAACGATCTCAAGAATGGCATGACGCTTAATCTCGATGGTCAACTCTGGACAGTGGTGGAGTTCCAGCATGTGAAGCCAGGAAAAGGGCCAGCTTTCGTACGAACCAAGATGAAGCATGTGCTCTCCGGTAAAGTGGTGGAAAAGACCTTTAACGCTGGTTTGAAGGTTGAAGTTGCAACTGTTGATAAGCGCGATATGACCTATCTATATAAAGATGGCGAAAGTTTTGTTTTCATGGACAAAGAGAATTTCGACCAAATGTATATCGCTGAATCGATAGTTGGAGAAGCGGCAAAATACATGCTGGAGAATGTTGAAGCAATTGTGGCAGTTCATGAAGGCTTGCCGCTATACGTTGAACTGCCAGCCTCTGTTGAATTGCGAATCACATACACTGAGCCGGGACTGCAAGGAGATCGTTCCAATGCTGGAACGAAGCCAGCAACCCTTGAGACCGGAGCCACGGTAAATGTGCCGCTATTCATCAACCAAGACGAGTTGGTTCGCATCGATACTCGAGACGGTTCGTATCTCGGGCGAGCTAATTAATGTCCGCGCGCTCGAAAGGGCGTAAGCGCGCGCTCGATATCCTCTACGAGAGCGATATCAAAGGGGTCAATGCGCTATGGCTCGTGAAAGAGCGAACAACCACGACAGATGAGATTGCCAGTTTCGCCTCAGAATTAGTCGAGGGTTATGGTGCCCAAGCAGCGGAGATCGATGCCTTGATAGATAGTCATGCCAAGAATTGGGATCTTGATCGCCTTGCCAGTGTCGATCGAAATATCTTGCGGATTGCAGTCTTTGAAATAATGCATAGCGAATCCCGCAGCGTTCCAATCTCGGTTGCGATAGATGAAGCCCTAGAACTAGCTTCGACGCTTTCTACTGACGATTCACCGAAATATATTCATGGGATTCTTAGCGCCATTGCAAAAGAAATCGGCTAGCTCTCAATTTTTCGGTGAATTCGGCATATGTGCGCGCTTCGTAAGCGGCAGCTATTTGTAGATCGCTCGATCGGACTGTAAGGACATGTCCATTCCAATCGCATCGAGAATTGATGATGAAGGACAGGAAGTTGCTGAGCGCGGGATGTTCCAGGGCGAGCTGCTGGCGGTGGGAGAGGTCAAAGACGGCCCGGCCTAGGTCGTTATCGGGCTCCTCGTGGGGGAAAAGCGCGCTCATAGGGGTCTGATAGAGCGCCATGAGGGCCCCCAGGCGGCCAACGGTGATGGCTCGATCGGCGCGCTCATACGAGCCGACCACAACGGCCTTCCAGCGCCCTTCCGATAGAGCTTCTACCTCGGCTAGTGAGAGTCCACGTTGCTTCCTAATCTTTTTTAGCGCCTGCCCGATTCGCAGCGCCTCCATTCGGTCAAATTCCATGGCGAGGAGGGTAGGCGCGCCAGAGCCTCTCGTTTTTAGATATCCACTACCGCTCGTATATAGTCCAGCCAATCCTTTAAGACTCGTCCTGAGAGGCGAGGAAGGAATGGTGGCCATGAAGGCTGTTTTAAGTAGCGCTGATATCACTCGCGCTCTCACACGCATCTCCCACGAAATCATCGAGAAGAACCGCGGCACTGCCGAATTGGTGTTGCTCGGAATTCCCACGCGCGGAACCCACCTAGCAGAGCGGATTGCCAGCGAAATTGGGCGAATCGATGCGGGCGAAATCCCGGTGGGCACCCTCGACATTACGCTCCATCGAGACGACTTGCGTTCGCGTCCGCCACGACCCCTGACTCCCACTCGGATACCGGCAGGTGGCATCGATGGCAAGCGGGTCGTTCTCGTTGATGATGTTTTGTATTCCGGTCGCACGATTCGAGCTGCGCTTGATGCCCTAGGTGAGCTCGGCCGACCGGCCTTAGTTCAGTTGGCCGTTTTGATAGATCGAGGACATCGCGAATTGCCAATCAGAGCTGACTACGTCGGCAAGAATCTGCCGACAGCCCACGAAGAGGTTGTTCGGGTCGCCATCAAGGAGATTGATGGCGAAGATAGCGTTTCGATAGCGAACGCGCATGAGTGATAACGCGACTGCGATGAAAAAACATTTGCTCTCGATAAACGACTTGACTCGAGAAGATGCGCTATTAATTCTCGACACCGCCGATGAGCTGGCTCGAGTATCGGATGCGCCAATCAAGAAGCTTCCTACGTTACGCGGGCGCACCGTGGTCAATCTCTTTTATGAAGACTCCACGCGCACTCGAATCTCCTTTGAAGCTGCGGCGAAAAGACTTTCAGCAGATGTCATCAATTTCTCAGCAAAAGGCTCAAGCGTCTCGAAAGGGGAGAGCCTCAAAGACACCGCGCTAACGCTTCAATCAATGGGAGCTGATGCGGTAATCCTTCGTCATGGGGCATCCGGTGCAGCACATCGCTTGGCGCAATGGACTAACGGAGTCGTGATAAATGCTGGAGATGGCACTCACGAACATCCAACGCAAGCATTGCTTGATGCATTCACTATCCGAAAGCATCTAAAGAGAAGCAGTGGAAATGCAACTGGTGTTGGAGAAGATCTCAGTGGGCTTCGGATCTCGATAGTTGGGGATATTCTCCACTCACGCGTTGCCCGGAGCAATGTGCTCTTACTCCACCTGCTGGGTGCAAAAATCACCTTAGTTGCCCCTCCGACATTACTTCCGGTGGGAGTCGAAGAGTGGCCGGTAGAGATTTGTTACGATTTCAATGAAGCAATCGAAGATTGCGATGCGGTGATGATGTTGCGCTTGCAATTAGAACGGATGAAGAGCGCATTCTTCCCAAGCGCACGCGAGTACTCACGGTTATTCGGGCTCGATCGAGAACGGTTACTCCATGCGCGAAAGAAACCATTGATTCTCCATCCTGGACCGATAAATCGCGGGCTTGAGATCTCAGCGGAGAGTGCCGATGCTGTGGAGTCCGTAATCTTGGAGCAAGTAGCAAATGGCGTCAGTGTTCGGATGGCCGTTCTGTATCTCTTACTTGGAGGCGCCCATGAGTGAACAAAATTCTGGCAAATTTCTCCTCACCTCAATCCGCGATCTCGACGGTAGAGAGCGAGATATCAGGATTGCCGGCGGCGTCATCACTGAGATCAGTAGTGGCGGAGAACTCGATGGTATCCAGCACGAAGACGAAAAAGTAATAGAATGCCGCGGGTTACAACTCCTTCCGGGATTGGTTGATCTACACACTCATTTGCGAGAGCCAGGTCGCGAAGATGCAGAGACCATCCGAAGCGGTAGCGCTGCAGCTGCAATGGGCGGATTCACTGCAGTACATGCGATGGCCAACACTGATCCAGTAGCGGACACAGCTGGGGTAGTTGAGCAAGTAGTTCGATTAGGACGTGATGCTGGCTACTGCGACGTGTTTGCAGTGGGCGCAGTCACTCAAGGCTTGAATGGTCGAGAGTTGGCAGAGCTGGGCGCGATGGCGCACTCAATGGCAAATGTTCGCGTCTTTAGCGATGATGGCCATTGCGTCTTCGATTCGCTAGTGATGCGACGCGCGCTCGAGTATGTCAAGCAATTCGATGGGGTAATTGCTCAACATGCACAAGATCCTCGGCTCACCGAGAACGCCCAAATGAATGAAGGGAAAGTTTCCGCAAAGCTCGGATTGGCAGGCTGGCCGGCTGTGGCCGAAGAGGCGATCATTGCCCGAGATGTACTACTTGCCGAGCACGTTGGGGCTCGATTGCATATCTGTCATGTCTCTACCGCAGGAAGCGTCGAGATAATTCGTTGGGCAAAAGCTCGGGGGATCAATGTCACAGCTGAAGTGACACCGCATCACTTGTTGCTCACTGATGACTTGGTAGCAAGTTACGACCCGGTTTTCAAAGTTAATCCACCGCTGCGAACAGATGTCGATGTGCGAGCGTTACGTGAAGCGCTCGTTGATGGCACTATCGATATCGTGGCAACAGATCACGCGCCGCACCCCAAGGAGAGCAAGGAGTGCGAATGGAGCGAAGCTGCGAATGGAATGATTGGTCTGGAGTTGGCTCTCGCTGTAGTTCAAGAGAGCATTGTCAAGAACAAAATGGCCTCATGGCGTCTGGTTGCTCAGCGCATGTCTATATCTCCGGCGCGCATCGGACGGATTGATGATCATGGGCTCGAGTTGGGCGTTGGCATCATTGCCAACCTCACCGTGGTCGATGAACGGATTGAACGCAAAGTGAGCGAGATAAAGAGCGTCAGCAAGAGTTCAAACAATCCCTACCGCGACTTGATTCTCCCCGGAAAGGTTATGCATACCTTCCTTCATGGAAACTTGGTCGTTCATCAAGGAGAGTTGGTGCGTCCGTTATGAGTGAGAAGAAGAGCGCTTATCTAGTGCTGGATGATGGCCGGATCTTTGAAGGGGAATCTTGGGCTAAAGAGGGCGAAACTTTTGGCGAAGCGGTCTTCGCGACCGGAATGACCGGTTACCAAGAGACACTCACTGATCCTTCCTACTTCGGACAAGTGGTTGTCATGACTGCACCACATATCGGAAATACTGGGATGAACACTGAAGATGAGGAATCTCGAAGAATCTGGGTTTCGGGTTTCGTTGTCCGAGACCCCTCACGGATTTCGAGTAATTGGCGCTCCGAGCGAGACCTCGAGAGCGAGCTGGCTGAGAGCGGAGTTGTTGGCATCTCAGGAGTCGACACTCGCGCACTAACGCGCCATCTGCGCGATTGCGGCGCCATGCGAGTTGGAATTTTTTCAGGATCAGAACTAACTCGTGAAGAGATGGTGACTCGTGTTCGCAAATCTCCAGAGATGATTGGCTCGAATCTAGTTGGCGATGTTTCGGTAAGTACGAAGTACGTAGTTCCAGCTAAAGGTCCAAAAAAGGCAACCGTTGCGGCAATTGATTTAGGGATCAAAGGTGCAACTCCTCGTTTAATGTCTGAACGTGGAATAGAGGTTCATGTCTATCCCTTCAATGCAAAGCTGGAAGAGCTTCTGGAGATCAACCCAGATGGCATCTTCCTCTCCAACGGACCTGGCGACCCATCGACGATGCGTGAAACGGTAGAACTGGTCCGCGAGATTCTGCAACGAGGGATGCCGGTCTTTGGAATCTGCTTTGGTCATCAAATCTTTGGGCAGGCTCTCGGTTTTGAGACATACAAACTTCGCTTCGGCCATCGTGGAATAAATCAACCAGTTCTGGACAAGTCCACTGGCAAAGTAGAAATCACCGCGCATAATCATGGCTTTGCGGTAAAAGCGCCAATAGATGGAATTTTTGACACGGTATTTGGCCGGGGTCGAGTTTCGCACATTAATCTCAACGATAATGTCGTTGAGGGGTTAGAACTTCTTGATCGCCCTGGATTTAGCGTGCAATATCACCCAGAAGCAGCAGCTGGTCCCCATGACGCCGCATATCTATTCGACCGTTTCTTCAATGTAATGAAGGGTAAGCGCTAATGCCGAAGCGGAATGATATTAAAAGCGTTCTGGTCATTGGTTCGGGACCAATTGTCATCGGCCAAGCTTGCGAATTCGATTACTCGGGTACTCAGGCCTGTCGGGTGCTTCGTGCCGAGGGATTACGGGTAATTCTCATTAATTCAAATCCAGCGACCATTATGACTGATCCGGAATTCGCCGATGCGACCTATATCGAACCAATTACTCCGGAGTTCGTTACTAAAGTCATCGAGAAAGAGCGCCCCGATGCCTTGCTGGCAACCCTTGGGGGTCAGACGGCGCTAAATACGGCGATCAAACTCCATGATGCTGGGGTACTCGAGAAGTATGGAGTGCGCTTAATCGGTGCAAATGTTGAAGCGATTAATCGCGGAGAGAATCGGGAAATTTTCAAGGGAATTGTGGAGAGTATTGGGGGCGAATCTGCACGCTCACAAATTTGTCACTCCATCGCTGAATGTATCAAAGCAGCGCTTGAATTCAATTACCCAGTAGTTGTTCGACCTTCGTTCACGATGGGTGGACTTGGATCTGGAATAGCCAAGGATGAGGGCGAATTGCGAGAGATTGCGGGAGCCGGACTTAGGTATAGCCCGACAACTGAGGTCCTGATTGAGGAATCCATCCTCGGTTGGAAAGAATTTGAATTAGAGATGATGCGTGATCATAAAGATAATGTTGTGGTTATTTGTTCAATTGAGAATTTCGATCCTATGGGTGTGCATACTGGCGATTCGATAACCGTCGCACCAGCGTTAACTCTGACGGATGTTGAGTATCAGAGGTTGCGAAACCTCTCAATCAACATTATTCGCGCTGTCGGTGTCGACACCGGTGGATGCAACATTCAATTTGCGGTCAATCCAACGAATGGCCGGATTGTCGTCATCGAAATGAATCCGCGAGTATCTCGCTCGAGCGCGCTGGCTTCGAAGGCCACGGGATTCCCGATTGCAAAGATTGCGGCGAAGCTAGCGATTGGTTACTCGCTCGATGAAATTCAAAACGACATTACGAAAGAAACGCCTGCTTCTTTTGAACCCACTCTGGATTACATAGTTGTGAAGATTCCTCGATTCAACTTCGAAAAGTTCCCGGCAGCAGATCCTCGGTTGACTACCACCATGAAAAGTGTGGGCGAGGCTATGGCAATCGGGCGTAGTTTTCCAGAAGCTCTGCAGAAGGCGATGCGCTCCCTGGAGAAGAAGGGTTACTCATTTGCCTTCGATAGCGAAGGAGATGTGGCGCAAGAACTTCAAGCAGCCGCAATTCCCACAGAGATGCGAATTCACCATGTGCAACGCGCGCTCTTTCTTGGCGCAAGCGTCGCGGATGTTCATGCCACATCTAAAATAGATCCTTGGTTCTTAGACCAAATCGAACAGATCAATGAAGTGGCGCGGGAACTTGGACGCCCAGGTGAGTTAACGCGGAATCTATTGCGACGGGCAAAACGGATGGGATTTTCTGATCTGCAAATAGCCTCGATTCTTCAGGTGAAGGAAGCCGATATTCGGAGGAAACGGGAGAGCTTCGATCTACATCCGGTCTACAAGACGGTTGACACCTGTGCCGCTGAATTCAAAGCGTTAACTCCGTATCACTATTCGAGTTACGATGAAGAGAGCGAAGTCGAGCCACGCACTCGGCCAGCTGTTCTGATTCTTGGCAGCGGTCCAAATCGAATCGGGCAAGGTGTTGAATTCGATTACTCATGTGTTCATGCCGCCTTTGCGCTAAAGGCGATGGATTACGAGACGATTATGATCAATTGCAATCCTGAGACCGTTTCTACTGACTACGACACTTCAGATCGACTCTATTTTGAACCTTTGACTTTCGAAGATGTTATGGAGATCTATCGAGCCGAATTAGCAGTTGGGCCGATTGCCGGGGTGGTGGTGCAGCTCGGCGGACAAACGCCACTTGGTCTTGCTAAAGCGTTAGAAGAGGCGGGCGTTCCCATAGTTGGCACTAGCCCTGCTGCCATTGATATTGCCGAAGATCGTGGTGAGTTTGGCGCGCTCCTTGAGCGTGAGAAATTGCGAGCGCCAGAATTTGGATTGGCGTACTCATATGAGGATGCGTTGGCCATCGCTACGAAAGTGGGCTATCCCGTGTTAGTTCGTCCATCTTATGTGTTGGGTGGTCGAGGCATGGAGATTGTTTACGATGATGAAGCCTTAGCAAGCTACATTTCGCGAGCAACTGAGATAAGCCCAGATCATCCGGTGCTCGTTGATCGCTTCCTGGATCATGCAACGGAACTCGATGTTGATGCACTCTACGATGGCAACGAACTCTTCTTAGCTGGAGTGATGGAGCATATTGAAGAGGCAGGAATCCACTCAGGGGATTCCGCCTGCGTTCTTCCGCCAGTGGATCTCTCGCTTGATGCGATGCAAGAGATTAGAGAGGCGACAGAGAAGATAGCTCGTGGTGTGGGTGTGAGAGGTCTGGTCAATATTCAATTCGCTATTGAAGAGGGAAAGCTTTTTGTACTGGAGGCGAATCCGCGCGCTTCACGAACGGTGCCCTTTGTGAGTAAAGCCATTGGCGTTCCACTAGCAAAAGCTGCCGCGCAGATCTCATTAGGTAAGTCGATTTCCGACCTCCGGAACGAGGGTCTACTGCCACATCATGGGGATGGAGTTGCACGAGGTATTAGCGTGAAAGAGGCAGTCTTGCCTTGGAATCGCTTCCGAAAACGCGATGGTAGCGGCGTTGATGCTTTACTCGGACCAGAGATGAGAAGTACTGGCGAAGTTATGGGACGAGATAGCACCTTTGGTCGAGCTTTCTCGAAGAGTCAGAGCGCAGCCTCAGGCGCCTTACCAAACTCGGGATCGATTTTTGTCTCCTTCGCCGATCGCGACAAAGCAATCGGGATTGCCGGAGCCAAGAAATTATTTGATGCGGGATATCAACTCTTTGCAACTGCAGGAACTGCTCGAGCGCTCCAGGCTGAGGGTATTGACGTGGTTCACGTTCGAAAATTTAGCGAGGGTAAAGGTCCCAATGGTGAGAACACCGCGTTAGATTTGATTGAGGGCGGTTCAGTAGCGCTGGTAGTTAATACGCCCTTTGGTTCTGGTCCCCGAGAAGACGGTTGGCGGATTCGAACCTCTGCGGTAGCGCGAGGAATTCCCATCATCACAACAATTTCAGGGTTACACGCGGCAGCAGAGGCAATGGTTGCTCAGCGGGCCGCAAACTTCACAGTGACTTCGTTGCAGGAGTGGTTAGGTTGAGCGCGACAATTAATTCTCCTATCCAAAGCGATTGCGAAGTTATCTCCAATCGTCGCGTGGGCGCATATCAGCACCTCACGCTCGCAGCGCCAGGAATCTCTGAACGGGTCCGGCCCGGCAATTTCGTTGCCATCAGCGTTGGTGATTCGAGAAGTTCGATGCTGCTCCGTCGCTCTTTCGCTATTTATCAATCAACGAGCCGAGGGCCTTTTGGTGGAACTATCGAGATCATCGTCGCGCCACATGGAGCAGGAAGCACCTGGATTTCACAAAGAGCGCCGCACGATCGACTGAATGTCGTCGGGCCTTTGGGGAACGCTTTTAAGATTCCCAAGGATCCAGTCCGGGCGCTCCTGGTTGGCGGTGGGTATGGCTCAGCACCACTCTTTCCACTTGCCGAAATTTTGCGTCAAAAGAATTCGAGAGTCGAGATGGCAGTGGGCGCAAGTACCGCAGAACGAATCTTCGCTCCGGTGGAAGGCAAGCGTTCAGTCCATTCTCTAGCGATCGCAACTGAGGATGGTTCGATTGGCGTTGCCGGGCGAGTTACCGATCTATTCGATAACTCGTTATCCAACATCGATATTGTCTATGCCTGCGGTCCCATGGGGATGCTCAAAGCCTTGACGGCTATTGGAGAACGCGCAGGAGTAACCGTCGCGTGTGCGGTAGAAGAATCTATGGCTTGTGGAGTAGGTCTATGTATGACCTGCGTCTTGCCGGTTAAGGATAAAACTGGAGTTATCAAGATGGTTCGCTCTTGCGTAGAAGGACCGATCTTCGACGGTGATGCCGTGCAATGGGATGGAATTGGAACCATTCCTCCAGGCACCTATGGAGCGCCACGATGAGCCACGAAGTATTCGATTACAGCACTACATTGGGGAGCGCGCACTTTCCTAATCCGATTTTCACAGCTAGTGGTTGTGCGGCTAATGGAAAGGAGCTCTCGGCATTCTTTCCACTCACAGATATTGGTGCGGTTGTCACTAAATCTGTAATGACCAATCCTCGATCGGGACGAGCAACACCACGAATGGCGGAAACGCCCAGCGGAATGCTCAACGCCATCGGTTTACAAGGGCCAGGTATTGATACCTTCCTCCGCGAAGATCTCCCTTGGTTAGTCGAACATGGAGCTCGTACCGTTGTTTCCATCGCTGGTGAGAGCGTTGATGAATTTGCTGCGCTATCGAGGAAGGTTCGCAATTCACCTGGAGTGAGCGCATTAGAGGTAAACATCTCCTGCCCAAACGTTGAGAACCGGGGGTTGGTGTTCGCGTGTGATCGCGCCTCTGCGCGCGAAGTTATCGAAGGGGTCAAACGGAGTGTAGGAAATTCCCTTCCCATCATCGCTAAGCTCTCACCAGATGTCACCGATATCGTGGCAATCGCGCAAGAGGTGGTCGGTGCAGGCGCTGATGGTCTTGCGATGATTAACACTTTGCTCGGCATGGTCATCAATACCGAAACGATGCGTCCGCAATTAGCTAATAAAACGGGCGGTCTCTCTGGCCCTGCGATTAGACCAGTTGCTGTTCGCGCTATTTATCAAGTTCACGCGGCGCTGCCAAATATTCCCATAGTAGGTATGGGCGGAGTTTTGACAGGAAATGATGCGTTCGAACTCGTACTCGCTGGCGCCAGCGCAATTTCGGTAGGCACGGCAACCTTTAACGACCCTTCGGCGCCAGTGCGAATCAAAAATGAATTGGCGGAACTATTGGTCGCTCGAGGGTTCACTCGATTCTCAGATGCCGTGGGATTTGCACATCGGGCCCAAGCATGAGCTCTCCAATAATCCTCGCGGTTGATACTACTGAAGTCAATGTTGCTGCAGATTGGGTTCGAGTAACGCAAGAACATATTGGTGTTATTAAGCTAGGACTGGAGTTCTACTTGGCACGTGGCGCTGAGGGCGTACGAACCGTTCGCGCCAGCGCACCAAATCTCAGACTCTTTCTAGATCTCAAGTTGCACGATATTCCAAACACAGTTGCAGGCGCTGTGCGCTCAGTTGCCGATATCCAGCCGGATTTTTTGACCGTGCACGCCTCAGGTGGACCGAAGATGATCGAAAGTGCGGCGAAAGCGCTTCCAGATGGATCCATCACCGCTGTAACGCTGCTCACCTCACTCTCCGCGTCAGATACCGCATTGATGGGAATCTCAGGTAATTCTCAAGAAATCGTTATCAAATGGGCAAAACTTGCTGTTGAGGCTGGCGCGAATGCAATCGTGACATCGCCTCAAGAAGTTGCTGCGCTCCGATCAACGTTGCCGAAAGAGATCGTGCTCATAACTCCTGGTGTTCGACCCGCTGGCGCTGATTCGGGAGACCAAGCGCGGGTGGCTACTCCGGCGGAGGCTCTCTCATGGGGGGCGGATTACGTTGTTATCGGTCGCCCGATAACTTCGGGGGCAACGCTCGAAGAGATTGCAAAGAATGCAGAAGTGATTCTCTGCTCACTTTGAAGATGCCCGGTGGTGAGTTTGCAGCTACCGTTTCGTCATGCCACTACCACAGTTAAGTGAAAGCGAACGAGCCGCTGCGCTAGAAGCTGCAGCGCGAGCGCGAAAGATTCGTGCAGAAATCAAAGCAGATCTCAAGAGTGGAAAGAGAACGCTGAAAGAGGTCATCGATTTGGGAAAGAGCGATGAGGTGGTGGGGAAGATGAAGGTGAGCGCACTGATCGAAGCGCTCCCTGGAGTTGGCAGAGTTCGAGCCTCCGCATTGATGGAGAAGGTGGGCATCGCCTCGAGCCGGAGAATAAGAGGGCTAGGTATCCATCAAACCCGTGATTTATTGGCGGAGTTCCAACTACGCTAAGGGCGTGGAGCTCATCGTTCTCTCTGGACCAGGTGGAGTTGGCAAATCGACTGTCTCGGAGTACCTCCGAAAGAATGCTGAAGGAATCTGGGTAAGCGTCTCAATGACCACCCGCGCCCCTCGCGACGGTGAGATCGATGGAATCGATTACTACTTCTGCTCCGAATCTGAATTCAAGGCGAAGATTGATGAAGGCGCTTTCCTCGAATGGGCACACTTCGCCGGGAACTATTACGGAACGCCCCGATCTGCGGTGGCCGCTGAAATCTCCGCGGGGCGAGCGGTGCTCCTGGAGATCGAAATCTCTGGCGCTCGACAGGTTCGAGCTGCCTGGGATAGCGCCTATCTCGTCTTCCTCGCGCCACCTTCCTTCTCCGAATTGGAGCGGCGCCTCTTAGGGCGGGGGACTGATACTCCGGAACGGGCCGCGCAGCGGCTGGAAATTGCTCACGAGGAGATGGCCCAGAGCCACTGGTTCGACGAGGTTCTGATTAACTCTTCGGTCGAAGAGGTCGCCGCCCGACTGATAGCCTTGGCCTCTCAACCCCGCCAGATTGGCTAATTGGGCAGGGTTCTCACGCTCGGTAGAAGGGGCAAATCATGATTCAGAGCGATGGCATCACCAATCCGCCAATTGACGACCTCTTGGCTAAGAGCGGTTCCAAGTACAGCCTGGTGCTCTTCTCCGCGAAACGCGCCCGTCAGATCAACGCCTACTACTCCCAATTGAGCGAAGGCCTCTTGGAGTATGTCGGGCCACTGGTGGAAACTCACGTCCACGAGAAGCCACTCTCGATTGCACTTCGAGAAATTAATGGTGGCCTCTTAACTCTAGAGTCACTCGAAATCTCAGAAGCTCAAGAGAGCGCGTAAGCGCAAATCTTTAGAGAGCTCACCTCGTGTTCCCCCGCAGAGTAGTTCTCGGCGTCACCGGCGGAATCGCCGTCTACAAATCTTGTGAATTACTCCGTCGACTTCTCGACCGCGCTCTCGATGTCACGGTAGTGCCTACCGAGAACTCACTCCGATTTGTCGGCGCTGCCACCTGGGAAGCGCTCTCGGGAAAACCCGCAATCTCCTCGCTTTGGCAGGATGTGTCGGGTGGGGCGCACGTTGAAGTAGCGCGAGCGGCCGAGTTGATTCTCATTGCACCTACCACCGCTGATTTCATTGCACGATTAGCTCAAGGGCGCAGCGACGATTTATTGAGCGCAACTGTGCTCACAGCAGAGTGCCCTGTAGTGATTATTCCGGCGATGCATCATCAGATGTGGCAGAACCCAGCGACCATTGAGAATGTGCGCACGTTGCGTGCTCGAGGGATATTGGTGATGGAACCTGCCGAAGGGCCCCTCAATAATGGGGATGTTGGCGTAGGTCGCTTTCCGGAGATTTTCGAAATTTTCGATTTTTTGGGCGAGCACAAATTACTCAAGAGCGACCTCTTGGGAAGTCAAGTTGTCGTGACCGCTGGTGGCACGAGAGAGATGATTGATCCGGTTCGATTTATCGGCAATCTCTCGTCAGGTAAGCAGGGAATTGCATTAGCCAAGGCAGCTGCCGCTCGCGGTGCAAAGGTGCAGTTAATCGCGGCGAATATCGAAGAATCGCTCCTGCCCCGAGATAAGGCAATTGAGATAATCAAAGTGGGTTCTACAGCCGAATTGGGTCGCGCGTTAGACGGCCTTTCAAGTTTTGATCTTCTCTTCATGGCCGCTGCCGTTGCTGATTATCGTCCGGCGATGGCTAATTCGAGCAAGATCAAACGCGATGGTTCGGTTCGCTCCTTGGATTTAGTCGAGAATCCAGATCTATTGGCCCAATTAGCCAGCAAACAGATGAGCGCTGAACGCAGAGGAATCATCGTTGGGTTTGCTGCTGAGAGCGCTATCGATGAGGCAGCTGCTCGTGAGAAGCTCAACCGAAAAGGGGTCGATTTTCTCTTTGTTAACGATATAGCTACCAATGAGGTCTTCAACTCAGATAGCAATGGCGGCATCCTGATCTCACGTGATGGCGAGAGACTTTCACTCCAGTATCAACCCAAAGACACGCTTAGCCACGCGCTACTGGATGCGGTTGCACAGGGGATAGGTTAGGAGAATGTCCAAACGACTTTTCACCTCAGAATCTGTGACTGAGGGACATCCAGACAAGATGGCCGATCAAATATCGGATTCGATACTTGATGCTTTCCTCGCCGAAGATCCCAAAAGTCGGGTCGCTGTAGAAACGATGTTGACTACAGGTCAGGTGCATGTCGCTGGCGAAGTAACAACGTTGGCTAATCCAGATTTGATGTCACTTATCCGTTCGGTGATTCTCGATATCGGTTATAACAGCAGCGAACGTGGATTCGACGGAAATTCCTGCGGGATAAGTCTCTCTCTGGGAAAACAATCCCCCGATATTGCACAAGGGGTGGATGCTGCACTCGAAGAGCGAACTAAGGAGTCCATCGATCCACTAGATAAACAGGGTGCTGGCGATCAAGGGTTGATGTTTGGCTATGCTAGTAATGAAACGGCAGAGCTGATGCCACTGCCAATTGCAATCGCTCATGCACTTGCCCATGAACTTGCCAATGTTCGAAAGAGCGGCCAATTAACCTATCTCCGCCCTGACGCAAAGACGCAGGTTACGGTTGAATACGATGGCAACCGAGCAACTCGGCTCGACACCTTAGTTATATCCACTCAACATGATCCAGATCTCGACTTGGTTAATGTTCTTCCCAAGGATCTCGCGCGAACTGTGGTCGAACCAGTTCTATCCCGATACGAACTCTCTACAAAAGAGCTTCGCGTCTTAATCAATCCCACCGGGCGTTTCGTTGTTGGTGGACCGATGGGTGACGCTGGATTAACTGGTCGAAAGATCATCGTCGATTCGTATGGGGGGATGGCCCGGCATGGCGGAGGTGCATTTAGCGGAAAGGACCCATCGAAAGTCGATCGGTCTGCAGCGTATGCGATGCGTTGGGTAGCTAAAAATATTGTTGCGGCCGGCTTGGCCGACCGATGTGAAGTCCAAGTGGCGTATGCAATCGGTAAAGCGCAACCTGTGGGTCTCTTCGTTGAAACCTTTGGAACCGAGAAAGTTCCGGTAGATCGGATTCAACGAGCAGTGAGCGAGGTTTTCGACCTTCGTCCCGCTGCCATCATTCGCGATCTCAACCTGCTCCGTCCGATTTATCGGAAGACTAGTAATTATGGCCATTTCGGACGGGAACTACCCGAATTCATGTGGGAGCGAACCGATAAGGTGAGCGAACTGCAGCGCGCAACTGAGTAAGACGCTGCCCAGCTAGTTCATTCGAAGGGTCGTTGCTGCGATGGCTGGAGAGATAAAACCGCTTCGCCTCAAACGCGAGCCTGTGCCACGGGCCAAACCTGTTGCGACGGTCGAGAATCCAGTCGCCAAAGTTTTAGTGGATACCGGGTTACTACATATTGATCAAGAATTCGATTTTCTCGTCCCTCAAGAGTTAGCTGAAATTGCGGTACCTGGTGTTCTCGTCAAGGTTCCGTTTAATCGGAAGCGAGTCTTGGGCGTAATTATCTCTCGACACCCTGAATCTCAATTTCGCGGTGAGCTCCGCTTCATCTCTGAAGCAATTCGTCCATTCCCACTGATAGGTGCGAATATTCTTGCTCTTACTGCCGAAGTGAAACGCTATTACGGCGGCACCCGATGGGATGTCATCCGATTCGCCCTTCCCGCCCTGAGCAAAAGTTCTCAACATTTGAATCCAAACCGCGAAATTAACAATGTACGGAACCCAGGGCGTGATTCCCGCTATCCCGATGGGTTCTGGAAAGCACTTGGTGATCTACCGACCAATGAGAGTCGGATTCGAACATGGTGGACTCCACCACCGTATGAAGACCCTTTTGAATTTTTTGCTGCATTGCCAGCATATTCCCGCTCATGGTCTCTGGTGCTCTTGCCCGATGTGCACGATGTTGAACGAATGGTCGAGAAGCTTCGCGCCCACGAGCAATATCGAGATTCACTAATCGTCCCATGGCATTCACAGCTAACCCGCGCTGAGCGAGAGCAAAACTTTCTTCAAGTTCTACGTGGAGAAAGTGGAATCGTGGTGGGTGTGCGCGGGGCG
Source organism: Actinobacteria bacterium IMCC26077 (assembly GCA_002284915.1). Classification (GTDB taxonomy): domain Bacteria; phylum Actinomycetota; class Actinomycetes; order Nanopelagicales; family Nanopelagicaceae; genus IMCC26077. Next base: position 1,022,682 of record CP015606.1, read on the forward strand.
CTATTTCTGCCCATGTCCAAGCTAGATCTCATTCTGCTTTGGGACGAAGGAGATGACAGCTACGCCGAGCAGCGATCTCCATATTTCCACGCTCGTGAAGTTGCCATTATGCGAGCCCACCTTGAGAAGGCGCATCTGATAATTGGCGGAGCATCTCCTTCGCTCGCGGCAATCTCATACATTCAACGTCGGTATTTGAACATTCTCACACCAACGCAATTGACGAACTCAAGGCGAACGGTCACAGTGAAGGCGTTATCACAAGAAAGTGATCCGAATTCTTTGGGGAGAATTCCCTCTCAAGCTTGGAAAATCATCCAAGAAGGATTGAAATCTGGTCCGGTACTCGTTCAAGTTCCACAACGGGGCTACATTCTCGCCCTTACCTGTAACACATGTCGGAATCGCGCTCTTTGCCACTGTGGTGGCAAATTAATCTGGGAAGGAGCGCGTAAATGTGCTGAATGCTCTTTATGTGGATCGCTCAAACTAGATTGGCAATGTCCGCATTGCGCAGCTTCACAATTTCGATTCAGCCAAGTTGGCGACCTGCGCATTCTGGAAGAGCTCGGTCGCGCATTCCCAAATCAAGCGCTCCTCTCCACCAATAAGGATCATCGCGTTCCTTTTATAGAAGGGTCACCACTCATAGTGATATCAACCCCAGGAGCGGAGCCCATCGCTCCAGCCGGTTACAGCGCTGCTGTAGTAATCAATTCTGCACTCGTGTTGAATCGCTCCGCTTTGGATGCTGAAGAAGAGGCGCGAAGGCGTTGGTTTGGACTGGCCTTATTACTCAGCCCTAGCGCCCCTCTCTTCATTGATAGTGCGTTTGAGAATCGGAACATTCAAGCGCTGCAGCGCTGGGATAGCATAGGAATAGGTGTACGAGAATTTGAGGAGCGGCGGGCGCTCAACTTGCCTCCCGCGGTAAAAACAATCTCGGTGAATGGTGAATTCGAAGCGGTTGCGCAGATAGTAAGAAATCTGCCACCTGAGTGTGAGGTCAGTCGACCAAAATTAGATGGACACAATGAAAGTAGCGCGCTTGTGCGTATCAATGCTCCCGACCCCTCTCAATATATCGCGGAGATTTTTCTTCGCGCCCGTACTCAATCTGCGCGTGGTTCGAGCATTGCGCGGATAAAAATCGACCCGATTTCGCTCTAAACCGGTACGCTAGGCAGGTGGCAATTCAACCAATTCGATTATTCGGCGACCCGATTCTCGCCTCCAGGGCGGAGGAGGTTGACGATTTCGATAAAGAAATTCGTAAATTAGTCACAGATCTCACTGACACGATGCTGGATGCGCCTGGTGCTGGCTTGGCGGCGCCACAAATCGGAGTCTCATTACGGGTCTTCACCTGGGCGATAGATGATGAAGTAGGGCATTTAATCAATCCTGTGCTTACCCTGGGCGCCGAAGAGCAAGATGGTGACGAAGGTTGCCTCTCTATCCCGGGCTTAATCTACAACTGTAAACGAGCTTTTCATGTCGTTGCTAATGGTTTCACCATGCATGGCGAGCCGGTTGAAATTGTTGGTGAAGAGTTGCTAGCGAGGATTTTTCAACATGAAACCGATCATCTCAATGGCATCCTATTCGTTGATCGTTTAGATAAAGAGATGCGTAAGAAAGCTCTTTTCGACATCAAAGAGAGCGAGTGGTTTGGTTTAAAGGAGCCAGAAATCAGGTTCTCACCACATGCTACTGGTGGTCTAGGTTTCTAGTGCGCGTACTTCTCGCGGGTACCCCTGCCCTAGTTTTACCTATCTTCGATGCAGTCTCGCGAAGCGATATCGAAGTGACGGGGGTCTTGACCAATAAACCACGACCTCGCGGTCGAAGTGGTGAACCCATACCAACGCCAGTAAGTCTTTGGGCTCACGAGAATTCCTATCCCGTCCACCACATCGATGAGATGGTTACCAATCCATCTCTTCTTGAGAATGTTGATCTCGTATTAGTCGTGGCATTTGGCCAATTGATTCCGAAATCGATATTAGGGATTCCACGTTGCGGGTGGGCCAATGTGCACTTCTCTCATCTACCAGAGGCGCGTGGCGCAGCACCCGTGCAACGCCTTATTGCCGCTGGCCGATCGGAGATTGGCTACTCACTCTTTCGATTGGATGAGGGAATGGATACCGGGCCGGTTTATCATCGAAGCGAGCTATTTCATATCGCTGGGCTTACAACTGGGCAGGCGTGGCGCATTCTTACCGATGAAGCCGCTACATCGATAGTTGAACTTCTTCATGAAATTGGGGAGGGTCAAGTTCCTATCGCTCAACCAAAGTATGTTGGTGAGATTCCGCTGGCTCCCAAAATCACCTCACAAGAGGCTCAGATTCATTGGCTTGAGGCTAGCGAGGAGATTGAGCGGAAGATCAGAGCTTTTAACCCCGCGCCAAGCGCCTGGACTACTTTTCGTGGAGAGCGACTCATCATCCATCTGGCAGAAGTGGCGTCGGGGCAGGAGCTTGAAGTCGATGTCGATGTAAGTGTAGGAAAGGCCTCCCGAACCGTTGATGGGGTACTGGTCAGATGTGGAACCGGCTTCATCCGCTGTCTTGAGGTACAGCCATCTGGAAAGCGCGCAATGAGCGCTGCGGAGTGGGCTCGTGGCATTGCGAGCGAAACTGAGCTGCGATTTGAGTAACCCAAATTCACGACGGAGCGATCCTGGGTTTGAGGCACGAAACTTAGCTCTAACAATCTTGCTCAAAGTTGAGCTCGAGGGAAGCTATGCAAACATTGCGCTACCAGCCGCACTCCGAAAAGCTTCCTTGGAATCGCGCGATAGCGCGTTCGTCACAGAACTTGTTTATGGAACGTTACGTCGACGCACTCTTTACGATGCAATCATTGAACGTGCTTCTTCTCGAAAAATAAGCAAAATCGATTCGGTACCGCTATCCATCCTCCGCCTTGCGGCGCATCAGCTATTGACGATGGAGACTCCGCCACATGCAGCGGTCGATAGCGCGGTGCGCCTCACCGTCCGGAATAAATCAGGTTCAGCATCAGGTTTTGTCAATGCTATCTCGCGTCGGGTCAGTGAACGCAAACAGAGTGAATGGATATCTGAACTCACACCAGAGCTTGATCAAGTAGCGAAACTCGCGCTCGAATATGCCCATCCACGGTGGATTGTCGAAAATTACCTCCGACGTTTGGGGGATATTCAGCTCGTTGAGCGAGAGTTAAGAGCTAATAACGTCAATCCCGAAGTTACCGCTGTCATCTATCCGGGATTCCAGTGGAGCACCGAGACTGAAAGTGAGAGCTTGCCGTGCACCTGGAGCAGTGCGTGTCGGTACATTCGCGGTAATCCGGAGCACCTCCCAGAGATTCGTCGCGGAAGTGGCGGCATTCAGGACCAGGGCTCTTACCTAGTCGCTCAAGCACTTGCACTCGCCCCCACAATGCCTAGGCAAGCAGCGTCATATGAGCCACTCTGGCTTGATATGTGCGCTGGGCCAGGGGGTAAGGCGGCGCTGCTGAGTCGTTGGGCGCAAGAAGGCCAAGCGAGCTTCCTTGCCATGGAGATCTCCGAACATAGAGCCGATCTCATCAAGCGGGTGTGTCCAACAATCGTGGTGGCAGATGGCAATCATCCACCGATAGCTCCAGCGAGCGCATCGAAGATTCTGCTCGATGCACCCTGTTCCGGACTAGGTGCGCTCCGACGGCGACCAGACGCAAGACATCGCAAGAGCCCCTCGGATATCAAAGAATTGGTAGCACTCCAGCGAGAACTGCTCAGTTCGGCACATGCACTTCTTGCGCAAGGGGGAATCCTTGCCTATGTGACGTGCTCGCCTGCAATAGAAGAGAGTTCCGATAACAAAGATTGGTTCCTCCATCGCTACCCCGATATGGAGCTCCTTGATGCCAGGTCATTTTTTCCCACCAGCATGGAGTTGGCAGATTCCTTTGACGTCCAACTTTGGCCAGGAGTCCATAACACTGATGCGATGTACTTAGCAATGTTCCAAAAGAAAAGAGAGCCGAGGTAGGGTTATTCCGTGACAATACGAATCACACCCAGCATTCTCAATGCTGACTTTGCCAAGCTCGATGAAGAGATCGCCAGGGTGGCGAGCGCATCTGACCTTATTCATTTAGACATCATGGATAATAAATTTGTTCCAAATTTCACCTTCGATTTTGAGAGAGCCGCAGAGATCATCAAGAGCTGTCCCATACCGGTTGATTCACATTTGATGGTGATCGAACCTGAGAAGGCAGCTCCTGCCTTTGCAGAGATGGGATCAGCGAGCGTTACCTATCATTTTGAAGCCGCGACAGAGCATCGGAAAATCATCAGGGACGTCCATAGCAAAGGCGCGCGAGTGGGCATCGCGCTCAAGCCCGGTACTGCTATTGATGTAATTTCGGATTACATCGGTGAAATTGACATGATTTTAGTAATGACCGTAGAGCCTGGTTTCGGCGGGCAGAGTTTCATGTCGGAGATGTTGGAGAAGGTAAGAGCGGCGCGAAGCGCTCTTGGCAAGAATGATCGTGGAGTCTGGCTTCAAGTAGATGGTGGGATTTCACCAAGCACCATAGCCAGCGCAGCCGAGGCTGGTGCTGATACTTTTGTCGCAGGTTCTGCCGTTTACAAGGCTGAAGATCCCGCTGCGATGGTAACTCTGCTTCGTCAGATAGCAACACAATAGCTAACTTGGCTTAATGCGCCTCATGAGCGCACGCCCCTCCATTACCCTTGCCCTATGAAATCTTTCGACGACCTTTGGGACGAACTTTCCGATCGTGACTATGGAAATGGGCCTGACCAGACCAGTTCGACTGGAAAGCTCCTTGCATCAGGTGTGCACGCGATTGGGAAGAAGATCGTTGAAGAAGCTGCTGAAGTGTGGATGGCAGCTGAATACGAGAGCGATGGAAACTTGGCTGAGGAAATCAGTCAACTCCTCTATCACTTACAAGTTCTCATGCTAGCTAGAGGAATCGATGTCGATGATGTTTACGAGAAGTTGTAGGTGAATCTGTGCTAAAAGTTGCCCTCCCAAATAAAGGTTCACTAGCTGACGATTCAATCAAGATCTTGAGTGAAGCTGGCTATCGACAGCGGAATGATTCCCGGGATTTGATTACATTAGATTCAGAGAACGAAATCGAGTTCTACTACCTCCGCCCCCGAGATATCGCAATCTATGTTGCTTCGGGGGAGTTGGATTTCGGCATCACCGGTGAGGATCTATTGATTGATTCTGGCGTCGCCGCAGAAATCCCTTTAAAGCTTGGATATGGTCGTTCCACTTTCAGATTTGCAATCCCTATGGATGTAGCTGATTCAAAGAACGAGAGCATTCTCAACGGAAAACGGATTGCTACCTCGTATCCTGGAATACTAGAGCGGGCACTACGCGAACGAAAGATAAGCGCGACTATCGTTAACTTAGATGGTGCAGTTGAGAGCTCAATCAAGCTTGGTGTTGCAGATGCGATTGCCGATGTAGTTTCCACTGGCACGACGCTCCGACAAGCCGGTTTAAAAATTATTGGGGAGCCTATTCTCGAGAGCGAAGCACTTCTCATCTCTTCCAAGAAAGTATCTGACGAGGGATCCAACCTAATCCGAAGACTCAATGGAGTGATTATCGCTCGTCAGTATGTATTGATGGATTACGATATAAAGAGTGAACTGATTGATCAGGCATGTGCTATCACCCCAGGATTTGAATCGCCCACCATTTCGCCCCTACGGACTGAAGGTTGGTCCGCGGTTCGAGCGATGGTTCCCCGAAAACAGGCTCAAAAGGTGATGGATGATTTGTGGGGGCTAGGAGCCCGCGGAATCCTCGTTACCGATATCCACGCTTGCCGGTTGTAGTTTGCAAAGATATTTAAGTAGCAACCTCATGGCGAGGGATTCCCAGTAGATAGAGGACAGAGTCTAGATACGGTGTCGATACTGAGGTGTCGGCGGATTCCCGTACTAAAGGCTTTGCGTTGAAGGCGATACCAAGACCAGCCAGCGCAATCATGTCCAAATCATTAGCGCCATCGCCGATTGCTACCGTATCCGCGATATCCACTTCAGCTAGTTCAGCGAATTCTCTTAGCGCCTCCGCCTTACCGGCACGATCAATGATTTTTCCCTGCACGCGTCCGGTTAATGTGCCATTAATTATCTCTAAATGATTTGCCGCAATGAAATCGATTGCGAGTTCGTTCGCGATTGGGGTGATTACCTCAGTAAATCCTCCTGAAACAATTCCCACTTTATGGTGGAGTTTCTTCAACGTCCGGATGAGAGTGCGTGCACCTGGTGTCAAAGTTATCGATGCACGAACTTCTCCAATCACCGATTCCGGTAATCCAGCGAGAAGTGCTACACGTTCTTGTAGCGCTTGCGCAAAATCTAATTCACCATTCATCGCGCGATCGGTGATCTCCTTAACTTGCGCCTCAACGTTGGCATGAGCGGCGAGAAGTTCAATGACCTCTTGCTGTATGAGGGTCGAATCGACATCGAGTACGACCAACTTCTTCGCTCTCCGTTGTAGACCACCAGCTTGAACTCCGATATCAACGGGCGACTGATTGGCCAGCGCTGCTAGAGGTTTCTTGATCTTTTCTACCGCTACTTTCGATACGAGAAGCTCGAGGGCGGTTACGGGATATTGGGCGATGCGATAAATGCGTTCGATGTTTCCTTCAGCTTCACTGACAATCCCAGCAACCTTCTCCAACGTGTCTGCAGTCAACTCACGTCCCATGACGGTGATGTGGACAAATAGATCGGGGGTATCCATATCGCTGGGATGGTGATCACCCTCTTGAGCACGCAATTCGAGCCCATGTTCTCGGGCGCACGAATCTAGTTCGGTGAGCACACGCTCACGTTCATGATCGTCAATCTCCAATGCGAGAGTCAGGATGAGATGGCCGTGAATCACCACCTGTTCCATATCGGAGATTGCGTGCGGTACTCGTAACGAGTCAAGGCGCTCCAGTAAGGCTTGGGTGATACCAGGGCGATCCATGCCGCTAACGATGACCACTGTGCTCATGGTCTTAGGCTATCTTTCGACGCGACTGGGGTGGGACAGGTTCGAACGCGGGATTCGAAGGAGCGATTGCGGTAGGTTCTCTGGCTGTGTCCGTCCTGAATTTCTCCGAAGTAACCCTGCGCCGGGGCCAACGGGAGATTCTCCACCCGCTCAATTGGCAAGTAAATGCGGGGGAGCGCTGGGTCATCCTTGGACCTAATGGCGCTGGTAAGACCACCCTCATCCAAATCGCGGCTACCTTGATACATCCCACTTCCGGAAGGGCAGAAATCCTCGACGAACAATTGGGGCGCGTGGATATCTTCGAATTACGGCCGCGAATCGGTTTAGCAAGCGCTGCGCTCTCTGATCGAATTCCGCCGAATGAGCGAGCGGTGGATGTGGTGATGACTGCTGCATATGCCGTAACTGGCAGATGGCGGGAACTTTATGACCTCTGGGATGAATCTCGGGCATTAGCGCTACTCGAGCAATTCGGTGTTGGCGATAGGAGAGATCAACTCTTCTACACAATGAGTGAAGGTGAGCGAAAGCGTGTGCAGATTGCGCGCGCGCTTATGCCAGACCCAGAATTGCTCATCTTGGATGAACCGGCAGCTGGCCTTGATTTAGGCGCTCGTGAAGATTTGGTGCGACGTCTCTCAGCGTTAGCGCTCGACCCGCTATCACCGACGAGCGTTCTGGTGACGCATCACGTGGAAGAAATTCCCTTTGGCACAACACACGTATTACTTATTAGAGAAGGTCGAATAGTTACCGCAGGACCGATTATGGCCACACTCACTCCAGATTCGCTATCGGCGACTTTCGGGATACCCATCTCGTTGGCATACGACGGGCAGCGCTGGTTCGCGCGAGCATAGCGATTATTTATGCATCCAAGTTGGATGGAATTGTTAGCGCCAGAACAGCATCGAATCGATTCGATTTTCCAGACTATTGCGCAGGCACAGTTTCTTCCACCTCGCGAACAGGTATTCCGAGCGCTCGACCTTGCCATCGATGATGTACGAGCAATCATCTTGGGCCAAGATCCCTATCCGACACCAGGTATGGCCGAAGGACTCTCTTTTTCAACATCACAAGAGTCTATGGCTATGCCACCATCGCTAAAGAATATCTTTCGGGAATATTCAGATGATCTTGGATTACCGATGCCACGCACTGGCCATCTCGGAAAGTGGTGTAATTCCGGAGTTCTTCTCCTTAATCGTATTCTTACCGTACAGCCACATGCGCCGCTCTCGCACCAGGGCATCGGTTGGGAGGTAATCACTGATCGGATCCTCCAACGGTTAAGCGAGAGTGATGTGCCGATCATTTGTTGGGGAGGGCAGGCAAAGGAGGCTGCCGTAAATAATGGTTTTGCCTCGCACGCTATTTTTGCTTCTCCGCACCCATCACCATTATCCGCCTACCGGGGTTTCTTTGGTTCTAAGCCCTTCTCGTCGGTAAATAAGTATCTTCTGCAGAGCAATCGCGAGGCTATTGATTGGAACCTCGAAGCTCATTGAGCAATTTTTTGTAGAAAATCGCCTTGATGAACTAGAAAGCCCCGAAAGAACGCCTTTGCGGGCGCACCTTCGGGGCTTGCGTTCTAGCGAACTAGCCGATCCAAGTATTTATCGGCGAGCTGAGGAAATAGACCATAAACAATCCGGTGACGATCCATAGCAAGGGGTGTACTTCCTTGCTTCGGCCTTGGAAGGCGCGAATCACTACGTGAGTGACGAATCCCGCTCCAATTCCGACGGTGATGTTGTAGGTGAATGGCATCAAGATGATCGTGAGGAAGCCAGGGATTGCAATTCCCATGTCATTCCAATCGATTCCCTTGATTCCGGTCATCATCAAGAATCCGACGATGACTAGCGCTGGCGTTGCAGCCTCATAAGGAATGATGGCAACAAGTGGCGCCAAAAATGTTGTTAGAAGGAAGCAGATACCAGTGACCACTGAGGCCAAACCGGTGCGTGCACCTTCTCCAACGCCTGATGCCGATTCGATATACGAAGTATTTGATGAAATCGAAGCGGCTCCACCTGCGGCCGCAGCGATTGAATCGACGATCAAGATCTTGTTGGCATTGGGGGGAGTACCTTCTTTGTCATTCAACCCTGCTTCTTGACCAATAGCAGTCATCGTGCCCATGGTGTCGAAGAAGTCTGCAAGGAGCAGAGTGAAAACAAGAAGTACAACAGCGATAAAGGAGATTCGACTAAATGCGCCAAAGAGATCGAAACTACCAATGATGCTGAAATCTGGAGAAGCCACAATCTTCTCGGGTATCGCAGGAACGTTTAATCCCCATCCCTTTGGATTGACCTTATCTGGAGCAATGAAGTTTGGTCCGATCTTCAAAGATGTTTCGATGATCACTGCAAGGACAGTTGATGCAATGATGCTAATCAAAATCGCAGCCTTTACTCGTTTCACCATAAGAAGGATGGTGAGGAAAAGTCCAAAGGCAAAGACGACGATTGGCCAACCAACAAGGCTTCCACCGTCACCGAGTTGAACCGGGACCGGTCCACTTCCGGTTCGTCGTACGAAGCCGGCATCGACAAGACCGATTAATGCGATGAATAGACCGATACCAACCGATATCGCGATCTTTAACTGGGTGGGAACCGCGCGGAATACCGCTACCCGGAATCCGGTCAGAACGAGGACCAAGATGATGATGCCTTCTAGCACCACCAAGCCCATCGCCTCTTGCCAGCTCATCTTTGATGCGATGCCGACTGCAACGAAGGTATTGAGTCCTAGGCCTGTTGCGAGCGCCAATGGGAAATTAGCCACAACACCCATAAGAATGGTGAGAATGCCAGCGACTAGTGCAGTCACTGCAGCAATTTTCGCCAGATTTGGAGCATCCCCGCCAATGAATTTCCCATCGGCATCTTTCGAAAGGCCGATGATGAGCGGATTGAGCGCCACGATGTAGGCCATCGTGAAGAAGGTAACGAGTCCGCCTCGTACTTCGCGACCGACTGTTGACCCACGCTCCTTGATTTTAAATAACGATTCGAGCATGTATCCCTCTCAACTATTTTGGTTACGGGGGTGTTTACGACCCCGCCACGAAATGACGGCTCGCGAGAGACCGAGGGAAGGGCTCCAAACTACCTAAGAGCTCAGGAAATTTTCAGTTACTGAGCAGTATTTTTAGTGAAAAGTCCAACGACGGTGAGCCACAGCGCCACTGCGCCCCCGATACCTAGGGCGAATAGGAGGGTTCCGATGCCCACCCGACCCCCCAATAGCCACCCCAAGGCGAGAACTACACCTTCGATTCCAGCCCGCACGCGGGCTACTGGAAGCCCTGATTTATAGTGGATGGCAGTCATCAGGCCATCCCGCGGCCCCACGCCGAGACCACAAGTGAGGTAGAGCGCCGATCCAGCACCTACCAGCGCGATCCCACTGATGACCAAGTACGCCCGCACCACCAGCGCCTCGGGGGCAGGCACCCAGGCAACGGTGAGATCAATAGCTAAGGCGATCACGAGAATGTTGGCAAGGGTGCCAATCCCAGGGCGTTGCTTAAACGGAATCCACAACAAAAGGACGGCAGCCGACACGATGAAGGTGGCCCAACCAATTGAGATGCTTAGTTGGCGGCTTAGCCCCTGCGAAAGCACGCTCCATGGTGCATTCCCCAAATGGCTAATGATGAGTAATCCATCACCAATCCCGAAAAGTGTCAAGCCGACGACCAAAATGCTGACGCGAAGCGGTGAGAGTGCCCACTGATGTGGCGCGCGCCAGTTAGTAATTGGAATGGAATGAGAGAAGAACCTCCGCATTTATATGAGAGTAGTCGCGTACGCTGTAATAGTGAAATCCCTCGAACTTTCGTATTTTCAATCAATTGTTACTGGCATTCTGCAGGGATTCTCAGAGCTCTTCCCGATTTCAAGTTTGGGACATTCAGTCTTGGTACCAGCCTGGATCGGCGGTAGTTGGGAGCGCTTTCTTAGCAACGAAACATCGGGCGAATCTCCCTACCTTTTGATGATTATTGCTCTCCATGTGGCTAGCTCGCTCACGCTAATTTGGTTCTTCCGAGAACGATGGATTGCGTTGATCAAAGCTTTTTTTACTAGTTTGACGAAGCGAAGCGGGTTTAATCCATCTGAGCGATTAATTTGGAAAATTCTGCTCGCCACCATTCCAGTGGGGGTGCTGGGCATACTTTTCCAAGATCAAGTCGGAGATTTATTTAGCGATCCGTTTGCAGTAGGAGCCTTTCTTTTTCTCAATGGAGCGCTCCTGGCAGGCATAGAAATTTTCAAGAAATATCGAATCAAAAGAGAGCTCCCAGATTCAGAAGAGATTGGTAATGGCCAAGCGCTACTTATCGGAGTTGCGCAATCGGCGGCGCTATTTCCCGGCATTAGTCGCTTTGGTATCACCATGTCAGCTGGTCTAGCTCGTGGCCTCTCACATTCAGCCGCTTCCGATTTCGCGTTCTTGATTGCCACACCTGTCATCTTCGGGGCTGGTTTGCTCAAGTTGCCCAAGCTTTTTGATCCGGAAATTTCCCACATAATCGGGCCAGTGCTGGTTGGTGCGATTGTCTCGGCAATATGTACCTATATCTCTATCGCATTCCTTGTGAAGTGGTTCAAAACCCACACCCTCTACCCATTTGCCATCTATTGCTTGATTGTGGGGGCTCTTTCTTTCTGGCGGTTCGCGTGATCGGGACGATTGTCAATGTCATCACGATTCTTATTGGAACGCTAATAGGTGTTGCCGTTGGTTCAAAGATTCCACATCGCACCCGAACTCTCATCACAGATGCGCTTGGTTTGGTTACTTTCATATCAGGTGCAAGCGCCTGCGCAGCTCTCTGGAATTCCAGCTATATAGATGCCGTTGGTGGCGGAAAACCTATCCTGGTAACTTTGGGAGCGCTCCTGATTGGTGGATTAATCGGTTCGCTTCTTCGAATCGAAGATCGCCTTGATGTGGCAGGTTCTCGTCTGCAGAAGAGAATCGCAAAAGAGGACGATTCAAATTTCGTCACTGGTTTTGTCACTGCTTCGTTAATTTTCGTCATAGGTCCAATGGCGATTTTGGGAAGTATTAGCGATGGTCTTGGCAATGGAAATGAGCTGCTCATTCTCAAAAGCATTATGGATGGTTTCGCAGCTATCGCTTTTGCCGCTGCACTAGGTTGGGGTGTGGCGGCCTCGGCGTTAAGCGTGCTTATTTACCAAGGGGCATGGAGCGCGGTAGGTGCCTTCTTAGGAAGCACGCTCCAGGAGTACCAGATAGATGCCATCACTGGTGTCGGCGGTTTACTTCTGATTGGAATAGGCATGAAATTACTGAACCTCAAGACCATCGCGATTGGCGACATGTTGCCGGCGCTACTCATCGCGCCAATCCTTGCGACAGGAGTGGCAGCGCTGACTTAGAACTTCGTAGTATCGATAACGAATCGGTACTTCACGTCGCTGGCAACTGTTCGCTCCCAAGCGTTGTTGATGTAGGAAGGTTCGATAACTTCCACATCGCTCGTGATCTGCTTTTCACCGCAGAAGTTGAGCATCTCTTGCAGCTCTGGGATACCGCCAATCATTGACCCAGCCAATCGACGTCGTTTGTTCAAAAGCACGCCAGCGGGAACTTGATAGGGCTTTCCCGGTAAACCAATCAGAACCAAGGTGCCATTGAGGCGAAGGAGCGAGAGGTAAAGTTCAAGATTGACATCTACTGAAACGGTATTCAATATCAAATCGAAACTGTTCCCATTTTTCTTGAAATACTCCTCAGAAGGATTGGCGACAAATTCATCAGCGCCCATGGCTAACGCGTCCGGTTTTTTCCGATCGGAGTGCGAGAAAACTGTGACGTGTGCCCCCATAGCGTGTGCGAATTTAACGCCCATGTGTCCTAAGCCGCCTAAACCGATGATTCCTACTCGTTTTCCAGGGCCGGTTTCCCAATGGCGAAGCGGTGAGTACAGCGTGATGCCCGCACACATAAGAGGGGCAACCCCTTGGATATCGAGGGATTCCGGAACATTCACTACGTAGTTCTCATCAACCACGATGAGATTTGAATATCCACCATAAGCGACTGATTTTCCATCACGTTCCATAGTGTTGTAAGTGCCGGTCATCCCTTCAGAGCAGTACTGTTGAAGTCCAGCTAAGCAGTTCTCGCATTTACGACACGAATCGATGAAAACGCCAACCCCAACTAGTTGGCCGGGCGAGAATTTAGAGACAGATGCGCCAACTGAAGCTACACGACCAACAATCTCATGACCTGGCACCATGGGAAAGAGCGCCTGACCCCACTCTTCACGCCCCTGGTGAATATCTGAATGACAGATTCCTGCATGGGTAATGGAAATCTCAACATCTCCAGGACGGAGCGCTCGACGATCGAATTCAAAGGGAACTAGCTCTGCCTTGGGAGTCAGAACTGCATAACCTCGTGCCTTAGCCATCGCTACCTCCAGTTAATTGCGGAATCGAATCTCAAAGACAGATGCGGAGTTTATCGGCAAAGAATCGTGAGAGCATCCTCTCTATGATTTCCACCGCGAGCCTGGAGCTTCGAGCTGGGGCGCGCCTACTCCTTTCTGATGTCAGCATTCGGATCAATCATGGGGATCGAATTGGCCTGGTAGGACGGAACGGTTCCGGTAAGTCAACTCTGGCAAAGGTTCTCGCCGGAGAGAACCTTCCGGCTGGGGGACAGGTGAATCGGACTGGAACTATCGGATATCTGCCGCAAGATCCCAGGACGGGTGATGAAGAGAGCACGGTGATTAATCGAATCCTCTCCGTGCGAGGACTTGATGCCATCTCTGACCGAATGCGTGTGCTTGAGGAGCGGATGACTAGCACCGAAGGGGAAGAGCTAGAGAAAGTGTTAGATCGGTACGCGCGCGCTGAGGAAGAGTTTCAAAGCGCGGGAGGCTACAGCGCTACCGCCGAGGCAGAAGCGATTGCAACCAACCTTGGTTTACCTGAGAAGATATTTTCACAGCTTCTCAATGAGCTCTCTGGAGGACAACGACGACGAGTGGAGCTTGCTCGAATCCTTTTTAGCAACGCCGAAACGCTGTTACTCGATGAACCAACAAACCACCTCGATGCTGATTCGATCATCTGGCTCCGAGAGTTTCTCTCAAAATACTCTGGTGGCCTGGTCATCATTAGCCACGATGTCAACCTCATCGAAACAGTCGTTAATCGCATCTTCTATCTCGATGCCAATCGCAACGTCATCGATGTGTACAACATGGGTTGGCGAAAATATCTTCTTGCTCGGGAACAGGATGAGCACCGAAGGAAGAAGGAACGTGCGATTGCGGAAAAACGCGCTGAGATTCTCCAGAAGCAAGGGGAGAAGATGCGTGCCAAAGCCAGTAAAGCTAAGGCTGCTCAAGTAATGTTTAAACGAGCAGAAAAATTGATGTCAACTACAGAGGGCGAACGCGCCAAGGATAAAGTAGCGAAATTGCGTTTTCCGACCCCGTCACCTTGTGGTAAGACGCCATTAACAGCACAAGAGCTCAGTAAGTCGTATGGATCCACCGAAGTATTCACCGATGTCGATCTTGCGATAGATAAGGGTTCCCGCGTAGTCATTCTTGGGCTAAATGGCGCCGGAAAAACCACGTTGCTTCGAATGCTCGCGGGAGAACTCGAACCTGATACCGGTCAAGTAGAACCTGGTCATGGCCTGCAGCTGGGTTACTACGCCCAAGAGCATGAATCACTTGATTATGAAGCGACTGTTCTGGCCAACATGCTTAAGGCTCGTGCTGACATCTCTGAAGGTGAAGCCCGAAATGTTTTGGGCACATTCCTCTTTAGCGGCGATGATGTCTTCAAACCAGTCAAGGTTCTAAGTGGAGGGGAACGTACTCGATTGGCCCTTGCTCAACTGGTTGTCAGCGCGGCGAATGTTCTGCTCTTGGATGAACCAACGAACAACTTGGACCCGGCGTCGAGAGAAGAGATTTTAGGCGCTCTGCGCGAGTATCAAGGGGCCATTGTCTTGGTTACCCATGACGAGGGTGCAGTAAGCGCCCTTGCGCCAGAGAGAGTCTTGTTACTACCCGATGGTGATGAGGATCTCTGGCGAGATGATTACTACGATTTGATCACTTTAGAGTGAGCGCTCGGAGACCATCAACGGTCTCATCTAGAGCTGAAATAAGGCATTGACTTTGTGGTGCGGAAATCTTTCGGCCACTTTTCGCCTACCTTCAAGAAATCCAATCTCCGCAACTACTGCACTTCCCAGGCAGTTAGCTTCCGTGAGAGATAGAAGTTCAATTGCTGCACATAACGTCCCACCTGTTGCTAAAACGTCATCGACGATGAGCACTTTGTCCGCAGGACCTAACGCATCTCGGTGGATTTCTATGGAATCACTCCCGTACTCCAGTTGATAAGAGACTGAGTAGGTTGCACGAGGAAGTTTCTGCGGTTTGCGTAACAAAATACAGCCTCGCCCTAAACGCGCCGCCATCGCCGAGGCGAAAATAAAACCTCGAGCTTCTAGCCCGGCAAAATGAGTAGCCTCAGGTGCGATTGCTCCTAACGAGTCTACGACAATCTGCAACGCTTTAGCATCAGCAATCATTGGAGTGAGATCGCGAAAGAGAATTCCGGGAGAGGGGTAATCTGGGACATCGCGGATTAATGATTTTGCTCGGAACAATTCATTCTCTTGCTCGCTGGTCATAGTTCTTTCCCTTGAACGTCGTTGTCATTTCTGTTCTGGCTTCGAACCTGATTCCAGATTTTGCGCCATGTTGCTAGCGAGAAGAGCAACCCCCAAAGTCCAAATCCGCGCGCAACACTCCCTATTTCACTGAGGAGAAGAAATAGTCCAAGGGTCGCGCTTACTATGGAAATTGGTAGCGCGATGAGCGCAACTATCCGTTGCGGAAATCTCCAAACGATGAGGAAAGTAATGGGAGAGGCGATCAGCGGAATGAAGAGAATAAGAGCAACGGTCCGTGCTAAATCTTCCATGGATCGAGTCCGATCTTCCCTGAATAGGTTCGCGATTCGATTAAATGATGAGCCGACCTCGCATCTGCGATAGGGAAAATTTGCGCATCGGGATACCTTAAAGATCCTTGCGCGCGAAGGGTCAATAGTTCGGCAAGCCTACGTTCCCGCTCTTGGCTCGTTGCTGTGTAGGCGGAGAGCGTCGGCCTTCGGATAGCAAGCGATCTGGGATTTAATCGCATCAAATCAAATGGTGGCACCGGACCGCTGGCGCCACCGTAAAGCACGAACATTCCAGTTGTCGCCAAAGATTCAAGGCAACGATCGAAATAATCCTTACCTACTGAGTCGTAAACAACGGTAACGCCGTGCCCCGAAGTGCTTTCAGCGACCATCTCGGAAATTTCACTGTAGACACCAGAGATATCTGCACCATGATTTTCTGCGATCAACGCACGTTCTTTTGTGGATGCCGCCGCAATTACTTTCGCTCCTCGAGACTTGAGGATTTGAATTAACAGGAGCCCAACTCCGCCTGCCGCTGCGGTAACCAAAGCGCTGTCACCGCGAGCGATAGGAAAAGCTGAATCGGCAAGATAGTGAGCGGTCAGTCCCTGACAGAGCAAAGGCAGAAGCGCGGCAGGTGGTGGTGCGTGGTCAGGAATTCGGGTTAAAGCTTCTTGGGTCAAGTTGATCTCTTGTGCGTATGAACCCATCGCATTGAGCCAGAAGTAGCGTTCTCCAGAGTGGGTTGAACCGATTCCTTCGATGCCTATCCCGCTTGGGAGAGGAACCTGATACTGCCCTCGTCGATGGTAGATATCAATGAAGTTGACGCCAGCCAACTCAACACGAATCCTCGTCTGCGCACTTGTCGGCGGAGGGAGTGTTACATCAGTTAATTGGAGCACCTCTGCACCACCAGTTTGGTGGAGGCGAATAGCCTTCATGGCTCGAATCTAGTGGCTACTCAAGCGCCCTTCAGTGATATCTAAAGCTACGTGTCCGAACGGGGACTTGAACCCCGAAGCCCTTGCGGGCACTAGCACCTCAAGCTAGCGCGTCTGCCAATTCCGCCACCCGGACGTGACTTTTGGGTTTATTGCCCAAGGTGGCCAGCCTACCAACGCCAACCATAGCCCTCCAAATGTAGGAAGATACGAGGATGAGGCAGACCGATTATCTGGAACTTGGCAATGAGGCGGTTCGCATCTGCCAAGAATTGATCCGCATGCCGAGCGTCAATCACGGCAGCGGCATAGGCGATGAGCTGGCCATTTCCGACTATGTATTCGACTTTCTCACTCGCTGCGGCCTAACGCCGATTCGATATCAAGCGGGGGAGAATCGAGTGAGCGTAGTAGCGCGAATAAAAGGTCGAAACCCAGCTAAGCCAGGTTTGGTTCTCCATGGTCATCTCGACACCGTTCCGGCAAACGCTGACGATTGGCAACGAGATCCTTGGTCGGGAGAAATCGTTGATGGGGAAATTTGGGGCAGAGGTGCAGTCGACATGAAGGATATGGATGCGATGATCCTCGCGATTGTTTATGACTGGCACCAAAGGGCTTATGTTCCTGAACGAGATATCGTGGTTGCATTCTTCGCCGATGAAGAGGCTGGCGGGCTCTACGGCGTCAATTGGATCGTCAAGAATCATCCTGAGGCTTTTGCTGGCTGTTCTGAAGCGATCTCTGAAGTTGGTGGGTTCTCGGCAACGCTGAGTAATGGCAAACGTCTCTATCTCGTGGAAACATCTGAAAAGGGAATGTACTGGATGGAGTTAACTGCACATGGGAAAGCCGGTCACGGCTCCATGATCAATAGCGATAACTCAGTCACTGCTCTTGCTGAAGCGGTAACGCGTATCGGAAATCATCAATGGCCGATTAGAATCACCGAAACCTTGCGAATATTTCTTTCGAAAGTTGCGCATGTACTCGGGAAAAACTTTGATGAAACCAACCCTGCTCCTATTGTTGCCGAGTTGGGATCGATGGCTCGAATGATTGGCGCGACCACTCAAAATACGGCAAACCCAACGATGCTAGAAGCTGGATATAAAGAGAATGTCATTCCACAAGAGGCACGAGCAGTTGTTGATGGGCGCTTTCTTCCCGGATTTGAAGAGGAATTCCTGGCTACTATCAAGGAGCTAGTTGGACCCGAGATTACGGTGCGACCAATCATTCACGATGTAGCCCTAGAACTACCATTTACCGGTGAGCTGGTCGATGCGATGTGTGCTGCAATCAAAGATTGCGATCCTGATGGAATTCCAGTTCCCTACGTTATGAGCGGCGGAACCGATAACAAAGGTTTAGCTAAATTGGGAATCCGAGGATATGGATTCTCGCCCCTTAGATTGCCGCCCGAACTCGATTTTATGGCGCTTTTCCATGGAATTGATGAGCGGGTACCAGTTAGCTCAATCCATTTTGGCGTTGAGGCTCTAGACCGTTTCCTCCAACGAGCCTGACCCTTCACTTACATAGGGGGTAGCTGTTCAAATTCGTAATCGGGTCGCCACACTTTTCGTCGAAGTTGAACAAGGTGTCGCCCGTCGGGATAGATTCGCACCCGATCCAACGTCCACCGTTCACGTTCGGCATAGTCGGTGAGCATTTGCGCAACAGCGCTCTTTTTTGCCCCTCGCGGCAAACAAATTAATTGGTATTCGTAAGTGATCATTGAGCGCTCACATCATCGAGGGCGCTGCGTACTACTGGGGGCAGATCAATCTCATCCACTCGGAGAATCCCTCGAAGTTGTGCAGAGCTGCGCGCGCCCACGATTGCCGACGTAATGCCGGGCGCATCTCGAACCCACGCAAGTGCGATTTCTAACGGTGCTGAGCCAAGTCCATCAGCCGCCATTGTTACTGCTTGAACGATCTGGCGGGAACGTGGTTCTAAATACGGTGAAACGAATGGACCAAGGTGCGGGCTGGCGCCCCGAGAATCCGCGGGTACCCCATTGAGATATTTACCGGTGAGCACACCGCGTCCAAGAGGTGACCATGCGAGAACACCGAGACCAAGCTCTTTGGCACAAGGGAGAATTTCGCTTTCAGCAGCTCGATTGAGAAGCGAATACTCGTTTTGGGTAACGCTTAATGGGATTGAGCGTTCCAGTAAAGTGAATGCGCGCGCTGTCTGCCAACCGGAAAAATTCGAGAGCCCGATATATCGCACGCGACCGCTCGACACCGCTAACTCTAATGCTGTTAACGTCTCATCAAGAGGGACTGACTCGTCCCATCTTTGGACCATCCAGATATCGAGGTACTCGGTCCGCAATCTTCGGAGTGATTCATCAAGGTCCTTGAGGAGATTGCCGCGTGAATTATTGACGCCTGTTGTCGTCATTCCAGCCTTACTGCAAATCACGACAGATTCACGTGGAGTGAGGGTGTTCAACAAACCGCCGATGACGCGTTCACTGTCACCATCGCCAAAGATGGCCGCCGTATCTATGAGAGTGCCGCCGTAATCGAGGAAGGAGCGGAGCTGTTCGGCTGCCTCATGTTCATCGGTATCTCGACCCCACGTCATAGTGCCTAAGCCGAGAGCCGATACCCGCAACCCACTGCGACCCAGTTGTCGAATCTCCATCGACTGCACTCCTCTTGCTCTTCCACTATCGTCACTTATGAGACCCCATTGGCTGGGGCGCTTGGCTGGAGAGTATCTAGGAGGAACGCTTTGAGCACGGTAATTCTCGTTCGCCACGCTCGTAGCCTGGCCAATGCGGAGAACATCCTGGCTGGCCAACTTCCGGGAGTTCGTCTCGATCCACATGGTCTTCACCAAAGCCAAACACTGAGCCAGTCGTTGGGTCAGATCCCGATTGCGAAAGTTTTTGTAAGCCCACTTGAGCGTTGCATCGCCACAATTGATCCATGGCTAGCTCGACATGGCGCTGGCATACCCGTTGAGAGCGATCCGCGAATCATTGAACCAGATTATGGAAGGTGGAGCGGCCGTAAACTCGATGAACTCGCGCTCGAACCGCTGTGGAAAGATGTCCAAGAAAATCCCGAGCTGGTCACTTTCCCGAACGGGGAACGGTTCCTAGATGTCTGGCATCGAGTCCGTTCTTTTTACCAAGCATTACGAGATAGCGTCGAATCTGAGAAAATTTATCTCGTTATTAGTCATGGTGACATCATCAAGTTCTTGATTGCTAATACGCTTTCCATGGAATTTAAATCTTTTCAATCCTTAGTAGTGGAGCCAGCGTCAATTTCCATAGCCCAATTCTCAGATTCACAGGCTCGTCTCATTCAATTCAACCGCTCCCATGAGACCCTTGCCGAGTACCTCCAGCAACTTAAGTCGGCTCCATCACAAAGCATGAAACCAACACTTGGCGGCGAGGTTAGAGCGAAGAATGGGGCTCACTGACGATGCGTGAATTTTATGAATTCGCCTTCCCTGAACATTTCATTTCAGGAACTGTTGGCATGCCGGGAGAACGAACCTTCTATTTACAAGCTATTCATGGTCGACAGATCGTCTCGGTAGCGCTGGAAAAAGGTCAACTTGCCATTTTGGCAGAACGGATCCTTGCCCTCTTGAAAGAGATCAGATTCGGTAAGGCACAAGAATTCACTCGAAAAGGACGAACTCCCTTTGGACTGAGCACGCCCTTTTCAGAAGAGTTTCGTGTCTCAGCCCTATCGCTGACATGGAATCCCCAAACGCAAGAATTGATTGTTGAAGCTCAAGGGGGAGAAGAAGCCGAGATCGTTGAAGATCTCACAGATGGGCCGCCGCTCTTGCGCGTCACATTGCGAATTGAACAAGCGTTGACCTTTGCTGTCGATTCGCTCGCCTTGATTAGCGCGGGTAGGCCACCGTGTCGATTCTGCGGTGCACCACTGGATCCCCAAGGACATCTCTGCCCGAGGGCAAATGGTTATCGACGCTAACGAAATCGTCACCCAAGGCGAATTGCAGGTAACGGGTAGATTGATTGACGCATCTAATGCGACGCTCTTTGGCGAATGCCGCATTGGAGACGCAGCGCTAAATGTCATCTATAAGCCAATCGCCGGCGAACGTCCGCTTTGGGATTTTCCGGATGGCACTCTCGCCGGACGAGAGGTTGCAGCCTATCGATTGAGTGAATTCTCTGCGATGAAAATTGTTCCGTTGACGATTCTGAGGGACGGACCATTTGGACCTGGAGCAGTGCAACAGTGGATAGATGTCGATGAAACGGTAGACATCATCGAACTCGCCCAGTCACACGATGTGAGGTTGCGGAAATTTGTGCTCTTCGATGCAATCATCAACAACACCGACCGCAAGATGGGGCATCTGTTACCACTTTCAGATGGGCGCCTACTTGGATGCGATCACGGGGTCTGCTTCCATGAAGAAGATAAATTGCGGACTGTGCTCTGGCAATGGATGGGCAAGGAGCTCGCTCCCGATGAAATACAGCTGCTTCAACTAGCTACCGAGCGCTTCGAGGTCTTTGCTGACGCTGTGCGCGATTTTCTCGCTCCCGCAGAGATCGAGGCAACGCGTTACCGAATCGAGCGACTTCTTTCAGAGCAAGTTTTTCCATCTCCCTCAGAAGATTGGCCAGCAGTTCCGTGGCCACCAATTTAATTACGATAATTCTGATTAGAATCTAGGGGTGAAAGCTTGGGCTCCTACGTACATTCCGCCGTTGCCTCGATATCAGGTTCCCAACCTGTCGCTACACAACTCGCTCACTTCCACTCTTGATGAGATCACTGAGCGAGAGGTTTCGATGTATGTCTGCGGCATTACACCGTACGACGCCACTCATCTTGGACATGCAGCCACCTATCTCGCCTTCGACATAATCAACCGTTACCTCAGGCTCTCGGGTAGATCCATCGCTTACATCCAGAACATCACAGACGTTGACGATCCGCTTCTAGAGCGCGCCAACCGTGACGGTCAGGATTGGGAATCATTAGCACAATCGCAGATCTCTCTCTTTCGCGACGATATGGTCTCCTTGCGAATCTTGCCCCCTGATCATTACATGGGAGCGGTAGAGACGATTCCATGGGTCTTACAGGCAATCTCGAAGTTGATGGATCGCAATGCTGTTTATGAAGTCGAAGGTGATCTCTATTTTGACATTTCAACTGATCCACAATTCGCAAGCTACACAACGCTCACGCAAGAGGAGCAGATCGCTATCTTTGCCGAGCGAGGTGGCGACCCGAATCGCAGCGGAAAGCGTCACCCATTAGATTGCCTGATTTGGAGAGGCAAACGCGAGGGTGAACCTGAGTGGCCATCACCATTTGGTCCCGGAAGGCCGGGTTGGCATATCGAATGCACTGCAATTGCGCTGGAATATCTTGCTGCTCCAATATCGATTCAAGGTGGCGGCAGCGACCTTCATTTTCCTCATCATTCGATGTGCGCGGCTGAAGGTCGAGTTCTTACCGATAAGGATTTTGCCAAGCGATTTGTCCACACGGGCATGATCGGTCTCGATGGCGAGAAGATGAGCAAATCTAAGGGGAACCTCAAATTCGTTTCAGTTATGCGCAATGATTCGATAGATCCAATGGCACTTCGAATCGCGTTGCTGTCGGGGCATTACCGTACTGATCGTTCGTGGAGCGGTGAACTGCTCGAACGCTCCCAAGTTCGCCTTGCACATTGGCGTACCGCCTTGGCAAGCCCATATGGCGGCGATTCTGCTGCCCTAATTAGAGAGATCATCACAGCGCTCAGCGACGATTTAAATACTCCTCAAGCTTTTCGAGCAATTGATCGATGGGCGGATACTCGGATTGCTGCTCTCAAGGATTCGGCAATTACCTCCGATAATGTGGGAGAGATCGGGCAGGTAGCACGCTTCCTTGATGCGGCGCTTGGAATAGCACTGTAAAGAACTTCGATTATTTCTGTTCTTCACCACGATGTCGCAGGTACCGCTCGAACTCGCGAGCAATTGATTCTCCCGACGCTTCGGGTAGCTCTGCAGTATCTTTCGTCTCTTCCAACGATTGCACATATTCGGAAATTTCCGAATCCTCTTGAGTGATTTGAGTCGCTCCCACTTCCCACGCACGAGCATCCTCAGGCAGCTCACCTTCATCGATATTCAATTGCAGCAAGTCTTCTAGATGGTTCAAGAGGGCCAAGGTTCCCTTCGGACATGGCGGGGCAGAGACGTAATGTGGGATTGCAGCCCAGAGCGATACCGAATCGATATCTCGAGCATTGCATCCATCTTGAATCGCGCCCAAAATCCCGGTTGGTCCTTCATATCGACTCATCTCAACATCGAATTTCTTGGCAAGTGCAGTATTTGCCGCGGATAACGTCACAGGTATGGGTCTAGTGTGCGGAACATCTGCGAGCAGGGAGCCAAGCGATACGACAAGTGAGATATTGAGATCCTCGCCGAGAGAGAGAATCTCTCCAACGAAGGTTCGCCACTTCATCGATGGTTCAACACCCGTGACGATAATCAAATCGCGATCAAACTCAGGAATCGTTACTGCGTGAATCGTTGTCGCAGGCCAGGAGAGTTCGCGCTCTCCATCTTCATCAAGGAATATCTGTGGCCGATTCACCTGATAATCGTAGAAATCCTCTGACTCCATCTCTGCTATCAATTGCGAAGGCCAAAGCGATAGGAGATGCTCGACCGCCTTGGAGGCAGCTTCACCAGCGTCATTCCAACCTTGGAATGCGGCAACCAAAATCGGGTCGCGTAGCGCGGGGAGGGAGTAGATCTCCATGGCCATACAGTAGAGCAGGTACCCTTACTCCAATGAAAAGCCTCCGAGATACCTTGAAAGATCGGGTAGTCATCGTCGACGGCGCAATGGGGACGATGCTGCAGGCCCAGAACCCCACCCTTGAGGATTTCCAGGGGCACGAGGGATGTAATGAGATTCTTAATGTCAGCGCACCAGAGATGGTCAAATCAGTTCATCGGGCCTACCTCGAGGTGGGAGTAGATGGGATCGAGACCAACACCTTTGGCGCAAATTTCGGGAATCTTGCTGAATATGGCATCGAAGATCGCATCTACGAACTCGCCTACGCCGGCGCAAAGCTCGCGCGAGAAGTTGCCGACGAATTTTCGGTAACCAGCCCTAAATGGGTATTCGGTTCAATCGGACCAGGAACTAAGTTGCCAACTCTTGGCCACGCACCCTACGCGAAGCTTCGTGACGCCTATCACGAATGCGCTCGCGGATTAATTGATGGTGGTGCTGATGCACTTCTGGTCGAAACCTCTCAGGATCTACTGCAAACAAAGGCAGCCATCAATGGTTGTCGAGACGCAATCACAGAATCAACCCGCGATTTACTACTCATCGCACAAGTGACCGTTGAAACTACCGGAACCATGCTCTTAGGTAGTGAGATTGGCGCAGCGCTCACCGCTCTCGAACCTTTAGGCATCGATGTCATCGGTTTGAATTGTGCAACTGGCCCTGCAGAGATGAGCGAACACCTTCGACAATTATCGAAGTCTTCGCAAGTTTTGCTCTCATGTATGCCAAATGCTGGACTGCCAATTTTAGAGAGCGGTGGCGCACGATACCCACTCTCCCCAGAAGAACTGGCAACGAGCCTCGAAGGTTTCGTCACCGATTACGGCTTGAACATCGTCGGAGGCTGCTGCGGAACAACACCTACTCATCTTGCTGAGGTTGTAAAGAGATTCGCGAGCGGGAAATCGAAACCGTCGCCAAGAACTGTTACTCATGATTCTGGGGCTGCCTCGCTTTATCAACACGCTTCATTTAGGCAGCAGAACACATACATGGCAATTGGGGAGCGAACGAATGCCAATGGCTCGAAAGCTTTTCGGGAGGCGTTGCTCGCTGAGAATTGGCAGGAGTGCCTTGAAATCGCGAAAGATCAAATCCGCGAGGGGGCGCACATGCTTGACTTGTGCGTCGATTATGTCGGGCGCAACGGGGTAACCGATATGAGCAGGCTCGCCGAACTCTTTGCCACCAGTTCTACCTTGCCGATAGTTCTCGACTCAACCGAACCCGCAGTACTAAAAGCTGGTTTAGAACGGATAGGTGGTCGTGCCGTAATTAATTCCGTCAATTATGAAGATGGAGATGGCGCTCATTCCAGATTCGCCAAGATCATGCCATTAGTGCGAGAACATGGCGCTGCTGTTGTCGCTTTAACGATCGACGAAGAAGGGCAGGCGAGAACGGCTGATTGGAAAGTAAAGATTGCGCGACGTTTGATCAAAGACCTGACCGAGAACTGGGGAATGAAGACATCGGATATCTTGATTGACGCGCTGACCTTTCCGATTGCGACTGGACAAGAGGAGACTCGACGCGATGGCATCGAAACCCTTGAGGCAATCAGATTAATTCGAGACGAATTTCCTGACGTGCAAACCGTGCTGGGTGTCAGCAATATCTCCTTCGGCTTGAATCCTGCCGCACGAATTGTCCTTAATTCCGTTTTCCTGCATGAGGCTGTCAATGTTGGGCTTACTTCCGCTATCATCCATCCATCCAAAATCACGCCGATGGCTCGAATAGACGAGCGATCGCGAGAGCTTGCTCTTGATTTGATCTACGACCGAAGAAAATTTGATAGTGGCACTGGGAATGTCTCATACGATCCGCTCTCTGAATTCCTTTCACATTTCGAAGGGGCAGAAGTGTCAGCCTCCAGAAATTCGCGGGCTGAAGCTTTAGCAGCTCTGCCGCTTGGGGAGCGGCTCAAGCAAAGAATCATCGACGGGGAACGGAATGGTCTTGAAGCGGATTTAGAGCAGGCAATCAGTGAAGGCATCACGCCGTTGAATATCATCAATGATCTGCTCTTAGATGGCATGAAGACTGTTGGCGAGCTCTTCGGCAAAGGTGAAATGCAGTTGCCATTCGTTTTACAGAGCGCCGAAGTGATGAAGAAAGCTGTTTCACACCTGGAGCCGAAGATGGAGAAGAGCGATTCCTCAGGACGGGGCAAGATATTGCTGGCGACCGTCAAAGGCGACGTCCATGACATCGGCAAGAACCTCGTCGACATCATCTTGTCTAACAATGGATATAGCGTTCATAACATTGGTATTAAACAAACAATCACAACCATCATTGAAGAAGCCGACAAAGAAAATGTCGATGTGATTGGCATGAGCGGCTTGCTTGTGAAGTCGACGGTCATCATGAGAGAGAATCTTGAAGAGGTAACTTCTCGCGGTCTAGCTTCGAAATGGCCAATCATCCTCGGAGGAGCAGCCCTGACCCGAGCGTTCGTTGAGCAAGATCTCGCCGAGGAGTTCCCCGGCACGGTTCGCTACGCGAAGGATGCCTTCGAAGGCTTGGAATTGATGGATCGACTGATGGCGATCAAAAAAGGTGAGCCAGGGGCCGCCCTTCCCGAGCTGAGAAAACGACGGACTCGAGTTACGGCTAACCCGGAAGCTCTCGAAGTAGACACCCGTAGAAGTGAGATTTCCGCTGATAACACCATTCCGGATCCGCCCTTCTGGGGCTCCCGAGTGGTCAAAGGAGTACCACTTGCCGATTACGTCAGCATGCTTGATGAACGCGCGCTCTTTGTCGGTCAATGGGGCTTGAAAGGTGGAAAGAGTTTCACCGAAATGGCCGCAAACGAAGGTCGCCCTCGCCTCCGAGAGTTACTCAATGACATCCAAGTAAATAGTTGGATCGAAGCAGCCGTTGTTTATGGATATTTTCCCTGCTACAGCGAGGGTAATGACTTAGTCATCCTTGACCCCAAGGCTCCCGAATCGCGAGTGGAAATAACTAGATTTACCTTTCCGCGACAGCGTAGAGATCGGAGACTTTGTTTAGCTGATTTTTACGCCAGCAAAGAGAGCGGCAAGATCGACGTCGTTGCTTTCCACGTCGTAACGATGGGGGAGGCGGTAAGTCGAGCTACTGCGAAGCTGTTCGCGGCTAATAATTTCCGAGAGTATTTAGAGCTACACGGCCTATCAGTCCAACTCACCGAAGCTCTAGCCGAGTATTGGCATGCACGAGTTCGCCAAGAGCTGGGATTTGAAAAAGAGGATGGCAACGAAATTGATGAAATTCTCGACCAGGGCTATCGAGGTTCTCGTTACTCCTTTGGATATCCAGCGTGCCCAGATCTAGCGCAACAAGTTCAACTCTGTGAATTGCTGCAACCGGAACGAATTGGCGTCCAACTCTCAGAAGAGCATCAACTTCATCCAGAGCAATCCACTTCTGCAATCATTGCGCATCATCCTGAAGCAAAATATTTCAACGCAACATGATTAACGACAAATATGAGGGCTTATTGCCGCAAGGAATCTTCTTCGATATGGATGGTCTCTTGGTTGATACCGAACCATATTGGCTGCAAACCGAACGTGAACTTATGGCGGAATTTGGGGTGGACTGGCAGAGCGAAGATCAGCTGTTCTGCCTTGGTGGTCCAATGGAGAAGGTTGGGCGTTACATGTCCGATCTTGCCGAGAGTAAACAATCGCCTGAGTGGTTTGCTTCAGAGTTGATTGATCGGATGGCAGAAAAGTTCACTTTGATCTCACCCATGCCGGGGATTTCCCAATTATTAAGCGAGATTTCAAAGAATCACATTCCTGCAGCTCTGGTATCCGCAAGCCCTAGGCGGTTGGTCGATGCAGTTTTGGCATCAATCCCCAATCATCCTTTTTCACTTTCGATATCTGCTGATGATGTCGTGCGAGGTAAGCCGCACCCTGATCCCTATCTCAAAGCAGCCACACTCCTTCGGGTGGCAATTGAAAATTCACTCATCCTTGAAGATTCCCCAACTGGCGTCACAGCAGCACGTGCGAGCGGGGCATGGGTAGTAGCCGTGCCCCATATTGCTCCCATCGCCCCTGCCCAGCGAAGTGTTGTTATCGAAACTTTGGCTGGAGCGAGCGTCACATCGCTCTGGAATTTGGTAAGAGGATAAGTAACAGAGCCTACTGTGGCAGCGCTGGCGGAGTACCCCCGAACTCCGGACAGATTTTTTGGTGGGCGCACCAATCGCAGAGTCGAGATTTTCGCGTTGGCCAGTGGCTAGTAGCTTTTGAATCTTCGATGTCAGCAGCGATCTTCTCGATTTTCATCTGGGTTTTTTCCAGATCTTCGGGAGTGGGATCTTGGGTGAGAATTTTTCCATCACCAAGAAAAATCATTTGTAGTCTTTTTGGCACTTTTCCTAAAGTTTTCCAAAGAATCAATGCGTAAAACTTCATTTGAAAAAATGACTTCTCTTCGAACCCGATTCCGGGGGCCTTGCCCGTTTTGTAATCAACAATTCGAATCTCGCCTGTAGGAGCGATATCAAGCCGGTCAATATAGCCATGTATAAGCAGCTCTTCACTAAGTGCTACTTCAACATGAGTCTCCAACTCGGTTGGTTCGAACTTCTGCGGATCTTCAAGCTCGAAATATCTTCTCGTTAGTTTCTCTGCGGAGAGAATGAATTCGTCTTCATTTAAAGTTGGCATAAGTTCTTTCACGTCATCGCGGGAATTTTTCATCTCGTTCCAAAGTGGAATCAGCTGACTTTCAGCGGTGGCAATTACTCGTTCACTACGCGGGAATGTGAATAACTTCTCAAGTACTGCATGGACCAAAGTCCCTCGGATGGCGTCAATACTTGGTGGCTCCGGAAGTTTATCGATTGAACGAAATCGGTAGAGCAACGGACAATTGAGGTAGTCGTTGGCTCTGCTCGGTGAGAGCGTTACTACAGGAGCTGGCGAATTAGCCTTCGCAGCCTCTTTGTCTTCGCTCATGGGAACACCTTAGACTGACAGACATGGGTTCTGATGTAGAACGGCGATTCCGAAAAGGACTTTTTGCCTATGGTGATCGAGTACAGCTTTCAGATAGCAAGGGGAAGTTATACAGCTTCACATTAGCCGAGGGAAACTCATGGCATAGCCATAAAGGAATCATCGAGCACTCTCAAATTGTTGGGCTACCAGAGGGCTCTTACGTCAACTCCACCTCCGGAACTTCATATTTCGCCCTTCGTCCTCTTTATGAAGATTTCATATTGGCGATGCCTAGGGGTGCCACGATTGTTTATCCCAAGGATGCGGCAGACATTATTGGTTACGGCGATATTGGTCCTGGCGATATCGTGCTTGAGGCTGGTGTTGGTTCGGGCGCACTGACCATTGCGCTACTGCGCGCTGTTGGCCCCAGTGGTCAAGTTATCAGCACCGAACGTCGAGAAGACTTCGCCGCCATCGCGACGAAGAACCTCACACTTTTCTTTGGGGCTCAACCAAATAACTGGAAGGTAAGAATCGGATCATTTGAAGAGCAAGATTTCGGCAATGAAGAGTTCCCTGAGGGGAAAGTCGACCGAATCATCCTCGACATGTTGGCTCCATGGGAATGCGTGGACAGAAGCGGAGAACTCCTCCGCCCAGGCGGCGTCTTCATCGCGTATGTGACCACAACAACGCAACTATCTAAAGTCGTGGCCGCGCTCCGTGCTGATCAACGATTTACTGAACCCTATTCATGGGAGAGCATGCACCGAGGTTGGCATGTCGATGCATTAGCCGTGCGTCCGGAGAACCGCATGATTGGACACACCGGGTTCCTCGTTCGTTCTCGTCGAGTGGCCGACGGGATTCAACCACCTCGAACTCGTCGCCGCGGTTCTAAGAATCCACTCGCCGATGAGCCGTCGGAACCTGTTAATTAATCTTTATCAATTCAGTCGAGCCGTTCTAATTTCGAACGGAAATTTAGGTTTACCATCCGGGCCACCATCAGCAGTTCCTAGCGCGGCAATTGCCTCCACGATATCCATCCCCTTGGTGATCTCTCCCCAGATGGTGTAGTTCGGACCAAGTGTGGTGTCTTTGTACACAAGGAAGAATTGACTTCCATTGGTGTTTGGTCCTGAATTGGCCATCGCCACCGCCCCTTTCGGGTAATTTCCTTCACCCGCTGTTGGGAGGTTCTCATCTTTAAAAGTAAATCCAGGGCCACCTGCTCGGGTATCGGTGGGATCGCCACATTGGATGACGAAGATTCCAGTTGTCGTTACTCGCTGACAGAGCGATGCGTCGTAGAACTTTGCATTAGCGAGATACCCGATTGTCGTAACTGTTACCGGGGCTTTACCCGCATCTGCAGTGATTTCGATATCGCCACAATTGGTAGTAATGGTCAGGGTGTATTTGCCCTTCGGGAGATATTCGGTTGGTCCACCAACTGAAGGAGCCTCGCGTCCGATAGCGGTAGCTGGCTCACAAAAATCTGGCTTCGAAACCGAGGAGCTAGCAGTTGCCGAAGGCGACGGTGCCGCGCTCGAACTCGCCAGATCATCGACCTCCGGCGCGCTGGAGCATCCAGCCAAGAGCGCTAGCACCAAGAGAAGAGATGTACTTTCTATGCGATGGATAGCGCGCGGAAGGGGGACGGTAAGGACATTTTGGTCTCTTGTTGAGCTCATGCCCAGATTCTAACAACCATCGCTACGATGAACCGGGTGAGCGCGGAGCGAATCGATAAGACCGAACGCCTCCTTAATCTGACCTTAGCCCTGTTAGCAACAAAACGGCCTATGACTAAGGCTGAGATCTTCGAGCAGATACCTGGATATTCGGGTAGCCCTGAATCTATGGAACGGATGTTTGAGCGCGATAAAGATGAACTCCGTGATTTAGGAGTCACCGTGGAAGTGCTTCCAACAGATGCTTACTTCAACGACGAGCAGGGCTATCAAATCATTCCTCGAGATTTCTTCCTTGAAGACATCTCCTTTACCTACGAAGAATCGCTCTGGCTCGCAATCGCCACCAATCTGCTTCATGAAGCTTCACCAAAAGCTGGGGCTAGACAGGGATTACAGAAGCTCATCACCGTAGGTCAGGTGGGGGGAGAAGAATTCTTCGATATGGGTGCTCACACAGAGCTCGCACTTTCGTTTAGTGAATCGCTTCAAGAAATTTGGCGGAGCATCAGAGAGCGACAGCTCCTTTCCTTCACCTATTCCACGTCGAATGGAACCAAGCGCCGTGAAGCAAGTCCGATCTTGCTCACCTCACGACTCGGTAACTGGTATCTAGTAGCAATCGATTCGGATGATAAACAGGTGAAGACCTTTCGAATCGATCGAATGTCTGACGTTTCCGTCGAATCCAGCACAACCTTCAACGACTTGAATCCCTCTTTCGACCTAAGAGATTTTCTCGCTCACTTCAAAGGGGATCAATTTGGATTAGTCATTGTCAAACTACACAAAGAGCTTTCGTCTGAGCACCCGCTAATTGCCTATTCGAGCACTCGGTTTTCTGGAAAGAGGTTGGGAATTGGCTCGATTGTTCGCCTTGAAAATCTCGATAGCGATCGAGCTCTCGAATTAATCCTTTGGGCCGGCGATGCGATTGAAGTTCTCGAACCGGTGGCACTTCGTAAGCAAATCATCGATATTCTCAAAGAGATTGTCGAGGTGCACTCATGAGCCTGAGTAAAGGGAGTAAGCGCCTAGCTCGCATCCTCAAGTTGATTCCATTCTTACAGCGCAATTCTGGGATAAATCTCGAAGATACTGCGAAGTTCTTTGAGATCAGTGCAGAGCAATTGATTGCCGATCTCAATCTCATCTGGATGTGTGGTCTTCCCGGGTATTCACATCTAGAACTCATGGACGTTTCTTATGATTCCGGTTTCATCACAATTCAAAATGCCGAAACCTTGAATCGACCGATGCGGATGACTTTTGATGAGGGGGCTGCCCTCTTGCTCGCAATCGAGAACCTTGCTGCGATTGCACCAGCGGCGGATCTGCAAGTAATAGCCACGCTCCGGAAGAAAATCGCGCAGCTACTCTCAATTGAGATTGACCATCCGACGGTTCCGGTTATTGGCAATCCCGGAATCATGGTTGAACTCCTGCGTGCGCTTGAGCAGAAGGATGTAGCGCTTGAGATTGATTATTACTCGGCCACCTTCGATGAGACGATCCGAAGAACTATTTCACCACAGGAAATTCTCACCATGAACGGTTTTGGATATCTCGCTGGTTATGTACACGAGGAGGGGCGCAAACTTTTCTGTCGACTGGATCGGATTCTCAGCGTTACCCGCCAGCCAAGTGCTAACGCGATCGTCCAAGTTAGTAGCCCACCAGCAGCTGAGAAACCAGCTAGCTTGGTTGATGTTCGCATTGCAGAGCGTGGATATTGGTTCATTCAAAAATGGCGTCTTCGAGGGCTCACTTATGACTCTCAGGCTGGTGAATTCTCCGGAGCTATCGAGGTCTTCAATCCCACCTGGTTAGTTCGCGCGGCCATGAGCGCCGGTGGGGCGCTGGAGGTTCTGGCCCCTCAAGATCTACGCCTCAAAGTTAGCCAGGGGGCGCAACGAACCCTCGAAAGATATGAAAACCGAGTAAAGTAGGGGAGACGGAAGCTAGTAAGTTTCTAGTGACCTTGGCACCGTTGCCGGAGCACCCAGAGGGGGAGACCATGTTTCTCAGAGAACCAACCCACATCCTGCTCGTCATTATCGTGCTCATTCTCCTCTTTGGCGCCAAGCGGCTTCCCGATTCAGCTCGCGCTCTAGGAAGATCGCTGCGCATCTTCAAGGGCGAACTCAAAAGTGGTAACGAGCTAAGCGATGACGAGAAAAATCAAAAGGATGGCAAAGGTCATCAGGGCCAGCAGAAGTCAGATGACCCTGATTCACCCACCAAATCTGAGTAGGCCCCTTGCCCGATGTCATCTTCAGCCAACTCTTCCGAGGGCGCAGCTCAGAGTGATGGTCTAATCGACCGATCTAAAGCGCCGCTCCTTGCACATCTCAATGAATTACGGAAACGGATCTTCAAAAGCGCGCTTGGAATCATCGCGTTAGCAGCAATCGGATGGATTTTCTATTCGCCGATCATCGCAAAACTAGCGGTACCAATCTGCGGCAAGGAGCAGACACTAGAGAATTGTGATGCACTGTATGTGTCAGGAGTTCTTGGACCGCTCAATCTGCAGATAAAAGTCGCGCTCATAGTTGGCGTCATTCTCTCCGCTCCAATTTGGCTCTATCAAATCTGGGCCTTTGTCTTGCCGGGATTAAAGAAAAAAGAGAAGACGATGGCTTTCCTCTTCTTCCTCTCGTCCATACCTTTCTTTGCTGCTGGAGTCATACTTGGCTACTACATCTTGCCGGTAGCAATCAAAGTTTTATTAGGCTTTACTCCCGATAATCTCTCAAACCTTATTCGCTTTGATGACTATCTGGACTTCGTTCTGCGACTGATCCTTCTCTTTGGAATCGCATTTGAACTTCCGATTTTCCTAATTGCCCTCAATGCTGTCGGCGCAGTTACTGGTAAGGCAATACTCAAACCATGGCGGATCGCTGTTTTTTCGATATTTCTCTTCGTCGCCGCATTCACCCCAACGGGTGATCCATTGACGATGTTGGCCTTGGCAATTCCGTTATGCGCATTCTATTTCGCTGCTGGCGGAATCGGGATCCTGGTCGACAAGAGGCGTGCGAAGAAAGCCTCGGTCACCGATGAAACCTAACCTGATTTTCGCAAACCCAACTTCTGGTAAAGGGCGCGGAGCGAAAGTACTCTCGAAAACTCTCTCATATTTAGATTCCCAAAAAATTCGATATAACGTCATCGCAGCCAGCTCGCTTTCAGCGTCACTTGCCGAACTGAACAGTCGAAATTTGAATGAATTCGAGAGATGCC
Source organism: Actinobacteria bacterium IMCC26077 (assembly GCA_002284915.1). Taxonomy (GTDB): domain Bacteria; phylum Actinomycetota; class Actinomycetes; order Nanopelagicales; family Nanopelagicaceae; genus IMCC26077. The sequence continues at coordinate 1,056,426 of CP015606.1, forward strand.
TGGTGATTGGTGGCGACGGCATGATGCATCACGCAATCAACGCCGTAAGTGATTTTCTTCCCATTGGATTGATTCCTGCCGGAACTGGAAATGACTTTGCTCGAGCATTGGGATTGGAACTTAGATACCCAGAACGGAATATAGATCTCTTCCTTTCGCGCCAATATGAAGCAATTGATTTAGGCGAAGTCAACGGGCGTCGCTTTGCAGCTATCTGCTCTACCGGTTTTGATTCCATAGTCAACGAACGAGCGAACTCCATGAGCTGGCCCCGGGGAAAGCGAAAATACGATATTGCGATGCTCCAAGAACTCCCGCGATTTAAACCACGGCGCTACCAAATTACCGTCGATGAGAAGAGTTTTGAAGCTGAAGCCATGTTGATTGCAGTCGGTAATGGAAGTTCGTACGGGGGAGGGATGAAAGTTTGCCCTAATGCGGATCTTCGAGATGGAATGCTTGATGTAATGCTCCTTCATCCTGTGCCAAAATTTGAATTTCTCAAGATTTTTCCGCAAGTGTATTCCGGTGGGCATGTTAAACATCCGCAAGTAGAGATTTTGCGGGGTCGATCGATCGCCATTAAGGGAGATGCCATTACTTACGCTGATGGTGAACGAATCGCGCCAACTCCCGCATCAATAACTGCTCTACCTGGCGTTTTGCGAACTTGGATGTTCGATGTCCAATAACCAACTCTCACCTGCCGAGCGTTTTGCCGCGTCTAAACGGCGAACTACTTCCCGCGATTCGGTGCTCATGGAATATATGGATCGCCTGCCATTCGGGCTAGACGACTTCCAGATTGAGGCATGCAAAAGCCTGGAGCAGGGTAGCGGGGTGCTTGTTGCAGCCCCTACCGGAGCTGGAAAGACGATCGTCGGTGACTTCGCTACTCATTTATCGCAGCGACAAGGTAAACGGATTTTTTACACCACTCCGATAAAGGCTTTAAGTAATCAGAAATTTAATGAATTTGTCGAGAAGTATGGGGAAGAGAAAGTTGGCCTGCTTACCGGCGATATCTCCATTAATGGCGATGGAGAGATAGTTGTTATGACCACCGAAGTTCTGCGGAACATGATCTACGCGAACTCGCGTAATCTGCAGAATCTCGCCTTTGTCGTTCTCGATGAAGTTCACTATCTTGGTGATAAATTTCGGGGCGCAGTGTGGGAAGAGATTTTGATACATCTGCCTCAGGAGATAGCGGTGGTCTCCCTATCGGCTACCGTCTCCAATGTCGAGGAGTTTGGTGAATGGCTACGTACCGTTCGTGGCGATATCAAATTAATCGTCAGCGAAGTGCGCCCTGTGCCACTCCATCTCCACGTTTTGCAAGGGAATGAACTTTATCCGCTTCTCAAGGAAGATAAGGGCGTCAATAGCGAACTGGTGAAAATCACACAGAGCTATAACCGAAATTTCCGTGATCGAAGGATTCGTTCCTCCTTCAAAACCCTTCACAAAGAAGCAATCATTGAACGTTTAGCGAGAGAGAATCTACTTCCCGCCATCTTCTTTATCTTCAGTCGAGCTGGCTGCGATACGGCAGTCAAACATTGCAGCCATCTCAACCTCACCTCTGAGGAGGAAAAGATAAGAATTCGCGATCGGATTGAAGAGGTTGCCCAGGTCATCTCCCCAGAAGATTACGGTCCACTCAATTTTCTCCAGTGGGCTAAGGCTTTGGAATTGGGCGTTGCTGCACATCACGCTGGATTGATTCCACCGCTAAAAGAAGTGATTGAGGAACTCTTCCAACAAGGTTTGATAAAGGTTGTTTTCGCGACTGAGACGCTCGCGCTAGGGGTCAATATGCCCGCCCGATCGGTCATCATCGACCGGCTAACGAAATGGAATGGACAGAGCCATGTTGATATCTCGCCTGGTGAATTCACCCAATTGACTGGTAGGGCCGGTAGGAGAGGGATCGATATCGAGGGTCATGCAGTGATGATTTGGAGCCCTGAAGTAGATATCCCGTCGCTGGCTGGACTTGCTACTGCCAGAACCTTTCCTTTGAAATCTTCATTCAATCCCACATACAACATGGCAGTGAACCTGCTCTCGACTACGACCTCAGAAGTCTCTAGAGAGCTACTTGGCTCCTCTTTCGCCCAATTTCAGGCAGATCATTCGGTACATGGGCTGGAGAGGCAGCTCAAGAAAAATCGAGATTTCATCACAGCTTTACAAGGTGATCTCCAATGTCATCTTGGTGAATTTACCGAGTATTTCCAACTTCGAAGCGAGATCAAACGCGTGGAACGTTCGGGTAGCAGTAAACGAGCTGAACTTCCGCAAGTAATCGAAACGCTAGCCCAAGTTTCTCGTGGCGATGTCATATCGATTGGGAGTAAGCGACGCGGAAATATCGCACTCGTTCTTGATCGTGGACACGAGATGGCTCGTCCATTAGTGATGTTCCTTGATCGCAAGGTTTCTCGGATCTCGCCTGCCGATTGCCTCAATGGCATAGAGAACCTTGGTCGAATCAAAGTCCCGAGTGGCACTGGACATAAGAATTCTCGGGACAAGGGAATCTGGATCAATGCCTATAAATCAAGTGGCCTGAAAAGCCGGCGGGTTGATCCAGAGGTAGATCAACAGCTCGATGATCTCCGGAACATTATGCGCGCCCACCCATGCCATAACTGTCCTGATCGTGAGGAGCATGCTCGCGTGATGGAACGAGTTGGCCGGATCGAACGTGAAGTTGACGATTTGCAAAACAAGATTGAAGGTCGGACGAATGTGATCCCTCGAACCTTTGATCGACTCTGCACAGTGCTTCGCGAACTACAGTACCTAGAAGATGAGAGCGTGACTGAGCAAGGAGAGATGCTCGCTAAGATCTATTCAGATTCAGATCTTGTGTTGGCTGAGGGCATTCGTCGGGGAATCTTTAATGAACTCGATTCGTACGAACTTGCCGCAACCCTTTCGATATTCGTTTTCGAATCACGAAGTGACGAACCGCATCGAAACCTCGCCCGGAACCAGAAGGTAATCGGGGCTATCCGAGCGCTCGACAAACTCTGGTTTGAGATTAAATACCTCGAACAGCGGAATCAATTGCAGACGATGCGCGAATTAGACGGGGGAGCAGCGGCGGCAATCTATGCCTGGGCGCAAGGCGAGGATCTTGTACAAACGCTGGAATTGGCCGAGATTCCCGCGGGCGATTTCGTGCGAATCGTCAAACAACTTATCGACTTATTGACGCAAATTAGCGAAGCTGCCCCCGAGCTTCGATCGAAAGCGCGGGAGGCGATTACCCTCCTTCGCCGTGGCGTCATCGCTTACTCCGAGGTAGTGGGATGAATCTTCTGCTCGATAGCGCATCGCTCTGGTACCGCGCCTTCTACGGAATGCCCGATTCCCTCCGCTCACCATCCGGTGCTCCCGTAAATGCCATCCGCGGATTCCTCGACAGCGTTGCCAGATTGACCGCGCAGTACAAACCGAATCAAGTTATCGCCTGCCTCGATGGCGATTGGCGACCTTCATGGCGCACCGAATTACTTCCCGAGTACAAGGCAGCCCGGGATAGCGCAATCGCCGAAGACGAAGAACGCGCTCAAGAGGAGATTGATCTCGAGAGCCAAGTTCCAATAATTCTCGACATCCTCGATGCCATTGGTCTGCCCGTCATCGGAATAGATGATTATGAGGCGGACGATGTGATTGCGACGCTAGCAACTCGCGAGGCCCAGCCAAGCGTGATTGCAACTGGCGATCGTGATCTATTTCAACTCGTCGATGATGCCAAACCGATAAAGGTTGCCTACTTGGCTAAAGGAATTTCAAGCCATGAGCTTGTTGATCTCCAATGGATCGCGGAGCGATATTCGATCCCGGGGGAGCGCTATGCGTTAATGGCGCTACTTCGCGGTGATCCCTCAGATGGACTTCCAGGAGTCCGTGGAATTGGTGAGAAAGGTGCGGCGAAAATTGTCACCCACTTTGCTTCAGTCGCTGAAATTGTCGAAGCTGCGCTAGCCAATGATTCTCGGCTAACTGCCGCCATCTGCAAGAAGATTCTTGATGGACGAGAGTATCTACGCCGCGCTGAACCAGTTGTCCAATGTGTCCGCGATTTACGACTACCACCGCTGCCTGGCGCCCTGCCACAGCGAGTTGTTGACCAAAAACGAATCGATGAGATAGTTACCGAGTTTGGAGTTGGCACGAGTGTAAATAGGCTTCTGGCAGCTTTAGCTCTCGATTAAAAGCTAGAGTGGAGAGGTGATTCGGGCCATCTGGGTATTCATCGTTGGCCTTTTGGCATCTGGTGGTTTTGCACCGATAGCTCGGTGGTGGCTCTTCCCAATAGCGCTTGCGCTCTTTATTTTGCACACGATTAATCAAAATTTACCTACCCGGTTACTCAATTCCTTCGCTTTTGCTCTGGGGCTTTTTGCGCCGATGCTTCATTGGTCGAGTAGTTTTGTCGGTTCGATCCCTTGGATTCTCCTCACGATTCTCTGCGCTCTCTTTTTCTTACCCTTAGCGTTAGCGTTGAAAAGCAATCGCTACCTAGTAATCATTTTTCCCAGCGTTTGGCTTGCGATTGAGTGTGTACGCAATCGCTTTCCCTTTGGCGGATTTGCTTGGGGGAGAGCCGGATACCTCGCCGTCGATTCTCCGTATTCAGAATTAATTCCCTATTTCGGGATCGCCGGCGGATCGCTCTTTTTCGCAGTGATGGCTGTGGCGCTCTATCGACTATTAACTGGATTTCGTCTCTATTGGATTCCGATTCTTATCGTTGCCGCATTCATTCCTGGATATGATGCCAAGCCTGTTGGCGAGATCACCATCACCTCCATTCAGGGGAATGTGCCGCGACTGGGTTATGAAATCAGCACTCAAGTTCGAAAAGTCTTCGAAAATCATGCTCGGGAGAACATTCGAGTTTCGCGATTGAGCGGTGCGAACCCTCCTGATATCTACGTGTGGCCAGAGGATGGCGCTGATATCGATCCATTAAAGAGCGGCAGGGAAGAGGTAAGCGCGCTCGTATCTCAAGTAAATGCGCCAATCATCTTTGGCTCGGTCGGCAAAGATAATCTCAACCGGCCCGTTAACCTATCGATCCTCTGGCGCGATGGGGGCGCGGCATCGGTCTACCAAAAGCAACATCTGGCTCCCTTTGGTGAGTACATCCCGTTACGAACTCTCGCGGCCAGCCTTTCCCCTTTGGTTAATCAAGTAACTGATTTCCGACCCGGCACCTCGTGGAAATATCATTATGTCGATAAAGCTATAATTGCCCCGTTGATCTGTTTTGAGGTTGCCGATGACCATCTCATTCGCCAGGCAGTAGCTCAGAGCAATATCTTCATCGCGCAGACCAATAACGCCACCTATGGCCGGTCAGCTCAATCGGCCCAGCAGCTGCAGATCACCCGAAGTCGAGCGCTCGAACATCACCGGGCAATCGCTTCAATATCCACCGTAGGCATCAGTGCCATGGTCAACGTCCGCGGTGAAAAAATTAGCGAGCTTGAGCCATACCTCACTGGATCGCTGCGAGCTACCTTGCCGCTTTACGAGGCGGTAACGCCCGCTGGGCGTAATGGGCTGACCCTGGAATATCTGGCGGTAGCAATCGCCCTGATGGCCCTGGCAGCGCAGGCAGCAGGCGCCCTCGCTCCAGCCTTCCGGCGTTATCGCCGATAAGCAACATTATGTCAATTAGAAAAGATCTAAATTAACCCTGAACTACCCGGAAACCGATGTGGTCTCTACGCCGGAATTGATAGTTCATGCTCCTCGCGGTTGTCCGTAAATAACGTCCGTGAGGGCTATAGAACGATCCGCCTCGGAGAACATACTCCTCTGGTAAATCTAGTTTTTCGCGACCATCTGAGCCGTTATATGGATACGGCCGATATGCGCTTCCAATCATCTCCCAGACGTTCCCGGCTACATCCAAAAGGCCTTCCGGCGATGCCCCATTTGGGTACGAACCCACTGCCTTGGTCCGGCCAGTTTTGTCGGACTGCCCGAAGTTGGCTAGCTCTTTGGTGGGCGGAGTATTTCCCCAAGGCCAAATCCGACCATCTTTCCCCCTGGCGGCTCGTTCCCATTGGGGTTCAGTTGGTAGAACGACTCCAACCCAAGTACAAAATGCTTGAACATCTGCCCAATCAACATAGACCACCGGATGGTTCGCAATTTCTGGTGTCACCACTCCCTCAGGCCAATGTCCGGGCACCGGATAATTCGTAGCTTTCGTGAAAATTTCGTACTGTGCATTTGTAACTGCAGTTTTAGAGATTTGATATTTATCCAGAAATAGTTTGTGTTGCGGAAGTTCGTTGTCGAAATCGGCCGGACGGTTAGCGCCGTGCTTAGAAACGCCGAAATACTCGGGGTCAGGTAACTCTTTGTCGGTTTGTGTGTAGCCACTTCCCATCAGAAATTTTCCGGCTGGTATTTTTTGCCATTCGAAATCAATTCCGCAATCTTTCTTTATTTCCGAAAGATTTTTAGTTACAACTCGGAAACCAATGTAGATATCTCTAGCCGTTGGATAAATCGAATGACGATCTGCGGCACGAATATTTTTTCCGGCACTTAAATAGTTTCCACCCCGAACAACTCTTGCTCCCCAAGTATTTACATCTTCGCGTCCGTCATTTGAGTTGTACGGATATTCACGATGGATTGAAGATGTCCATTCCCAAACATTTCCAGCAAGATCCAAAACTCCAAATATCGATGCCCCTGATTTATGACTTCCAACTTCAGTTGTGTCTCCGATTGAGTTTCCAAAATTTGCATGTTCTTTGGTTGGCTCTTCATCTCCCCACGGAAATAACCGACCTTCGCTACCTCGCGCACTTTTTTCCCACTGTGCCTCACTTGGCAAAGCTGCTCCACACCATTTGGCAAAAGAATTGGCATCGTCCCAATCAATATATGTGACTGGGTGTTCCCTTTTCTTTGGTGGAACTACTCCCCCGATCCAATGACCTGGTTTTTTATATCCGGTACTCGCAACAAATTTTTCGTACTGTGCATTTGTGATTGGTTTTGCACTTATGAAAAACTCGTCAAGATCAATCTGGTGTTGGGGCGATTCATCAGGATAAGAAGTAATTGGTTCAATCGGATTACTTCCCATCAGAAATTCTCCAGCCGGTATTTCGACCCAATCAAAGGCGATCTTCGTGCTATTCGCAGATTGCGACATATTCAGATCTCCCTTCATCAACTAAACGGAATTTACTTAACTCTGAATAGCCAGCTCTTCCGGTCTCGGGCATGAACAAATCAAATTTCGATCACCATGCACTCCATCTATTCGACCAACTGGAGGCCAATACTTGTTTGGCGCACCCGTTCGGATGCCACTGCCCAGTTGATCCACGGTGACGTAAGCGCCTTGGAGCGGGGTGTAGCTCCGATCCTGGGGGCTAAGTAAGGCTTGGGCGGTATGTGGGGCGTGGCGAAGCGGTGACTCCTCCATTGCAACCTCCCCTGCTTCCACTTGGCTGATCTCGTTTCTAATGGCAGTAAGAGCGCCGATAAAGCGTTCAATCTCATTTCGATCTTCAGATTCAGTCGGCTCGATCATCATCGTTCCGGCAACTGGGAATGAGACGGTGGGCGCGTGGAATCCAGCATCCATCAGGCGCTTGGCAATATCGTCGACGCTGACACCAACGCTCTTGTTGAGTGGTCTGATATCGATGATGCACTCGTGCGCGATGAAACCCTCTCGCCCCTTGTATAGGACCGGAAAGAGCGGATCGAGTTTCGTAGCGAGGTAATTGGCTGAGAGGATCGCGATCTCGGTCGCCTCTGTGAGGCCGCGTCCACCCATGAGATGGATGTAGCTCCATGGAATCGTCAATATTCCCGCCGAGCCAAAGGGTGCTCCGGAGATTGGGCCTACCCCCGTTGCTGGCCCCGCGCTCGCATCGAGTGGATGGTTAGGAAGGAATGGCGCTAGGTGCGCTTTCACTCCAATTGGACCAACTCCTGGGCCGCCTCCCCCGTGCGGAATACAGAATGTCTTATGGAGGTTGAGGTGCGAGACATCGGCGCCGAACTTTCCTGGCTTAGCTAACCCGACGAGTGCGTTGAGATTTGCTCCATCGACATAAACCTGTCCGCCTGCGTCATGGATTAATGTGCAAATCTCAGTAATCGTATCTTCGAAGACGCCATGAGTGGATGGATACGTCACCATGAGCGCAGCAAGTACCTCACGATAAACTTCAATCTTTGCGCGCAAATCGTCCATATCTACATTGCCCGAGCTATCGCAGGCGACGACGACGACTTTCATTCCAGCCATCACTGCACTTGCCGCATTGGTGCCGTGAGCGCTGGAGGGAATCAAACAAATATCTCGCGCTTCATCGCCATTTGCCCTATGGAAACTACGGATGGCAAGAAGTCCTGCGAATTCACCCTGTGAACCAGCATTAGGTTGCAAAGAGACAGCATCGTACCCAGTGATCTCGACCAACCACTCGGAGAGCTCAGCAATTATCTGCCTAGTCCCCCGCGATTGATCAGCAGGTGCGAAGGGATGCAATGACGCAAATTCCGGCCAAGTGATCGATTCCATCTCAGTTGCTGCATTGAGCTTCATTGTGCACGAACCAAGAGGAATCATCGTGCGATCCAATGCGAGGTCTTTATCTGCAAGCGAGCGCAGATAACGCATCATTGCCGTTTCATTCCGCTTGGAAGAGAAGATGGGATCGGTTAAAAAGCGTGAAGCTCTCGCAAACGTGGTGGAGAACTTGCTTGCACCAAGATCGATTGCAAAGCCTAAACCTCGGGCAAGTGCAGCGAGATGCTCTGGAGTGGTGCGCTCATCGACTGAGATCGAGATGGTCTTGCCATCGCGCACGCAGATGTTTATACCTTCTGCAAGCACTTGGCGACGAAGGTGCTCGGCATCAACACCAGTAATAGTAATTGTGTCGAAAACTTCGTCATCGGAAACTTTTAATCCCGCGTTTTGAGCACTTACCTTGATCGAAGTAGCAAAGTTATGAACGCGCTGTGCGATGGCTCGCAAACCGTCAGCGCCATGCCACATCGCATACAAAGCAGAGATGTTCGCGAGAAGCGCTTGGGCAGTGCAGATATTGCTCGTTGCTTTCTCACGCCGGATATGTTGTTCCCGCGTTTGCAGCGCAAGTCGATATGCGCGATTACCATGTGCATCAATGCTCTCGCCCACCAAACGTCCAGGAATAGATCGCTCCATCCCCGCGCGAACCGCTAGGAAGCCAGCATGTGGGCCGCCGAAGCCCATCGGCACGCCAAAGCGCTGTGCCGAACCGACTGCAATATCAAAACCCCACTCCCCCGGTGACTTGAGGAGGGTGAGCGCGAGTAGATCAGTTGCGGCGATGGCGATACCGCCACGTTCGTGAATCGAAGTTATCGCGCGCTCTGGAGATTTCACCGAACCAGAGCTTGCTGGATAGCTGATGAGAACTGCGAAACCCTCCGGCAACTCCTCGGATAGATCAACAATCTGAGTGGGAATCCCTAATGGCTTGGCACGAGTTTCGATGACGGCAATCGTTTGCGGATGGGTATCGCGATCGATCAAGAACGGTGATGAATCATCTCCGTTCCATACTCGTCGCGCCAGGGTCATCGCCTCTGCAGCTGCAGTCGGTTCATCAAGCATCGACGCATTGCTCACCGGCAAACCCGTGAGTTCAGAAACGACTGTCTGGAAGAGAAAGAGCGTCTCGAGTCTGCCTTGACTAATCTCTGGTTGGTACGGGGTGTATGCGGTGTACCAGGCGGGATTCTCCAAAACATTTCGTTTGATTACCGCGGGAATTTCAGTGTCGTAATAACCAAGACCGATCATGGAATTCATCGGCTGATTCATCGAAGCGATTCCTCGGAGCTTGCTGAGTACATCCGCCTCGCTCGTGGGCATGGGCAATTTGCTATCGTCGAGAGTGGTTCGAATTGACGCTGGAATGGTCCGCTCAATCAACTCATCAATATGCGCCAGGTTGAGCTCGCGTAACATGAAGTCGAGATCGCTTCCAGATGGACCGATATGGCGCGAACGGAACGCTCGAGATCGCTGGCTTGCCTCAACATGCTCATCTGATGACACAGTTAACACCTACCCAACTTCGCAACGATCGGAACGCTTGGTGCAGATGGCCTAAAGGTGGCAATCGCACTTAGGAGTAGATGCTATGGCGAAGTGGAGTCAGATTGCGCGGTAGAAATCGTCGTGGCGCGGAGCGTTACGCCCCTCGTTCTCTCCGAATTCGATGGAGTGAGAGTTCGTCGCTCCCAGTAAATCCGGTTGCGCCCTCTTGCTCATTGCTCTCACTCGGTAATTGGGCCAAGGTTCCTTCAACTTCACGCCAGACCGTTCCAATGGCGATTCCAAAGACCCCCTGCCCACCGGCAAGCAGATCGATCACATCATCTGCGCTGGCACACTCGTAGATCGAGGCGCCATCGCTCATCAGAGTGAGAGTTGCCAAATCCTGCGTTCCGCGTGCGCGAAGGTGATCGACCGCGCTTCGGACATTTTGTAGGGAGATACCGGTATCCAAAAGGCGCTTAACAATTTTGAGCACCAAGATGTCGCGGAAGCTATAGAGGCGCGACGTGCCAGAGCCAGATGCGGTTCGAATGCTCGGCTCAACTAATCCCGTCCGGGCCCAGTAATCGAGTTGACGGTATGAGATGCCGGCAGCTGAACAAGCGATAGCACCACGATAGCCCGCGCCATCACGAGTAAAGCCAGCAGCGCCTTGGGAATTCTCAGACATTAAGCCTCCGGGGAAGAAGTGAAGTAATAGTAAATCGCTCTCCCTCCTGGAACAACGACCGACACACTGAACCTAAAGTTAACCTTGAGGGTTTCTCAACGACGGCGCATCCGGGCCCGAAGCGCCTTCAACGCAAAGAGAATAAAGGCGAGCGAGAGCGCAATCGCTCCAACTCTTCCCCAGCGCCATGATGTGGGAGCCAGCACTAACAGAAGCGCAGCGAAAGCAGCGAGGAAAATCAGTATCGCCCCTGCTTGTCGAAGCGCCCGCTCTGGAAGGAAGGCGGCGGCCAAAGCCATAAAACCAGCCAAAGCGAGAAGCGCCCCTGAGCTAGCTCGCAGTAGCCAGAGGGTGACCGCCGGATCGATATCTAACGGCAAGGCGAAAGCGTTCGCCACGGTAGCGGGCGAAGCGATGGTCAAGATGGAGAAGAAAGCGGCCGCGGCCGCACCCACCCTGAGCAAGAGCTTCATTTGGCGATCGAGCATGACTGAGAGCGTAACCCCAGAGCGCCCCCACCGATAGAGGGACAGGCTCGATCACCTGCCAACAAATCCCTTAAATGGCGAAATCTTCAGGATCGATCTGGTCGAGGAATTCACGGAATCGTTCAACCTCCACCTCGCTCCCCTGACCATTCTCTCCTGCTATCCCGTCTATCCCGCCTGCCCCACCTTCGTTGATTTCAATCCCGGCTTCGGCAAGGAGCGTGGATGCACCATAGATCGGCGCGCCTGTTCGAAGGGCGAGCGCGATGGCGTCCGATGGTCGAGCTGATATTTCCAATCCATTATCGAAGACCAACTCCGCGTAGAAGACTCCGTCTCGTATCTCCGAGAGAAAGACTTCGCGCATCTTATTTCCCGTTGCCGCGATGACCTCTTTAAGTAAATCGTGCGTGAGTGGTCGAGGTGGCGTCACCCCCTGCTGTGCAAAGGCGATTGCTGTTGCCTCGACTGCCCCGACCCAGATCGGGAGAAACCGTGAACCATCGCTCTCTTTGAGAAGAATGATTGGTTGACTTGAAGGCATCTCCACTCTCACTCCGACAACATCGAGCTGCTTGGAATCTTCTGCTCTGCTGTTCACAGTGGAATCCTATGTCGAATTGCTATTTGCTGCGCTTTAAGCCGCTACGGACCAACGCTGCGTGAATCTTGAGCGTCAAACCTCCAAGTTGTCGTTCGACTTCCTCAGCTCGTGCTTTTGCTTCGCTCCCCTTTTGTCGAAGTAGCGGAGTAATCACTTGTTCGATCAGACCGATTTCGCGCTCGGCTGCGCTCTTGAAAGGACGTAGGTGCCTCGCCTCGATTCCGAAGGCAGAGATTTCGGCAATAGCACGCGCAATTGCTAACGCGTCACCGTCATAGTGTTTCCCATTGCTTTGAATCAGACCATAACTTTCTAGCTCCGCCAATTGCGTCTCTTTCAATTGCGAACTCTCAAGAAGTTCTGCACGCGAAAGTTTCAAATCAGAAGTCTCACCAAAAAGCTTCTCGCCATCGACGGTAGCAACTCGTGGTGCCAGCGCATTTGAGCCTGGCAGCGCAGGCGGCTCCAAACCGCGATCCAAAGCATCGAGGTGATCTTTGATGACCTTAAGCGGAAGATAGTGATCTCTCTGTGCTCCAAGTACATATCGAAGGCGATCGACATCGTGATGTGAGAATTTGCGATATCCAGAGGGTGTTCGCTGCGGCTCAATCAGCCCCTCTGACTCTAAGAATCGAATCTTGGAGATTGTGACATCCGGAAACTCGCCACGAAGCTTTCCGAGAACTTCGCCGATGCTTAAGTATGCGCGGGCTGGAACGCTCACTTGCTACCTCCGTTAGTCATAAACAACAATCGATACTTTCCAATTTGTACTGAATCACCATTAATTAAATCTGTCTTTTCCGCGAGCTCGCCATTGACGTATGTTCCATTGAGGCTGCCTGAATCTTGGACAAGAAAACTCTTTCCGTTTCTCAGAAATTGCGCATGTTTTCGCGAGACGGTGACATCATCGAGGAAGATCTCGTTGTCGGGATTTCGACCGACAGTTACACAATCGCTATTTAGAAGATAACGAGCTCCGGCATTTGGCCCCTTCTGCACAAGAAGTAGCGCGCTGCCATCGAGAAGTTCGCTCACTACGCTGCGTTCAGTTGCGGACAGGCTCTCCAACGCCCGTTCAGGTAATGGCGTCGGGGTATCGCGTTTAATTGAGGTCGTATCAGACAACTCGCTCACCGCTCCCCTGCTCGCTACTCCGGCCGATTGCCGCTTAAGGTTCTAGTAAACCTTTACACGTGACCCTAAAGAGCGCAAGGCCAGCGGTCAAGTCCCCAAGGTGATGGTCGCGTAGGCCGAGCTATCCAGAAGCGCATCAACTTCTTGGGCAGCCACCGAGCTCACCTCGAAGAGCCAACCTGAGCTGTAGGGAGCGGTATTGATCGTTTCTGGATTGGCAACGACCGCATCGTTGATTGCAGAGATTGTTCCGTTCACCGGTGCGTAAATCTCACTAACGCTTTTCGTTGATTCAACTTCGCCACAGACAGCACCGGCGCGAACGCTCTCGCCAACTTTAGGTGTCAACACGTAAACGATGTCACCCAGCGCATGCTGCGCGAAATCTGTAATACCAACTCGAACCGTATCTGTGGAGAGCGACTCCACCCATTCGTGCTCGGCGGTGTACTTCAGATGTGTGGGGATATCGCTCATTCTGGTCTTGCTCCTGTCGCCTCGTTTTCGAAATCTCAGGTCGTTACCGTACTGCCGCCCTCTCGAATCTGCGAGCGCGCCTCAAGAAAATATTGAACCCCGGTTAATAGGTAGAGCAAGAGGCCCCAACCGGCGAAGGCCACTGCAAATACGCTCGCCCATTGCCCCAGCGCGCCCTCTTGTTCGCCAAGTAGAAGGAGTGGAAAGGCGTAGAGCAGATTCAAGGTTGCCGCCTTACCCAAGAAGGTCACCGGTAGCGGGCCCTTACCGATTCGATAGAGCCCTGGGAGCGTGGTGGCAAGGATGAGGTCACGCGCAATCAAGAGCGCGAGAATCCAAAGCGGGATTACCCCTCGGATAGCCAACCCAATGAGCACTGCTGCGATGTAGAGGCGATCAACCAATGGATCGAGCAACTCCCCAAGTCGAGAACTTTGATGTAACGCTCGGGCCAATCGACCATCAAGGTAATCGGTGAAACCTGCGATGGCGAGAATCGCAATTGCGAGCAGATCCCGTTCACCGTCTTCCGCAAAGAGCGCCCAGAGAAAAAGTGGAATTCCGCACCCTCGAAGAATCGTGAGGAGATTCGGAATGGTGAAAACGGCGAATACCGAGGTATTCCCCTTCGAGCCTCCAGCATCGTTCGTCATCATGTCGGGACGACAGGATTTGAACCTGCGACACCCAGACCCCCAGCCTGGTGCGCTACCAAGCTGCGCTACGTCCCGGTTTTGCGAGCAAGAGTCTATTACTCCGATGAGAGTTTGGATGACTTGAGAGTGCTTGAGTGAAATTCGCGAAGAGCCGAGTTCTGGCGAGGGCTCAGGTGCGTATCCGTACCGATACCTCAACCGGCGAGCCGGCAAAGCCGAATTCCTCTCGTAGGCGACGTTCAATGAACCGCCGATAGGAAGGTTCTAAGAAGCCCGACGCGAAGATGACAAACCGGGGCGGACAGGTACTTGGTTGAGTCGCAAAGAGAATCTTTGGTTGTTTTCCGCCACGCACCGGAGGTGGCGTTGCTGCAATAAGCCCACCGAGGAATGAATTGAGCTTTGAAGTAGGAATGCGCATCTGCCAACTTTCGAGCGCCCGTTTGAGCGCTGGGGCAAGTCGATCTTTATGCCACCCAGTTTTCGCCGAGATATTTATGCGCTCAGCCCACTCCACTTGATTCAATTCTCTCTCCTTTTCGCGCTCTAAAGCCTCGCGACGATCTTCATCAACGAGATCCCACTTATTCATGGCTATGACTAGAGCCCGGCCAGAGTCAACAACCTTTGACATGATTCGTAGATCCTGCTCGGCAATTGGTTCAGATGCATCGATGACAAGGATTGCCACCTCTCCCCGCTCGAGCGCCGTTTCAGTTCTAAGCATCGCGTAATACTCAGTACCACTTGCTTGGTGTGCATGCTTGCGAATTCCGGCGGTATCAATAAATCGCCAAGTTTCACCGCCAAAATCGATTTCCTCATCTATCGGATCGCGGGTAGTTCCAGCAACAGAGTCAACAATCGCGCGTGGAGTTCCAGCTAGCGAATTGAGCAAACTTGATTTGCCCACATTTGGACGACCCAAAAGAACGACTCTTCGTATCTGATCAATCTCTTGTGGCGCCGCGCTCTCAGGAAGTGCGGCGACAACGAGATCGAGAAGATCACCGCTTCCTCGCCCGTGAAGTGCCGAAACTGGAATTGGTTCACCTAGTCCGAGCTGCCAAAGTTCATGTACAGCGAGTTCAGCTTCTGGAGAATCTGCTTTATTTCCTATCAGGATGACTGGCTTGCCGCTCTTTCGAATCACATTTACTAAGGCCACTTCTTCATCAAGCGCCCCGACCGAGATATCTACGATGAGCAAAATTAAATCTGCTTCTTTAATCGCTAGCTCAGCGCTCGCTGAAATACTTGCATTGATCGACGTTGGTTCCGGATCCGGTAGCCAGCCGCCAGTATCCATGACGATGAAATGCTTCCCATTCCACTGCGCTTCGTACTTAATTCGATCTCGTGTTATTCCTGGCTGATCTTCGATGATGGCCTCGCGACGTCCAATCAACCTATTGATCAGGGTTGATTTACCTACGTTTGGACGTCCGACAATCGCGACAACTGGTAAAGGCTTTGAATTATCTTCCATGTTTACCGTCGTCATTAGCCAACTTTAGCTCACCAATGATGTCAATTATCTCACTCACAACTTCGTTAAAACTAAGATGGGTTGCATCGAGAACAATTTGATCTTCGGTCTGTCGAAGAGGAGAAAAATCTCTCGTTGAATCAATTCGGTCTCGTGCTGCTAGCGAACGTTCCACATCGCTATCTGAGAGATTTGCCTGTAATTCGGCGCTTCTTCGTACTGCTCGTGCCTGAAGGTCGGCGGTAAGAAAAATCTTCAATTCCGCATCGGGCCAAACTGTCGTGCCGATATCTCTGCCTTCAACAACTATTCCTGGCCAAGCATTATTGATGATCTCGCGCTGCATTCCTAGAAGAAAAATTCGAACAGCTGGGTTGGCAGCCACGAGACTTACTTGCGCAGTCACCTCTGCGCTTCTGATCTCGCTGTTGATCACTCGTCCAGCCAGTGAAATTTCTGGGGTCTGCGGATTACCGTTCCAATGCAGCTTGGCGTCAGCGAGCCTGCCGGGTATCTCATCGAGTGTGGAGATGCCGTTTTCCAGAGCAAAGAGAGTCAGGGCGCGATAGAGAGCGCCGGTGTCGAGATAGCTCCAACCAAATCGTTCGGCGATAGCTCGAGAGACGCTCGATTTGCCCGCCCCGCTAGGTCCATCTATCGCAATAACAGGCATGCTCTCCTCCTCCCACTGAAATTAATACATTAATAAGGTTTTAAATCGATTTATTTGTTAGTTACCTTTCGAGAGAACTGTTGCATGCCATCCCAAAGTCGATAAATAGTTATCTAAAGTCGATAAGTCGTCTGGTTTTACATAGAGCGAAATTAGACCCGTTTCTTGCCCTGGCGAATGTTCGATTCGTAGATCTTCGATATTGATTTTCGCTGCCGCGCAATCGTTAAAGAGGCGAGCAAGCTCTCCTGCCCTGTCGGGAATAACGACGCTGAGCGAACCGTAATTCCGAGAAATACCACCATGTTTACCTGGAACCTTCGCCGCACCCAGCGCACCAGCGCTCATCAACGATAAAACCGCTTCACTACTAAATTGTTTATCTTTAAGTAGGTTTATCGATTTAATGAGCTTTTCCACGAGGGCAGAAATCGCTTCGCTATTACCAGCAAAGATGGGTTGCCACATGGCGATATCGGAGTGTGCCAACCGAGTCATATCTCGCAACCCTTGTCCGGCAAGGTCTAGTGGGCCATCAAGAAGCGCCGCGATAGCGCTGGCCATGAGTTGCGGCAGATGCGAGGTCATCGCTACCTGTTGATCGTGCTCCTCGGGGCTCATCCGGTACGGGGTAGCCCCCAGAGCGGTGACGAACTCTTCCACATATTGCACGGTCTCAGGCTGATTCTCACGAGTGGGGGTAATGGCCCAAGCGCGCCCTTCAAAGAGGTCGGAACGGGCTCCATCAGGCCCGGAGAGCTCTCGACCGGCCATTGGGTGAGTTGGAAGAAAACGCTTCAACTCTCCCAATCTAGCTAAATGCCCTAATTTTGTTGAAACCTCAAGTAGAACTTTAGTCTTGATAGACCCCGTATCTATAATTGTTGCTCTCGGGTTAAGCAAGAATTGCTCTATTACTACATCACTGATGGTGTTAACCGGGGTGGCGACGACCACTAGATCTGGATCAGTGCCCTCCCCCAAAATAGCCCCACCAAGCAGCTCGTTGGCGACGCGAGAGTGGGAAGATACCTTGTCGGAAACCCTTGCTGAACCCCCTAATTTGGCCACTTTGAGGGCGATAGAGGTCCCGATAAGGCCGCCACCTACAACGAGAACCTTCATTGCGCTAGATCTGGACGGAGTGCTTTCGCCCCACCACGGTAAACGTGGGTGATTTCCGAGCGAGTTCGATCGCTCTCTACATGGACCATGGCCCGGACCACCCGAGGTAAAGAGCCAGGTACCGCAATCTCAACTGCGCACATCAGTGGAATCTCACTCCAACCCGCTTGGCGGGCAGCAGCTGCAGGGAATTCACTAGTGAGATCTGGGGTGACGGTGAAGAGAGCCGATATGACCGAATCCGTTGAGAGATCGTTGCTCTGGAGCATCTCGCCTAGCAGGGCGCTCACCTCGCGGTGCATTTCTTCGCGGTCGTCGACAGTGAGCTGAACCGCTCCCCGCACCGCACGTATGCTCATGACCTAAGTCTACGCGATGGCCATCTGAGCGTGATTGCAGGGGCTCATCTAATTTAGTCTATTTATTAATTAAACAATCTATACATTTAGTCATTTAAATATATTTTATGGAACGCAAATTAACCATTTATAGACTTTCATTGTGCTTAATCTACACCCCCCAAAAAAGATATTTATCGATATTGAGCTAGCTAAAATGACAGCTCAAGATACCATGTTTGTCGATTTAATTATTTTTGATTCTCCGGTTTGAAGTCTATATATGTCGATTTAACGAGAATTCCATAACAACTTTTTATTGCTTAATAGCTAAAGCTTTCTGCAGAGAAAACAATTCAGCGCCTTGTATTTCTCTCCACTTTCCGGGGGTCAACTCCCCCAACTTGATCGGACCCATGCCTATACGAATCAAACGTTCGACCGTTAACTCCGCAGCCGCTGCCATCCGCCTCAAGATCTGATTCCGCCCATCGTGAATGACCACGTCAAAAAGAGTCCGCCCCGGTTGGCCTGGAAGTACGGTTAATTTGTCGACTTTTGCCATTCCGTCCTCCAGCTCGATCCCGTTCCGAAATGCTTCGATAACCTCTCGGCTTACCGCGCCTTTAATCTCGAGAAGGTAGTTCTTGGGCAGTGAAAAGGAGGGATGGGTCGCACGATGGGCAAGGTCACCATCATTGGTTAAGAGTAAAAGCCCCTCTGACTCCTTATCTAGGCGCCCAACGTGGAAAAGTCGCTCCGGTCGATCCCGGAGTAAATCACCCAAATGAGGTCGATTTTCAGGATCGGAGAGGGTGGATAAAATCCCTCGAGGTTTATTGAGCGCTAAATAAACCTTGGTCTTTTGTCTAGTTATTGCTTCACCGTCAACTATAACTTCAGACTTTTCAGGATCGACTTTACTTCCGAGGGTGCGGACGACGCGGCCATCGACCATGACCCGCCCCTCGAGAATCATCTCTTCGGCTTTACGACGGCTGGCAACGCCGGCATCAGCGAGGACCTTCTGTAGTCGAATCTCCATAGCGGCCGAGCCTAGAGGGGATACTCCCGCATGGCCTAATTGGTTGGAGCTGTGACCCAAGGGAGCAAGAGCTCCACTCTGTTAATCGGTGAGGGTATCTAGTACTGCATCAAGGGCATCGATATTTGGAAGGTGCGGTGCTAGTTCAGGTAGGTCAGATAGAGAAGCGATTCCAATCCGCTCAAGGAAGTAAGACGTTGTTTGGTAGAGGATCGCCCCCGACTCCCCTTCGATCCCTGCCTCTTCAACGAGGCCGCGATTGACCAGCGTCTTCATCACAGCCTCCACATTCACTCCTCGGATAGCTGAGGCTCGCGCCCGAGAGACTGGTTGTCGATATGCGATGACCGCCAGAGTCTCAAGGGCTGCTTGAGTTAACTTCGCCTGCTGCCCCTCAAGCACGAACTTCTCGACAGCTCCCGATAGCTCGGAATGGCTGTAGAACCGCCAACCCCCAGCGACCTCGCGGAGCTCAAAACCTCGATCTTCCTCCCGATAGCTCGCCGCCAAGGCAATCAACCTCGATCTAATCTCATCGGTCGGCACTTCGAGCACCTGGGCTAGTAGCAATTCAGTCACTGGCTCATCAACCACCATTAAAATCGCTTCTAGGGAACGCTCAATTGTTCGCTCACTCATCGTTGCCCTCCCCTATCCCGCTCTCCATTGCTGGGCGCGCTTCCTGGCCATCGCCCTGCCCTTGCTCCTCCGGCGCTCGATCAAATTCATCGGTCAGGGCAATCTCCCCTTCAGCGCTACCTATCCAGCGTATCTGGAGATCGCCGAGAGGAGTTACTTGATCGAAATGGAGCACCCCTTCTTTGTACAACTCCAACAAGGAGAGGAATCTGGCAACTATCACGAGGGTGTGTTCTGCATCAGCAACGAGGGCGCGAAAGGTAGCGGTACCGACGCGGCGCAAATGAGCAATCACATGCTGCCCCTCTTCTCGGACGCTGACCGCAGGGCTATGTAGATGAGAGATGCTGAAAACAGGAGGAGTTTTTGGGGTGAGCGCGCGAGTAGCGATGAGAGCAAACCGCTCTACTCCCACGCCAATCAGGACCTCGGGTAGGAGCGCAGCTAGCGTGGGATCGAGGGCTACTAGGCGAGGGTGACGGTGGGTTTCGCTCTCTATCCAATCCTGGAAGGTGGCGGCAATCTCTTTATAGGCCTTGTACTGGAGGAGCCGGGCAAAAAGCAGATCCCGGGCTTCGAGCAGGGCGAGGTCCTCCTCATCATCGATCTCACCTGATGGCAAGAGTCGAGCAGCCTTCAAATCGAGCAGCGTTGCGGCAACGACGAGGAACTCGGTCGCCTCATCAAGCTTCCAACCACCCTCCATCGACTTGATGTGGGCGATGTACTCATCAGTGACCACGCTGAGGGCGACCTCAGTGACATCCATCTTGTGGCGGGAAATGAGCTGGAGGAGTAGGTCAAAAGGGCCTTCGAAATTCTCTAGTCGGACTGAGAACCCAGGAATTCGCTCCTCGCTATGGGCGGGGTTGCTTCCTGAGCCGCCTTCGGCAGGGCTCTGATCGGTCTCAATCACGGAGGAACGGTATCTGATTACTGTCCGCGGAGTCTGCGAGCAAGAATGCTCGATTCTCCTTTTGCCTCAAGGTCAGCGACGATGACCGCAACCGCTTCGCGAACGATTCGCCCACGATCAACGGCTAAACCCATATCTCCGCGCAGAGTCAATCGGGCTTGCTCCAAATCAAAGAGCTCTTCGGGAGAGAGATAGACGGTAATTTTTTCATCGTGACGCTCCCTACCTGATGGGGCGCTTGCGCTCCGAGAAACTCGACGACGTGCAGTAGTGCGCACTGGCGCCGCTTTCTCGCCCCTTACCGGGGTGGCGGTGCCGGCCTTGCCGGCCTCGGTGCTCTCTGGGCTTGGAGCTGGTACAGCAGAAAGGGTTGCTGAGGTGGTTCGGAAGAGCTCCTCAGCGCCAGGCAAACTCACTCGTCGACTCATACTGATCCTCCTCGGGCGATAACCTCACGGGCCAACCTCCGGTAAGCAGCAGCTCCGGTGGATGATGAGGCATAGCTAGTGATCGGTTCACCAGCTGCGGTTGTTTCATTAAATCGAACAGTTTTCGAGATAACTGTGTCGAAAACTTGCTCTGGAAATGCTTCATAAATCCGTGACAAAACTTCTTTGCTGTGAGCGGTCCGTTCGAACATCGTTGCCACGATTCCCAAAATCGATAAATCAGGATTGAGGCGCTCTTGAATCTTCGAGGTGATATCTTGCAGCAGGGTGAAGCCGCGCAGCGCAAAATACTCGCATTGCAGTGGAACCAACAAGAGATCTGCAGCGGTGAGGGCGTTAACCGTCAAAAGGCCTAAAGATGGCTGACAATCGATCAGAATGACATCATAATCGGGAGCGACCGTGGCCAAAATTCGCTTGAGCGTCTGCTCCCGCGCAACCTCATTAACGAGGCCAATTTCAGCGCCAGAGAGCATGATGTTGCTGGGTATGAGATCCATGCCAGGAATGCTCGTTTTGAGTAGGACATCATCAACCTTGGCATTGCGGTCCATCAACAGGTCATAAATCGAACCTTCTAATTCGTGCGTGATAACCCCTAGACCAATGGAGAGTGAGCCCTGTGGGTCGAAATCTACGAGGAGGACTCGGCGACCTAATTCAGCCAAGCTCGCGCCGAGGCTAATTGTTGTGGTTGTTTTACCAACGCCACCTTTTTGGTTGACCACTGCGATTGTCTTCGCTGGTCCATGTTTACCTTTAGGGTCGAGTTTCTTAGCAGCCGGGATGTTCTTGGGCCGCCCCTTCATAAGCTCCTGGACCGAGACCACATCATCGCTGCGAGACGCGTTTGTCGATTTAGCACTCAAGCGAGAAACCTCTCTTTTCGGTAGCCGGAGCCTAGAGGTGCAGCAAGTGGCGAGGCAACTATGAACCTTGGGTTGAAGGCTGCCTAACGGCCTCTCGGGTGGGCGAGCAGATAAGCCTCTCGGAGGCGATCAATGGTGACCAACGTGTAGATCTGGGTTGTTGCTACGCTCGCATGGCCGAGCAACTCTTGCACCGTTCGAATATCAGCTCCCCCATCAAGGAGATGGGTGGCAAACGAATGTCGAAGTGAATGTGGACTCAGCTCAGTGGCAACTCCACCCTTACGTGCAGCGCTGCGCACAATCTCCCACGCGCTCTGCCGTGAGAGGGCGCTACCCCGCATATTGAGAAAGAGTTTTCGTTCTCGAGCAGAGCCTCCGCTCTTTGCTCCGGTGAGCAAAGCCGTACGTCCACGAACGAGATAAGCATCTACTGCTGCTGCGGCAAATGAGCCCACTGGGACTACTCGTTCTTTTCCACCTTTACCAAAAAGACGGAGCGAAGTTAATGGTCGTTTGATTTGTTCCACCTCAAGATTGATTATCTCGCTGACGCGTGCGCCCGTTGCGTACAGCAACTCAATCAACGCGCGATCGCGCAAAGATTGTGCTGACTGCCCATCGCCAGCTCCTGCGATTATGGCTTCAACTTCAGAGAGTGCGAGCGCTTTGGGAAGGCGCCGCCCTGGAGTTGGCGGGCGAACCTGCGCCGCTGGATCTACTCCAGAATTCTCTCGAGCATAGAATTTATGAAAGCCTCGAACTGCAATTATTGACCGTGCCGCTGACGCGACGGAGAGCGGTTCACGTGCGCCACCTCCACTTCTCAAGTAGCTGAGGAACTCCTCGATGTCGCGCTCAGTTGCCTCAGCGGGTCCCTTCCGCTGCAACTCCAAAAACTCGCAATAGCGAGTGATGTCGCGTCGATATGCCAGGAGTGTATTTGCCGAAAGCCCGCGCTCGACTGTGAGGTGATCAAGGAATGTTTCGATATCAACCGATGAGTTCATTGACATCTCGAACCGAGAGCGCGAGGGCGTGGCCCACTTCAGGACAGTAGAGAGAACCTTGGTGCGTGGTGAATCCCGCCCGCAGTGGCGCGCTCGCTGCTATCGCTTTCATCGTTCCCACATTCGCAAGCTGCAACAGATACGGCAAGGTCGCGTTAGTCAAAGCCAAAGTCGATGTGCGCGGTACCGCTCCGGGCATGTTAGCCACGCAGTAGAAGAGTGATTGATGCACGGGGAATGTTGGCTCCGCGTGCGTTGTCGCTCGTGAATCTTCGAAGCAGCCGCCTTGGTCAATTGCTATGTCAACAAGAACGCTCCCTGGTTTCATCTTTGCGACCAGTGCATTTGAGATCAACTTTGGGGCTTTATCACCACGAATGAGCACCGCACCAATCACCAAATCAGCTTCAACAGCTAACTCTTCAATAATTGAAGCGGTCGAATAAATCGTCTCCACATTGCCAGAGAAAATCTCACCAAGTTCTTTTAGTCGATTGATGTTTCGGTCGAGTATTTGAACATGCGCCCCCATTCCATGTGCGATGCGAGCTGCTTCGGTGCCGGCTACACCGCCGCCAAGCACCAACACTCGCGCCGGAGCTACACCAGGAACGCCTCCGAGAAGAATTCCCCTGCCACCCGATGCTTTCTGAAGCGCATAGGCCCCCACTTGCGGCGCCAATCGTCCGGCAACCTCACTCATTGGTGCCAAAAGCGGCAGCTGACCATTCGCAGTCACAGTCTCGTAAGCGATACTGGTAACCCCGCTGTCGAGAAGCCCTTGTGTGCACTCGCGCGACGCGGCTAGGTGAAGATAGGTGAAGAGAAGTTGCCCCTTGCGCATCAACTGGTACTCGGCAGGAAGCGGTTCCTTCACTTTGACGACAATCTCGCTCGATGCCCAAATTTCTGCAGCGCTCTCGATGATCCGTGCTCCAGCGCGTTGATACTCTTCGTCAGAGAAGCCAGCGCCAATGCCACCCGCCCGCTCAATGAGCACCTGATGGTTTGCTCTGGTGAGCTCAGCGGCTCCTTGGGGAGTAAGTGCGATGCGAAATTCTTGAGCTTTGATCTCTTTTGGCACACCGATGATCATGATGGGTGGAACACATCCTTAATTAAATTTTTGACGCGCTAGCACGGACTGCTAACGCTGCCCCAATCAAACCAGCAAATAACGGATGGGGCCTGGTAGGTCTGCTCTTGAATTCTGGATGGGCTTGCGTGCCCACGTAGAACGGATGGTCGCTCTCAGGAAGTTCTACAAATTCCACAAGGTGGTTATCAGGTGAGAGTCCAGAGAAGATTAAACCGGCCTTCTCCAACTCTGCTCGATACTTATTGTTCACTTCGTATCGATGGCGATGGCGCTCTTCAATCACATCTGTTCCATAGAGTCGCGCCACGATAGAACCTGCTTTGAGGTGAGCTGGATACAGACCCAATCGCATCGTGCCGCCCATGTCGCGCTCACCACGAATGACATCCTCTTGAGAGGCCATCGTTGCAATCACCGGATGTTCGCTTGTTTCATCGAATTCCGCTGAATTTGCGCCCGTTAATCCTGCGAGATTTCGCGCTCCTTCAATCACCATACATTGCAAACCAAGACAGAGACCGAGAGTCGGAATTTTATTCTCTCGCGCATAACGCAAGGCGCCAATCTTTCCCTCAAGTCCGCGCACACCAAAACCTCCGGGAACACAAATCGCATCGATGCCGGCAAGCTCGCGTGCAGCCCGCTCTGGAGTATCGCAAGAGTCGCTGGCAATCCATTTGATATTCACTTTTGCCGAGTGAGCAAAACCACCCGCACGAAGCGCTTCAGTCACCGACAGGTAGGCATCGGGTAAATCCACATACTTTCCAACCAGGGCGAGATTGATTTCATGCTTAGGGTGATGAACATGAGCGAGAAGCTGATCCCAATCGCTCCAATCGACATCACGAAATGGCATTCCTAATCGACGGACGACATAGGCGTCAAGCCCCTCTCGGTGAAGGACTTTGGGAATGTCATAGATAGATGGTGCGTCGGATGCGCCAACGCAGGCTTCGTTATCGACATCGCACATCAGCGAGATTTTCCGCTTAACTCCCTCAGGGATTTCGCGATCAGATCGTAAAACGATTGCGTCAGGTTGAATACCAATGCTCCGCAATGCAGCAACGCTATGTTGAGTTGGTTTTGTCTTTAGCTCTCCCGAAGGACCGATATATGGCACGAGCGAAACATGGAGGAAGAAAACATGTTCTCGCCCAAGATCCTGTCGAACTTGTCGCGCAGCTTCGAGGAAGGGCAGCGACTCGATATCCCCCACGGTGCCGCCAATCTCGGTGATGATGACATCGATGGCAGGAGCAGCCCCCGCTCGCATTCGCTCTTTGATCTCGTTGGTGATGTGCGGGATCACCTGAACTGTATCTCCGAGGTACTCGCCACGACGTTCCCGCGATATGACCCGAGAATAGATCTGACCAGTAGTTACATTTGACGAGCCCGCGAGATCGACATCAAGGAATCGCTCGTAATGTCCAATATCAAGATCGGTCTCAGCGCCATCATCGGTGACAAAGACCTCGCCATGTTGGAATGGGTTCATCGTTCCCGGATCGACATTGAGATAAGGGTCCAACTTCTGCATCGTCACCCGTAAACCCCGCGCGCGAAGGAGGCGACCTAGTGAAGAAGCGGTGAGGCCTTTGCCGAGTGAGGAGGCAACCCCGCCGGTGACAAAAACATGCTTGGTAATGTGAACCGAAGCCATCATGGAAGACCAGTCTATTGGTTACCAGCGGATATGGGGTAATTACGAAATCTCAGGCGCGTTTGACCTTCTTGCTCGTAGGTGGGCGAATCCGCTCGGCAGCAACGAATTCCAGCAATTCGCGCGCATGTTCGCGCGCCAACGCCGACTCATCTCGTCCTGCCATCATCCGGGCGAGTTCATGCTCTCGCTCCACCCCTTCAAGGAGGGCGAGATCGCTACTAGTGACTGTCTCGGATGAATTTTTCCGAATTGAATAATGGGTCTGCCCCCATGCTGCCACTTGCGGGAGATGGGTGACCACTAAAACTTGAGAGCGCTCGGCTAACCGTGCCAAGCGGCGACCAACTTCGACCGCTGCTTTCCCGCCAACGCCGGCATCAACTTCATCGAAGATATACGTGGGCACGGGTGATTTATCGGCAAGGACAACCTCGATGGCGAGCATGATGCGCGAGAGTTCACCTCCGCTAGCGCCCTTATTGATAGGTAGCGGCGTTGCACCAGCGTGCGGAGATAACAAGATTGTTACCTCATCACAACCGGTGGGTGAGCAAAGGATATTTTTCGTACCGTTGTTCAAAGCCAACCCTTCATCTGAAGGATTAACCGCTACGACGATTCGTGCTGCCGGCATCGCTAGGTGAGCCAATTCCGAGGAGATCTCTGCTTCTAGAACATGTGCAGCGCTTTTGCGACGTTCGCTCAGAGTGAGAGCTGCGTCGATGAGCTCGCTGGCTAGCGTTTTCCGCTCTTCTTCTAGTTCAGCTAAGCCACGATCGCCGTCAGCTAACTGGTCGAAGAGGGTACGAGATCGATGTGCTTCTGCTATCAACGCGCTCTCCGGGTCGTCGAGGCGAGTATCGCCAAAGCGTTTGATGAAGTTCTGTACCTGAGCTCGTCGCGAATGCATCTCTTCAACTGCTCCAGGTTCGACATCGAGGCTCTCTTCTTGAGCCCGCAACGATGAACTCAATTCATTGATTAAAATCGAGATTTCGCCTATCAATCCACGGTGCGCGGCGCTCTGACTAGAACTCTTATCGAGCGAATCCAAGACTCTTTTAACCTGAGAAATCTGAGCGCTAATGCTTCCATCTTCGTCAGTGAGAAGTTGGAGCGCCTGCGCGAGCGAAACTCTGATGGCATCAACATTCTCCAGACTTAAGATGCGCTCGCGGAGAGCGGCCGACTCCCCTGGCACGGGCATTACCCGATCGAATTCACCGAGAAAATCAGAGATGCGCTCAAGTTCCCGATCTCGTGTGCTGCGAAGTTCTTCTAACTCTTTTATCGTGGCGAGAATCTCTCGGTAACGTTCGAATCGATCTCGGTAGAGATTCAATGCAGATGCAATCTCCTCACTACCGAAATTATCGAGAATCTCTCGAGCTCGCTGCGCCTTTAATAAAGTGAAATTTGCGCTTTGACCGTGAATGGAGAGCAGTTCCTCCCCTACATCGCCAAGGGTTGAGATTGTGGTGGAAATGCCACCTATGCTCGCACGACTCTTTCCCTCGCTAGTTACTGTCCGCGAGAGTAGAAGTTCGTCATCTTCAGC
Organism: Actinobacteria bacterium IMCC26077; assembly: GCA_002284915.1. GTDB lineage: Bacteria > Actinomycetota > Actinomycetes > Nanopelagicales > Nanopelagicaceae > IMCC26077. Next base: position 1,083,472 of record CP015606.1, read on the forward strand.
CTCGCCACCAAGCTCCCGAACGTGGTCGATGATCGCCTCGGAGACTGCAAAGCGTCCGACAACATGCGCTCGCTCGCTACCGTTACGAACCACCGTTGAATCTGCGCGTGCTCCAGTAAGTAATGAGAGCGCTGAAAGAACCATCGTCTTGCCAGCACCTGTTTCGCCGGTAATTACGGTGAGCCCCGGGCCAGGTGAGAAATGAGCCCGTTCAATCACGCCAAGTCCGGTGATCTCGACATCGACTAATGCGCGCTTGCTCACTCTCCGCGCCATCCAGCGACTGGAAGTTGGAATTTGGCTACCAAACGATTGGTAAATGGAGCGCTAGTCATTCGCGCCAAAATAACGCTCTGACTATCGCGGGTGATTTTCACCGTGTCGTTCTCAATTAATGGTTTATTTCGAAAGCCATCGGCGCTCAGCGTTGCGTTTTCAGATCGCACTGAAACTGAAATCTCGCTTCGGGGAGAGAGGACCATGGGTTTTGCAAAGAGCGCATGCGCAGCAAGTGGAAGGAGCACCAAGGCATCAACATCTGGCCATACAACTGGCCCACCTGCTGAGAATGCATATGCTGTCGAACCCGTTGGTGTCGCACAAAGAACTCCGTCACAGTTCCATAGGGAAAGTGGTCGATCATCAACAGAGACGAAGAGTTCGACCATCTGGCTCGACTCTTTCTCGATCACAATCTCGTTGAGCGCCCAACCGGAATCAATCACCTCTCCATGCCTTTGGATTTCAAAAGAGATGCTCATCCGTTCCTCATAGGAAAAATGGCGCTCGATGATTGCTCGAATAACATCAGCATTTGATGGTCGTTCAACTTCGGCAAGAAATCCCATGTGCCCAACGTTGATCCCCAAAATTGGCACTTTGCTTCCGTAAGAGAGCTCGGCGCTGCGCAGCATCGTCCCATCGCCGCCAAGCACGAGAATTAATTCGAAATCTGTAATGCTGCGTCCGGCATATCGAGTGATCTCAGGGACTCCCGCGCCATCACTGCTCAAGTGTTGTTCGACAGCAATCCCTGCTGCAGCTAGCCCCCGGCCAATTTCAAGGGCAGCGGTAAGTGCGCTCTCGCGCTTGGGATGGAGCAGGATTAAGACTCGACGTTGGTTCACGGGAAAATTCTCGCTCATTTTGGCTTCACTGGGGGCCTTGGGCGATTGCTGCCTGCGCCCGTTCACGGGTTAATTCATCGCTACCGCGACGAAGCCATAGGAAGTACTCAACGTTGCCAGATGGTCCAGGCAGTGGGCTCGCTGTGACACCTGCGACGCCAAGACCTACCTCCCAGGCTGAGCGAGCGACCTCTTCAATAGCGCCTAGCCGCAGAAGTGGATCGCGCACGACCCCACCTGCCCCCAACTTTTCGCGTCCCACTTCAAATTGGGGTTTGACCATCACAAGGTAGTCGCCATCTGGAACTGTTACCGATACTAACGCCGGCAGAACTAAGGTGAGTGAAATGAAGGAGAGATCGGCAACAACGAGATCAACTGGCTCACCGATATTCTCTAACGATAAATGTCGGACATTCGTTCGATCGAGGATCGTTACTCGCGAATCTTGTCGAAGCTCCCATGCCAGCTGTCCGTAACCAACATCAACTGCGATTACCTCTTGAGCGCCACTGCGCAAGAGCACGTCGGTAAATCCACCTGTCGAAGCGCCAGCATCAAGGGCGCGTTTACCGGCGATAGAAATTTGATCGAAAACAGCGAGCGCGCCAGCTAACTTATGGCCTCCTCGAGAGACAAATTCATCACGATTAGCGGCAATCACAATCGAAGTTTCCGCATCCACTTGAGTCGCCGGTTTGGTCGCTGGGATGCCAGAGACGAGGACTACCCGCGCCTCAATCAGATCAGTTGCAGCTTCGCGTGAACGAGCTAGCCCTCGTCGGACCAATTCGGAGTCAAGTCGAGAGCGCGCCATCTATTACAAACCTTCGATCTCCGAGAGCGCCCGTTGTAAATCGCCATGGATCTCTTCGTAGGCTCCGACATGTTCCGAGACGGGAGCGTTCGAGATGTCTGCGATCTTTGCCTTCAATTCCTCGAGTGGTTCTACCTGTTCAGCGCTCATCTTCCCGCTCCTCTCGCAAGTTTTCTCTAGCTTTCTCTACCTTCTGATCCATTCCTAAACTTTCGCAATCTCACTTCTTCTTCGCGCTCTTCGCGCTCTTTTTCTTAGCGGCGTTGGCGCCCTTTTTAACTGCCCCAGATGGACGCGCCTTCCTTTTCGCTCCTGTACTTGAGGAAGTGCTCTTCGCTCTTCGCTTCTTAGCTGGCGCGCTCTCCTTGATACCAAGCGCCTTACGCAACTGAGCTAACTCATCTGCAAGTGCGCGCAGATCGCTCTCCTTCGCTAAGCCCAACTTCTTTACTGCGCGTTCCGTATCGCGCTCAATTCGATCCTTGAGAGCATCCCCGCTCTCCTTAACCCATGAGTTGAGCGCCGCAGCGGCTTTCTCTGCGTTGAATTCATTGCCCATCGCTTTCTGGGCGTAGGCGCGGAAAGCTCCGATGAAATCTGTCCCTGACGGCATGATTGCTCCAATCCTGAGTGCGGAGGTAACGCTACCGCTTTCCACTCCGCCAGGCGGGCGGAAGGTGCCTGGGCAGACCGAGAGCAGCCCCCTTTTTTTAGCGCGGCTGGATCCGGTGAACCTCCACATAGGTGCGCGAGACTAAGGTGGATCCAGCTCGCCAATAGCGCCGGCGGATTCGTCCATCGATTTCGACCCATTGATTAATTCGTAATTTTCGAAAAATGGGAGAATTTTCCCCTTTTTCGCACTCGAGGTCGATGACCTCGCGAGCTTGTGCACCAGGAATTTCAATCCGACGTGTGAGCGTTCCCGCTCGCGAAGAGCTCGCAGATGCGATTATCCCGAGCAACCGGACCCGATTAATCCCGCTACCTTCCGCTACCTCCGCACTCGCCCCACCGCGCGGTTGGGATTTCCGGTTCCTATTTTGTTTAGCAACAGCGTTGCCCATATTCCACTACCTCTCCCTACGATTTTCTTGAGGGTGAGTCTCCGTCGTATCTCTGACATAACCTTCACAATCGATACGAAGTTGTGGATTAATTCTTTGGGGCGAGTGCGAGTGCACGATTGTTCGAATCTGTTAGCTGATCGATATCAACCGCCGCAGCTTTGTTAAACCATTCTCGAGCCTCAGGCAATCGGCCGAGCGCTTCAAGTGAATCTGCATATGCGTAGCGTAATCGAGCAGACCAGAGTGGGTTCTCTTCGCGTAGCTCTTTACACTCCAAAGTAGTAAGCGCCGCTGCTAACTCACCTAAATCTCTTCGAGCGCCACTTAAAACTATTCGCAGCTCTACGCGGCTATCTCGATCTAATTTCTCAGTTTCCGGAGCTTTCCCCATCTCCAGAGCCTTTAGCGGCTCTCCTAATCCACGATAGGAATCGGCGATCATCGGCCAGAGAGAAGGGTCGCCAGTTATTCGGAAAGCTGTCTTTAGCTCCCGTAACGCGACATCAAATTTCTCTGCGTTGTATGCGGCTATTCCCGCTAACTCGCGAACTCGACCAACTCGAGCGGCTCTCGCTGATGCGGCGACACCATGTTCGAAAGCTCGTTGCGGATCTTCCGGCATGAAATAGACCAGGGCCAAAAGATGTCGGGCAGTCTGTTCTGCGTTATCCGATGCGAGCGAGGAAAGTTCGTGGAGAAGTTGCTTATCTATCTCTTCGCGATAAATCTCTTGTGGGATCTCTGGTTCTAATCTGCGCGGTTGTTCAGCTGCGGGTTTCAAACTTTTTGGACCTTTAGAAAAGTTCTTATCCCGATCGGGGCGTACCGGCCGATCACTCCTTGACGATTGATTGGAACGTGATTCCCCACCCTTTTTCGGAGATTTTCGCTCCCCTGAATTTCTATTCGAGGAAGAGGAAGAACGTGGGCGATCCGAGCGCGGTCGCTTTTCCATTGTGAACCAACTCCTCCTGCTCGCCAATCGCAGAGAAAATTATTGTAGAAAATGAAAAAGGGATGTAGTGCGAAACTACATCCCTTTCTCGAAATTAAGTCCGGCGGCGTTCTACTCTCCCACAAGGTCACCCGTGCAGTACCATCGACGCTGAGAGGCTTGACTTCCGGGTTCGGAATGGGACCGGGTATTTCCCTCTCGCTATGACCGCCGAAACGCTATTGAGATATCAACCGTATCTCGGGAACCGCACAGTGGACGCGAACAAAATATTATGTGTTAAATCCTCGGCCTATTAGTATCGGTCAGCTTCACGAATTACTTCGCTTCCACATCCGACCTATCAACCCAGTCGTCTGGCTGGGGGCCTTACCTGGTAAACCAGTGGGAAACCTCATCTTGAAACGTGCTTCCCGCTTAGATGCTTTCAGCGGTTATCACTTCCGAACATAGCTAATCGGCCGTGCTCCTGGCGGAACAACCGACACACCAGAGGTTCGTCCGTCCCGGTCCTCTCGTACTAGGGACAGCATTTCTCAAGTTTCCTACGCGCAAAGAAGATAGGGACCGAACTGTCTCACGACGTTCTGAACCCAGCTCGCGTGCCGCTTTAATGGGCGAACAGCCCAACCCTTGGGACCTACTCCAGCCCCAGGATGCGACGAGCCGACATCGAGGTGCCAAACCTTGCCGTCGATATGGACTCTTGGGCAAGATCAGCCTGTTATCCCCGGGGTACCTTTTATCCGTTGAGCGACGGCGCTTCCACAAGCCACCGCCGGATCACTAGTTCCTGCTTTCGCACCTGCTCGACATGTCTGTCTCGCAGTCAAGCTCCCTTGTGCACTTACACTCGACACCTGATTGCCAACCAGGCTGAGGGAACCTTTGAGCGCCTCCGTTACTTTTTGGGAGGCAACCGCCCCAGTTAAACTACCCATCAGACACTGTCCCTGATCCAGATATATGGACCGAGGTTAGAAACTCAAAACGACCAGAGTGGTATTTCAACGTTGACTCCACGAACACTGGCGTGCCCGCTTCACAGTCTCCCACCTATCCTACACAAGCCGTTCCGAGTACCAATATCAAACTATAGTAAAGGTCCCGGGGTCTTTCCGTCTTTCTTCACGTAACGAGCATCTTTACTCGTTGTGCAATTTCGCCGAGTTCACAGTTGAGACAGCGCCCAAATCGTTACGCCATTCGTGCAGGTCGGAACTTACCCGACAAGGAATTTCGCTACCTTAGGATGGTTATAGTTACCACCGCCGTTTACTGGGGCTTAAGTTCTCAGCTTCGCTATTACTAGCTAACCAGTCCCCTTGACCTTCCAGCACCGGGCAGGCGTCAGTCCGTATACATCGTCTTACAACTTCGCACGGACCTGTGTTTTTGGTAAACAGTCGCTTGGGCCTACTCTCTGCGGCCACCGCAGGCTTCGGAGGAAAACTCCTACACCCGCTTTGGCCCCCCTTCTCCCGAAGTTACGGGGGCATTTTGCCGAGTTCCTTAACTATGATTCTCTCGATCACCTTGGCATTCTCTGCCTGACCACCTGAGTCGGTTTCGGGTACGGGCCGCCATAAAGCTCGCTAGATGCTTTTCTCGACAGCATAGGATCATTCACTTCGCCATTCGGCTCGGCATCAGGTCTCATGAATATGGACTACGGATTTGCCTATAGCCCTCACTACACCCTTACCCCAGGACAACCATCGCCTGGGATGAACTACCTTCCTGTGTCACACCATTGCTTAGCTACTGCAACGTAGGGTCGTACGATCCACGGAATTGCTTCCGCTTCACCCACTTAGCATTGTTGGTTCGCCATGGGCGCTTTATTGCGGGTACTGGAATATCAACCAGTTGTCCATCGACTACGGCTGTCGCCCTCGCCTTAGGACCCGACTTACCCTGGGCGGATTAGCCTGGCCCAGGAACCCTTGGTCATTCGGTGGACGGGTTTCTCACCCGTCTTTCGCTACTCATACCTGCATTCTCACTCGTGCGCTCTCCACGGCTGGATTCCTCCGCCGCTTCACTGCGCGCACGACGCTCTCCTACCCATCCACGCCCCTGGATCCTTGCGGACCGGGGTAGTGCGTGAATGATGAAACTTCGGTGATGTGCTTGAGCCCCGTTACATTGTCGGCGCGAAATCACTTGACCAGTGAGCTATTACGCACTCTTTTAATGGTGGCTGCTTCTAAGCCAACATCCTGGTTGTCTATGCGACTTCACATCCTTTTCCACTTAGCACACGCTTTGGGACCTTAGTTGTCATTCTGGGTTGTTTCCCTCTCGACGATGAAGCTTATCCCCCACCGTCTCACTGCTACGTTCTCACTTACCGGCATTCGGAGTTTGGTTGACATTGGTAACCTTGTAGGGCCCCTCAGCCATCCAGTAGCTCTACCTCCGGTAAGAAACACGTAACGCTGCACCTAAATGCATTTCGGAGAGAACCAGCTATCACGGAATTTGATTGGCCTTTCACCCCTATCCACAGTTCATCCCCTAATTTTTCAACATTAGTGGGTTCGGTCCTCCACGCGGTCTTACCCGCGCTTCAACCTGACCATGGATAGATCATCCCGCTTCGGGTCTAGATCATGCGACTAATTCGCCCTATTCAGACTCGCTTTCGCTACGGCTACCCCACACGGGTTAACCTCGCCACATGACACTAACTCGCAGGTTCATTCTTCAAAAGGCACGCAGTCACAAGATTGCTCTCGCTCCTACGGCTTGTATGCAAACGGTTTCAGATTCTATTTCACTCCCCTCTCGGGGTTCTTTTCACCTTTCCCTCACGGTACTTGTCCGCTATCGGTCACCAGAGAGTATTTAGACTTAGCGGGTGGTCCCGCCAGATTCACACGGGATTTCTCGGGCCCCGTGCTACTTGGGATATTGCGAATAAGTCAATGATGTTTCGACTACAGGGGTGTTACCTTCTGTGCCGGATCTTTCCAAATCCTTCATCTACATCATTGATTTTTTACTTATTGAGTAATCGGCAGATTACTCGACACAATCCCACGACCCCGATCATGCAACGCCTGCCGGCTTGACACATCATCGGTTTAGTCTCGATCCGCTTTCGCTCGCCACTACTAGCGGAATCACGGTTGTTTTCTCTTCCTGTAGGTACTGAGATGTTTCACTTCCCTACGTTCCCTCTATCTGCACTATGTGTTCATGCAGAAGTACCAGGACATTACTCCCAGTGGGTTTCCCCATTCGGAAATCCTCGGATCAATGCTCTGTTGGCAGCTCCCCGAGGCTTATCGCAGCCTCATACGTCCTTCATCGGCTTCTGATGCCAAGGCATCCACCGTTTGCACCTAAAAATTTAACTACAAAGATGCTCGCGTCCACTGTGCAGTTCTCAAAATACGGTCGTTCCCTATTACTGGTGATCACTTAATTAGTAATTAATCAGTTTGATCGGTAATAGGTCCGTAGAGGTTTGGTTTTACCCGTCCCCTCAGGACCCAACAGCGCGCCATTACTTAGTAAAAAGTTAAAGTCAATGCTCCACTTATGAGCTCGATGCTATGTATACATAATGTAGTCACGGCATCTGCTTTCACATCTTGATGATGCGAAGTCGCTCCTTAGAAAGGAGGTGATCCAGCCGCACCTTCCGGTACGCCTACCTTGTTACGACTTCGTCCCAATCACCGATCCCACCTTCGGCAGCTCCCCCCTTGCGGTTGGGCCACTGACTTCGGGTGTTACCGACTTTCGTGACGTGACGGGCGGTGTGTACAAGGCCCGGGAACGTATTCACCGTAGCGTTGCTGATCTACGATTACTAGCAACTCCAACTTCATGGGGTCGAGTTGCAGACCCCAATCCGAACTGAGACCGGCTTTATGGGATTCGCTCCACCTTACGGTTTTGCAGCCCTTTGTACCGGCCATTGTAGCATGCGTGCAGCCCAAGACATAAGGGGCATGATGATTTGACGTCATCCCCACCTTCCTCCGAGTTGACCCCGGCAGTCTCCTGTGAGTCCCCAACTAAATGCTGGCAACACAGAACGAGGGTTGCGCTCGTTGCGGGACTTAACCCAACATCTCACGACACGAGCTGACGACAACCATGCACCACCTGTATAGCGCCCTTGCGGACATGACATCTCTGCCACTTTTCGCTATATGTCAAGCCTTGGTAAGGTTCTTCGCGTTGCGTCGAATTAAGCCGCATGCTCCGCTGCTTGTGCGGGCCCCCGTCAATTCCTTTGAGTTTTAATCTTGCGATCGTACTCCCCAGGCGGGGCACTTAATGCGTTTGCTACGTCGCAGAAACCGTGGAAGGTTCCCACAACTAGTGCCCACCGTTTACAGCGTGGACTACCAGGGTATCTAATCCTGTTTGCTCCCCACGCTTTCGCTCCTCAGTGTCAGTAGTGGCCCAGAGGCCTGCCTTCGCCATTGGTGTTCCTCCTGATATCTGCGCATTCCACCGCTACACCAGGAATTCCAGCCTCCCCTACCACACTCCAGTTCGCCCGTATCGAATGCAGGCCTGAGGTTGAGCCTCAGGTTTTCACATCCGACGTAACGAACCACCTACGAGCTCTTTACGCCCAATAATTCCGGACAACGCTTGCACCCTATGTATTACCGCGGCTGCTGGCACATAGTTAGCCGGTGCTTCTTCTTCAGGTACCGTCACTTTCGCTTCTTCCCTGCTGAAAGCGGTTTACAACCCGAAGGCCTTCATCCCGCACGCGGCGTCGCTGGGTCAGGCTTTCGCCCATTGCCCAATATTCCCCACTGCTGCCTCCCGTAGGAGTCTGGGCCGTGTCTCAGTCCCAGTGTGGCCGGTCGCCCTCTCAGGCCGGCTACCCGTCGTCGCCTTGGTGAGCCATTACCTCACCAACAAGCTGATAGGCCGCGAGGTCATCCTTCACCGAAAAACTTTCCAACTCCGGCGATGCCGCCAGAGTTCGTATCCGGTATTAGCTCCGGTTTCCCGGAGTTATTCCAAAGTGAAGGGCAGATTCCTCACGTGTTACTCACCCGTTCGCCGCTAATCCATTTCCGAAGAAACTTCATCGCTCGACTTGCATGTGTTAAGCACGCCGCCAGCGTTCGTCCTGAGCCAGGATCAAACTCTCCAAAAATTCTTTTGGTGTGTTTGCCTAGCAGAGTCAAACAACTGTCGTTATTTGTCTTCTACCAAAGGAATCGTGACATTCTCCAAAGTACTGCGCATTCCTGAGGTAAACCTCAGAAAGTGAGCAGCTCAAAAAGAATGCCGACGAGTTAAAAAATTGGCATTGACTTTATGGCACGCTGTTGAGTTCTCAAGGTACGGATGCGCACTCAACTAAACATTCTCATGTTTTGATGAGGGCTCACTTCAAGCTCATTTTCAGATAGACACACGGATGCGCCAACTTCATCGAGTGGAAGTGTGCTGAACGGCCAGCTGTGGCTTACGCCCGATAACTGTCCGCTTCTCAGCGAGGGGGAAAGGTTATGCCCTGGGCGCCCAAGGGGTCAAATCGGGCTCCCCCACCCAGGCAGAGCCAACTCCGGCTAGGCCAGGACCGCCCCTAACTCGCGCTTTCCTTTCCGCAAAAGAATCAAATTTCCCTTTATTAATTGGCTTTTCTGCAATATCACGCTCTCGTCGGCTACCCGCTCGTTATTCACGTAAGCGCCACCCTCCTTGATCAAGCGCCGGGCCGCCGACTTCGATTCGCAGAGCCCAGCCTGGGTGAAGGCATCGATAGCTAAGAGCCCTTCTGTAAAGGGGGCGTTAGGCAAGGAGCTGGCGGCAGCTGCCAAAGTCGCGCCATCGACCGCTGCTAAATCGCCTTGGCCAAAGAGAGCCTTGGAAACCTCTTCGACTTTAGCCATGGCATCAGCACCGTGGACGCGTGCTGTGACATCGCGCGCTAAATACCGAGCTGCGTTTCGTGCGCCAGGGTTCTCGGCAACTTCCTTCTCAAGCGCTCCGACTTCGTCTCGCGATGCGAAGGTAAATATCCTGATGTACGAAATGACATCGCGATCATCGACACCCAACCAATACTGGTAAAGGGCATATGGTGAAGTCAGTTCACCATCAAGCCAAATAGTTCCGGAGGCAGTTTTGCCAAATTTCGTACCATCGGATTTGGTCACCAACGGAATGGTCAAACAGTGCGCAGAACCTTGTTCGACTTTACGAATCAAATCTAATCCAGCAACGATATTGCCCCATTGATCGCTACCACCAATCTGCAAAGTGCAACGATGTCGCCGGAACAATTCGAGGAAATCGAAACCCTGCAGCACTTGATAGGAGAATTCAGTGTACGAGATTCCATTTGCATTAAGTCGAGAGGAGACCGAATCTTTGGCGAGCATTTGATTGACGCTGAAATGCTTTCCAATATCTCGTAAAAATGCAATCGCAGATAACGGCGCTGTCCAATCAAGATTGTTCACGACCAGCGCGCCAGTAGGCGAACTATCGAAGTCAAGATAGGGCTCTACTTGCTTTCGAATGCGGGAGACGAAATCCGCTACGACACTCTCGTCGTTAAGAGTCCGCTCTTCAGATTTTCCGCTGGGATCCCCGACTAATCCCGTTGCGCCACCCACTAGCGCAATGGGTCGATGGCCAGCTAACTGAAAACGTTTCAGCACCAGTAACACCGCGAGACTGCCGATATGCAAACTGGGGGCAGTTGGGTCAAAACCAATATAGAGAGTGACCGGGCCGTTATCGAGGGCGCGGATAAGCTCTTCGCGATCGGTGCTCTGCGCAACCAAACCTCGCCACTCGAGGTCTTCGATTAATTCTCGTCCGGTTACCACTACTTAGTCGCTCCCCTACTCCGTTTAGATTTGCCCTCGCTGTCGCCCCAAAGCTTTGCCAATGTGCTCGTTCGCTTTGTATTCGTTCGACGTGCAGAGGTGAGCAGCGTACCTAATTCAGCAAGTTGGGCGCGGAGCGCAGTTGGCGCTGTCCCGCCCCTACTCTTTCGTGAAGCCACAGCGCTCTCTACGGTGAGCACTTTGAAGATATCGGACTGAAAGAGTTTGTTCAGTGATTGGTAATCCGCGAGCGAGAGCTCTTCAAGGCTCACTTTCTTTCGCTCTGCCAACGCAACAGCCCTCCCAGAAATCTCATGGGCCTTCGCGAATGGAATTCCTTTACGCACCAAATAATCAGCGACTTCAGTGGCCAGGGCAAAACCTGCAGTGGCGCCTGCCGACATCGCTCTCTCATTAAATTCCGTGGATTCGACCATTCCACTGATGGCAGGAAGGAGCAGCAGCAGGGTATCTAACGAATCAAAGACTGGTTCTTTATCTTCCTGTAGGTCCCGGTTGTAAGCAAAGGGCAGCGCCTTAAGGGTCACTAGTAATGAGGTGAGGTTTCCTATCAACCGTCCACTCTTTCCACGGGCAAGCTCGGCAACATCTGGATTCTTCTTCTGCGGCATGATCGATGAGCCAGTGGAATACGCATCATCTAACTTTGCCCAACCGAATTCCGTGGAGCTCCAGAGGATCCACTCTTCACCGATTCGCGAGAGGTGGATCCCAATCAATGCAGTAATAAATAAGAATTCCGCAGCAAAATCTCGATCGCTTACCGCATCGATACTATTTCCAGCAGAGGTCTCAAAGAGCAAAAGTTTTGCCGAAGCTTCAGGATTAGCCGAGAGCACACTTCCAGCCAATGCACCTGAACCAAGTGGACTCACTCCGGTTCGTAGCCACCATTGTTCAAGTCGTTCGACATCTCGGAGTAGGGCATGGGCATGCTTTGCTAATTCATGGCCAAAGACAATTGGTTGGGCATGTTGCAGGTGCGTAAATCCAGAGACATAACTCTCCTCATGCCGCTTTGCTTGTTTGATAAATGCCTCAATTAATTGGAGGAGCCCTGCTATTAACTCGCAACTAGCATCTCTTAAGTAGAGTCGAAGATCGGTTGCAATTTGATCGTTACGCGATCTCCCCGCGCGAAGCTTGCCAGCAAGTTCTCCGATTCGATCTGAGAGGACTCGTTCAATTACTCCATGGAGGTCCTCATCTTGACTAAGCGGTGCTACCAATCCTTTCGCTATATCTTTTCGAAGAAGATCGAGCGCGCTCTCGATTTTCTTTCCCTCGGCAGCGGTGAGAATCTTGCTCTTCACGAGATTGCGGCAGTGCGCTTTGCTACTTACGAGATCGTAAGGCGCAAGTCGCCAATCAAAGTGAACGCTTCGCGAAAGGGCTGCCATAGCATCAGATGTGCCAGAGGAGAACCTGCCGCCCCACAGAGTCATGATTTGCCTCCCCGTACCTTGTTCACACTTTTGGCCGACAGCTGAGCGCCCTCGATATTCTTCCGTGTTTCATCGAGATTCTCGGTATCAACATCCTCTGCAAGTGAGGTGAGAAAAACCAGGACCTCTTGCGTCTGAAACTTATCGTTGACTATCACCATCACGGTGTCATCACCAGCTATCGTTCCGATGACTTGTGCGAGTACACCTGCTCTGCTGGCTCGATCGAGCGCGCTTGCTAAGAGCTGGGCTCCACCAGGAGGGGTACGCAAGAGAAGAAGGTTGCCACTGCTTTGAATCTGCACCAATAACTCATTGAGTAACTTCGCCACTCGGTAGAGCGGCTCCTCTAGGTTTTCATTGGCTAGCTGGTAGCGCAGCGCCCCATGTCCATCGCGCCCTCGCACCGCCCCGATCTCCTCAAGATCACGACTGGCCGTTGCTTGGGTCACCACGTAACCAGCGTTTCTGAGCAACTCGACCACTTGTGCCTGCGAGTGAACTAGGCCCGCAGCAATCCACTCCCGAACCTTCTCTTGTCGTGCAACTTTGGTGTGGACTATTCCGGTCGCTTTTCTACTCATGATGGGTCCTCAAGTGTTTCCCTTAATGTAACGAGGAAATGTTCGACATCTGATTGAGTTGTTACCAACGCAGGAGCAACTCGGATCGTCGAGGGATTGGGTGCATTCACGAGGACTCGACGATCTTCTAACTTCTTTTGAATCAGTTTGGCGCGATCACTCTCGAGTTCGATACCGATAAGGAGTCCGGCACCCCGCACCTCTTTGACCCCTGGAAGTTTTCTACCCTCTTCAATGAGGAATGTGCCAAGCTTTCGCACTCGTTCGAGGATTCCCTCACTCTTGATGGTGGAGATTGCGGCCAACGCTGCCGCTGTAGATGTCGGACTTCCACCGAACGTCGAACCATGGCTGCCAGCTTGTAACAACGAAGCAGCTCGACCCAATCCGATCGTTGCGCCTAGCGGTAAGCCGCCGCCGAGTCCCTTAGCAAGCGTGATGATATCTGGAGTAATTCCGCTTTGTTGATAGGCAAACCAGGAGCCGGTGCGCCCCATTCCAGTCTGTACTTCATCGACCGCCATCAAAGCGCCCGTGCGGTCGCATCGATCGCGAACCGCTGCTAGAAATCCCTCCGGTGGAACGATGACTCCGGCCTCACCTTGAATTGGTTCGACAATCACCATCGCCGTGCGCTTGTTAATGCCTCGCTTTAACGCGGACACATCTCCAAAAGGTAAGAATGTCACTCGCGGAATTAGGGGTTTGAAAGGAGCTCGTTTGCTGCTTTGGCCAGTCATGGAGAGTGCGCCCATCGTGCGTCCATGGAAACTATTAGTAAAGGCCACGATCCGAGTTCGACCCGTTAAGCGGGAGATTTTGAGGGCAGCTTCATTTGCCTCGGCTCCAGAATTACAGAAGAAAGTTCGGGCACTGGGATCGCCAACGAGAGATTGCAACTCTTCGGCTAGGAGCAAACCTTGAGGGTGAGCGTAGAAGTTACTTACGTGAGTGAGTTCTCCAAGTTGCTTGGTCACTGCGGCGATTATTGCCGGATGAGCATGCCCAAGAATGTTCGTTGCTATTCCACCCAAGAAGTCGAGATATTCCAGACCGGATGCATCGGTGACCTTATTGCCGGCACCTTTTACCAAAGTTAGCGATGGCGTCCCGTAATTAGCCATGAATACGTCATCCCAATTTCTCATGCGGTAATCACCGTGCCAAAATCCGCCCCAAGTGCTTTCATGATGGCGCCGGGGACCCTGCCATCGATAATTTGAGCGCTCCTGGCACCTTGTTCAATCGCGTGAAGACAGGCGGCAATCTTCGGGATCATTCCATCGGCAACTGTAGGTAAAAGCCCCTTCGCCTCTTCATAAGTAAGAGCGGATATCAAAGACTTCGGGTCGGGCCACTCCCGCATAAGTCCAGGTACATCGGTGAGGAAAATCGTTCGCTCCGATCTGAGTGCACCAGCAATAGCGCCAGCGACGGAGTCGGCATTGACGTTATATGCAAGACCATTTAAATCAGCAGAGACTGGTGCAACAACTGGAATAAAGCCAGCGGAGAGAAGTGCCGTTAACAAATGCGGATTGACCTTAGTGATTTCGCCGACACGTCCGACGTCAATCCGTTCACCGGTAGCACTTCGTGTCAACTGTTCAACAACAATCAATGGCCCATCTCTACCCGTGATGCCGACGCCCTTTCCGCCAGCTTGAATGATGGCATTGGTGACATCACGAAGAACTCGCCCGGTAAGAATCTTTTCAACTATGTCCATTATTTCGGGCGTTGTAACTCGCAAACCAGCGACCATCGTTGAGCCGATGCCACGAAATTCCAGTTCAGCTTGGATTTGCGGACCGCCACCGTGCACAACAACTACGCGCTCGCCCTGCCCGACCAGATGCACGACATCCTCAGCAAAAGATCGAGAGAGTTCGACATTGACCATCGCATGACCACCATATTTGATGACAATCATGAGGAGTAAGCCGAATTCTCATGCACATACATAGTTGAAAGATCATTGGTCAAGATCTCGGCATCATAAGAGCCTGCTTTGATGTCTATGACGATTTCGATTCGTTCACCGCTCATCGAAACTAAGCTTCGATCTTGATGAGGGGCGGAATTCTTAGCCACCATCACGCCATTGATACTTACATCGATGGTCAGCGGATCAAAATTCGCTGAAGAGACTCCCACCGCCGCAAGAATTCTCCCCCAATTAGGATCCTCACCGAAGAGCGCACATTTCAACAAGTTGTTTCGGGCACACGCCCTTCCCACATCCAGCGCGTCGGCAACAGATGCTGCGTTCCTCGTTGTTATGGAGATTATCTTGGTATGCCCTTCGGCATCACCAATCAATTGATCTGCGAGATCTCGACAGATTTTTGTTAAACCCTGAGTTAACTCAGAGCGAGATAGTGCGCCTGCCTCTCCACTAGCCAGAGTGATAACTGAGTCGTTGGTCGAGGTGCAACCATCAGAATCGATTCGATCGAAGGTCATAGCAGTTGCCTCGCTAAGAGCAGCTTGTAGATCTTCGGAGGTGGTTTCCGCATCGGTTGCGATGATGCAGATCATTGTGGCTAAAGCTGGAGCGAGCATGCCAGCGCCTTTTGCGATTCCAACGAACTTCACATCGCCAATCGCGTAGGTGGCAATCTTGTGATGCGAATCAGTAGTCATAATTGCTTCGGCTGCAGCTGGCCAACTCTCTGCTGCGAGGAGATTCTTCGCCTCGTCAGCGCCGGCAAATATTTTCTCCATGGGCAATCGCTCGCCAATCAGACCTGTGCTACAGACCGCCACATCTCCAGCTGAGATAGCGAGAAGATTTGCAACATGCTCAGCCGTTCGGTGGGTGTCGAGGAATCCTTCTGGACCAGTGCAAGCATTCGCTCCGCCAGAATTTATAATCACCGCGTCGATTCTTCCGTCGCTAACTACTTGCTTACTCCAGATCACTGGAGCTGCGGTGACTCGATTCTTGGTGAAGACTGCAGCACCGTTCTTCTTACGCCCAGTATTGACTATTAGGGCAAGGTCTTTTGCGCCACTACTTTTAATGCCGGCGGGAACTCCAGCAACTTGAAACCCTTGAGGGAATTTCATCGCACGCCAATCGCAGTTAATCCAGTTCCTTCGCCTAATCCACTCATGATGTTGGCGTTCTGTATCGCCTGCCCCGCCGCTCCCTTGCCGAGATTATCTATTGCAGCGATGACCACGGCCCTACCTACATGTTCATCAAGAGTTACTTGAAGTTGGATGCCATTGCTTCCAATGAGCGATTTGGTCTGCGGCCATTGCCCTTCAGGCAATAACTGGACAAACGCTTCACCTTCATACATAGAGGCAAACAACTCCGAAATGCCGCTTTTACTCAAGCCTTCGATGGGCAGGCTCACCGATGCAAGAATTCCTCGCGGCATTGGTGCCAAGAACGGCGTGAAAGATAGCGCCACTTTCTCGCCTGTTATTGCAGTAATCGCCTGTTCGATTTCTGGTGTGTGCTGATGCACGCCACCTACCTTGTAGGCCGAGAGGGAATTCATCACTTCACTGCCGATCAAATTGATCTTTGCACTTCGCCCCGCACCGCTCGTCCCAGATGCCGCGGTAATCACGATGTCTGTGAAGTTGACATTCTTGGCCACACTTGCAAACGGTGCGATTGATAAGGTCAAGGCCGTTGCGTAACAACCAGGATTGGCAACATGTTTACTTCTTTGAATCGCAGCTCGCGCACCAGGAAGTTCTGGAAGACCATATTGCCATGCGCCATGATGAGGGCCGCCGTAATAGCGCTCCCACTGCGACGCGCTATGTAATCTGAAATCTGCTCCGAGATCGATGATTTTTTTACCAGTAAAGAGTTCTTGATGTTTCTCGAGTAACTTTCCAGATTCACCATGCGGTAGCGCAAAGAAAATCAGATCTGACTCGCAGACCAAATCGATATCAAATGCTGCAAAATTCCCGGTGTAACTCCCAGCTAATTGCGGATGAAGTGCGGCAATGCTCTCGTCCGCATTCGAATGCGCTATCGCGCTATGGAGTTGAAAGTGGCCATGGCCAGCGAGTAGTCGAAGGAGCTCTCCTCCGCTATACCCACTTGCACCAACGACTGATACCTTCATCTGCGAAATTATACATCAATATGCAATATTATGCATTACCCCCGAAGACGTGCCCCGAGTGAGGCGGTTGCCGCCACCGCGCTATCCCGCAACGCCCCAGCCTCTTCGGCGGTGAGGGTCCGGTCCGGAGCTCGGAAGGTGAGGGTGAAGGCATACGAGATCTCCGATTGAGCCAGCGGTTTACCGGTGTAGCGATCAAAGAGCTCAACTCGTTCGAGGAGCTCTCCTCCGCCTTGATAAAGCGCCTTGATGATCTCTGCCACTTCACAATCGGTTGGCACTACCAGCGCGATATCTTGAATTGTCGGCACCATGTTTGAGAGCGGCCGCACTCGCGTTGGACCAACTATCGGCAAGGCACCGAAATTGAGCATGAGCGCACTTGATCGAGGTGGCAATCCGTAGTGGGCAATGATCCGAGGGTGGAGTTCGCCAACGTGAGCTGCCGCGAAATCTCCAACGCGCACCTCAGCGCAACGTCCTGGATGCCATGGAGTGAAATCGCTTCGATGAACTGTGCCGACGTTTCCCGTTAACTCAATGATTTCTTGGGCTAGCGCAATGGCATCATGCCAGCCATACGCTCTTGCCTTCCCTAGCCAACTATCTGCCTGGGCATCGCCGGCGAGGAGTATTCCCACGACCAGCATCTGATCCGGAACGCTCGCATATAAAGCGGCAATCTCTTCAGGGGTCGGACGTTGCTCCGTTCCCAACTCTGGTGGTGGTGGGATTGTCTCAGGAGCACGAAAGACGCTGCCGATTTCAAAGAGCGCCATCGATTTTGCTCCGCGCCCCATATTTCGTACTGCCGCATCAATCAAACCAGGGACCATGTGCGGCCTAAGTAATGGCTCACGTTCGGAAATCGGATTAGCAATCTTGTAGGTACGTGCACGTGCGCCCTTGAATCCCATCAACTCAATAGTCTCAGGGCTGATGAATGGGTAGTTCTGAACTTCTAATAATCCACGATCGGCGAGAAACTGGGCGATTCGACGTCGTCGCTTCTGAAGTGGAGTCAAACCACGACTTAATGGAGATGGCGGAAGGGTTGATGGAATTTTTTCATACCCCTCGATGCGGGCCACTTCCTCAACCAGATCGGCCTTCATACTCAAATCTGGGCGCCAGGAAGGAGGGGTGACTACCCACTCAGCTCTCTCAGAATTAACTTCGGCGCCAATCTTCTCCAATGACCGTTGGACAACATCATGCGAATATTCACCGCCGATAAGTTCGCTCACATAGCCAGGATGGATAGGTATTGGTTCGAGAGTCGCTGGCGCACCATCGCTCTTGCCTCCAAGATAGCTTCCCCCGGCTAATTCGGTTAAGAGCGCAATTGCGCGCGCTGAGGCAGCAAGTGGCAACTGCGGATCTACACCACGTTCGAAACGGCGCGAAGCTTCAGTTGAAAGTTTATGCGCTCGAGCATTCTTGGCTACATCCATAGGGAAGAAGTGGGCAGCTTCGATTGTTATTGAACGCGTCTCTGAAGTGACCTCTGACTGCAGCCCTCCCATAGTTCCAGCAAGTGCAAGCGCTCCATTGTCATCTGCGATGAGTAAATCATTTTCATTGAGCGGATGATCATTTCCATCTAAGGTGACGAGATTTTTAGTCGTTCCGGCTCGACGAACCCGCAATGCTCCAGCGATCTTCGCTTTATCGAACGCGTGCAATGGTTGCCCGAATTCGAGCATAATGTAGTTGGTGATATCGACAGCGAGCGAAATAGAACGCATCCCCGCCATCTGTAATCTACGAACCATTCGTAGCGGCGTTGGCGCAGTGACATTGATATTTTCAATGCTACGGAGCACGATGAAGTCGGCGCCAGCTTCGAGTTTCGGTGTTGTCACACCCGGGTTGTCAGTAAGTGGCAAATTTGGCGCCAAGTTAATCGGATCGGTAAATGGAAGATCGAACGCAAGAGCGAGCTCGCGCGCAATTCCTCGAATAGACATCGCGTATCCACGATCCGGATTGACGGCAATATCAAGCACCACATCGTTCAAGGTGAGAAGCTCGATTGCATCAGCCCCGCGCGCTATCGACTCCTTCACTTGTGTTGGGTCAAGGACGATGATGCCGGAGTGATCCTCGCCCATTCCGAGCTCTCGAGCGCTGCAGATCATGCCGTTGCTCGTCTTCCCGTAAGTCTCGCGCGCTGAGATTGCAAAGTTTCCAGGAAGTACCGAACCAGGAAGGGCTAAAACCACGAAGTCGCCCACCGAGAAATTCTGAGCCCCGCAGATTACGAACCGTTCATCACTAGCTGCAACTTTTACATAGCGAATTGGCTTTTTCTGCCCAGTAATCTCTTCGATTTCGAGGACTTGCGCAACTTGAATGGGACCTTGAATCTCATCGCGAAAATCCTGCACGCCCTCTACTTCAAAACCAAGCGCAACAAGTCGCTCCACGATTTCACTTGGCGTTAATGATTCAGGTAGTGGTACGAATTCGCGCACCCAAGAGAGAGGGACTTTCATCGTCCGACACCAAACTGGGCGGTAAAGCGAACATCGCCCTCAACAATCTCGCGCATATCGGTAATGCCGTGGCGGAACATCAAAGTGCGCTCAAGTCCCATTCCAAAGGCAAATCCAGAGTTTCGATTGATATCAATACCGCAGGCAATGAGAACCTTTGGATTGACCATCCCGCACCCACCCCACTCGACCCATCCCTCACCTTTACAAGTACGGCACTCCTTCGATTCGCCGCGACATACGAAGCACCGAATATCTACCTCTGCGCTCGGTTCGGTAAAGGGAAAGAAAGATGGTCGCAAGCGAGTGTTTATTCCCTCGCCAAACATTGCCGTTGCGAAATGATCAAGCGTGCCCTTCAAGTGGGCCATCGTGATGTGTTCATCAATCACCAAACCCTCAACTTGATTGAAGACTGGTGTATGAGTGGCATCTAACTCGTCGGATCTAAATGTTCGTCCAGGACAGATGACATAGATAGGTGGTTTTCGATCGAGCATCGTACGAACCTGGACCGGTGAAGTGTGCGTGCGTAGGACTAACTTGGTAGTAAGAGGTTCGATAAAAAATGTGTCTTGCATCGTTCGCGCGGGGTGGTCTGCGGGAATATTCAAGGCATCGAAGTTCAACCACTCAGATTCAAGTTCAGGTCCTTCGGCGACTTCATACCCCAGACCAACAAAGAGGTCGCAGATGTCATCGCGTAGTAGCGTTAATGGATGCAGGCCGCCGCGTTGCGATACGCGGGTTGGTAGGGTGACATCCACGCGCTCCTCGATGAGGATTCGTTCGTCCCGCTCGCGGGTCAATTCCTCTTCTCGCGACTGTGCCATCGCAGCGATTTCGCTCTTTACGCTATTGATTTCTTGCCCACGTGCCGCTCTATCGGTCGGCGCTAATTGTGATAATTCACGGTTGGCAAGGGCGATTGGTGACTTATCCCCTAGATGTGAGAGGCGAGCGCTCTTAAATTGGTCGAGATCACTGGCCTGCTCAAAGGCGGTTTTAGCCGCTGAGATCAACTCGCGCAGGTTCTCGGACACTTCCCAATTCTAGCGAAGGATTACGAATTGGCGTGGAAGAGGGTGATAGCTACTGCCGAAGCCAGATTGAGGCTCTCTGCTCGCCCACGCATCGGAATCGCCACAATCGCATCAGCCAATACGCCAACCTCCGCTGGTAAACCACGCGCTTCATTTCCAAAAATCCAGAGCGCGCTACCGCCTTCGGTTTCAGTGAGTTTGACCTTTCCGCTCCCATCCGCGGCATAAACCGGGCGACGATTGGCGCGAGCGGCTTTCACCGCCACATGGATGTCGACGTCGCGAAGAATGGCGATATTCCAGAGCGACCCCGCTGTGGAGCGCACCACCTTTGGGGCGAATGGATCAGCGCTGCCAGGAGAGAGCAGGACGCCAGCGCAGCCGAGAGCATCTGCCGTGCGGATAATCGTTCCAAGGTTGCCAGGATCATTTACTTCAGAGCAGTAGATCAGTGGCGAACTAGTCCGACCAAATATTTCATCGGCATTGGAACTTTCAGCCATCGAACAGATTGCAATAATCCCTTGAGAATTCTCAACAGTGGAGATTGCTGCCATGACTTTCTCGGTTAAGAAGATTGCGCGCGAACGATATTTCTCCGGAATATGTTGCGCGCCATCTTCGGTTAGGTAGAGCGCCTCGACCGGGAATCTTTTTGCCGCAAGCGCTGCGCTTACGGCTGCGGGTCCTTCGGCGATGAATTGATGTGCGCTCTTTCGTCCCTTAGATGCGTGAAGAGCCTTCACGCGAGCAACATGGCTCGAATGAAGGCTCTTAATGACTTCGTTAGGAGAGGACAACGTTCTTTCGCGCTACCTCAACCAGAGCAGTAAATGCTGCTGGATCGTTTATTGCCATATCGGCAAGAACTCGTCGATCGACATCGATACCAGCAACCTTTAATCCCTGCATGAAGCGGTTGTAGGTCATGTTGTTCGCACGAGCTGCGGCATTGATCCGCGTAATCCACAAGCGACGGAACTGGCCCTTCTTATCCTTACGATCGTTAAAGGCATAGACCATCGAATGCGTGACTTGCTCCTTGGCACGGGAGAAAAGTCGAGAACGTTGGCCGGTGTATCCACTGGCGCGCTCGAGGGTGGTTCGACGCTTCTTTGCGGCATGAACGCCACGTTTTACTCTCGCCATCTCTGATCTCCCTTACTTCAAACCTAGTAGACGTTTTGCGGTGTTGCTCGTCGCTTCATTTGCGACGACATCGCCTGAAAGGCGACGGGTGCGACGAGAGGATTTGCCCTCGAGTAGATGGCGCTTTCCGGCTCGCTCGCGTTTGATTTTTCCGCTTCCGGTCAGCTTGAAGCGCTTCTTAGCGCCGCTGTGCGTCTTCATCTTTGGCATAGCTTCTCTCCTCTTATTTCGGTACTGATTTTTCTGTCTTCTCGGTCTAGCTAGTCTCTCTAGCTCGATCCCTTGCGCTTTGTGGGCGCAAGAACCATGACCATGTTCCGACCATCGAGCTTGGGTGCAAACTCAACAGTTGCGATAGCTGCGACATCTTCGGAGAGTTTCTGTAGTACCCGGAAACCAGTATCAGGACGAGCCTGTTCCCGTCCGCGGAACATCATCGTCACCTTCACTTTATCTCCACCAAGAAGGAACCGTTCGATATGAGCTTTCTTCGTCTCGTAATCGTGGGTGTCAATCTTTGGTCGCATCTTCATTTCTTTGACGACAACGTGCGTCTGGTTCTTTCGAGCCATTCGCGCCTTCTGTGCGATCTCGTATTTATATTTACCGAAATCCATCACTTTGCAGACTGGAGGATTTGCATCGGGGGCAATTTCAACGAGGTCAAGACCGACTTCTTCTGCCATGCGAATTGCTTGATCGATTGCAACTACTCCGACCTGCTCGCCATTTGGCCCGATTAATCGAACCTCAGAAACGCGAATAAGATCGTTGATGCGTGGTTCTGCGCTGATAAGTTCTCCTCATTTATCGTATGGACGCAAAGGAGAACCCGTCCCAATCTTCCGTGGCGGAAGTGGCGGTAAACCCCGAAAAGCCCTTGGTCGGGCTAGAGGTGGGAGTCTGGCTCCTCTTTGCGCTGCTCCAGATTGCTCTAGGCAGGCTCCGAGGGTACCTCAGCCCCTATCGGCGACGCCAATCCCCGCGATTTAGGCCCCCACCGCATGGACGCCGCCATCTACGTGGATGATCTCGCCCGTAGTTTTAGGAAACCAGTCTGAAAGGAGAGCGACCGCCCCCTTCGCGGCAGGGACGGGATCGGAGATATCCCAACTCAACGGGGCTCGCGAACTCCAGACCGATTCAAATTGAGCAAAACCTGGGATGGATTTCGCTGCCATCGTCTTGATCGGCCCAGCGGCAATCAAATTCACGCGAATATTCGAAGCTCCAAGATCGCGGGCCAGATATCGAGTAGTTGACTCGAGCGCGGCCTTCGCCACACCCATCCAGTCGTACTGCGGCCATGCCACCGATGCATCAAAATCCATGCCGACCACACTTCCCCCATCGCCGAACAACTCCTTCGTTGCCATGGTGAGCGAGGCTAATGAATATGCAGAAACATGCAGCGCGATCGCAACGTCATCCCAGGATGTGTTGAGGAAATTACCGCCAAGGGCGCTCTCGGGCGCGAAACCAATCGAATGGACTACGCCATCGAGTTTCTCATGATGAGCTCGAATAACGTTGGCCAAGTTTTTGAGATGATCTGGATTAGTAACATCAAGTTCAACTACTGGAGCAGGTTTTGGCAATCTTCCCGCAATCCGGCTTGTGATGCTCATCGCCCTTCCGAATGATGAGAGCACCACCTCGCCACCCTCCTCTTGTATCAATCGTGCAATATGAAATGCGATTGATTGATCGGTGAGTACTCCGGTCACCAAAAATTTTTTCCCAGCGACGATTCCAGATTTATTTAACAAGTTAGCTGCCTCCAGTTCGCCCACCTCAGTGCCCCATTCCCAAACCGCCATCAACTGGAATGACTGCCCCGGTTATGTAACTTGCCTCAGGGGATGCCAAAAAGAAAGCCACGTCCGCAATCTCCGAGGGTGCAGCAAATCGCCCAAGTGGAATCGCAGCTGCTATCTCGCCTTTCCGCTCATCTGAGAGGGCATCGGTCATATCAGTTTCCACAAAACCTGGGGCGATGACATTCGCGGTGATGCTTCTGGAGCCCAACTCGCGAGCTAATGAACGTGCCAGTCCAATAAGCGCAGACTTTGTTGCGGCGTAATTACTTTGCCCCGCGCTTCCGAGCAAGCCGACGACCGATCCGATGAAGATCAATCGACCACGCTTAAGTTTCAACATTCCCTTGGCGCCACGTTTTGCCGTCTTGAATGCGCCACCGAAATTGGTAGCGCTCACCTCATCGAAATCATCATCGCTCATTCGAAGGATCAAATTGTCTTTCGTAATCCCAGCGTTAGCCACGAGCACTTCAATTGGGCCAAGCTCGCGCTCGATCGTCGAAAAGGCATCGTCGAGAGATGATGGGTCCGTCACATCCATATTTACCGAGATGATCTCTGCCGAAAAATCTGGCGCGACATTAGTTCGATGACCAATCACCACACGATCTCCCGCAGCAGCGAATCGCGTCGCGATTGCGGCTCCGATTCCTCGATTGCCACCTGTGACCAGAACCACCCGCGGTTGGCGCGCTATCTCTCCCACGGCGCACACGCTATCTCCTTAGGCCCCTTACTGGCGCGTAACTCGTCGCCAAGAGAGCGCCTCGTTTGCCATTCATATTAAATAGTGCGGAACCACGGGGAACTGTCTACCGTTGCCCTATGGGAAAAAATGAGGGCGAAATCCACTCCATCACCGATGCTCAGCCCTCGCTCACGGTAGATCAACGAGCGCGACAAATTCGATACTTCTACTCGATGATGTTTCGGACGGGTTGCTTCATTGCGACCATCTTCTTGCCCAACCCATGGCGATGGTTCACGCTTGCCGGCGCCGTTGTGGTTCCTTACATCGCAGTGATCGTTGCCAACGCCGGCCGAGAGACAATTTTGCGCCCGGAATCACTTGGACGGGTCAACAGTCGCGCCATCGGTGGCTCTACTATGAAGCATGGCCAAGCAGATAAGAGCTAAGTCTCGAAGTAGCTCCCTAGCTTTTACCGCGCTCGCTCTGTTTGCGATATTCATCTGCATTCGTCTGGGATTCTGGCAATTCGAACGTTATGAAATTCGCCATGAACTCACCGCAAAGATATCTTCTGCATTGTCAAAAGAAGCCACTGAATTAACTAGTTCAAGTCAAGAAAATGTCGAAACATGGATGAGGGTCCTTATCAAGGGTAGCTACGATCCGCGCTATCAACGTCAATTTCGTGGACATTATTTTCAGGAGCGTTATGGCTTAGAAATCCTCTCGCTCTTCATCCCGGAAAATACCGATATCCCTCCGATCTGGGTTGATCGCGGATGGATCCCGGCAGGTAATTCTGCCAAGGAAGCGGTTGCTATTCCTGCACCACCAGCCGGCTCGCTCATCATTCGTGGAGTACTGCGCCAATATGATGATCCAAATACGCGCAGTGGCGTTTTCTTCGCGCTCCCGGCGCCACGAATTGGTCGAATTGATGAACTCGCACTTCAGAAGAGCTTCTCTGGGGAAACATTTCACAAATATCTCAAGCTCGATGCGGAAAGTGATGGTTCACCATTGGCAACGCAACCTCTCACGCCGCCCGGCGAAGGTCCACACCTTGCATATGCGATTCAATGGTGGATTTTTGCACTGCTCATTGCAGGTACCCGAATTGCGCTCTTCAAAGGCGAGCGCAGCGCCAGGGCTCAATCGGAGAATTGACGTTGATACAGCTCGGCGTAAAGTCCCTTAGTGGCAAGCAAGGACTCATGGGTGCCACGTTCCACAATCCGTCCTTGATCGAGGACGATAATCAGGTCGGCATCGCGAACCGTAGATAAGCGATGGGCGATCACAATGCTGGTTCGATTCTTGAGCACCTCTCTGAACGCCAACTGCACGAGAGCTTCATTTTCGGCATCGAGATGAGCGGTAGCCTCATCAAGTAGAACGATTTTCGGATCTTTGAGAATCAAACGTGCGATAGCAAGCCGCGCCTTCTCCCCACCTGATAAACGATATCCCCGCTCTCCAACCATGGTGTTCAAACCGTCCGGAAGTGATGCGACTAAATCCCAGATTTGAGCGAGTTGGCAAGCTTGGCGAAGCTCTTCAAGTGTTGCATCAGGCTTTGCATATTTGAGGTTTGCCTCGATGGTGTCATGAAAAAGATGGGCATCTTGAGTGACGACCCCTATTTCTTCGCGAAGCTCAGCTAATGCCAAATCGCGGAGATCAATTCCGCTGAGAGAGATTGAGCCGCTTGTGACGTCGTAGAGGCGCGGAATCAAAGAGATAATCGTTGTCTTGCCAGCGCCAGAAGGGCCGACTAGGGCCACCATCGCACCTTCCTCAGCGACGAAATCGACATCGTGAAGAATCTGTTCGCTACTTGCCATCTCTGGTTTTGCCACAACTTCAAGCGAAGCTAGTGAAACATCTGAGCTCTTTGGGTACGAAAAGTTAACTTTTGTGAAAGCTAACGTTTTATCGGCCGGTACCGCTTTTGGCTGCTCTGGTGATTTAACCATAGGCTGGAGATCGAGAACTTCGAAGACTCTTTCAAAAGAGACTAACGCGGTCATGACATCGACTCTGACGTTAGAGAGTGCAGTCAGTGGTCCATAAAGTCGCGCAAGGAGAGCCGCTATCGCAAGGAGTTTTCCTACTGAAATTGATCCAGATATCGCAAGATGCCCACCTAGACCGTAGGCAATCGCGGTAGAAATCGATGCCACCAAAGTTAGTCCAATGAAGAAAATTCGATTAGCCAGGGCGATCTTGATCCCGATATCGGCAACTTTCCGTGCTTTCGACCGGAACGCGGAGCCTTCAGCTCTTCCATCGCCATATAACGACACCAGCAGCGCGCCCGAAACATTAAATCGTTCATTCATCATTCCCGACATCTCCGCATTGCCATTCATCGAGTCGCGGGTGAGGGATTGAATCCGTCGCCCCATCGCGCGGGAGGGCAGCAGGAAAATCGGAACCAGAAGTAGCGAGATGATGGTGATTTGCCAGGAGAGGTAGAAGAGGGCGCCCAGGACTAGCGCCAGAGAGAGCACATTGGAAACCACGCCGGCTAGCGTGGATGTGAAAGCCTGCTGCGCGCCGATGACATCTGAATTAAGTCGAGAGATCAGTGCACCGGTTTGCGTTCTCGTGAAGAACGCGATGGATTGACGTTGAACGTGTTCGAAAACTTGTGAACGAAGATCAAAAATCAGTCCCTCTCCGATTTGAGAGCTGAACCAACGTCCAACAATATTCATAGCAGCATCAAAAAGTGCAAGGACTGCAATCGCTAAGGCGATTGCGGTAACTAACGTTCCATTTTTGGGGATAACCCCATCATCTATCAAGCGTGAGAGTAAAAGCGGTGTGGTGATCACCAATACTGCATCGAGAACTACCGTGATCAGAAAGAAGACCACCGCTCGTTTATAAGGTTTTGCAAACGCAACTATTCGCCTGAGGGTTCCGGGCTTGAGCTTGATCTCCTTGACCGATTGATCTTGCGTCATGGAGCGATACATCATCCATGGAGCTTGCATGCTCATAGTCGAGTCAGATCCGAGCCATAGCGGAGCTCTGCGAGGTTCTTTCGAATCTTCGCGTTAAACGGTAAATCCGAGAGCGCGAAGTTGCTCTCGACCTGATTCAGTGATCTTGTCTGGCCCCCATGGCGGCATCCAGACCCAGTTGATACGAACATCATCAGCGAGTCCATCGAGAGCTCGCTTAGTCTGATCTTCAATGACATCGGTAAGTGGACAAGCGGCCGATGTGAGTGTCATATCGAGGACTGCGATGTTCGAGGGGTCGAGAGTGATGCCATAGACCAAGCCCAAGTCAACGACATTGATTCCCAATTCAGGATCGACGACATCTTTCATCGCCTCGGTGAGATCTTCAATTGATGTGCTCATCTTCGCTTCATCCTCTCAATACGTTCTATTCACTCTAGTCACTCTAGTCACTCTAGTCACGCTGGTTACGCCGCTCTACTAATTATGAGCTCCCCGCTCGCAACGCTGCATCACGAAAGGCCATCCACCCCAACAAGGCGCACTTTACTCGGGCTGGATACTTGGCCACCCCAGATAAAGCAACTGCATCCTCTAAAACCTCGACATCTCCGGAAAAATTCCCTTTGCTCTGCATGAGCTCGAGAAAGATCCGTTCAAGTTCCAGGGCTTCTGACATGGTTTTGCCGGTAACAAGGTCGCTCATGATCGAGGTGCTCGCCTGTGAAATCGAGCAACCAACCCCGCTCCAGGAAACTTGACCGATTGAATCACCATTAAGGCTGAGTCGTAAGGTGACTTCGTCGCCACAACTTGGATTGTTGTGGTGCACCTCAATCGCATAGGGAGCATGCAATTCCTTATGGTGCGGATTCTTGTAATGGTCGAGGATGATTTCTTGGTAGAGAGATTCAAGGCTCATGTCAGACCTTAAAAAATCTTTTTGCATCGATTACCGCTGCAACTAATTGATCGACCTCATCCTCTGTGTTGTAGAGGTAGAAGCTAGCGCGAGTAGTTGCGTTGACCTTGAGCGCTTGCATGAGTGGCCAAGCGCAATGATGTCCTGTTCGCACTGCGATTCCCTTATCGTCGAGCACTTGGCCAAGATCGTGCGGATGAATGCCTTCGACTGTGAAAGAGAGAACACCACCGCGTGCATGATTATTCGTTGGCCCGATGATTGTCAGGCCAGAGATTGCTCCCAATCCAGCAAGGGCGCGCGAAGTGAGCTCGCTCTCATGTTCTGCGATTGCGCCCATCCCCACGTTATTGAGATAGTCAATCGCAGCGCCAAGTCCAACTGCTTGAGCCATATTGGGCACGCCAGCTTCGAATCTTTTTGGTGGCGAAGCGAAAGTTGCAGAGGTGATTGTTGCGCTCTCAATCATCGAACCGCCGGTCAACATGGGAGGCATCTGTTCGAGAAGTTCATATCTTCCCCAGAGCACGCCTACCCCAGTTGGACCGAGCGCCTTATGTCCCGAGTAGGCAAGGAAATCAATATTGAGCGCCTGAACATCAACCTTCATGTGGGGAACCGATTGGCAAGCATCGAGTACGAAAATCGCCCCAACTTGGCGTGCTCGGTTCGATATCAACGGGACATCGGTAATTGCGCCGGTGACATTGGATTGATGGGTGAGCGCGACTACTGCGGTCTGTGCGTCAATAATCGATTCGATATTCGTTAAATCCAATCGTCCTTCAGGATCTACTGGGAACCAGCGAAGTTGGGCGCCGGTACGCGCTGCCAATTGTTGCCAAGGAAGGAGATTGGCATGGTGTTCGAGTTCAGAAACTACGATGTTCTTCGACTTATCGATGTGAAAAGGCGAGCCCACTCCGCTCTTATCGAGAGTGGCATTGAGAAATCCATAGGCGACCATGTTGAGCGCTTCGGTGGCGCTCTTGGTGAAGATGATTTCTTCGCTCTTTGCGTTCACATGGCTTGCAACTTTGGTCCGCGCCCCCTCAAAGGCATCGGTTGCCTCTTCAGCGAGAAGGTGTGCGCCACGATGTACCGCTGCGTTGTGATGGAAGTAGAACTCTCGCTCAGCATCCACCACTGAACGCGGTTTTTGTGATGTTGCTCCATTATCGAGGTAGACCAGGCGATTGCCATTACGCACTACCCGATCAAGGATAGGGAAATCTCCCCGCAACGAAGCGCTGTCGAAACCTGCCATTAGCTACGCGTGTACTCCGCATAGCCTTGCGCTTCAAGTCGATCTGCTAACTCTGCTCCACCTTGCTCAACGATGCGACCACCTGCAAACACATGAACGAAATCGGGCTTGATATAACGAAGAATCCGCGTGTAGTGAGTGATCAACATGATGCCGACATCACTATTAGATTTAATCCGGTTGACTCCTTCAGAGACGATTCGAAGCGCGTCTACGTCAAGTCCGGAATCCGTCTCATCAAGAATCGCAATCTTCGGCTTGAGTAACTCCATCTGGAGAATCTCATGTCGTTTCTTTTCACCACCAGAGAATCCCTCATTGACATTGCGCTCGGAGAACGCTGGATCCATACCAAGAGCGCCCATAGCCTCTTTCACTTCGCCCACCCAAGTTCGTACCTTGGGAGCCTCCCCGCGGATTGCAGTAGCGGCAGAGCGAAGAAAATTCGAAACTGAGACGCCCGGAACTTCAACCGGATATTGCATCGCAAGGAAGAGGCCCGCACGTGCCCGCTCATCGACGCTCATTTCGAGCACATCTACACCATCAAGAGTCACCGAACCGCCAGTGATTGTGTACTTAGGATGTCCAGCGATTGAATAAGCAAGGGTGGATTTACCAGAGCCGTTTGGCCCCATGATTGCATGGGTTTCGCCGCTCTTTATGGTGAGGTCGACTCCTTTGAGAATCTCACGCTCACCACTTTCAGCTTCAACCGAAACCTGTAGGTTTTTGATTTCTAGTACCGACATCGCGACTCCCTAAATCTTCGAGATGGTGACGTCTTCACCATCGACATGAACGTGAAATTTTCTTGCAGGCGCAGTTGCTGGTGGCGTTACTGCTTCGCCAGTACGCATATCAAACTCCGCCCCGTGTAACCAACACTCGATGAGCGAGCCATTGAGCTCGCCCTCGCTCAGTGAGGCTTCGGAGTGAGTACAGGTATCGGCGATAGCGAAGACCTCTCCATCAATCATGGCTACGCAGACCGGGGTGCCCTCGACCATCACTAATTTCGGCGTTCCCGGGGTGAGCTCGCTCTTCGCGAAAATCGTCATGCTGGCACCGTCTCTAGCTCGCGATCGATCCGCGCCATTAATCGCTCCTCAATAGTTTCGATGTTGATATTCCGGAGCAGCTCTGCAAAGAAGCCACGGAGTACCAATCGTCGAGCTTGCGTCGATGGGATTCCTCGCGACATCAAATAGAAGAGCTGATCATCATCGAAGCGACCCGTCGCACTTGCGTGGCCAGCGCCAACAATCTCACCAGTTTCGATTTCAAGGTTTGGTACCGAATCTGCGCGCGCCCCATCGGAGAGTAGAAGGTTTCGATTGAGTTCATACGTGTCAGTTCCCACGGCATTCGGGCGAATGGCGACATCACCAAACCAGACGGTACGAGCAGAATCACCAAGAAGCGCGCCTTTATAAGTTACACGAGAGCGACAGTGCGGTTGATCATGTTCGACATGGACTCGATGCTCAAGGTGTTGCCCACTTGTTGCAAAGTAGAGGCCGTAGGCATCGACCTCTCCCCCAGTTGCCGTGAAATTCACTCGCGGGAGCAGTCGAACTGTGGCACCACCAAGAGTCACTTCAATCAGAGTGAGCTTGGCATCTTTGCCGATGACTGCCTGATGGCGCCCTAAGTGAGTCGCATCGTTCTCCCATTCCTGGAGTGAGATGAAAGTTAGATGGGCTCCTTCGCCAAGTTCTAACTCAATATCTTCAGCGAGGATTGCTGAGCCTGAGTTATGGAGAACTACTGTGGCCTGCGAGTGCCGAGCGGCGCGAATTGCGATCCGCTCAAAACTAGCCGTGCCCGTGTTTGCTCCTACTCGATCAATGAGGATTGGATCTACTACTTGGGTATCCAGGGGTATTTCGATCAGTAAAGTCTCTGCAGACTTTGCCACCGCTGTCGCCGCGGCAAAATCCTCAGGCGCAATGAGGTTTGCATAGCTTCTCTCTGATCTAACTTTTACTACATCGGGATGAGAGATATTTCGGACCAGCGTTGATCCGCTTTCAATACTTCCATCGAGGAGCCCGATTACCCGAGGCAGCGGAGTAAACCGCCACGCCTCTTCGCGACCGGTGGGAATAGTCAGTTGCGAGCCCGACATTAACCCACTGCCCCTTCCATCTGAAGTTCGATGAGTCGATTGAGCTCGAGCGCATACTCCATGGGTAATTCGCGCGCGATTGGTTCAACGAATCCTCGGACGATCATCGCCATTGCCTCGTCTTCAGAGAGGCCACGCGACATGAGGTAGAAGAGTTGGTCATCGCTAATCTTCGAGACGGTGGCCTCGTGCCCCATCTGTACATCATCTTCCCGGACATCCACATATGGATAAGTGTCAGAGCGAGAGATAGTGTCGACCAACAGGGCATCGCACTTCACTGTGCTCTTGGAGTGATGCGCCCCCTCTTCGACCTTTACTAAGCCACGGTACGAGGTGCGACCGCCACCGCGAGCAACAGATTTGCTGATGATCGTCGATGAGGTGTGCGGAGCGGCGTGGACCATCTTTGCACCGGCATCCTGATGCTGACCTTCTCCAGCAAAGGCGATGGAGAGCGTCTCTCCTTTGGAGTACTCGCCCATAAGAAAAACTGCCGGATATTTCATCGTTACCTTTGAACCAATATTTCCGTCAATCCACTCCATCGTGGCACCTGCTTGGCAGACGGCGCGCTTGGTGACCAAGTTGTAGACGTTATTCGACCAATTTTGAATGGTCGTGTAGCGAACGCGTGCATTCTTCTTCACGATGATTTCGACTACTGCAGAATGGAGCGAATCTGATGAGTAAATCGGTGCAGTACAGCCTTCAACATAATGAACGTATGAATCTTCATCTGCGATGATCAATGTTCGCTCGAATTGACCCATATTCTCGGTATTGATTCGGAAATATGCCTGTAGCGGAATTTCGACGCGAACGCCCTTGGGAACATAGACAAAGGAACCGCCCGACCAGACCGCGGTGTTGAGCGCGGCAAATTTATTGTCGCCGACGGGGATGACTGTTCCGAAATATTCTTTGAAAATATCCTCATGTTCTCTTAGTGCGGTATCGGTATCAAGGAATAGGACGCCCTGCGCCTCTAAATCCTCTCGAATGGAGTGGTAGACCACTTCAGACTCGTACTGCGCTGCAACGCCGGCAATCAGTCGATTCTTTTCGGCTTCAGGGATTCCTAATCGATCATAAGTATTCTTAATATCGTCAGGTAGCTCTTCCCATGAAGTGGCCTGTTTCTCCGTTGAGCGAACGAAATACTTGATATCGTCAAATTTGATGCCGGAGAGATCTGAGCCCCAATTAGGCATAGGTTTCTTGTCGAAGAGGGTTAGACCCTTCAAACGAAGGTTGAGCATCCATTCAGGCTCACTCTTCTTCGATGAGATATCCCGTACGACCTCCTCATTCAAGCCGCGACGTGAATTTGCGCCGACGTCATTGGCATCAGACCAGCCATACTGATATTTACCAATTCCCTCTAATTCAGGATGTGTAGTCGCACTCATGCGCTCGCCTTTCCGCTTCGTTTGGTTTTGTTTGAACTCTTACTGTGAACTCGTGGAATTACCGTTGTGCAGACCCCGTCTCCATGCGCGATTGTCGCCAGACGCTGCACATGTGTTCCGAGGATCTTGGAGAAGATTTCAGTCTCGGTCTCGCACATCTGCGGGAACTCTGCGGCGACGTGTGCAATTGGGCAATGGTGTTGACACATTTCGACCCCAATTGGAAGTTGATGGACGCTGGCGGCATAACCTTCGCCACTTAAGAAATCGGCGAGCGCCGCGATCATCACACTCTCTGAGTTCTTTGAGTTCTCTGCGCTCTTGGAACGTGGACTTTTGGCAAGGAGGGCTTCGGCTTGCTTGGCAAACTTCCGCTCTATCTCATCAGCCCGAGTCTGCGCAAATGCTCTGACCCCATCTCGCTGCGCGATAAAGCGCAGCGCGGAGATTGCTAAATCATCGTAGGAGTGCTCGAACGAGGCGCGACCAAAATCTGTCATCACGAAAACCTTTGATGGGCGACCACGCCCCGCCTCACGAATCCGCGGTTCCCGCGGCTCAATCAGTCCCTCATCCACGAGCGCATCGAGGTGGCGACGAATACCGGCTGGGGTAAGGCCTAACCGTTCCGAGAGGGCGAGCGCGCTCGATGGACCGTTCTCCAAGATGGAGCGGGCAATCACCTCGCGGGTCTTGATCTCGGTTGTCGCGATTTTCACAACGATATTGTGTCGTAATTCGCACCCACCCGCCACTTTCACGGGGGCCTCGAGCGGCGCCCTCGATTAGGCTCACTACATGGTGGAGAGCGGCATCGCTAGGGAGACGAAAATCGCCAGTGCAATAGGGAGATTTCTCGTGCGGGCGCTATTGGTCGCCCAAGCTGCTCTCGTGATTACCGGCGGTGCGGTCCGCCTGACTAAATCTGGCCTCGGCTGTCCAACCTGGCCAGAGTGCGCTCCTGGGTCATTCCTTCCTTCGCCGCACCAAGCGGAAGATCCGCTCAATATCTGGATCGAATTCATCAATCGCTTACTCACCTTCTTGCTCTTTGCCATCGCCATCGCGGTAGTGGTGTGGGTGCTCAAAGCAAAGCGTCGAGATTTACGGACATTGGCGCTCCTGCAGGTGCTGGGCATATTGGGCCAAGGCGTCGTTGGCGGCATTACCGTGCTCACCAAGCTCCACCCCGCAGCCGTCGGGTCGCACTTCATACTCTCGATAGCGCTTATCGCGGGAGCAGTTGCACTTGTCGAGCGAGCCAAGGGCTACCCCACCCGAGCCCAGGTGGTTCCGATTGTGCGAAACCTGGTGCGCGCGCTGCTGATCCTTGGAGTAATGGTCATCGCGATGGGAATTGTCGTGACCGGCAGCGGTCCACATGCGGGAGATTTGGCAGCGCCCCGCTTTGGCTTCGAGATTCGCACTGTTGCCTGGCTCCATGCAGATCTGGTCATCGCATTTATTGGGTTGCTTCTGGCGTATGCGCTACTGCTGCACTTCGCACCAGTTCTACCCGACGAGCGCTATTTACGAGCGCGCAAGAGCGAGAGTAAAAAGTTGATTGCCATCACGCTTGCTCAGGGGGCGATCGGTTATGTCCAGTACTTCACCGGAGTCCCCGAATATCTGGTCATGGCCCACCTGTTTGGAGTGGTCGTCCTATGGAGCGCGTTAGTTCGCCATGGAGTTCGGGTATCTGCATTTACTCGCGCTCGCTCGGGCGCGTTGCTCCCCAGCTAGCGATTACCCGTTGGATAGGGTCATCGCGTGTCCGATGAACCCGCTGCCGCACTCTCGCCACAACTACCCACGCAATGGTCGCCGATGGATGATCGCGCCATAATCTACGCGCGAGCGCTCGCGGCCGATGCAGTTCAACGCGCGGGCAATGGTCATCCCGGCACTGCGATGGCTCTCGCACCAGCGGCATACCTGCTCTTTCAACATCATATGCGCCATGATCCACGTGACCCACGATGGATTGCCCGAGATCGATTCATCCTCTCGTGTGGCCACTCGTCACTCACTCTTTACACCCAACTCTTCTACGCTGGATACGGGCTTACCCTCGATGACCTCAAATCATTCCGACGCATGGGTTCGCAAACCCCGGGCCATCCCGAGTATGGACATACCGCCGGCGTCGAGACGACTACAGGTCCATTAGGGCAAGGAATTGCTAATGCGGTAGGCATGGCGATGGCAGCTCGTTTTCAACGGGGCTTGCTCGATCCTGATGCAGCTGCGAACACATCTATCTTTGATCACTACATCTACGTATTGGCATCTGATGGCGACCTTCAAGAGGGTGTCAGCGCAGAGGCTTCATCGATTGCTGGTCTCCAGAAACTTCATAACTTAATTGTGATTTACGACGATAACGAGATCACAATTGAGGGAGATATCTCGTTGGCATTCCGCGAAGATGTCGATGCTCGTTATCGGGCATATGGCTGGAACGTGCTCACTGTTGGAACTGCCAGCGATGGGAGCGTGGATATCGGCGCCCTACATGCCGCACTTGTTGCAGCTCGGCAGGAGCGCGAGCGACCAACGCTCATCCGACTCAAGAGCGTCATCGCATGGCCTGCGCCAAAGCTTCGAGGTACTTCGAAATCTCATGGTGCTGCCCTTGGAAAAGAAGAGGTGGCAGCAACGAAGGTGGCGCTTGGCCTTAACCCAGAAGAAGATTTCCAGCTACCCGATGATGTGCTCGCTCATGTTCGCAAAGTTAGTGAACGCGGCGCAATAGTTCGCAGCGCATGGGATGAGAATTTCAACGCGTGGCGGGCGGCAAATCCCGAGCGACGAGAATTGTTGGCGCGGATGGAATCGCGAAAAATTGATCCTGCGCTCTTATCTTCGATCACAGCCGACTTCTCACATGAGAAAGAGATTTCTACTCGAAAGGCATCAGGCGACACCATTCAAAAAATCAGCGCTATCCTCCCAGAGTTCTGGGGTGGCTCCGCCGATCTCGCGGAGAGTAATAACACGACGATCGAGGGCGGTGGGGATTTCCTTCCAGAGAGCCCTTATGGTCGGATAATCCATTTCGGTATTCGCGAGCACGCAATGGGTTCGCTAATGAATGGAATCGCACTTCATGGCGGTACTCGAATCTTTGGCGGTACCTTCCTAGTCTTTAGCGATTACATGCGCCCCACTGCGCGCCTGGCCGCACTCATGCAGTTGCCAGTTACTTTCGTATGGAGCCATGACTCGATTGGGTTAGGCGAAGATGGTCCCACCCACCAACCGGTGGAACATTGCGCCGCGCTCCGAGCAATTCCAGGGTTAGCAGTGATTCGTCCGGCAGATGCCAACGAGGTTGCCATCGCTTGGCGCCAGATTTTAACTTCGAATCGACCGGCAGCGCTCCTACTCTCCAGACAGAACCTGCCAGTCTTCAATCGCTCTGAGTATGGCGCGGCTGAAGGTGTTACCCGTGGCGCGTACATCCTTTATGAACCAGCAGCCACGCCCGATGGCATCATCATCGCCACTGGGTCCGAGGTAGCCATTGCAATGGCGGCGGCACAACTTGGTAGCGCTGAGGGCCTCAACCTTCGAGTAGTGAGCGCTCCATGTTTGGAATGGTTCAACGAACAGAGTGAAGAGTATCGACAGAGCGTTCTTCCCAAAGAAATCTCAGTGCGAGTGAGCGTCGAAGCAGGAATTGCCATGGGTTGGCGGGAACTTGTTGGCGACCACGGCTCGATCCTCTCTCTCGAACGCTTCGGCGCATCAGCCTCAGGACCGGAGCTCTTCAAAGAATTTGGATTCACGGCTGAAAATGTCTTAGCGCACCTCAAAAAATCACTCGCTTCGGTTAAGGGTAAGTAACGGTGAGCATTGCGCTTGAGAGCATCTCACGCGAAGGCACATCGATTTGGCTAGATGACCTCTCTCGCTCACGATTACTTATTCCTGATGAGAAATCTCTTGCCCACCTCGTGCGAACGGCAAACGTTGTTGGAGTAACGACGAATCCCGCGATTTTCTCCAATGCCCTCAAAGACGCCTCCACTTATAAGGAGGCAATTGATGCGCTTCGTGGGGTGAGCGCCGAAGATGCGATACGCCGAATAACTACTGAAGATGTGCGGGTGGCTTGCGATCAACTCACGGAAATCTTCGATCGTTCGGCAGGAGTTGATGGACGAGTGAGCATTGAGGTTGATCCTCGCCTTGCACATGAAGAGCGTGCAACGATTCTTCAAGCGCGAGAGCTCTGGAGCGAAGTCGGGCGATCAAATCTCTTTATTAAAGTGCCCGCCACGAAGGCAGGGTTACCGGCAATCACGGAGCTCATTGCCGACGGTATCTCAGTCAATGTCACGCTCATCTTTTCACTCGAGAGATATCGCGAGGTGCTTCTGGCATACATCAAGGGTTTGGAGCAACGAAGAGCTGCTGGCAAGAGCCTTGTGGGAATTCAGTCCGTCGCATCATTTTTCGTCAGCCGCGTCGATAGCGCCATTGATCCAATCCTCGATGGATTAAGTGATCCTCGCGCCGCGCAACTTCGCGGTAAGGCTGCCGTCGCAAATGCTCGATTGGCTTATCGAATCTTTGAAGAGATCTCAGCTACAGATCGATGGCAACGTCTTGCTGAGATTGGTGGCGCCGTCCAACGTCCGCTATGGGCTTCTACTGGCGTCAAAGATAAGGCTTACGATCCAGCGAAATATGTCGTGGAACTCATCGCTCCCGATACCGTGAATACGATGCCAGAGGCGACTATCCATGCCGCAAGCGCCTACACCGGCGAGATTGGTAACTCAATAAGCGGTAGTTATGCGCAAGCTGATGAGGTATTCAATGAATTAGCAACTTTGGGCATTTCCTATGATGCGGTGGTGAAAGAGCTCGAGCGAGATGGCATCTCTAAATTCAACGATGCTTGGGAGGCGTTGATCGCCGCGATGTCCGCTCAACTATGAACATTGGTGAAAAGGCGACCCTCGAATCGCTTCAGGCAGCGAGCGCGTCGCTTGCCAAAAAAGATTCAGAACTATGGGGTAGCGCTGCACGCGCGCTCGCGCATGAACGTTTGGGATGGATAGATTTACCGGAGAGTTCGCGAGCGCATCTGCCAGCTCTAGATGCGCTTGCCGCATGGTCTCGCAGCCAGAAGCGCACGCGTTTTGTTTTATCTGGCATGGGCGGCTCATCCCTTGCCCCCGAGGTCATCGCGACAACTTTTTTCAGCCAATCGGGAACTGGGGGCCAAGCGAAGCGCGAACCCGTCACTGAACTGGTGATACTCGATTCAACGCACCCCGACGATGTGCGCACAGCGCTCGATCCCGATCCTTCGAATTCGCTTTTCATCATCTCTTCCAAATCAGGTGAGACGATCGAGACTCGTTCGCACTTGGCAGCGATCCAAAGTCGACTTGCCCAAGAAAATTTGCCGTTACGGGAACATGTGGTGGTCATCTCCGACCCACAGTCGCCGCTGGCAAGTTGGGCGGTGGAGAATCAGGTGCGATTCTTTCCAGGAGAACCGACTGTTGGCGGAAGATTTAGCGCGCTGTCGATCTTTGGTTTGTTGCCAGCGGCTCTCATTGGAGTCGATTGCGCAACGCTATTAGATGATGCCGCCGACATGAGAAGAGAGCTCGTTCAATCGCGCGCTGATAGCCCAGCGCTCGCGCTCGTGCAGGAGATTCTCACCTGGCACCCATTCGTCAATCTGCCACGAGCGCCCTTGAGTGACTGGATTGAGCAATTGATTGCCGAATCGACCGGAAAAGAGGGTAAGGGAATCATTCCGGTGATCGACGCAGCGACAGAGCTAACCCCCGAGGTGCGCAAGTCACAATCACTTCCGCTCGGCGCAGCCTTCTATCTTTGGGAGTGGACCACTGCGCTCCTTGGATTTGCCCTAGAGGTCAATCCATTTGACCAACCCAATGTAGCTAGCGCCAAAGAGGCGACCCGGCAGGCGCTCAACGAAAAAGGTTCCTATCGCGTTAGTGAAATTGGCACTTCCGAGCAACTCCTCAATGCGATTGAAAGTTTCATCAATGCGAGTGGAGATCGCGCGCCAGGCTATTTGGCGCTCTTGGCTTTTATCCCTATGCGCAATCGAGATCTTCACCAGGGCCTCTTGCGAATCCACGATGATCTCTCGTTGAAACTTGCTCGCAAGAAGATTCGCGTCACTTCTGGTTTTGGTCCACGGTATCTCCACTCGACAGGGCAATGTCATAAAGGTGGACCAGAGATTGGCAGCTTTGTCATCATCACCCTCGATGAAAGCGATGACTACCCGATTCCTGGCGCCGATTATGGTTTTGCCGAGTTACTCATGGCTCAAGCTCGAGGGGATTTCCGGACGCTCAACGATTTAGGCAAATTCGTAATCCATGCCCATCTGACTAGGGCCGAGTTTGAAAAATTTAGTCGAGCTCTCCGCGCAACTTCTTGAGCGCCTCTTCTAAGATCGCTGCTCCCTCAGTTGCGGAGCGACGTTCCTTTACATAGGCAAGATGTGTTTTATATGGCTCGTTCTTCACCGGTTTCGGTGGCGCAGCTTTATCTCGCCCAGCTGGGAATCCGCATCGTGGGCAATCCCACTCATCGGGCGGAGTGACGGTGCCATCATCGGCGAAGGATGGCCTGGTCTCGTGGCCATTGGCACACCAATAGGAGATTCGAAAACGCGCAATCGCTTCGCCGCGCTCAGCTTCACCCATGGGGCCAGCGCCGACACGACTTCCTCGAATAGCACTTCCGCTCATCGCAACTCGCTTCCTAGTGAGATCTTCTCTAGCTCTTTAACAGCAAACTCAACGCAACTATTCCGGCGAACCAGAGTCCGCCAACGACAATGGTGATTCGATCGAGATTTCGCTCGACTACTGAAGAGCCGCCATAGGTAGAGGAGACGCCACCACCAAAGAGGTCGGAGAGTCCGCTTCCTTTGCCCTTATGGAGCAAGACCAAGAGAATCATCAACGCGCTGAGGATGATCAGGAAGATGGAGAGGCCGAGAACCATGAAGACTCCTAGATGGGTAGAGGGAAAGGATACCGGTTAAAACTTGTGGAACTTCGCTATTTTGGCGAACTCCTCGGGATCCAAGCTGGCGCCCCCTACTAACACCCCATCGACATCCGGGCAGGCCATCAGCTCCTTGATGAGCGAGGCTTTGACCGATCCGCCATAGAGGATCCGGAGCTGGGTCGCGACCGGTCCATTGGCAAGCTTGGCTATCCGCTCTCGGATAGCAGCGGCCATCTCTTGCGCATCGTCAGCGGTGGCTGTTTTGCCGGTGCCTATCGCCCAAATCGGCTCGTAGGCGATAACGATTTTCTTGACTTGTGCCGGAGTGATACCGGCGAGCGAGCCATTGAGTTGATTGACGACAAATTCTCGATGGCCTTGCTCCTCGCGCACCTGAGCGCTCTCCCCAACGCAGAGAATAGGCGTCAATCCTGCGCTCAAAGCAGCCTTTACTTTGCTATTAACCAGTTGATCATCTTCATGATGGTGCGAACGCCGCTCGGAGTGCCCCACTACTGCGAAGGTGCAACCGAGTTTGGCGAGCATTGCTCCGGATATATCTCCGGTGTACGCGCCAGAGGGAAATGGAGATAAATCTTGAGCGCCGTAGAGCAGTTGGAGTCGATCGCCATCAATAAGGGTTTGTACCGAGCGAATATCTACAAAGGGCGGCAATACGGCGATATCACTCACTTCAAAATCTTTCTCATTAAGTAAGAACGCTAATTTCTGGGTGACCGCAATCGCCTCAAGATGATTAAGGTTCATCTTCCAATTTCCTGCGATTAACGGTTTACGCTCTACCTGTTCAGTCGATCCAGTTGGTTGTGACATCAGCTCTCCAATACTTTGATACCGGGCAATTCTTTGCCCTCAAGGAACTCCAGCGATGCTCCCCCGCCGGTAGATATGTAACCAAATTGCTCATCATCAAAACCCAGAAGTCGAATCGCCGCTGCGGAATCGCCACCACCAATGACACTTAAGCCCGGTAGTTCAGAGAGCGCTTGTGCAATTACCCGAGTGCCATGCGCAAATGCAGGAAACTCGAAGACTCCCATCGGACCATTCCAAAATACGGTTCGACAATTCTCTAGCGCGTGGGCGTAACGCTTGGCACTCTCCGGTCCGATATCAAGACCAATCTGATCAGCGGGAATCGAATCGACTGAGACCACTGTTGCTGGTGAATCTGCGGCAAAAGCAGGTGCTACCACTACATCATCGGGAAGTAAGAGTTGAGCACCGCGCTCTTGTGCGCGAGCTATCAACTCTTTTACTTGGGGAATCTGCTCCCGATCGACAAGGGAATTGCCAATCTCCTTCCCCATGGCGGCGAGGAAGGTGAAGACCATCCCGCCGCCGATTGCGAGAATATCGACTCGATCCAGGAGGTTGGCGATAACCCCGATTTTGTCGGAAACTTTTGCGCCACCAAGGATTACTCCGTAAGGACGATCTGGGTCAGTCGCCAATGTGTTGAGGATTCGCATCTCTGCATAGATCAATCGTCCGGCACAGTGCGGCATCAAGAGCGGCAGATCATAAACCGAGGCATGCTTTCGATGAACTGCCCCGAAACCATCGCCCACATAAACCTCACCAAGAGTTGCCAGCTCTCGAGCAAACGCCATCCGCTCGCTCTCCTCTTTACTGGTCTCGGCAGGAAAGAATCGGATGTTTTCGAGAAGAACGACAGTGCCGGGTCGAGCAGCTGCAAGCTTCTTTGCTTCAGCTATATCAGAGGCGCATGAAACAACATCTTTGAGTAACTCCCCTAGGCGATTTGCCACCGGCGTCAACGATAACTCTGGCGTAAAGCCATTCTTTGGTCGGCCAAGATGCGCAAGTATCACAATCGATGCTGCCTTCTTGCGGATCAACTCAATGGTGGGCAGCGAGGCTAAAATTCTCCCCGGATCTGTAATCTCCCCATTCTTCAAGGGCACATTGAGGTCGCAGCGAAGAATCACTCGCTTCCCTGTGAAATCTATCGACTCAAGAGTCTGCATGGTTGAGGTGGTAATTTCCTAGAGGGATCGGCCAACAAATCGCACAAGGTCTACGAGGCGATTTGAATATCCCCATTCATTGTCGTACCAACCAACGACCTTCGCACTTCTGCCAATCACTTTCGTCAGCAATCCGTCGACGATACATGAGTGCGGATTGGTGACGATGTCGGCTGAGACGATGGGATCTTCGGTGTACTCCAAGATTCCACGTAACGGTCCCTCTGCTGCAGCTTTCAAAGCTGAGTTGATGTCAGCAGCCGAAACCTCCTTGGAGAGTTCCACGGTGAGGTCGGTGACTGAGCCAACTGGTACTGGAACTCGCATCGCATAGCCATCCATCTTTCCCTTTAACTCGGGCAAAACCAGGCTGATGGCCTTAGCAGCTCCCGTGCTACTAGGAATAATTGATGTTGCCGCCGCGCGTGCACGACGTAGATCCTTATGCGGAAAATCGAGTATTACTTGATCATTGGTGTAGGCATGGATGGTAGTCATCATGCCCCGTTCGATCCCAAAGCTGTCCTGAAGGACCTTAGCCATCGGCGCTAGACAGTTTGTCGTACATGACGCGTTAGAGATGATCGTGTGCTTGGTCGAGTCATATTGATCGTGATTGACGCCCATGACAATCGTGACATCTTCGTCGGTAGCAGGTGCGCTAATGATTACCTTCTTGGCGCCTCCCACAAGATGTTTCTTTGCTTGTTCGCCTTTTGTGAAGATTCCCGTCGATTCAATAACAATTTCAGCGCCGACCGAAGACCATGGCAAGGCAGCTGGATCCCGCTCCGCGAAAACTTTGATTGTCTTACCGTCGACAGTGATCGAATTCTCGGTATGAGAGACGCTCTTACCTAAAGGTCCGAGAATCGAGTCATATTTGAGAAGGTGGGCAAGGGTCGCAGTATCGGTGAGGTCATTGATTGCGACAATTTCAACGCTCTCCGCCGTGCTCTGTGCGGCTAAGACTGCCCGAAAGAAATTTCGTCCGATTCGACCGAACCCATTCACGCCAACTTTGATCATATTTCCATCCCTACGTCAATAAATCGGGGCTGATTCCCGATTCGGTATCTGGTATTCCCATTTCCACAGCGCGCTTATCAGCCATCGCGAGCAATCGTCGAATTCTTCCCGCTATTGCATCTTTCGTCATTGGTGGATTAGCAAGTGATCCCAACTCTTCCAGGCTCGCCTGACCATGTTCGATCCGCAATCTCCCTGCCTCAAGGAGATGATCTGGTATTTCAGGTCCAAGAATCTCAATTGCTCTCTGCACTCGCGCCGATGCGGCAACAGCAGCTCGAGCCGAACGCCTCAAGTTGGCATCATCAAAATTTGCCAACCGGTTTGCAGTTGCGCGAACCTCTCGCCGCATTCGTCGCTCTTCCCATGTGAGCACGCTCCCGTGCGCGCCCATAAGAGTGAGGAGCGCACCAATTGCATCACCATCTCGGACGACTACTCGATCTACGCCACGAACTTCGCGCGCCTTTGCCGTGATACCTAATCGACGAGCGGAACCAACTAACGCAAGCGCTGCCTCTGGACCAGGAGCAGTGATCTCGAGGGCAGATGATCGACCTGGTTCAGTCAACGAACCATGGGCAAGGAATGCTCCGCGCCATGCAGATTCAGCATCGCACTTAGCAGCGGAGACTATTTGCGGTGGCAACCCTCGAACTGGTCGCCCATTGCCATCAATCAAACCGGTCTGACGAGCGAGCGCCTCACCAGTTTCGGCGACTCGGAGAACATATCGACTCCCTTTTCGCAGACCACCTGGAGTAAGAACGGTTAAGTCGCTCTCGTGGCCATAAACCTCGGATATCTCTTTTCGCAAGCGGCGAGCGCTCTGTGCGGTATCAAGCTCCACCTCAACGACTACTTTGCCTGCGGTGATATGGAGCCCTCCGGCGAATCGTAAGAGCGCTGACACCTCTGCTTTACGACAACAAGGCTTGGAGATAGCCAGTCGACTCAACTCATCTTTCACTGTTGCGGTCATTGCCATCTCATCACCATCCCCTTGCCCCCTTGTCGACTACCTGGTCGCCGCTCATTACACCGGACTGCTCTCGGTCATGATGGCTCGTAACGCCGAAACTACCTTTTTTGGGTCGTGCTGGTCGCTAGTTGGAGCGTGGGCTAAGTCACGAACTTCCAAGTTCGCCCCCAGCGAGTGTACGTAATCAACTAACTCGCTCGTGAGAATACTCGGGTCGGCAAGGATGACATCGAAGTGGACCTCTGGCGCATGCTGATGGAGGAAGGCTAACCGCCCTTGGGCCCCTAATTCCGCCGCTTCATCCCCGGGGTGGGGAGCTCGAAGATTGAGCAGAAGCAATCTCTTCGCCTTCGTTCTCGCCAAGGCACTTCGCGTCTCGGGAAGCAGAACATGTGGCAAGACGCTGGAGTACCACGAGCCCGGCCCCAAAGTAATCCACTGCGCTCGTTCTATGGCAGCGAGCGCCTCCGGATGGGTGGGCGGTGCATCGGGAATCAATCGCACCTGTTCGATGACTCCGCGCGCAAGCGCCACCGCGCTCTGGCCGCGAACGGTTTGACGCTCACCACTTATTGGCACTCGAACCAGCGCTTGGATCTCCAGCGGAATCGATGACATCGGCAGTACCCGACCCACCACGCGTAAAAGTTCGCCAACCTTGGTTAAGCCGATGATGGGATCCTCGTAAATCTCCCAGAGCGCAGTGAGTAGAAGGTTGCCGACGTTATGTCCATTGAGTTCGCCGTCGCTGACAAATCGATGTTGCAAGACGCGCGCCCATCCCCGCCCCCACTCATCATCAGAGCAGAGCGCCGCTAACGCCATTCGAAGATCTCCCGGCGGTAGCACGCCAAACTCATGGCGAAGTCTTCCGCTTGATCCACCATCATCGGCTACCGTCACAAGTGCAGTGATATCCGACGTGACTTCACGGAGCGCAGTGAGCGTTGCCGCCAATCCATGCCCACCACCCATGGCAACTACCGGAATTGAATTTCCTTGAAGCACATCAACCTCTCTCAACATCTCGATGTTGGAGGTGGACCTCTACTCCAAGTGATTTCATCTGCTTTGCAACCTCTTCGG
This sequence comes from Actinobacteria bacterium IMCC26077, assembly GCA_002284915.1. GTDB lineage: Bacteria > Actinomycetota > Actinomycetes > Nanopelagicales > Nanopelagicaceae > IMCC26077. The sequence continues at coordinate 1,128,455 of CP015606.1, forward strand.
CAACCGCAACGCTTCGATGTCGCCCACCAGTGCAACCGAAGGCGATGGTTATGTAGCGCTTACCTTCATGTAAGAAACCAGGCATCGCTGTCTGAAACAAGCGCATGAAATTAGCGATGAATTCACTCGTTGCCAAATGGCCGAGCACGGCAGCGGCCACCGGTTCCTCTCGACCGCTCATTGGCTGAAGCGATGGATTCCAATGTGGATTGGGAATAAATCTACAGTCGAGAGTGAAATCGGCATCATAAGGTATTCCAAATTTATATCCAAAGGAAAGAAGCGAGAGATGTAACCCTCGTTCGCTCTCATTAGTAAATGTCTCATCGACTTTGAGCGCCAACTGATGCACATTGAGCGCAGATGAATCGATGACAATTTCGGCTTCGGCTCGAAGGTTGCGGAGTAATTCCCGTTCGCGAGCTATGCCATCGACGATTCGATCATCGCCTTGTAGTGGGTGAGGCCGGCGAGTGGATTCGTAACGTCGAATCAGCACTTCGTCATGCGAATCCAAAAACAGGACACGCACACCATCGCCATTAGCGCGGAGCGCCTTGATCCCTGCGCTCAGCTCGGTGGAAAACTCCATACTGCGCACATCAATAACGACAGCAACCTTCTCCCGCTCGCCTCGCAATTCATCGACGAGTGGAAAGAGCATCGCTGCCGGCAGGTTATCCACGACGTACCACTGGTGATCTTCGAGCACGTGCGCAGCGGTAGAGCGCCCAGCACCGCTCATGCCGGTTATGAGAACGACATCCACGGTTCCACTCCTTTCACCAGTTTCATCTAATCGCTACCCGCTACCTTTCCACCACTGTCAAGGATCTCGCCGGTCTGAGTATCGACTCCGGAGAGTGCACTATCTAACTGCGCTAGCGAATCCACCACATGGGCGGCGATCTTGGGGCCGATCCCCGGCAGCGCGGCAATCTCGGATACCGCAGCGCCACGGATCTTTGCCACAGAGCCGAAATGATCAATCAATGTCTTCCGTCGGAGCGCACCTAACCCATCAATATCCTCAAGCAGTGAGGTCAAGCCCTCTTTAGAGCGCTTACTGCGGTGGTAGGTATTTGCAAAACGATGGGCTTCATCTCTAATTCTTTGAAAGAGATAAAGCGCTTCGCTATTACGCGGAAAGATGATGGGTTCTTTAGCATGAGGCAGCCACACCTCCTCGAGGCGTTTGGCGAGCCCGCAGAGGAAGATGTCGCGACCTTGCAGAACCTCAGCAGCAGCATTCACTTGAGGTTTGCCACCATCGACAATTATCAATTGAGGTGGATATGCGAATTTAACTTTACTCCGATCAATCTCGGCAATGTCATTGGTATCAATAACCTCTTCATCCATTCGAGCAAGACGTCTCGATAGCACTTGCTGCATCGCTGCGACATCGTTCGGTTTACCCGTTTCACTATTGATACTAAATCTTCGGTAATCAGATTTCTTCGCTATTCCATCCTCGAAGACCACCATAGAAGCGACAATCTGGCTCCCCTGCATATTGGCAATGTCGAAGCACTCAATTCGCAGCGGCGCTTGCTCCATTCCTAAGGTACGAGCAATCTCTTCTAGCGCTTGGCTTCTGGTTGTCATATCTTGAGAGCGCTTAGCTAGATGACGAAAGAGCACATCATGTGAATTGCGGAGTACCGAATCCAGTAGCTCGCGCTTCTCGCCTCGCTGCGGAACCCTAATCTCGACTTTACTTCCGCGCTTTTGAGTCAAGAGCTCTTCTAGAGCGCTGTCGCTATCTAATTCAACGTTAATCAATACCTCACTCGGAATCTCACTTTGAGGGCCGGCGAGATATTTTGAGGCTAAGAGCTGCTCCAGATGTTGAGCGGGCGCCACTTCGACCCCAGATTCGACGATCCAAGATTGAGCGCTCGTCACCCGTCCGCCTCGAACTTGGAATTGAGTTATCGCCCCTCTCCCGCCCATCTCTTCCCAAATGGTGGCAAAGAGATCGACATTCGAATCCATCGGTAGCGCAACTGAATTACTTGTTGAAATCTTCTCAAGAGCTTCAATCTGGTCTCGAAGCTTTGCTGCGCTCTCAAAATCTTCCTCTGTGGCAGATTTATTCATCTTAGTTCGGAGTTCATCGATGAACTTTCGTTGATCTGAATTCATAAACGAGATGAGGGCAGCAACTAACTTTTCGTACTCACTCTTACTCTTTTCATCGCTAGCGATGCATGGCGCCACACACTTTCCGATGTATCCCAAGAGGCAGGCGCGCTGCGATCGCTCTGCTTTTGCATATACACCTTGAGAACAGGAACGAATGGGGAATACGGTCTGAAGAATCTCAACTAATTCGCGGAGCGCCCATGCATGTGGATATGGGCCGAAGTATTTAGTGCCATCTTTTCGCACGGTGCGGGTGACGAAAATCCGAGGGACATCCTCTTTGACCGTCAATGCCAGATACGGGAAGGATTTATCGTCTCGGAAAATGACGTTGTACTTAGGTCGCTCCTGCTGAATCCAAGTGAATTCCAATTGGAGGGATTCAACTTCGTTTCCGACAATCGTCCATTCAACTCGGTTGGCTTCCCAGACCATCCGTCGTACTTTCTCATCAAGATTGCTCTGGAAATATGTACTGAGTCGCGATCGAAGATTCTTAGCCTTCCCAACATAGATAACCTGGCCGTTTTCGTTAAAGAACCGATACACGCCAGGAGAGGTGGGAATGTTTTCCGGGCGATAACTCGCTGGGTTAGCCACGACTTCCGCCGCCGTTGAGAACCTCTGCTAAAAAGGCACCGGTATAGCTCTTCTTATTCTTCGCTACCGTTTCCGGAGTACCTTCGGCCACTATCGTGCCACCGCGAGCACCACCATCGGGGCCAAGATCGATGACCCAATCTGCGCTTTTGATGACATCAAGATTATGTTCGATGACAACAACGGTATTCCCACCATCTGCTAGCCGATTGAGCACCCCAAGCAATTTGCTGACATCTTCAAAATGCAAACCAGTGGTTGGTTCATCGAGAACATAGATGGTTCGACCAGTAGACCTTCGTTGAAGTTCTGTGGCGAGCTTGACTCGTTGGGCTTCACCACCAGAAAGTGTTGGCGCAGATTGCCCAAGCCGGACATAGCCGAGTCCGACATCACAGAGGGTTTTCAGATAGCGAGCAATCGCTGGAACGCTTTCGAAGAACTCAAAGGCATGCTCGATGGGCATGTTGAGGACCTCTGAGATGTTCTTGCCTTTGTAGTGCACTTCCAACGTCTCACGGTTGTAGCGCGCACCATGACAGACTTCACAAGGAACATAGACATCAGGTAAGAAATTCATCTCAATTGTGATCGTGCCATCGCCAGAACAGTTCTCGCATCGACCACCTTTGACGTTAAAGGAGAATCGACCTTGCTGATAGCCTCGAATTTTCGCCTCTGCAGTTTCAGCGAAGAGCCCTCGCACCTTATCGAAGACACCCGTATAAGTTGCCGGGTTTGACCGCGGCGTCCGACCAATTGGCGATTGATCAACATGTACGACTTTATCTAAGGCATCTATTCCAGTGATGGTCTTATGGCGACCAGGGACTATGCGAGCGCCATTTAATTTATTAGCAAGTACGCGGTAAAGGATTTCATTGACCAAAGTTGACTTGCCAGAGCCGCTCACACCTGTGACGGCGACAAATGTTCCTAGTGGAATCTCAACATCGATATTGGCGAGGTTATTCTCCTTGGCGCCTTTGATGGCAATCTTTCGTTTCGGATCGATTGGGCGGCGAAGTTGCGGAACCGCGATCTCTTTCCGACCTGAGAGATAAGCCCCGGTAATCGACTCCTGATTGCTGATTAACTCATCATACGGACCGGAGACGACTACTTTCCCGCCATGCTCACCAGCTCCCGGTCCGATATCGACAATCCAATCAGCAGTGCGGATTGTCTCCTCATCATGCTCGACCACAATCAAGGTGTTTCCTAAATCCCGCAGTCGAGTAAGCGTCTCAATCAAGCGTCGGTTATCTCGCTGATGTAATCCAATGCTTGGTTCATCGAGGACATAGAGCACGCCGACCAAGCCAGAACCGATTTGAGTTGCCAATCGAATCCGCTGCGCCTCGCCTCCCGAGAGCGTCGCCGCTGGGCGATCCAAAGAGAGATAGTCAAGCCCAACATCTAAGAGGAATCCCAACCGCGCATTGACCTCTTTTAAGACCCTTTCGGCAATCTTCTTTTCGCGGGCATTTAACGAGAGCTTGGCGATGAAAGCGGCGCAATCCGAGATGGATAACGCACATAACTCGGCGATATTTAACCCGCCCAAGGTCACAGCGAGAATCTCATCCTTAAGGCGCGCACCGTTACATGCCGGGCAGGGAGTTTCGCGCATGAATGCTTCATAACGGTCTCGACTGAATTCACTCTCGGTCTCTCCATGGCGGCGCTCCAGAAACGGAACTACGCCTTCAAAACCGGTGCTGTATTGACGAGCGCGCCCGTAACGATTCTTGTACTTCACATGAACTTCGTAGTCATAGCCATTGAGGATGGCATCTTTTACTTTGGAAGTAAGTTTCTTCCAGGGTGTATCAAGTGAGAAGCTCATGTCTTTCGAAAGTGCTTCAAGAAGTCTCAAGAAGTATTCAGAGCTTGATCCCATCGACCATGGAGCTATTGCTCCCTCGTAGATACTGAGTGAATCATCGGGGACGATGAGCTCCATATCGACCTCGAGTCGAGTGCCAATACCAGTACATTCTGAGCAGGCACCGAATGGCGAATTGAAAGAGAACGAACGCGGTTCGAGCTCTTCAATCGAAATCCCGCACTTCATACAAGCCATCTTCTCGCTGAAAGTACGTTCTCGGTCAGGAGATTTTTCATCGAGCTCGATAAAGTCCAGAGTTACGATGCCATTGCCAAGTCGAAGTGCGGTTTCGATAGAGTCAGTCAATCGTTGCTTTCCACTACTTTTAGCAGTCAAACGATCGACGAGTACTTCAACAGTATGTTTCTCTTGTTTCTTCAATTTCGGGACTTCATCTAATCCATAAACCACTCCGTCAACGCGGACTCGAGCAAAGCCTTGAGTGGTGAAATCCTTCCAAAGGTCGAGGAACTCCCCCTTTCGCTCGCGTACTACGGGAGCGAGCACATGGAACTTTGTCGATTCGGGTAGCGCAAGAATTTGGTCGACGATCTGCTGCGCTGATTGACGAGCAACAGGGTCACCACATTTGGGGCAATGTGCTTTGCCGGCTCTGGCATAGAGCAGACGGAAATAGTCGTACACCTCAGTAATAGTTCCGACAGTCGAGCGCGGGTTGCGGTTCGTCGATTTCTGATCGATAGATACTGCAGGCGAAAGCCCTTCGATGAAATCGACATCGGGTTTGTCGAGTTGACCAAGGAATTGGCGGGCATATGCCGAGAGCGATTCCACATACCGACGCTGCCCCTCGGCAAAGATGGTGTCGAAAGCCAAACTGGATTTTCCTGATCCCGATAGTCCAGTAAAGACCACAAGCGCATTTCGAGGTAAATCGATAGAGATATCCTTGAGATTATGTTCGCGAGCGCCGCGAACGACTAAACGTTCTTTCATGCTCCAGCGCCCTCCATTCCCCGAAGTTCTCTCTTTAATTCATGGATTTCATCCCGCAATCTAGCAGCCAGCTCAAATTGAAGATTTTCAGCGCTGGCACGCATCTGCTCTGTGAGCGCAGAGATCAACCCAATCAATTCCTCTCTTGGCAGCTTTCCTAGCTCCTTGGCATTTTGGCCAACTGCTGGCATCGAGGTGATTCGCTTTGCCTTTGCAATGAGCCGCTCGGAATCATCTTCCTCTCGGGAAATTGAATCAGTGATATCGGCAATCTTCTTCCGGAGCGGCTGCGGATCAACTCCGTGCTCCTTGTTGTAAGAAACTTGTTTTTCACGTCGACGATTAGTCTCATCTATCGCCTTTATCATTGAGTCAGTGAGGTTGTCTGCATACATGTGCACCTCGCCCGAGACATTTCTCGCGGCGCGACCAATAGTCTGAATCAGCGAGGTGGCTGAGCGCAAGAAACCCTCTTTATCAGCATCGAGAATCGCTACGAGTGAGACTTCGGGTAAATCAAGTCCTTCACGCAAGAGATTGATGCCCACCAGGACGTCGAATTCACCCATGCGAAGTTCTCTGAGAAGTTCCACGCGACGTAAGGTGTCCACTTCCGAGTGCAGATACTCCACGCGAATTCCCTGTTCGACTAGATAATCGGTGAGATCCTCGGACATCTTCTTAGTCAAAGTGGTGACCAGTACACGTTCATTCTTGGCAGCGCGCTCTTTGATCTGATGGACCAAATCGTCAATCTGACCTTTGATCGGTTTGATAATGACTTTCGGATCTACAAGGCCAGTCGGGCGAATCACCTGTTCGACCACGTTGGGGGCGATTCCCAGTTCATACTTTCCGGGGGTCGCAGAGAGGTACATCTTCTGCGGAGTTCGCTCGAGGAACTCGCTCCACTTCAGCGGACGATTATCCATCGCGCTCGGAAGTCGAAAACCGTGCTCCACGAGAGTCCGTTTTCGCGATGCATCACCCTCGAACATCGCGCCAATCTGCGGCACCGTTACATGTGACTCATCGATGATGCAGAGGAAATCTTCAGGGAAATAATCCAGGAGGCAGTTCGGTGGATCGCCTGGCCCTCTACCGTCGATGTGGCGAGAATAATTCTCGATGCCCGAGCAGAAGCCAAGCTGTCGGATCATTTCGATATCGAATGTCGTGCGCATCCGTAAGCGTTGCGCTTCGAGCAACTTTCCAGATTTTTCGAATTTCTCGAGTTGTTCCCCAAGTTCGGCTTCAATCGCGGAAATCGCTCGCTCCATCGTGGCCTTACTTGCTGAATAGTGGGAAGCAGGAAAGATGAATGCCTCGCTCTGTTCATTGAGTACTTCGCCAGTCAACGGATGAAGCGTAAGAAGCCGCTCAATCTCATCTCCGAACATCTCGATTCGTAAGGCAGTCTCTTGGTAAACCGGGATAATTTCGATCGTATCTCCGCGAACGCGGAAAGTTCCACGTTCGAACGCCATATCATTCCGGGAATATTGAATGGAGACGAACTTACGAAGTAGCGAAGTCCGTTCGATGGAATCGCCTACTCGAAGCGGGATCATCCCTTCGACATATTCCTGAGGCGTTCCCAAACCATAGATACATGAAACGGTAGAGACCACGACAACATCGCGTCTGGTGAGCAAAGAGTGAGTAGCCGAATAACGTAACCGCTCGACCTCTTTATTGATCGAGGAATCCTTCTCGATGAAGGTGTCGGTTTGCGGAACATACGCCTCAGGTTGGTAATAGTCGTAATAAGAGACGAAGTATTCAACGGCATTATTCGGTAAGAGTTCTCGGAACTCATGGGTGAGCTGCGCAGCCAGGGTCTTATTCGGCGCGAGCACCAGAGTCGGCCTCTGTAGCCGCTCAATCAACCACGCTGACGTAGCGGATTTTCCGGTACCAGTAGCTCCCAAAAGGACTACATCTGGTTCCCCTGCGCTCAATCGAGTCGCTAATTGATCGATTGCTTGAGGTTGGTCTCCAGCTGGTTGGTAATCGCTGACGACTTCGAATGCGCGCCCAGCTCGCGGTAATTTGTCACGGAAATCAGAGCGCATGGCTGAACCGTAACTCAATCGACGATTCTCGGAGCGATGAAATCGTCCCACCACTCTTCAAGCGCGGTAAGTAGCGTTTCCATGTCGCCATTATTCTCAATTACGTGATGTGAGATTTCGCGTCGATTCTTGTCTGAGGTTTGGTGTGCCATCCGTCCGATCGCCTGATCACGAGTCAGTCCTCGCCCCTGTAATCGCTCAAGGCGAAGCTCCTGGCTGGTCTCAATCGTTACGATGAAATCAAAATCCGGCACTCGTTCTGGTCTTTCAGCGAGTAACGGTATTTCGTAGACCACGACCGCATTCTCCGGAAGCGAGTTTTTAATTCTCAAAAAACGTTGCGCAATTAACGGATGGGTGATTTCTTCAAGGAGATCTCGTTTCGAAGAATCGTTAAAGATGATTTCGGCTAACTTGCCACGATCGATTGCCCCATTGGTGAGAATCTCGTCACCAAACTCAGCAACGACTTGATTGAATCCCTCTTCGCCGCGCTCTAAAACTTCTCGCGCCAGTTGATCGGCGCTGATATGTATAGCGCCTAGACGCGCCAAGAGGGAACCGGCGCTGGATTTACCAGCTCCGATTCCCCCTGTTAAAGCGATTAGCAACATTGGCTAACCCAACTTCTTCCATTAGTCAGATGTGGTGATTAACCCTGCTCTGCGGCTTTCGCCTCTTCGCGTTGCTTGCGGTGGGCGAGGAAGCGAGCTTGTGCTTCCGCGTATTGACGCTCCCACTCTTCACGGGCAGCTTCAAATCCTGGCTTCCACTCCTGGGTATCTGGGTCGAAACCTTCAGGGTAGATGAAGTTTCCATTCTCGTCGTAGCGAGCAGGCATTCCATATTGTGATGGATCGAATGCCTCGACCTCGACTTCATGCCCTTCATTAGCTTGCTTCAACGAAAGTGAGACGCGACGACGCTCGAGATCGATATCGATGATCTTGACCATGATCTCGTCATCTACACGAACGACCTGCTCTGGAATCTCGACATGGCGCTCAGCGAGCTCAGAGATATGGATAAGGCCTTCGATTCCCTCATACACGCGGACGAATGCGCCAAACGGTACGAGCTTGGTTACCTTGCCCGAAGTCACTTGGCCAATGGTGTGCGTGCGAGCGAATGCTTGCCATGGGTCTTCTTGCGTAGCCTTGAGAGATAGCGAAACGCGCTCGCGCTCGAAATCCACCTCGAGGACTTCGACAGTCACGGGCATGCCTACTTCGACTACCTCGTTTGGATGGTCGATGTGCTTCCACGAAAGCTCGCTAACGTGGACGAGACCATCAACGCCACCGAGATCGACGAATGCACCGAAATTAACGATGGATGAAATTACTCCAGTACGTACTTGACCCTTTTGGAGCTGGTTGAGGAACGTTGTTCGACTCTCCGATTGTGATTGCTCAAGGAAAGCTCGTCGTGAGAGAACGACGTTGTTTCGATTCTTATCGAGTTCGATGATGCGTGCTTCGATCTCTTTACCGATGTAAGGAGTGAGATCGCGAACGCGGCGCATCTCAACAAGTGATGCCGGCAAAAAGCCACGAAGTCCGATGTCAACGATAAGTCCACCCTTGACGACTTCGATGACCATTCCCTTGACGACTTCGTCGCGCTCTTTCATACCTTCGATAGTTCCCCATGCTCGCTCGTATTGCGCGCGCTTCTTGGAGAGGATTAGACGTCCCTCTTTATCTTCTTTAGTAAGAACAAGGGCTTCGATCTTCTCGCCAACTTTGACCAATTCACTTGGATCTACATCATGGCGGATTGAAAGCTCACGGGAAGGGATTACACCTTCAGTCTTGTATCCGATGTCAACGAGTACTTCGTCCCGATCAACCTGGACGATGATTCCTTCGACGAGATCTCCGTCATTAAAATTCTTGATTGTTCCTTCGATGGCGGCGAGAAAATCAGCCGCGGTTCCGATGTCGTTAACTGCGATACTCAAGGTGCTCCGTAGGTAGTGGATCGTAGGTCCGACCCAGATATTGGGCCGTATTCGAGCGGGGTTCGCACGAACTGGAGAAGGCTACGCGGGGGCAGGCGATGGGGTCAATTTGGCTCAGTTAATGGGCGGCAGCATCCCACGTTGGTCCAATTCCTATATTTACCGATAGGGGCGCTTTCAGCGGGTAGGCGCTGCCCATCTGGATGCGTACCAGTTCTTCGACTTCTTGGCTCTCTCCCGGGGCGATCTCCAAAACCAATTCATCATGAACTTGGAGCAATATTCGTGACTTCATTTTTTTCTTAGCTAATTCTGCATCGACAGCGAGCATCGCAATCTTCATGATGTCTGCGGCGCTACCTTGAATTGGCGCATTAAGCGCCATTCGCTCGGCCATCTCACGTCGCATTCGATTATCACTATGGAGATCAGGTAGGTATCGCTTTCTTCCGAATATCGTCTCGGTGAATCCTTTTGCTCGAGCTTCCACGACGACTGACTCAAGATAATTTCGGATGCCGCCAAAACGAGTGAAGTATCTATCCATCAACTCCTGCGCTGCGCTTGGTGAGATATCGAGTTGCTGACTCAATCCAAATGCAGATAAGCCATAAGCCAAGCCGTAAGACATAGCCTTCACAGTTCTTCGCATCTCTGCATCGACTTGACTTGGTTGAACTCCAAAAACTTCTGCACCAACCGTGGTGTGCAGATCCTCACCTCGAGCAAATGCCTCAAGCAAGGCTTCGTCATTTGAGAGATGGGCCATAATTCGCAATTCGATTTGGCTGTAATCGGCAGTCATCAATGATTCAAATCCCGCACCAGCAACGAAGAGATTGCGAATCCTTCTCCCTTCTTCAGTCCTGATGGGAATGTTCTGCAAGTTCGGATCAGTCGAAGATAGTCGACCGGTCGCAGTCACCATTTGTTGAAAGGTCGTGTGCACTCGACCATCAGAACTCACTGCCCTGCGGAGCCCCTCGACAACGCTCTTTAGTTTGGACACATCTCGTGATCGCAGGATGGCCGCTAACACTGGATGATTAGTAGTTGTCATTAACCAATTAAGTGCGTCGGCATCGGTGGTGTAGCCCGTCTTGATCTTTTTGGTCTTTGGTAACTTCAATTCATTAAATAGCACTTCTTGTAATTGCTTCGGTGAAGCGAGATTGAATTCCCGGCCGATTGCGGCAAATGCGCTTTTCGAAGCGCTCTCAGCCTCGCTCAGAAAATATCCTTCAAGCGTTGCGGCTTCGGAGGTGGCAATCGCGATGCCGGTCGCTTCCATCCGAGCAAGGAGTGCCAGGGTGGGAAGTTCAATCTCTTCCAGGACTTTGGTTAAGCCAGCTGAACCACATTCGACCAGCAATAGTGGATAGAGGGCAAGGAGATCTTGAGCGTATTCTGCGAGAGCGCCACTAGATGAGCTCCCTCCGGTGAAATCCAACTCTAGGGAGCTCGCGTCCGTATTAGTAGGTGCGGACTTTTGCAGATAGCGATATCGAACATCAGATATTTCTGGAGTACGCGCTCCCGGATTGAGTAGATATGCCATTAACGCAAGATCGCCAACTACACCTAGAACAGGTTTGGCAATCGTTCGCAAGAGCGCTTTACCGTCGAAGAAAATTTTTGGCGCTTTAGAGGTGGTCGCCCACTGTGCAAACTCGACTCTTCCAATCACGAAAGCAAGTGATCCTTGGGCGATTCCGCACTCTGACAGATTATCTGCAGGATAGATCGCCACGAGCGACTTCTCATCTAAATCATCCAATGCCCCACTTTGTTTAAAGCTTGTCTTTTGGTGCTTAACCAAACTCTCATCTACAGCGCTAAATTCTGCTTTAGGTAACCGCTCCTTCAGTGAACGAAATTCCAGCAAATCAAAGAGCTCGCGAACCTTTTCATAATCGATCTCTTGTCGAGCCAAATCCACAGGCGACTTATCGAGAGGAACATTCGCATCAAGCTGTGTTAGCTCTCGATTGAGTAATACTTGAGCAATATGGCCTCGAAGTGCATCACCCACCTTGCCTGACACTTGATCTACCTTGGCAATAAGTGCGGAGAGTGAGCCATAATCAGCAATCCATTTTGTTGCCGTCTTCTCTCCTACTCCCGGTATGGATGGAAGATTGTCACTTGGATCGCCACGAAGGGCTGCGAAATCAGGATACTGCGCGGGAGTTAGGCCATATTTCTCGAATACGGCCTCAGGCGTCATAGCAGCAAGTTCGCTCACACCTTTCTTTGGATAGAGCACCGTGATATTGGGTGAGACTAATTGAAATGAATCTCGATCTCCGGAGCAGATTTCGACATCGAACCCTTGCTCGACAGCCTGTTTAGCAAGAGTCGCGATGACATCATCTGCTTCGTAGCCCGCACGTTCGATGTGAGTAATGCCAAGCGCATCGATGATCTCGTGAAGTAAATCCATCTGGCTTCGGAACTCATCAGGAGTCTTGGAGCGAGTTGCTTTGTATTCGGGAAACTTCTCCGTCCTAAAAGTCTTGCGCGAGACATCGAAGGCGACAGCAATATGTGTGGGGTTCAAATCTCGGAGCAAGTTGAGCAGCATCGAGGTAAATCCGTAGAGGGCATTTGTTGGTTGGCCGCTCGAGGTGGTGAAGTTCTCCACGGGAAGAGCATGAAATGCTCGATACGCCAACGAGTGACCATCGAGAAGTAAGAGGGTCGATTTTTTGCCCATTGCGCAAGAGTAGGACTTCACGCGGCGCTTGCGCCTTGCCCAATCTCGCCTCTGCTTTCTCGATATGCCATGCTTGCCTTATGTCTGGAGTAAATGAGGAAGAGTTAGCCCAACTCAACGCGCGGGGTCGTGGCGCCCTAGACGAGAAGATGGGCATTGAGATTCTCGAAGCGAGCCCCGCTCGATTGGTGGGGCGAATGCCGGTCGATGGCAATACCCAACCATTTGGCCTCCTCCACGGAGGAGCAAATGTCGTGCTCGCGGAGAGTCTTGGCTCCATTGGCGCCCATCTCCATGCCGGCCTTCATCGCCGAATCGTGGGGGTCGATATCAACGCCACCCACCACCGCGCGGCCAAATCAGGGTTCGTTACCGCCGTGGCTACCGCCATATCGCTGGGGCGGACGTTGGCAAGTTACAACGTAGAGATCAGCGATGACCAAGGGCGACGGACCTGCACCGCGAGAATTACCTGTCTCATCCTGACGGATTAATAGGCTCTAGCTCCCACTTCTGTTGTCGTAATTTCACCCTCCGCTGGGTACGCTACCCACCAGTATTAGAAGCCATCCCCACCTCTGACCACCAAGCTAGCTCATTACCGTTGGGAGCAGAATGCGAAATCGTCGCAGCGCGATCACCTCGCGCCGAAAGCTCACCTCGGGAGTGCCGGTGGCTGGTGCGCTCATCATGGTTGCAACGATCCTCACCTCAATCTTCGGTTTTGCCGGTTTTGCCTCTGCTGCAACTCCAACGTATATCCAGGGAACATTGGTCGACGCAGCGAAGCAACCGCTCCCTGGCGTCGGAGTCTCTGCAACTGGACCAAATAACTTCGTCGGCGAGGCGACTAGCGATAGTCAAGGTAAGTGGAAGATCGAAGTTCCTGCAGCCGCCGTCTATCAAGTGTCGATTAACCAAGAGCAGCTTCCATCGGGACAGGCGCTCACCGACCCAACCCGAGCGACAATCAAAGCCAATGTGATCTCCCTCGGATTTGATGTCACGATTCTCTTTCCCATCGGGCCAGGAGTGAAGAAAGCGACCAATGTCGAACGTGGCGCCCAACTTTTAGCTGATGGATTGATCCTCGCATTAGTGATTGCGCTCGCCGCGCTCGGCCTCAACTTGGTTTTTGGCACCACTGGCCTAACCAACTTTGCCCACGGTGAATTGCTCACCCTCGGCGGATTGCTCACCTATTACTTAAGCGCCATTGCTGGCCTCAAGGTCATCTTCGCAATTCCGCTGGCAGTACTCCTCTCTGCCCTCATCGGCGGATATCTCCAAGATAAGTTCCTGTGGCAACCGCTCCGGCGACGAGGGACTGGCCTGATTGCAGCGCTCATTGTCTCGATTGGCCTAGCGATTCTGATTCGCTACTTCTTCCTCTTTATCTTTGGCGGAGACACCCGACAGCTTCCTGAATATGCCGGCCAAGCCGGTTTGAGTTTGGGCCTAGTCTCAATTACGCCAAAATCGATCATCACCTCGAGTATTGGTCTGGTCATGCTCGTCGGCGCCACCATCTGGCTCTCGCGCAGCCATATGGGTAAGGCAAGTCGCGCTGTCTCAGATAACCCAGCGCTCGCCTCCTCCTCGGGAATCGAGGTCGAACGAGTCATCCGTGCAGTCTGGATCCTTGGTGCGACTCTCGCCAGCTTCGCGGGAATCATGGTGACCGTCAATCAAGGGGTCAGCTTCGTGATGGGCCAAGACCTCCTGCTACTCATCTTTGCCGCGGTCACTCTCGGCGGATTGGGCACCATCAATGGCGCGCTCATTGGTTCACTCGTAATTGGCGTATCCATCCAACTTTCCACACTCTTCATTCCGACTGAATTGAAGTATGTCGGCGCGCTCGTAATCTTGATCATCATCCTCTTGGTCCGACCACAAGGAATCCTTGGTAAGAAAGGGAGGATCGGCTAATGGATTTTCTCTTTATTACTCAACAATCATTAAGCGCTGCGATTGGCGTCAACACCATCATCTTCGCCCTTGCAGCGATTGGTTTGAATATGCACTTCGGTTACACCGGACTGCTCAATTTCGGGCAAGCGGGCTTTCTCGCCGTGGGCGCATATAGCGTCGCCGTGGCGGTAGTTTCATACAACATCTCGCTCTGGATTGCGCTCCTCATTGGCATAGGTAATTCGATAATTCTTGCGCTATTACTTGGCATCCCCACGCTTCGCCTGCGCGCCGACTACCTCGCTATCGTCACTATTGCTGCGAGCGAAATCATTCGCCAGGTCGCCCGCTCCGCCACCTTTAATAAAACACTAGGTGGTTCCGATGGTATTACTGGAAAGTTCGGCAAGGAGTTCTTCGACCTCAACCCATTTACTGCCGGTCTAGACCTTCCCTTCCTTCGCTTTACGCCAAATGATCTCTGGGTCGTCGTTGTTGGCTGGGTGCTCGTGGCAATCATCTTGCTTCTCATGTGGTTGCTCGTGAATTCACCGTGGGGTCGACTACTCAAAGCGATTCGCGAGGACGAGGATGCGGTTCGCTCTCTCGGTAAGAACGTCTACCTCTACAAGATTCAATCGCTAATCGCCGGTGGCGTCATCGGCTCAATTGGTGGTTTCGTCTATGCCCTCTCCCGTCAATCTGTACAACCTGATAACTATGGAACCGCGCTCACCTTCTTTGCCTATACCGTTTTAATTCTCGGTGGCGCCGCTCGGGTGATGGCTCCGATCGCAGGCGCAATCATCTTCTGGTTCTTGCTCGTCTTCGTTGAGCAGATGCTTCGTCAGGCAGTATCAGCCGGTTATATTCCCGAGTGGCTCATTGGCGTCAATCAAGTCGGTCAGATTCGCTTCATGTTGGTTGGTCTGGGATTAATGCTCTTGATGATCTTCCGGCCTCAGGGAATCTTCGGCGATCGAAAGGAGTTGGCTCTCGATGCCCGCGCCTAATTCGAATTTCAAAGAACGCGCACTCGCTGCGTTCGCAACTGTCGCATCAACCCCAGGATCAAAAAAGCCGGATCCAATCATTGTCGCCGACAAGGTAACGCGCCGCTTTGGCGGTCTCACCGCTGTCAATGTCGACCATGTTGAGATTCAACGGGGCTCGATTACCGCTTTGATCGGCCCAAACGGCGCCGGCAAGACCACTTTCTTCAATTTGCTCACTGGTTTCGACTCGGTCGACGAGGGAAGCTGGACGCTTAATGGCGAAGTCATCTCCGGAACCTCGCCACACAAAGTGGCACGGAAGGGAATGGTCCGCACCTTCCAGTTAACCAAGGCGCTCTTTCGCCTATCGGTCATCGACAACATGCGCCTTGCAGCAACAAATCAACGCGGAGAATCTTTCATCCGAGGCCTCTTCCCTTTTATCTGGAAGAAGCAAGAGGAGGCAATCACTTCGCAGGCGGAAGAGCTCCTTACCCGCTTTAAGTTAATCGATAAGCGGGATGATTTTGCTGCAGCGCTCTCCGGAGGACAGCGCAAGCTGCTCGAGATGGCGCGCGCGCTCATGGTGAAGCCAGAAATTGTGATGCTTGATGAGCCGATGGCCGGAGTCAACCCCGCGCTCAAGCAATCCCTTCTCGGCCATATCAAAGACCTTCGCGAAGAGGGAATGACAGTGCTCTTCGTTGAGCACGACATGGATATGGTTCGCGATATTAGCGATTGGGTCATCGTTATGGCAGAGGGCAAGATCGTTGCTGAGGGAACTCCAGATAGCGTGATGGGTAACCAAGCAGTGATCGATGCATACCTAGGTGCACATCATGATGTTTCGCTAGATGAGGGTCGGTAAGGCGCTATGAACTCACTCAACACAACTGGCACCCCACTTGTTGAAGCGGCAGGCATCATCGCCGGCTATCTGCCTGGGGTAAATATCCTCAATGGCTGTGACCTCTACGCCAACGAGGGCGAACTAGTCGGAATCATCGGTCCCAATGGCGCCGGAAAATCCACGCTCCTCAAATCACTCTTTGGTCTGGTCAAGGTCCGCGATGGAATCGTTCGACTCAAGGGTGAAGATGTCACCAATCAACGGGCAGATCAGCTCGTGCGCGCCGGAATTGGTTTCGTACCGCAGACCAACAATGTCTTTCCCTCATTAACTATCGAAGAGAATCTCCAAATGGGCGCCTACCAACGCCCCGAGAGCTTTGGCGAGCGCTTCGATTTCGTCACAAATCTCTTTCCTACCCTCGGTGCACGGCGGAAGCAACGCGCCGGCTCACTCTCAGGTGGCGAGCGTCAAATGGTTGCCATGGGTCGCGCGTTGATGATGGCGCCGAGCGTCTTGCTCCTCGACGAACCGAGCGCTGGACTCTCGCCCGCTCTCCAAGATGAGGTCTTCGTGCGCGTACGCGAGATCAATAAGACTGGCGTCACTGTGATTATGGTGGAGCAAAATGCTCGCCGATGCTTGCAAATCGTCGATCGCGGGTATGTGCTCGACCAAGGACGGAATGCCTACACCGGCACTGGTCGATCACTTGCCAAGGATCCAAAAGTTATCGAGCTTTATCTCGGTACGCTCGCTAAAAATAATTAATTCGTATCGCACAAATTATCTGTAAAAAGAATTAGGGCCGGTCTCTATCGAGACCGGCCCTAACTACTAGCTAGCTGAGGTAATTACTGTTGTGCAGGAACTGCGCCAGTAATGAATTGATCAGCCTTTGGTGCGAACTTGTCGTTCGCTGAGTACTCGTAAACGCCCATGGTGGCCACTGATGGGTCGCCATTGGCATCGAACTCAACTGGACCAGAGACGCCGTCATAATCAATGTCGGTGCCTGCTGCAATCAAGTCCTTGCACTCCTTGAAGGTGGTGCACTTAGTGCCACCAGATGAGACAGATGCCAAGTTAGCTGCGATGGTCTTGCCATCGGTGCCCTTACCCTGCTCAGCAGCGAGTGCGATGAGCACCACTGCATCGTAGGACTCAGGTGCATACGAGAAGTCGGTCAACTTAGGATCGACTCCGAGTAGGCGCTGCTTGAGCTCGTCACTGGTGAGAACGCCTGGAAGAGTCGCCTTGACGCCCTTCATGATGTTCTTTGGTAGATCCTTGTAAGCCTGGCTTGAGAGGTTACCGTCAACGAGGTAGGTCTTTACCTTGTTTGGACCAATACCCTGCTTGATCAACTCGGTGAGGACCTTGGTGGTCTCGTCGAATCCGATGAGCGCAATTGCATCTGGCTTTGCAGCCTTTGCCTTTGCAACATCAGCCGAGAACTCAGCAGCCTGTGGGTTGTAGACAACCTGGGTTGAGGTTCCGGAGAAAGCTGCGATGCCGTACTTAGCAAGACCATTTCCGTATGCGTCATCAAGGTTCAAGAAGACGGCATTGGTTGCGCCATTCTTTGCCATCAATTGGCCAAGAACTGCACCCTGGAAGGTATCTGGTGGAGCAGTACGGAAATAGAGGCCGTTATCTGCATAGGTGGTGAGATCTGGTGAGGTGTTCGCTGGTGAGAAGTGAACGATTCCGGCACCAGTGATCTTGTCGATAACGGTGAGCGATACACCTGATGATGCTGCGCCCACGATGGCACCGACGCCAGCTGCGATATGTGAATCAGCAGTCTGTTGTGCGATATCAGTGCTGGTATCTCCAGAGTCGCCACGGATGTGCTCAACTGGTTGACCAAGAACTCCACCTGCATCGTTGATTTCCTTAACAGCAAGGTCAACGCCTGCGAACTCTGGTGGCCCGAGGAATGCGAGGTTGCCTGTCTCAGGAAGTAGGGAACCGATCTTCAACGGACCAGTTGAGGCAGGAGCTGCCTCTTCTGATGCGGTGTCAGTAGCGGTCTCTTCGGAGGCTGTGTCTGATGAGGACGAGCAGCCAGCAAGAACGAGAGTCGCTACAGCGAAGGCGGTTACAACCTTCCACTTGTATGACTTTTGCATTATTACCCTTTCGATTGCTTTCGATTACTTTCGATGATAGTTAGAAGTACTTCTTTATCATTACGTAAGTTCATCCCGAGAATCAGGGTGATTTCCGGGCGAAGTAATAGGTGAGTATGCCAAAAGATGGGCGAAGTTGTAAGTCGAGAAATCGGCCAAAATAGCGGCCTCTCTCCCGCCAAACCGGGCCGTTGCCCGCTAAATAACTCTAGTTTGGCGCCGATTAATGATCGCTGCCCCCGAGGAGCTCCCGGGCGACCTCGACCATCGAAAGGCGCCGATCCATCGCCCCTCGCTGGATCCACGTGAAGGCCTCGCCCTCACTCAATCCATGGCGTTGCATCAATAAGCCTTTGGCGCGCTCCACCAATTTTCGAGCCTCAAGCTTGCCCTCAAGGGTAGCTACCTCGGACTCCAGGAGCGCTCGCTCGAAGAATCGAGTTCGAGCAACCTCGATGGCAGGAATGAGATCGCTAATCGTAAATGGCTTAACCAGATATGCCATCACTCCCGCATCGTTTGCCCGCTCGATGAGCTCGCGCTGACTAAATGCAGTCAACATCACGATTGGCACTTCACCACGAAGTTCCTGCGCTGCAGTAATTCCATCTTTGATCGGCATCTTCACATCAAAGAGCGCTAAGTCGGGTTGATGTTCGCGGACCAGAGCAATCGCGGCCTCACCATTTGCTGCTTCTCCGACCACTTGATAGCCCTCGCGGGCGAGCATCTCAACTAAGTCCATTCTAATCAACGCTTCATCTTCGGCGACCACAATCCTCAGTGGCTGCTGTTGACGTTGGCGATCCATGTGCCCCGAGTCGGATTCGAACCGACACTATGCAGTGTTTGAGACTGCCCTCTCTACCGTTGGAGTACCGAGGCGTTATTCGATGCTAAGCAGAGTTTACCGATAGGCAGGAGCGATGCCAGCCACAGCATCGCCTATCCGATGGACTCGCATCGCATTCGTTGAACCCGGGATACCTGGCGGACTGCCGGCAACAATGACGATGTGCTCCCCCACGCTTGCCCTGCCAGTATCTAAGAGTGAGGAATCAATCTGCTTGACCATCTCATCGGTATGTTTTGCCGGCGGAATAACGATCGGCTCCACACCCCACGAAAGCGCGAGTTGGTGAGCGGTGCTCTCCTCGGGGGTTAATGCCAAAATCGGAATAACCGAGCGCAATCTCGACATTCGTCGCGCCGAATCACCGCTCTGCGTGAACGCTACGAGGAAACGAGCGCCAACTACCGCCCCAACTTCAGCTGCAGCCTTAGTTATTGCTCCAGATTTGGTATGTGGGTTATGGCGCAACTGGGCAACATCGCCCAAAGCCTTCTCTTCAGTCTTAGCGATGATTCGTGACATCGTCGATACCGCTTCGATCGGAAACTTTCCTACGCTTGTCTCACCAGAGAGCATCAAGGTATCTGCGCCATCCAAAATCGCGTTCGCGCAATCGGTGGCCTCTGCTCGCGTTGGCGTCGGCTGATTGATCATGGAGTCGAGCATCTGGGTCGCCACAATCACCGGTTTGGCATTCTCTCGAGCGGCAGTAATACACCGCTTCTGCACCAAGGGCACCTCTTCAATCGGCAACTCAACTCCGAGGTCGCCCCGTGCCACCATCAATCCATCGAATGCGGCAACGATCTCATCGAGATTGGTGACCGCTTGTGGTTTCTCGATCTTCGCAATGACAGGAACCCGGACACCCAGTCGGTCCATCACTGCGTGGACGCCCGCTACATCCGATCCGCTTCGAACAAAGGAGAGCGCAACTAAGTCGACGCCAACGTTGAGAGCCCACTCGAGGTCCATGAGATCCTTCTCAGAGAGCGCTGGCACTGAAAGCGATGAACCTGGCGCATTTATTCCTTTACTGCTACTAATCGGACCACCATTTCGGACTACGGTGAAAATCTCATTACCGCTAATCTTCGAAATCTGTAGCGATACCTTGCCATCATCAATTAAGAGAATATCTCCAGCAGCGCAATCCTTTGGTAGCCCTTTATAGGTGGTCGATGCTCGAGAGCTGTCGCCGACGATTTCATCAGTAGTGATCACGAAGGATGCGCCATCGCGAAGTAGATGTTCACCTTCAGTGAGCTTGCCGAGCCTGATCTTTGGCCCTTGCAGATCAGCCAAGATCGCAACATACGCGCCTCGCCGTCGCGACTCACTACGCACGTTCTCGAGTAATTGCATATGTTGATCGCGCTCACCATGAGAGAGGTTAAGGCGGGCTACATTCATCCCCGCGTCGATCAACTGTCCAATCCGTTCAGCGCTCGCGGTTGCCGGCCCTAATGTGCAGACGATTTTGGCTCGACGTTGCGCGCTCATAGTTGCAAACCTTGTCTAGACCATCAGCGGTCGAGCTGTTGGTTCGATAGGAGCTGGAAGTTGAGTTCGACCCATTAAGTATCTATCTACCGCAGCTGCCGCCGAACGGCCTTCGGCTATTGCCCAGACAATTAACGATTGGCCGCGACCAGCATCGCCCGCGACAAAGACGCCTGGAACGGTGCTCTGATACTCACCATCGCGAGCAACATTTCCGCGAGCATCGAGGTCGACGCCAAGTTGTGAGATCAATGGAGATTTTTCTACTCCAGTGAATCCCATCGCGAGGAAGACGAAATCCGCTGGAATCTCGCGCTCGCTTCCGGGAACCTTCTCGAATTTTCCGTTGACAAATTGAGTTTCCACGAGCTTGAGCGCGCGAACTTTTCCGGTGCCATCACCGATGAACTCCTCGGTTGAGACCGAATACATTCGCTCTCCCGCCTCTTCATGAGCGCTCGATACCCGGTAAATCATCGGATAGGTCGGCCATGGAGCGCTCGATGGTCGCTCATTGCCAGGTCGCGGCATGATCTCTAGTTGAGTAATTGACGCTGCGCCTTGACGCGTTGCTGTACCCAGACAATCAGCGCCCGTGTCGCCGCCGCCGAGGATGACGACATGTTTGCCAGCGACATCAATCGGCGATTTAGTAATCTCACCAAGACCTTGTTTGTTGCCCCATGGTAGATACTCCATCGCTTGATAGATGCCTTGTAGCTCACGCCCTGGCACTGGAAGCTCGCGCCATTGGGTCGCGCCGATCGCCAACACAACGGCGTCATAACGAGTGCGCAACTGATCACCAGTGAGTTCGCCACCAACATCAACTCCAGCGCGAAAACGAGTACCTTCGCTCTTCATCTGATCGAGGCGGCGATCGAGAATCGATTTCTCCATCTTAAATTCGGGGATGCCATAGCGGAGCAAACCGCCGATCTTCTCAGCGCGCTCATACACTGCAACGGTGTGACCTGCTCGAGTTAGTTGTTGAGCTGCTGCCAAGCCAGCTGGCCCCGATCCGACTACTGCAACAGTCTTGCCCGTCAGGCGATCAGGAACCAACGGCTTCACATCGCCAGATTTGAATGCCTCTTCAATAGTCCGAAGTTCGACTTGTTTGATAGTGACGGCATCACGATTGATACCAACAACGCATGCTGTCTCACATGGCGCAGGACAGAGCCGTCCGGTGAACTCTGGGAAGTTATTGGTGGCATGGAGGCGATCGATTGCCTCTCCCACTTCTCCTCGCCAAATCAAGTCATTCCACTCTGGAATTAAATTTCCGAGTGGACACCCTTGATGACAGAACGGAATACCGCAATCCATACACCGCCCTGCTTGTTTTTGGAGATCAGCAAATGGCTGCTCCTCATAGACCTCACGCCAATCGCGAATTCGAACATCGACTGGGCGCCGTTTAGGCGTCTCGCGAGGTACCTTCATAAATCCTGTTGGATCAGCCATGAGTTGCCTCCATTACATAAGTCTCTCGAGGTAGACCTTCCTTTTCAGCTCGCTCCATCGCTGCCAGCACTCGCGCATAATCTCGAGGCATCACGAGCGAGAACCGTTCAACTGCTTCTTCCCAATCGCGAAGTAGTTCTGCTGCGATTGTCGAGCCGCTCTCAGCGCTATATCGCGAGAGAGTTTGATGAAGGAGCGCTTTATCTGCATCCGTAAGAATGAGTATGTCGACCATCTCGCCATTGACATTCGCAGGATTGATATCAAGAACGAAAGCGCGCCCGCCTGACATGCCGGCAGCGAAATTCCTTCCAGTCTTACCAAGCACGACGACAACACCGCCGGTCATGTACTCGCAACCATGGTCGCCTACGCCCTCGACCACAGCAGTCGCCCCGGAGTTACGAACACAGAAACGTTCGCCAACGATGCCACGGATGAAAATGTCGCCAGATGTGCCACCGTAACCGATGACATTTCCAGCAATGACATTCTCGTGTGCAGCGAATTGTGCTCGCTCATCAGGCTGCACGATAATCGTGCCACCGGAGATTCCTTTACCGACATAATCATTGGCATCGCCGTAAAGGCGTAGCGTCATGCCACGCGGAATAAATGCGCCAAATGATTGCCCAGCAGAGCCATGGAAAGTCAGATCGATTGTTCCTGGTGGTAGACCTTCCCCGCCATAGCGACGCGTCAATTCTGCGCCAAGCATCGTTCCGACAGTTCTATTGACGTTTCGAACCTCAAGCGATGCCCGAACTGGTTGTGCATCAAGAAGGGCGGGTTGAGCAAGTTCAATCAAGGTGTTATCGAGAGCCTTGTCCAAGCCATGATCTTGCTTGATTACTGCATGGCGCACTCCTCCTGCCGGTGCAACAAGTAATGGTTCTAGATCGAGCCCTGAAGCCTTCCAATGATCGATCGCTTTCTTTGTGTCGAGCACCTCGACCTGCCCGACCGCCTCTTCGAGAGTTCGGAAGCCGAGTTCTGCCAGAAGTTCTCGAACCTCTTCGGCGATATATTCAAAGAAGGTTTCGACAAACTCTGGCTTGCCGGAGAACTTCTCGCGAAGCGTCGGATTCTGAGTTGCTACTCCTACCGGACAGGTATCCAAATGGCAGACGCGCATCATGATGCAACCTGAGACGACAAGTGGAGCGGTAGCAAACCCGAACTCTTCTGCACCAAGAAGCGCGGCGATAATGACATCGCGCCCAGTTTTGAGTTGACCATCAGTTTGGACGACGATGCGATCGCGGAGTCGATTAAGCATCAACGTTTGTTGAGTCTCGGCAAGACCCAACTCCCACGGCGCACCCGCGTGCTTCAACGAGGTAAGTGGCGATGCGCCAGTTCCGCCGTCGTGACCTGAAATCAGAACCACATCGGCATGCGCTTTGCTCACTCCCGCGGCAACGGTGCCTACGCCAACTTCCGCGACCAGTTTCACATGAACTCGAGCATCCTTATTGGAGTTCTTGAGATCATGGATTAGTTGCGCGAGATCTTCAATGGAGTAGATGTCATGATGTGGTGGCGGTGAGATGAGCCCCACTCCCGGGGTCGAGTGGCGAGTCTTTGCCACCCAGGGATAGACCTTCTGCCCGGGAAGTTGACCACCTTCACCAGGTTTTGCCCCTTGCGCCATCTTGATCTGTAGATCATCAGCGTTCACTAGATATTCACTCGTTACGCCAAATCGTCCACTAGCAACTTGCTTGATGGCTGAGCGCTTGGAATCACCGTTGGGAAGCGGAAGGTATCGCTCGGGATCTTCGCCACCCTCACCGGTATTGGATTTTCCGCCCAATCGATTCATCGCAATAGCTAAGGTCTCGTGCGCCTCTTGCGAAATCGAGCCATACGACATTGCGCCAGTTGAGAAACGTTTAACAATTTCACTTACTGACTCAACTTCATCGACAGGAATGGACTTTCGATGATTTGCCTTGAATTCGAAGAGGCCGCGAAGGGTCATCAAATCCTTCGATCGATTATTCACCTTATCGGTGTACTTCTTGAAGACTTCGAATTGGCGAGAGCGAGTGGAGTGCTGAAGTAGGAAAACCGTCTCAGGGTCAAAAAGATGAGGTTCGCCATCGCGACGCCATTGATATTCGCCACCGGTTGGCAACTTCTTCGTTCCGGGAATCTCGCCCCCGGGAGGGTAGGCGATTTGATGACGAGCGATTGCCTCGCTCGCGATGAGATCTATCCCGATTCCACCAAGACGTGATGTGGTCCCAGAGAAGTACTCATCGACGACACGTTGCGAGAGTCCAATCGCCTCAAAGACCTGGGCGCCGGTGTAAGACGCGATGGTAGAGATACCCATCTTCGACATTACCTTCAAGACTCCCTTACCGAGCGCCTTAATGAGATTGCGAACAGCTTTCTCTGGCGAGATATTGGTAATTACTCCCTGATTGACGAGATCTTCAACGCTCTCCATTGCAAGATATGGATTAACCGCAGCGGCGCCAAAACCAAGTAAGAGCGCTACGTGGTGGACTTCGCGAACATCGCCAGCTTCGACTACGAGTCCAACCTGGGTTCTACGTTGAGTTCGAATCAGATGGTGATGAATTGCTGAGGTAAGAAGTAGCGATGGAATGGGAGCGTTATCTGCATCGCCATCGCGATCAGAGAGCACGATGATCCGCGCGCCATTCTCAATCGCCCCACTGACCTCCGAGCGCAACTCCTCGATACGTGCCGCTAAACCGGCGCCACCTTCGGAGACTGGAAAGAGTCCACGGACCACGTAGGGTGCAAAACCGCTCTGAGTTTTATCAGCATTGACGTGAATAATTTTCGCTAACTCATCATTGTCGATGACTGGAAATGGAAGCAGGATCTGGCGACACGAATCTGGGCCTGGATCCAAGATATTGTGTTCTGGGCCAATCGTCGCCGACAAACTCGTTACCAACTCCTCCCGAATCGCATCGAGCGGTGGGTTCGTCACCTGTGCGAAGAGCTGAGTGAAATAGTCGAAGAGAAGACGTGGTTTATTAGATAGGGCGGCAATCGGAGAATCGCTACCCATAGAACCCAATGGCTCCAAACCACTTCGCGCCATCGGTGTAAGTAGGATTCGCAACTCCTCCTCGGTATAACCAAAAGCTCGTTGACGGCGAAGAACGGAGGCATGCGGATAGACGATATGTTCTCGCGCCGGTAGATCCTCGAGGCGAACTACTCCCTCATCTACCCACTTCGCATAGCTCCCACTTGTTGATAGTGAGGTCTTGATCTCTTCATCTTCGATGATTCGACCCGCTTCGATATCGACCAAGAACATTCTTCCGGGTTGGAGTCGACCTTTACGCACCACAGATTCTGCAGGAATATCGAGAACTCCTACTTCACTGGCGAGCACAACGAGACCTTGATCAGTGACCCAAAAGCGCGATGGGCGCAATCCATTCCGATCGAGTACCGCACCTACTTGATGACCATCAGTGAAGGTGACGCAGGCGGGGCCATCCCACGGCTCCATCAAAGATGAATGGAAGGCGTAGAAGGCCTTTCGCGCCGGATCCATAGTTACGTTGTTCTCCCACGCCTCTGGAATCATCATCAGCATCGCGTGCGGCAACGATCGACCCGATAAGTAGAGCAACTCCAATACTTCATCGAAGGAAGCGGAGTCACTTCCACCTTCAGAGACAATGGGGAATATTCGTTTGATGTCTCCCGGGATCAAGTCGCTGGCAAGAAGTGCTTCGCGAGCGCGCATCCAATTTCGATTTCCTTTGACGGTATTGATTTCGCCGTTATGGGCGATGTAACGATAGGGATGAGCCAATGGCCATGAGGGAAAGGTGTTAGTCGAGAATCGCGAGTGCACTAATGCAAGTGGCGATGCGACCACTTCATTAGAGAGATCAGGGAAGAACTCTTCGAGCTGCCCTGTAGTAAGCATTCCTTTGTAGACGATCGTCTGTGAAGAGAGTGAGGGGAAGTAAATCGGAAGGGAGTGCTCTGCTTGCTTGCGGAAGGTGAACAAGAGTCGATCGAGTTCAAGAGCGCTCTGCCCTTTCAATCCCTTGAGGAATAACTGCTTGAAGTGGGGCATCACCGATTTCGCCGTTGCACCGAGGGAGGAGGCGTTGATAGGCAGTTCGCGCCATCCAAGTACGCAAAGCCCTTCGCGCAAAGCTAATTCATCGAGCGCATGTAGAATTCGTGCGCGCTCATCATCGGCTGTTGGCAGAAAGGCGATACCGGCGCCATAACTACCGCTCTCTGGTAACGTGAAATCAACTACCGCACGTAAGAAGGCATCAGGGATTCGAATGAGGATTCCCGCGCCATCACCACTATCTGGTTCTGCTCCCGAAGCACCGCGATGCTCCATATTCCGGAGAGCAGTCAGTCCAAGCGCGACGATGTCGTGGCGAGCTTGACCGGTAAGGGTGGCGACCATAGCAACGCCACAGGCATCCTTTTCAAAGTCCGGGTTATAAAGACCCGAGCGTTCCGGGAAGCTCGAAAAATGAGAAATGGCCATGGATATCCCCTTTTAAGAAATGGATGGGACGCCATTGGCCCGAACTGCTAGGCCCAATAGTAGCGACTAGAGGCCGCTGATGTGAACCAGGGCTCCAATCCCCGCGGTAACGGCCATCGCCAGCGACCCACCCACCATGATTCGAATAGTCGGCGGGATTGGGTTAGTGCCCGAAATCTTCGCTCCAATCACGCCAGCGAGAGCAAGCCCCAAGACAGTAATAGCGATGATGCTCACCGCTTGATTGATGATGGTAGGGATGAAGACTCCCAGTAACGGAATGAGTCCACCTAGGGTGAAAGCTGCCGCAGAGGCGAACGCTGCCTGCATGGGTCGAGCCTTGGTCAAGTCATGTTGACCTAATTCATCGCGTAGGTGCGCCTCGAGCGCATTGTGATCGTGGAGCGCTCGCGCGACTTGGAGCGCTAAGTCACGAGGGATTCCTCGATCCTCGTAGATCTTTGCTAGCTCTAAGAGTTCACCTTCTGGATCTAGAGCTAGATGCGCTTCTTCGATTTCGCGATCGGCATTCTCAATATCGGTTTGCGAACTGACCGACACATATTCACCGACTGCCATGGAGAGTGCACCAGCGGCAATACCTGCCAGCCCGGCCGTGATCACCGTGGCGGTGCTGGTTTGGGCTGCAACGAATCCGAGCATAAGTGAGGCATTGGAGACGAGTCCATCGTTAACGCCAAGAACTGCCGCACGTAACCATCCAGAGCGATGGGCGCGATGTTCCAGGTTTCGGCGGTAGACCTCTTCTAATGACATAGGCAGAAGATTAGCGCGGACTCCGTGCCCTTCGGTTGAATGTCGCAATTGCAGCGAAGATAAATAAGGTGATGCTCACCCAGATATTCAAGCGCAGCCCCAAAATCAGCTCGCTCTCGTCGATTCGGAGACCCTCAATCCAAAAACGGCCAAAAGAGTAGGCGGCTACGTAGCAGAGGAAGAGACCGCCACTTCGTAAGACTCCGCGCGCGCCGATCCAGAGCAAGATCGCCGCGACCAGAAGGCACCAGAGAGATTCGTAGAGAAAAGTTGGATGGAAACTTGGGAAACTCTCATAACCCAACGGACGTTTATTGACGGGAACCGCCAACCCCCAAGGCAATGAGGTTGGCTTGCCAAAGAGTTCGACGTTAAACCAATTACCCCAGCGACCAAGCGCTTGGGCAACCACGATTCCTGGGGCAAGGGCATCCATGAAAACTCCGAAGGAGAGCGGAGCGCCATCGTCGCTGCTCTGAGATCGAAGGAGGAATCGGTAGCGAAGATACGCACCGAGCGCGCCGAGGCTGATTGCCCCCCAAATCCCCAAACCACCACGCCAAATTGCAATCGCGTCGAGGAAGGTGCGATTGCTCTCCCATGTTGTTGCTAAGTGATAGAGACGTCCGCCAATAATCCCTGAAGGGACTGCCCAATATGCAACATCGGTAACAACTCCAGGAGCGCCACCAAGCGCTACGAATCTTCGTTCGCCCCACCAGACTGCAACTACGATTCCTGCGATGATGCAGAGCGCGTAGAAGTGAATCGTCAGCGGGCCTAGATTGATAACGCTGATAGTCGGAGAGGGGATTTTCGCCAACTCCATACGGATTTTACTTAATGCCGTATTTCACTAGCTGAGCGTTAAATCCTTCTGGCGTGTAG
The DNA here is from genome assembly GCA_002284915.1 of Actinobacteria bacterium IMCC26077. Taxonomy (GTDB): domain Bacteria; phylum Actinomycetota; class Actinomycetes; order Nanopelagicales; family Nanopelagicaceae; genus IMCC26077. The sequence goes on from CP015606.1 coordinate 1,156,715, forward strand.
TAGTTGATGCCTTGTTGGTCGCTCTCGATAATCGTCCCGTCAATGACCACTGTTGGTGTGCCATTGATATTAGCTTTACCACCAGCATCAGCAACGTTGGTCAACCACTTTCGATACTTGTCGGTATTCAAGCATGCTGCGAATTTTGTTTCATCAAGTCCAAGAGTTGCAGCCATCGAGATGACGTATGGCTTAGTCCAGGTGCCGGAATGTTCTTCCTGTTGATTGTCGTAAAGGAACTTCTTGTATTCGAGGAACTTGCCTTGATCGGCGGCGCATCCACCACCCATTCCAGCAACCACCGACTCATCCCCAATGAATGAGAGCGTATTGAAAACAACTTTCGCTTTACCTTGCTGAATCAACTCATAGAGCTTCGAACCATTGGTCTGCTCAAATCGCTTGCAACTTGGGCATTGGAAATCTTCCCAAATGTTTATCGTTGGCGTTTTGTCGGCATTGAAGACGATTCCGTATCCATCCTCTTTGCTAGCACCTGGTGGTAGCGCGACATTCGAAGAGCTCTTGTTGCTGACGATGGTGAAGACCGCGCCGATGATAACCACCAGCGAAACCATTCCGATGACGATCCAGCGGGTAATTGGATCGGGTTGGTTGTTCCGGCCGCCACGTTGTGGGCCACGATTATTATTTTTCGATGCCATGTTTTGAAGCCTACTTCCCTCGATTATCGAGCGCAAAACGAGAATGCGGCCGGAAATATAGGTAGAAACCGCAGATTGCCAGGGCAATGTCCCTGATAATTTCCTGAAGATACTTAGTCTCGTTGGGGTCTATTTCGCCACCGCCGCCAAAACAGCCGCAGTCGATACTCAAGCCACGCGCCCACGCAGATGCGATTGCACCAATGAAAAGGAGCATGAGCAGCGCGCCCACCACACCGGAGAGTCGGGTGGCCACACCAAGGATCAACAGCAGACCAAGTCCGACTTCGAACCACGGGAGGATGTACCCAAAGAATGAAGCGAGTGAATTTGGCAATAGCTCGTATGCGCGCATCGCAGCTGCCGCTTTATACGGAGTCGGGATCTTGATCGCGCCTGCCGCGAAGAGGACGCCACCTAAGGCTAAGCGGGCGAAAAGCCCCAACCAATCAAGCGCCTGCGTTCTTTTCGAGAGGCGCGCAATCACTTCTGTTGGCTCTTCCATCATCACAATCTTTCTGCGGATTTGGTAGCGGCGACTAGGGATTGAGCGAGCGATCGGAGTTTTGCCAAGCCAGAGTCGAGATCGCCCGCCAGTAACTCTTTGATAAGCGCGCTCCCGATAATCACACCATCAGCATAGGTGGCAACTTCCCGAGCTTGCTCTGGAGTCGAAACGCCAAGGCCGACTGCAATCGGCAGATCGCTCAACTTTCTAATACGTGTAACTAACTCTTGCGCTGAATTGGAGATAGCGGTTCTCGTGCCTGTAACGCCCATCAAGCTTGCGGCGTAAATGAAACCCGAAGTGATTGAGGCAACTTTCTGCAATCGTTCATCGGTGGTACTCGGTGCCACCACAAAGATGGTATTGATTCCGGCAGACTCCGCGCTCGTCTTCCATGGTTGTGCCTGCTCAAAGGAGAGATCTGGAGTAATTACTCCCGATCCGCCTGCTGCTGAGATTGCCTCGGCAAATCGCGTTGCGCCATATTGCTCAATCGGATTCCAATAAGTCATAACGACGCCTGCTGCTCCGCGAGAAGTCGTATGGCTCAACATAGAGAAGACATCTTTGGCTTTTACCCCGTTACGTAAAGCGATGTCGGCAGCTTCCTGAATTATTGGTCCATCCATCACTGGATCGCTATATGGGTACCCAATTTCCACGGCATCAAATCCTGAATCGACCAGAACATCTATCGCGGCTTTACATCCCTCGATCGTCGGAAAACCGGCAGGGATATACCCGATAAGCGCCGCACGCTTCTCAGCACGAGCTTCATGTAACACCTTTTCAAGGGTGGTCTGCTTTGCGCTGGCTACTGAGGACATTTACACCATTCCGAAGTAGTCAGCTGCAGTCTGCACATCCTTGTCACCACGACCACTCAAATTAATGAGCAGCGTCGCATCCGGACCGAGTTCCTTACCTAACTTCATCGCACCAGCGAGCGCGTGCGCTGTCTCAATTGCAGGAATTATTCCTTCGGTTCGGCACAGGAGTGAGAATGCTTCCATCGCCTCTTTATCAGTAATTGGCCAGTACTCAGCCCGTCCAATGTCATGAAGGTGGGCATGCTCTGGACCTACGCCGGGATAGTCGAGCCCCGCGGAGATTGAATGCGATTCCACTGTTTGCCCATCTTCATCTTGCAACATGTATGAACGTGCACCATGGAGAACTCCAGGTCGACCGCCTGAAATTGCTGAGGCATGTCGTCCAGTCTCCAAGCCATCTCCACCTGCCTCTAATCCAATCAATCGCACACCAAGGTCTTCGATAAACGGATAGAAGATTCCGATCGCGTTGGAACCGCCGCCAACGCAAGCAAGGACCGCCGTTGGTAGCGCGCCGGTGAGTTCAAGTACCTGCGCTCGCGCTTCATCACCAATAATTCGATGGAAATCTCGAACCATCACCGGAAAAGGATGTGGGCCGGCAACTGTTCCCAATATGTAGTGAGTACTCTCAACATTGGTAACCCAATCTCGCATCGCCTCATTAATTGCATCTTTGAGAGTTCGAGAACCTGCAGTTACTGGAACAACGGTGGCGCCAAGTAATCGCATGCGAGCGACATTGAGCGCCTGTCGCTTGGTGTCTTCCTCGCCCATGTAAACGACGCATTCAAGACCAAGGAGCGCAGCCGCCGTTGCGGATGCAACGCCATGTTGACCAGCTCCAGTCTCAGCAATGACCCGCTTCTTTCCCATTCGCTTGGTCATCAACGCTTGTCCGAGGACGTTATTGATCTTATGTGAGCCGGTGTGATTGAGATCTTCTCGCTTGAGCAAGAGTCGAGCGCCACCACAGTAATCAGCGAATCGATGTGCTTCGGTGAGGATGCTTGGACGACCCGAATAGGTCTTATGTAAATGGTTTAACTCAGCGGCAAATTCTTGGTCACTCTTGATCGCCTGATGCATCTGAGCTAATTCGTCGAGCGCGGCAATCAACGCCTCGGGAACGTACCGGCCACCGTAAGGCCCGAATAATCCGGTATCGAGGGTTGCCGTCATGGGGTAAGCCTACGGACTCTCGTTGATTCTGCGCGCCGGAGGAAAGCTCCAATGGTCGTCGCCGGTTCGCCATCTTTGACCAAGGCCTCCCCTACCAAGATGCCGTCGGCGCCCTGCGCTGCCAGCTCCCCTACCTGCAGATCGGTACTGATACCGGATTCAGCAATCAAGGGAATCTCTGCTGGAACCAAGGGCGCCAGCGTGGCAAAGATGGTTGCATCGATGGCAAGAGTCTTGAGGTTGCGGGCGTTGATTCCCAATAAATCAACCGTTAACTTGCGCGCTGCCGACAGTACAAGCACACGGGATAGCTCATCGTGGTCATGGACTTCAATCAAAGTGCGCATTCCTAATTCATGGGTGATTGCCGAGAATTCGATGAGTTCTGCCTCACTTAGCGCGGCGACAATCAACAGAATGATGTCGGCACCGTACGCACGCGCTTCATATATTTGATAGGGATCAACGATGAACTCTTTTCGTAACACTGGAATTGTTACCGCTGCTCGAACTGCTTCTAGATCGGCAAGCGACCCTTTGAACCGCCGCTCTTCAGTGAGCACGCTTATTGCGGCAGCGCCACCTCGTTGATACTCGCGAGCCAAGCTCGCTGGATCTGTGATCTCAGCAAGCGCACCTTTACTAGGCGAGGAACGTTTAACTTCAGCAATGAGACCAAAAGCGCCGCTCGCAAATGTTGTAGTGACATCAAGGGCAAGTGCGCACGTCTTGGCGCGCGCGATTACCTCACCAAGACTCATCTCGAGTTTGCGTTTCTCGAGATCTTCTTTTACGCCGACGATTATCTCGTCAAGGACAGTCATAGGAATTACTGCGCCTGGGATTAATGGGAGATCTTCTTGCGGCCCAGCCCGGCGCTCTTCATCACTAGGCCAACTACTCCGCCAAGAGCAACGATGACAAAACCAGCCACCGCCCAAGGGATATTCGCTACTGCAATCGCAAGACCTGCAACTGTAGAGCCGATGATGACGATAATTGTTGTTGCCCATGCAGCTGGAGTCTTCCCGTGATTATTAACGGACATTGAAGTTCCCTCTCCTTAGACAAATTATCGAATGTCGAACGTGGACAAATTTTACCGCACGCCAACGGGATTTACTGCTCGATTACTGGTCGGTCGGGTCACGACCTGCTGAGAGCGCCCGCCACGGGTCTTCCACTCGCTCATACTTACTGGGTAATCCAGCGCGCGCACGCCCTATACCTCCGCGCTTTACGAAGAGTGGACGCGCAATTGCAACAAGCAGAATGAGAATGGAGATTAGAAGAAGCAGTAGCGCCCAAAACGTGAGCTCAGTTACCAGTGCACGCGCGGCGATGAAAACTCCCAACGCCCCCAGTAGAAATGGTGCGGCTCGCTTCACTAGCGCCATCATTTCACTCGTTCGCGAGCATTGGCCGATGCGATGGCAGTGAGAACTGCAGCGGCCTTATTGACACATTCCTGATCCTCATTTTCAGCGATGGAATCTGCAACAACTCCTGCACCAGCTTGGACATATGCCACGCCATCTTTAATCAGCGCAGTCCGAATCGCAATCGCAGAATCGAGATTTCCGCGGAAGTCGATGTAACCAACGATTCCGCCATAGAGTCCTCGACGAGTAGGCTCCAACTCTTCGATAATCTTCATCGCTCTCGGTTTTGGCGCTCCCGACAGGGTTCCAGCTGGAAAGACTGCGCAGAGCGCTTCAACAATGGAGACGCCATCTACTAACTCTCCGGTCACAGTAGAGACGATATGCATCACATGGGAGTAGCGCTCGATATTCATAAACTCGATCACATCGACGGTGCCTGGTTTACAGACTCGACCTAAATCATTTCGACCAAGATCAACAAGCATGAGATGTTCGGCGCGCTCTTTAATATCACCAAGGAGTTCAGCGGCAAGCCGCTCATCTTCTATCGGATCCTTGCCACGAGCTCTCGTTCCGGCAATGGGGTGGACCATCGCCTTGCGATCGGAGATCTTGACGAGCGCTTCAGGGCTAGAGCCCACGACGTCGATGCCATCATCAAAGCGGAGCAAGTACATATAGGGGCTGGGGTTATGTCGGCGCAGCATCCGATAAACATCGAGTGAACTTGCAATAATCGAAGTGGAAAACCGCTGTGACAAAACGACTTGAAAAGCCTCGCCAGCCAGGATCTCCTCTTTAATCTGCTGAACCGCTGCACAAAATTCCTGCGAGCTCGTTGCGCGAGCGTAATCTGGCTCTGCCCGTTCGTCGATAAACGATGTGCCACTGAGTTTCTGCTCCACTGACGTATGCGAAAGCAGGTCGCTCTCCATCCGATCTAACCGAGCAATTGCATCATCGAATGCCTCATCAACTCGTTCATTACTACCATCCCAATTTATGGCATTTGCAATGAGAGTGACCACGCTGGTCGCATGATCGAAAATTGCTAGATCAGATATCAACATGAAGGATAATTCGGGAATCTGTAGATCGTCTTTAGCAATCGAGGGAAGACGCTCCATCCTGCGTACTGCGTCGTAACCCATGAATCCCACCAGTCCGCTGGTCAGCGGAGGTAAATCGGCAAGCGCAACGCTTTTGAGATGCCCACTGGTGATTTCCAGTGCTTCGATTGGATCGATGCCCTCAGGTGCGCCGGCTGGTTTCTTCCCATTCCACACCGCGCGGCCATCGCGCTCGGTCAAAGTTGCGTTGCTGCGCACACCAATAAATGAGTAGCGTGACCAAGTTCGTCCATTCTCTGCCGACTCTAAGAGGAATGTTCCTGGACGTTCTTGCGCCAACTTACTGTAGAGACTTAGCGGCGTCTCATTGTCGGCAACGAACTTTCGCGTCACCGGAATGACCGTGTGCGATCGCGCGAATTCGCGAAACTCTTCTTTACGCATCACGATAACCGCTTGCCAAAACAGGTGCGAGCTCCGGTATGACAGGCCACGCCTTTTTGCTTCACTCGCATTAATAATGCATCGCTGTCGCAATCAAGTTCGATGGAGTCCACCTGCTGGGTGTTGCCCGAGGTAGCGCCCTTGACCCACAATTCGCTTCTGCTCCGACTCCAATATGTCGCTGCACCAGTTTCCATTGTGGCAAGTAAGGCCGCCTTATTCATCCAGGCCAACATCAAAACCTCATCGCTATCGACTTCCTGCACGATGACAGGTATCAATGCTGTTGGGTCAGAGAGTCGAGCGTCGAGCTCACTTGGTAACTCAGGAGTGGTTGCCATGGCCCTATTCTCTCCTATCTTCAGCGGATGAGGTGGCCACGATTTCTTAGGTACTCCTTAACCGCGCCTATCCGAAAAGTTCCAAAATGAAAGACCGACGCGGCCAGTAGCGCATCCGCGCCCGCCTTTATCGCGAGGTCAAAATCTTCAAGGGCGCCAGCGCCGCCGCTAGCGATCAGGGGCACCTTCGCATACCCGCGAGCGAGCGAAATCATTTCGATGTCATAACCAGCGCGGGTGCCATCAGCGTCCATCGAATTGAGTAAGACTTCGCCAATCCCCCGTCGACATCCCTCTTCGATCCATGCCATCGCATCAATACCAGCGCTCTCGCGCCCGCCATGCGTGGTCACCTCAAAGCCGCTGGCAGTATTTGCCCGACGTGCATCAACCGAGAGCACCAGAACTTGTGAACCAAAGCGCTCACTTATTTCATTAATCAATTCCGGTCTGATGATTGCAGCGGTATTTACGGAGACTTTGTCAGCGCCAGCGCGCAATAATCGATCGACATCTTCGACAGAGCGAACTCCACCCCCGACTGTGAGCGGGATGAATACCTCTGCTGCGCATCGGGAAACTACTTCAACCATCGTCTCTCGAGCGCCGCTACTTGCGGTGATATCTAAGAAAGTTATTTCGTCGGCACCTTCACTGTTGTATACCTTTGCCATCTCTACCGGATCGCCTGCATCGACGAGATTAGTGAAGTTCACTCCTTTGACTACTCGACCATCAGTCACATCAAGACATGGGATGATTCGTATCGCAGGCCGCTTACTCATGGTGAATGTTCACTTCGCGATCTCTAACGCTTCTTCGAGCGTGAATGCCCCTGCATAGAGCGCCTTACCTACGATCGAACCTTCGATTCCGATACTCGTCAGCTCACGTAAAGTGCGAATGTCATCCAAGGTTGACACCCCGCCGCTTGCGATAATTGGCGCGTTAGTTGCGTTCGCCACCTCACGAAGTAGAGCGAGATTTGGACCTTGCATCGTGCCATCTTTTGCAACGTCGGTGACTACATATCGAGCGCAACCATCTCGATCGAGGCGTTCTATAGTTTCAAAGAGGTTGCCACCCTCTTTCGTCCATCCGCGCGCTGCCAACGTATGCCCACGAACATCTAAGCCGACGGCAATCTGATCGCCGTACTTCTTTATAACTTCGGAAGTCCACTCGGGATTCTCCAACGCTGCAGTACCAAGATTGACTCGAGCACATCCCGTTGCTAGCGCTCGCGCCAGCGATTGGTCATCTCGGATACCACCAGAAAGCTCAACGTGAATATCCAATTTGCCGACCACCTCCGCCAGAATTTCATGGTTACTTCCTCGCCCGAAGGCGGCATCGAGATCGACTAGATGTAGCCACTGCGCACCTGAGTTTTGGAAATCAAGCGCGGCATCGAGCGGTGCACCGTATGCCGTTTCTTGAGATAGCTCACCCTGCACCAGACGGACGGCCTTGCCATCTTTGACATCGACCGCGGGAAGAAGGATTAACGACATGTTGAGATCCAATTCTCGATCAGAGTAGCGCCGGCATCTCCAGATTTCTCTGGATGAAATTGAGTACCACTTAATGGTCCATTCTCGACTGCAGCTACGAATGGAGTTCCGTATTCACTCCAGCTCACCTGAGCCGGCTTCAAGCTTTCGGAGGTAGTCATATTCCATTCCTGTACTCCAAAGGAGTGAACGAAGTAGAAGCGTTCCTGCTCGACTCCCTGGAAAAGCGTGGAGTGCGGAGCGCTCTGCACTTCACTCCACCCCATATGCGGCAAAATCTCCGCTTGCAGGCGGGCAACAGTTCCGGGCCATTGTGCAAGACCGGTGCGAGTGATTCCATGCTCTACTCCAGTATCAAAAAGCACCTGCATACCAACACAGATCCCCAAGGTCGGTCGATTTGCCATCAGTCTGGCGTCGATAATTCCACTTGCCCCTACTTTATCTAAGCCATCCATGCAGGCAGCAAAAGCTCCTACCCCGGGAATTACCAATCCGTCAGCTTCGATACAGCGCTCTTTATCGGCGGTGATTTCTGCGTTCATTCCGTGACGAGCAAAGGCTCGTTGCGCAGATCTGATATTGCCAAAACCGTAATCGAGTATCGCGATCACAGAGTGCCTTTGGTGGAAGGAATTCCAGTAACTCCATCTCGTGAGACAGCATCGCGAAGCGCGCGGGCAACCGCCTTGAATTGTGCTTCCATCACATGGTGTGCGTTACGACCCTCTAGAACTCGAACATGTAGTGCGATACGCGCTTCAGCAATAAGCGACTCCCAGATGTGCCGGGTGAGCGTGGTGTCGTAGGTGCCGATTAATTCCACGATCTCCGGTTGTCTATGTACGAGGTATGGGCGTCCGGATAGATCTACTGCAGCTTGAACAAGCACTTCATCTAACGGGACTGTTGCATCGCCAAACCGCCGGATTCCGGATTTGTCACCGAGAGCTTCGCGAAGCGCTTGACCGAGCGCAAGCGAGGTATCTTCAACAGTATGGTGTGAATCGACGTCGACATCGCCCGTGGTCTTCACTGTGAGGTTGAAGCCTGCGTGCTTTCCCAATTGGCTAAGCATGTGATCAAAGAATGGAACCTGGGTCTCAATCGAGATTTCACCGGTTCCGTCGAGTTCGAGGTCGATGTGAACGGCCGACTCTTTGGTGCTGCGATCGACAACTGCGCGACGGCTCATCGTGCTTCCCCTCGTTTGACTTCCCCTGGATAGCTGAGAATTTTACCGCGTAGAGCTCTTCTCCTGTGCGCTGGCAAGAGCCGCGATAAACCGGTCATTCTCCTCGGGGGTGCCCACGGTGACTCGAAGATGTGCCGGTAGACCGACATCTCGTACCAGGACACCGCTTTCGAGAAGTTCGGACCAGAGCGCTGCTGGATTCGCGCTCTCGAAAAGGAAGAAATTCGCGCCACTAGAGATTGCTGCCACACCAATCCGCTCGAGGCTCTTGCGCATCCGAGTTCGTTCACTACTCAAGAGCGCGACATTGGCAAGCAACTCCTGCGAATAAGAGAGTGCCACCAAGGCCAGCGCTTGAGTTGCGCTACTCAAGTGATAAGGCAAGCGAACTAAGAGCATCGCATCGATAGCGCGGGTATCTGCAACCAAATAGCCGATGCGCGCTCCTGCGAAAGCAAAAGCTTTGCTCATGGTTCGACATACGAGCAGGTGTGGAAGCTCTGGAATCAAAGTTACCGCGCTTGGTTCGTCAGAGAATTCTTGATACGCCTCGTCGACAATTAACAGTGCGCCAACCTCTGCGCAGGACCTCGCTAATTGACGGATCTCTGCGAGCGGAGTGATTGTCCCAGTCGGATTATTTGGCGTCGTGAGGAAAACTAAGCTAGGACGTTCCTGCGCGATTACGCTTTTTGCAGAGGTGAGATCAATCGCAAAATTCTCACCGCGCGCCACGCTGATCCAATTAGTCCCAGTAACTCGTGCAATGTTTCGATGCATCGAGTACGAAGGTTCGAACCCCAGCGCACTTCGACCAGCTCCCCCAAAAGCAAGGAAAACACTCTGAATGACCTCATTACTACCGTTGGCTGCCCAAATATTGCCTTCGGCAAACCTGGTATCCGAAAGCTGATTGATGTAGCGGGCCAACTCTCTCCGTAATTCGAGCGCATCACGATCTGGATAACGATTGAGGCGCGCACCGATTTCACTTATCGCGCCCTCAAGGTCTTTAACAAGCGCTTTGCTCGGACCAAAAGGGTTCTCGTTGGTGTTCAAACGAATTGGCACATCCAATTGCGGTGCCCCGTAAGGCTTTTCACTCTTAAGGTCAGCTCGTAACGGCAGCCAGTCCGGCCATTGATTAACCATCAAGTTGCCCATTGAGTCTGGCGGCAATGGCTTCGCCATGCGCCGGTAGATCTTCCGCGTTTGCTAACGTGATGACCGCGTCAGCTACTTCGCGAAGCGCCGCTTCGGAGTATTGGACAAAGTGAAGACCCTTAAGAAAAGTTTGTACCGACAGACCGCTGGAGTGGCAGGCGCAACCACCTGTTGGTAAGACGTGATTAGAACCAGCCGAATAGTCACCAAGAGAGACCGGTGCAAAGGGCCCAATGAAGATTGCGCCACCATTTCGAACCTTCAATGCATCGTTCTCTGCATTTCGGGTATGGATCTGCACATGCTCGCCGGCATAAGCATTCAACACCTGAATGCCTTGCTCGATATCGCTCACAATGACGATTGCCGATTGAATTCCAGAGAGAGCAGTTGCGATTCGCTCGCCATGTTTGGTTTTAGCCACCCGAATCTCTAAACGTTCTACTACTTGATTGGCCAGTTTCTGACTCGTGGTCACTAAAACGGCTGCAGCAATGGTGTCGTGCTCAGCCTGACTTATGAGATCAGCAGCGAGAAAATCTGGGTTTGCACTCTCATCTGCCATGATGATGATCTCGGTCGGCCCCGCCTCTGAATCAATACCAATTACTCCTCGAAGTGCGCGCTTAGCTGCTGCGACATAGACATTCCCTGGACCGGTGACCATGTCGACCGCTTCACAACCGATTCCATAGGCAAACATCGCGACTGCTTGCGCGCCGCCAACTGCGTAAACCTCGTCAACGCCAAGCAGAGCGCACGTTGCCAGAATTGTTGGGTGGGGCAAACCACCAAAATCGCGCTGGGGTGGCGATGCGATAGCAAGGGAGGAGACTCCAGCAATCTGCGCCGGAATCACATTCATCATCACGCTACTGGGATAGACCGCGCGACCGCCTGGCACGTATAGACCAACTCGATCAACAGGAACCCAGCGCTCCTCGACGGTACCTCCGGCAATCACATCAACTCGTGTGGCAGGACGCACCTGCTCTCGATGAACCTTTCGGATTCTCTCGATCGATTGTTCGAGCGCGGTACGAACTTCGGGGTTGAGTTGTGCGAGCGCTTGATTGATATCTTCTTGAGCAACGCGTAAGGATCGCGCTTTGATGCCATCAAATCGCTCGCCAATTTTGATTAGCGCCGCAACTCCGCCGGCGCGCACCTCATCGATGATCTCTTGGACATCCCGCAGCGCGCTGGCTACATCTAAGTTTGCGCGAGGTACTAGCGCCCTGATCTCATCTCGAGTACTCGAAGAAGTCAGCATCGTGCTCACATCAATCTGACGAATAATCGAGGGTTTCACTTGCTCATTCTACTCAACTTCGCCGCACTGGCGCTTATGGCAAGAAGTCGATTATTGGTTATGCAAGACAATTGGGGCCAAGTAGCGCCTTGAGATCGGCGCTCAAACTTGCAGTCGCGCTCACCTTCAACCCCTCATCTATGGTGAGCAAGGTGTTCTCGGTAGCGCTCTCTAAACGCAAGTGAACATCGGTAGTGCCGGGATGGGAACGGAGCACCTCTTTCATCCGCTCGACAACAGGTGGAGTACACCGAGCTAGTGGCAAGGTGATAACTAGCGGCCCCTTCCGCTCCTGATGCACATCCGGCAGGCTCATCTCCATCAGTACGAATTTTGGAATCTCTTCGCGCCGATCCACTCGCCCTTTCACTAGGACGATTACATCCTCGCCCATCAGCGTCGCGTACTGATTGTAGGTATTCGAGAAAGCCATTACCTCGATAGCACCAGAGAGATCCTCAACTGTGATGATGGCCCAGGCTGCACCTTGACGGGTCACTTTTCGCTGAATGCCAGTTATCAAACCAGCGATTGTGAGTATCTCTTCATTATGTGATCCCTCATCGCCAGAGATTGCGCTGATGGGCTTATCAGCGATCGAGGCCAAGAGTGACTCGACACCAAGGAGTGGGTGATCGGAGACATAGAGCCCTAACATCTCGCGTTCGTGCGCTAAAAGTGTTCGCTTATCCCAATCATCAATTGGGTAATCCAGATCCATCTGTGTGATCTGGTTATCGTTAGTTGCCCCGAAGAGCTCAAATTGTCCAATCGCCTCGGCGCGCTTACTCTCAGAAATACTGTCGAGCGCCTCCAAGTAGATCGACATCAATCCACGTCGTGAATGACCTAATGAATCGAAGGCGCCGCCTTTGATGAGCGATTCAAGCGTCTTCTTATTGCAGACCTGTCCATCGACTTTGGCGAGGAAATCTCCGAACGAGGTAAAAGCTCCCTTACTTCCTCGAGCTTTCTTAATCAATTCGACTGCGCCTTCGCCCACATTTCGGATGGCTGCAAGTCCAAAGCGGATATCTTTCCCGCGCGGGGTGTAATCCGATTCCGACTCATTGACATCTGGTGGTAATACCTTGATTCCCATCCGTCGACATTCACTCAAATACAACGCGCTCTTATCTTTGTCATCACGAACACTGGTAAGTAGGGCTGCCATATATTCCGTGGGGTAATTTGCCTTTAGATAGGCAGTCCAATAAGAGACCATTCCATAGCCCGCGCTATGAGCCCGATTGAAGGCATAGTCGGAGAATGGAACGAGGATTTCCCAGAGCATTGAGATTGAATTGTCAGAATAACCGCGCTCTCGCATGCCAGCCTGGAACGGGATGTACTCCTTATCGAGAATCTCTTTCTTCTTCTTGCCCATCGCGCGGCGAAGGAGATCTGCACCGGCCAACGAGAAGCCGGCGAGCTTTTGGGCGATTGCCATCACCTGTTCTTGGTAGACAATCAATCCATAAGTATCTCCGAGTATCTCTGCGAGTGGTTCGGCCAATTCGCGATGGATCGGAATCACGGGTTTCCGACCATTTTTTCGATCTGCATAATCGTTATGTGCATTAGCGCCCATTGGACCCGGGCGGTATAACGCAATCACCGCTGAAATGTCCTCAAAGGAATCTGGCGCGAGTGAGCGCAGGAGCGAGCGCATCGGACCACCATCAAGCTGGAATACCCCCAGCGTCTCCCCGCGGGAGAGCAGTTCATAGGTCTTCTTGTCATCAAGGGATAGTTCTTCGAGTGTAAAGGTGACCTCTTGGTTCTTTTCGATATTAAGAAGACAGTCATCAAGGACGGTGAGATTGCGTAGGCCAAGAAAATCCATCTTCAAAAGGCCGAGCGCTTCACATGCACCCATATCAAATTGGGTGATAATCGAACCATCAGCTTCTCGTCGTTGAATCGGGATGACATCAAGTAGCGGCTCTTTGCTAAGGATGACACCCGCTGCGTGCACGCCCCATTGACGTTTCAAACCTTCGAGTCCGCGCGCTGTATCGATGACCTTCTTGGCATCTCCATCGCTGTCGTAGAGCGCTCGAACCTCTCCAGCTTCGATATATCGTTCATCTTCAGGATTGAAGATTCCAGCGAGCGAAATGTCTTTACCCATCACTGACGGAGGTAGAGATTTATTGATCTTCTCGCCAACTACGTAAGGCAGCCCCAGTACCCGTGTAGCATCTTTAACCGCTTGCTTCGCTTTGATGGTGCCGTAAGTGATGATCTGTGCGACTCGCTCTTCACCATATCGAGAAGTCGCATACTGGATCATCTCCCCTCGATGACGCTCATCGAAATCCAAATCGATATCTGGCATGGAGATGCGCTCGGGATTAAGAAAGCGCTCGAAGAGCAGTCCGTGCTTGATTGGATCAAGACCGGTGATCCCCAAGGCATAAGAGACAACTGCGCCCGCAGCGGATCCTCGCCCCGGACCAACCCGGATACCGCGTTTTCGCGCATAGTTCACTAGATCTGCAACGACTAAGAAGTAGCCGGGGAATCCCATCTGGCAAATTACCTGCACTTCATATGCTGCGCGCTTGAGATGTTCCTGCGGAACTCCGTCGGGAAAACGTTGCGCTAGACCACGCGCCACCTCTTTCTCCAACCACGTCTCTTCACTCTCGCCTGCCGGAACTGGAAATTGCGGAAGGAGATTCTCCCCCTCCCGGAATGAGACTTCACATCGTTCGGCAACTAAAAGCGTGTTATCGCACGCTTCAGGAATTTCAGCAAAGAGCTGGCGCATCTCTGCTGCGCTCTTGAGATAGAACTGATCGCTATCGAACTTGAAACGCTTGGGGTCGGCAAGTATTGATCCGGATTGAATGCAAAGTAAAGCGGCGTGCGCCTGTGCATCTGATTGCTTGGTGTAGTGCAGATCATTCGTGGCAAGTAACGGAAGATTGAGATCCTTGGCTAATTTCAACAGATCAAGTTTTGTTCGCGCCTCAATTTCGATGCCATGTTCCATAACTTCAAGAAAGTAATTCTCTCGCCCAAAGATATCTTGATAGTCAGCGGCAGCTTTTCGAGCGCCGGCATAATCTCCCATACGTAAGCGAGTTTGAATCTCACCACCAGCGCATCCAGTAGTCGCAATCAAACCTGAAGCGTGCCCCGCGAGAAGTTCGCGATCCATCCGAGGTTTGTAGTAGTAACCTTCAAGTGACGCTAATGAGGAGAGCTTGAAGAGATTGCTCATTCCAGCGTTATTGCTCGCAAGAATCGTCATGTGGGTGTATGCGCCGCCGCCAGAAACATCATCTTCGCCACCTTGCGCCCACTTGACGCGTTTGCGATCGTGACGTGATCCAGGGGCGATATAGGCCTCGATACCGATAATGGGTTTTACACCAACGGCCTTTGCGCTCTTGTAAAACTCGAATGCACCAAAGAGATTTCCATGATCAGTGATCGCAATCGCTCGCGCTGCCGAGTTTTCCACCTTTGCGACTTCGCCAACCAGCTCTTTAACCCGAGCTGCGCCATCGAGCATCGAGTACTCGGTATGGACATGGAGGTGGACGAAATCGTTGGTGCTCACGGATGGGAAACTTAGCGGTTAGCTCAAGAGGCGTTACGTAGGCTGGCGAGAGCCGCCGCCAAATCGGCTGGATAGCCGCTGGTAAAACTCCGATCGTGGCCATCTGCGGGATGTTGGAAGGTCAGAGCGGCGGCATGGAGCCACTGCCGGGTCAGCCCCAGGGTTTTGGCAAAGACCGGGTCTGCGCCATACATCAGATCGCCAATCAATGGGTGACGTAGCGCCGCGAAGTGCACACGAATCTGGTGAGTCCGCCCCGTCTCCAATTCAATCTCGACCAAGGTCGCACCAGCAAAGCTCTCCAGCGTTTGGTAGTGCGTGATGCTCGGCTTTCCATCTGCAACCACGGCGAATTTGAATTCATCGCGCGGGTGGCGATCGATTGGGGCATCGATAGTCCCCTTCGTTGGGTCGGGATGACCTTGGACGATCGCGTGATAGATCTTCTTCACAGTTCGCGAGCGAAATTGTTCCTTCAGCGTTTGATAAGCCCGGTCAGACTTTGCGACCACCATCAACCCTGAAGTACCCACATCAAGTCGATGAACGATGCCGGCCCGCTCCGCAGGCGCTAAGTCGGAGAGTGGTATTCCCCGTGCCATCAAAATCCCTACGACAGTCGGTCCGCTCCAACCAACGCTGGGATGCGCAGCTACTCCCAATGGTTTGTCAATTACTACAACATCGTCGTCTTGATAGGTGATCGTCAGTTCACTCAGGTCGCTCACATCAATTCTTGGTGCGCGATCAACCTCATTAACAATTTCAATCTCGATCAAATCTCCAGCGGTTAGGCGCGCAGATTTATCAACTGCGCTGCCATTAACGAAAATCTTTCCATTCTCTGCTGCGGTGGCAATCATTGTCCGCGAAAAACCAAGTGCTCGCGCAAGCGCCACATCGACTCGCTCCCCATCGAGCCCCTCAGGTATCTCCAAACTTCTCGTCTGACTTGAATATGCGCTCATCTTTGCTCGCCAGCTTTCTGCTCTGAATTTTGCTCGCCGCGATACGAACTTCCGCGCCAAGAGAGAACTGCCATAACGAAAACAGAGATGACGATTGCGGAATCGGCAATGTTAAAAAGCGCCCAGTTGGGAAGTCCGATCCAATCTACGACATGGCCTCGAAAGAAACCTGGGTCTCGAAAAATTCGATCGGTGAGATTCCCAAGAATGCCGCCGACCAAACCGCCCCAGGGATAGCTCCATGAACGGACCGATACCTGCGATATTCGCAACGAGAGAAAGAGCAGAACGAGAACGCTGATCAATGTCAGAGCAAAAGTTGCTCCGGTAAATGAACTAAATGCCGCCCCGGGATTACGAGCGAATTCCCAGCGAAGGATTCGCCCCACTACGTACTGCGTCGGTCGCCCCTCAAGCGTTGAGACCGCCCAGAGCTTGGTCGCAATATCGAGAAGATAAACGGCGAGCGCTACGCTGAGAATAATTCGCCAATGTGAAGTGCGAATTAGCGACGCTCCTCTTTCTGTTTGCAGAGCATGCAGAGCGTTGCGCGCGGAAATACTTGGAGTCGCGCCTTGCCGATTGGATTGCCACAGAGCTCACACTTTGTGTACGTACCGGCAGCGATCCGAGCTAGCGCCAATTCAGTCTGCAAAACGAGATCTTGCGCGTTGTAAACTAGCGAAAGTTCATGCTCTCGCTCAAAGGTCTTGGTGCCAGCGTCCGCCTGATCATCGCCTGCTCCATCGCTGGAATCCTGAAGTAACTCAGCAGCTTGAGCTTCAGCCGATGCTAGCTCCTCTTTATAGGTAGCTAGATCTTTCGTGAGGCGAACTTTCATCTCTTTGAGCTCGTCCTTGCTCCATGGATTCTCAGCGCCAGCTACCACCAACGGCGTAGGAATATCTCGGAGCGGTTTCAACGCATGCTTACTCTTTCGCTCCACTTTCGGCGGTGGCGGGAGGAGTAGCCGTCGTTGAAAGCCATCATTAGCTACGCCAGAAGCTCCGCTGGAGGAATTACCGGAGGCGCTACTAACAGCGGGCGTATTTTTTGGTGGGCTAGCTTTTTCGCTCTTACCCGCCTTCCCACTCTTCTCGGCGGGAGCCGCTGGAGTCGGCGCGCTCTTCTTCGGAAATGGTCTCCCCTTCGCCACTGGCGCCCCGGTCGCCTTCGCTGGAGCTTTCTTCACCGGCGCGGCAGGTTTCTTCGCAACTTTTGTCACGGTTTTCTTCGAGGGTTTCTTCACCGCTGACTTGGCTGGTTTGGCTGGCTTGGCTGGCTTCTTTTGCGCCTTCTTCTCCGGGCGCGCCACCACCTTTTTCGGGGCCTTTTTCAGGGCCTTTTTAGCGGCCTTTTTAGCGGCCTTTTTCGGGGACTTCTTAGGGGTTGCCATGGCGCAGAAGGGTAGCCCCTTTTTCGAGTTTTTTCGCACTTCGCGCCGCTTTCACCGGCTAAACTTGCGATGCCTGCATGTGCTCGACATAGCCCAGCACGGCGTTGCGTCATCATCGAGGCCATCACCTCGAGAGCAACTCGGAAGAAAAGGTCGGTGACCCACCTCGGTCATCCGCCCCGATTAGACCCGAGAATCTGTCGTAGAAGTGATCGCGCCAGGGGCGGCTCTATGAGCTCTGCGCTAGCGCGATAAAGCAGGTGGTACCGCGGCCTATCCCCGAATGGGTCGTCCTGCTGGCCCGCATCACCAAGCATCACTTGAGCCAGGAACGAGTCCACCGATGTCATCTGCACAACCGCCAAAAAAGAGTACGAGCTATCACCCGCTACCAACCCAGGTAGATCTGCCCGCCATGGAGCGCGAGATTCTGCAATGGTGGCGAGAGCGCGACATCTTTGCCAAGTCGACAGCGGCGCGAGCAGCTGCCACACCCTGGACCTTCTATGAGGGACCACCCACTGCAAACGGCTTGCCAGGTACCCACCATATTGAGGCACGAGTTTTCAAAGATCTCTTCCCTCGTTTTCACACCATGAAAGGTCGTTACGTACCGCGAAGAGCAGGTTGGGATTGCCATGGTTTGCCGGTGGAGTTGGCAGTCGAGAAAGAGTTGGGTTGCACCGGAAAGCAAGATATCGAGAAGTTTGGCGTAGCCGAGTTCAATCAGAAGTGTCGCGAATCAGTCTTGCGACATGTTGATGCCTTTACCGAGATGACTGAGCGGATGGGCTTCTGGGTAGATTTCGATCAGGCGTACTGGACGATGTCGAGTGAATATGTCGAGAGCGTATGGTGGTCGCTCGCGCAAATCTGGAAGAAGGGGCTCTTAGTTCAAGATCATCGAGTTGCACCGTACTGCCCCCGCTGTGGCACTGGCCTCTCTGATCATGAGTTAGCGCAAGGGTATGAGAACATCACCGATCAATCGGTCTATGTGAAGTTCCCGATTACCTCTGGACCGCTCGAGAAACTCGGCGCATCATTTCTAGTCTGGACCACCACCCCATGGACTCTGGTCTCCAACACCGCGATTGCCGTTCATCCTGAGGTGACATATGTACTCGCAGAGCGAGAAGATGAGCGGTACATAGTGGCCGAAGAGCTTCTTTCGGTTTTGGGCGATGGATTTACTGTTGTACAGAGTTTCACAGGTAGCGAGCTAGAACATACGAAGTATCAGCGCCCCTTTGATTGGATTGATATCCCTGATGCCCACTTCATTGTGCTCGCCGAATATGTCACCACTACCGACGGCACAGGTTTAGTCCATCAATCCCCCGCCTTTGGCGCCGATGACTTACAAGTCTGTCGCAAATATAAATTGCCGGTGGTCAATCCAATTCTCGGGGATGGCACCTTTGAAAAATCACTTCCCTTGGTGGCTGGGTTATTCTTCAAAGAAGCGGATAAACCGCTGGTCCGTGAATTAAAGAGCCAGGGGGTGTTGTTCAAGCAGCAGAGCTACGAGCACTCCTACCCGCATTGTTGGCGCTGCCACACTCCCCTGATGTACTACGCGCAACCATCGTGGTACATCCGCACCACTGCAATTAAAGAGGCGCTATTACGCGAGAATGAAGCGACCGATTGGCATCCAGCAACGATCAAGACTGGCCGATACGGAGATTGGCTCGAAAACAATATTGACTGGGCGCTCTCTCGCAATCGTTATTGGGGCACCCCGTTGCCAATTTGGCGTTGCGAGAATGATCATGCCGAGAACATGATCTGCGTGGAATCACTCGCCGAACTCTCAACGTACGCCAATCGCGATCTTTCAGCGCTCGATCCCCATCGTCCATTTGTCGACGATGTCACTCTTATCTGTAAGAGCTGCTCCGGAACGATGCGACGCGTGCCAGAAGTCATCGACTGTTGGTACGACTCAGGTGCGATGCCCTTTGCCCAACTTGGTTATCCTCACAAAGCAGGTTCGAAAGCGGAGTTTTCGCAGAGCTATCCTGCAGATTTCATCTGCGAGGCGATTGATCAGACGCGTGGTTGGTTCTACACCTTAATGACGATCGGCACGCTCGTCTTTGACAAATCTTCATACAAGACCGTCCTCTGCCTAGGCCACATCCTCGATAAGGATGGGCGAAAGATGAGCAAACATCTGGGAAATGTGCTCGAACCAATTCCACTTATGGAGCGCCATGGCGCCGATGCCGTTCGCTGGTTCATGCTCGCTGCCGGGTCACCATGGTCAGCTCGTCGCGTCGGGCACGATGCCATCAGTGAGGTGATTCGTAAATCCCTGCTTACCTATTGGAATACCGTCTCATTCCTTACGCTCTATGGGAACGTCGCAAATTTCGTTCCAACGGGAAAGCTAGCCCTGACCCATTCGCTCGATAAGTGGGTAGTGGCGCAACTCAACGAGACCATCAAGAACGTCGACTACGCACTCACCAATTTTGATTCACAAGAGGCTGGTAGATCTCTCGCCGCATTTATTGACGATCTTTCGAATTGGTATGTCCGTCGATCACGGAGGAGATTTTGGGATGGTGAGAGCGCAGCTCTAGAAACGCTCCACCATTGCATTGAAAAACTCACCTTGCTAATGGCTCCGATGGTGCCATTTATTACCGAACAGGTATGGCAGAAGGCTCTTCGCCCAGTCGATGACTCGCTGCCAGAGTCGGTCCACCTTGCCGATTTTCCCGAAGTGGATAGCGCGCTCATCGATTCCACCTTGATAACTAAAGTCGCTACCACTCGACGAATCGTCGAATTAGGTAGAGCGGCCCGCGCCACATCACAAGTGAAGATCCGGCAACCGCTTGGTCGAGCGCTCGTTGCGGGATATGCCCTCCTTGATCGCGAACTCCAAGAGCAGATATCCGAAGAGCTCAATGTGCATCGGATCGAAGATATCTCCCAAGTAGGCGGCGACCTGGTGACCTACTCGGTCAAAGCTAACTTCCGCAGCCTTGGCGCCAAGTATGGAGCCTCAGTCCAAGAGGTCGCTGCCCTTATCTCAGCCTTTGATGCCGGTGAACTGGTGCGACGCGTGCGCGGCTCTTCGGGCGTTGCCATCGTGGCCGACCGGTTCGAGATCTCTGCCGATGACCTAGTGATCACCGAAACTCCGAAATCTGGATGGGCGGTAGCTACTCACGATGGGGAATCGGTTGCACTCGACCTCACGTTAACACCCGAACTCATCACTGAGGGCTATGTTCGCGAAATCATCCGGGTCATCCAAGAGGAGCGCAAACGCGCTGGTTTCCACGTTGCAGATCGCATTCATGTGAAGTGGAATGGCGACAGCGAAGTATGCAAAGCCTTCGACCGGAGCAGTAAAGAGATTAGCGAAGAAGTTCTAGCGCTTAGCCTTGCCCAAGATGAATCGTTGGCTCTGCCGAAGAGCGAAGGCAGCGACGAGGTGTTGCCATTCGCGCTCGAGATTTCGAAGGCGTAATTAGAGCAAACGGACGAACGGAATCAGAAGCGAGACCAGAAGGAAGACCGCGATATAGGCGAGGTCGAAGCTCACTGCGCCCATCCGGATTGGCGGAATAAACCTACGCGCGAAGTTCAAGGGCGGATCAGTAATCGCGTAGATCAATTCGACCAAAGCAAGGACGACTCCTCGCGGGCGCCAGTTGCGAGCGAACATCCGCACATAATCGAATATTAGCCGCCCGATGAGAATGTAAATGAAGAGTTGAAGTACCGTAGCCAGCAACGAACCAAAGACGCTCATAGAGCGATATTAACTCTGATTGAAGAAACTTGCTTCGGCGGCGGCGAACTTATCCTCGGCGCTTACCTTCACATTAGGTGGAGAGAGAAGGAATACCTTTGCGGTAACCCGTTCAATTGATCCTCGATGTCCGAAGACAAGTCCGGCTGCAAAATCAACCAAACGCTTCGCATCGGCATCATCCATATCGGTTAAATTCATGATTACTGGAGTGTGGTCGCGGAAGTGCTCACCAATCAACCGGGCATCGTTGTAGCTATGCGGATGTAAGGTGATGATTCGATCGAGGACGGGCTCTTCACGATAAACCGGCGTCACGCTCTCAACGGAGCGAAAGCGAGGCGTCACCGCTGGCACAGGAGCGCTCGGTTGCTCGGGCTCCTCATGTGAACGCGAGAAGAATCGACTCATTCCACCTTTACTCGCACTTGTGCCTGTACTCGCAATGGGTTGCGCAGCAGCTGCGCTTCGGGGAGCGATCGATTGTTCTGGAGCGACGGAGTCATCGATTCCGTCGTCAACGAGTCCGAGATAGAGCGCGACTTTACGAATGGGGCTCGACATAATGTATAAATTTAGCTGGTTTAGCGGCGAGAACCGAGTATTGACGAGCCAATTCTCAGATGTGTCGCTCCTGAGAGGAGCGCATCGGTGAAGTCGCCACTCATCCCCGCAGAGAGAATCGCCATCTCCGGAGCTGACCGTCGCAGTTCGAGGAATATCTCGTGGAGTTGGGTAAAGGCCAGTCGCGGTGAGCCGCCAAGAGGCGCCACCCCCATCACTCCACCGAGTGAGATACCAGCGAGATTATCGCCTTCACGTTCTGCGGTGGCGAGAATCTGCCTCGCCCCGGCAAGGTCAGTGCCCGCTCTCCCCGGGCGAGGCTCCTCATCGAGCGAGATCTGAATCAGCGCCGATATTTTCCGCCCACTTTGTTGGGCGCCATCGGATAGGCCTTTGAGGTACTTCACATCGTCGACCGAGTGGACTAAATCTGCCCAACTGCTAATCGATGCCAATTTGTTCCGTTGCAGTTGACCCTGGAAATGCCAGCGCACACCTTCGCTACCAAAGAGTGAGATTTTCGATCGCGCTTCTTGATCGCGGTTCTCACCAAAATCGCGCACCCCAAGTTGATAGAGGATCTCCACGTCGCTCAGGGGAAAATTCTTTGTGACTGCTATCAGAGTGATTTCGGAGCGATTACGACCAGCCTGGTCAAGAGCAGCAGCAATCTCAACCTCGACCTTTTCTAAGTTTGCCGCGATCTCAGATTTGCGGGTCATGGATCACCACTCCCGCTTGTCTGCCGGTGAGCTGATCTCTTCGGTAGGAGTAATGGCTCTCACTTTCCAAGGTGCAGATTCCATTCCACTCTGCCCGCTCGACTCTCTTTCCTGCGACATCGTGGAGAATCTTGATGATGGATCGAGGAATATCAAGTCTCTGGTTGCCCACGATAAATCCTCGTTCGAGCGCTTGGTCATAGAGATCGGCGCCTACTTGGTAACAAGCAGAACAGATAGTCGGACCAATAATCGCGGTGAATCTCTCGGACTCCATGTCAGCGAGAACTTTCTCGACGATGCCCGCAAAGAGGCCGCGCCACCCCACATGAACTACTGCGCTCGTCCGTTCACCGATGAGTAGCAGCGGTGCACAATCGGCGACCAGGACTACTAACGCAGTGCCCGGTGTTCTCGTGATCATCGCATCGCAGCGACGAAGCTCGGATGAGTTGCTGGAGTCATCAACGACGATTACTTCCGAACCGTGTACTTGCTCCATAAAAAACAGTCGGTCGGTGCGAACGCCAACTTCTTCGGCTAATTGATCGCGATTTCGACGTACGACTTCAAGATCATCACCTACATGGGTTCCAAGATTCCGCGAGCTATAAGGTCCAGTACTCCAACCACCCGCACGCGAGGTGAAAAGCGCTCTGCTAGCCACCGGAGAGGCTTCTTGCCCTACTTGAGAAAGTCGGGAACGTCGAGCTCATCAACCGATCCATCTTCTTCGAAGATGATCCGCTTTCGAGTTGCACCCCCACCAAGTGAGCTTCCCGCGGGAACTGATGCAGCCACTTCAAGTGGGTCGCTCTTTTCGCGCACTGGCGTTATCGGCGTTTCAATGACCGGCACATCGATCTTGGTCGGCTCACCGCTATCAAAACCAGCAGCGATGACCGTTACTCGGACCTCATCTCCCAGCGCATCATCGATGACCGTGCCATAGATGATGTTGGCATCTGGGTGTGCCGAAGCTGCCACCAGCTCAGCCGCCTCGCTAATTTCAAAGAGCCCTAAATCAGAGCCGCCGGCAATCGAGAGGAGAACGCCATGTGCACCGTCAATCGAAGCCTCCAACAGCGGGCTAGCTATCGCTGATTCGGCTGCTCGCGTTGCCCGATTCTCGCCACGGGCAGAGCCAATGCCCATAAGTGCAGAACCAGCGCCATACATAACTGAACGGACATCAGCGAAATCGAGATTGATCAATCCTGGAGTAGTGATCAAATCCGTGATTCCTTGAACTCCTGCCAGCAACACTTGGTCAGCGCTCTTGAATGCTTCGAGCGCAGTTATCGTTCGATCGGAGATCGATAAGAGGCGATCGTTAGGAATCACAATCAAGGTATCAACCTCGTTGCGCAGCGCAGAGATGCCCTCTTCTGCTTGCGCGGCACGACGCTTTCCTTCAAAGGTGAATGGTCGAGTAACAACACCAACGGTCAACGCACCGATTTCGCGAGCGATGCGCGCAACTATTGGCGCGCCACCGGTGCCGGTTCCACCGCCTTCACCAGCCGTCACAAATACCATATCTGAGCCTCGAAGTACTTCTTTGATTTCTTCTTCGTGATCCGTCGCAGCTTGTCGTCCAACATCAGGAGAGGCGCCTGCACCTAATCCACGGGTCACTGCTCGTCCAATATCAAGTTTCACATCTGCATCGCTCATCAACAGCGCTTGCGCATCAGTATTGATTGCGATGAATTCAACGCCCTTTAATCCGACATCAATCATTCGATTGACAGCATTAACCCCGCCGCCACCAATACCAACAACTTTTATCACTGCTAGATAATTTTGCGGGGTTACCACAGTTGCGCCTTTCGACAGGAGATAACCCTCATTCTCTACTTGAGAGTGAGTGATATCTCAAAACGTGGCGAGAAGGTAGAGGGAAATCGGTGCAGCTACAAACACCAACGCGATTTTTTTTCTCTGTGTCGCAAGCAGGTTGCGCACCTTCGGCGCTTATTTAACGGTGGGCGTCAGAGGTGTGGCGATATCGATAAATCGCGCTCGTTTATTCTCAGGAGCAGCGAGCAGAGCAGCGAGCACCGTGAGCTTGGCATCTTGTTCTTCCGCACTTCCCCAGAGAATCGAAAGGCCGCCGCGGAGGGAGAGCGTGATAGAAGCCCGACTAGGCAGCGCTATCTGCTCAACACGTTTTCGAATCTTCGTGGGCAAGGCTTGGTAGATGATCATTGCGTCGCGAAGGTAGCGGGTATCTCCAGTAATCACCGGTATCCCTCGGGGTGGACGAGCGACCTCGACAAATGTCACACCAGAGCTATCACCGAGAGCGTATTTACCTTTACCAGTGACAATGGCGAGATCGATATCTCGAAGCTGCAGGGAAATCTCGACTGTATGTAAGGGTCTTCGATTGATCTCTACCTTGGCGATTTCTGGATACTGTCGTAACGCACGCGCAACCGTTCGAGAATTTACTCTTGCCAACTTTGAGCCCACGGTGATTCCGCTCTTCTTGATTACCTTCTTTTCGGTGAGCGTCTTAGATCCTTCGATACCGATAACTTTTATCGTTCGCACCTCTAGCAAGCTCGACCAACCGAATAGGTATCCCAAGAGCGCAACAAGCGCTAATGCTGCAAGGAGGCGCTTAGCTCTAACGTTCATTGATCGCGGCGATTATCTGAGGGGCGAGCGAAGTTACATCTCCCGCGCCCATGGTGAGAATAATGTCATTCCCTTCTGCAAAGTAAACTGCCCGTTCGATGGCTTTCATCAGGTTCGGTTCAAAATCGCTCACTCCACCAAGCTTGGTGATCATCGCCGAGATTGCTGCGCTACTGGCTCCAGGTATGGGCTCTTCGCCAGCTCCGTAGATATCGAGTAAGAGCGCATAGTCAGCCGCTTTCAGCTCGCTAGCAAATTGCTCGCTAAATGCCGCTGTTCGTGAGTAGCGATGTGGTTGAAAGATTGCGATTACGCGACCATCGCGCTCCTTAGCAACTAAACGAGCGGTGGCGATAGTGGCGCGAACCTCTGTCGGATGATGCGCATAATCATCAAAGACCCTAATTCCACGCGCGCTCCCTCGTAGCTCGAACCGTCGCCCGACTCCGGTGAACGAGCCAAGATGCTTTATCGCCTCGCTCGCTGGGGCTTTGAGTACTAAGGCCATAGTGAGAGCGGCCGCTGAATTGTGGACGTTGTGTAAACCAGGAATAGCCAGCGACACCTCGCCCAGGACGCTCCCCTGCCAAGTTGCTCGATAGAACGATTTTTCGGGGCCGGTGTGAATATGGGTGATGCGAAGATCTGACGCATCCCCTTCACCATATATATAAGTATCTAAACCCTGCTCTCGCGCGGTAGCGGCAAGTCGAGCGCTACCTGGGTCATCGCCACAAAGGATTACCCCTTCTTTCACTGTTCTCACCAAGGCTTCAAAAGCGGCATTGATAGCGCTCTCATCGGCAAAGTGATCAACGTGGTCGACTTCCACATTGGTGATGATCGCATAATCAGGGTGATACTCAACGAAGGAGCCATCAGACTCGTCCGCTTCAACGACGAATGTGGATCCCGTGCCATGGTGTGAATTAGCTCGTGAATCATGTGGGGTGCCACCAATAGCGAAAGATGGATCCATCCCTAGCCCTTGCAAGGTAATGGTGAGCATCGAGGTAGTCGTTGTCTTGCCATGAGTACCAGCGACAGCAATCGATGTATATCCATCTAAGAGCGTTGCTAACGCTTGTGCTCGGGTACGAATCTGGAGCCCACGCTCACGCGCGGCAATCAGCTCAGCATTCTGCTCGCGAATCGCGCTTGAGATAACCACAGTTCTAGCCTGGCCAATGTGCGCTGCATCATGACCCACATGGACCTTTGCTCCTTGTAATGCAAGAGCTTCTAATGTCGTCGATGCTTTTGCATCAGAACCACTTACCGCTAAGCCGCGGTCGATGCAGATTCGTGCAATCCCGCTCATTCCGGCGCCGCCAATGCCAATAAAATGAATTGGCGGAGTTAGCAGATTTACTTGGCTCATCTCGAACCGCCTGCCTCGATGATTATCCGCGCCATTCGCGTTGATGGTGAATCCTCGGCGGAGCTGCTCGCATACGGCATAGTGATTAACTGCTCGATTGAATGCAGTAGTGAAGCAGCGCTGAGATTATCTTCTTGAAGCACTACCGCTGAGCCTGCGCCGGCACGATTGCGCACTACTTGTGCTGCATTGAGCAACTGTTCTCCATTGCCGATTGACAGGGGCACCATAATCGCTGGTATCCCTGTTGCCTCAATTTCAGCACAGGTGCCGGCGCCGCTGCGCGAGATAACGAGATCGGCTGCAAGGTAAGCCTGGTCCATCTCAGAAAGATATTGAACGGGGTGGTAACCAGGACGAGCATCTAGGAGATTCTTGCCAGCTCCGGTGCTATGCAGAATCTGATAGCCGTGGCTAAGGAGTTGATCTAACGCACCGCCTAAAGCTTGATTGATTCGAGCCGCACCGAGTGATCCTCCAAATACGAGAATTGTTTTCCGATGTAAATCTAAGCCAAAACTCGTTCGCGCGCGCTCCTGCAACGTGATTCGTTCGGCTTCACTTAATCCCCCGATTCGCCAAATAGTTTCTCGAATCGGCAACCCAATCACATCGCTCCGACTCCATCCTGGTATCGGAAAGTTTGCAAGTGCCCGATCTGCAAATCTTCGACCCAATCTATTTGCCAACCCAGGAAGTGCATTTGCTTCATGGATGATTAGCGGTTTTTTTGCAATGTACGCGGCGAGGTAGGCAGGTAGCGCAACATATCCGCCAAAACCAACGACTACATCTACCCGACGGACCAATGGGAGGGTAAGTAGCAGCGCACGAACGAGTCTGATTGGGAACGTCACAAGGTCGGTGCTGATTTTTCGGGGAAGATCGGTTTTAGGCACGATTCGAAATTTCGCACCTGCCTGCTCGAGAATCTTTCGCTCTGCGCCATCTCTAGTAGCTAAATAGGTAATCTCCAAGTCAAAAATCGACCCGTCATATGATTGCCTTCTTAGCGCCTCCATTGTTGCCATTGCCGGCAAGACGTGGCCAGCTGTTCCGCCGCCGGCAAAAAGGAGCGCGAGTTTTCGCTTCACTGCTTTCGCCACTCTAAAATTTTCGGACGAGCATCAAAATATCTCTTCGCCTCAGGCTCGCGCCGCGCGACTCCTAAAATGAAAGCTAAACCGACCATCGACGAGATTAACGCTGAACCACCATATGAAACTAGTGGTAATGGCAAGCCCACGACCGGGAATACACCAGTTACCGAACCGATGTTGATGGAGGCCTGAGCGATGATCCAAATTGTCACTCCAGCAACTGCGTATCGAGAGAATGCATCACGGGTCGAGATTGCAATCTTGATTCCCGCCCACGCAATCATGAAGAAAGCAGCAAGGACGATTGTTGTTCCCAACAATCCAATCTCTTCACCGATTACTGCAAAGATGAAATCAGTATGCGCCTCTGGACCTAAATTGCCCCACTTCTGCCTGCTACCACCTAACCCAACACCGAAGATCCCGCCAGTTGCAAGGGCCATTCGAGAGTGTGCTGGCTGCCATCCGAGTCCTCGGTAATGAGCGGCAGAGAATGGATCGAGGAATGCGGTGAGTCGAAGCAGGAGCGTGGGTCGAAGCAACGCAAGCGCGATGATTGCTGCCAGGCAGATGCCCCCGATAAGCAGTAGCTTGGGGATTCGCTCTCCCGAGATAAAGAGCATGCCCAACAAAATTAGAGTCAGCACCATAACTGTGCCGATATCTTTCCCAACAAGAATCAAAATGGCGATGAAGCCAAATCCGGAGATGAGCGCTCCAGTCCCTTGATTCCGCAGAAATTCACCACGTTCAACCTTTGCCAAGATAAAGGCGCCCCAAATGATGAGAGCGATTTTCGAAAACTCGCTTGGTTGAATCGTGATCGGTCCCAGGTGAATCCAATTTCGATTTCCATTAATCTCAAGGCCAATTCCATCAACAAACACCAGCGCAAGCATCGCTGCCGATGAAATGAGCAAGATTGGTGAGATCTTCCGCCAACCTTTTGTGGGCATTTTGAAAGCTACATAACCAAGGCATAAGCCCGCGCTGAACCAAATCAATTGCCTGAAGAGAATGACAAATGAAGATCCTGAGTTCGCGTACGAACGAACACCAGAAGCGGAAAGCACCATGAGCAGTCCCATAAAAATAAGTACGCCCATTCCAGAGAGCAGGACATAGAAAGGAGCGGTGGGATGTGCAAGTAGCGGACGCTTACCCTCCTGCTCTTTACTCGCCATGGTCACTCTCCAACCAATTCTCGTACTGCATCTGAGAAGAATTCGCCTCGTTGCGCGTAGGACTGGAATTGATCCATAGAGGCACAGGCAGGTGCTAGTAGGACTGTGTCGCCAGGTTGCGCGAATTTTCCTGCGGTGAGCACTACATCGCGCATCAATTGTTTGGCCCGTTCAGCTCCAGTGAGTCCTTCAACCTCATCAACCAGCACTACTGGGATATCAGGAGCATGTTCTGCCAGCGCCATTCGAATCAACTCGCGATCGGTACCAATGAGGAGCGCAGCGCGAATCTGCCCCTTTCGCCGCTGAACCAGCTTGGACATATTGGCGCCCTTTGCCAACCCACCTGCTACCCAAATGACTTTTTCGAAGGCGGCGAATGCTGCGCTGGTTGCATGCGGATTTGTCGCCTTCGAATCATTGACCCAACTAATCCCATTTCGTTCGGCTATTTTTTCAATTCGATGGTGGTCAGGAGCAAATTGGCGCAACCCATTTCGGATTGCCTCTGGAGCGATATCGAAAGTTCGAGCGAGCCCGGCAGCAGCGAGCGCGTTGGCCACATTATGTGGCGCCGGCGGGTTTATATCTGATATCTCAGCTAACTCAAGAGCGGTGGTCTGCGAACCAGTGAAAGCTCGGTCGATCAAAAGATCCTCAACTAACCCTAACTCACCGAATTGCGGTACTTGAAGGGTAAAGGTTGTGAGTTCTCGCGTGCGCGCCAATGAATCAATCGAGTCATGGAGTCGCGGGTCGTCGCCATTTAGCAATGCACATTTTGCACCATCGAAAATTTTCAATTTAGCGTTGAGATAGGCCTCAAAGCTGCCGTGCCAATCAAGATGATCATCATCGATATTAAGGAGTGCTGCCGCATCTAACTCCAATGCGCTACTCCAATGAAGTTGAAAGGATGAAAGCTCAATAATCAGATACTCGTAGAAAACATCGCCAGTGATGATCTCAATCACTGGTGTTCCGACATTTCCACATGCAATAGCCTGGAGACCTGCCGATGTAAATATTGCTTCAGTCATACCCACTGTTGTCGTTTTTCCATTGGTACCGGTGATGCCAATCCAATGACGCCTCCGAGTTTTACCGGTTTTAAATTCCTTCAGGTAATGAAGATAGGCAAATTCCACTTCGCTGATGATGTGTGCACCTTTATCCGCTGCTTTCTGCAATACCGGATGGTCCGGCCTCCAGCCAGGCGAAGTGATAACTTGTTGTGGGAAATCATCAGGAATGGCAAAGGTCACAGATATACCTAGCGCCGCCAATTCCTGCGCAAGTTCCCGGTGGGCTGCATCATCTCGCTCTTCAAAAACCGTTACCTGATATCCCAACTTGTGAAGCGCTCGAGCGGTAGCGACACCAGTAACTCCCAACCCAGCAATTAACGTGTCCGACATGATCTAACCAGAGACCCAAGCGCCATAGAAAAGACCTAAACCAGCTGCAACCAGAATTCCGGCGATGATCCAGAATCGAATGACGATTGTCACTTCGCCCCAACCGAGTAATTCGAAGTGATGTTGTAACGGCGCCATTCGAAAAATTCTCTTCCCGCGGGAGATCTTGAAGTAAGTCACTTGCAGAATTACCGAAAGCGTAATCACTGCGAATAATCCCCCGATTAGTACGAGCAAGAGTTGAGTTCGCAAAGTGATTGCTAAGCCGGCAAGGGCTCCCCCGAGCGCGAGCGAGCCGGTGTCACCCATGAAGATTTTCGCAGGGCTGGCGTTCCACCAGAGAAAAGCAAAACAAGCGCCGCTTAGCGCTGCGGCGAGTACCGCTAAATCCAGCGGATCACGCACCTCGTAACATTTCGTACTTAATGCAACTGCACAACTTTGACCAAATTCCCAGACTCCGATGAGGATGAAGGCGCCAAAGCTCATTACGGCTGCACCTGTGGCCAAGCCATCTAATCCATCGGTGAGATTGACGCCATTACTTGTCGCGGTAATCATGAGAAATACCCATATCACAACAAGAACAACACCTAATTTTATCGAGGTATCCCGAACGGTCGAAAGATTGAGTGAGACCGGAGTGAGACCGCGTTCATCAGGAAAATTTACTCCTGCGACTGCAAATGCAATCGCTACCAGGCTCTGTCCTAACATTTTTGTACGGGCGCGTAATCCAAGTGATCTCTGCTTAGAGACTTTCAACCAATCATCAAGGAAGCCAACTAACCCAAGTCCGCTCATGAGCCCGATGACTAATAATGCTGAGACCGTCACTGATCGCTGCGTGATGAGATGTGTAAAAAAGTAACTTGCAATCACCGAAGCGATGATGACCGTTCCACCCATTGTGGGGGTGCCACGTTTGGTGTGATGGGTGGTGGGACCATCATCGCGAATAAATTGCCCATAACCTTTACGTACTAGGAGTTTGATTGCTGCAGGCGTGCCAAGAAATGCGAAGAGAAAAGCGAGCGCTCCTGCAGAGAGAATTCCTCTCATACTTGCCTCTCCTCCGTGCTCGACTCTCGCTCTATGAGTGAGCTCTTAATTAGCTCGCTCAGCTTTTCAAGACCCTCTGCGCGTGAGCCTTTCACAAGTATCACATCTCCACCTTCAATTTCGCCGGATATCGCTAGGGCCTCTTCAAGGGAGTTAACATGCTGCACGATTGAGTTGGCAGGAGCGCTTCCCGACCCATATTCGCCACTATTCACTGCAATCACATGATCGATTTCGAGCTCTTCTGCGTAAGTAGTAATGCTCCGGTGATCGCGATCTGAGCTTGAACCCAACTCGTGCATTCGCCCGAGGAAGGCCCATGCACGCCCTCCGCGCTCTTGTGCGAAATAGCGGAGCGTCTCCAGGGCCGCTCGCATACTCTCCGGATTGGCGTTGTACGAATCGTTGATGAGCAACACTGAAGCGCGCTCGGAGATTTCCATTCGCCACTTACTCGCTACTTCCGCCGTAGATAATCCGCTCACAATCTTCTCCAGTGGAAGTTCACAAGCGGTGGCGATAGCCGCTGCGGCCAGAGCATTTGGGACTTGATGTCTTCCAATCAATCGAAGCGCCACTGGTTCTCTGCCAGCAGCTGTCACTAAATCGAAATGTGCACACCCCTCGCGTATCTCAATATCGGTGGCGCGAATGTCGCAGCTATTTTGCTCACCGAAGTACAGCACCGAGGCAAGAGTTTTTTTGGACATTTGTGGTGTGAATTCATCATATGTCCCCAGAATTGCAATCGCTCCAGGTTTTAAATTAGCGACAATTTCGGATTTTGTCTCCGCAATTCTCTCACGGGAACCAAACTCTCCGATGTGCGCAGTGCCAACAACGAGAACAACACCAATATTTGGGCGTGCCATCTTCACCAAGCGTGCGATATCTCCCAAATGCCGAGCGCCCATTTCCAAAATGCAGAATTGAGTCTTCTCGGTCGCCCGAAGCAAGGTAAGTGGGACCCCAAGATCGTTATTAAACGATTGTTCTGGAGCGATGGTTTCTCCCGCCATGGACAGCACATGTCGCGTGATGTCCTTGGTTGTGGTCTTTCCTTGTGAACCAGTTATTCCAATTACCGTAAGTTCAGGAAGCCGGTTACGGATTTCTGCACCTAACTTGCTGATGGCCTCAAGAACATCAGCTACCACTATGCACTTCTCGCCCACTGGTCGTGTGGTTAGCGCAGTAATGGCGCCTGCGGCAACCGCAGCTAAAACATGATCATGACCATCCACATTCTCACCTTTAAGCGCAAGGAAGATGCCACCAGGTATCGGCTTGCGTGAGTCGAAGAATGGCTCGCGAGTAATTAGCGCGCTTCCATCTCCTTCATAACTACCACCAACAATCTTGGCAATCTCGCTCACGGTCATGGGGATCATCGACTTTTTCCAATCAATTCCCGAGTGACATCTCGATCGTCGAATGGGTGAACGACACCATTAATCTCTTGTCCAGATTCATGTCCTTTTCCCAATATCAGAAGGACATCGCCCTTCATGGCAATGTTCAATCCATATTCAATTGCTTTGCGACGATCAATTTCGACCGTAACATTTGAGAACCTTGAGGGCTCCATTTGCGCAATAATCGCGTCTGCTGATTCATTTCTAGGGTTGTCGCTTGTGAAGATTGCGATATCGCAACCCTGTGCAAGTGCCGCACCCATCAATGGCCGCTTGCTGGAATCTCGATCGCCGCCACATCCAAGGATGCCGATCACTCGACCTGGGGTGTTCGTTCGTACTGCAGAGAGCACGCGCTCAACCGCATCTGGAGAATGCGCATAATCAATCAATACGTTTACCCCGTCTGGGTGATCGATTCGTTCCATTCGACCGGGAGCGCCATACGCGTTTGCCAATGCATCAGCTGCTGAGAGAGGATCAATACCACTATCAACTGCTAAAGCCATGGCCATCATTGCGTTTGCAATGTTGTACTCCCCCACAAGTGGAGTTTGTACATCAATCAAGAGTCCATTTGGTCCACGTACGGAGAAGTGCATTCCGCGCACCGATCCCGGAAAGGTTTCGATTAAATGCCAAGCTGCTTTTCGATTGGTCATGGAGATATCAAGAGCTGGAATTGCGGCTTCCTGATACAGGCGCGCACCCCACTCGCTATCAACATTGATAACCGCACTCTCTGCAAAGGAGAGGGTGAATAACCTCTTTTTTGCTCGGAAGTAGCTCTCCATGTCACCATGGAAATCGAGGTGATCTTGCGAGAGATTCGTAAATCCAACTGCTGAAAATCTGCTGCCATCTACCCGGTGGAGAGCAAGCGAGTGGCTGGATACCTCCATGACAACATTGGCGATATGTCGTTCACTAAGAGTGGCCAATAACGCTTGGAGATCTGGCGCCTCCATTGTGGTTCGCAAACTTGGAAATCTTTCACTGCCAACTTTCACCTCTACCGTGCCCATCAAGCCACTTTCGCGTCGGTTTGCGTGCCAGATGTGCTCGAGGAGATATGCAACAGTTGTCTTGCCGTTTGTTCCGGTTATTCCATAGAGGCGTAAATCATGGGATGGAGCACCATAGAACCAAGAAGAGAGGGGACCAAGCGCGCTGCGAAGATTCTTTGTGACTAACGCGGGTAGCGAACTATGCATTGAAGCGATTTCAAATCCAGAATGATCTGTGAGAACTGCGGCTGCACCAGCGCTGATTGCATCGTGCAGAAACGTGATTCCGTGGGTATTTGCACCTTGTAACGCGACGAATAAATCTCCGCTTCGTACCTCTCGAGAATTGAGAGTAATCCCGTGAATGTTCGGATTAGCCTGCACGTGGCTGGCTTCTAGAAAGTCCGCAATTTGATTGAGCGTTCGCGAATATTCATATTGCAGTAGATTTCGCATAGCTACCTGTTATCTGGCTGATTCGCTGATGGAGAAGTTTCAGTTAGAGCGGCTGCCTTTAAGCCAGCCTTATCGAGTGGGAATGGTTTGAATTCCACCCCACTAGGCGGGACTCGGTACTTTTTCAACGCGTAGGAGATAACCGATTTGAAGACAGGACCGCCTAAATATCCACCCCAGTGAATTCCGACTGGATTTTGAACGGTAACGCTCATCGCAAAGTGCGGCTGATCAGCTGGTGCAAATCCAATGAATGATGATGTGTAGCCGCGATAGCAGCCGCAGCTACCGTCATATCGTTGCGCCGTTCCAGTCTTGCCGGCTACCCGGTATCCAGGAATCGCTGCACGAGTAGCAGTGCCACCCTCTTGAGTCACGCTCTCCATCATCACGCTCAATTGCTTAGCCACATCCGCGGAGATGACTCGCCGGGTTTCTGGGCGCATTGACGGCGTGTAGTGCCCCGAAGCATCGCTTGTTCCCGCAATCAACGTTGGCGTTACTCGCACACCCGAATTTGCGATTGTTGCAAAGACGCTAGTTGCTTGGATGGTGTTTACCGAATAGCTCTGACCAAAGGCGACTGTCGGGAAAGTCGAGCTCGACCACTTCTCTACTGGATTAAGAATGCCGGCAGTCTCTGCTGGGAGTCCAAGGCGAATCCGATCTCCGATACCGAATCGCTGCAAGTATGAGTAAAGGGTGTTATCACTCATCCGCTCTGCGATTTTAATGGTGCCCACATTGCTGGATTTAGCAAGAATTCCAGTTGAGGTGAGCTGCCAGACCGGATGATTATCGTGATCTTTGAAGAGCTTTCCAGCTCGCTTCATACGATCAGGTGTCTTGAATACCGAAGTCGGAGTCACAACTTTCTCTTCGAGCGCCGCCGCCATCGTCATCACTTTCCCAGTCGAGCCTGGCTCGTAAATCTCTTGCACCGAGGGGACTTTCAACAGCGAAGCTTTGGTGTGGGAGAAATTATTCGGATCAAACCCAGGTGCAGTTGCGAGCGCAAGAATCTCGCCCGTTTGGGTATCGATAATGACTGCGCTGACCGAAGACGCCTTGGTTTGTTTCGCCAATTCATTGATTGCATCTTCAGCGGCCCACTGAAGGTCGCGATCGATGGTCAATCGCACTGATTTTCCTGGTTGCGGTGGAACGAGAGTCTGTCGCGAAGAGGGAATTGATGGCCCGCCGCCATTCTCATAAGTGAAGATGCCATCTTTACCTGCAAGAGTGCTATTGAGAGAACCTTCCATCCCGCCGCCACCAACTCCAGCCGAGTTCACGAAACCAAGAAGCGATGCTGCGAGATACTTCTCGGGGTAATCGCGTCGAAATCCGCGTTCACTAAAGAATCCACCGATGCGCTCTGAGAGTTTTCCGGCGGCATTCTCGCTCGCAATCACCTCTTTGATTTTTACCCACTGCGCTGGAGTGATATCGCGAGCAACATAGACGAACTTTCGATTTCCAGTGAGGCGGGATTGAACATACGAAATGCTCTCGCCGATTATTGGAGCGACCAGCTCAGCAGCGCGCCCTGGTCGATTGATCAATGTTTGATCAACTACTAAATCGAGAGATTCGACGCTTCGAGCGAGTACATGGCCGTTCCGATCTGTTATCTCACCGCGTGGAGCTGGCAACGTTGCGGTTTTGGTGAGTTCCCGAGTTGCCCGCTCTGCATAAGATTTCGCGTTAACCGCTTGCACATCAATCAAACGCAAGAAGAATGCAAAGAACAGGATTGCCACCATAAGTAGGGCAATCCGAAGTCGACCTTGGGCCATTCGCAATGGGCTCATCGCTTGACCTCGGCAGGAGTTACGCTCTTTGGACGAAGATCTAGAAATTCTGGCGTTCCGCTGGGCACCATTCCGAGCACTCGAGCCCGCTTGGCAAGTAGATGTGGCGCTGAGAAGCGAGCAACTTGAGCAGTGATTGCCTCCTCTTGGTCGGCAATCGCTTGTGCTTGCACTTTCAAGCGATGAAGCTTGATGGAATCTTGATTAAGCGCCATGTTAAGAGCCATCACCATAAAGATGCTCGTGATCAAAGCGCCAAATACGAGTGAGACAAATGCCGTTGTAGTCACAGATTTGCCCTCAGTGACTCGGAGTTCCTGAACGATGCGGAGTAATGGCTCTGGCGTACGGGCCGTGGGAAGCGATTTAGTGAAATTGAGTTTGCGGGCTGCTAAAGCCATTATGCGGCCCTTCTCTCGATTGCGCGGATGCGCACAGATTGGGCGCGTGGATTCACTGCAATCTCTTCATCGCTGGCACTTTCACTCGATCGAGTAAGTAAGTGGAATGGCGCTGGAGCTGGCTCTACAGGCAAGCCATGAGGCACCTCACTACTGGTTACCTCGGTGAAAGCTTGCTTGACGATTCGATCCTCAAGAGATTGGTAAGAGAGAACCACCATCCGCCCATTAATCGCTAGTAATTCCAATGCCGCAGGTATTGCATGTTCGAGAACCTCTAATTCATTATTCACATAAATTCGAAGCGCTTGGAAAGTTCTCTTCGCTGGATTTCCGCCAACTCTCCTGGTTGCAGCAGGGATACTCTCTTTAACCAGCTCTGCCAAGGTGACCGTCGAATTTAGCGGTGCAAGCTTTCGAGCATCAATAATGCGAGCTGCAATCCGACTGGCGAATTTCTCTTCACCATACACGCGTAGGATTCGAGTTAGCTCTTCATGGGAGAATGTGTTTACTACCTCGTGCGCACTTACTCCACGCGATTGATCCATGCGCATGTCAAGCGGGGCATCATGTGAATAGGCAAATCCACGTTCTGATTGGTCAAGTTGCATCGACGAGACGCCAAGGTCAAAAAGTATTCCCTGAACTGCCGAGTAGCCGCTTTCGCGCGCAACCTCTGTGATTTGGTCATAAACTGCATGCACAAGAGTGACTCGATTTTCAAATCTTGATAACCGCGCTGCAGCTTTTTCTAACGCGCTCTTATCTCGATCGATTCCAATCAGGCGCAGCGCAGTGAATCTCTCAAGAAGCCTTTCAGCGTGGCCACCTAAACCTAACGTTGCATCGATGACACAAGGATTGGTGCCAGCAAGTGCAGGAGCGAGCAAGTCAATAGTGCGTTCCAGAGCTACTGGAATATGTTCGGTACTCAACTGCATCTTCACCTTCCCCTCACTTACTTTCGTTATTACCTCTGCTTGCCTTACTCACGCTCTTCTCGCTCGCCCTGACCTTTGGACACCGCCGCCGGACGGATCGATCGGCGCCGGGGAAGGGGCGTCGATACTCGGTGCGGCAGTGACCGAAAATCAGGGATTAAAAGAGGCCAGGAAAAACCTCCTCTGAAACGTCAGCAAAACTCTTCTCGCGATCTGCGAGATAGCTTTCCCACGCTTGGTGATCCCAAATCTCAACGCGAGTATTCGCACCAATGACAACGCACTCTTTTTCTAAACCGGCATAACTGCGCAACGAACTTGGAATAGTTACTCGACCTTGTTTATCGGGAATCTCATCGTGTGCTCCGGCGAACATCACGCGCATGTAGTCGCGCGCAGATTTTGCTGTGACTGGCGCTTGGCGCATCGACTCAGTGAGCGTTGCAAACTCCTGCGCTGGCCAGACATAAAGGCAGCGCTCTTGCCCTTTAGTGATCACAAGACCGGAAGCGAGCTCATCGCGGAAGCGAGCCGGGAGGATAAGGCGCCCTTTTTCATCGAGGCGGGGCTCGTAGGTACCAAGAAACATGCGGTACTCGACCCCCTTCCCCAAGGTTGTTATCCCCCACTTTACTCCACTCAGCCCCACAGTCAACCACCCTCCCCCATCAAACTCCCCCTACCTCCCCGCCGGCGGGGCGGGGTGAAAATGGGTGAAAGGAGGGCGAAGGCCGTACCGTTAGCGAAATGGCTACTCATGAGATCAACCCCCGCTCCTTTCGCTCACTGATGAGCGGATGGATCACCGGGATTGCCATCGTCACCGCTGAGGTCGATGGCCAACGAGTGGGCATCGTCTGTAATTCGCTGACCTCGGTATCGCTTGAACCATTGCTGGTCTCGTGGTGCGTGGATAAGAAGATTTCGTCATTTGCCCTGTGGCAGCGGGCAACTCATTGGACCGTTCACTTCGTGGATGCCGAGCAAGAAGAGCTCGTCCACCGATTCACGGCCCACGGCGTCGACCGGTTCGCCGGGATAGAAGTGGTTGAACCAAATCTCGAGCATCCGGCGCCCTCGTTAGCCTGTGCGAAGACATTCTTTACTGCCAAAACTTTTGCCCAATATGAAGCCGGTGATCACGTCATCCTCGTTGGCGAGGTGCTCTCCTACACCGATGGCATCACCCAACCGTTGACCTTCTTTAGAGGGAAGTTTCTCCCCGGGCCAAAAGCATAGGAATCGCATCGAGGAGATCAGTCGCCACTAACGGCGCTCGAGAGCCAACGGCCACGTGTGCGGCAGCGGAGAAAATCTCCACTGCATGAGCAGTGATTTCCGCGGCATGCGTGAGTGTATTTGGGCGATGGGATGCAATCATCGATGCAATCAAACCAGCGAGGACATCACCAGTACCGGCGGTCGAAAGCTCTGGCCCTGAAATCTCATCGATAAATATGATCTCTTGAGGAGTCGCCACGATTGAGTTTCGCCCTTTAAGTAATAGAACGGCGCGCAATTGGGCAGCAGCTTGTAGAGCACACGATTTTCTATCGGCTGGATCGAATCCGAGTTTTCTGATCTCACCTTCATGTGGTGTGAGTATTCGAATCTGTTCAGCAGGATGTGGTTGCATCGCTAGTGCGAGCGCGCCACCATCTATCACCAATCGAGATTTACTAGGAAGCGCAGTGATTCTTGGCGAACCTGGACCAATAAGAATGGCATCGAAAAGATCTGCACCAATCTCAGTGTCGTCAGATAGCGGAACGACATCAGGATATGCCCGCAGCACCAAATCAGTTGGTGCCGGTTCGCGTCCGAGGTAGTTGATGTAACCCGCGCCACCGCGCCTTGCACCACCTACTGCAAGTACTGCAGCACCGGGAAATTGTGATGAACCAGCATCGACGAGCAATCGACCAGAGGTGTACTTATTGCCATCGAGTTGGCGTTGATAAAGATAGGAGCCCAGAGAATGGCTAGGAGAGGAACTGTTATTGCTGTTGGTCGTCGCCAAACTGACGGCGCTCCCAGCGCTCTTCAAGGATGCTATTGAAACGAGATTTACGCTTACCGCGCGGAGCCTTTGCTCCTGCTAAGCCAGATCGAGAGGTAGTAATCAGACGATAGAGGCCTGCGAGCGCGACAATAAATCCAGCGACGCCTGCGATAACCACCTGCGAAACCAAACCTACAAATAATGTGATGAAGCCAAGGGCAATCAAGCCGAGGCTAAGCAACGGTGAGCGCTTGCTCTTCTTCTGCGAGAGCGCTGAAACCAATTTGGGATCCTCTTGTGAGAGGGCCGCTTCCATTTGAGCAAGTAAGCGCTCTTCATGCTCTGATAACGGCATCTGCTCCTCGCCCTCCTTAAGAACTTCGGTTACCCGGATACCAAAAATCTTAGCCCAGAGCGGCGGTTACGGCTCACCCGCCCGTTCGCCCGATTCGCTCTCGCTTTCAATCAGGCGCGCTGGCTTCAGCGCCCCGCCACCAAAGCGGCGGCGGGCTCGATCCAAGGCTTTATCGACCTGGCGCCACCCCTGCTCCCGACCACCGAGGGTGAGCTGCTCCACCAGCCCAGCTTCGCTCTCGAGATTCTCTAAACGAACTCCCACCAGGCGTACTCGCGCTCGGACTAAACCCAAGGCGGTAAAGAGGCGTCGCACCTGGTCGTAAATTTCCTGTGTGCTATCAGTTGGCAAATCAATGCTCTTTGACCGAGTGATCGTAGTGAAATCGCTAAATCGAATCTTTATCGAAATAGTTCGAGTGGCCAACTCTTGATCGCGCAATCGTCGGCTAGCGCGCTCGGTTACGCGAAGCAACTCTGCAAGTAACTCTTCATTGTCATCAATATCGCGTGCGAAGGTCTCTTCTGCGCCAATGCTTTTATCGCTGACGCTCGCCGCTACCTCCCGAAAATCTCGCCCCCATGCCAACTCATACAAACTCTCTCCTTGGCTGGAGCCAAGTGCGCGGACCAATGTGGCCCGTGGCGTCTGCGCAATATCACCGATTGTCTGCAAACCAAGTCGAGTGAGCGCCTCGGCTGTTTTTGGGCCAACTCCCCATAGCTCACGGACTGGAAGTGGATGGAGGAATTCCAATACACGATCATGAGCAATCTCTAATAAGCCGTTGGGCTTACATCGCCCTGAGGCGAGTTTGGCAATCAACTTAGTTGTGGAGATGCCTACTGAACAGGTGATCTGTAATTCGGTTTCGACTCGGGACCGTATTTGATGTCCAATTTCACGAGCGCTGCCAATTAATCTCGTTGCACCGGATACATCAAGGAATGCTTCATCGAGCGAGAGCGGCTCAACCAAAGGTGAGAAGTCGTTGAAGATCGACATCACTTGAGTGGAGACCTCACCGTAGCGATGATGGCGATTGGGTAAGAAGATCGCTTGCGGTGCGAGTCTGCGCGCTTGAGCAACGGGCATTGCGGCGCGAATACCAAAGGTGCGAGCAAGATAATTTGCTGATGTGACTACTGCCCGCGGCCCAGCGCCAACGACTACCGCTTTACCTTTGAGCGTTGGGTCGTCGGCCTCTTCTACTGAAGCAAAGAAGGCATCCATATCGACGTGGAGGATGGTGCTCGCTTTTATCTCAGGCACTGGCGCTCTTTTCTCCATTACTACTATTTATAAGAGTATCCATCTGCGCCCGTACGTGAGAGATATCGCCACTTTCACGCCAGAGTGAGTAAAGCTCCCCTAGATCCCATGCGCACCGGGCAAGAATCGAGACGCCGCGGGCGCCAGTGCGACGGGTCGTGCCATGGACTATGAGCAATTTCGAGTGATAGAGGGTGCGACCAGAATGGAGCTGGGTATCTTCGAAGAAAGTAGCATCGCTACATCCAGTTCCATCATCGAGGGTGATGAATATGACTCGACGACCAGAGCGAACTGGTGGACTTTGGAGCGCGACTTTGACGCCAGCGATGAGTAGCGGCGTTCGAGAGCGATGTGTGAGTAAATCAGCTGCACGCACTACTCCTAGTGCGCTCAAGAAATGATGATAGAAGGCGATGAGGTGATGACTGACATCAAGACCAAGGAGCGCAACTTCATTACGGACCTTCTCGCTCTCAGTAAGCGCTGGTAATCCACTTGCGATATGTGAATCATGGCTCCCGCCAAAGGTAAGTGCCATCTGGTCAGATGAAGAGGCGCTCCATCGATCGAGCTCTGTGTAATGAAGTAAGAGTTCACGCCTATTGATCTGAGGGTGGAGCGCGTCGAAGGCGCCTAGGAGAATAAGGTTTTCGACCGTTGGCTTAGAGACTCGAGCTCGATAGACAAAATCAGCGCAGTCGATAAATGGTCGACCAGAGGCAATCTCAGCTATCTCGCTCGGATTGATTCCTGAGATATCAGAGAGCGCTACTCGGATTCCGTAGCCATCGTTGGCTTGCTCTAGTTTTTCGACGAGATAGTCGCTCCCAGATTTATTGATATCTAACGGTAGGAGCGTAACGCCCATCTGTCGCGCCTCATCGAGAAGGAGTCGCTTCGGATACATCCCGGGATCGTGGGTAAGCAGACCTGCAATGAAGTGTGCTGGGTAATGAGTCTTAAGCCATGCTGATTGATAAGTCGGCAGTGCAAATGCTGCAGCATGCGCTTTGCAGAAACCAAATGAAGCGAAAGCGCGAAGAACATCGTTGACCTCTTCGACGACTTCGATGGGGTATCCACGTTCGCGCGCTCGAGCAATGAACCATGGATAGAAATCGACGCTCTGCTCTGGATCATTGAGAATCCGGCGATATGACTCAGCTTGCGCGAGTGAGATTCCGGCAATGGTGGCGATGATCCGAATGACCTGTTCATGAAAGACGACAACCCCTTCGGTTTCGGCGAGAATCTCATAAAGCGATGGATGGATAAGTC
This sequence comes from Actinobacteria bacterium IMCC26077, assembly GCA_002284915.1. Taxonomy (GTDB): domain Bacteria; phylum Actinomycetota; class Actinomycetes; order Nanopelagicales; family Nanopelagicaceae; genus IMCC26077. The sequence goes on from CP015606.1 coordinate 1,199,065, forward strand.
GTGGCGCACTCCACCCTTGTCGCGCTTTAAGAAATGGTGTGATCATGTCGCTCTTGACCGGCCCGGGGCGAAAGAGTGAGATATCGATGATGAGATCGTTGAAGACTTCAGGTGCGAACTTGCCGATGAGCTCGCGCTGCCCCGGACTTTCGATCTGAAAGACGCCAAGGGTCTTAGTCGAACGAATGAGGGTGAAGGTCTTCACATCATCGAGCGCGATTGCATCGAGTGGAATCTCTTTCTTATCGACTCGACGAATCTCACTTAAAGCATGAGCCATCGCTGATTGCATCCGCACGCCGAGGATGTCTAACTTCAGTAGACCAACGCTCTCGACATCATCCTTATCCCATTGCGAGATCGGGTAACCAGAGGCGCCCATCTGACTGGGCATCCGATCAAGGAGCGCGCTATCGGCAAGGATCACTGCGCAGGGATGCATCGAAAGATGGCGTGGCAACTTATCGAGCGCTTGGGCAAGAGTGATTGCCCTTCCCATGGGCGCGTTGATGGTGAGGTGGCGGAGTTCAGGAAGATCGCGGAGCGCATTGGTGATGTTCTTGGCGCGGATATGCGGGAGTGATTTCGCCAAGGTATCGATCTCTTCATGTGGCAGCGCGAGCGCTGCACCGACATCACGAATTGCATGGCGCGCCCGATAGGTCTCGACCATCGCAACTGTCGTCGTCTGTGCTGGGCCATGTGGCCAAGAGCCAGCTGGGTTATATCGAGCGAAGACTTGATCGTAGATCTCTAACCGTCTGGCCGATTCAACATCGATATCGATATCAGGGAGATCGGTGCGAAGAGTGGAACAGAAGCGCTCCATCAACAATCCATGTTCGAGCGGATCGACTCCTGAGATGCCAAGGAGATGACAGATTAACGAACCGGCGCCGCTACCTCGAGCGGCAACGCGAATCCCAGAACGGCGAGCGCTATCGACGATATCGGCAACAGCGAGGAAGTATGCCTCGTAACCCAATGAATTAACGGTCTGCAGCTCTTCATGTAATCGCTCAGTAGCAACCCGCAATTTCTCGCCGGAGTATCGTGAAGTCAATCGCACCTCGCATCGCGCTTTGAGATGCGCTGCCATCTCGTTATACGAAGAGAGACCGACAACGCGCGGCTCAGGAAGATGGACTCCCCCTAATCCGATATCGCGCGTGGGTGAGAGTTCGCAGCGCTGCGCCCATTCGAAGGTCGTAGCAAGGAGTTCATATTCGCTCTTCTCACCAGCGCTTGCTGCGATTTCTCTGGCGATGTGGAACATCTCTTCGCTACTTTTTAGATATGCCTGATCAGTCTTATTCTCAGTATGGCGCGGTGAAAGTGGAACGAGTTTGCGAATCGCATCGAGGACATCGGCTACTGGCGCATCGCTAGCGTGGAGCATGCGAACGTTATTGCTGAGGATGACTGGAGCTTTCATCATCCGTCCGAAGAGGAGCATCTTGCTGGCATGATGCGTTGACCACTTACCTACCCCTGGAACGCGATGTGAAGTTGCTTCGATGGTGATCAGATCGCGAGGGAAGTATTCGCTCCATTCATCGAGGGCGCGCTCTGCTAAATCGGCGCGATTGGTTTCGATATGGCGACCAACATCAGAATCAGCGCCGAGTAAGAGAATTAACCCTTTGCCATAACGTGAGAGGTTTTCACGAGTGAGCAGACCCTCTTCCGTCGCTGAAATCAGACGCACGAAGTTTCGCCACCCAGCGGGAGTGGCGAGGACAGTGGCGCGGGGATACCTCTTCTCGACCTGCCCACCGCCCTTTACTGGCGTTGCTGGCGCTGACCTAGATCTTTTAGGGGAGCTAATAATCACTGGCGGTGCGATCAGAAAATCACTTCCGAGAATCGGTGTGATATTTGCTCGCTGACAAGCTTGGGTAAAACGAATCGCACCAGCAAGGCCACCAAGCTCCGCCCGATCGGTGAGTGCAAGGGAGGGCATCTCAAGTTCAGCGGCGCGAGCTACGAGCGCTTCGGGAAGCGCCGTTCCATATTTGAAGGAGTACCCACTGGCGCAGTGAAGGTGGGTAAAGCGCGCACGAGCCATCGCTCCACCCCCATCTCTGGATCCCATGGATTCCCGTGGATTCCCGTGGATTCCCATGTATTCCCATGTATTCGAACAAATGTTCGAATAAACACCCTAGCCGCCACCACAGACAGCGGGCAACCCCCTGATTTATGCTCACTTCTATGACCTGCGCTCTGACCCCCAAGCGGCTCCCTCGGCTGATTAGGGCAGCTCTAGTGGCCCTCCTCGCCGTGGCTGCAATCGCCCCGAGCGCTGGGTGGTCAGCTGGCGCTGATATCGAAGATGAGTTGATCAAGACCCCGACTGAGACTTCAGCGCTCAACACCGGGGTGATGTTCAAATCTCCGCAAGGTGGCTTTATGGAGTCAGCGCTCTTTGCGCGCTATCCCAATAATGAGCGGAACCAATTTCGCTCTCGCACCTGCACTGATATGAAAGATCCGCTCTGCGACGATGCGACCTCGCTCTACTACAGCACCTTTTTGCCAGTGTGCGCTAACGCTTCCGCATTTGATTGCGTTGAGAAGTTCGTAGCGCGCACGCAAGATGGCAAAGAGCTCGCTGCCACGCTCGATGCCATCCAACCAACGCCATCGCTTACGCCCTATCAAGCAAATGCGGCAAAGAGCCTTGTTGGTCCAGTGCAACCATTGGTCTTCACCATTCCGGGAGCGGAACATCGCGGTGGATCTCGCTACCTGCTCTCGGTAAATCTCAATGGTGCTACCCCTGAGGGCGCGCATAAACCCGGGCAGGAGTATGGCAGCTTCACGCCCTACAACATCCAAATAACTGTTGATGCTGTCGATTATGTTCCTGCCACGCGACCTGGTGAATATCAAAAAGGTCGATGGTATTTCTATGAGCCAGAGCAGAAAGTTGCGCTACAGAAAAATCCATTCTCCACATGTGCGATTGAAGAAGATACCTTCTGTATGAATAAGCGGGCTTTTCCAGACGGAATTCGTTTCCAAGTTGTTCTTCGCCTTCGTTCATCGACAAATGGTTGGCTCTACGGGCGCGTAGCAAAACCTGATGTCTCGATCAGCTCGATTCCTGGGGGTGAACGTTGGGATCTAACTGCAGCTCCGGTGCGCGTACCGCAGATTTGGGAATTCGTTCCGCTGGCACAAATGCCAGCAACTTTCGAGAAATGGAAGGCAGAGAATTGGGAGAGCGCACCCTCCTCTCCACTACAAGATAATTCGACTAGCCCACCAACTCTCGTTCGAATCCCCAATGCGCTGAATACGGGCGGGGTCGATACTCCCATTAAATGGTTGAACTATTGGATGCCCATCACCGGCGACAAGGCAACCGCATCGCCTGGAGTATGGAGCATCCGCAACCTCGGCCCCTCGGAGATGAATAACTCCAGTAATTGCTATGACTCCAATAGTTACAAAGAGAAGCGAGTGACGGGAATGGTCACGAGTAATGCCATGATCACCACTCCTGGCCCGCCACTCTTCGATAAACAAGAGCAGGCGCTGATCTATCAGGTTGCCGGACCGCACTTTGAACGCGATGGCAAGACGCTCTTTCGGGGAACCTATGACTTAATCATGCGAAAAGATGTCGCTCGATGCCTGTACAACTTCACTGATGCGCCGATTAAGGCAACAATCTCCGTGATTTCAGCGAGCGGCGAAGAGATTGTCGCCACCGAGCAAGTTGCCGAACGGAATGATTCCAGCGGTGAATGGATCACTCTAGGTAAATACGGTTTCACCTTTTCTTCACCGAAATTAAAAGTAAAACTGACTCAGGATAAAGTTGCGGCAGCTCCGACAAAACCCGCGCCAGCGCCGGTGGCAAAAATGAAGCCCAGTAAGAATTCAATTGTTTGCGTCAAAGGAAAAATCAAGAAAATAATCACCGGCACTAAACCCAAATGTCCCACCGGATATCGAGTTAGTTGAGATACTTACATTGTGGTTAACCCGAACAATATCGGCGATCTCACCGGCAAGACCGCAGTCGTCACCGGTGCTAATCGTGGAATAGGTGCAGCAATTGCCCTAGGTCTAGCGCGCGCCGGGGCTGACATCATCGGAACTAGTCGCCAGATGAGCGCGAACGAAGAGATTGCGCGTGAAGTCACCAAGCTTGGTCGTACCTTCACCCCAATAGCTGCAGATTTAGGCGATCGGGCGCAGAGCGCTCGATTTGCAGAGAGAGTTCTTGAAATCGTTCCTCGAGTAGACATCCTGATAAATAATGCGGGTATCACTGCGCGCTACCCCGCGGCGGAGATACCTCTTGATGAATGGGATCGAGTAATCGAGATCAACCTCAACTCGCAATTCATCCTCGCCCAAGGTTTTGGCCGCCACATGATTGAACGAGGATCAGGGCGCATCATTTTCATTGCATCAATCATGTCCTTCCAAGGTGGGCTACGGATCCCGCCTTATGCGGCGAGTAAACATGCGATTATCGGATTGACCAAAGCGCTATCGAATGAATGGTCTGCACTTGGCGTCAATGTCAACGCTATTGCGCCCGGTTATATCGCCACCGATCACAACACGGCGTTGCGATCTGATCCAGTCCGGATGCCTGAAGTGACATCGCGGATTCCAATAGGTCGATGGGGCGTTTCGGAAGATATTGCTGGAACCGCACTCTTCCTCTCTGGTAGCGGCGCCGACTACATCTCGGGCTCAGTTATCACTGTTGATGGAGGCTGGGTTGCCAGATAATCGCCAGTCATTCGCAAAAATAGCCCAAACACGCCAAACCCCAGATAGTTGAACTTTCAACTTTCTTCCTTTATCCTAAAGGTTCAGGTTAAAAATAGCTAAGACAATAACCAAAGGAGCACAATGGACATCGTTCTCATCGTGGGTCGAATTCTCTTCGCCCTCATCTTCATCAACTCTGGATTCGCACATTTCGCACAGCGTGATGCAATGACTGGGTATGCTCAATTCAAGAAAGTGCCAGCGGCGAAATTAGCGGTGCCAGTGAGCGGAGTGATGATTCTTCTTGGTGGCCTCTCAATCGTTCTCGGTCTCTGGATGGACCTGGGCGCTCTCCTTCTTGCAATCTTCCTTATCTTCTCGGCCTTCATGATGCACAACTTCTGGACTATGGACGATGCAACTCAGAAGATGAATGAGACTGTTGCATTCTTCAAGAACCTTTCAATGGCAGGGGCAGCGCTCATCATCCTTGCGGTCATCGCAAATGGTGGCGACCTCGGTGCCAATCTCGGAGATCTCTCACTCTTCAAGAACTAACGGGTCCTCGACAAAAACCCGGTTGGAACTTCCAGCCGGGTTTTTGCATTACTCTGTTATACATGCTCGATATCGTCTGCGCGATTCTTCTCGGTTCGATTATGGGCGCTGCGCTTGGTTTGGTTGGCACCGGTGGCGCGATTTTGGCGGTGCCCGCCCTCGTCTATATTTTTGATTTCCCTGCGCTGCAAGCGACAACTGCTTCGCTTGTCATAGTTATCGCCGCAGCTCTGGTGAGCGCGCGAATTCGAGCCAAGGCGAAGCAGGTCGATTACCGAAAAGCTCTCACGCTCTGGTCGATTGGAATTGTCGGAAATGCGGTCGGCGCGGTTGCATCGAAAAGCGCCTCTGATTTCATTCTGCTAACCGGAATCTCGATCATCATTCTGGGCGCATCAATCAGTATGTGGATTCGATCCTTTCAAGGTGAGATCGTTTCGAAAGAACGACATCCCATCGTCTTACCCATCATGGGCACGCTTATTGGATTCATCGCTGGATTCTTTGGAGTGGGCGGCGCCTTTTTAGTCGTGCCTACTCTCATATTAGCTTTTGGTGTTTCGGCGCATATCGCTGCGGGCACTGGATTAATCGTGATGTTGCTCAACAGCGCCACTGCGCTCTTAATTCGATTCGATACCTGGTCAAAGGTCGATTGGAGCACTCCGATTGTCGTTCTTATCAGCGCAGTAGTCGTTGCGTGGTTTGCAGCTGAAAAAGGAACTCGCCTAAAGTCAAAGAGTTTAGAGCGGGGATTTGCTGGCTTACTCCTTGCAGTTGGTCTCTTTACCTTTATCGAGACAGTTTTTCTCGCCTGAGAACCAGAATGTACTCTTGCTGGTTTTGAGGGTGGACAAACATCGTAATTTCAGGGTCGTTAATAACTTGGACAGTTTTTTGTAAGTCTCTGACTGAATCAGGAATAGCAGACCTGCATCGGAGTGAGAGCTCTGCATATCCATCATTAACTATTACTTGTATCGATGAACCATTTGGCACGTCACCAGTCACAGCAAAAAATCGCTCTCGAATTACAGGTGGAATTTCTCTCGCATCCTCGTCTCCATGAATTGATCTTACTTCCATCCACCGATTCTGAGCTGTCACTCGATTAACGAAATCACGGGCAAGAATGGTCAAGCCAGAGCTCGAAACTGGATCAATTTGAATCTCTGCACGCAATTGCGCGTCAATTCGACGCAGCGAATTTTGATATTCTATCGATAACATCCCAGAGCGCTCTATCAATTCCCGAATAATCTTTTGAGCTGAGGCGTCAAGTTCGAGGATTTTTTCAAATGCCGCATCATTGCGCTCGATTTCTGAAACGAGCTGCAGATTTTTCTCATTTCGAGAATCTCGGAATGTCTCTACGCGTTCAAAGGTCTTGAATACCAAGGTGAAAACGATTGCTACAAATAGAAATGAAAAAAGCGTGTTGAGAATGGGAAAATTGAATATGAAATTACACTCTTGCGGTATTAAATCATGGAATGGCGCAACTAGATAAAGAAAGATTGGATAAGCAACGACGGCGATTTGCCACTTACCCCACAATAAGATGATAAATAACCCATAGACTGCTGAGTTAATCACCCATTGAAAGGGCTGACTTTGAGTGCAAGTTAGTGGATCTAATTGGAGAAAATGGATAATTGCCAATAAACCTATTGCAGTTATCGTACTTTCAATCCAGCCCAAACGTTTCATTCGAATGAATGTGGTTATGAGCAAATAGAGAAGAGCAATAAAGCCGATTGCCTGCGATATCCATTGTCCCGACCACCAAATCCCCAAAATTGGAAAAAAGAAGACGCCGGTCATGGCAGGCCCAAATAATGTAAGCAGCGCCATGTAACGGCCTAGATTAATTGCGCTATACGAGGGAAAGTCAACGGTTCCGACATCTATCTCTGTGACAAATGTGGGGACATCGAGTTTGACTACTGCCCCTGCCCCCGTGAGTTCGTCACGAGTGGAAATGGTAAATGTCCCCCCTAATTCCCGAATCGATTTGGCCATAACAAGGCTAGTTCCAATGCCATCAGATTTGGCAGCGACTGGTAGCAAACCATCGTCAGTAATTGTGATCTGCACCCGACCACGTTCGCGCTCTCCCGCGCTCTGATTTCTGTCGATGCTCGTTCGCCAGTGAATCTCAATACTTTTCGCTGCCGCATGTTCCACTGCATTGCGTAGAGCCTCTTGGACCACGCGCTCGATAGTTTCTGCAACCTGAGCTTCAAGATGCAGATTGACACCTTGCGAGATAATTCGCACGCGTTCTTGTAATGCCGCGCTATCAATACCTGCGCGAATGGCAGCGATGACCGACCCCGAGCGACGTTCTTGCGCTTTTCTCATTATTAAACGATCCTGCTGAAACGAATTTTCAATCGCACTCCGCAAGTCTTGGATGGGGGTATCCTTTAAAGTTAATAGCGAGCGAATCGTATTGAGCGTTGTTTCATGAACTCGAATCACGAGATTCCGCCACAATTTCTGACTCTCTTGGGATTTTTCTAACATTTTTATTTCCGCTTGCAAGTTTGTCATCTTGATATCATTCGATCTTGCACGAATGAGCATTCGATTCCAACCGTACAATGCGTAAACGCTCGTGGAAGCAATCATCAAAGTACTCACTGCTCCTCGACCAAGAAAGCTTCCAGAGCGAAGTAAGCTCACAGGAGCATAGAAATATGCCAAGAAATTGAAGAGGGCAAGGAAAGCAAGTATCGATATGGTTAGCGTCCAGGTACGTTCGACAAAGAGAAAGACGACCGCCAGGGAAATTATCGCTATTAATACGCTCAACTGAAACCAGGCGATTGTGACGAATGGGTCCACCACCAAGTAAATTGTTACGATTGCAAGTGACGCAGTCATCAACCACAGCCCAATTTCTCTACGTGCTAAAACCACTCCCGCGACAGCAATAATCGCGCCAAGAATTACTACAGCTTGAGTGATCGGCGGTAGCTCTGCACCTCGACGCCATAACGCAAAAGCGAGCAGAAAATATCCGTAACTGATAACAACAATGAGTAACGATCTACGCAATCTAATCAACGCGTCGACTTCCGAGGTTCGATGAATACTCACTCCCCCTCTCAAAAAAATTATGTCAATAGTTTATGCGCGCCAATTGATTACTGATACAGTTTTGTGGGCAAATAATTGTAAATTCTGAAACGGGTGGACTATATGACCGAGCCAAGAGTGGAAGTCGCCATATTCGAAGACCACCCCATGATGCGTGAGGCCTTGGCCCATAACGTTGTCCTACATTTGCCTGACGCAAACATTTCGTACAAGGGAAGTTCAATTATTGATTTCTTCAAATACTTATCTGGGAATACCAATCCATTGGCAATTGATAACCCGAGGAATCTTTTTGCAATTCTCGATTTAGATCTCGGCGATGGCTCTCACCCCCTCGATAATCTTGCGCAATTGTGCGAGCGTAATATCGCCGTTATCGTGGTAAGCGCTCTTGCTAAACCACAAGTAGTTCGACTGATGCTCAAGAATGGTGCTGCGGCATTTGTAAGTAAGAATGCTGAAAGTGAAGCGCTTCGCGATGCAATTCTTGCCACAATCAAAGGCCAGCAGTACATGAGCCCCGACATTGCTGTAGCACTTCTCGCTGATGATGATGTCGCGGTTAATCTCTCTCAGAAAGAGCGAGAGGCTCTGGCGCTCTATGCGTCGGGGTTAAAACTTGACGCAGTTGCAGATGCTATGAGCATCTCACGGAGCACGGCCTCGGAATACATCCAGCGAGCCCGCAAGAAGTACACCAAGGCTGGCATTAGTCTTCCGACAAAAACCGACCTATATCGCCAAGCCCAGAAAGATGGCCTACTCAAGTAATCTTCTCTCCATGAACGACTCTGTTGCCAACCATCCAAGTGTCGCTCGAGTGCGCCAGCGCCTCTCTGAATTGCATCTCACAGGCGAAGTGAGGATCCTCGCCGATTCTGCTCGCAGCGCCCGCGAAGCTGCCACTGCGCTCGATGTCGAAGTAGGACAGATCTGTTCCTCCCTCATCTTCGTGAGTGCGGGTGCGCCAGTCTTGATCCTCACCTCTGGTCGCCACCGGGTAGATACCGAATTAGTCGCTCGGGAGCAGGGGTTGGCGCCCCTCGAGCGAGCCGATGCCGAGCTCGTCAAGAGCGCAACCGGTTTTGCTATCGGTGGCGTTGCTCCAATTGGCCACGCACATCCCATTACTACTTATATAGACCGTGCCCTTGCGGAGTACCCGATCATCTGGGCGGCAGCCGGACACCCACACGCCGTCTTTCCCACCACCTTCGATGAACTCCTTCAAATCACAGGCGCGGAGGCGATTGCGGTGGCAGTCGAATAAGAGAGTGCGAGAGAATCGCGCTATGGCCGTGAAGTTCCAACGATTCGCTCCGACAATTGGGAGCGCTGCAAGTAATTCGAGGGACCCCATTCTGCTCGTCCACGGGATGGGCTCTGCCGATACGGTCTGGAAACCAATAATCCCTGCGCTTCAAGAAGTTGGTGAGGTGATCACCTGTCTTCTTCCAGGACACGGTGGCAATCCCCTCGATCCCCGAGTGGCGATGGATCCATATTCGCTCGCTGCCCATCTTCACGAAGAAATGGCACGTGAAGGTATCGAAAATGCACATCTAGTTGGCAATTCACTCGGTGGTTGGATTGTCCTCGAACTTGCTGCCAACTTTCCACATCGTGTCGCTACAGTCACCGCCCTCGCTCCAGCTGGACTCTGGCTCCACCCATTTTTCTTCCGCGTTCCAGGAACTGATGCTGCAAAACGTATTGCCAACCGCACCAATAAATTCGCACATATCGGATTACGTCTTGGCATCGCGCAGCAATTGGGTTTCTCGCGCGTCTCACCACGATGGCGTGAGATTAGTTATGAGACGATGCTCGATGCCACCCGCGCGATGGCGATATCCGATGGTTACTACCCTGCATGGGATGCCTTCCTCGATAAGAGATTTGATACTCCAATTGATTCATCAATTCCCATCACAGTCGTATTCGGCGAGAAAGATCGCACCTTACCAGCGAAGACGTGTCAGGAGCGCTCGCTAGTCTCACCACATGCCAGGTGGGTGATATTGGAGAACACCGGCCATGCACCGATGTGGGACAGTCCAAATGAGGTCGTCTCCGAAATTTCCCGGCATGTACTCATATGAAAGTCACATTATTCATCTGGCGGGTGCGTACCACTGCAATTCCATACGCAATCATTCGAATGGCTCTAGATCGTATCTACTTACGTAAAGTCTCTGGAATCTCTTTTTACAAACTTCTCGGCACTGGCAAAGGTGAGACTTTCACCCCGCGCGATGCTGATCTCTGGCAATGGGGATTACTCGTTGTGGGAAGCGATGAAGCAATCGCTGAGGTCAAACGCTCTCGCTTAATAAATCGGTGGCAGATGCGCGCGACTGAAAGTGCCACCTTCGAACTGGCACCGCTCTCCTCACATGGGCAATGGGCAAATCAATCACCATTCACGATGGATTCGTCGGCTAAGAATTACTCTGGTCCAGTTGCGGCAATCACGAGAGCTCGAATCAAATGGTCGAAGAATCTTCGCTTCTGGCGCGCAGTTCCACCTGTCATCACCGAGCTCGACAAAGCGCCAGGGTTGATGGCAGCAATCGGAATCGGCGAAGCGCCTATCGGTCTGCAAGGCACCTTCTCGCTATGGCGCGATAGCCAATCGCTCCGAAATTTCGCATACAAGACGAGTGCGCATAACGATGCCATCGCTGCCACCAAGGAGATTGGCTGGTACCGCGAGGAGCTATTCGCTCGCTTTGCGGTGGTATCAGCAACGGGCTCCGTAAATGGAATCGATGTAAGTCATACGGCAGACTAGCGACCGTGTCGGTCCATAACTACAAGCCAAGACGAAGAGAGCGGCGCGGTCCAAGCCGCTGGGAGACGCTCGTCTTATGGGGAACTCTTGCGGTAGCGATCGCGTTTCAAATCTCCTATCCACTTCTCGAGGGTGAAGCGCTGCGCCTGATCACTATCGGTACCGTCTATGCCGCTGCGCTTACCACGCTCGTCAATGCCTACCTCTCACATGGCTCGACCTATCTCCTTCGTTACTTCGTTATCACCTTTACCTTCGGCCTGGTCATCGAACAGATTGGCGTCACTACTGGATGGCCATTTGGCAGTTACCAATACGACCCATCTCTCGGCGCATTCCTGTTTCATATCCCGCTCGTCGTTCCCTTTGCCTGGATGATGCTGACCCATCCAATTCTGATTGCTGCGCGCGCGCTTTCCACGAAGTGGGCAGTGGTGATTGGTGGCTTCGGATTGATGGCCTGGGATCTCTTCCTTGATCCACAGATGGTGAGCGCTGGTCGATGGAGTTGGAGCGACACCTCACCGCATGTTCCCTTTCAACCTGAGATTCCACTCTCCAATACCTTCGGTTGGCTCCTCGCTGGCATCCTTTTAATGTCAATTCTTCAGCTCTTGTTACCAGTCGAGCGGCGGAAGAACGGCGTCAATACCAATGCCGGTGATGCCCTGCTCATGTGGACCTGGTTCTCTGGAGTAGTTGGCAACATCTTCTTCTTCGACCGTCCTGAAGTCGCCTTTGTTGGCGGCACCGCCTTCGCGATATTTCTCTTTCCCTACTTATTCAAGCGCTGGATCAATCGCCAGTGACCACGATCATCTATGTCTTTGGATTTCTTCTCGCAATCCACTCGATAATTAACGCGCTCTTACTTCGTCGCCCTGGTAATCGTGAACTCGTTCAGGAAAAAATAGCAATCCTCATTCCAGCTCGTAATGAGGCGTTAAATATCGAAGAGTGTCTGACCGCCGCCCTAGCCCAAAAGCACCTTGCCTCCTTCCATCTCTTCGTACTCGATGATGGCTCTACCGATGACACCAATGCGATCATCCGGTCCATGGTTGCCAAAACAGATCGATTGACTCTTCTTCGCGGCCAGGAGCTGCCAGAGGGATGGACTGGCAAGAATTTCGCATGCTGGCAATTGGCAAATGCGGCGGCGCAAACAGGAGCTTTTGATTACTTGGTTTTCATCGATGCTGACGTTCGCTTAGGAGACGGTGCGGTCGCAAAGTCAGTAAATGCGCTCCAGAAACTTTCATGGAAGTTCATCTCTCCCTATCCTCGCCAAATTGCTCGGAGTTGGAGTGAGTGGTTGATTCAACCCTTACTGCAATGGAGTTGGATCACTACGCTCCCACTACGAATCGCAGAGCGATCACTGAGACCAGAGCTCACTGCAGCCAACGGTCAATTCTTCATCCTCGAACGCGCTGCCTACTTCTCGGCAGGTGGTCATAAGGCCATTCATGAAGAGGTTCTTGACGACATTCATCTTGCGCGGCAGATGAAACGGAATGGATTCCGTGGGAACGTCATTGATGGCAGTGGTATTGCTACCTGCCGGATGTACACCTCCTGGCGCGAGCTGCGCGATGGCTACACGAAATCGCTATGGTCTGCCTTTGGTTCAATCCCAGGCGCGATTCTTGTCATGATTTTCCTCATCTCGCTCTACATATTTCCTGCGTTTATTGCGCTGCAGGGGCTTAGTTGGGGTGTAGCTCTTTTCCTATTCGCATTTATCTCTCGATTGATCTCTGCAGTGCGCAGCAGGTGCTCGATCACTAGCGCGCTCTTTCATCCCATAGCGATAAGTATCTTGTGCTACTTGATTGTCAGATCGTGGTGGCTCAAGCGAAAGAATCGCTTAGAGTGGAAATCGAGGGCGCTGTGAGCGAAGACTCAAAGCCACAATCGAAACGCGCAATCATCATTGGTGGAGGCTTGGGTGGTTTGAGCGCTGCCATCAGGCTGGCAAAAAATGGTTTCGCTGTGCACCTCTTCGAAGCAGGTAGCGAACTCGGTGGAAAATGTCGCGTAGAGAAATTCGACGATCACTCCTTCGATACCGGCCCCTCGCTGCTCACCTTGCCCGCGGTCTATCGAGATCTCTTTCTGAAGACTGGTTCCCCGCTCGAAAGCGAGCTCACGCTACTGCCGGTCGACCCCGCTTTTGATTATTACTTCCCTAGCGGGAAGCGTTTGACGCTGCCCAATGCTTCGCGTGCAGGCGTGACCGAGGCGATAGCAACGACCTTTGGTAGCGCGAGCGCACAGGAGTGGAGCGCATTGATGGATCGCGCTGAGGCGATGTGGGATGTTTCGCGAGAGCCATTTATCGAATCTGAGTTACGCGGGTTCTTACCGCTATTGAAGCGACCAGGATTTCTCCGAAGCCTTCGGACGATTGCCCCTTTTACTTCACTCCGGGCGATGGCCAAGCGCTATCTCTCGACCCCCGAATTGATCACCCTCATCGATCGTTATGCGACGTACACCGGCTCTGATCCACGTCGGGCACCAGCAGTCCTACTCACTATCGCATACATCGAACAGGTATTTGGCGCCTGGCATATTGAAGGTGGCATTGGAGAGCTCGGCTCAGCGATGGAACATCGAGCGCGCAAGTTGGGCGTGGAAATCTCGTGCAGCTCGCCAGTTGAAAGGATTACGACCACTGGTAACCGAGCAACAGGTGTGCAACTCAGAGATGGACGATCCTTCCACGCTGATTACATCGTCAGCAATGTCGATGCGCAAATTACCTATGAGAAATTAATCAAAGATCCCACATTGGCCAAAGGCGAACGAGCAAAATTGCGACGAGCAACTCCTTCGTTCTCAGGCTTCTATTTACTGATTAACCTCAACGGTCTTAATGACAATCAAGCACATCACACTGTCTCATTCCCCGCTAACTACGATGCCGAATTCGATGCGCTTTTTCATAGCCTCCAACCAGTTGTCGACCCCACCTTGTATATCTGCTCTCCGCGAGATCGCTCGATGGCGCCGGCAGACTCGGAGTCGTGGTTTGTTTTAGTCAATGCACCGCGACATAGCAACGGAAGCGATGGATTCAATTGGCGTACCCCAGGGGTTGCGGAGAAATATCGCGACCATCTCATCGAGCTCCTCGTTAAGCGCAACTTGCTCGATTCATCTCGAATCAAGTCGCTCCAATTTCGTACGCCAGCAGATATCGAGGAGCTTTACAGCGCACCTGGTGGCTCGATCTACGGCAATTCCAGTAATGGTGCAAGCGCCGCGTTCAATCGCGCCGCCAATCGCTCCCCCATCGAGGGGTTATTCCTCGTCGGAGGTTCAGCGCACCCAGGAGGTGGCGTTCCGTTGGTAGGTTTGAGTGGAGAGATAGTTGCTAACGCAATAACTTCCGCGCCGTCACGCTAAATTGTGTAACAGCGATGGCCTGTAGCGCTAGCCAAACGAGGGCCACCCACACAAGTGAACCGCTGACGATAAATTCTCCGAGAAACCCTAAAGCAACGAGTAAACCTCGAACCGGTCGTTCGCAGACCGTGACTACGCCGAGGTGATTGCCAACAAGTTGGTTGAGCTTTGCCCGTCCATATTCTTGCGTCGCCACCAAAACCCAGATCAGCAATAGGAGCGCTGGCGAGATTCCGGCGTAGTAGAGCGCGCCTATCCAGAGTAGCTCTGTCACTCGATCGATGATGCCGTCCCAAACTCCACCAAAAGCCGAACTTTTTCCTCTGATGATTGCGACTGCGCCATCAAATCCATCGACCATCAGTGAAGCCAAGATCAGAAATGCGATAGCGAGAGCGCTGTCGGCTAAAAGCGCTGCGGCAGCGAGAACTGGCGCGAATAAGGTGACGAGATTTGGCGGCAATCGAAGTATGAGCAATGGCCGAACCAAAAGGTAGTTAAGCGAAAGATACCAACGGGCAATTCCAGCTACTTCGCGATCCTCGGCAAAGCCATGCGCCGCTGACCACGCCCTTAAATATTCGCTGCGATTCATGCGCGTAGACCGAGGTTGGTGACGATCTCTCGAGTAGCTGGCGAGGAATTGAGCGTAAAGAAATGGAGGGCATCGACCCCTATTGCTAACAGCTCTTCGCATAATGTGGTGGCTACTTCGACACCCATTCGAGCAACAGCGCTCGGATCATCAGCAATCTTTTCAAACTTACTTCGAATTGAGTGTGGAATCTCAGTACCTGATAGTTCAGCGAATCTAATTAGTTGTTTTACATTCGTCACCGGCATTATTCCTGGAATAAGCGAGATATTTAAATTTGCACGGGAGACCTCTGCCATCAATCGCTCCCACGAGCTCGCATCAAAGAAGAATTGTGAGATGGCAAAGCTCGCTCCCGCTTCAACTTTTCTCCGTAAGGTGAGCAAATCATCCGCTAGGTTTTTACTTGCTGGATGGCCATCTGGAAATACTGCGACCCCAACATCAAAACCCGATTCGGCAGCTAGCGCTACTAATTGATCGGCATGATCTAATCCATCGGCGGTGTGTACCCACTCGCCGCGAGGCCCCGTAGGTGGATCTCCACGGAGAGCGAGCACTTTATTGATTCCCGCACCTTTATATTGTGTTAAGACCGACGCTAACTCTGTGCGCGAGGCTCCCACACAGGTGAGGTGGGCGATGGTTGGTATCCCAGTCCGTTGGGTGATCTCAGAAGTTATCCGCGCAGTCCGATCGCGAGTACTTCCACCAGCGCCATAAGTCACCGAGGCAAAATCTGGGTTGATCTCTGAAAGCTGCCCAAGCGCGCTCCATAGGCGCTCCTCTCCCACCTCATCTTTCGGCGGGAAGAGCTCGATGGATACCTGCGTTCTCACGGCAGTCAGGGTAGCGTTGCCACATGCTTTCTGGCTCTCAGTCAGGTTTAGAAACCGAAAAATTAGCGATTGATCACTCCTTAGAGGAGTTTCTCACTTATGCCACCCAAGAATTGAGCGCCATCGATCCATATCTCCAACCAATCAGCGCCGCCCTTAGGGAGTTCCTCGCCGGAGGTAAGCGCCTGCGCCCTCTCTTCGCAGTAGCTGGATATATAGGTGCGGGCGGTTCCCTAGAAAGCGATGCCATCACTGGCGTTCACAGAGCAGTGGTCAGCCTGGAGCTACTCCAAGCCTGTGCGCTCATTCACGATGACATGATGGATGGCTCTGACACCAGACGCGGCGCTCCTTCGATGCATCGTCGCTTTGAGCGCGAGCATAGATCTCGCTCCGGCCATGGCGAGAGCGCAGCCTTCGGCAACGCTGCCGCACTACTGATAGGTGATTTAGCGCTGGTCTTATCGACTCAAGCCCTGAACCAATCAGGGATCTGCACTGAGCAGGCGGAGCAAGTTAATCCAATCTTTGATCTCATGAAAGTCGAACTCATGGCCGGCCAATACCTCGATATGCACGCGGGCAGTCGCGCCCATGTTCCCGTTGCGGATGCGCTAAAGATTGCAATCTATAAATCTGGTAAGTACACGATCGAACGTCCCCTCCACTTTGGTGGCGCATTGGCCCTTTGTGCGCCTGAGCATCGCGAGATTTACAGCGAATACGGGATTCCGCTCGGGATTGCCTTCCAGCTCCGTGACGACCTACTTGGCGTCTTCGGCGATTCTTCAGTGACTGGCAAGCCAGCTGGAGATGACTTACTCGAAGGAAAACGGACTGCGCTCATCTCCTACGCCATCGAACACCTAGCAGGTGCAGAAGTCGAAGAATTTACCGCCAACTTCGGAAATAGGAGCGCTACGCCAGATGAGATTTCACGAATGCGAGCGTTAATCAATAATTCAGGGGCCGTCGAATTCATCGAGAAAATAATCGAAGAGAAAACTACGCTTGCCCTCGAAGCGAGCAAGCACCCACGCATCAGCGTCGATGGCCAAGAGCTACTTGCTCAACTTGCGATAGCAGCAACTCGAAGGAGCGCTTGATGCGAAAAGTTTCCGGAGCCACCAACAAGGTGGTCATCGTCGGTGCTGGCCTTGGTGGCCTCAGCGCCGCGCTCCGTTTGGCAGGGGCAGGGCGAGAGGTCACGATTATCGAACGGGAAGCAATTCCCGGGGGTCGCAATGGCCTCCTCGTCGACCAGGGCTATCGATTCGATACTGGCCCAACCGTGCTCACCATGCCTTCACTCATTGACGATGCGTTGAATGCTGTCGGCGAAAAATTAAGTGATTGGCTCGAACTCATCCCGCTCCGTCCCCTCTATCGCGCCTTCTATCACGATGGTTCGCAGTTGGATGTCTTCCCAGATACACAGGAGATGGAAGCAGAGATCGCACGAGTGATCAGCCCCGATGAGGCTCTTGGCTATCGCAAATACGTTGATTTTGTCACCAAGTTATATAAGTACGAGATGAACGACTTTATCGATCGGAATATCGACTCCCCCCTCCAATTGCTCACTCCCAATCTCGCACGATTGATTGCGATTGGTGGATTCCGCAGGCTCGCACCTAAGGTCAGCCAATATCTCAAGGATCCACGGACTCAAAAGGTCTACTCCTTCCAGGCGATGTATGCCGGAGTGAGTCCGCAACAGGCGCTAGCTATCTATGCCGTCATTGCGTACATGGATTCGGTCAACGGCGTCTTCTTTCCAAAAGGTGGCATGCATGCCGTTCCACGCGCTCTTGCCGGCGCTGCTGAGAAACATGGCGTAAAGATCAGATATTCGACGACGGTAAGTAGCGTCGCCACTAAGAATGGCCGCGCCACTGGGGTGATCACCGATACTGATGAATATATTCCCGCTGATGTCGTGGTACTCAATCCTGACCTTCCCATTGCATACCGAGAGTTATTAGATCGAGAACCGCTCGATATCAAACGATTGAGCTACTCGCCCTCGTGCGTCGTGATGTTAGTTGGCTCCAATAAGAGCTACGAGCACATCGCTCACCACAATATTCACTTTGGCCAGTCGTGGGATGGCGTCTTCGATGAATTAATTAAGAAGAAGACTTTCATGAGCGATCCATCGTTGCTCGTTACCGTCCCTACATACGATGATCCCAGCTTGGCGCCTCACGGAAAATCCTCTTATTACGTACTCTTCCCAACGCCAAATCTCCACTCAGCTATCGATTGGAAGCGCGAGCGAAATCGCTACCGCGATGAGATGGTCCGCGTGCTTGAAGCTCGGGGCTACACCGGTTTTGGCGAGGGTATCGAAGTGGAGCACCTCACCACTCCGGTCGAGTGGCGAGCGCAAGGAATGGAAGCTGGCGCGCCATTTGCCAGCGCGCATACTTTCTTCCAAACCGGACCATTCCGTCCGCGCAACCTGGCTCGCGGCTTAGAGAATGTGGTCTTCACCGGATCTGGTACGCAACCAGGAGTTGGCGTTCCGATGGTCTTGATCTCAGGAAAGTTGGCGGCAGAGAGAATCATCGGGCGATGAGCGCTCGCGAACTTGATGCCGCGGGTATCTTTGATCCAAACTTGCGCGCCTCGTATCTGGAATGTAAGCGCCTTAATTCGCTCCATGGCAAGACGTACTACTTAGCAACGCTCCTGCTACCACCGGGAAAGCGCCCCTTTGTCCATGCGCTCTATGGCTTTGCTCGCTATGCCGATGAAATCGTCGACGACTTGAGCTCGTCTCTCCCGCTCGAAGAAAAAGCAGAAGTCTTGCGCCGTTGGAGCGAACAACTCCTCGACGATCTCGCTAAGGGAGCAAGCTCGGACCATATCGGTGCCGCACTCGTTGATACCGTTCATCGATTTGATATTCCCTTAGAGCACTTCCGCGCCTTTTTACATTCGATGGCCATGGATATCTCGGTCACACGGTACGAGAACTACTCAGCGCTGATGGAATATGTCTACGGCTCGGCCGCCGTCATTGGTCTTGAGATGGTTCCGATTCTCGGGCCGCTAGCAGATGAGGCATATCCGGCCGCAGAGAAATTGGGAATTGCATTCCAACTAGCCAACTTCATACGTGATGTTGATGAAGATCTTGATCGAGGTCGGATATACCTTCCGCTCGATGAACTGCGCTCCTTCAATGTCACCGAAGAGATGCTGCACGCTCGAAGAACTACTCCTGAAATCGTAGCGGCGCTCAAATTCAACATTGAGCGAGTCCGCCAATTACAACGAGAGGCTAATCCAGGAATCAAACTGCTTGCGCCCGAGAGCAGGGCGTGCATTGAGGCAGCAAGTGAACTCTATTGCGGGATTGTCGATGAGGTCGAAGAAATCGACTATCAGATTTTCGATAAGCGAGCGAAGACCTCTACCTTTCGAAGGTTATCGGTTGCTATTCCGGCTTATGCCCGCGCTCTTGCTGCACGCCGCGCGAACCCCAATAGATCCACAAAGTAATCACTCCTAAGATCAGCGCAAAACCGAAGAGCAAGTCCTCTACTGGCGCGCTTGCGATGCGCTTACCCGTGATGAATTGAGGTCGATACATCACGATCTCCCGAGAAGTTAACCACCAATTTGTAAGGAGCTGAAACGGCAAAATAATTGCATAAGAGGTCCAGAAGGAGCGACGGAAGATCATCTTTCGCTTGGTGATAAATAGATCGAATAAAATCGCGATGGGAACAGCCAAGAGCGCTAGTTGGGTATAGCTCATTGCTCATCACCAAATGTCCACTTGGAATTCTTACGTTTGACGACCCCAACCGCTTCGATAGTCATAATGGCAGCTAACGGAACTACTGTGAAGAACAAGATCTCTTCGAAGGGAATTCCGCCGGGAGTGAAAATTCCAAGTACCTGATTCCGATCAAAGTGCCAATGCCCACGGCTGATTGCGTAGAGATCCCAAATTATAAATACGGCAGCTATTGGCAGAATACTCATGACTACCCGTTTGATCCGGCGAAGCACCCCTACTTTGAGGATTAGCTCAAGCCAGAATGAACCCGCAACGGTGAATGCAATCATTGCCAAGTACCCGAACTTCAGCACAGCTAATGCTATCCTCATATCAACACGGGAGCCGAAGTACGGCTGAGAGGGTGGCCCACCACCGACCGTTCGAACCAGTCCGGTAATGCGGATTTGGAAGGAGTAACAGCGATATGTCCAATCTCATCAACACCGTTCTCTTCACTGCGTGGAGCTATCAAGTCACGTTATTGGAGTTCTCAGCTGCGTTGACCTCGTTGGTAGCGGTCTACCTTGGTACGACTGGAAGAAAAGTAATGTGGCCATGGTGGATTGGCAGCTCTGCCCTCTACGCCATCTGGTTCTTGAACGCTAAGTACTACGGTTCTTTCGCAACGCAGTTCATTTTTATTGCATTTGGCATCTGGGGATGGAGCGCGTGGAAGCGCACCGGTGCGCAACCCGCAACCCTCTCACTAAAAGGGCGCGCAATCGCTGTCGGCGCCTTCGCACTCTGCTGGATTGCATTTGCTCCATATCTCAAATCAATAGGCGCAGTCGCGATTTGGAGTGACACCTTCGGTCTCCTGGGCAGCTTGATCGCACAAGTAATCATGGTCAAGCAGAAGTGGGAGAACTGGGTCCTTTGGTTCGCTGTCGATATCGTCTTGACCATCCAATACTTCCGCGGCGGCGCATATTTCACCTCGTTGGTCTATTTGATTTTCACCGCAGTTGCGATTCTTGGATGGGTCCGTTGGTATAGCAATGCACGACGCGCTGCTCGATAACATCGCTGCTCTACTGAGTAGAGAGCGAAATCGTCCGGTCTTCATAGTGATTGATGGCCCGGCCGGCGCTGGCAAGACCACGCTAGCGAGATCGATTGTCGATCATTTCGCGATGGGCGAAGTGATCCATTGCGATGATCTCTATCATGGTTGGGAAGATGCGCTTACGTCCACACTTGAGGAGCATTTCCAGGAGTGGATCCTCACGCCGTTGCGCGCTGGAGCGATGCCAAGTTACCGAAAATTTGATTGGCATCAGAATTCATATCAGCAACGTGTACAGGTGCCTGCCACCTCCCTGCTCATCCTTGAGGGGGTGGGCGCTGCCCTCGCAATCGTCACTGACCTAGCCGACCTCGCGATTTGGATAGATGTCCCAGCCGACATCGGGTTGGAGCGAGTCTTGCGTCGTGATGGCCGCGAGATTCATGAGCAGATGGTTCGCTGGATGAGTGAGCAACAGGCATTCTTCGCACGCCATCGCAATCGTGAGAATTGCACTATCCACCTCTCTTACGGAGAGCCTGCTCACTCTTAACTCGCCCTTTTCATAGACTTTCCTAGTGTCTGACCGAATTGGCGAAGTTATCGATGGGCGCTACCAAATAACTAGCGTCATCTCTCGCGGTGGCATGGCGACGGTCTATTCCGCAGTAGATACTCGCCTTGATCGTACGGTAGCCGTCAAAATCATGCATGAACACCTTGCTCAAGATGAGGAATTCGTCTCACGTTTCATTCGTGAGGCCAAAGCAGCCGCAGCGCTCTCTCATCCGAATTTGGTGCAGGTCTATGACCAAGGGTGGAATCAAGGTGGGATGCCAGCAGTTTTTCTCGTCATGGAATACGTTCCTGGTGCAACGTTGCGAGATCACCTCTTTGCAGTTGGACAATTAGGCGCACAGGAATCGCTAGAGATTCTCGACCAAGTCCTCACTGCTCTGATCTATGCCCATCGAGGTGGCATCATCCATCGCGATATCAAACCTGAGAACATCATGATTACTGCAGATGGCCGAGCGAAACTTGGTGATTTTGGTTTGGCTCGCGCGGTAAGTACCGGTAACACCTTGACTGCCGATGCCAATGTGTTGATGGGCACGGTCGCCTACCTAGCACCGGAGCAAGTGCAGCGAGGCATCGCCGACGTAAAGAGCGACATTTACTCCCTCGGAATTGTTCTCTTCGAAATGCTCACTGGTAAGAAACCTTATGAAGGTGAGACACCGATTCAAATCGCCTATCGCCATGTACACGATCGCGTTCCAGCACCCTCGACACTTACTCCCGCAATCACCAAAGATGTCGATATGCTCGTTTTACGAGCCACCGCGCCTGACCCTGGTTTGCGATATCAGAGCGCTGAGGAATTCCAAGGTTCGATTCGCAAGAGCTTGCTCCTACTTGACCCCAATGAACAACAATTGAGCCTGCCGTTAGGAATCCCCGAAGAGCTCCGCCGACCCCAGCGAGCCAAAAGCAAAGGCAAAGCTCAACCAAAAACCACTGTGGAGCGCGCGATGACCAATCCTCGAATAAGTAATACCAGTGAGATCAAGCGGCGCACATCCGAGCGAGTCCGAAGAAATAGATTTATCGCAGTACTGATCGCCGGAATCATCGGCATTGCAGGTTGGTACCAACTACTTGGTCCAGGCTCGCAGGCTGCTATTCCTTCCATCATTGGCGCCACCAAAGCTGAAGCAATGACGACCATGGAGCAGTTCGGGCTCAAGGTGAAGGTTCGAAAATCGACTTTCGATGAACTCGTTCCTAAGGGAAAAATCATCACAATGTCGCCGCCGGCTGGAACTCGGCTAGCTGAAGGTGAAACGATTTCCGTGATCATCTCGAAAGGGCCAGAACGATATAAGGTCCCCAACTTAGAGGGTAAAAATATCTCACAGGCGACTGTTGTCCTTGCAAACGAGAAATTAGTAGTTGGAAAAACAATTGAGCAATTTGATGCGAAAGTTCCAAAGAACCAAATCATCTCCGTGAATCCTGAGCCAGGAACTTTGGTGAAGAAGAATACCGAGGTGAATCTCGTTATCAGCAAAGGTGAAGAGTTGGTTGCGCTTACCAATTATGTCGGCAAAAGCAGTGAGCAGGCTCTCAATGAGTTAACTGATTCCGGATTCAAGGTGGCGCAAAAAGAGGCGTTTAGTGAAACTTATCCGGTGGGAGTTGTGATCGAACAAAATCCCAATTCGGCAGAGATTGCAAAAGGTGGCAAAGTGACCTTGTTGGTCTCCAAGGGGCCGGAACAGGTCAAGGTGCCATCGGGAGTTCTCAAATTAGAGGAAGGTAAGGCGATAAAACTTCTCGAGGATTATGGCTTCTCAGTTAAAGTCTTGAAACCGGCAAAGGTAACGAAGGGCAAGAAGCTATTTGTCATCAAGGTATCGCCAACTGAAGGCGCACTGGTCAAGCCAAATTCGGTGATTACTATCGAAGTCAAGTAGCCTCTCCTTTCATGGCAGCGAAGGCAAAGACGCGAATAGGTGCGCACGTCCCCACCTCTGGTGGCTTAGTCAAAAGGGCGCTCGGATACGCTCAAGCGATCGAGGCCGAAACGATTCAAATTTTCGCTTCGAATCCGCGAGGTTGGGCGATGCCCGAATCTAATCGCGCCGCCGATGAAGAATTCCGGAACCAGGCAGCTGCTCTCGACATCACAACATATGTCCATGCGCCGTTTCTTATTAATTTAGGTTCACCGACAGAGGGAACGTACGAGAACTCGCTAGCCTCCACGGAGTACTCCTTGAAGCGAAGTCGAGAACTTGGAGCGCTTGGAGCAGTCATTCATACCGGCTCTGCCGTGAAAGAGGAGTTTGTGGAGCAGGCGTGGAAACAGATTCACGATGGCTTACTTCCAGTGCTCGATAGATTAAAAGAGGATGACCCATTTCTTCTCCTCGAACCCACCGCTGGTCAAGGTCAATCTCTCGTCCGACGCCTTGAGGAGCTGATCAAATACTTTGATGCGCTCGAACACCATCCGAAACTTGGTATATGTATTGACACCTGCCATGTTTTCGCTGCCGGGCACGACATCGCCGCTGAGGGTGGCGTCGATGAGATGCTTGGCGCATTAACTAGCGTGATTCCAAGTGAGCGAATCAAGTTGGTGCACGCCAATGATTCGATGGATATCTGTGGCGCGCTCAAAGATCGCCATCAATCCATCGGCGAGGGACATATCGGCCAGAAGCCCTTCCAAGTATTGATGGCCCATCCAGCAATGGCGGGAGTTCCGTTTGTGCTTGAGACCCCTGGCGAAGAACCAGAGCATGGCAAAGAAGTGAAAATTCTTAAGAAGTTACGGGGCTAGCAGGCATGACTAGGCGAGTCCAGATTTTCGCGCTGTTTGCCCTCACTTCGGTTGCCGCAGTCTGGGGAGCCTCATTCGTGCTGATGAAGGATGCGCTTGCCGGACAGAGCGTCGATGACTTTCTTGCTACCCGTTTCATCATTGCCACTGTTGCACTCATCGCCATCCGACCCAAGGCGCTCGCTGAAATCAATCGCCAGATGCTCACCAAAGGCGCGCTCCTTGGACTCTTCCTAGGATCTGGATATCTCTTCCAAACGATTGGCCTCCATCTCACCACTGCCGCAACTACCGGATTTATCACCGGGTTATACGTGGTTTTTACTCCCATCCTGGGCGCGCTCGTGCTCAAATCATCGGTGACGCGAAATGAATGGATTGGCGTGGTGATGGCAACGCTCGGCCTCGCCCTACTTTCTTTCAAAGGAATTACCATCGGCCTTGGTGAATTATCAGTCTTGCTCAGCGCGCTATTTTTTGCACTCCATATTCTTGGTCTTGGTCGGTGGTCAGAAAAGTTCGCTACCTATCCCCTAACAATTGTGCAATTAGGAACTATTGCGCTACTCACCTCAATACTCGCTATCTTCGATGACGGATACGAAGCGCCAAATACTGACCAGGAGTGGAAAGCGACTATTTTTACCGCTTTGCTCGCTACTTCAGTAGCCTTCTTGATTCAAACGTGGTCGCAATCGAAGATGGATGCCACAGTCGTTGCAGTGGTCTTGACCTTAGAGGTGGTATTTGCTGCGTTGTTCGCAGTAATCGCAGGACAAGAATCACTCACCATTCGAGCCATTACTGGTGGTGGACTGATATTTGCAGCGATGCTGTTGATGCAAGTTCCCCAAAAGAACGTTGCTACTACTCGATAGCTCCTTCATGGCGAAGCAGCCAACTCTTCTTGCTCGCGCCATATCCGTAATTTCCCAACGACCCGTCGCTACGAATGATTCGATGGCAGGGAATTATCGGAGCAATCGCATTACGTCCACATGCGGTACCTGCCGCTCGGACCGCTGCCGGCGAACCAGCCTTAGCCGCTAACTGAGAATAGGTGATGATCTTCCCTGACGGAATCTTTCGCATCGCCCGCCAGGCTTTCTGACTAAATGCACTCCCTGGCTGACGTACTCGAAGGCCATCAAATGCATCAATGTCACCATCAAAATAATCTGCAACCGCATCAAGCAGCCATTGCATCTCTGAATTGCTCCGCGAAGCTGTCGCCTTAGCAATGCGCATAATTCGCATGCGATCCTCTTCGGCGAGCTTCTTAGTGAGCGTCGCAAAATCCGAGAAGCCCGCAGCAAGGAGTACCTCTTCATCGCAAATGAGATAGAGCGCGCCAATCGGGGTCTTAGTGGTGAGTTTTGCGAGCGCCTTCATCAGCAGCGCTTATCGAGCTTGGAGCATCTCTGCGACGAGGAAGGCGAGCTCAAGTGATTGGGTGTGATTCAAACGTGGATCACAAGCGCTCTCGTAACGCGAAGCGAGATCTTCGTGCGAGATCTCCATGCCGCCACCAACGCATTCGGTGACATCATCACCGGTAAGTTCGATGTGGATACCGCCAGGGTGAGTCCCCAATTTCCTATGGACTTCAAAGAAACCACGAACCTCATCCATGACATCATCGAATTTGCGGGTCTTATATCCGCTTGGCGCTTCGTAAGTATTGCCATGCATCGGATCGCAAACCCAGAGAACTTCGGCTCCGGATTTACTTACTCCCTCAACCAGCGCAGGGAGCGCCTGGCGAATCACGCCGGCACCCATTCGAGTAATCAAGGTAATTCGACCAGGTTCGCGCTCGGGATCTAATTTATTGATCAAGGCAATCACTTCATCGACGGTCGCCTTTGGCCCAATCTTGATGCCGATTGGATTTCGAATCTTGGAGCAGAAATCGACGTGCGCCCCATCTAATTGTCTGGTTCGCTCGCCAATCCATACGAAGTGCGCCGATACATCGTATGGGGTACCGGTTCGTGAATCGATTCGAGTAAGGGCTTTCTCGTATTCAAGGATGAGCGCTTCATGACTTGAGAAGAGATCAACGGAGCGGAATTGATCAGCATCGATTCCTGCCGATTTCATGAAAGCAAGAGCGCGGCCAATCTCATTTGCCATCTGCTCATACCGCTCACCAAAAGCTGCATCGCGAATGAATCCCTTATTCCACTCATGCACGCGACGAAGGTCGGCGAAACCACCCTGGGTGAAAGCGCGAACTAAGTTCAATGTCATCGCTGATGTGTGATAGACCTTGACCAATCGTTGTGGATCTGGAGTTCGGGAACGCTCATCGAAGGCGAGATCATTCACTGCATCACCACGATAGGCAGGAAGTGTGACGCCATCGCGAGTCTCAGTATCTTTACTTCTCGGCTTTGCGAATTGGCCCGCCATGCGTCCAACTTTTACCACGGGCAGGCTCGCACCATATTGCAAGACAGCAGCCATCTGCAGAATGGTCTTGATTCGATTTCGAATCGAGTCAGCCGTTGCGCCGGTGAAAGTCTCGGCACAATCTCCCCCTTGGAGCCAGAATGCTTCACCGCGGGCCGCTTGGGCGATACGCCGCTTTAATTCATCGCATTCTCCGGCGAAGACCAATGGTGGAAAACTCTTCAATTCTGTGACAGCGGCCTCGAGCGCAGCGCTGTTTGGCCACTGTGGTTGTTGCGCCGCAACGAGAGCAGGGTCGAAGAGATTATCCAGAGAGGTATTCGTTGAGCTCGCCATTTATCGCACCTATTCCACTAGTTCCCGTTACTACCCGAAGAATGTCTCTGACTCGGCATAGAGCGCTGGGTCAACTAATTTCAACTTCTCGGTCGCTGCCGCGAGCGGGACGCGCACGATATTGGTCCCCTGTAGCGCCACCATCTTTCCCCAGTCGCCATCGTGGACCGCGGTGATTGCATGGAGGCCAAAGCGAGTGGCAAGCACCCGATCGAATGCAGTGGGAGTGCCACCGCGCTGAATGTGGCCAAGGACCGATACTCGAGCCTCTTTTCCAGTTCGACTCTCGATCTCTTTTGCTAACCATTCGCCGATACCAGAGAGTTTCACGTGGCCAAAAGCATCGAGCGAGCCATCTTTTGTCACGATGCTCCCCTCTTGGGGAAGTGCACCTTCGGCTACGACGATGATTGGCGCATAATTATATTTATAACGAGATTCGACATATTCACAAACCTTCTCAATAGAGAAAGGTACTTCGGGAATCAAGATGCAAGAGGCGCCGCCAGCTAAACCCGAATGGAGCGCAATCCACCCTGCATGACGACCCATTACTTCGACAATTAACGTTCGGTGGTGTGATTCAGCAGTCGTATGCAACCTATCGATTGCCTCCATCGCGATATTGACGGCAGTATCAAAACCAAATGTGTAATCGGTTGCGTTTAGGTCATTATCGATAGTTTTGGGGACGCCAATAACATTGACGCCAAGAGTGTGTAGCTTCGTTGCAACACCCAAAGTGTCTTCACCGCCGATTGCAACGAGCGCATCAACTCCTGCTGCAGCTAAATTCGACTTGATCTTCTCGACGCCACCGTCAATCGCAAAGGGATTGGTCCGCGAAGAACCAAGGATGGTGCCGCCTCGGGGTAGTAAGCCGCGAGTGCTCTTGATATCCAGCGGAATAGTTAAGCCTTCCCGCGGACCTTTCCACCCGTCGCGGAATCCGAGGAATTCGTACCCGTACTCCTTAACCCCTTTACGGACGACCGCGCGAATGACCGCGTTCAACCCAGGGCAATCTCCGCCACCGGTGAGCACGCCCACGCGCATAATCTGCTCCCTAAAAATCCCAATTTCTTGTAGGAGCCAATGGTACCGGTGCAGCGGTGTGGCGCGCTCCCGTTACTCTTGGGTCAATGAGGGGCGAGCAGGAGAACCGCTATATCGGGTATTACATCGCGGTAAGCGCGCTCTGGGGCATCCCCTATCTCTTCGTCAGCATCGCAGTAAAAGAGCTATCCGTCCCGGTCATTGTCTTCACTCGAGTTTTCATCGGCGCGTTGATACTGATTCCGCTCGCTCTTCGCTCTGGTGTTTTGCGAGTGCCTCGTTCTAGTTATAAGTACATCGCGCTCTATGCCATCTTCGAGATGTTTATTCCATGGACGTTGATCTCAGATGGCCAGAAGAAAGTCAGCTCTGGGTTGGCCGGATTGCTGATTGCAACTGTTCCCATTTGGGCAAATCTTCTTGCGGCGCTTGCGGGCGATCGCTCAGTTCGCCACCCTCGACAAGTCTCGGGGATCTTTATCGGTTTCCTTGGCGTGGTCGCCCTTGTTGGCGTTGATACCTTTATGGATAGCCATGACTTTGTAGCGATGCTCAAAATCCTCTTCAGCGCATTCTCTTATGCCTTCGCTACGTTTATGGCCGCTCGACATCTCTCGGGAGTCTCTGGTGTGAGCGTCAACGGGTTAGCGATGGCGTTAACGGCAGTGGTCTTCTTCATTCCCGCGATGAGATCTCTGCCGACCGAAACCCCCTCGCCTCGAGCGCTCTTCTCACTCTTAGCCCTGGGTCTACTCTGCACAGCGCTCGCCTTCTACTATTTCTTCACGCTGCTCCACCTAATTGGCGCACCAAAAGCATCGACCGTCACCTACCCCAACACCGCTATCGCTATTGCCCTGGGAGTGATACTTCTGCGCGAACCAGTGACGATCGGGATGTGGGTGGGCTTTCCGATGGTCTTACTTGGCTCATATCTGGCGACTTCCAGAAAGCGGAGAGCGATCTGAATTTTCAACGGGCAGGAATCGGCGGCGCGACCTACTCTTTGGCGCATGTCCTCCTCGCTCCTCCACTGCGGCTGTGGCACCCCGTGGAGTATCGCTGAGAATGGCGCGGTTATCTGTGTTAACTGTCAACGCCCGGCTCATCCTTCGGTAGCGGTATTGGTGGCGAGTAAGAGTTAGAAGCCGAACTTCTCCAGCGAGCGAGGATTACGCTGCCATTCGGATTCAACCCCTACGTGGAGCTTGAGAAAGACTTTTTCGCCGCGATGTTTCTCAATTGCCGCCCGCGCCTTGGTCCCAATCTCTTTGATTCGCTCTCCTGATTTTCCGAGAAGGATCTTCTTCTGACTATCGCGCTCAAGGAAGATCTTTCCGTATATGACTGGCGTCTTACCGTCGTCGCCGAGAGCAACCTCTTCGATGGTGACCATCAAGGAATGAGGAAGTTCATCGCTGAGTAGTTCGAGCGCAGCTTCACGAATCAATTCGCTGTAAGTATCTAGCTCGCTCTCTTCGCTGATGTAATCCTCGGGGTAGAGGGCAGGGCCCTCGGGCAGATGAGCAATCAGGAGCCCGAGCAATTTCTCTATTTGGAAATCTTTCTTAGCTGAGACGGGAATGATCTCTTGCCACGGAGCCAACGCGCCCACGCTCCCTAACTTCTCCATCAACGTCGCTGGCGCAACGCGATCTGATTTGGTCACTACTGCAATCAATGGAATCGATCCCGAGATATCGTTGATGATTCGCTTATCCCCTGGCCCAATCTCTTCATCGGCAGGTAGGCAACAGAGAATGAGATCGACATCGGCGTAGGTTTGCGCAACCAGCGCATTGAGGCGTTGGCCAAGCAAGGTTTTTGGTTTATGAATGCCGGGCGTATCAACGAGTATAACCTGTCCTTCGGGGCGGTGAACTATGCCACGGATGGCGCGGCGAGTGGTTTGAGGTCTCGTTGAGGTGATCGCAATCTTCTCGCCAACGAGAGCGTTGAGTAAAGTCGATTTACCCGTGTTGGGGCGACCAACGAGAGCAACAAAGCCGGAACGAAAGTCAGTCACTTCCTAATTCTCTCATGATTATTTCGCGAGCCTCTAATGGAGAGGTAACCAATTCGGCGATTCGATCACGGATCAAGTTGTGGGTGCCGGCGCTAGTTGGAGCAGTTATCGGGCCTGGAATCGCGAGTACTGGACGAAATAACTCAGCGCTATCGCGCGCGGTTCGAATTGCACCACTTTTAAAGGCCGCTTCAACCACAATCGTTCCACCTCCGAGAGCCGCAATGATCCGATTTCGATTGAGGAAATGGCCTTTTGCTGCTCGCACCCCCGGGGGTTGTTCGGAGATGAGCGCACCCTGTTCGAGAATCTCGTTGAAGAGACGATCATGACTTCGCGGATAAGGGGCATCCAACCCACCAGCTAGGACAGCGAGAGTGGCCCCGTCAGCGATAAGCGCTCCGCGATGGGCGTTGTAATCAATCCCAAATGCGCCACCGCTGATCACGCTCCAGCCGAGAGCTCCAAAATATGTACCGAAATCGCGCGCAATCTTCTCGCCGTAATAGGTGGAATTTCGAGCGCCGACGATAGCGAGTGAATTCCTTTCGAAAGTGAGAAGCTCGTTGAGCGCTCTTCCGCGGATAAAGAGTTCCCGCGGGGGTCGGCTCAATTGGTTGAGTTGGATCGGCCACTCTGCGTCGGCAGGGGTAATCCGCCTAATGTCGGCGCTCATAACTTCTCCCGAACATGGAGCGCAAGCGCTCGATCAACGGTAGCTCGCGTCGGTACATCCTCTTCTCGGAGATCGGCGATACTCCATGCGACGCGCTGGATTCGATGAAAGCCTCGGACAGTGATCTCTTCATCATCGAGCGCTTGAAAGAGCAGGGATAGGGCTTTTCGCTCTGGTGCGAAATCGCTGCGAAGGGCTGATGCGGGAATCTCGGAGTTTATCGACCATGGCACTGCGTGAAACCTCGCCGCTGCCCGAGCGCGAGCGGAGCTCACTCGTGCAGCGATCGACTCACTCGATTCACCGGTGCGAAGCAGATCAGATTGTGAGAGCGGCTCGAGCTCTACTCGAAGATCGATTCGATCGAGAATCGGACCAGAGAGACGTTCCCGATATCGCCGACTGGCAAGCGGTGAACAGGTGCAGCGTTTTGCCTTACCAATCGACCAGCCACATGGGCAGGGATTTGCCGCAAGTACCAAGGTGAAGCGAGCCGGAAAGGTGGCGCTTCTACCCAAGCGAGTGAGCGTTACTTCGCCGAGCTCCATCGGCTCGCGAAGTGATTCGATGACTGGACGAGAGATTTCAGGTGCTTCATCGAGAAAGAGAATTCCCCGATGTGCCAATGAGCATGCTCCTGGTGAGATCGTCGCCGAACCGCCACCAATTAACCCGGCGCGAGTAATAGTGTGATGAGGGGCAATAAAGGGCGGCGTTGATATCAAAGGCGCGGGGGCGTTTGGTGAAATTCTGCCGGCAATTGAATGGAGTGAAGTGACTTCTAATGAATCACCCTCACTCAGTTGCGGCAGAATGGTAGGAATTCGCTCAGCGAGCATGCTCTTACCGACGCCAGGTGGTCCAACCATCGCTAGGTGGTGGCCGCCAACTGCGCCAATCTCAAGAGCCTCTTTTGCGCTCTCTTGCCCAGAGATTTCTGAAAAATTTACGAGAGGGCTCGCGCTAGCGTTTTGTGAGCTCGATAGCGAATCATCACCAAGATAATCGCTTCCTTTACACCAGGCAATCAACTCTCTCAGGTGGCTAAAGTGAAAGATATCCACCCCACTAACCAATGCGCCTTCTTGGTAATTCTCAGTGGGAAGTATCGCTCGAGTGATGTTCTGTAGCGCGCCCGACCGAATCGATGGCAAGACTCCCGGAACAGATTTGATGCGACCATCGAGGGTGAGCTCTCCCAGAACGAGAGCGCCCCGTAATCGATCCAGGGAGAGCTCCTCGGCTGCACCAAGGAGCGCTAAAGCGATTGCGCAGTCAAAGGCAGAACCACGTTTAGGCAGGGAAGCTGGCGAGAGCGCCAAAGTAATTCTTTTATTTGGCCAATTCGCACCCGAGTTGATGATTGCCGAACGAACTCGGTCGCGAGCTTCGGAGAGGGCAGCATCAGGCAGACCAAGAAGATTGAAGGTAGGCACGCCATTTCCGATATCTGCCTCGATGTCGATCAGATGTCCAGTTAATCCAACGAGAGCTAACGACTGAGTGATAGCAATCATCAGGCGATCAACCCTTTGTGATGGACTAATTCGAAACCAACCGGATTCTGCAGGAGCAGAATCACATCGATCCGCCAGCTCGCCTTGGGTTGCCAGAGCGCGCTCCACTCCCGCGCTAACCGAAAAATCCGACGATACTTTTCCGGTGTAATCGCCTCGAACGGGTCACCGAAGCGAAGTGATGCTCGAGTCTTCACCTCGACAAAAACGAACTCACCATTCTCTGCTCGGGCGATGATGTCGACCTCTCCACTGCTACCCCGCCAATTACGTTCCATAATCATGTAGCCAGATGAGAGTAAGAATTTGGCAGCCGCATCCTCTCCCTGTCGACCTAAGAGATGTGGTGGATGGGTATACCTAACACAATGTTTGGATTCCTGGGGCATAGTCGGAATCTAAGAAGGACATCTGACAGTTGTTTGCGATTCTTTAGTAGCTGTGAATTATTTGGAGCTGAGCAACTTCGCGATAGGGGCAAAAGAGTGGCGATGAATCGGCGTGACTCCATGAATTTCCAAAGCGCGTTGATGCGCTGCAGTTCCGTAGCCCTTGTGCTCAGCAAAACCATACTCGGGATACTTCTCATCCCAACTAATCATCGCCTCATCACGAAAGTTTTTTGCCAGAATCGATGCGGCGCCAACGGATTGGCTTACCTGATCTCCTCGCCACATCGCAATTGACGGAATCTCAAGGCCCTGGACGTGATAACCGTCAGTAATTATGTAATCGGGCTGAACAGCGAGCGCAGTGATTGCTCGGCGCATCCCACCGATATTTGATGGTTGTAATCCATTAGCATCTATCTCGGTAGATTCGATGGAGATAATGGCGTAAGCAAGGGCGCGCGCTCTAATCTGCTCTGCTATCTCGCTCCGCTCTCTCGCGGTAAAGCTTTTGGAATCTCCCACTTCATCCAGAGGCTTTTGCGGGTCAAGAATGACAGCAGCGATAACGATTGGCCCGGCATACGCTCCTCGCCCTGCCTCATCAACGCCAGCGATGAGCCTAAAACCGGCATCACGAAGCGCGTCTTCAGGATTCATTGCAGGGGAATTGCAGTCAACGCTTCTGGTCTTGGCAGCAGAGAGAAGTGGCCTACGGGCCAGATAATCATGAATGCTCGCCCCACTACTTTGTTGAGCGGGACCATTCCCTTATTGCTATCTTCTTGGTGGTAGCGCGAATCTTCGCTTGCAGCGCGGTGATCACCCATCGCCCAAATGTAACCTTTCGGCACCGTGACATCGAAGGTCATCTCGCTTGGCTTATTTCCCTCGTATAAGTAATTCTCTTTAACGGGCTTGCCGTTGACCAGCAATGAACCGGATTTATCGCAACAGACGATGCGATCGCCACCAACTCCGATGACTCGCTTGATGAGATGCTGTTTAGCGGGATCCGGTGCTAATCCAACGAAAACTAAACCATTCCGAAGCGCCTTGAGTGGGGCAGAGCGTTTCTCTTCATAGGCGGGAGGCAACCATCCGCCTGGATCGCGGAAGACGACGACATCACCACGTTTGACCTCGCTAAAGAAATTCCAGAACTTATTGACGATTACGCGATCGTTGATTTCGAGAGTCGTTTGCATCGACCCCGATGGAATGTAAAAAGCTTGAATCAAGAAAGCCTTGATGATGATAGAGATGAAGAGTGATACGACTACGAGAATTGGAATTTCGCGAAGGAGCGAGCCCTTCCGCGGGAGTTTCACTACTCGCTTTTCTCTTTCTCAGACTCAGAAGCCTCAGGAGCGGCAACGCTCTCAACAGCAGCTGCTGCCTCAGTTGCCTCTTCTACCTCTACCGGAGCTAAGAGCTCTTGCGTGACCTCTTCAGCCTCGCCACTTTCAAAGACCAAAGTCTCGCTCGGACCGAAGTTTCCGCCACGACGTTCGCGAATCTTGGAAGCCTTACCGCGAAGCTCGCGGAGGTAGTACAACTTGGCGCGACGAACATCACCGCGACGGACAACCTCAATCTTCTCAATCACTGGCGTATGTACTGGGAAGGTACGTTCAACCCCCACGCCATAGGAGATCTTGCGGATGGTGAAACTCTCGCGAACGCCGCTACCGCGACGTCGGATGACCAAGCCTTGGAAGACCTGGATACGGGATTTGTTTCCTTCGATAACGCGAACGTGAATCTTCAATTCATCGCCGGGGCGGAAGGAGGGAAGGTCGCGGCGAAGGGTTGCCGCATCAAGAGCGTCCAAAGTATTCATGAGTTTCTCCTAGTAATCGCCGCAGGTCGGTTACCGTATTAGGACCACTCGGCGATCAGAAACTCGCTCCCCTGCGGCGGGGCGCATTTCTCGCCAAGGCGGCTTAGTCTGCCGTACCGAGCTGATTTACTCAAAATGGCCCCAAATCCGCTGCCTTAGGTGAGCTTTCGCGCCCGCGCTCTGGCCTGCTCTAACCGCCACCGCGCAATCGCACCATGGTTGCCAGAGGTGAGGACCTCGGGCACATCCAGACCTCGCCATTGCGGTGGCTTGGTGTAATTCGGGTACTCCACCAACGTCTCACCCGCACTCTCGTCGCCACTGACATCTCTGAGTACATGGGACTCTTCAACCAACGAATCAGGGTTACCTAAAACGCCTGGGATAAGTCGCGTAATCGCTTCGATCATCGCCAGCGATGCAACCTCTCCACCTGCGAGCACATAGTCGCCAAGTGAGAGTTCTTCTACCCGAATCTGCGCTACTTCGCGGTAGTACTCAGGAACTCGAGCATCAATCCCCTCGTACCGTCCACATAGGAAGAGTAAGTGCTCTGCCGTGGAAAGTTCGACCGCCCTCTCCTGCGTAAACCGAGCGCCAGAAGGGGTAGGAATAATCATCACTAATTCAGGATCTGCATTAACTAGTGGATCGATTGCTTGTGCGATGGGTTCAGCCATCATCACCATCCCCGCGCCACCACCATAAGGGGTGTCATCAACGCTCTTGTGTACACCATGAGCGCGCTCTCGGAGATTATGCGTGGAGATCTCCAATAAGCCATCGCCTTGCGCTTTGCCGAGCAGCGAGAGTGAAAGCGGTGTGAAGTACTCAGGGAAAATCGTGACGATATCAATCTTCATTAATCAACCCTCCTGGCGGATCAATCAATACTCGGCCAGCAGTGATATCGACCTCAGGTACCAACGCTTTCACGAAGGGAATGAGAAATTCCCCGCCATCGGGCTTGGCAATTTCCAAGAGATCCTGTGCTACGCCAGTAATCACACCGGAAACTTCACCAATCAAATTACTATGAGCAGTATCGGAGATATGGAAGACCTGCAGCCCGATTAATTGTTGAATGTGATACTCGCCTTCATCGACATCATCGAGATCGACTTCGGCGAGCAATTGAATCCCACGTAACAACTCTCCACCGTTGCGGTCGGTAATTCCTTCGAAAGCTAAGAGCAATGTGGAGTTATGCCATCGAGCACCAGAGAGAATCAAGCCACCTGCGCGAGCCGGTTCGGTGGTGAACTCGGCGCCAGGATAGAAACGCTCGTCCGGAGAATCGGTGAGAACTTCAACGGTAACCTCACCACGTATGCCATGAACGCGACCAATTCGGCCAACGGTCAGGAGCATTGTTATTCGTCAGCCTCGAGGAGGTCTACTCGAATAGGTCGGCGAGCAAGAGCGCTGGCAACGGTTCGCAACGCTTTAGCGGTACGTCCGGCGCGTCCGATTACCTTGCCAATATCTTCAGGATGGACTCGAACTTCGTAAGTCAAACCACGACGACCGTTCTTCTCACTGACAACTACATCAGAGGGGTGATCAACAATGCCCTTGATGAGATGTTCTAGCGCCTCATCGATCATTGTTACTCGCTTGCTGGAGCGCTTTCAGGTGCGCTCTCTTCTGCAGAAGTAGTCACTGCCGCTTCACTCACTGCAGCTGGCGCCTCTGGCGCATCGGCCGGAGTCTCTTCAGCCTTCGGCGCACTCTTTGCGGCAAGCTTCTCAGCTGCGCGCTTCTTCAACGTTGTAGCGCCATCCTTCGGCTCGTTCATCGCCTCTTTCGCGGCGGCTTCAAATGCTGCGCGACGATCGGGGCGCGGTGGTGCCACCTTAAGGGTGCCCTCTTTGCCGGGCAGGTCGTAGAACTTCTGCCAGTCACCGGTGATCTTCAATAACGCCTCGACTGCAGGTGTTGGTGTTGCGCCAACGCCCATCCAATAGAGAGCGCGCTCAGAGTTAACGATGATCAGAGATGGCTCTTGTGCAGGTGAGTAGCGACCGATCTCTTCGATCGCCTTGCTGTTACGCGCAGAGCGCGAATCTGCTACGACAATGCGGAAATGCGGAGTGCGAATCTTTCCCATACGAGCCAAACGAATTTTTGCAGCCACAAACTCTCCAAGTTCTTTGATGTAGTGAGGAAGTGGGCAACTGCCTCGAGGTGTGATGAGGACGGGAGAGAGGGCCCGTTCTCAAGGCTTCATATCTTGCCAGCAGCGGCCCGAACCGCCAAAACGGGGCGCGAGCAGCGGGCTAACCGCGCTCTTGCTCTGCCCGTTTGGCAGGGTTGCCCGAGCGAGATTTCTTCGCCGGCCGCTGGGGCGGGCGCGCCGATGTCGGCGCTGCCAACCCTGGTGGCAAGCCTTGCGGCAGCGCCCCAGGCCGGGCGTTCTTCATCTGCTTCATCGCCTTTTGTGCCCCCGCGAAGCGCTCGAGTAATCGATTGACGCTCGAGACCTCATGACCGCTACCCCGAGCAATCCGAAGTCGGCGCGAGCCATTGATGATTTTTGGGTTGCTCCGCTCCTGTGGAGTCATGGACTGGATAATTGCTGCTGCGCGATCAGTCTCACTGTCATCAATTGCTTCGATTTGTTTCTTCAGCTGCGCTCCTTGAGCTCCAGGCATTCCTGGCAGCATTCCTAACAATTTCGACATCGAACCCATCTTCTTCATTGCTTGGAGTTGTTCCAAGAAATCATCGAAGGTGAATTCCTCGCCAGTGACAAATTTCTCTTCTAAACGCGCAGCGCTCTTCTCATCAAGTGCTTTCTTCGCCTGTTCGGCAAGAGTTGCTACATCGCCCATTCCCAAAATTCGTTGCGCCATTCGATCGGGATAGAACGGTTCGAACTCAGTTGATTTCTCACCAGTAGAGAGGAAGAGAATCGGCTTACCAATCACTGAGGTCACTGAGAGCGCAGCACCTGCTCGAGCATTGCCATCGACTTTAGTAAGTACTACGCCATCTATGCCTACTCCGGTGTTGAAGGCGTTAGCAGTATTTACTGCATCTTGTCCGGTCATCGCATCGACGACGAATAAAGTGTCATCGGGTTCCACAGCGCTCTTTATTGCGCGCGCCTCTTTCATCAATTCGACATCTACGCCAAGACGGCCCGCAGTATCGAAGATGACATAGTTAAATAACTTTTGTTCCGCATGTACAAGTCCTGCCTTTGCGACCGTCACCGGGTTACCAATTCCGTTGCCAGGTTCAGGCGCAAAGACTGAGACCCCAATCTGTTCACCGATTATCTGTAGTTGTTGCACGGCATTAGGGCGAGCGAGATCGCAAGCGACGAGGAGTGGAGTATTTCCCTGCTCCTTCAGCCAGAGTGCGAGCTTTCCAGCCAGGGTCGTCTTTCCGGAACCTTGCAATCCGGCGAGCATGATTCTCGTCGGGGGTTTCTTTGCCACCGCGAGCGAGCGAGCATTGGTGCCGAGAATGTTGAGAATCTCTTCATGAATGATGGTGATCACTTGCTGGCCAGGGTTGATACCAGCCTGTTTGAGCGAGAGCGCTTCCAAACCTCGCCGCTGTACTTGCGCAATCAGTGAATCGACAACCGCTAGCGCAACATCTGCTTCCAGAAGTGCGGTGCGAATCTCACCGCACGTTACTTCCAGATCGACCGGATTGATCCGGCCCCGACTGCGCAGTCCGGCTAGGGTTCGCGACATCCGCGAGGTCAGAGCATCAAACACTCCCCTAGCCTAACTGGCTACCACTACACGCACTTTTCGTTAGAGCGCTGGGATTCCGCGCTCTCCCGTACGCACCCGGACTACCTCGTCAACCGGAATCGACCAGACCTTACCGTCGCCGATTGAACCTGTGCCGGCCGCCTTTACGATGGCATCAATCGCGCTCGCAGCATCTGTTGCTGCGACCAAGATCTCCACGCGCACCTTTGGTACGAAGCGGACCGTGACCTCTGCGCCTCGATAGACCTCAGTATGGCCACCTTGGCGACCAAAACCGCTCGCCTCTGAGACCGTCATGCCATGGATGCCTTGAGCGCTTAGGGCATCTTTCACATCATCTAACTTTTGTGGCTTAATGATTGCAGTGATCAAATTCATTGTTGCCATTAGAACGCACCTCCACGAGTTCCACCGAGTTCATACGCTGATTCAGCATGTTCAGAGAGATCGATTCCCTTCGCTTCTGCCTCTGGTGAGATTCGGAAGCCAATGGTCTTGTCGATGATCTTCGCAATGATGTAAGTAAGGACGAAGGAGTAGACGAGGACGGCAACGCTGGCAATCAATTGTCGGTTGAGTTGATCGACACCGCCTCCAAAGAGAAGGCCATCAACACCTGCAGGAGCATCTGCAGTAGCAAAAACCCCAACCAAGATTGAGCCAGCAAGTCCACCAACTAAGTGCACGCCGACCACATCAAGTGAATCGTCATAACCAAACTTGTATTTCAAACCTACGGCAAGCGCACAGAGAGCTCCAGCAATTGCACCGAGCCCGATTGCACCGAGTGGATTGACTGAGGAACATGACGGAGTGATTGCTACCAATCCAGCAACTACACCCGATGCTGCGCCGAGTGAGGTCGCGCGGCCATCGCGGATCTTCTCCACTATCAACCAGGCCAACATGGCAGCGCCAGTGGCGACAAAGGTATTGAGGAAGGTGATACCTGCCGTCGCGTTTGATGCCACCGCTGAACCAGCGTTAAATCCAAACCAGCCAAACCAGAGTAATCCTGCGCCAATCATGACCAGCGTCAAGTTATGTGGCTTGAATGCTTCGCGACCGAATCCGGCGCGCTTACCGAGTACCAATGCCGCCGCTAACGCAGCAATACCGGCATTGATATGCACCGCGGTGCCACCAGCGAAATCAATCGCCTTCAATTGATTGGCGATCCATCCTCCAGGATCGTTATCTCCGCTATCAAAGTCGAAGACCCAGTGGGCAACTGGGAAGTAGACAACTGTCGACCACACCACGACGAACACCACCCAGCCACCGAACTTGGCGCGATCTGCGATTGCACCGGAAATCAGCGCGACGGTGATGATGGCAAACATCGCCTGGAATGCGATGAAGACCGAGGTTGGAATGGTGCCGAAGAGAGAGTCAGCTGCTATCTGGTCTCCGAGTCCGAACATCTCGAAAGGATTACCAAGTAATCCACCTCCGAGATCCTTACCAAATGACATCGAGTATCCAAAAAGGACCCACAAGATGGAGACAATCCCCATCGAGATAAATGACATCATCATCATGTTCAAGACGCCTTTGGCTCGAACCATTCCGCCGTAGAAGAGAGCAAGACCTGGCGTCATCAAAAGCACCAGAGCACAGCTCATCAACATCCAGGCGGTATCACCAGTGTTGAGTACTACTTCGCTCATTGAATATCTCCCACATTCTCGTTAGTACAGCAGGGCTAGGGGGTGGGATAACTATCTGGTGGGAGTGGTTCGAGAGCGTTAGCAGAAGGTTTCGCGAGAATAAACAATCTTCGCCCTCTGTAACAGAAATGTTTCAGGGGCTACAGATTTACTGCGCCAACAACTGGGCGATATAGGCGTCGGGATCGAAGGGGGCGATATCGCCCACCCCTTCTCCGGTGCCAATCCATTTAATGGGGGTGCCCAAGGTCGCTTCGATAGCCAGCGCCGCACCGCCTCGAGTGGAGCCATCGAGTTTGGTGAGGATCAAGCCGGTTACATCGACGGCCGCAGTAAAGCTCTCTGCTTGCGAGAGGGCGTTCTGGCCGGTGCTCCCATCGAGGACGAGGAGCACCTCAGAAACTGGGGCTTTTTTCTCGATGACGCGACGGATCTTTGTCAGTTGATCCATCAGCCCCTCTTTGCTCTGTAATCGCCCTGCAGTATCAATCAATACAAAATCGGCTCGCTGATCAATACCTTGGCTGACGCCATCAAAGGCAACAGCAGCTGGATCGGCGCCATCTCTACCAGCGATACAGGTAACGCCAGTGCGCTGCGCCCAGGTCTGCAACTGTTCGCGAGCAGCGGCGCGAAAGGTATCTGCGGCAACAACGAGAACAGATTTGCCTTGGCGCGCAAGATAGGCACTCAACTTGCCGATGCTGGTGGTCTTGCCACTTCCATTCACACCCACGACCAAGATCACCGTTGGTCCATCAGTGGCAACTTGTAATGAACGTTCAGCGGGAGAGAGCAACTCTGCCAAAGCATCAGGTAGCGAGAGATCGCGAGCATCATGAAGTCTGGTCGAGACTCGTTGAGCAAGCGCAGGTCCCAAGTCGGCGCCAATCAGGGTTTGCTCGAGATCGTTCCAATCGACGACCGCTCGCTCACCTCTAGTGAATAGAGAGGTGAATTTCGAAAAGAGCGACACTATGCGTTCTCAACTTCGCGAATTCGTTGAGAGATAACTTCAGTCACCCCATCGCCACGCATCGTCACACCATAAAGCGAATCAGCTATCTCCATGGTGCGCTTTTGGTGAGTAACGATGATGAGTTGGGAATCGGCGCGAAGTTCGGCAAGAACTTCGAGCAAGCGCCCCAAATTCACGTCATCGAGAGCTGCTTCTACCTCATCGAGGACATAGAAAGGACTTGGTCGCGCCTTGAAAATCGCTACCAAGAGCGCAACGGCAGTCAGTGATCGCTCACCACCGGAGAGCAAGGAAAGGCGCTTGACCCGTTTTCCAGGTGGACGGGCTTCGACATCGACTCCGGTGGTCAACCAATCCTCAGGATTGGTGAGCAAGAGACGTCCATCGCCGCCAGGGAAGAGCCTTGGGAAGATCTCTGCGAAGGCCTTTGCCGTATCGCGATACGCCTCTTTAAAAATAGTCTCCACTCGTTCGTCGACCTCGCGGACGATTTCGAGAAGATCACGTCTGGTGTTCTTGAGATCCTCTAACTGATCTGCCAGATACTTCGATCTCTCCTCAAGTGCCGAAAATTCTTCGAGTGCGAGCGGGTTAATCTTGCCAAGCAGTGCGAGCGAACGTTCAGCAGCGGCCAATCGTTTCTCTTGTTGATCGCGGCGATAAGGAATCACTTCGGTCGAGATGACTTGCCCCTCATCATCAAGGATGAAAGTGGGCACATCGTTGGTAGGCCCGTACTCTGCCACGAGCGTCTGAGTATCGATTCCGAATTCGGTGCTGACTTTCTCTTCGAGCTGTTCCATTCGAAGTCGCTGCTCGGCTCTAGCGATCTCGTCTTTATGAACGCTATCGGTCAACTGCTCCATCTCTGCGGTGAGCTCTCGACTCTTTCCACGGACTGCGAGAATTTCACCTTCACGTTCCGTGCGAGCCGCCTCTAACGCATTTCGCTCGGCAAGGGCGCTATTTATCGATACTTCAATTTGAATCAACGCGTCATAAGCAATCTCCGCAAGCTTTTGAGCGACGATTGCGGCGCTTGCTCGCGCCTCACGTTTAGTAATCGCCCGTACCCGTGAATCGCGTTCATTCTGCGCACCCCGTTCGAGCGCGCTCGCGCGCTCTGCCATGGCATTGACTCGTTCTTCACCAGTGCGCAACGTCAGACGCGCTTCCATCTCAACTGTTCGAGCTAACGAGACGCGCTCACGCATGGGATCGATATCAAAGGAGCGCACATCAACTGAAGGAGTGATAGTCGCCGGCGTACTCTCTAGCTGCGCAAGCTCGCGTCGGTGGGTTGCGAGCAATTCGTTCGCTTCCGCTATCGACATCGTCAATCGATCAGCCTCCGCCTGGGCTGCCGAGCGAGTCTGACTAAATACTGCAATCTGTTCGGCCAAGGCCGCCATTCGGGCATCCGACTCATTAAGAGCCGCAACTAATCGATCCAACTCGCCCCGCTCGAGATTGACCTTTTCGAGCGCTTGCGAAATCTCAAAACGAAGTCGTTCACCTTCATGAGTGAGTTCGCCAAGCTTCCGTTCGCTGATTTCGATCGCTGCATTGAGCTCAACGATGCTCGAGTCGCGCTTGGAACCTCCGCTGACTAAGTCGCGCCCCAAAACGTCGCCATCTTTAGTGACTACTCGAATCGTCGGATACTGCTGCAGAAGTGCGTGGGCAACATTGAGCGATTCAGCAACGACCGTATTTCCCAAAATATGGGCGAGCGGTCGCTGCAATTGCGAGGTTTTAATCACATCTATTGCTCGATAGGCCCCTTGAGGCAATTGCTGATTGAAGATTGGTCCCTGGACATCATTGCCACCGATGACAACAATCTCGGCTCGGCCAGCGTTCTCACGTTTGAGCAGCGTGAGCGCATCGAGCGCATCGGAGAGTCGACCTACGACCACTCCATCTGCCAACGTACCTAAAGCGGCGCTAATTGCCGCATCCCAACCGCTGGCAACTTCCATCAACGAGGCGAGCGTTCCGAGAACTGGAACCTCATTGCGCGCGGCGAGAAGTAAGGCGCTGCCATCTCGTGATGCGACGGAGAGTTTGAGCGCTTCGACCCGCGCTTGCGTTGATGAACGTTCGCGTTCAACCGACCGTTCCCGATCCCGAAGGCTCTCTAACATCGCGTTCGCTGAATCGAGCGCCGCTTTCCGAGTTTGATAATCAGAGTCAAGCTTCTCTTCGCCCGCTCCGTGCCCAGCAATCTCTGCCTCTTTAGCAGCAAATTGTTGTTGCGCCTGCGCCGTCCTATTTAACGCATCATCGCGATTTCGAGTCAAACGCTCAATCTCAGATTCACCTGCCTGAATCCTCGATTTCAGGGAATTAATCTCACCTTCACGACGAGCATTTCCCTCACGTACATCTGCAGCTGCCTGAAGCGCCTGCGCTAATTCATTCTCGCGCGCCTTCAATTCAGCTTCGGCTTGCGCAACGGCTGCACTTGCATCGTGGAGCGAGCGCTCTTGGATTGCTAGCGAACTTCGAAGCTCGCTTTCTTGGGCGCGAATCCCGTGCGCCTCGCGTTCGAGCGCATCTGGATCAACCGTCGACGAAAGCACCTCCTCAGAATCTGAGAGATATCGGGCGCGTTCGCTCGCCAAATTAGCGCTGCCACGGAACCGTTCGCGAAGTGAATTGAGTTGATAGAAAGTATCTTGCGCTTTGGTCAGAATTGGCGCTTGTGAAAAGGTGAGTTGCTCTAGCTCGCTCTCGCGGGCACGAACGCTTTCGAGCTCGCGTTCAACCTCATTCCGTCTGGCGCGAAGGGCATTTTCATCGGCAACTTCAATGGTGAAATTCTCTTTGAGTTGCATCAAGTCATCGGCATAGAGACGTAATTTCGCATCGCGTACATCGGCCTGGATCGTCGCTGCTTTCTTCGCTACTTCAGCTTGCTTTCCAAGGGGCTTTAACTGTCGCCGCAGTTCGGTGAGGAGGTCTTGGATGCGCGCGAAGTTTGCTTGCATCGCCTCAAGCTTGCGCAGCGCCTTCTCTTTTCGCTTCCGATGTTTCAGGATTCCGGATGCCTCTTCGATAAATGCTCGTCGCTCCTCCGGGTTCGCCGAGAGAATCGAATCGAGTTGGCCTTGTCCGACCACCACATGCATCTCTCGACCAATGCCACTGTCACTGAGCAACTCTTGGATATCTAGAAGACGTGATGTCTCGCCATTGATCTGATATTCACTTGTGCCATTGCGAAAGAGAATTCTCGAGATGGTTACTTCGGAGAATTCGATTGGGAGCGCACCATCACTGTTATCGATCGTCACCGAAACCTCGGCTCGACCTAGAGGCGCTCTTCCTGTTGTGCCGGCGAAGATGACATCTTCCATCTTGCCGCCACGAAGACTCTTCGCACCCTGCTCTCCCATTACCCAGGTGAGGGCGTCGATGATGTTTGATTTTCCCGATCCATTGGGGCCAACGACGCAGGTGATTCCTGGCTCAAAGCGGAGGGTCGTGGCGGAAGCGAAGGATTTAAACCCTTTCAAGGTCAACGCCTTGAGATACATCGCTCTAACCCCCTACATTCCATCGAGATTTCGTGAGTACCCTAACTATTTTTTACCCCTTCTTCTGGCACTTAGGGCAGAGATGGCTTGAGCGATTCATAAACCTCAACCTTTGGATGAGGGTTCCACAACGCGAACAGGGCTCACCATCGCGACCGTAGGCATCCAGTTCAACATCGAAGTAACCGCTCTCTCCATTGACTCGCTTATATTGCTCATCGATTGATGTTCCGCCGGCCTCAATTGCCCGCGCCATGATGGTGGCGAGCGCGTTCAAAAGTCGGTCAACTTCGCGCTCGGTCAAATGATGAGCTCGGGTCTCGGGATGGATCTTCGCCGACCACAAACCTTCATCGGCATAGATATTTCCAACGCCACTGACAACTTCTTGGTTGAGCAAGACCCGCTTGATCTCGCTCTTGCGAGA
Organism: Actinobacteria bacterium IMCC26077; assembly: GCA_002284915.1. Taxonomy (GTDB): domain Bacteria; phylum Actinomycetota; class Actinomycetes; order Nanopelagicales; family Nanopelagicaceae; genus IMCC26077. The sequence goes on from CP015606.1 coordinate 1,243,874, forward strand.
GCGAATCATCGCGTTGAGCTCCTTGTGAGAGCGCGCGAGAACTTTCCCATTCAAGACCTCTAGAAGGTCGGGTGCAATATGGGTTATCGAGCGCGGAATCTGCCCGTCGAACTCCGCTGAGGCGAAGGGATCTTCCACCAACTCTTCGAGCGCAAGATAGCCAAAGGTTCGCTGGTCGATGAAGTGGAGCTCCCGCTTCCCGTTGGTAAATTCAATCCGAGCGCGCAGGTGGGGCGAGAGCGCGGCGGGAGATTTGGGAAGTAGCACCTGTCCGCTCATCCCTAAGTGAATAATCAATGCATACGGTCGATCGAAGGTAAGCCAGATAAATTTTCCACGGCGATTTACGGAGTTAATTTCTCCACCGATGATTGGGTTCTTTGCGCTACGTAACGAGGGGCCGGTATTTCTCCTCGTTGCGCGAGGGTGCAAAATCCTTATTGCCGCAACCTTCTTCTTCGGTAACCATGGAGCTAACTCACTCCGGACCGTCTCTACCTCAGGTAATTCAGGCACGTTCGTTTAAGGCGGTAAATGCCATAGTCGCTGCGATCTGCTCTGCCTCTCGCTTGCTCTTGCCTCGACCTTCGCCAAGAACTTTGCCGTACACGATGACATGCGCGACGAAGTCTTTATCGTGATCAGGGCCTGAATCAGTTACTGCATATTCAGGGACTCCCATGCTTCTTTCGGCAAGTAGCTCCTGAAGAGCCGTCTTACCATCGAGGCCAGCGCCTCGTTCCAGCGCGCTATCGATGACCGGAGAGATCAGCGGGAGGATGATGTTTTTTGTTACCTCGAAACCCTTCTCAAGGTAGAGCGCGCCAAAGAGCGCTTCGAGTGAATCGGCGAGAATCGATGCCTTCTCGCGACCGCCAGAGCTCTCTTCGCCTTTACCAATCTTGATGTGCGCACCTAAACCGAGAGCGCGGGCCACGTCGGCGAGCGCGACCGTATTGACGATTCCCGAACGCAATGGACTTAATCTGCTCTCTGGAAGATCGGGGTAGCGTTGATAGAGCTCGGCCGTAACGATTAATCCAAGAACGCTATCGCCCAAGAATTCCAAACGTTCATAGGTGGGTAAGCCACCTGATTCATAGGCGAACGAGCGGTGGGTAAGTGCGATTTCGAGAAGTTGCTCGTTGAGCTCGGCACCGAGAGCCTGGGTGAGGTCGCGATGCATCGTCGTGCTTAAACCTCTAGCGCGTTACGGTCCCGATATGTGCCGCAGGTTGGGCAGGCAATGTGTTGTAGACGTGGTTGTCGGCACTGCTCGCAGAGAACGGTGTTCGCTGCGGTGGTGCGCCACATGCTCCGGCGCCAACGAGTACGGGCGCGGGAGAGCTTTCGCTTGGGAACTGGCATGGGAGAACTATCCCTTATCTCTGCCTAATTTGCCAAAACATGGGCTTGCCCATCAGGGAGCTACTGCCCTGCCTCCTCGATTCCCGCGATATTCCGTAACTGAGCCCATCGAGGGTCAATCCGCTGGTGGTCGTGGCCGCTGGGATTTTCAGCCACCTTCTCACCGCAATCGGGGCATAAGCCAGGGCACTCCTCGGTGCAGTGCGGAGCTAATGGGAGATCCAGGATGACCGCATCGCGTATTGGTGGCAGAAGATCAATCCGTTCTTCGGTGATCAGCTGCGGGAGTTCTTCATCCTCGTCCAGGTCGGGCGGCAGAGCGTAAAAGTAGAGCTCTTGAATTGTGGCGAGAATCGGCAGCGAAATCGGATCAAGACAGCGAACACACTCTCCTGTTGCCTCTGAGCGAAGGGTAAAGCTCGCCAATACCCCAGTCGATACTGATTCGACTTTTCCCTTGATGCTTAACGGCGTTTGCGGCTCAATAGCGATGACATCGATCCCAATTCGCTCTGGGTTAGGAAAACTCCGCTCAACCGCGAGCATCTCACCAGGTTGGCGCTTGAGATCGTGGACTGAGATAAGGAAATCCGAGGTGTTCATGATGGGTGTTTGCTACTCGTCAGAGAGTTGGGCGAGCACATCTTTCTCACTCGCACCGGCGATTCGCTCTCTCCCCTTCACAACGGCATCCATCGTTTTAGTGAGAATCACTTCAAGCGTGGCTAATCGAGAGTCGATATACGAGTCAACCTCATCCCGTTGCTCCTGCGCACTTTGATGGGCTTGGCTCAAAATTCGATCGGCTTCACCGCGAGCGGCGATGACAATTTCAGTCTGCTCGACAAGGCGAGCAGCCTCTTCGCGCGCCATCGCGACAAGTTGTTCGGCGCTCGATCGACCTTCTTCCACGATGACATCACGATCGGTAAGAACCTGGGCGGCGGCATCAAGATCCGAGGGCAAGCTCAGACGGACTTCATCTAAAATTCCGAGGAGCTCTCCGCGGTTGACGACACATGATGCGCTCAACGGAACTGAGCGGGCCTCTTCGACCATCGAAATCGCAAGTTGCAACTTCTCCAATGACTCCATCTAGCTCTTCCCTCCCGACATCCGTTCGAGTAGCGAGGCATGTACCGGTGCCGGCACATACGTGGAGACATCTCCCCCGTAAGTTGCCAACTCTTTCACTAGTGAGGATGAGAGGAAGGAGTACTCCGGCCGGGTCGCCATAAATAATGTCTCAACACCGGACAACTGTCGATTCATCTGCCCCATTTGCAGTTCGTAGTCGAAATCACTGACGGCGCGCAGACCTTTGACTATCGCTCGAATCTTCCGCTCTTTGCAGTAGTCGATGAGCAGACCACTCCATGAATCAACCTTGACATTGGCAAATTCTTTGACCGTTTCGCGAATCATCTCCATCCGCTCTTCTACCGTGAATAGCGATCCCTTGGTTCGATTGACTAGAACGGCAACGACAACTTCATCGAATTGTTCGCTGGCACGTTCGATCACATCGAGATGGCCATACGTGATGGGGTCAAAAGAGCCCGGGCAAACCACGCGCATCATGGGGACACGGTAGCAAGCATTCTGGTGCTACCGATACTCGGAATTAGCGAAATAGACGGTTCCCTCGCCATATTTCCGCTCTTTCAGCGCGCTGAGAGCCTCAGGCCAATGGAAAGGTTCGGTGCGCGAGGAGCGCTCCACGATCACCACTGCGCCAGCTTTGCGGATACCTATCGAAGAAATTTTCGTAAGCACCTTCTCGATCGTTGTATTGGGAAAGTCATAGGGAGGATCTAAATAGATAACATCGAATCGATAATCAGCTGCGCGGTCTAAATCGAGATATCCATCAACACTCATTTTGATAACTGAGAAGTTCCCCGTTGTAGCGCTCTTAATTAGCTCATAATTCGCTTTGCACACGTTGGCTGCCTTCGCATCCTTTTCAACAACCACCACATCCTTAGCTCCTCGCGAAAGCGCCTCTAGACCGACTGCACCAGTTCCACCATACAAATCGAGGAAGGAAATTCCCGCGCACGAGCCAATCTCAGATTCGAGCGCTGAGAAGATTCCTTCCCGCGTTCGATCCGAAGTAGGACGAGTTACGCCTGCAGGAGGAGTGAGGTTCCGACCCTTCGCGCTACCAGAGATGATTCGCATGGAACCCCCTTATGCCTTTTCGATGAAGTCAGCGCGTTCATCACGTTCTAACTTCGATAACTCATCGCGAAGCGCGGGATTGGAAGTTAGCTCCGGATCCTCTGCAATGATACTGATTGCCACTTCGCGGGAATCTTCAATGATCTTCTCATCTCTCAAGACCCGAAGCAGTCGAAGTTGCGAGCGGGTACCTGATTGGGCTGTACCGAGGACATCACCTTCGCGACGTTGATCAAGATCCACTCGCGCTAATTCGAATCCATCTAGTGATTTCTCTACCGCTTTGAGTCGCTCCATGGCGCTGCTCTCTTCATCGACTTTCGTGAGAAGTAAGCAGAGACCGGGTTTACTTCCTCGACCAACTCGGCCGCGCAATTGATGGAGTTGGGAGATACCAAATCGATCTGCATCTGCAATGACCATTACCGTTGCGTTAGGCACATCTACACCCACTTCGATAACCGTCGTGGCAATCAGGCAATCGATTTCACCTTGCGAGAATGAGCGCATAATGCGATCTTTCTCTTCGCTGGTTAACTTCCCATGGAGCACGCTCACTCGAATCGTAGATAGCGGGCCTGTTGATAGATATTCATAAAGAGATTCGACCGAGTGCGCCGATTCGCTCTCTTCGCTCGTATCCTGAGCTGCACTCTCAATACGTGGTGCTACGACATATGCCTGAGCACCGTTAGCGACCTCTTCGCGAATTCGCTCCCAGGCCCGCTCCACATAATGTGGCTTCGCACTCTCGTGAATCACATGGGTAGCAATAGGTGAACGCCCCTTGGGAAGTTCAGTGAGCGTAGAGATATCGAGATCCCCAAACACAGTCATCGCGACAGTCCGTGGAATCGGCGTGGCAGTCATAACGAGTAGATGGGGCGGCAGTTGGGCTTTCAATTTCAGCGCATCGCGCTGCTCAACACCGAAACGATGTTGTTCGTCGACAACAATGAGCCCTAGATCCGAAAACTCCACACCTTCAGAGAGCAAGGCGTGTGTTCCTATGACAATTCCGGCAGAGCCATCTTTAATCTGCGCGAGAATTTCTCGGCGCGCTGCTGCAGGAGTGGAACCGGTAAGCAACACCACCCGCGTGGCTCGGTCGCTTCCACCAAGCATCCCAGCGGTGGCAAGGTCACCTAACGTTGAAGAGATAGATCGAAAGTGCTGCGCGGCAAGGACTTCCGTTGGCGCAAGGAGCGCTCCCTGGCCGCCGGTATCGACGACTGCAAGGAGTGCGCGAAGTGCGACGATGGTTTTACCCGATCCCACCTCACCTTGGAGTAATCGATGCATCGGATGGTGGGATTTCATATCGCTTTCAATCTCATTCCCAACCGATATCTGTCCTGCCGTTAATTCAAAGGGGAGATTCTCATCGAAAATCTCTAGCAAACCGCCGCTACGAAATAGTCGCGGAGTTGCATTAAGAGTTTCGAATTGATGTCGCCGGCGTGCAAGCAATAGTTGTAACGCGAGCGCTTCATCGAATGTAAGACGATGAAACGCTTGCTCTGCCGACAGTTGGGTCTCGGGTAGATGAATCTCCTTCAGCGCTTGGTGAGCAGAAGGCAGGTTGCCGCGATATTTCTCAGGCAGGGTTTCAGGGATTTCATCGATGACATCAAGAATCGTTCTGATGCATTGCCCAATCTTCCATGAAGGAAGCTTGGCTGTTGCTGGATAGACCGGAATCAATTTGCCAGCGAACTCTCCCGCTGCCTCATCGGCATCGCTGCCATCAGGGATCAATAGGTACTCCGGGTGCGCGAGCTGTCGAGCTCCTTTATAGGTGCCGATCTTTCCGGCAAATAGGCCTACCCGGCCTACTCGCAGCTCGCGCTCACGCCAAGCTTGGTTGAAGAAGGTAAGCGAGAGCTTCTTCTTTCCATCGCTAACTCGCACCTCAAGAATTGATCCCTTGCGCCCGCGCATCGGGCGATTGTTGGTATCCACAATTTCGGCAAGCACTGTGACCACATCACCATCTTTGAGTTGGTCGATATCAGTGAGTTCGCCTCGTGCGACATATCTACGGGGGTAATGGCGAAGTAGATCTTCAATCGTCGTATAACCGAAAGCAGTATTGAGCGCTTTGGCCGTTCGATCACCTAATGCGCTGGAGAGTTTTCCGTTGAGCGCGACCATCTACTCGATTCCTATCAAGAGTGGATACCAGGCTTGCCCCCCAGAATAAGTTGTCACCTCGATTGATGGGATGGCTTGAGTAATGCGCGCTGCCAAATTGACTGCCAAATCCTCGGGCACATCATCGCCAGTCACTAGCGTAATAAGTTCCGACGAATCAGCCACAGTGTGAAGAATCGCCTTGAGCGCGACTTCTGTGAGATCGCTCCCGAAAAAGAGGACTACCCCCTCCTTAAGCGCAATTACTGATCCTTTTGCGACGAGTTCCAATCCACTTCGCATTTCTCGTGGCGCATAGGCAATGGTGATTGATGATGTTTGTTGCGATGCAGCTTCCATTCGAGCTATCTCGCTGGCGAAGTCAGCTTCAATATTCTCCGAGTGGGTTGAGATTGCAGCGAGCGCTTGAAGAGGTGAGGTTGAGTTAATGACTCGGATTTTCTTACCCATTCGCTCGAGCCGTTCGGCTGCGATGCGTGCGCTGGATTGGCCATGAGAATCATGAGGAATGAGTATCACTTCGTGTCCGGAAGCAGCAGATTGGACCCACTCTTCAGGGGCCACCCTGCGCGAATTGAAAGCCTCGATTACGGTCACGCCAGAGTCACGCATCAATTCGGCGAAACCACTGCCATTGGCCACAGTGATCAAGGTGCGTTCGCTTCTGCAGTTATCGACTTCAAGTGCGGTGATTCGAATGTTATCTGGTGAACCAATCTCTTTCGCAAAGGCGATTGACTCCTCTACGAAATCAGTATGGATGTGAACTTTCCAGAATTTCATATCGCCAACAACGAGGAGGCTCTCACCGATTCCGGCAAGGTTGGTGCGAAGTATTTCGATGTGGGCTTCAGAGATATTCGCTAAGTCGTACATGACTTCGAATGCGCCATCACTTTTTCTCGTTTGATTTGCAGTACCCGCACTTGTCCGCTCGTCCTCTGGTAAATCCTTCAAATCTTGAGCATCGCTATCCAAGACTGCGACAAGGGAGCGATAAATCAATTCGATACCGTGTGCGCCAGCATCGATTGTTCCCCGCGCGGCTTCACTAGGTGGATTGATTGCGCTATCTAATGTCGATGCTCGTGCTGCTTTCCACGCGGCGAGCGCTATCTCGCCATCGCGCCTGATCCCGCTTCCCCACTGAGTGACATTTGCGGCTGCATCTTTCGCCGCGCGCGCTACCGAGAGGATCGTTCCCTCTTTTGGATCTGCCACCGCTTTGAGCGCGCGTTCATGTGCAAGCGCAAAGGCCTTCGGCAAGTTCTCGGGTAACCCATCTGCAAAGCCGCGCAAGATCTGACTGAGTAATACGCCGGAATTCCCCTGAGCGCCATGGAGCGCCCCGGTCGCTGCGGCCTCCGCCACCACCTGGAGCTCCGTAGAGCGTTCATGTTCGACGGCATCTGCCGCGGCTCGAATCGTTGCCTCCATATTGGAGCCGGTATCGGCATCGGCAACGGGATAGAGATTTTCGGAATTGAGGCGCTGGCGGGAACGCGAGATCTCCGTTCGCGCCCGCGCCAACCAGGCGCGAAACGAGGCGACATCCAGCTCCCGGTGGCCCATAGTTGAGGAGGTTACCGGCTGATTAGACCGAAAAGGCGGGTCCGCGCTACCCTTCGGTGCTTCAATTTTGCTCGAGGGCCCGCACGCCCTGAAGATTCCTTAAGACCCACCGGAGGCGACCATGGCAGCCAAATGCGATATCTGTGGCAAAGGCCCACAGTTTGGAAACAGCATTTCGCACTCACACCGTCGTACCCGCCGACGTTGGAATCCAAACATTCAACGGATCCGCACCCTAGTTAATGGTGTGACGCCTAAGCGTCAAAACGTCTGTGCCGCCTGCCTTAAAGCCGGCAAAGTTTCACGCTAGTTCGCTACTTTCTTTAGCTAGCCAACCTTTACCAAATCAACGACGAATACCAAAGTCTCGTTAGCTGCGATGGGGCCTTGTGCTGTCGCACCATACCCAAGTGCTGGTGGCACAATCAGCAAGCGTCGACCACCTTCGCGCATACCCGGAATCCCATCCTGCCAACCTTTAATCACACCGCTTAACGGGAAGGTCGCTGTCTGTCCGCTCGTCCACGAAGATTCGACAATCTTCCCAGTCGACCATGCCATCAATGTGTAATGAACAGTCACCGTTGCTCCGGCGCCGGCCGTTGCGCCGCCACCTTTGACGATATCGGCAGAGAAGAGCGATGTCGGTGGTTGTCCCTTCGGCTTACCCAAGACTGCACCACCGCTGGTGTCACCTGTAACTTTGATGTACTTCGAATCGAGATTCGCCGGAACAGTAATCTTGGTGATGACCCAGAGATGCTTCTTACCAAGGCGACCACAGGTAAGGGTCTGCTGCCCCTCTTTGGCATCTTTGAAAGTCGCCTGCGATCCGATTTCACCGGGCTTACAACTTTTACCTGGATTGGGGCTAGCGCCATATGCAGTGGGAGCTACTAGTAAGAGAGCGAGTAACGAAACTGTTGACGTTAGAACGATTGCGATTTTCTTCATCATGCTGCTCTTGCTCCCTTGTAGTTATTACTGCCAATGCCATGAAGTTGCAGATAATGGCAGTTGCGCACCGCGAAGTGTGATGCCACCACCTGAAGTTGCAACTCCAATCCTAATCCATTCATTCGGAACTTGGGCTAAGCCATCTTGCGGAATCACGACGATAAACGAGTGTTCCTCGCCACTCTTGAGGAATAGTTCGAGCGCCGTACTGCCAGCTCTCTCAGCTAACTCGCGCAGCTCACTCAATATCGCTTCATCGAAGTCGAGATTAATTCCCACATTGCTTGAGCTAGCGATCTTGGCGAGATCACTTATCAATCCATCGCTGACATCCATAAGGGCTGACATGCGTGTAAAGCCGAAATCTACGAGAGCCTCCGGGCGGAAATCTGGTCGCTGGAACATGCGAGCTGCTACCGAATCGATGTTTGCTAATCCCTTACTCAAAAGCAGGAGACCACCCAAGGATTTTCCAGGTAGTTGGGTGACGAAAATATGATCACCAACCTTTGCTCCCGAGCGGAGCACAGGTGATTGAATTTCACCGAGGGCGGTGATTGAAATCATGAGTTGATCTGCCGCAACTACGTCGCCACCAACAATGCTCACGCCATGCGCTCGCGCCATCGTTTCGATACCGCGAGCAATCTCAAGGAGGTCGTCGACCTCTTCATCGCCAGAGCAGGCAAGTGCAACGGTGAAGTATCGTGGTAACGCACCCATCGCATAGACATCGGCAAGGTTTGCGATTGCGATCTTGGCGCCGACGTCTACCGGATGAGACCAGACTCGATTGAAATGGACTCCATCGCTGGCGATATCAGTGGTGATAACTTGGCGTTGACTTCGAAGTTCGACAACCGCGCCATCATCTCCGATGCCGACCAACACTCCAGCGCGCGCCTGATAGATCTCGGCAAAGGCGGCGATGAGCGCATCTTCGCCCAATTCGCGCACCTTCACGGTCTCTCCCCTAGCTATTAGGCAATACCAACTTTCGGGCCGAGCCTATCCTGCGCTACCGTTGCCCTACATCCGCAGTAAAAGGGGGCGCGAATACTATGTCGATCCAAACGTACATTCTTATTCAGACGGAAGTTGGAAAGGCTGCAGCGGTTGCCAAAGCGGTGGGTGCTATTCCAGGGGTGAACATCGCTCAAGGAGTAGGTGGTCCGTACGATGTGATCATGCGAGCTGAAGCGGGTTCGATGGAGGAGTTCGGCCGAACCATCCTCGCCAAAGTTCAGGCAGTGCCCGGAATCACTCGCACTCTTACCTGTCCAGTCGTTAACGACTAATAGCTCAGCGGCTAGCCAATTCAATTAAGCGGGTAATTACTTCCTTATAAGCAACCCCGGTTGCTTCCCATAAACGTGGATACATAGATGTCGCAGTGAAGCCAGGCATCGTATTGAGCTCATTGAGGATGATCTCTCCATCATCTGTGAGGAAGAAGTCCACACGAGCGATTCCACGTCCATCAATTAGAGCATAAGCATCAAGAGCCAATTGTTGGATTTCACTCTCAACATCAGCTGGGATCTTTGCGGGCACAATCAGCTCGGTTGAACCATCTAGGTACTTCGCTTCGAAATCATAGAACTCGTGATTACCGAGCACGCGAATCTCGCCCACACGAGATGCTTTATCTCCGAGAATTCCGCACTCCAATTCACGCCCAGGTGCGTAGGCCTCAACAATAATCTTCTCGTCGAAATCCTTCGCAAGTTCCACAGCAGCGTCTAACTCACTCCATGATTTCACTTTACTAATCCCATTGCTCGACCCAGCGCGTGAGGGTTTGACGAAAATAGGGAGCGCAAACTCTTCCCTCAAGCGCTTAGTGATTTCACTTTGGTACTCCTGCCACTCCTGCCAAAAGAAGAGATCAAACTCGACGCTTGGGATTCCCGCCTCCATAAATAATCTTTTGCAGGTCGCTTTATCCATGCCAATTGCCGAGGCGAGCACACCGGCGCCAACGTATGGAATATCGAACATCTCGAGTAGACCTTGGATGGTGCCATCTTCACCGTAGGGACCATGGAGAACCGGGAAGATTAGGTCGACCTGAAGGTTCAAGCCATCGACGAATATGCCATCGCTATTTACGGTCACCGCTGGCGCATCATCAGGAATAACGGGCAACTCCCCCGCATTCATCGTCAATTTCTGAGTTAAACCCTCTAAGTAAACCCAATTCCCATTTCGAGTTATGCCTAGTGGAATGGGTTCAAACTTCTCTCGATCGATTGCCGCGAGCAGACTTACTCCTGAGAGGACTGAAATGGAGTGTTCGCTACTTCTTCCACCAGAGAGCACGCCAACCCGCAGTTTTCCCGTTGATTTGGCGCTCATGCGAGTAAGGGTACCGCCATCGTGACCCGAAACTAATGTTCGGAACGGGTAGTTCGACTCATCAATCGACGTACTACTTCTTTTGGTGGCATGCCATTGACAACTACATCGACAACTGCTTCGACTATCGGCATATCCACGCCATGTTCCCGCGCGAGATCCAAGACGGCAGCAGCAGATGAGACTCCTTCGGCGGTGGTTTTCGTTTCACTTTGCGCCTGCGAAAGACCCAATCCTCGCCCCAGTCGCTCACCAAAAGAGCGATTACGAGAGAGCGGCGATGAACAGGTGGCAACGAGATCTCCCATCCCAGCAAGCCCAGCAAAGGTCATCGGATCAGCGCCAAGCTCCACACCAAGTCGGGTCGTCTCTGCAAGGCCTCGAGTGATCACTGTTGCTTTGGTGTTATCTCCCATACCAAGTCCACTTGCCATGCCCACCGCAAGTGCCATCACATTCTTGATTGTTCCGGCAACTTCACATCCCACGACATCGACCGATGTGTATGGACGAAAGTATGGCGTTGCGAAGGCATCTTGAAGTTCCACGGCGTTCTCTTCTTTTCTGCAGGCAATGACTACAGCCGCTGGCTCGCGTTTGATAATTTCCCCGGCGAGATTCGGACCAGTCACGACTGCAATGTGACCCGCATCAATATCAAGCTCCTCGGCGATAACCTCGCTCATTCGCGCATGAGTGCCACGCTCAAAACCCTTGAGCAAGCTCACGACGATTGCCTGTTTAGGGATTAACGCTCCCCAACTTTTTAGATTGTCACGTAAGGTCTGTGCCGGCACTGCTAACACCACTACATCTGCTCCGCTGAGCGCAATTGCAGGATCTGTAGTTGCGGTGATTTTCTCTGGAAGAACGAATCCTGGGTGAAACTTGGAATTCGTGTGATAGGTAGCAAGTTCGTTTATTGTCTCTTTGTTGCGCCCCCAAATGCGGACCTGATGATTATGGGAATTGTCCGCGAGTATCTGAGCGAATGCCGTGCCCCATGAGCCTGATCCCATAACCGCAATAGTGAGCGACATCAGCGTCGCTTCCGCTTCTTGTAATTTCCTACCCGCGGATGGCCAGTTGATGCCGGATCAAATCGCGTAGCGGGAGCGCTCTTGCCGCGAATCTCCTCCAAAATCGAGGTCAATGCCTGCATCACGTATTCAGTCGCCTCTCCGATAGCTATCGGGTCATCTTCTCGCCCGTACCACTTCGAAAAATCTAGCGGCTTACCCGCCCAAACATGGAATGTCTTCCGAGGAAAGAGTGAAATCTTTCGCCCATAAGGGGGCAGAACCGCTTCTGCGCCCCATTGAGCACAGGGCACCACCTGAGTCTTCGTCATAATCGCAAGTCGGGCAACGCCACTCTTCGCCTTCATCGGCCACAAGTTGGGCTCGCGCGTCAGCGTTCCTTCAGGGTAGACGCCAAGTAAATGACCTGCTCTCAAGAATGCGATTGCATGCTCAAAAGCCTGACGAGCATTTGGACTCTCGCGTTCGACTGGCACTTGACCCGCACCTCGAAGAACAGTGCCAATAAATGGAATTCGAAAGAGCTCGGCTTTACCTAAGAATCGAGGCGCCCTCCCATTGTCGTGGAGGAAATGAGCGAAGACGAGGGGATCTAAATAGGAAATGTGGTTGGAAACGCAGATGATTGGGCCGCTCTCAGGGATGTTCTCCGCCCCTCGCCAATCTCTTTTAGCTATGAGGAAGAGCAGTGGGCGCAAGATCGATGCGCCAAAGCGAAACCAAGGAGTGATACCGAGAGGTTTTCCACTTGGTGCCGGATAAACGATCTCCAACGGTTCAGCCATATCGCCACCTTACTAGCAGAAATGGAAACGGGGGCCGCGAAAATTCGCGACCCCCGCCCCGACTACAACGTGGGAAAAAGAATTACTTCTTCTTCTTAGCGGCTTTCTTTGCGGCCTTCTTCGGAGCAGCCTTCTTGGCGCCCTTCTTTGCAGCCTTCTTCGGAGCAGCTTTCTTTGCAGCCTTCTTCGGAGCTGCTTTCACTACTGGCTTGGGAGCTGGCTTGGGAGCTGGCTCCATCTTCCGAGTACCAGCAACGATCTCCTTGAGAACTTTTGCCGGAGTAAAGCGCGCAACTGTCTTCGCCTTAACCTTTACTGGCTCACCAGTGAATGGGTTGCGAGCAACGCGTGCTTTACGTTGAATCTTGCGGAACTTGCCGAAGCCAGCGATGCTGACATCTTCGCCTTTTGCCATGTTGCGGGTGATTGCGTCAATGACGATCTCCACTGCATGGGTCGCTTCTTTCTTGCTGTCGTTGAAGTGTGGCACCAACGACTTGATGAACTGGGCCTTATTCATGAATTCCCCTTTTTTTAAGTTTTCTTACCTTTACAGCAAGCGTTGGAGTGAAAACTCCAACATTGGGCGCAAAATTACGTACCTAACTCCACCTCGTCCAATACCTGCTGGGCGTGTCGGAAAAGAAAAAAAGCGAATTTTTCCCACTCTCAACGACTAGTTGAGGGAAAATTCCCCCGGCTAGCTCCGAGCTGGAAGAGTTTTTACCTTGAAATCGGGGCGTTTTTCCTCGTATCGAGCGATAGCGTCGGCGTTGCGGAGAGTTAGCCCAATATCGTCTAAACCTTCCATAAGGCGCCAGCGGGTGTAATCATCGAGCTCAAAACTCGCCTTTTTTCCGGCAAAACGCACCTCACGGGCCTCGAGATCAACCGTGATTTCCATCGTTGGGTCTCCTTCAATCAGATCCCAGAGCTCTTCAATAACCTCCTGCGGCAAAATCACCGTGAGCAATCCCCCTTTCAGGGAGTTATTCCGGAAGATATCGGCAAACCGATTCGAAAGAACCGCTTCGAAGCCGTAGTTCTGTAACGCCCAAACCGCGTGTTCGCGCGAGGAGCCTGTCCCAAAATCAGGCCCAGCAACCAAGATTGTTGCAGCCTTGTACTGCGGTTGATTTAGGACAAAATCAGGATCTTGTCGCCACGCATTGAACAGGCCATCTTCGAAGCCAGAGCGAGTCACTCGCTTGAGATATTGCGCAGGGATGATTTGGTCGGTATCGACATTGCTCCGGCGAAGTGGAATTGCGGTGCCGGTATGCGAGATAAATGCTTTCATCGAGATCTCCTACCTTTCACTTTCTGCTACAGATCATCTGGACTTGAGAGCGTTCCGCGAATTGCCGTTGCAGCCGCCACCAGCGGACTAACAAGGTGAGTGCGCCCACCCTTTCCTTGGCGACCTTCAAAGTTTCGATTACTCGTCGAAGCGCTTCGTTCGCCTGGCTTGAGTTGATCAGGATTCATTCCCAAGCACATCGAACATCCCGCTTCACGCCACTCGGCGCCTGCTTCGAGGAATACTTGATTCAAGCCCTCTTTTTGAGCTTGTTCACGTACCCTTGCCGATCCCGGCACCACCAGCATCCGCAGACCCGATGCAATCTTCTTACCTTTCAATACTTCAGCAGCAGCGCGAAGATCTTCGATGCGGCCATTGGTGCAAGAGCCAAGGAAGACGGTATCGATCTTCACAGACTTCAGCGGTGTGCGTGGTTTCAAATCCATATATTCCAAAGCACGCTCGGCTGCATTGCGCGAACCCTCGTCGGCAAAATCATCTGGCGCCGGAATCAGTGAATCCAACGGTGCGCCCTGTCCGGGATTGGTACCCCAAGTAACGAATGGCGAGAGGGTGTTTGCATCGAGATCAACCTGCACATCAAAGTGAGCATCGCTATCGGAGTACAAGCTCTGCCAATATGCAAGCGCTCGTTCCCACGCTTGACCTTCGGGGGCATGAGGTCGACCCTTGATGTAGTCGAAAGTTATCTGATCAGGAGCGATCAATCCTGCCCGCGCACCAGCCTCAATGGACATATTGCAGATAGTCATTCGCGCTTCCATCGATAGTGCGCGAATTGCACTTCCTCGATATTCAATGACGTAACCCTGGCCACCGCCAGTTCCGATTTTGGCAATCAACGCGAGAATGATGTCCTTACTAGTAACGCCTTTTCGTAAAGTGCCCTCGACATTTACCGCCATCATCTTCGGTTTGCCTTGCGGAAGCGTCTGAGTAGCGAGGACATGTTCGACCTCGCTGGTACCGATGCCGAATGCAAGGGCTCCGAACGCGCCATGGGTCGAGGTATGCGAGTCACCACAGACAATCGTCATTCCAGGTTGGGTGATTCCCAATTGCGGTCCAACCACGTGGACGATTCCTTGCTCGATATCCCCAAGTGAATGGAGCCGAATTCCAAACTCCGCGGCGTTCTTCCGCAAGGTATCTACTTGCAGCTTCGAAATGGGATCGGCGATTGGTTTATTGATATCGATAGTGGGTGTGTTGTGGTCTTCAGTAGCGATGGTGAGCTCTGGTCGCCGCACGGTGCGCCCAGTAAGGCGAAGGCCGTCAAAGGCTTGTGGGCTGGTGACCTCGTGAATCAAATGGAGATCGATGTACAACAGATCTGGCTCACCTGGAGCGCTATGAACGACATGGTCGTTCCAGATTTTCTCAGCTAATGTCTTTCCCATTACATCACTCCCTGGCGTCTCACCATTTGAGATGCTAATATCATATCATGAAAAGCACGAATGGCGGCAGCGGGGTTGGCGTTCTCGATAAAGCAATCGCGATTCTCAATGCGCTCGAACCTGGCCCGCTTACTCTTGCCGAACTCGTCGCGGCGACAAAGATTGCGCGCCCTACATGTCATCGTCTCGCTGTCGCGCTCGAACATCATCGTTTTATCGCCCGCGATCTCCACGGTCGATTTACCATCGGTGCACGTGAGGGCGAGTTAGCCCAAAGCGCTGGCGAAGATAGATTGTTGGTGATTGCTGCACCCGCATTAACTGCACTTCGTGATGCAACTGGCGAGAGCGCGCAAATCTATCGTCGACAAGGTGATCTCCGACTCTGCGTCGCCGTCGCCGATCGCCTCTCTGGTCTTCGAGATAGCGTTCCCGTTGGATCTGCACTTACTATGAATGCAGGTTCTGCTGCACAAGTACTACTTGCATGGGAAGAACCAGATCGAATCAACAAGACGTTAAAGAACGCTCGTTTCGATGCAGCCACCCTTACTGCTGTTCGGCGCAGAGGCTGGGCACAGAGCGTCGGCGAGCGCGAAGCTGGAGTGGCGAGCGTCTCGGCACCTATTCGTGGGCCGCACAATCGAGTGATTGCTGCCGTGAGTTTAAGTGGGCCGATTGAGCGATTGGGCCGACAGCCAGGTCGGACTCATGCCGCAGCAGTGATAGCCACCGCTGCTCGGATCTCAGAGTTCTTAGCGAAGAACTGATAACACTAGATTTCTAGGAGTAGCCCCGAAGGGATTCGAACCCTCGTAGCTGGCTTGAGAAGCCAGAGTCCTAGGCCGCTAGACGACGGGGCCATGTTCTTAATAGGTACTTAACAAGTATTCAGTTCTTTTCGTGCTTTCGCTGGGGTACCAGGATTCGAACCTAGACTAACGGAATCAGAATCCGTTGGGCTGCCAGTTACCCCATACCCCACTAGCAAGCACCCAAGGATACCGGTTCTTTTCGCCCGTCCTACACCGCTGCGAGCCGGGCTAGGACGCGCTCTCTCCCAAGAATCTCCATCGACTCGAAGAGCGGTGGCGAGATGTGGCTGCCAGTGATGGCGACCCGAATAGCGCTGAAGGCTAAGCGCGGCTTCAAACCCATCTCGTCGATCAGTGCGCTCCGGAGCGCGCTATCGATACTTGCGTGATCCCAAGAAGTTAGCGGAGTCAACACTTCAAGCGCTCGGGCGATGATCTTCTTGGAATCGCCATCGAGATATTTCGCAACTGATTCTGGGTCGAGATCTACCTTTTCGGTGAATAGGAAGGCGAGCATTTCTGGAATCTCTCCGAGTTTGATGATTCGCTCTTGGATAATTGGTAGCGCTTCTTTGATAATCTTCTCTTGGTCGGCCGTTACTGGCGTAGCAACAACTTTTGAGCGCTGGAGAAATGGCAACGACCAGGAATAGAACTCTTCCAGCGAGAGCGCTCTGATCTTGTCACCATTGATATTCTCAAGTTTCTTCATATCAAATCGAGCCGGATTCGAGTTAACTCGTTCAATCGTGAAGAGCTCGCTTAATTCTTTCAGGGAGAGATTCTCGCGATCATCTCCGGGCGACCAACCAAGTAGCGCCAAGTAATTGCAGATAGCTTCCGGCAAGAATCCCGCTTCTCGGTACCAAGCTATCGAGGTCTCACCATTTCGCTTCGAGAGTTTGGCATTATCCGTGCCCATCACAAAGGGCAAGTGCGCGAAGAGCGGATAATCCTCAGGTTTCACTCCCATCGCTTGATAAACCCGAATCTGGCGTGGAGTAGAAGAGAGGAGATCCTCGCCTCTGAGGATGTGCGTGACCTCCATGAGGACATCATCAACAGCGACTGCGAGCGTATATAGAGGTGAACCATCTGCTCGGACCAAGACGAAATCTGGGACGAAGTTATGGTCGAAGGTGCAATCCCCACGAATTACGTCGTTGAAGGTGGTGCTTCCATCGGGCATTCGCATCCGAATGACTGGTTCACGTCCCTCACTTCGATAACGCGCAAGAACGGCATCGCTAATCGATCGACATTTCCCGTCGTAACCAGGAGCTTGACCCGACTCTTTCTGCTCTTCTCGTCGCGCTTCGAGCTCTTCGGGTGTGCAATAACAGTGGTACGCGTCGCCCTGCTTGATAAAACGCTCTGCCCATTCGGCATAAATCGCTAAGCGTTCAGATTGGAGATACGGCCCATGCGCCCCACCCACTTCAGGACCCTCATCCCAATTGAGTCCAAGCCATTTCAAGGTATCGATAGCGGCGGCTATGTACTCATCGGTGACTCGAGAGCGATCGGTATCTTCGATGCGAAAGAGGAAGATTCCTCCCGTATGTCTGGCGTATGCCCAATCGAAGAGCGCAGTCCGAATGTTCCCCACGTGCAGATCGCCTGTAGGCGATGGCGCAAAGCGAACTTTGATCGGTCGGTTAGCCATGTGCCACCGCGCGATTTGAGAGCGTGCCGATCTGCTCAATGGTCACTGAAACGGTGCTTCCGACCGGAATCACACCAACGCCGGCAGGTGTTCCAGTAAGGATCACATCTCCAGGCAAGAGCGTGTAGACCTGCGTGATGAAATGGATGATGGTGGGAATGTCGAAGATCATTGATGAGGTTCGATCGTTCTGACGCAGTTCACCATCAACTTCAGCAGAAATTGCAAGATCACTGGGATCAAGTTCAGTCTCAATCCAAGGTCCAAGCGGACAGAAAGTATCAAATCCCTTGGCGCGCGACCATTGACCATCGACCTTCTGGAGGTCACGAGCGGTCACGTCGTTTCCGATCGTGTAACCGAAAATCACATCCTGCACCCGCTCTTTCGGAACATCTTTACAAATCTTCCCGATGACTATCGCCAACTCTGCTTCGTGGTCGACCTTCTTGCTCATCGATGGCCAGACGATGGCATCATCAGGTCCAATCACCGAAGTATTTGGCTTGATAAAGATCACTGGCTGCTCAGGTACTGCGCTTTCCATCTCTTTAGCATGGTCGGCATAGTTCTTACCCACACAGACAACTTTGCTCCGCGGAATTACCGGGGCCAATAGTTTGACGGAGTCGAGAGCGACTTTCTCTCCAGTTTTGGTGATACCTGAATAGAGGGGATCTCCAGCGAGAATCTCGATTTCATTACCCGAAACCACACCGAAGAGCGGAGATGCTGAGATTTCCTTGGGTGGTGTGAATCGTGCGATGCGCATTGGCTAATGCTAGCTCCTAGAGCCCTGCTCGCCTTCCATCCGCGTGTACGAACCAAATCGCGGCCGACCCAGAAACCTCACGAATATTCGCTAACGCCGCTTCGCTTGGAGTCGTTCCGACGATCACTGCCGCTTCTACTTGCTCTGCGCCACTTGAAAGCGCCATCGCAAGCGCTACTTGAAGCGCATCAAGGCGGAGTGAATCGAGATCCATTGCGTTACCAACATGAGTACGTCCAGTGCCATCGCGAAGCGCTGCAGATTGCTTTACGTTATTTCGTTGCAGGGATGCTTTGGCAAGCGTAAACAGCTTTTCATCTTCACTATTGGTGAATGTCATCGAATTCCTCCAACTTCATCAGCAATTGTCCCCTCGTTCTCTATCAGAACCGTGCCAACGCGCTTCCTTCTGCCCACCGGACGTTCTGCAGTAAAGCGCCAATTGCCAATCGTAATCTCGCTACCAGGAATTGGTACTTGCCCGATATGTTTCCCAAGCAGTCCGCCGAGAGTATCGACGGATTCCTTGTCCTCAGCTGCGAATTCGATACCGAGCTCACTTTCAAGATCCTCAAGATGAATTCGAGATTTGGCCCGATACTTTCGCTCACTAAGTTGTTCAAGTTGCTCATCATCTTCATCGTCAAACTCATCGGAGATCTCGCCGACGATCTCTTCCAGGATATCCTCGATAGTTACCAAGCCGGCGGTGCCACCATATTCATCGACAACTATTGCTAGGTGAATCTGCTCTGATTGCATCTCTTTGAGTAACTCATCGGCCATCTTATTCTCAGGAACAAAGTTTGCTGGGCGCATCAATTCGCTTACCGTCTCGCTCTGCTCTGCCTCCCGAAAATCGTGACTTCGCTTTGCGAGGTCTTTGATGTACGCGATACCCACGATGTCATCGAGATCATCACCAATCACAGGAATTCTCGAGTATCCAGATCGCAAAGCGAGCGAGAGCGCTTGACGTAACGTCTTGTTCCGTTCGATGAAGACCATCTCAGTGCGCGGGACCATTACCTCCCGAACGAGCGTGTCGCCCAATTCGAATACGGAGTGAATCATCTCGTGTTCACCCTCTTCGACAAAGCCTCGTTCTCGCGCTTGATCGACTAAATCGCGGAATTCAGCTTCGGTAGAGAAAGGCCCTTCTTTAAATCCTTTTCCTGGAGTAAGCGCATTTCCGACCGCAATGAGTAATCGCGTTACTGGCGAGAGTACGCGCGCCAGTAGAACGGCAATTACTGCGCCTGGTAACGCCCATTTCTCAGGGTGCTGCTTACCCAATGTTCGTGGCCCAACTCCTACCAACACGTATGAGGCAACCACCATGATTAATACCGTGAGCGCTAAAGCTTCGCGTTGATTGTTGATTTGATTGAGCGCAACCTGGGCCACCAAAGCTGCAGCGCCAAACTCTGCAGTTTTGCGTACTAAGAGGACAACATTTAAGAATCGTGAAGGCTCTGATGAGAATTTCACCAGCGCACGAGCGCCTCTTCGTTTGCTCGAACTTTGGGTTTCAACGAAGATTCTCGAAAGTGAACTAAGCGCACTCTCGGTGCCCGCAAGGAAGCCAGCAAAAAATAAGAGCGCAACGATAAGTACGACCTCAGCGACGCTCACCTAGGAAGCCTTCCAGTGCTCGATGATCTCGCCTTGTAAGGCAAACATCTCCGCTTCTTCAGCTGGCTCAGCATGATCAAAACCCATGAGATGCAAAATGCCGTGCACGAGCAGAATCTGCAGTTCCACATCAAATCCGTGGCCCGCGCGTTCTGCCTGACGCTGCGCCACGTTTGGACAGATGACGATATCCCCTAGCGTCGACCTACCCTCGACGAAAGCCTCGCCTGAACGAAGTTCATCAATCGGAAAGGAGAGCACGTCAGTTGGCCCCTCTTCATCCATCCACTCAATATGTAGCCGCTCCATCTCATCTTCGTTCACCGCGAGAATCGAGAGCTCTACCCGTTCATCAAGTTTCATGTACTTGATTGCGTGCGCCGCCAACGCCCGCAATTCACCCTCAGGACAGGCGAGATCGCTCTCATTTTCAAAAAGGATAGGCACCTATCGATCCTTATGTAACGGTCTTGGGCTGATCGAAACAGAGCTATTTTTCACATCGAATTTCTCGTATGCCTCGACGATGTCGGCGACGATTTTGTGCCGGACGACATCTTCGCTGGTCAGCTCGATGAACTCGAGATCTACTACCTCGCCAAGGATGTCGCGGACCACTCGCAGTCCAGATTTCATGCCACTGGGAAGATCTACTTGGGTGATATCGCCGGTGATGACCATCTTCGAACCAAAGCCCAGACGAGTGAGGAACATCTTCATCTGTTCTGGTGAGGTGTTCTGCGCTTCATCGAGAATGATGAAGGAATCATTAAGAGTCCGACCGCGCATGTATGCCAAAGGAGCGATTTCGATTGTGCCGTTCGTAACAAGTTTGGGGATTGAATCTGGATCCATCATGTCGTGTAGCGCATCGAAGAGCGGACGAAGGTATGGGTCAATCTTCTCGTGAAGCGTTCCAGGTAAGAAACCTAAGCGCTCTCCCGCTTCGACAGCAGGACGCGTAAGAATAATCCGACTTACCTGTTTTGACAGGAGCGCTTGCACCGCTTTTGCAACTGCTAGATAGGTCTTTCCACTACCCGCTGGGCCGATTCCAAAAACGATGGTGTTCTTATCTATAGCGTCGACATAATGTTTTTGATTAAGGGTCTTAGGTCTAATGGTTCGCCCACGATTACTTAAGATGTTCAGCGAGAGCACCTCTCCAGGAAGAGAATTTCCTCGAAGCATCTTTAGACTCTGGTGCAGCCCTTCACTGGTTACCTCTTGCCCGCGTTCGACAAGAAGAATCAACTGCCCCATCAATTTCTCAAGCGCTGTGAGATCAGTGCGCTCACCGCGAGCATGGAGCTCTTGGCCACGGAAGGTGATCTCAAGGGTCGGAAATGCGCGCTCAAGCGCCCGAAGGTTGGTATCTGCAGGACCAAATAGCGCCACAGGTGAGAGCCCCTTGGGGAGCGAAATCGTGACTTTGTCCATTACCCGAAGTCTAGCCAAACCAAGCCATTTTTAGCCTGGCGGCCAGGTAAAGGCTCTGCCCGCTAAGAGGTGGAGGTGGGCATGAAAGACGCTCTGCCCCGCCCCCGCCCCGGTGTTGAAAACGAGTCGATAGTCGTTGATCGCTTCACGTTGAGTGAGCTCGTCGACGAGTGCGAAGAGGGCGCTCAACTCGGTTGGGTTACTGCGGTGGAGCGCCACTGCATTCGCTTCATGTGTACGCGGGAGAATCAAATAGTGGGTAGGTGCCACTGGTGAGATGTCAGCAATAGCAATCGCTTCTGAGTTGGAAGCCAAATGTGGAGCAGGGATTTCTCCCGCCACGATCTTACAAAAGATGCATTCGGTCGCTGACATGGTTCACCACTCCTTCGTAATTACCTGCAGTGCACCCAATGCAATCGCGCCAGCGAGATCAGCGCGAATAACTGGATCACCCAATTTAGCTGTTGGAATTCCCGCCTGAGTGAACTCATTGAGTTCATCCTCGCTCAAGCCACCTTCTGGACCAACAATCACCAGCAGGTTCGATGCCCCGAACAGGTTAGCAATCCCCGTCAAGGAAAGGTGCGCACTCTCATGTAAGGCAACGACCGCGTCGAATTGTGATGCGCGAGCGATGACTCCAGAAATATCTGTCATCGGAACGAGCTGTGGGATGCGCGCTCGACGTGATTGGCGAGCAGCGGCCAGTATCACCTCGCGCCATTTCGCGCTCTTATCAAGAGCGCCAACCGAACGTTGCGCTTGCCACGGAATAATCTCTTCAGCTCCTGCTTGCACCAATTGATCGAGCGCTGCCTTTTGGTTATCGCCTTTGAGTACCGCTTGCGCAACTGCGATAGAAGTTGCGGGAATTCGATCTGCGCCCCGAGTGCGCACCTGCACCTTAAGTTTCTCTTTACCTAATTCGGTGATGACCCCTTCAACCCACGTGCCCAGACCATCTGCCAAGCGAATACTTTCATTCCTCTGAACTCGGAGTACTGAGATAGCGTG
This sequence comes from Actinobacteria bacterium IMCC26077, assembly GCA_002284915.1. Lineage (GTDB taxonomy): Bacteria > Actinomycetota > Actinomycetes > Nanopelagicales > Nanopelagicaceae > IMCC26077. Next base: position 1,266,361 of record CP015606.1, read on the forward strand.
ATGAGCTTGGGTTCCAGTAAGGCTGATTTCCGCATTGTCGATTTCCTCGGGAGTGACGAAGAAAAGCGTGAACATCGCTAGCGACCGAGCGCATCTTTCAAGCGAGAGAAGAACCCAGTCTCACCGCCTTGAGTGCTGTTTACGGAGACTCGCTCTTTATCACCACGGAGCGCAGCGAAAGAGCGGAGTATCTCACTCTCTTTTTCAGAGAGTTTGGTCGGGATGACAACTTCGATGTGGACGAAGAGATCACCACGACCGGAGCCACGTAATCGGGTGATTCCCTTTCCGCGGATAGGAATGGTTGTCCCACTTTGAGTTCCCTGCGGAATGTTTAATTCCAATACGCCATCGAGGCTCTCGATTTCTACTTGTGTACCCAGCGCAGCATCGACCATAGAGATCACCAACGGCGTATGGAGATCATCGCCATCACGAACAAGACTTGGATGGCTTTCGATATGCACCTCAACGTAGAGATCACCGCTTGGCCCGCCACCGGGACCTACTTCACCTCTGCCCGCGAGTTGTATCCGATTGCCATCATCGATTCCTGCCGGGACATTAATTTGGAGGGTCGAACGCGAACGTACCCGACCATCCCCGGCGCATTCGCCACAAGGTTGCTTGATCGTCGTTCCATATCCTTGGCAATTTGCGCAGGGACGAGAGGTCATCATCTGTCCGAGTATCGAACGAGTCACCTGCTGCACCTCACCTCTACCGCGACAAAGTTCACAGGTAGTAGGTGAAGTTCCTGGAGCGCATCCAGTACCAGTGCAAATTTCGCACGTAACTGCGGTTTCAACGGTGAGCTCGCGTTCTGTACCAAATGCTGCCTCGTCAAGGGTGATATCGATTCGAATGAGCGCATCTTGCCCGCGCCGCACGCGCGCTCGTGGACCACGCGATCCACCACCACCGAAAAATGCATCCATGATGTCGCCGAAACCAAACCCACCACCGAAACCACCACCGAATGCGCCATCGCCACCCATGTCGTAACTGCGCCGTTTCTCAGGATCGCTCAAGATCTCATAGGCATGTGTGACTTCTTTGAACCGCTCCTGCGAACGTGGATCGGGATTGACATCTGGATGGAGTTCCCGCGCCAATTTTCGATATGCGCGCTTGATCTCATCGGATGACGCCTCCTTTGCGATGCCCAAGGCAGCGTAATGATCTTGCGCCACTAGATCTCCTCTTGCAGGAAGCGACTGACGTACCGCGCAACTGCGCCGACTGCGCTCATTGATGTGGCGTAATCCATGCGAGTTGGACCAATAATTCCCAGAGTGGCAACGGCGTCGCCCGTAGGACCGTAGCCCGTAGTGATTACGCTTGTGGATTGCAGCTTCTTATCTTCCTGCTCATGCCCAATCCGTACCTTCATCTCATCTACCGCTTCACCCAGCAGACGAAGTAGCACGACTTGCTCTTCGAGGGCCTCTAAAACCGGGTGGACGCTCTCATTGAAATCTGGGGCATGGCGGGCGAGATTTGAGGTGCCGGAGATAACAACGCGCTCTTCATTCCTCTCAATAGCCATCTCGAGGACTACCGAAATCACATTTCGTACATTCACTTGCGCAGGTTGCGCGAAATTACCTTCGAATGCTTCTAGGAGTGTTGGTAACGAAGCCAATTTCTTGCCTTGCGCTTGGGCATTTAACTTGCTGCGCAGTTCGGAGAGCGTGCTCTCACTCATCTCTGAAGCGAGATCAAGAATTCGCTGTTCTACTCGCCCGGTATCTGCAATCAGAATAAGCATCAATCGAGTGGGCATCAGGGAGATGACTTCAATGTGGCGAACCGAGGATCGCTTGAGCGATGGATATTGCACAATCGCAACTTGATGAGTGACCTGTGCCAATAAACGAACAGTACGAGCAACGACATCATCGAGATCCACTGCGCCTTCGAGGAACTTATCGATAGCTCGTTTCTCAGGAGCTGATAACGGTTTCACGGTAGAGAGTCGATCGACGAAGACTCGATAACCCAAATCAGTCGGAATTCGGCCGGCGCTAGTGTGCGGTTGGATGATGAGCCCCTCATCCTCCAGGGCAGCCATCTCGTTACGAATAGTGGCCGGAGAGATACTCAACCCATGGCGCGCAGCGAGCACCTTGGAGCCAACGGGTTCATGGGTGGCCACATAGTCTTCGACTATGGCGCGCAAGATTTCCATCCGACGCTCCATGTAACACCCCCTGGGACACAGACCTGAGTTGGCACTAACTGATTGAGAGTGCCAATTTTAGGGGGAAAATCAGATAGTTACGAGCGCAATCGACGCGCAGGTGAGAAGGATGAATGCTGGAAGGCCGGAAGCTGCCTTCTTGGCGCGAAAGTGCAGGATCAGAGCCACTGCCATCGTGCACCAGACGCCAACGAGGGATAGCCACTGGATTGCATTGGTGAACCAAGAGTCGTACAACCCAATCACCAAACCCAACGCCAACAAGACTTCGAAGAAGCCAACAAGTCGAGCGATCCCATCGGGAACATTGACCTCGCGCGTACCTGAGAGGCCTTTATCGCTGCCGCTTGCTTTCGAAATTCCTGACGCCAAGAAAATCAACGCAAGGAGGCTAGTAAGTATGAGATTGAGGGTATGCATGAGCAGATACTACCGAGAAGCCTCAGGAAATCACTTCACGTACTACCTGATCGGCGAGAAGTCGGCCCTCGAGTGAGAGGACGGCCCGCCCGGACTTCCAGCTATCTGGAAGAAATAATCCACGTTGGTAGAAATCTTCAAGTACAGTGAGTTGATTTTTCTCGAATCTATTTAATTCAATTCCCGAGCGCATTCGAATGCGCAACATCAAATCCTCGATGGCTTGGTCCTTTTGCGACAAAGTTTCGCTTGCTGCCGCAGGCGAGCCACCCGCTTTTATCGACTCGATATAGCTCTTTGGGTGCTTGATATTCCACCAACGTTTACCCGAAAGATGTGAATGAGCGCCAGCACCAAATCCCCACCAATCAGCGCTCAGCCAGTACGCCTCATTATGTCTGCATTGGTGGCCAGCTTTCGACCAATTGCTCAATTCATACCACTCGAAACCAGCGGTACTTACTTTCCGATCGAGCAAAAGATATTTCTCTGCACTCTCATCATCGTCGGGCATTACTACTTCACCACGACGTACAGCCGCGCCGAACTTTGTACCTTCTTCCACGATAAGCGCGTACGCGCTGAGGTGATCTATCGGCAACGAGAGCGCAAAATCGAGTGATTCGCTGAAATCTGTAACGCTCTCGCTTGGCGTACCATAAATCAGATCCACGCTGATGGAATCAAAACCTGCCGAGCGAGCATCATTCACCACTTCGCCAACCCGATTCGAGTTATGAGTTCGGTCGAGAACCGCAAGTACGTGGGGTTTCACGGATTGGACGCCGAAGGAAATTCGGTTAAAGCCAACTTCGCGAAGCTCCTTTAGTGAACTCGCGTCGACCGAATCAGGATTAGCCTCCGTGGTAATTTCACAATTCTCGGTCAGCCCAAATCTCTCATTGAGCCGGTTGAGCACGCGAGCCAGCTGCTTGGCTGGAAGGAGCGTTGGCGTGCCGCCGCCAAAGAAGATGGTAGAGATCGCCTGCTCCCCTGTTTGCTCGCGAGCAATTTCGATTTCATCTAAGAGCGCATCGATATACCCCTCGGCGACGCTTGCGACTGAATCACTACCTTGCCTGAGCTCTCCTGGGGTATACGTGTTGAAATCGCAGTAGCCACATCGTTTTACACAATAAGGAATATGGACGTAGACCGATAACGACACAGATAGAAGTTTATACTCATCGATGTGTCCGGCTCCCTGCCCTCGAAAGTGCGAATTGGTGCGCTCGACGCGATGCGCGGCATGGCAATTCTTCTCATGATCTTCGACCATGCGCTCTCAGCGCTGGAATCAACAGGTATCAATAACAGCATCGTCGAATACGCTCGCCTCTCAATCACTCGATTTTCGATGCCACTTTTCATGATCGCATCCGGAGTTGTTTGGGGCCGCTACGGACTTCGTTTCAAACGATGGGCGCAAGTAGTCGCATGGGCGATCATCATCAACGCGATGACCCGATTGCTCTGGCCCGACTTTAACTTCCCTGAAATCTTGATGGTCTGGGCGTTGATTGCGATATGTTGGCAAATCGTCGCGCGCTTTCCCATTATCGTCATGATCATTGGTTATACCCAAACCACCTATTGGCAAATTCCTTGGCAGGGCTTCCAACCTGGTGAACTTTTGATCTTCCTCGGCGCTGGAGTAATCCTCTCACGTGCGCCACTGGACGGACTCTGGCGCGAACGGAGAACTTCTCGATTGCTCGAACCGCTTAGCGTCGTTGGACGATATCCACTAACAATCTATGGAATACATCTAATCGCGTTCGCGGTGATCGTTGCGACTGTTAACAATCGATTCACTTCTTTGTTTTAGCTTTATCGCCTTCATCGCTTGTGGATAGTGCAGCGATAAAGGCCTCTTGTGGCACCTCTACCCGCCCCACCATCTTCATCCGCTTCTTTCCCTCTTTCTGCTTCTCCAGAAGTTTTCGTTTCCGAGTGATGTCACCGCCATAGCATTTCGCTAGAACATCTTTCCGAATAGCGCGAATGTTCTCGCGAGCGATGATCCGTGCCCCGATTGCCGCCTGAATGGGCACCTCAAATTGCTGTCGTGGAATCAATTCGCGGAGCTTGCCGGTCATCATGACACCGTAGGCGTATGCCTTCTCTCGATGGATAACAGCGCTAAATGCATCGACTTTCTCGCCCTGAAGCAAGATGTCGACCTTTACCAAATCACCTTCAGCTTCGCCGATTGGTTCGTAATCAAGTGAGGCATAACCTCGAGTCCGTGATTTCAAGTTATCGAAGAAATCAAAGACAATCTCACCAAGCGGCAAGGTGTAGCGAATCTCTACACGATCCTCGGAAAGATAATCCATTCCCTGAAGGATGCCTCTTCGGCCTTGGCAGAGTTCCATGATCGATCCGATAAATTCGCTAGGCGCCAGAATCGTCGCGCGCACGATTGGTTCGCGTACTTCAGCGATCTTTCCATCCGGGAACTCACTCGGATTCGTCACTTCAACTTCGCGACCATCTTCTAAGGTGAGGTGATAAACCACGTTTGGTGCCGTGGAAATAAGGGAGAGACTAGCCTCGCGCTCGAGTCGCTCCCGCACAATCTCCATATGAAGGAGTCCAAGAAAGCCACAACGGAATCCAAATCCAAGCGCAGCAGAGGTCTCGGGTTCGAAGACCAGCGCGGCATCATTGAGCTGGAGTTTTTCCAGCGCTTCGCGAAGAGTTGGATACTCCGAAGCATCTAGTGGATAGAGGCCAGAGAAGACCATCGGAATCGGATCTTTATAGCCAGCAAGCGCAACTTGTGCTGGCTTCGTTGCCGTAGTCACCGTGTCACCTACACGAGATTGGCGTACATCTTTTACACCAGTAATGAGATAACCCACTTCACCCACACCTAAACCTTTACTCGGGATTGGTTCGGGAGAAATCACGCCCACTTCTAACATCTCGTGTTTCACGCCGGTGGAGAACATCTGAATCTGGTCGTGATCACGAAGGCGCCCGTCAATCACTCGAACGTAAGTAACTACTCCTCGATAAACGTCATAGACCGAGTCAAAAATCAAAGCGCGGGCAGGAGCGCTCGCATCGCCTTGTGGAGCAGGAATTCGTCGCACAATCTCATCGAGAAGATGTTCGACGCCATCTCCAGTCTTACCTGAAACTTTGATGCAGTCGCTTGGATCGCAGCCGATCAATCGCGCTAACTCATCGGCGAACTTCTCCGGTTGTGCGGCAGGTAGATCAATCTTGTTAAGTACCGGAATGATGGTTAAGTCATTCTCCATCGCCAGATATAGGTTCGCTAAAGTTTGGGCTTCGATTCCCTGCGCGCAATCGACTAGAAGCAATGCACCTTCGCACGCGGCAAGCGATCGGGATACTTCGTAGGTAAAGTCGACGTGACCGGGCGTATCAATCATATTCAAGATGTAATCCGAGCCATCCGTGCGCCACGGAAGTCGAACTGCTTGGGATTTGATCGTGATTCCGCGTTCACGCTCAATATCCATTCGGTCGAGATACTGCGCACGCATATTGCGCGCTTCGACTACACCGGTGATACCCAGCATCCGATCTGCAAGGGTAGATTTACCATGATCGATATGCGCGATGATCGAGAAGTTACGAATGAGCGCCGGATTGGTTTCGGCAGGTTGTGGCGCGCTACTTAACGGGATGGCAGGCATTTATGCCGCACTGAATTTCGTTATCGAGCTGAAACAGATGATCCAGCAGCCTTAGCCATTGCTGACTTCTTGTTGGCTGCTTGATTCTTATGGATGACACCCTTGGATACCGCGACATCAAGGGCTCGAGAGGCAGCGCGGAGCTCCTTGGTTACTACCGAGGCATCGCCAGCTGAGACGGCATCACGGAAACGTCGGATAGCGGTCTTGAGCGAGGAACGAACAGCTTTGTTCCGCTCTTGCGCCTTCGCGTTGGTCTTAATCCGCTTGATCTGCGACTTGATGTTTGCCATCTGCTTGTGAACCCCTTGCCCACCGTCGTTGGTGGAAATCGTTGGAAGCCAGAGCGCTGGAGGGCGCCAAGTGGCTTGTTCTGCGGCCCTGAGGGTATCAGCAGGGCAGCGGCTCGCTCAAACTGAGAGCGCTGCTGACGCTCGCGCAGCGGCGATAGCCATCAGGGCCTGCTCGCAGGCGTAGGCCGGGTCGCTGCCGCCCCCTTTGACTTGGCTATCTGCTCGAGCAATGGCATTGATTGCCTGAGTGATGCCCGCCCCGTTCCACCCGGTGAGCTGTCGTCGAGCCTTATCCACCTGCCATGGCGCCATTCCAAGGACTGGAGCCAACTCTGCCGCCCGAGCTGAGCGCGGCGCCGAACCAACCTTTGCCAAAGTTCGCAACGAGGTGGCCAGTGAATTGACGATGACGACTGGATCAACACCCGTGTCAAGGGCTTGGCGTAGCGTCACGAGCGCATCACCCAGTGAGCTCTCTAAAATCGCATCGGCAACAGCGAACGAGGTGGTTTCTACCCGTCCTGCAAATAGCGCATTGACATCCTTAATCTCAATTACGCCGTGGGTATCACTAATGAGTTGATGAAGGGTGCTAATCATTTCACGAGCATCTGCTCCTGCAGCATCAACCAACGCTCGAGCGGCATCGTTACTTATCTTGCGTCCGCGATCAAGCGCCTCAGCTTTTACCAATTCAATCTTTTCGCCATCTTTCTTAATTGCATCGCACGCGATAAAAGTAACCTTTGCTTTCTTCAATTTCTCGATGAAAGCCTTCCCTTTCACGCCGCCAGGGTGAACAAGTACCAACGTGATATCACCAGGTTGATCGGAGAGAAAATGGAGAATCTCGGCTTGCGCCTCCTCGGGTATATCTTGCAATTCTCGTAAGACCACCAAACGCTCTTGCCCAAACAACGAAGGCGCGGTCTCGTTAGTAAAGTCCCCCGGCGCAATCTCGCTGCCATCTAGCGTTACCTTCTCTGCGCCTACCTTTTCTTGTTCAATCCGACTCAAGGCGCGATCCGCTAAGACCTCTTCACTGCCCATAAGTAGATAAGCAGCCACAGCGCCCCCAATCTCCGAGATGCTTACACGTACAAAAACAGAACCATCAGAGCGCCCATGGCGTATTCGGTGCTGTTACGACTAGGAGATTACCTTGCCGCTTGGCTAATGCAATGCTCCGATCTTGATCTGTTCGAAAAACCTCGCCAAATCTTCCATAGAGCTCGAGGGCTGACTGGCTGGGATGACCGTAAGGATTGCCCGAGCCGACGCTAAAGATGCTCACCTTAGGTCGCAGATACCCAATCAACTCTGGATCTTGAAGCGCTGAACCATGGTGGATAGCTTTCATAAGATCAATAGGCATCCGATTCCATTGTGAGGTCATCGGTAATTGCTTGAGCGCCGCAAGCGCTCGCGCCTGCCCCTCAAGCTCTAAGTCGCCTGCAGCAAAGATCGTCAAACCTTCAATCGAGGCCAGAATGGAGATGCTCGAATCATTAGGAGTGGTGTGGGCTGCGACGGCTACCACTTTGATTGCCACTTGATCCCGCTGATAACTCTCACCCACCTTGGGTACCTGCACGGTCAGCCCATCGAGTAACCGCTCAACGCGCTCGGCCTCAACTTCTGGTTCTCGGGTGGGTGATATCCAAACTCGACTTACCGCGCGACCGTTTATAGCACCTGCTAATCCAGATACATGGTCGGCGTGGAAGTGGGTAAGGATGAGTAGTTCTATCTTCTTGATCTCCAGCGCATCAAGACACCTATCAATGGCTCGTTCATCGGGGCCGACATCAATCACTAGAGCTTGATGTACTCCGGTTTTGATGATCATTCCATCGCCTTGGCCGACATCGCATTGAAACACCCGCCAATCGGAAGGAATCCACGAACTCGCAAATGGGTTGAGGCTGAGCGCTACTCCGACTGAGAGAACAATTACGACTCCAATAAGATATTTTCGGGCTCTTCTCCGAAGCATGTGAGCGACGGCAAGAGTTGCCGCGATAACTAGCAGCGAACCAATCCAGGATTGCGGCCATTTCAAAGCAGCGAACGGAAGTGTTGAAAGCGCTCGAGCAACCGTTGTAATCCATAACGCAAATGGAGTCATGATCCAACCAATCAACGTACCCGCGCTGGAATTAATTGGAGCTAGCACCATGAGTGCTACGCCGAAGATTGTGATCATAGATATCACCGGCGCCACGAGAAAGTTGGCAAATATTGAAATCAAACTCAACTCACCAGATAGCGCCACAATCACAGGTAGGCACGAGATGGTGGCGGAAATCGGAATCGCTAACGCTTCCGCAAGTAGGTGATGGACTCTCCGGGCTGCCAACCAGCGAGTAATTACCGGCGATAAAAATAACAATCCAGCGGTGGCGAAGACTGAGAGGGCAAATCCTGCATCACGAACATAGAACGGGTTGAGCAAGAGCAAAGTCGAAATTGCCGCTGCAAGTGCAGGGATAGGTGATGCTCGAACGCCGCGAGATTTAGCAACCAACAACACCCCCGTCATGACCGCGGCTCGCAACACCGATGAGCTGGGCCGGACCAGAAATATAAAAACTAGTAGGAAGAGCGCAATCCCGATCCACAACGTACGTCCGCGCACTCGTAGCCCGCGCCCAATGAGAAGTAGCAGCGAGGCAACAATCGCAAAATTCGCTCCGCTGACTGCGGTGAGATGAGTCAAGCCGCTTCGGCGCATCGCAGTCGTGAGATCAATACTCTGCCCCGACCGGTCGCCCATGACTAATCCAGGAATCAATCCCCGCGCATCATCTGGAAGAACACGCAATGAGTCTTTAATCTCACTTCGAATTGAACTCGTCAATTGCCAGAGTAATGAAGCTCGTCTTGTTCGCTTGACATCACCTATTTGAGTAAGTGACCCAGCAACAGTCGTATATCCTGAGAAAATCTGGACTCTTACTAAAAGTTGTACCTGATCTCCTGGAATGAATTCTGTGAGAGTGCGATCTCCAAAGAGAAGTAGGGGCACGGAAATATCAGTATCGTCAATTTTTATGCTCTTTACCTCTACGAGGAAAAGATTACGTTGACGATAATCCCCACGAATTTGACCGGGAATCTCGCGGACATCACTGGTCAGTTTTGCTTGGGCCCAAACTATTTCGCCAACCCGCTCAGCAAAGAAATCGCGCTGTAGCGCGCTCTGGTGAATAGCGAGGATGATGGCACCGACCAGGAATGCGGCCAAGAAAATGCCAAAAGTCCTACGCCAAAAAAATCCCACAAGGATGAGCAATAAGATGGCGAGAATGAATCTCTTGCCAGAAGTTTGACCAAAGAGCAGTGATTGACCGAAGGCGCCACACCAGATACCGACTGCTGGAATGAGTAATCGAAAATCGCGCTTCACGTCGTGACAAATTTACGCAATTCACTAAATTTGGATGGGCCTATCCCAGCGACCTTCTGTAATTCGTCGATTGAGGTAAAACTTCCATTGGATGCGCGATACTCAACTATTCGTTTAGCCAGAACTGGACCGACTCCAGGCAGTCCATCTAATTCACTTGTCGAAGCGCGATTGATATTTAGCTTCCCACCCATACTGGCATTAGCTGGAAAATCTCCCCCAACTGCAGCTCCGGTGCCAGTTTCTGGATTCGTTCCCGCAACAAAAACTTGTTCTCCATCCTCGAGGAAACGAGCCAAATTGACCGATGATGTGCTCTGACCTTTGCGAACTCCGCCTGCTGACTTGATGGCATCGGCAACTCGTGCACCTAGCGGCAATTGGTAGATTCCCGGATTTACAACTTCACCCTGCACATCAACGACTAACGTTGAGAGTGGCGCACTGACGCTATTGCTCGGAGTGGGTTCTGTGGAGATAACCCTCGCATCGGGTCGAGCTTGCGCAGAGAGAAAAAGCGCCGAGGCAATTGCTACGGCAGCGAGTGCGACAAATAACAACGCTCGCTTATGTCCTGCGGAGAAGGAGAACTCGACTCCTTTCAGAGTAGCGGGCAACCTGAATCTTCCTTGTGATTGGGCATTTATTCGCTCGATGATCTCTGACGCATTTGGGGGCATCTGCCCAGCGTAAATCTCACGTTCCTGCGAGGTTTTGGAATTTTCGAATTCTGTGGATGGCTAGCGGGGTGGGAGCTAAACGCGTGGTGCGACAACTACTGCAATCGCACCTGGACCGACGTGCGTGCCGACAACTGCGCCCACTTCGGTGATGATCACCTGCCCCACTCCTGAGATGACTTCACGAAGGTCTGCCGCGAACTTTTCCGCAAGTTCTGCCGCTCCCAAGTGGTGGATGGCAACGTCTACGGCGCGACTCTTCGTAGCTTCCAGCGCCATCTCTTCCAAACGCTTGATTGCCCCAGCTTGAGTTCGCACTCGCTCTTGTGCAACTACGTGTCCATCATCGACCGTGAGGATAGGTTTAATGGCCAGCGCCGTAGCTAAGAGTGAAGCGCCGCGACTAATTCGGCCACTACGTCGCAAGTTCTCAAGTTTTGCGACGGAGAAAAAGATGCTCGTCGCCGCGATTCGCCGCTGCGCTAGAGCAACAACTTCAATTCCACTCATTCCCTCATCCGCAGCTAATGCAGCAGCGATTACGCCATATCCCATCGCCATGCCCACGGTTCGAGAATCGACGACATGCACTGGCACTGAGGCGCCTTGCGCGGCGAGCCTCGCCGCCTCACTAGTGCCAGACATTGAAGACGAGATGTGAATACTGACAATCTCCTTAGCGCCAGCAGCTGCTAGTTTCTCGTAGAGAGCAGAGAATCGCTCAGGGCTCGGTCGCGATGTGGTGGCTAATTCTCCTCGACGGAGCGCTTCTAATACTTCAACAGCATGTGGATCGGCTTCGTCATAGACTGCATCGTTCCACTGGACATTGAGCGGAACGACTGAAATACCGTACTTCTTCGATAGCTCCGGAGGAATATAAGCAGTTGAATCGGTAACGACTGCCACTTGCGCCATTACCGCTCCCCTCTAATTCATTTTCCTCGTATTACTCGTCGATTCATTTACTCTTGGATAACTATATTGACAAGCTTCGGCGCGCGCGCGATGACTTTCACAACCTTCTTACCTGCTAATACTTCTCGAATCGCAGGTTCTGCCAGTGCGATTTCCTCAAATTGTGCATCGGTAATCTCGGGGTCAATCTCAATTCGCGCTTTTATCTTGCCATTAATTTGAACTACGGCAGTCACGCTCTCTGCTTTGACTAATTCTGGATTCACATTTGGCCACCCCGCGAGTGCAACGCTTGGTTGATGGCCAAGTCGCTCCCACATCTCCTCTGCAGTAAAGGGGGCAACGAGCGAGAGCATAATCGCGACGGCTTCAGCGGCTTCGCGCACCGCTGGGTCTGCAGCGCCACATCCACTATCAATCGCCTTTCGCGTTGCATTGACTAGCTCCATCATTCGTGCGACCGCAACATTGAATCTAAATGACTCAACAGCGAATGCGCCATCATGAAGCGCTTTATGTGTTACTCGTCGGAGCGAGAGATCGCCGGTTGCGAAATCAACTCCAGGTTGTGAAGTGACATCACCAGCTAGACGCCAGGCTCGGGAGAGGAATTTGACCGATCCCGATGGCGAGACATCAGCCCAATCAACATCATCTTCTGGAGGTCCTGCAAAGACCATCGTCAATCGGATTGCATCAACGCCATGATTGGCTAACTCGTCGGAGAGACGGACCAAGTTCCCACGGCTCTTGCTCATCGCCGATCCATCCATGACGACCATCCCCTGATTGAGTAAGCGGGTAAATGGTTCGGTGAAATCTAGAAGTCCCATGTCATGGAGCGCCTTGGTAAAAAATCGGCTGTAAAGCAGGTGCAAGATGGCGTGGGTTACCCCACCGACATATTGATCTACAGGTAGCCAGGTTTTTACATCAGCTTCGTTGAACGCGCGCGCACTCTCATGAGGACTTGCATACCGTAAGAAATACCACGAGGAATCTACGAAGGTATCCATCGTGTCTGCATCGCGTTGAGCTACTGCCCCACAACGTGGGCACGGAACATTGATCCAATCCGTCGCAGCTCCTAACGGAGATTTCCCCTTAGGAGATAGATCAAGACTTCCAGCTGGAGGGAGTTTTACAGGGAGTTCGCTCTCAGGGACGGGAACTTCGCCGCACTTCTCACAATGCACGATGGGGATTGGGGTGCCCCAGTATCTCTGACGAGAGATGAGCCAATCACGAAGTCGATAATTTCGCGCTGCTTTACCTAGTCCATCGCGCTCAAGTTGCTTGATGATGCTTGCGATTGCGCCCTCTTTATTCATTCCGTTCAGTGGGCCCGAGTTGATGAGCGTGCCATCGCCACTGGTTGCGATTCCAGTCGAAGCTGGATCCTCTTCACTCGTCTCCACAACAACTCGCACTGGAAGCTTCATTGCCATCGCGAAATCTAAGTCACGTTGGTCATGCGCCGGCACGGCCATGATTGCACCAGTGCCATAGTCAGCAAGCACATAATCACTCGCCCAGATCGGCAATTTCTCTCCATTGACTGGATTGATAGCGAAGCGCTCCAAAAAGATGCCAGTTTTTGGTCGATCCGTTGCGAGTCGATCGATATCGCTAGCGGACTTCACGCTTTCAAGATATTCATGGAATCGGCGTGCAACATCGGGCGTGCTCGATGATGCTAATTCCTCGGCTAATGGACTATCTGCAGCAACAACGAAGAAGGTGGCGCCAAAGAGCGTGTCTGGGCGGGTGGTATAGATAGTCACTGGATCGCTCTTGCCCTCGATGACGAATTGGACATTTGCGCCGGTAGAGCGTCCAATCCAATTTCGTTGCATCGTCAGGACTTTCTCTGGCCACTTACCTTCGAGCTGTGCCATGTCATCAAGGAGACGATCGGCATACTCAGTGATTTTGAAGTACCACTGGTTTAATTTCTTCTTCGTTACTTGAGTGTCACATCGCTCGCAAAGTCCTGCGACTACCTGCTCGTTAGCAAGAACAGTCTGGCAACTTGGACACCAATTGACGGCAAAATCCTTTCGGTATGCCAATCCGTTCTCATATAGTTTGAGGAAGATCCATTGATTCCACTTGTAGTACTCGGGATCACAGGTGTTAAAAGTACGATCCCAATCGAATGAACATGCAAATCTACGCATCGATGCCTTTTGGACTGCGATGTTCTCGTATGTCCACGCTGCTGGATCGACGCCACGTTTAATCGCCGCATTCTCCGCCGGTAACCCAAATGCATCCCAGCCAATCGGGTGCATCACGTTGAAACCCTTTTGCACCCAATATCGAGCGATCACATCGCCGAGCGCGTACGCCTCGGCATGGCCCATATGTAGGTCGCCCGATGGGTAGGGAAACATATCTAAGACATATTTCTTGGGGCGATTATCGTCGGGGCGACCAGAGCGGAAGGGAGCAATCTCGTCCCACACGGGCAGCCATTTCTCCTGGACTGCCTGGATGTCGTAGCTATCTCGCTCCTGCATGCGCTAAGGGTACCGGTTACTCAACTTCGAATTAACTCCAGGATGAGCCGGTCAGTTCGCAGCTAATGTCCCAAAGTCGCTCAGCCAATGATTGATCATAAGCGGCGCTACTTGCACGGGTGAGTTTGGGGTAACCCCGCATCTCCAAGAATCCATCAGGTCCGAGATAACTTCCACTCGGCAGCTCTGGAAAAGTTGCGGCACAGAGAATCGGAAGCGCACCCTGCTTCGCGCTCTGCGCAAAGAGCGTGTTCACAACATTACTGCCGCGCTCCATGAGTGGTTGGTTCTTCATCTGGGCGCCAACAGCTTGCAAGTTTGTCGCCGACCAACCTGGGTGCGCTGCCATCGGTTCGATTCGCTTACCACCCGGCAACTTGCCCTGCGAAGATAACCGATGTAGTTGGAGTGTGAAAAGTAAATTGGCGAGCTTGCTCCGTCCATAAGCGCTCCAGGGTTGATATTCCCCTCGACCTAAACATTGATCGATAATCTTCTCAGCTTGAAAAGAACCCATTCGATGTGCCTGGCTAGACACGTTGACTAGTCGCGCGCCCTCCGTAAGCAGCGGGAAGAGCGCAGCTGCAAATGCAAAATGACCTAGATGATTAGTGCCCATTTGTAATTCAAATCCATCTTCAGTGTGTCGCAATGGAGTTGCCATGACTCCTGCGTTGAGAATCAAAATATCAATCGCCTGAGAGCGCTCTATCAATGTTGTTGCTGCGCTCTTAACGCTCTTAAGGCTCGTTAGATCAAGAGGAAGGAGGTCGATAGATCCCGATGCACCTACTTTGAGCTGTGGGATAAGCGCTGAAGTCTTTTCAAGATTACGAACAGCCATCGTGACATCTGCACCTGCTGCAACACAGGCGCGGGCAACTTCGAGACCAAGACCACTGCTTGCGCCAGTGACTACAACATGTTTGCCGACTAATGATGGAGGCTTTCGCCATTGTTTGGGAATTGTCGGAGGAGTTGCCACGTGGAGCTGAGGGGACTTGAACCCCTGACCCCCTGCATGCCATGCAGGTGCGCTACCAGCTGCGCCACAGCCCCGAACTCGGAGAACTCTAGCGCAAACTCACGCGCTCGCTATTGGGAGGATTCCTGACCAAGAATCGGCTCGGGCAGGACGCCAGAATTGTGTTCGATTAATCGCCACCGAGCGTTGCGCTCTTCAACGATCGACCACGATGCATTGGCGAGTCCACCGATCGCGACCCAATCGCTTATTGCCAATCCCAAGAGCGCACCAATTGCTCCACGCGCTGCACCACCATGTGTAACCACTAACAAAGTCTCGCCCGATTGCCGCTCACTTAATCCGCGTTCGATAGCAGCCATCATTCTCTTGACAACGTCGCTACGTCGTTCGCCATCACCGCCTGCCGGCAAATCGTCTCCGGCAAACCAGCGCGCAAGGTTCTCGCCATCGCTCGCTTCGATATCAGGGCCAGTACGCCCCTCCCAACTGCCACAGTGGGTCTCTCGCAGTTGCGGATCTGCGACTACTTTTAATTGTTTGACCGCGGCTACCGCAGCTGCTGTTTCGTAGGCTCGCTGGAGATCGCTTGAGATGATGTGATCGATATCTTGTGTGCTTAGAATCGATGCCGCCCGTGCAACTTGAGCGCGACCCACTGCATTGAGCGGAATATCTGTGTGGCCTTGGAATCTATTCTCAACATTCCAATCGGTTTGGCCGTGTCGCATGATGATCAGACGCTTACTCATGCTTGCTCACTGCCCTCCCAATTGCAATGGAATCTTTGGGCAATCACTCCACAATCTCTCGAGCGCGTAGTAAGTGCGAACCTCAGGATGCTGAATGTGTACGATCAAATCGCCATAATCCAAAAGAATCCATTGAGAAGAGCCACCAGTACCTTCGCGGTGGATCGGTTTCTCCCCCACCTTCTGTAACTGCATTTGAATCTCCGTGGAAATAGCCTCAAGTTGGGGGTCGTTCGCTCCCGTAACGATGAGGAAGACATCGGCGAGGATTCCTTGGTTCGATAGATCCAGCGCAACGATATCTCTTGCCAACTTCTCTTCCGCTGCAGCAACTGCTCGTTGGGTCAGCGAGATCGTCTCAGGTTTAAGCGCCATAAATCTGCCGAACATCATCAACAATCTCTGTAGGAACGAATTGCGATAAATCTGCGTCAGTGCGAGCCGCTTCCCGAATCTCAGTTGAAGAGATTGTAAACATCTCGGACTCGATGATTCGCACGTGTGCTCCCGGAACGCGTTGAAGTTCGACACCTGGACGAATTGCTACGACGATATCAATCAATTTCACAAGCTCTTCGTGCTCCCTCCATGTTGGGATTCCATTGAAAGCATCGCTCCCCAGAAGAAGTACAAAATGATCGAGTGGCTGTGCACTCATGAATTCACGAACCGAGTCAATGGTGAAAGTTGGTCCACTTCGCTCAATTTCACGAGTAGAGAGTTCGAAGTGCTCGTGTGGTGCGATTGCCTTAGCGACCATTCGCGCCCTTGCTAGCGCGCTTGCCGTAATGGAAGAACTCTTTTGCCAAGGAGAGCCTGCTGGAATAAAGATAACTTTCTGCGCAATCTTCTTGGTAATAACTTCGCTGGCTAAGTGGAGGTGGCCCCGGTGAATGGGGTCGAATGTCCCGCCATAGAGCGCTATCGGAAGGGTGGGCTCGAGAACAGAAGAGTGAATTAGTGATCCTTATCGATTCGAAGTGCGAGATAGAGCAAGAAGGAGAGGATGGCGAAGGAAATCAAGCCAAAAAAGACCGGTGGGGCTGGAAGTTCGCGACCTTCGGAGAGAATCAACATAGGAGCATCCTAATCTAAGACCCTAAAAGTTTCACAAAAGCCGCTTCGTCGAGAACGGGAACTCCTAGTTCAATCGCCTTATCGTATTTTGAGCCCGGGCTATCTCCGACAACCACATAGCTGGTCTTCTTGGAGACCGAACTGGCCGACTTGCCGCCTCGGCTAGTGATTGCCTCGTCAGCTTCCTCGCGCGTGAAGCCCGATAGCGAACCAGTTAGTACAAAGGTCAAGCCAGCAAAACGTTGATCAGAGCTCGCGACATCTTCTTCCATGATGACGCCGGCTCGCTGCCATTTAGCCACGATCTCCTGATGCCATGGAATCTCAAACCATTCGATGATTGCGTGCGCGATGGTCGGGCCAACGCCATCTACTCCTGATAGGTCATCGGCGCTGGCCACTGCTATCGAGGGAATGCCGCCAAAGGCGCGAACCAAAGCCTGCGCCGCCGTTGGTCCAACATGTCTAATTGATAGCGAGACTAGTACGCGCCATAGTGAACGAGTCTTTGCTCGCTCTAAACCATCGATAAACTTCGACGCAATGGCGCTGGCACTTCCATCTTTCTTCTTGAAGAAATGTGATTTTTGCAAATCCTCGAGAGTGATTGAAAAGAGATCGCCCTCATCGCCAACGATGCCATCGTCGAGAAGCGCTTGCGCCGCCTCATATCCAAGTACATCGATATCAAGAGCGGCCCGCGATCCAATGTAAAAAAGACGTTCTCGAAGTTGGGCTGGGCAGCTCTGTGCATTGGGGCAGCGGATATCGACATCACCCGCAGCGATTGCGCGCAAAGGTGAACCACAGTCAGGGCACTTCTTTGGCATTACGAAAGCGCGCTCATTGCCAGTTCGCTTCGATTTGACCGGCCCAAGAACTTCGGGAATTACATCGCCAGCTTTTCGAATCACTACATAATCACCGATGAGGATTCCCTTGCGTTCAACCTCTTCTTGGTTATGTAAAGTGGCATTGGTGATGGTCGATCCTGCGACCTTGACCGGTTCCATATGAGCAAATGGTGTTACCCGCCCAGTTCGCCCAACGCTCACCTTGATGTCGAGAAGTTTGGTAACAACCTCTTCCGGCGGAAACTTATAAGCAATCGCCCAACGTGGCGCTCGAGAAGTCGATCCAAGCTTCTGCTGCATCGCAAATTGATCAACTTTAATGACGACTCCATCAATCTCATGTTCAAGTGCATGGCGCTCTTCTTCATATTTGGCGATGAACCGTCGAACTTCCTCAATCGATTCGTAGGTAGCTATTCGAGGACTTACCGGTAGCCCCCAGCTGGAGAGCGCTCCATACACCTCGGATTGAGATTGAAGCTGGCTTCCCTCCATTGCACCAACGCCATGAACTAATAGACGCAACGGCCTACTTGCCGTGACCTTCGGGTCTTTCTGTCTCAGGGAACCAGCAGCTGCATTTCGAGGGTTGGCAAATGGAACTTTTCCACTCTCTGACATCGCGTTATTCAACTCATTAAATTGCGCAATTGGAAAATAAACTTCGCCTCGAATTTCGATAAGCGAAGGGATCTTCTCTCCAGAGAGCTGATGTGGCACTCCGGAAATAGTCTTCACGTTTAGCGTGACATCTTCACCGGTTTTTCCATTGCCCCGAGTCAATGCCTTGGTGAGCTTTCCCGCCTCATATAACAGGTTGATTGCTAGCCCGTCTATCTTAAGTTCACATAACCAAGTGGGGTCAGCGACTTCTTTCAATACACGTTCGGTCCATGCTCGGAACTCGACATCGTCGAAGACATTATCAAGACTCATCATCGCTCTAATGTGATCGCTTTGGGCGAAGGTGGTCTCGAGACCACCACCAACTTCGAGGGTTGGTGAGTGTGGGTCACGAAGCTGCGGATTGGCTTCTTCAAGGTCAACGAGTCTGCGCCATAATTTGTCGAACTCAGAATCAGAGATGATGGGTTTATCTAAAACGTAGTAGTAGAACTGATGTTCCCTAATCTGTTCAGCAAGTGCAGCCATCTCTAGGCGGGCCGAACTCATCAACCTGTCCTTTCGATAGTTGCTGAACCAATTGCCCGTTGATCCTCGTAAATCACCAAGGCTTGTCCAGGCGCCAGACCGAAGAGTGGCTGATCAAGGGTGGCCGAGAGCTGATCTCCATCCCATCGGTAGGTGCAGGGCAGTGCTGCGCCATGAGCTCGAACTTGAGCTAAACCGCGATGTTCACCTAGCTCGGCAACAGGGCCACACCATTTCACATCACCACCGGATATTTCAGTAATCGCTAGTTCTTCGCGAGACCCAACCACTACGCGATTATTAATTGGTTCGACTCGAAGTACATATCGTGCGCGTCCATCGTCAGCGGGAACCGTTAAACCAAGTCCACGACGTTGTCCGACGGTGTAGGTGTATGCCCCCTTATGGCTACCTAAAACAGCGCCATCCTCATCGACAATATCGCCAACTTCGCTACCTAATCGATCTCGAAGCCAGCCGGCATTATCACCTGATGGAACGAAGCAGATGTCATGGCTATCAGGTTTTTGGGCGAGCGAAAATCCTCGCTCCTGCGCCTCTTTGCGAACATCAGTTTTCACAGTATCTCCTAGCGGGAAGATCGCACCTGCTAACTGATCTTGAGTGAGTACCGCTAAGACGTATGACTGATCCTTCGCAGGGTCATCGGCTCGATAGAGAAGCGGGCCTGAAGAGCTCTCTATCTTCTTCGCATAATGCCCAGTGGCGACGGCGTCGTATCCCATCGCGCGTGCACGTTTCAGGACTGCCTCAAACTTGATCTTCTCGTTACACCGTAAACATGGATTAGGTGTTTTGCCACCTGCATATTCGGAGAGGAAATTCTGTACGACGCCATCATGAAATTCTTCTGCCATATCCCAGATGTAAAACGGAATTCCAATGATGTCTGCAGCTCGTCGCGCATCATGTGAATCTTCAATAGTGCAACAACCACGAGCTCCCGAACGATACTTTTGGGGATTTGATGAAAGCGCAAGGTGCACACCAATGACTTCGTGTCCAGCATCAGCCACACGTGCCGCAGCTACTGCCGAATCCACGCCACCAGACATAGCGGCGATGATCTTCACTTCGCACCTGCAGCTCGAGCACGCACAACCACTTCTCCAATGACGGAGATGGCCCGATCTATCTCTGCCTCTGTTGTGGAGGGGCCGATCGAGAAGCGAATCGAGGAGCGAGCGATTTTCGGCGCCATCCCCATCGCTATAAGTACGTGGCTGGGTTGGGCAATCCCGGCGCTACATGCAGATCCCGTGGAGCATTGCACACCTTGAGCATCGAGCAGGAGCAAGAGCGCATCACCTTCGGCGCCGTCGAAGGTGAAATGTGCGATACCAGGGAGGGTGTTCGCACCGCCATTTAATCGAACATCGCTCACGGTTTGAGTGATTCCTGCAATCAAGCGCGCACGAAGTGATCTGATGCGTTCGCTATTTGAGTTCAACTTTGCCTGGGAAATCTCGGCTGCAGTGGCAAAAGCAGCGATTGCTGGCGTGTGCAAAGTACCGCTACGAACCTCGCGCTCTTGCCCGCCACCATGTAATAGTGGAGTCAGCTCCAAAGTCTTCTTCGCAATCAACGCTGCAACACCTAACGGTCCACCAATCTTATGGCCGCTGATTGTCATCGCATCGACACCAAGATCTGCAAAATGAAGTGGAACCTTTCCAAAACTCTGCACTGCGTCGGTATGGATAGGTATCTGATGCTCTCGAGCGATGTCAGCGAGCTCGGCAACTGGTTGGAGGGCGCCGACCTCGTTATTGGAATGCATGAACGTTGCAAAGGAGATTGTTGCGCCATGTTCGCTCATGATTTCAGTGATGCTTTCGGGATTGATTACCCCGTTGACATCCACCTGCGCAAGATGAAGTTGAGCGCCGCTCTCACGCTCTAACCACTCCAGCGGATCCAAGATCGCATGATGTTCTACCGGCGAAGAGCTAATCCCAGTTTTCGCTTCACCATCATTTTGGGCCTGCCAGAACATCCCTTTGACTGCGAGATTATTCGCCTCTGTTCCCGACGCAGTGAAAATTACCTCTTGTGGTTTTGCGCCGACAGCAGCAGCAATTCGCTCCCGAGATTCTTCGACGATTTTGCGAGCTCGGCGCCCGGCACCATGCAGGCTCGATGCATTTCCCACCGTTGCCGCTTCTTGGTACAGCACCTCGAGGGCCTCAGGAAGGATTGCAGTAGTGGCAGCGTTATCTAAATAGGCTGCCTTTTCCGAAACGCTCACCCTCTAATTCTAGGGTGCCAGGCAGAATCAGCCTTTTCGCGCCTTAATCCCCGCAGTTGCCTGCGGTGCTACCGCGAATAGGTCGCCGACGACTCCAAAATCAGCGATATCGAAGATGGGCGCCTCAGGATCTTTATTGACCACGACGATGGTTTTACTGGTTTGCATTCCAGCGCGATGTTGGATTGCTCCAGAGATTCCACATGCAATGTAGAGCTGAGGGCTAACTGTCTTACCGGTCTGCCCCACCTGATGAGAGTGTGGATACCAGCCGGCATCTGTTGCAGCGCGAGATGCGCCCACTGCCGCACCGAGCACATCTGCCAACTCTTCGATTGGCGCGAAGTTTCCATCTGTCCCTCGACCTCCAGAGACGATGATGTTCGCCTCAGAGAGCTCTGGACGTGCACCTCGTACTGCAGGTTCGCGCGCGGTGATCTTCGCAGTTATCGAGGCGCTTACTGGAATTGAATTGATATCTGCGCTCGCCGGCGCGGGAGCTGCCTCGATGGAATTAGGTCGGATGGTGACGATTGCGCACCCCTTTGTCACTTGGGAGTGCACAACGGTCGAACCACCAAATACCGATTGCGTGGCGACGAGCTCCGAAGAGAGCGCAATAGCGTCAGTGATGATTCCAGCCTCTAGTCGAACTGCGAGCCGACCGGCAATCTCCTTACCACGTGCAGTGGATGGCAGCAAGATTGCGCGAGGGTTCTTTGTCGATGCAAGATCAGCGAGGGCGCGCGCAATAGCTGAACTAGGATGATTATTAATCTCACTTGATTCCAAGAGAGTTATTGACTTGGCGCCGAAATCGCTGAGCGTCGACTTCGCCAATTCAAAATCTCCAGCGCTACCAGCGATGATTGCGTGTGGCTCACCGAGTGAGCGGGCAAGCGTGAGCAGTTCCGATGCAGTTTTTGCAACTGTGCCATTGCTGTGGTCGACAAAAACGAAGATATCGCTCCCGCTCATCAGATCAACCTCTTTTCTGCAAGAAATTCCACAAGCGCTCCGCCACCATTTCCGTCATCGGTGACTTTGACACCAGCGCCACGCGCCGGTGCAAGCGCAAAGTCATTGACAGCGCTCCAGGCACCGCTACTGCCAACTTCGCTTGGCGCCACGCCTAAGTCAGCGAGTGAAAGCTCGCTAATGCTCTTCTTCTTCGCTGCCATGATTCCTTTAAATGAGGGGTAGCGCGGTTCATTAATCTTCTCAATAACCGTAACAATTGCAGGCATAGGCGACTCCATTGCCTCAACGCCTTCGTCAGTCATCCGCTTGCTTTTAATCGTTCGAGCGTTTACATCAACATGTACTTCGCCAGCGAAAGATAGATGCGGTAGATCCAGTCGCTCCGAGAGCATTGCGGGAATGACGCTCATCCGCGCATCAGTTGATTCAGTTCCCGTAAGAATGAGATCGGGATTCTCCCGCTTAATTGCCTCGGCAAGAATTCGAGAGGTTGTTAGCGCATCTGATCCAGCTAGTGCATCATCTTTCACATGGAGCGCGTTATCTGCGCCCATCGATAGCCCCTTGCGCAGCGCCTCTTGAGCTCGCTCAGGACCCATCGAGAGCAGAGTGATGGTGTGACCTGCTTCAGCGCCACCATTAGCTTCGACAATTCGTAACGCCTCTTCAACCGCGTACTCATCGAGATCATTGAGAACCGCATCGGCGCTCTCGCGATCGAGAACTTTGGCAGGGGTGAGTTTCTTCTCAGCCCATGAATCGGGGACCTGCTTAACGCAGACAAGGATCTTCACGAGGGGCAATGTTACCCATCAGTAACTCAAATGACGCGGTGAATTACTACTAAGTAACCGATTTCACCCCCTACTCTGAACCAATGCTCGCTCTCGTTGCCCCAGGTCAAGGTGCACAGACGCCCGGCTTCCTCAACCCTTGGCTCGAACTTACCCGGGCCCATCAACTACTCACCTGGTGGGGCGCGGTCGCCGATATCGACCTCATCCACCTCGGGAGTAACGCCGATGGCGAAGAGATCAAAGATACGTCCAATGCCCAACCGCTACTGGTCGCTGCCGGACTCCTCGGCGCGCTCTCGCTCTTTCCGCACCCATCTGATGCATTTGGAAAAGTTGGCGTCGTCGCTGGCCACTCGGTCGGTGAGTTCACTGCTGCTGCTGGCGCGCGAGCAATCACCGCAGAGTCAGCGATGGTCTTGGTGAAAGAACGCGGCATCGCCATGGCAGCAGCCTCCAATCGGGCCGCTACTGGAATGTCTGCGCTATTAGGCGGCGAGCGCGATGCCGTTCTTGCCGCAATCACTGCACATAATCTTTATGCCGCAAATGAAAATGGGGCGGGGCAGATCGTCGCCGCTGGACTCCTTTCCGATCTCCAAGCGCTCGAAAGTGCGCCACCTGAAGGAACGCGCGTTCGTCCACTCGCAGTCGCTGGCGCATTTCATACTCCTTATATGGAGAGCGCTCGAGAGCGGCTATCGATGCTCGCTGGGCAGGTCAGCGTCCGCGACCCCCGGACCAAGGTGTTATCGAATAACGATGGCGCGGTGATTCATTCCGGGCGCGAGATTCTCACTCGGATGGTCAATCAAATTGCCTCCCCCGTTCGTTGGGATCTGTGCATGAGAACTTTAGGAGAGCTTGGCGTTACTGCAGTCATTGAAGTTCCACCAGCGGGAACTTTGGTGGGATTAATCAAGCGCGCTCTTCCAGGTGTCGAGACGTTAGCTTTAAAAACGCCTGACGATATTCCGGCAGCGCTCGACATCATCGCTCGTCATGGTTTTCCCAGCGAAATCAGTGATCAACCAACATGGCGAATGATTGTTGCGCCGTTCTCAGGAACCTTCACTCATGTTGGAATCGAAGTCGGCACGGAGCTTCACGCTGGCACAGTTGTTGGCGCTATCGCTAATCGTCGAGAGAGTATCGAGCTCACAACAGATCACGATGGCATGCTCATTGAATTTATGGTGGAGGATGGCGATCCAGTTTCGCCTGGACAACCCATTGCGCGACTTCATCCTCTTGGGCAAGGAGCGCACTAATGGCCAACATAAAAGATCGCGAATTTGCGCGTCACTCTCGGATCATGAGCGTCGGTGTCTATCGGCCAAAGCGTGTAGTCCCTAATAGTGAGATCATTGCGGCTATCGATTCAAGCGATGAATGGATTAAGGAACGAAGTGGAATCCACTCTCGGCGAATTGCAGGTGATGATGAGAGCGTCATTAGCATGTCGGTCGCAGCGGCAAAGAGTGCGCTCGAACGAGCCGGGATCACTGCAGAACAGTTAGGCGCGGTCATCTGCGCCACCGTCACCTATCCTTTTCAAACTCCGAGCGCTGCTACCGATATCGCCCTCCAACTTGGCGCCCCTAAAGTCCCAGCATTCGATATCTCTGCAGCCTGCGCCGGCTTCTGCTACGGGGTAGGACTTGCTAGCGACATGGTTCGTGGCGCAAGCGCCGAATACGTCCTACTAATAGGTGTAGAGAAACTCTCTGACTTCACCGACCCCACCGACCGGGGAACAGCTTTTATCTTTGCCGATGGCGCCGGCGCGGTGATCATTGGTCCATCAGCAGAACCTGGGATTGGGCCGACTATTTGGGGATCCGATGCCACCGCCCGCGAGGCAATCATGATGGAACCTTCCTGGGTTGATCTCCGTGATCCCGAATCACTTGGCTGGCCAGATATCAAGATGCAAGGGCAAACGGTTTTTCGTTGGGCGGTCTATCAAATGGCGCCAGTTGCCCTTGAGGCGCTCGCTGCCGCAGGAATCGCTCCTGAGGATCTCGATGCATTTATCCCCCATCAAGCAAATGAACGAATCATCGATGCGATGGCGAAGGCGATGAACTTGCCAGAGCGAGTAGCAATCGCGCGCGATATCAGGACATCCGGAAATACCTCCGCCGCATCGATACCACTAGCTATGGATGCCCTGTATCAAGAGGGAAGGATTCGCAGCGGTGATGTCGCATTACTCATTGGGTTTGGTGCCGGGCTTGTCTATGCCGCCCAAGTTGTTCAACTGCCGTAATACTAGAGAGATAACCAATAGCTAACGGAAAGGAAGTACCCGAAAGATGGCGCTAACACATAATGAAGTCCTCGCAGGAATTCGAGAGATTGTCGAAGAGGTTGCCGGAGTCTCCCCTGATCAAATCGAAATGGATAAGAGTTTTACCGATGATCTCGATGTCGATTCACTGAGCATGGTTGAAGTGGTCGTTGCCGCTGAAGAGCGTTTTGGTGTCAAGATTCCTGATGACGAAGTAACCAACATGGCTACCGTAGGCGATGCTGTGAACTTCATCGTCCGCGCAGCTTCATAGAAGGCTGAAAATCTCATGACAACTCGTCGAGTAGTGATAACCGGTTTGGGAGCGCTCTCACCTCTTGGTGCAGACGTTGCCACAACGTGGAGTTCACTACTGGCGGGCAAGAGTGGCGTGGTCCGAATGGCTGCTGATTGGGCTCCGGATATCCCAGCTCAGATTGCAGCGCCGGTTGCCAAAGACCCGAGTGAATTGATGGATCGAGTCGAGATCCGAAAGCTCGATAGATCCGAGGCATTTGCTCTTATTGCAGCGCGAGAGGCTTGGAGCGACTCTGGTAAACCAGAGGTTGAGAGCGAGCGATTGGGCGTGGTCATCGCCTCTGGTATTGGTGGCGTACTTACCTTGCTCGGCGCATACGATGTATTGAAAGAGAAAGGCGCGCGCCTTGTCTCACCGCACACTGTTCCGATGTTGATGCCTAACGGCCCCGCAGCGCATGTAGGTATCGAGATCGGAGCTCGGGCCGGTGTGCATACCCCAGTTAGCGCCTGCGCATCTGGCGCTGAAGCTATTGGTTATGCGCTCGAGATGATCCGTAATAATCGCGCTGATGTTGTTGTCGCAGGTGGTACTGAAGCAGCGATTCATCCGCTACCCATGGCCGGTTTTGCGAATATGAAAGCGCTCTCCACGCGCAATGACGATCCAATTAGAGCATCTCGACCGTACGATCGAGATCGCGATGGTTTTGTTCTTGGCGAAGGCGCTGGTGTTCTTGTGCTCGAGCTGTTAGAACATGCCACTGCTCGTGGCGCAAAGATCTACGGAGAGATTGTTGGTCAGGGGCTTACTTCAGATGGTTTTCATATCGCTGCACCTGATCCAGCAGGAACAGGTGCGACCCGTGCTATGCGAGCTGCCATGGAAAGTTCTGGCATCTCGCCGAAAGATATCGTCCACCTAAACGCGCACGCTACCTCTACGCCCGTAGGTGATATCGCTGAGGCGGGAGCGATCACGCATGCGCTCGGTAGCGATGCAGAACATGTCGCGATCTCTGCCACGAAATCGATGACTGGACACTTGCTCGGTGGCGCCGGAGCGCTGGAATCTATTTTCACCGTTCTTGCTCTCCATCATCGGTTAGCTCCACCTACAATCAATGTTGAGAATCTCGACGAGCAGATCACTCTTGATGTTGTTCGAGATACACCTCGCCCACTTCCGCAGGGTGATATTGGCGCGCTCAATAATTCTTTTGGCTTTGGTGGCCACAATGTCGCCCTCGTCTTCACCTCATTTGGTGCTCCTGCATGAGCGTCGATCCCAAGGATCCACAACTTCGAATCGAAAAGATTATCGATTCTGGAAGTTTCACTCCCTTAACTGAGCGCGATGAGTCAGGGATGCTAGCCGCCTCCGGAACCATCTCTGGTACTCGAGTGACCCTCTTCGCTACCGATGCCACAATCCAAGGTGGCGCGATGGGCGAAGCGGGTGCCCATGTAATCCTCTCCGCTTATGCAGATGCGATGAAACATCAGAACCCGATTGTTGGAATCTGGCACTCAGGTGGTGCTCGCCTCCGCGAAGGAGTGAAATCTCTCCACGCATTCGGGTTGGTCTTTAATGCAATCACTCAAGCAAGTGGAAAGATTCCGCAACTCTCGTTGGTGCTTGGACCTGCTGCTGGTGGCGGCGCTTATGGACCTGCGCTCACCGATGTGATTGTGCTCGCCCCTGAAGGTCGGATCTTCGTCACCGGACCAGATGTCGTTCGAAGCGTCACCGGAGAATCTGTCGATATGGCTCGCCTTGGCGGCCCTGAACCTCATGGTCGTCGTAGTGGCGTCGTACACGTCATCGCTGAGAGTGACGAGGACTCCTTCGAATCCATTCGCCGCTTAGTGCGTCTCTTGGGAGACCAAGGAGAATTCACAAACACGGGCAGCGATCTCGATCTTGCGCAATTTCTTCCCGATTCGAATAAACGCGCCTACGATGTTCATCCATTGATTGCAGGGTTGCTCGATGAGGGCTCTGATCGTCAGGAACTCCATCCAAAATGGGCGCCAAATATTGTTACCACTCTTGGACGACTCAACGGCCGGACTGTTGGCGTCGTTGCGAACAATCCCCTTCGTTTAGGTGGTTGTCTTGATTCCTCATCTGCTGAGAAGGCAGCGCGCTTTGTTCGGATGTGTGACTCTTTTGGCGTACCTCTCGTGGTACTCGTCGATGTACCTGGTTATCTGCCAGGTGTAGGGCAAGAGTGGGATGGAGTCGTCCGACGCGGCGCAAAATTACTCCATGCTTTTAGCGAAGCTGTCGTGCCACGAGTCACACTCATCACACGCAAAGCTTATGGCGGTGCCTATATCGCTATGAATTCACGATCACTTGGCGCCACCAAAGTCTTTGCCTGGCCAAACGCTGAAGTTGCCGTGATGGGGGCAGTCGCTGCAATTCGCGTGCTGCATCGGAGAATTCTTGCCGACTTGCCCGATGATCAACGAGCAGCGATGGAGTTAGAGCTCGCTGCCGAACACGAGAAGATCTCTGGCGGTGTTGCTCGGGCGATTGAAATTGGTGTCGTTGATGAAATCATCGAACCAAATCTGTCACGGAGCGCTATCGCCAGTGCAATAGCTGCGGCTCCGGCGCGACGCGGAGCACACAGCAATATCCCGCTGTAAAAAAATTATCCCGTTGCATGGAGCCAGCGCATTCCCTCTTGTCCGATTCGAAATGGGAGTAACTCCTCTTCCCACGGGCGCCCGAGCGCTTCTTCAAGTGCGCTTTCGACATCACGACCATTACGTAACGCGGTATCTACTACTGCACGAATTCGATTCTCCGAGAGATAGATATCTCCACTTCCACCGACGCAGCCATGGAAGAGGCCCAGCGATGGGGTTGCTAGATAACGAGAGCCATCACACCCTTTACTCGCCTCTTCGCTGATATCAAAGCGGAGGTAATGCCAGCCAGCGAGTGCATCGGCGATTCGACCTGAAATTCCGGGAGCGCCAGAGAAGCGCAACCGACATTGGCCGCTCCCAGGAGCAAGTGGTTGGTTATTCCATTGGAGCGCAATATCGACACCTAAGATTTGGCTGAGCGACCATTGAATATGTTGCTGCAGCGCATTAGGCGCAGAGAAGATCTCGAGCCACCCGCCAACGCGAGCGCCCGATGCACGGTATTCCTTCATTCCCAACCTCCGAGTAGGTGCACCATGTGCCTTGGTGATGCGACCTTCCCCAGCCCATCACGCGCTACTTCAGAGGTGGAACAGCGCGAAAATCTACTTCACCAGAACGATATTTCGCTACTGGCTGGTATTTACCGCGCTCAGGCCAGAGCCTTCTTTCGATTTCAGGAGTACCCGCTAGGGGCGGTACCCTTCTCGTAGTCCGATTCTTTGCAGGGCCCGTTTCGCCAGTTCGTGTAGGTGTTTCGTCAGGCTGTAGCAGGTGAAGACTGACGAACGAGGAATTCTCGATCGTTTCCTAAAAAACGAAGGAAGTTCAATGGCAACAGGTACAGTGAAGTGGTTCAACTCTGAAAAGGGTTTCGGTTTTATTGCAGTAGATGGTGGCGGACAAGATGTGTTCGTTCACTACTCAGCAATCGCCGGAAATGGCTACAAGACCCTCAATGAAGGTCAAGCAGTCGATTTCGAAATCGTTCAGGGTCCAAAGGGACCACAAGCTGACAAGGTAATCGGTAAGTAATTACTCGATACTTTAGGAACCGCCCAAGCCTCGACGGTTTGGGCGGTTTTTTAATGGCCCTGCCTATACTGGGAGAATGCGCCTTGGAGTTCTGGATGTTGGCTCCAACTCGGTTCATCTCGAGGTAATCGATGGCCATCGCAGTGGTCCTCCCAGCGCTTTCAAAAGTTTCAAACATGAAATCAGGCTCACCGACTTCATCGATGACTCTGGAAATCTCTCTAACCTTGGAATAGCTACCCTCCTTAGAGCAGTTACCGAATCGACCACCGAAGCGGCGGAGCTTCAGCTCGATGAGTTACTCGCCTTCGCAACGTCCGCTATTCGAGAAGCCAATAACTGCGACGATGTTCTGCGACAAGTTCAACGAGAAACTGGAATAGAACTCCAGGTGTTATCTGGTACCGAAGAGGCTCAATTTACTTTCTTGGCAGCACGGCGATGGCTTGGGTGGTCAGCAGGAGATCTTTTGGTCTTTGATATCGGAGGCGGCTCCCTTGAAATAGCGCGCGGACGTGAAGAAGCTGCGAGTTTCACCAGTTCTGTTCTCCTTGGCGCAGGTCGCCTAACCAGGGGGTTTCTCCAAGGCGATCCTTTCTCAGAAAAGACCTTGAATAAACTTCGAAACTTCATTGATGAAACGTTAGAACCGCTGAAGCTAGAACTTGCTGATTACAAAAGTGGACATGCGGTGGGCACCAGTAAGACTTTTCGAACTCTAGAGAAACTATGCTTTAGTTTTCACTCTAAGAAAGCCCAAGGAATCACTCGGGATGGAATCGATGCGATTGCATCGGGATTGATCCGAATGTCAACGAAGGAGCGGCGAGATCTACCTGGAGTATCTGAGACCCGAGCCCACCAAATAGTAGCGGGAGCTTTAGTTGCTCAACATGTCATGAAGAACTTTTCTCTCGATGTGATTCACACTTGCCCATGGGCACTTCGCGAAGGAATCGTCCTTCGTAGAATGGATTGGATCAGCTAATCGAGCTCCAAACTCTTCTCGACTACGGGAGCCGGCAGAGCCTCCGCTGAAAATACTTTCGCGCCTCGATGGTGAATCACCCAAGCATCTGCAGGGGAAAGATTCGGCAAATGACGCGTTAATTCTCGATGGTTCTCGAAAGCTAGGAGCATCTCTCGAAAAATTGGATTATGGCTACAAACTATCTGATTAGAATTGAACTTCAGGATCTGTATGACATATTCAAGCGCCGCATTATCGTCTTTTTCGAAAATATCCTCACTGAGTAGTGAGCTTTGCTTTAAGGCAACGTTTAAACTCGCAGCTATTGGAGCGGCGGTTTCGATACACCTCTGTGCATCAGAGGAGTGCACCTCTTTGATTCCATAGACCGAATACAAGTGCGGAAGTTTAAGGCTCTGAAGTTGGCCTTTGTGAGCGAGCGGGCGATCGCAATCCTCGCCGAACCAATCTTCACGCTTAACCGCTTTTGCGTGACGAAGGAGAATTAACACATTGAGATGCCGCTCCATCCTGAAGAATTTTGAGAGTAGTGAACGGTCATCCTCGTAAGTCAGAAAGTGACGCGCTTGTTTTACTGAAGTCCAAGAGAGATCATCAACCTCATCATTAGGCGTGAATTCGTGAGCTTGACCGTCAGCGCGCGCCATCCAATAGTCAATTCGCTTCTTCTCGCCTGCAACCTTGTAAACGATCTCTCCAAGGTAGGGGCCCAACACCGGGAGGTAACCGGTCTCTTCGATACATTCACGGTAGGCAGTCAATAGTGGATTCTCGCCGGGCTCGACTCCCCCTTTGGGAAAAGACCAATCGCCATATTTAGGTCTATGAACAAGGGCCACTTCTAGCTTCAATGGTTCCCGCTCGCGCCACAGGATCACGCCTGCTCCTCTAATCATGGACATATCTCCTTCATGAAGAACTCTTGATAGCTCTTCCTTCGCCCTCCGCGATCATCAAAATCATTGAATTTCCAATGATTGTCATCCTCTAGGCTCCATGACGCGTACTCATCAGAGAAGGCGCTGGTGAGGATTTTGTCGAGCTCTCGAACGTGCTCGAGGTCGGTCGCCGCGACAAGCGTCTCGACTCGACGATTGAGGTTTCGATCCATCATGTCGGCGCTGCCAATCCAATACTCCTCTTGACCATCGTTGTGAAAGTTGTAAATCCGAGAATGTTCGAGGAAGCGACCAAGGATTGATCTAATTTTTACCCGAGCAGAATTCTCGACAGAGAGCATGTTAAATGAACATATGCCCCGAACATTTAATTCGATTGGTACACCTGCGTTGGCCGCTTCGTACAGGGCCCGTAGTATTTGCTGGTCCATGATGGCATTGAGTTTCATCCTAATTCTCGAACTCTTTCCCATGAGATGATTTTCTCGCTCTCGTTCGATTTTCTGCTGAATCTCGTCACGGAGGAATTTCGGAGCAACCAGCAATCTCGAATATCGAGAGTCGGGCGCGTAGCCTGAGAGTTGATTGAATAATGTCGAAAGGTCGATGCCTAGGGATTCGTCAGAGCTCAGGATCCCAAGATCCTCATACATGCGCGCTGTTCGAGGATGATAATTTCCTGTCCCTATGTGCGAGTATCTTCGTAGATGATCTCCTTCCTCGCGCAGGACGAGCGAGGCTTTTGCATGTGTTTTCAATCCAAGCAGTCCATAGACCACATGTACTCCGGCTTCTTCAAGCTTCTGCGCCCAACGAAGGTTTGCGGTCTCATCAAAACGGGCACGGATTTCAATCACCGCAAGAACTTGTTTACCATTCTTAGCCGCTTCGATAAGTGACCGCATAATGGGAGAGTCACCTGATGTGCGATAAAGGGTTTGTTTTATCGCTAAAACTCTAGGATCGCGCGCTGCGAGCTCGACAAATTTAGCTACCGACGACGAGAATGAGTGATAAGGATGATGCAGTAAGACTTCCCCACCTCTGATTCGCTCGAAAAATTCATCGAAATCCTCTACATCTTCCGCCTCAGGTAGGTCGAGGAATCGTGGATGGGTACATGGCTGGAATGGCTGATACTTCAGAGCTGGAGCCTCGAAATTAGCAAGCTCCATCAGAGCGGCGAGATCCAAAGGGGTACCAACCCGATAAATCTGGATCTTCTTAATCTCGAATTCCTCGATGAGCTTGAGAAGTAGAGTCTCATTCTCAAGATTTTCAACCTCAAGGCGCACTACATCGCCAAAACGCCTTCGTTCGAGCTCTTCTTGCATCGACGCGAGCAAATCCTCGTTCTCATCGTCCTCATCGAGTTCTAGATCTTGATTCCTTGTCACTCGAAAAAGGAAGAACTCTTCTACTTTAGCTCCAGGGAACAACTTCCCAAGATTTGCAGCAATGACCTCTTCGATTCTGACAAATTGATTGCTGTCTAGTGTATGGACTGCAAGAAATCTGCTGAAGTTCCCAGGGATCTTGAGCCGGATAAATTGCTTCTGACCAGCAGCCTTGCTCACGTAAATACCAAAATTGAGGGATAACCCAGAGATATGTGGAAAAGGATGCGATGGATCTACCGCTAATGGAGTGAGCACTGGCAAAATTTTCTCATCAAAGAACAGTTCTAACTTTCTTTGGCTAGCATCGGCAAGTTCGGAGTACTCGACAATACGAATCTCATTACGTGACAGCTCAGGGATTAACTCATTGAAGTAGAGCCTCTCGATTCGCAAAATGAACTCATTCACGCGGATAGAAATCTCGTGCGAAATCTGAGAGTTGGAGAGCGTACTTCCCTCCTCAAACTCATAGCCCAACTCAATTCTTCGAATTAAATTTGCCACGCGTACCATAAAGAACTCATCAAGATTAGAGTGGAATATTGCGAGAAATTTGATGCGCTCTAGCAGAGGCAGTTCTTTCGATTCAGCAAGCGAGAGAACTCGTGCGTTGAAATCTAACCAGCTTAGTTCTCGGTTTGTGAATACGGGTTCGAGTTTTCCCATAATGTCACGCTCCCATCTGGAGGTGAATTCTTGGTTACGCGGACCGTACTAAGGGATGAATTCACGAGCGCCCGAGCATGTCTCATCAACCCAGTAGCCAATGAATTGAGATTTGCCCCAATCATCCGAACCGCAAAGAAAGATATAACAGCATTGGGAGTCGTGACCCACCCCTGATGATGAAAAGCTATTAAAGCAATCAATGTGCCCACCATGATTGTGCCAGTCACCAAACTTCCGATCTCACCTCCACGAACCCGCACCAACGTTCGAGCACCGGCTGGAATGCTTTGCCTGCGGTAATGAGATTGAAAGATATTCCTCTGGAATATCTCTTGTTTGCCGTATAGCTGGCTTAAGACTATGCCTGCTATCACGATGCATCCGAGGATAAGTAAACCGAAATAGATCGACAATGTCGCCAAGAAAATCGAGATGATCAAGATTTGAAATGCGCAACCAAGAATGTTTGCGACCTCAATCGCAAGGGAAAGGTTCCAAGAATTGTCCGCGTTCTTCAGTTGGGAATTCCGGATAATCTTATCTAGCACAGTGATTCGCTTCACGCGCTGAAAATAATGAGCAATGCGAGCCATTACGGTAAACCCTACAAAGAGCGCCGTTAGTAGGTAAGGGAACTGCTTACTGGAATCCATTTGGAAAATCACTTCGGTAAAGACCTTCGCGATACCCAACTCCGAAATTGATATGCAGGACGCGGCAAACGTAATTACCATCAATTTAAGTCGATCAGAGGTCTGGGGAAATAGTCCTCGAATAGAGCTTCCTAGGAGGCGAAGCGACTTAGACAATGTTTTTAGTAATCTGCGCTCTGGAAATTCTCGATAAACGTCGGCGCCGCCGGAGGTGTCCTGAATCGTTTTGCAGTTCGAGTAGCGGTTAGTTCGCGATACTTGGAAATTGCCGTCAGAAGGCTGAGCTCCACCTCATTGATTTTTTCCTTCGATATCACTTGGTGGGTGATGAGGTTATCAAAATCAACTCTTCGTAGATCAAGCGGAATTGCCTCTGGATTTATCGCTTCGACACCCGCCCCTTCGGCATAGTCAAGGTATTTGATTCCATCCCCGTGAACCGCACTTTCGAACCCTTTGAAAGTGACGAGAGCCACTGGAATCCCATACGACTGGCATGTGATGTAGACATGCATTGCACTAGTGATCACGGCATCGTAATTATTTAAAGCTACGAAGAACTCCTCAATCTTGGAATGATGTGATCTAAGGACCGATAGCTCATCGATGTGCTCGGGTAGCTTTACGGGTAACGCCAAATGAGAATGGTGTCGAACTAAGGCTATGCGCCCATTGGTTGCTTGTCGGATAATCGGAAAAATTTGCGAGACTAAAATTCCTGGATCACCAAAAGACTCAATTCTCGGTCCACCAGAGCGTTTGAGAATTCGCGCGGTACGTGGCCCTCGTACGGATATATATTTTGCTCCTGGCTCAATCGGATAATCCTGCGAACTAATCCCGGTGCCTATCACAACTGAACTTTTTTTGATGAAACGCCCAATCGAACCCACGGCAACCAAATGAACAGAACGATCAGCATCTTGAAGGGGCTGAAATCGAATCTTGCTATCGGAGTACTTTTGAACGATGTACGGTGAAAGCCAGTCTCCAAAGTTTCCTGGATGAGGATAACTCCACCAAGAGAGATTTATCGAACTCTCGGAATTCTTTGATGCGTATCCTAGAAAGCTTATCGCGGAAGAGATTGCTCTATTTTCTGACGAGGTCGGTACTTTTTCCTTTCGAAAGGCATCGAATCTCTCATTAAATTCCTCTGCCTTGCCTTGCTTTGCCAAATTCAGCATTAATTTTACATCTGTATGCATGGTGCCTACATGCTTATCTCCGGTCAATGCTCCCGTCAATCCTGATTTATCTGAAATCCCGCGAAGTGAAGTTCGAAGACCTTCCGGCAACCAGCTTTGGATCCGCTTTGCTCCCTTGAGTAGTTTCCGCCTGGCCAGCAATTTCCAGTTTTTATTAGCCAATGTGTGTTGTTCCACTTGATTCTTGAACTCGGCGACTTTGCCACTCGATCCAAATTTGAAGAAAACTGAACGTGAGTTCTCAATTTCATCCCCACGATTTGCGACGGCATTCGATGGAATGAGCTGAAATGTCAGGTTGTGAAGATTGGCACGCCAGCCTTCTTCGAAGAAGAAATCATCTGTAGCCTTGAGTTGAGAATTTTGTTCAAATAGATAGGCATCTTCGATCATCTTCCGCGCCTGCGGGGTGGTATTGACTCCCCAAAAGCATGGCTCCCAGAAGCGAGTGCGATTCTGATAACCAATGTTGAGTGGTGAGCCGAAGCTCCGCTGGAATCCGATGATGTCCGCGGTCGAGTCCAAAATGTATCCCGGGATATCGAGCAATTCACAGTCGATATCGATCCAAAAAACTTTTTTATCTGGATTCTGTGAGCATACCTTTGCCAAAAATCCAACTTTCTTCCGGCAAATATCAGCCCAGTCTTCCCCAGGATTCTTCGCCATCACCTCAATCTGAAAAGCCACGCCCAGTTTTTTGAGATTCTCTTCGAGTCTTCGAGCATGATTGGAGTAGTACTCGTCTTCGGTATAAAACGAACAGACGATTATTTGGGAATTCGGCGTCGCACTCATTTCCATAACGATGCAGGCAGCAGGTTGCACCCTTGGAAATCTCAGGTGAACCGCAGGAATACTCTCTGTGAATTCACATCATGAATACGCACCTTGGTCATACTCCGATTTGATTTTGGCCATCGCCTTCGCCGGTGAAAGGTTTCCCCCTTTTTGCCAAGACTTAAGATATTTATACGGTAGCAATGCCCCCCTACGAATTCTCCAATCACCTTTTCCGGTGGGCCATGACAATCCAAAGTGCAGGTGTGGTGAGGTGCCGCGAGCCGATCCGGAGGTGCCCACCTTGCCCAAGGTCTGCCCAGCGGTAACCGCAACGCCTGATTCGATTCCATCCGCGACTTCCATCAGGTGGGAGCCGTAATAACGCACACCATCGACTCCGATGACTGAGACGAATAAGCCGCCACGATCTGCGCCGCGATTACTTTTGCCGCTCCACCGATCCACTCTGCTCACCTCATCGACGACCCCATCTACCGGAGAGAGGAATGCGCACCCCTTCTTGGTGATGATGTCGGTAGCCGGGTAATCATGGTGGTACCGCGCAAACTTCACGGCGCATCCTTTGCTCTGCTCGATTGGAAATACTCGAGGGCTCTCACCGTGGGCAGGAATCAACCCACTGCCAACGGCGAGGAGAAGCGAGATGATCGAAATCGATAACGAGCGGCGCGACATAGCCTCGAGTATCCCCCAGGCTCTGCCGAAAATGACGGAAATGACTGCTAGCGCCGTCGGGTGAGATTTTTTGGGCAGAGTGGAAAAGAGCCTCGCAATATGGCTGACTATTGATAATCCGGACATATAGGCTCGCCGCCATGTCGAAACCAATAACTATTACCAATATCAAAACCATCCTCACCGCTCCTGAGACCATTCCGCTGGTCGTGGTCAAAATCGAGACCTCAGAGCCTGGCCTCTATGGATTGGGATGTGCGACCTTTACTCAGCGCTATCTCGCAGTAGCAACTGCGATTGATCAATATCTCAAGCCCTATTTGATTGGTAAAGATGTTGCCAATATTGAGGATATTTGGCAGACCTGTCAGGTCAATGGTTATTGGCGCAATGGTCCTATTACTAACAATGCGCTCTCTGGCGTAGATATGGCTCTCTGGGATATCAAGGGCAAGGTCGCCGGGATGCCGGTCTATGACTTACTCGGTGGCAAGGCGCGCGCCGGCGCTGCCGTCTATCGCCATGCCGATGGCAAGTCCTTAAGTGAAGTCGAAGAGAATGTCCGTAAATATATGGAGCAAGGTCTGCTCTATATCCGATGCCAATGGGGCGGGTATGGCGGACGGATCGATCAGATCAAGGCGCCGGA
This sequence comes from Actinobacteria bacterium IMCC26077, assembly GCA_002284915.1. GTDB lineage: Bacteria > Actinomycetota > Actinomycetes > Nanopelagicales > Nanopelagicaceae > IMCC26077. Next base: position 1,303,542 of record CP015606.1, read on the forward strand.
GAACGCTCCGGAGGGAACCTATTTCGATCCTCATGGATATGCTCGCAATACCATCAAGCTCTTTGATCACATCCGTAACGCCGTCGGTGATGACATTGAATTACTCCATGATGTCCATGAACGCTTAGCGCCGATTGAAGCGGTGCGACTATCAAAAAACCTTGAGCCCTATCGACTCTTCTTTCTCGAAGATGCGCTCTCTCCTGAAGCGGTGGACTGGTTTGCCATCATGCGTCAACAAAGCTCAACGCCAATTGCCATGGGTGAGCTCTTTACCCATCCGCAAGAGTGGTTGCCGTTGATTCAAAACCGCTTGATCGATTTCATCCGCTGCCATATCAGCACCATTGGTGGCATCACTCCGGCGAAGAAGCTTGCTCATCTCTGTGAGGCGTTCGGTATTCGAACTGCTTGGCATGGACCAGGAGATGTCTCCCCCGTCGGCCATGCAGCGAACCTGCATATCGATTTGAGCTCCTATAACTTCGGTGTCCAGGAGTGGTGGGGACCATCGGATCTGATTAAAGAGGTCTTCCCAGGAACTCCAGAACTTCGCGGTGGATATCTCTATGCCAATGACAAGCCAGGTCTAGGTATCGATATCGATGAGAAGCTCGCTGCGCAATATCCCCCTGATAACGCCAATGCGATCCGGCCGAAACTCTGGACCACTGCGCGTACTCCTGATGGCGGGTCGTGGAGGCCGTAAGTAATGGCAAGTAATGGCTAAGCCGATAACGATCACTAACGTTCGGACGATTCTCACTGCTCCGGAAGTTACGCCGCTCGTTGTCGTAAAGATTGAAACGTCAGAGCCCGGGCTATACGGCCTGGGCTGTGCCACGTTCACTCAGAGGTATCTCGCTGTTGCTACCGCGATAGATAAGTATTTGAAAGATTTCCTCATCGGCAAAGATGTCGCGAATGTCGAAGATATCTGGCAGACATCATTCGTCCACTCTTCATGGCGAAATGATGCAGTCTTAAGTAACTCGGTATCGGGAATCGACATGGCTCTCTGGGATATCAAGGGCAAGGTCGCCGGGATGCCGGTCTATGACTTACTCGGTGGCAAGGCGCGCGCCGGCGCTGCCGTCTATCGCCATGCCGATGGCAAGTCCTTAAGTGAAGTCGAAGAGAATGTCCGTAAATATATGGAGCAAGGTCTGCTCTATATCCGATGCCAATGGGGCGGGTATGGCGGACGGATCGATCAGATCAAGGCGCCGGAGAACGCTCCGGAGGGAACCTATTTCGATCCTCATGGATATGCTCGCAATACCATCAAGCTCTTTGATCACATCCGTAACGCCGTCGGTGATGACATTGAATTACTCCATGATGTCCATGAACGCTTAGCGCCGATTGAAGCGGTGCGACTATCAAAAAACCTTGAGCCCTATCGACTCTTCTTTCTCGAAGATGCGCTCTCTCCTGAAGCGGTGGACTGGTTTGCCATCATGCGTCAACAAAGCTCAACGCCAATTGCCATGGGTGAGCTCTTTACCCATCCGCAAGAGTGGTTGCCGTTGATTCAAAACCGCTTGATCGATTTCATCCGCTGCCATATCAGCACCATTGGTGGCATCACTCCGGCGAAGAAGCTTGCTCATCTCTGTGAGGCGTTCGGTATTCGAACTGCTTGGCATGGACCAGGAGATGTCTCCCCCGTCGGCCATGCAGCGAACCTGCATATCGATTTGAGCTCCTATAACTTCGGTGTCCAGGAGTGGTGGGGACCATCGGATCTGATTAAAGAGGTCTTCCCAGGAACTCCAGAACTTCGCGGTGGATATCTCTATGCCAATGACAAGCCAGGTCTAGGTATCGATATCGATGAGAAGCTCGCTGCGCAATATCCCCCTGATAACGCCAATGCGATCCGGCCGAAACTCTGGACCACTGCGCGTACTCCTGATGGCGGGTCGTGGAGGCCGTAATGAAGATAACCAAAATCCAATGCCATGTGCTGCTCGATCCGCACTACGACATCGCAGCGACGAGCTCTGCGCAAGATGATTTAGTAGTCGAAGTCTTCACCGATGAAGGAATAGTCGGAATCGGAGAGACCGACCTCAATCCGTGGATCGCACGCGAATGTATCGAAGCGCCCGGCACCCACACGATGGATCAAGGGTTAGGTTCTGTCTTTATTGGTGAGGACCCACTCGATATCGAACGACTTTGGCTTAAGGCATATCAAGCAACTGCGATGACAGGTCGACGTGGTGCTCTAGTCAATGCGCTTGGCGCAATTGATATGGCGCTTTGGGATATCGCAGGTAAGGCCGCGAATAAACCAGTCTGGCAACTCCTTGGTGAGAAGTCGCGTGATCACCTCGGTGCGTATGCATCACTCCAACCTGAAGTCTCCTCTTTTGATGCCTATCTCTCCTCAATGGTGAAGTGGGCGCATGGCGCAAAAGAGATGGGCTTTCGCGCAGCTAAGTTAGAGACCACTTTCTCTGGGCCATACGCCAACATGGGAATTCGCGAAGATGATGAGAAGATGACCGAGGTCATCAAGGCAGTTCGCCAGGCAGTTGGCCCGGACTTCACCATCATGGTTGATGTGCAGTACGCATTCGATTCTGTGGCCCGTGCGATTAAAACAATCAATACTTGGCAAGAGTTTGATCTCTTCTTTGTCGAGACTCCACTATGGGTTGATGACCTTGATGGCATGGCAGAGCTAGTTGCCAACACTCCAATCCGTATCGCATCTGGCGAGTGGCTCAGCACTCATTACGAATTCAAAGATTTGATCCGTTATGGAAATGTCGGCGTGGTGCAACCTGATATTGGTCGAGTTGGTGGACTCTCAGAAGCCCGTAAGGTCTGCAATCTTGCGAAGGAACATAACAAATTGGTAGTTCCGCATTTGTGGAAGACTGGAATCTCGGTTGCGGCAGCTGCCCATTTAGCAACTGTGACTCCACATATGCCGTTCTTTGAATTTCTGCCACCTGCGCTCTGTGAGTCTGCACTACGGAAGCACTTAGTTGTCGATGAGATCACGATGACAGATGGGAAGGTCACAATTCCCCAGAAGCCAGGACTTGGCGTAGAAATCAACCGCGATGCGCTGGCAGAGTTTGTTGGTGCAGCGCGAAAACTGCGCCCCTAATCTCATGAGAATTCACTGGTGCGGTAACCTTGCCCTATTCCCAGTACTGGGGCGGTAGCTCAGTTGGTTAGAGCCCCGGACTCATAATCCGGTCGTCGTCGGTTCGAGCCCGACCCGCCCCACCAGCAGAAATTCCCTCGATCGGCGACGGAATCAAAATAACCATTTTGACCATTTTCGAATTTAATTCCGCCTGAAGTACGCATATTGGTCATACCCCAACTTCCTCCCCGTAAAGGCTAGTAGCTAGGCCACTTTCCTGTGTAACCTCCTCAGAAATTCCCCACCAGAAGTTCATCAATTGGTGACCTGATGGCCACCTGAAAGGACCACAATGCAATTATCCCGTAATCGGATTGGCAAAACCCGCAAGGCGTTTGCCGCCAGCATTGCCGCTGCGCTGCTTGTCAGTGGTGTTGGTGCATCAGCAGCTCATGCTGACGCGACAACAGATGCAATCGCAGAAGTTAAAACAGCGGTCACTGAGGTAAAGACTTCAGTAACTGCAGTCAATGACAACGTCAAGGCGCTTGCAGCACAGGTAACCACCCTTCAGGCGGCTGTAGCTACTTTGATCGACTCATTCGGTGATCAACTTCAACAACTTCTTGACACCCAAGCAACGTTGATTGCAACGCTTGCCAAGATTCAAGCCCAGATCACCGCTATGCAAAAAGCATCAGCGAAAAAGAAGTAGCCATGTATCGAAATCACGAAAGGACCAACATGCAAGAAACTCGTAAGCGCTTTGGCATCAGCCGCAAGGCTCTTGCCACCGGTGTTGCCGCTGCATTGCTCATTAGCGGAGTAGGCGCTGTCTCTGCTTCAGCTTCATCTAAGAAGCCAGCAAAGAAGCCTGCTGCCACTAAGCCAGCTGCTGCGAAAGAGATTTATGATTTCTACAATCCAAAGTGTCCTTCCAAGCCGACGACACTTCGTATCGCAACCCCAATTATTCTTGAAGTTGCTGGCGCCGTAGAGCAGCAGATTGCTGATGACTTCATGAAGGCATGTCCAGATGTGAAGGTTCAATTCATTGCGATTCCTTCCAATGATTTGCCACAGAAGCTCACCACGATGGCAATCGGTGGAAACATGCCAGACATGTACGTCCACTTCACCTCATTCACCGGTAAAGCGCTTCAGATGCGCGTATTCGAAGACCTCATTCCGCTACTTGGCAAGGATTACATGAGCGGTTGGGATCCAATGTTCTTCGAAGAGTCTGTAATGAACGGCAAAATGATGTTCGCGCCATGGGTTGGAATTCCAACTGCAATCCTCTATCGCAAGGATCTCTGGGCAGCTGCAGGCAACCCTGCATTCCCTAAGACTTGGGATGAGTTCCTCGCTGTAGCGAAGAAGCTCACTGTCGACACCGATAAAGATGGCAAGATCGACCAATACGGTTGGGCAATCGTCGGTACACCGAATGGTTCTGGCCAAGGTCGCTTCTCACAGGTCGTCCGTAACAGCGGTGGGTACAACTACCGCGAGACTGATGCCGGCAAGTGGGAGTCAGGCGCAATGACCAAGGGTTATCTTGATGCTCTCACCTTGTACCAAAATGCAGTCAAGGAAGGCGTTGTTCCTCCGGGATACACCAGCACTGGTTACCCAGAAGCAAGCGCTCAGATTGCCAACGGCAAGGCTGTCATGATGGTCACCGGTCCTCACTCCATGGGTATCATCATGAAAGCGAACCCAGCACTTGATGGAAAGCTCGCTGGCTTCCCAATGCCAACAAATAATGGCGCAAAGCCTGTCACCACTCTTGGAAACCTTGGATATGCAGTTGCTAAGTCGGGCAAGAACAAGCCGCTTTGCATCGAGTACATCAAGTTCCAGCTCTCCACCAAGTATCAATTGGCCTATAACAAGATCGAATGGCGTTTGCCATCACGTTTGAAGGCTCAAAAGGATCCTCAGGTGACGGGCGGCATGGCACAAGGCTTCGTAGATGCACTCAAGGGTGGTCTATGGACTGAGCCAACCGCTTCATTCAATGGCAGCATCGTGAAGGTCGATTATGAGGCCTACTCAGAAGCTTTCCAAGGAAAGAAAACTCCTGAGCAAATTCAGAAAGAAGCAGACGCGAAGATCAAGAAGGTCATCGCCGACAACTCTTGATCTGAATTCTAGGAAAGTACGAAAACTATCGGGTGAAGTCTCTTCACCCGATAGTTTTATCCTCACATAAGTTAGATAGCTAAGGGGAGAAATGAGATCAGCTTTTGCTAAGCGTGAGTCGCGCTCTGGCTACATCTTTGCCGGCCCAGCAGCGCTCTTCATGTTTGCGCTTGTGGTCTACCCAATGGCCTACGGCATCTTTATCAGCACCCAAAAAACAAATCTGATTGATGAATGGGAGTTCGTCGGAGCAAAGTACTACCTCCAATTAATCTCAGATTCAGAATTCTTCTCCACTTTAGGTACAACCGGGTTATTCGCTGCGCTAGTTGTTGCAGGCAACATGATTATTGGCCTACTCCTGGCAGTGATTGTCAATCAGAAAATCCCGCTAGCCAATTTCTTCAAAGTAATTTTGATGCTCCCGTGGCTCTTCCCAGAGACTGTAGTAGGTCTAATCTGGAAGTGGATATTTAGTCCACTCTTCGGACTGCTTAATCATGCTCTGATGAGTTTCAATTTAATCGAAACCGAAACCGACATTTTAGGTCGCGAGAACACTGCCTTTGCAGGCGTGGTTTTCGTCTGCATCTGGAAGGGCTACCCCATCGTCATGTTGATGATGATGGCGGGCATGAAAAATATCCCGCAGGAACGCTACGAAGCTGCTTCCATCGACGGCGCTAATAAGTGGCAACAATTCCGCCACATCACCATCCCTGGTTTGCGACCAATCATTTTGGTCGCTGTGATTCTTGAGACTGCGTGGTGGTTTAAACACTTCACCATTATTTGGTTGATGACTGGCGGTGGACCAGCTGGAAGAACTGAAGTGGTAAGTATCGAGATTTACTTGCAGGCATTTACCAACTTCAATTTCGGGCGAGCTGCTGCCGAATCGGTAATCATCTTGCTCATTCTCTTGGTCGCAAGCTTCATCTACTCAAGGGTGCTCCGTGATGAATCAGAGTAAACAAAAAACCGGTTTCATGACTAATAAGAAGAACAACCAATTTGTTACAAGAATTGCCTCCTACGGCATTTTGTTGACGATGACTTTCTTAATTATCGTTCCAGTGCTCTGGATGATCTCGACCTCTCTCAAGAGTGAGGATGCGATCTGGGATACGCCGATTGAGATAATTCCTTCAGAGCCAACTCTGCACAACTTCAAAAACTTGTGGTCAACGCACCCGTTCTTGCAGTACTTAGAGAATTCATTAATCGTAGTCTGCAGCTCCACGTTGATTTCCGTAGCAATCTCAACGTTTGCTGGATATGGCATCTCCCGCTTCAAATTCCGCGGTCGCGGTATGTACATGTCCTTTCTGCTCGCTACCCAACTCTTCCCATCAATTATGTTACTCATCCCTTACTACAAGATCTTCATGACCTTGGGGCTGATTGACAACATCACTGCATTGGTTATCACCTACGTATCGTTCACTATCCCGTTCTGTACCTGGATGATGCGTGGCTACTTCGCCGGTATATCGAAGGACCTCGACCAAGCAGCGTCCATTGATGGCGCTGGACGTATTCGCGTTTTCACCTCCGTGATCCTGCCTATCGCGTGGCCCGGAGTTGCTGCGACGGCGATCTACGCCTTCATCGCCGGCTGGAATGAGTATCTCTTTGCAATGGCCTTTATTAATACTGATACTCACAAGACAGTCTCCCTTGGTATCGGACAATTGATCGGTGAGTACCGCATCCTTTGGGGTGAGTTGATGGCTGGTGCGCTCTATGCGCTCATTCCAATGGCCGTGATCTTCATCTTCTTCAACCGCTACCTTGTAAGCGGCTTGAGCGCAGGAGCTGTAAAAGAGTAATTCCACCGCAAGTTTCTTCGACTAGAGATTGGATGCGTGAACTAAAGCCATGAAGATCACCGGATATAAGTTATTCCCAGCCCCACCTCGTGAGTTGTTCCTCAAGATCGAGACCGACGAAGGGATCGTCGGCTGGGGTGAGCCGGTGCTCGAAGGTAAGACTGACACCGCAGCGGCATGTGTCGTTGAATTGATGGATACCTTGATTGGTAAAGATCCACGCCAGATCGAGCGTCACTGGCAGCGAATGCTCAAGGGTGGTTTCTATCGCGGTGGCGCCATTGCTTTCTCCGCTATTTCTGGAATCGACCAAGCGCTCTGGGACATCCTCGGCAAGAGCCTTGGCGTACCTGTTCACCAGTTACTCGGAGGCGCTGTTCGCGACCGAGTTCGCATCTACGGCCACTTGAACACCAAGACACCTCATCAAGCACAAACGCAAATTCCGCTTAAGCAAGAGATCGAAGAGCTTCGTGAGATCACTCAACTTCAGATGGATCGTGGGCTCACGGCATTCAAGTTCTGTCCTTCCGATGCGCTCGAGCCGATTGACAACCTCAAAGAGGTGAACAAGATTGTTGCGCGCGTTGCTGCAGTTCGCGAACATATTGGTGATGAACGTGACCTCATGCTCGACTTCCATGGTCGATTCAGCTTGGCTAATGCACGCAGACTCCTACCACTTCTTGAACCATTCAACCTCTTGTTCGTCGAAGAGCCCGTGCTTCCTGAGTACACCAAGCACTTCGGTTTGATCGTGGAATCCACCCCAATTCCAATCGCAACCGGCGAGCGCCTCTTCCTTCGCACCGACTTCCAGGATGTCTTGCGCACTGGCTTGGCTGTCGCACAGCCTGATATCAGCCACGCTGGCGGTATCTCAGAGCTCCGCAGGATCGCTGCTATGGCCGAGACCTACAACGTCTTCATGGCGCCACATAGCCCGCTTGGGCCAATCAACTTGGCGGCAAGCTTGCAGTTGGACTTTGCTACTCCTAACTTCCTTATCCAGGAGCAGGTCCTCGGACTTGGCAACCCAGGCACTGAATCCAATACTCATAAGTTTGTCGATTACAGCGACTTCAAGGTCAAGGATGGCTATGTCGAATTGATGACCAAACCTGGTTTGGGTATCGAGGTCGACGAAGAGGCTGTCGCCTATGTTGCGGCCAATACCAAGCCATGGCATGCACCAGATTGGACTGGCAAAGACGGCGCACTCGCCGAGTGGTAAATCAGCGCTCTTAAATCATGGCAGAGCCACTCACACTCTCGGTTGATTGTGGTGGGCTCTACCTCAAAAGCTCGGTGCTCGATGACGCGGGAACGATGCACTCCAAGCCCAATCGAATCCCCACGCCCTATCCGCTCTCCCCTGAGCTCTTTGTCGAGACAATTGCTTCGATAGCCTCGGAGTTGCCCCCCGCGTATCGAGCAACAATCGGTATGCCCGGCATGATTCGCAATGGAGTTGTCGTTGCGATTCCACACTACGTCAACACGAAGGGGCCGAATTCAAAACTCGATCCCGAACTGCTCAATGCGTGGAGTGGTTTCGATGCACAAAGCGCGATTGCAGCAAAGTTGCGAATTCCCACGCTGGTTCTTAACGATGCCGAAGTCCATGGCGCTGGGATCATCACCGGAACCGGTTACGAAGTTGTCATTACCCTCGGTACCGGCTTGGGTTTTGCCATCTTCTATGGTGGAAAATTAGCGCCACATTTCGAACTCTCCCACGCCACTATTCGTCGAAATACCACCATCGATAAGTGGATTGGTGAGCACGAACGCAAGCGCCTAGGGACGATTTTCTGGTCGAGGCGAGTACGTCAGTTGATCGAAGAACTCCGCCCAGTATTCAAGTGGGATCGCCTGTACATCGGGGGCGGAAATGCACGCTTGATTAGACCTGTTGATCTCGCACGAATGGGCGAGGATGTGGTGATTGTTCCGAACTCAGCCGGCGTTGCTGGTGGTGCGCGCGCTTGGAGTCTTGAGTATTACCACCGCAATTAGTTAGCGACATCCCGTTTCACAAATAAAGTGGTGGCGATTCCACCGAAAATCGCGAGGTAGATAGCCGAACCAGCTAAGGCATAGGTATAGCTGATGTCTCCACCCGAGCTCTCTGCAATCAAGCTCATCAATTGTCCGGGTAGCCACTTATCTAAACCATCAACGGTGAAGGAGAGGATTCCCTCGAGAATCAATATCCACGCGAGTGAGATGGAGATTGATGAGATAGGTGATCGCAAGATGATGCCCACGGCCATACCCACCGTGCCATACGCAATAGCTGAGAGGTAGACATTCCCTACATTGGAGTAGAGCAACTCAAAAGAGGATTGCGTGAACCAGGCATCGGTGTTGATATCTTTCGTCGGCGCTAAAAGAAGTGAGATTCCAATACTTCCAATTGCGCTCACAATCACCGTTAGTAGGGCAAAGCTGCACATCGCCACATACTTGCCACCAAGGAGCACCAGTCGTTTTGGCTGGCGTACAAGTAAATTCCGCAAAGTGCCGTTGGTATATTCCAACGCCGTTTGAGCGGCAAATACTGAGAGCGCAATGGTGCCAAGCAATCCAGCGAAGTTGGTGAAGCCAAGGTAGAGGCCGCTTGGAAGGGCCAAGGTGTCTCTGGTAATCACTCGACCGCGAGGGCCATTTCCACCCTCTGAATCGAGAAGGACAAAGAGAAGGGCTGTTATCAGCACGCTCAAACCGAGAACGATGCCAAGAGTTCCAGCAAAAAGCGTTGGGCGTCGAAGTTTGCGCCATTCGGAGCGAAATACTCGAATCATTTCTCGCCTCCAGTGATCTCAAAGAAACTCTCTTCGAGCGTTGGCCTGGTGACCTGTAAAAGCGTGAGGGTAATGCCACTAGCAAATGCTCTCTTGTTGAGCTCTCCAGCAAAGCTCTCTGGTGCAGTGACCACCAATTGCTCATCAGAGATCTCACTGGTGAACCCAGCTGCAGTCGCAATATCCTGCAGAAGCCTAAAATCCGTTGGCGAACTCCCCTTCACCGCTAATCGTGGCTTATGTGCGGCCAACAGATCTTTCGTTGCCCCCTGAAAGAGAACCTTCCCGTGATCGACGACCACCAAATGATCAGCAATTACCTCAAGCTCGCTCAAAATATGTGAAGAGACGAAGATCGAAATCCCTGAGTCGGCTAATGATCGGAGCAAGTTTCGCACCTCATGGATACCGGCAGGATCTAAACCATTGACCGGCTCATCAAGAATCAGAACTTTTGGATTTGGAAGGAGTGCCGCAGCTATTCCTAACCGTTGCTTCATGCCGAGTGAATAGGTTTTAAATTTTGATGTTGCTCGGTCTGCCAAACCAACAAGCTCTAGAAGTTCTTCGACTCGCTCATAGGGAAAATCACCGAGGCGAGCCAGAACTCGTAAGTTCTCCCGCCCTGAAAGGGCAGGATAGAACGCGGGCCCCTCGATCATCGCACCAACGAATGGAAGATAGGCCTCGGGTTCAGCGATGGAATGTTCCAGGATCCGGGCATTACCTGCAGATGGTTTCACCAGTCCGAGGAGCATCCGAATAGTCGTCGTCTTACCAGCGCCATTTGGGCCAACAAAACCGGTGATGGCGCCAGCAGGAATTTCGAAAGAGACATGATCAACTGCGACCAGCTCACCATACTTCTTGGTGAGATTTTCAGCTGAGATGATTGCGGCCATGCACCCAATTTACCCCATCGAGCGACGAGTTCTCTCACCATTAATCCTCAGGTAATCTACAGATTCCTGGCCTCGAAGGAGCAGCGATATAAAGTATGGATGCGAATCAAAGTAAAGAAATCCCAAGCGCGTTCCTATATTTTTCGCGAATCATTCTCGTTGGACTTTTCGGTGCGGTAAGTATGTTGCAACTACTCTCTTTTCCAGGCCAATTTCGATACGAGGCAAGTAATAGCCAAGGCTCGCAGGCCGTCAGATGGTTCCTCACCTTTATGGTGGGTTTCTGGTTTCTTATCGCTCAAGTGACGATTGTTGCGCTCTGGAATGTACTGAGCGCGATCTATCAGCGAACGATAACCACTCCACAAGGTGCTCGATGGATGAATTTGCTGGTCAGAGCCTTAGCGCTTGCTGCTGGTTATGGTGTTGGCGTCACTACCATTGCTTTGGTTTTTACTAACGATCCTGGGCCTGTGGTAGTCACAGGAACGCTCACGTCATTTATTTTCACGCTCTACATTGTTGGATATTTCGTGCGCCATCAGATATTGCGTGCAGATTCTCTGATTTAATTATCTCGTGGAGTCACTCTTCGACACTGTTGCGGGTTTGCCCATTCATCCACTCGTGGTCCATTTTGCAGTTGTCCTGCTACCGCTGGCTGCGGTGGGGGTCATTGCATCTGTCTTTCTCCCCAAAATACGATCCAAGTACTTAGGTTTGAGCGTTCTGGGAGTCTTCTTCGGCACCGGAGCCGCTTTCGTAGCCAAGCAATCAGGAGAAGCACTTGCCGAACGAGTAGGGCTCCCTGTTCGCCACGCTGATTTAGGCACCTACCTCCTCGTGGCTTCCGGGATTTTCTCTCTCATCTCTGCGCTCTGGTATTGGCAAGGCCGATCGAAGACGCTTTCAACAACCAATCCCCTCGGGCTGCTATCGAGCGTCGCGGGTATTGCGGTGATTGGGTTATCTGTCATCACAGGGCACACCGGCGCTGAGGCAGTTTGGCAGGGCAAGCTCGTTCCCCAATCGGTGGCGTCAACCGGGAGCGCCTCGGGAACAATCTCTCTCGCCGAAGTAGCTACCCACAACTCTCCCAGCGACTGCTGGAGCGCAATCGATGGCAAGGTCTACAACCTCACGACGTGGATTGAACGCCATCCTGGTGGCGCCGTAGTCATCAAGGCGCTCTGTGGCAAAGATGGCAGCGCTGGTTTCAACGGACAACATCAGGGGCAACGACGCCCTGCTGATGAACTCGCACGATTCTTAGTCGGTGACTTGAAGAGTAATTAGCGCCGGTAAATCACAGCTTCTGGTGTGAATTGCACGCCATCATCGAGCGGAAAGACTGGACGCTTGCAGATGGTGTGACCTAGAGATTTCAAGTTAGCACTCGTCGCTCCAGGTGCGTCAACATTGATATATGTCGTTGCCCATGTGAGGTACATGTGATCCTGGCAATGTGGTGATTTCACTATAACCAAATCAAATTTCTTCGGATCTTGACCATGCGCATAGAAGAGCGACCGATTATGAAGGCTTACGGGTTTACTCATGAGAATCACCGTAAAGTTGGCAATTTTCAAAACAGCGCAGTTACCCGCATGCCATGGTTCGCCTTCAACTTCGTTATTGAATTCGCCATCGCTGAGCATATGCACGATGCCCGTGACTTCAATCGGGGTGTAGCGCGGATCCATCGACCCTCCGATTTTGGTGGTGATCTTGGCACCCACTCCCGCTTTGAATGCTGCTGCGACTGCAGGAGCATCGGTGATTGCTACGAGCGAGGTGCCCGAGAAGCCTTGAGCCATCAACTCGGCAAAAACCACATTGCTATCGCCGCAGGCGCCTGAACTAGTTGCATCAGCAGCATCGACAAGAATCGTGGTGCCGCCTTTGGTGGCGTAAGCGTCACAGGCTTGGTTGACTGCTTCTTTGACGGGCGTAAGGAACGCTTGCATCTTCGCGCGATCCCGCCAGAAATCCGCTGCGATTCGCTCAGCGCTCTCCCTGGCAAGTTGCTCATCATCGTTGGTGCAGACGATGACATTCGATGCTAAATCGGGAACATCGGTAAATGGATTGCCAATGAAGATTCCCCCAGATAGGCCTTTTGCTGAATTCTCGATAGCAACTGTCTCACTGACGCGCTCACCGAAACATCCCGTCTTCGTCTTAAGCTCATCGCCACGTACCAATGCAGGGATACGAACTCGTGCTGTGACTGGTTTCGCCTCACCATCAAGAATCTTCAGTAATAACCGAGCTGCACGCTCGCCAGTTTCATAAAGGTCAATGTGCGGATAAGTGTGATAGAGAACAATCGCGTTGCAATTTCGCAAGACAGGATCAGTAATCACGCCGTGCAGGTCGAAGGATGCCACGATGGGAATCTCTTCACCGACGATTTTACGCGTTTCCACTAGTAGATAACCTTCGGGATCTAATTCGCCATCAGCGCCCATCGCGCCATGAAGTGAGAAATAGATGGCGTCAATTTTGCCAGCTGCGCGAATCGAATCGAGAATGTTCTTTGAGATGAACTCCCATGCGCTCTTGGAGGTAAGGCCTCCCGACGTAATTGAGCTAGCGCCAAAGCCAGCTACTAGCTCGATATCTTTTCGGGTATCGAATTGGCGAAGCGCTCCGGCAATCGAGGTCCGAAGTGGTCGATGTTCATCAAAAAGTTCCGCTGGAGTGGAGAGGCGGAAACTATCTAGCTGGCTCTGGATTGGGTTGAACGAGGCAATCTCTTGGGCACACTCAGCAATCAGAATCCGCTTCATTGCTTACTTACCGCTTCGATCATGGCTTGGATATAGCCATTAGCAAAGGCGCGGCCACGATGTCCCCATTCGGTGTCACCGTGGGTATGTGGGACATGATCGTCCATGAAGAAGCCATCGAAATTATGCTTCTTATAGATCTTCATTGCCTTATACATATCGACATAACCAGTGTTGATGAATTCCTCTTTGAAGTCTGGTACTGGATTAGAGACATTCCGGAAGTGCACATAGAGGATCTTCCGGCGCGAGGCGAAGTAATCAATCATCTCGTAGATGTCATCTTGCATCTCGGAGAAACTTCCTTGGCAGAACTCAATGGCGTTGCTATCGCTCGGGTAGATCTCGATCAATCGCTTATAAGCGGCAAAGGAGCGGAAGAGGCGCGGCACGCCGCCCAGGGATGGCACTGGTGGATCGCTCGGGTGGATTCCTAATCGAATCCCCTCTTCTTCAGCGATTGGAGTGATTATCTTGATCCAATATTCGAGGTTGGCCCACATCTCCTCTTCGGTGTACTCCCGATGATGGGTGAGCGGGTAACTCTTGCCCATCTTCTCGTTGAAGGCTGTGGCTGGAGAGCCGCCTCGAATCAACTCATAGGGGGTGCGCCACACCAACGATGGTTCCCAGTTGTATCCGAAGATAGGAATGCCAGCTCGAGCGATATTGCGGATCGTGTAAATCATGTTATCGATCTGCTCATCGCGGCGCGGGCCATTGAGCATGATGTGGTCGTAGAAGCTACTTGGCACATTTTCTAGCGCAGTGAGTTTCATCCCGTGGTTCTCGACCTTAAGGCGTAACTTCACAAGATCGTACTTCTCCCACTTCCCGCCGTTATTGGGGATGCCGGAAGTGTCATACGACTGGAGCGCAACATCGGTGCAGCCAAATTGCTGGGCGAACTGCAGTACGGCGTCCTCGTGAAAGCCGGTGCTAATCCACACACCCTGTCCAGAACGCATGATTAACCTTTCTTAACAGCCTCGATCATCGCTTGGATGTATCCGTTGGCAAAGGCACGACCACGATGGCCCCATGGAGTATCGCCATGGGTATGCGGGACATGATCATCGATAAAGAATCCGTCGAAGTTATGTTTGTGATAAATCTTCATCGCTTTGTACATATCGACATAGCCGGTGTTAACGAACTCTTCCCAGAAGTGTGGCACCTTGCCTGAGACGTTTCGGAAGTGCACGTACAGGATCTTCTTGCGGGAAGCGAAGTAATCGATCATCTCGTAGATGTCATCCTTCATCTCAGAGAAGGTTCCTTGGCAGAACTCGATGCCATTAGAGTCACTTGGATAGATTTCAATGAGGCGCTTATAGGCATCAAAACTTCGAAGTAGCTGCGGGATGCCACCTAGCTTCTCCACCGGTGGATCGCAAGGATGGATACCGAGGCGAATTCCCTCTTCCTCGGCAATTGGCGTGATGATTTTGATCCAGTATTCGAGGTTTGCCCACATCTCCTCTTCGCTGTACTCGCGATCATGCGTGAGCGGAAGCTTCTCGGCAATCGAGTGATCGTATGCCGTTGCAAGTGCGCCACCGCGGATGTGCTTAGGCGGTGTCCGCCAGACGTGGGATGGCATCCAGTTGTATCCGAAGATTGGAATACCAGCACGTGCAATATTCCGAACTGTGAAGATCATGTTCTCAATCTGCTGATCTCGTTTTGGACCGTTGAGCATGATGTGGTCGTAGAAGTTGGTCGGCACATTCTCTAGCGCAGTGAGCTTGAGCCCAAACTGTTCGACGCGCAAGCGCAGCTTGACGAGGTCGTGGAGTTGCCACTTGCCACCATCACCTGGAATCAGCGGTGTATTAAAGAGAATGTCAGTGGCGCCAAATTGCTGTGCGAACTGTAGATATTCCTCGCTTGCTACTTGAAACTGGCCAAATCCTGGTCTCATCGTCGCTGCTCCTTTGCTCGTTTGGTTGACTCGTTAGCCCTTAACTGAACCGGTTTGAAGACCCTCGACAACAAACCGTTGTCCGAGGAAGTAAAGCACCATGATCGGGATGGCAGCGACTGATGAATAAGCCATCGTGCGCCCCCATGGAACTTCATCTGCCACTGAAAGGTTTAGAATTGCCACCGGCACCGTGCGGACACTCGGTGAGACGTTGATAACCAACGAATAGAGAAGTTCGTTATACGCACCAGTGAAGGTGATGATTGCAACAGAAATCAAACCAGGTGCAATCAATGGCACGAGTACAAACCAGAGCGCTTGCAAGCGGTTTGCACCGTCGATTCGCGCTGCCTCTTCCAGCTCCGGAGGCAACGATCTAAAGAAGCCGAGCAGAAGATAGGTAGCCAGGGGCACCATGAAGCTGAGGTAAACCAGCACCAAACCCTTGAGTGAATTCGAAAGGTTGAGGTTGGCCATGATTACTGCAAATGGAATAAACAGCAGCGCGCCAGGAGTTAAGAAAGCGATGATGATGACTCGTCCCATCGTATCTCGCCCTCTAAACTTGAGGATGGTGAGCGAATAGGCCGCCATCACTCCAAATACCAGCGCAAGTATCGTTGCTGAACTACAGACAATCACGCTGTTCTTTAGCGAAGTGGTGAATTCAACGCTGGCAAATGCAGCCCGGTAGTTCTCGAGTGAGGAATCTGATGCTGGCAGGAGGGTTGGATTGCTCCACAATGAAGCTTGCGAACGAAGAGACAAAGTGATCATGTAGTACACGGGATAGAGCACAAAAATTGCAACGAACATCAGCATTGTGTACTTAAAGAGCGAGAATTTCACATTCTTACGAGCCATTATTGATCCTTCTTCATTCGCTTCAAGATGAAATAAGTGAAAATTAAGGCAACTGGCACCAAGCTAAGCGCTGCTGCAGCAGATTGACCGATGTTGAAGGAGGTCAAACCCCTGTAGGCGAAGATTGGCAGAATGACTGTAGCGTCGCTTGGGCCGCCAGCAGTAGTCAGCCATATAGCTTCGAAGGAATTAATCGTGTTGATTGTCGAAATTAAGAAGACCACCAAGACTACGGGGCGGATTCCAGGGAGTGAAATATTTTTAAAACGCTGCCATGCATTAGCGCCATCTACGGCAGCAGCTTCGTATAACTCCTTGGGCACTGCTTGTAGCGCAGCCAAGAACATGATTGCCCAGAAGGGAAAACCACGCCAAATGGTCGCGAAGATTACGGCGGGCATCGCCCAATCACGGTCACCAAGGAAAGCTATGGGAGCATCAATCAAACCTATTTTCGTAAGAATAATATTGAGTGAACCTACGTCAGGGTTATAGAACAATTTCCATACGAGATACGCAACGAAGCCCGGCATTGCATAAGGCACAAGCACAACCGCGCGCCAGAACCCACGGGCAACTAACTTTTGGTGGAGCAATATTGCAATTCCAAGTCCGAGGACGAACTTTCCTAGTTGAACTGCCGTTACATAAACAAAGGAATTCTTCGCCGCAGTAAGAAATTCAGGATCTGCGAGCAAACTACCATAATTATCAAAGCCAATGAACTTAGCGTCATTGCCCAACGTCATATCGGTCAAGCTTGAGTAAATCTCAAAACCAAGTGGATATGCGAAGAAGAGGATGAGTACCACCATCGCAGGGAGCATCATGAAGTAGCCCAGGATGCTGGTCGGATCAAAGATGCCGCCGCGACGACGGGATTTCTTCACCTTTACCGCAGGTGTTGAAGTCTCACTAACTGTTGCCACGTAGCTCCCGTCGAATAAAAATATTTAAATTCTTGACCGTTATTAGTAAGTGGGTGGAGACAAAATCTGCCTCCACCCACCTCTGTGATGCTATTTCATCAGATTACGAACGAACGCCAACTACTTGTTGTTCGCGTCGTAAATCTTCTGACATGCAGCTTGTGCTTCAGCAATGGTCTTGTCTGCGCTATCCCCGTCGAGGAGGTGGCGCTGGACCATCTTGGAGAGCTGGAATTCAGTTCCAAATTGTGCATAAGCAGCATTATTGACATCTGGGAAGGAAGATGAAGTACCCGCCGTGGCCAGGTCGAAGAGACCACCATGGACTGGATCGACATTCTCATCCCAGTATTCGAACTTGTTGTAGCCCTTGAGAGCAGGTCCATAGATTGCCCACTCGTAGTAGACATCAATGTTCTCAGGCTTCATCAAGTAGCGGATGAGGTCCTGAGCAAGCTCTGGGTACTTGGTGGTAGCAGAGACTGCGCGAAGCCAACCGTTTGAAGGAGCTACGCGGGTTACTGGACCGCCAGGAAGCGCAGAGAAACCAGTGTTCTTGGCAAGTGTTGGGTTCTTTGGCCAGGCAGCCGATCCATTAACCATGGTGGTGTACACCGAACCTGGGTTGGCAATGAAGACTGTCTTGCCACCTAGGTAAAGGTTGTTATCCCAACCACCATCAGTAGTTACAGCGCTTGGTGAGTAAGCACCCTTGTCGTACCACTTCTTGACGAATCCAAGGAAATCACGAGTTGCCTTGCTATCGATGGTGCACTTCTTGCCTGCATCATCTGCATAGCGACCGCCGTAACCGACGAATTGTGCGCGGAACACTGATTCAGCATCACCCACGTTACCGAGAGCGAAGCCTGCGCCACCAACCTTCATGGTCTTAGTTGCTGAATCCATCAACTCTTCCCATGTCTTTGGAGCCGTGGTCTTTGCGCCAGCTTCCTTAAGTAGATCGAGTCGACGATTAATTAAGTTGCCGGAGATTCCATAAGGAACGCCCAGACCCTTACCTGCGTAATCTGCCTTATCGAAGTTTGCAGCAGCTTGATTCCAACCACCATAAACGCGAGCAAGTTCGTTGCTCAAAGCTTGAACGTTTAGAAGGTTTTTTGAACCCAATTGCAACATCAAGGTGTCGCTGATATCGAGTGCATCTGGCATCGTTCCTGCAGCAACTGCAGCGGTGACGTTTGCGGCGAGGTTGTTCTGGTTAACGAGCACTGGCTCTACTTTGATTCCTCGCGACTTGCCCCAGGCAAGAATCTGTCCTGTTGCAGCACTGTTTGCAATGTCAGAGAAGATCAAGCCAACCCAATATTGAAATGGTTTGCCTGAAGCTTTAAGCGCAGCAATTTCTTTCTCCATGGCAATCTGCTGCGCGGTCTTCACCGGTGCAGCTGGTGAAGCCGCAACGCTTGGCTTCGCTGCTGGCTTCTTTGTTGTTGTTTTCTTTGCTGGTTTCTTTTCAGCTGCTGAAGCGCTGAGCGCACTTGTGCCACCCATGAGTAGCCCGAGCGCTGCGACGACAGCAATCAATTTCTTGTTGATTCTCAAGAAGGACCCTTTCTCTTTAGCCACTGGTAATTAGTGATGGCTTGTGGCAAAAAGTACTGATTTACTAGGTAAAGTCAATGAATCTAGCGGCTTCCAGAAAACTGACCGCCAAGACCAAATGACCAAAATAACTACCTTGGGCGGAGGGCTGAAATGCCCTGTCCAGCGCCTAAGCAACCTTGTGAAATCCCCTATGACTGTTTTGCCCATATCGAGGCGGCGTTATTTTCGCACCTGTGAAAATTGTTATCTCTACTTAACCGAAATCTGGCTAATCCGTCGCCAACGCGACGAGCACCTTCCCTGAACGCTGTGCATCTTTGGCCCTCTCAAAAGCATCAAGGACCTCCGTCATGTCAAAAGTATGGCTTATACATTTTTCGAATTCAGGAAATTCATGCAGAAGTTTGAGAGCCTGATCCATCTCATTGTTAAATCGAAATGCACCATTAACTCGTAATTCTTTAGTAACAATCGCACCAAAATCAATCTGATGCAAACCAGAACCCAACATGCCAATCTGAACTATCACACCACCACGTTGTGCAGCAGCGATGGCACTATTAACTGCGCGCGGACTGCCACTGCATTCCAATACAACATCAAAACTATTCTCTGGAAGCGATTCAACGCCAACGTTGATTGTCGAATCAGCTCCAACTTCTCGTGCGCGCGTAAGCGCTTCATCAAATAGATCAGTTGCGGTAATAGATTGAGCGCCAACGCTTCGAGCTGCAACAATCGATAGCAATCCGATAGGTCCAGAACCAGAGACTAAAACATTTTTACCTGTTAGGTCGCCCGCAAGATGCACTCCATGGAGCGCAACAGCGAGTGGCTCGGCTAGCGCTCCAACGGATAGCGATACTCCGCCTGGCAATAACTTGACCATCGATCGCTTGACGCTGATGTATTGCGCCATCCCCCCTTGGGTATGGGGAGTAGTAGCAGCGCTTCCCATGTATCGCACTCCATGCCATAAGTGCGGTCGATCAGATAAGCCGCTAATCGCTACCCCCGCTTGAGCAGGAAAGATTGCTACCGCAGATCCAACAGAAAACTCTCTGAGAGGATCAACATCAATACGACCGGAAATCTCGTGGCCAGGTATCAGTGGCTCCTTAATGGCGAAACTGCCATTGGCGCCTTCGAAGTAATAATGTAAATCTGAGCCGCAAATTCCCACGTATGCGACCTTGACTCTCACCTCATCAGCAGCGGGCTCGAGCAGCGGCATGTCAACGATCTGGCCATCACGCTTACCCCGAATCACAAATGCGCGATTAATCTGAGGTTCATGCTGCGAAGATGAAGTCACGCTGGCAAGGGTATACCGCTCTTGGTGAGTGTGAAAGAATCCATCGTCACTGCTTTTTTCACAACAACCACTTTGGGGGCTCTAGCTATGACCGCGCGTATCGACAAAGTAGATATAATTGTCTCTAGCCCCAGTCGCAACTTCGTGACAATCAAAATTACCACGAGTGATGGAATCGTAGGGTGGGGAGATGCAACGCTCAACGGACGCGAACTAGCAGTCTCCTCATATCTGCAAGATCACGTCGCTCCCCTTTTAATTGGACTCGACCCTGATCGCATCGAAGATATCTGGCAATTTCTCTACCGTGGCGTTTACTGGCGCCGCGGCCCGGTGACGATGGCTGCAATTGGTGGCATTGACCTTGCCCTCTGGGATATCAAAGGTAAATCTGTTAATCGCCCCGTCTACCAATTACTTGGCGGCGCCGTTCGCGAAAAAATCTTGACGTACACCCACACCGTTGGTTGGGATATCTCAGCACTTAAAGATGCTCTCGATGTGAACCTGGACCGCGGCTTCAAAGCGCTACGCATTCAAAGTGGAGTCCCAGGTTTAGATTCGGTGTATGGCGTGACGCAAGGCGCTGGCGGATACGAACCGGCTTCCCGTGGTGCTTATCCAAAACTGGAAATGTGGGATTCCGGAAAATATCTACGGCATGTCCCGAAAGTTATCGAAGCTGCACGAGAGCACGTCGGACCAGATATCGAACTTTTACATGATGCGCATCATCGCCTTACGCCCATTCAAGCAGCGCAACTAGGAAAATCACTGGAACCATTTGGATTATTCTGGCTCGAAGATGTCACTCCTGGAGAGAATCAGGAGGCCTTGAAGTTAATTAGAGAACATTCCACCATTCCTCTTGCGATTGGTGAAGTATTTAATACGATTTGGGATTTCAAAGATCTAATCATCAATCAACAGCTCGACTACGTTCGATGTTCCGTAATGCATGCGGGAGGAATCTCACATACTCGAAGAATTTTTGATCTCGCGGCGCTTTATGGCGTCAAGTTCGGTCCACATGGACCTTCAGATATTTCTCCCATCACTATGTCCGCGTCACTTCACGTTGATATCGCAACGCCAAATCTAGGAATTCAAGAATTCATGGGTTACGACCCGCTCGTCAGCGAGGTATTCCATTCAAGCTACACATTGATCGATGGCTACCTTCATCCCGGAGATAACCCAGGTTTAGGCGTGGAATTCGACGAAAAAGCTGCCGCCAAATTCCCCTACGCACCGGCCTACCTGCCCTATGCGAGATCACTCGATGGCACGGTCACAGATTGGTGATAGATATGTTGAGGTTGACCAGAGATAGTGCACCAAGCTCTGCCACAATTTTGAGCAAGGCGCCGGAGCTTGGAATTGTTCATATTGGTCTAGGAAATTTCCATCGCGCGCATTTTGCAGTACATACTGCTCAAGCCATCGCGCACTCCGGTGGAGACTGGGGAATCTATGGTTACTCACTGCGTAGTTCGACAATTGCGGAGAAGTTAGCAGCGCAAGATTTCCTCTACTCGGTCGTTGATATCCACCCTGATTCAGAGCAAACGCTCATCCCTGGCATTCACGTTGGCGCCTCTGGTGGTCCAGAAGCGCTCGCGGAGGTCTTGAACTTTCTCGTCGATGAGAGAACTCGAATCATCTCGCTCACCATCACCGAATCTGGCTATTGCTACTCGACCGAAACCGGTGGACTTGATGAATGTCGCATCGAGATCATCCACGACCTCGAGGATTTAACTGCGCCGCACTCTGTCATCGGGCTACTTGCTAAAGCGTTGATTATGCGAGCAGCACAAGAGCGCGGCCCAGTGACAATACTCAGTTGCGATAACCTCACATCCAATGGAGCCACTACAAAAAGAGTGCTCCTGGAATTTGCCGCAAAACTCTCTGCCCCTGATTCGCAACTTCTCACTCAATACATCAATAACAAAGCTTCGTTTCCAAATTCAATGGTCGATCGAATTGTGCCAAGTACCGAAGAGCGCCATCGCGAACTAGTTGCGGCACGGTTAAATATCGCAGATCAAATCCCAGTGCCAGCAGAGAAGTTCTCTATGTGGGTCTTAGAAGACAACTTCATCGCCGGTCGTCCTGCCTGGGAGCACGCAGGGGTACTATTTAGCACGGAAGTCGACCGATTTGAAACGATGAAATTACGTCTACTCAACGGCTCTCATTCTTTGCTCGCGTATGTCGGGGCTTTAGCGGGTAAAGAGACAGTGCCGCAGGCGCGCTTTACTCCTTATATAGAGAGTGCCGTCCGCGCCTTTATGAAAAAGGAGATGCTGCCTACCTTTGCCATGCCAAGCCAAGTCGATGCGGATCAATACATTGAGGATCTCTTCTCGAGATGGTCAAACACGGTTCTCTCCGATACGACAGCGCGTATTGGATCTGACGGCTCGATAAAACTTCCGCCGCGAATCACGCAAACCAGCCTCTGGCATGGCCAGGCAGGAAATGCCACCCCATTAACGGCGCTCATTCTTGCGGCTTGGCTAGCGTGCGTTGCACCGCCGCGAGGATTTGAGCCCGGCCCCATTGCTCGGGCGATGAAGGATACTGCGCTGGGTTACCTTGGAGAGTTGAGCTCAGCAGGGCAAACGCCAGAGCAGATAGTGGAGTCCTTATTTAGTGAAGGGCGGATATTCACAAAAGAATTAAACGCTCTCGCTCGATTGAAAAAAGATGTCACGCACTGTTTCGAAAAAATCCAAAGTGAAGGTATCGAATCAGCAACGCTCGATGCGCTCAATCAGTAAAAACGAGTGCAGCTCAGTTAGCGCTTCGAGTACCCGGATGGACACTTCGGCGCAGTTCCTGAAACCTTCTTCACCACTTTCCCCTTCACGCAAGTGATTGAAATTCGCTTCGCTGGCTTTGTCGGCTGAGCAGACTGTGCAGGCTGTGTAGTAGTGGGCTTCGTTGGCTGCGCGCTCTGAGCACTCGGCGCCGGTTGTGCAGGAGCAGTTGGAGATCCTTGACTCAATTTAATTTTCAACGTTGGCGATGAGAAGGTAAACCCACGAGCTTTCAAGCGCAGCCAACCGCCCTCTTCTTTCACGCTCTCGGTAGCTAACGTACTCTCGCCACCATCGCTATTGACCACTGAGACCGTTGCGTAGAGCGGGCCAGCGCCTTCGAAACCATAAATACATCGGGCAATCTTTGAACTCATTACGAGGTCATACGATCCCTGGAAGATTGAGTTATCTGGATTGAGGTGCAGGCCTGCGACTTTGTAATTTAGGAATCCATCGCTGTACTTGGGTGGTCCTGCGGCGTAGGTCAATGAATTTGTCGTCACTAATCCAATTAACGAACTTACCGAATCTGTTCCGAGGATCGCCCCAACAACCTGACTTGCTTCAGGGACACACTTCGCAGCGCTCGCACCAAGGCCAGTGATATCGCTAATTGATTTATTACCTGACGTTAATGGGTTACTCAGCCCGCCCAAACCGCCCAAGCCACCAGCGCCGCCGCCACCAAGTACAGAAGAGATACTTCCTAGTGGATTACTCACGCCCAAGTTATCTGCAGCTGAGCTTGCTACAGACTCGACGCCCAAGGACCTAAACGACCACACTTCATCGAGCACGGTTGCCTTTTTGTTAAAAAAGTTTTCAAAGAAGAGGAATTGCTCTAACGAGGTATCTTGAGATGAATCGTATTTAATCCCCCCACCATCTTGGAGCGGAGTCTTTCCAGGAATAATTTCGGTGTTTGCCGTGCCTTTAACCCCCGGCACCACAACTGGTTTGCCAGAGACGGTAAGCGTGTTCTGTCTCTGATCTAATTGTGCAATCGACACCGTTGGCTCAGCTAATCTCCCATGCAACCACGAGGTTAAATAATTGCCGATATGGAGTTTGAGCGTGACTGTTGCATCGGCAGGAAACGCCTTCTCACGTCCACATTCACCAGACTTAACCCAGAGGCAAGTGATATCTCCACCGGTACCTCTGATCGAAGATCGCCCTAGCGGGTTTATATAATTAGAGAGCACGCTATCTGCTGCTGATGTAGTGCCAATCTCGTACGGCGTAACAATGGCAGAGAATGATGTTGCCTTCACTCCCACTACTGGAATCTTCTGGAGTTCAACGCGAACCTTGACTCCGAATGTTGATTGCAGACCAGCGCTCTTTAGGGCTGGGACTTCAAAGAGCGACCAATTTGCACCTGCCGGTAATCCATTTGCAGGGTCTGCTTCAAAGACTTTATTTCCGACTGTCCGCAGATACGTCGCAGCTCCAGAACTCACCCGTGGCGTGGTGACGGCGAGAGACTCCACGCAATTTGCTTCGTTGGCGCTCTGACAAAAAGGAAGTACTGCAAAGACCGTGGCAGTCATCGCACAGTTGGGATCTGATAGAGAGGTGCATAGTCGCTCTCCTTGTACGTTATAGCCTGGAACGCCACTCGATATATATGAATTCTCCAAACCGCCGGTCACGCCGTAATGGTCGCGGAACTCAACGGAGTAGGTGATTGCGGCGAGCGCGCTGGATGCGGTTGTAAGCGCCATAAGTATCGCAACGCTCAGAGCTAGAGGTTTGATTCGCATGCGCATGGATGTACCTTACCTAAGTGCGTAAATATGGGGAATTGTTAGCGATCAGAAACACGAAAATACTGCTGCTGACCTCATTTCCTGCTCGTGTGGCATATGCAATGGTGGGGCTAGCGCTATTTTTCAAAGTCGAACGTTTGACCGACTCGGTCGCATACGCTGGCGTCGCTTTGGGCCTTAATACCTTTGCCAATTCCGTTACTGCAGGTCTGCGCGGTGCGGCTCTTGATCGGTGGGGACAGAAGTGGCCAATTCGAATTCTCGTCCCGCTTTATGCCTCTGGTTTGCTCGTGCTGGAATTCACCACCAGCAAAAGTTTGATCCTGCCGCTCTCGCTGCTCATGGGATTAGTCTCACCGCCAATTAATCTCTCGGTCCGTCCACTCTGGAAAGTCGCTGTTCCTGAAAGTTCGCTCCGCACTGCCTATGCGCTCGATACCTCTGTTATTAACGCGACCCGAGTTTTTGGCCCACTACTTGCGTCAACGCTTGCGCTCTCTCCTTATCCCAGCAGCGCGCTAGTTCTCTGCGCGCTCTTCATCGCAGTCGGCGGACTCTCCCTCGGATTTACAAAAATCTCATCCTCGTGGGTTCCGGAGAAAAAGAGCGAGTCACATGTGGCAATCTGGCGACTGCCAGCAATGCGACTATTAATGCTGGAGGCGATGTTTGTCGGTTTTGGCTGGGGCGCATTTGATGTAGGAATCCCCGCATTTGCTACTTTGGAAAAAATCCCGGGATGGAGCGGCCCAATTTTTGCGTGCTTGGCGATAACTTCGGTAGCAGGAGGTTTGGTTGCGGGATTGATCTCGAGAAAGACCTCCGCCCTAAAAGGTTTACTTCGCACATACGCGCTCTGGATGGTAGCCACTATTCCACTTGCACTCACTTACCCCGGATGGAGTATGGCGTTTATCGCGCTCTTCATTGGCTTCTTCGGCGGTGCAGTGCAGGTCTTCTATTGGGAGGTACTTGAAGCGGTACGACCAAAAGGAACTGCGGTCAGCGCTCTTGGTTGGATCTGGACAGTCGATGGTTCATTTATGGCGTTAGGTGCAGCTCTTGGCGGCATCATCGCCAGCCAATTCTCGCCACGACTGACGCTGCTAAGCACGACTCTCGCAGTCTCGATTGGCCTACTTGTGCTCACTTTTGGCAGAAGAATACTCGAACCCGCTAATCGCATTACTTCAGAAGAAGAAGATCGAAGTGCGATTGAAAATAGTGCGCCGCCGCAATAATTTCTTCGGCTTAATTCTCGCTTAGAGGAAAGAGGATTTCGATCTCTAATCCACCAAAGCGGCTCTTACGAAGCTCCATAACACCTTTATGTTCTGCGACAATCGCACGCATAATGCTGATGCCAAGACCGGAACCACCACTCTCTCTCGAACGTGACGTATCGAATCGTTGAAATTGCTGCACACCTCGTTCGTACACTTCGAGCGGGAGCCCAGGACCACCATCGCCGATACGAATGCGCACACCCTCAGCCACATAATCAAGTTGGACATAGAGAGGTGAGTCTTTTGGAGTATGGCGTCTGATATTCGAAAATATGTTAGCTAGCAATTGCTGCATATGTGGCAAGTTGCCGATTATAAAAACTTCTGGCGTTATTGAATCTTCGATTTCTCGACCGGGGTCCAGAAGTTTCAGATCGGTTAATTGAATTCGCAGGAGATCAGAGACGTTTACCGCATCCTCTAGTGTGCTCTGTCGCTCGCCAATCTCCGCCAAAAATAGTAAGTCGGAGATTAATCTCTCCATGCGACCTATTTCTGTCGTCAATCGATCGATTGCGCGTTTCTTTCCTTCACCATCTAACTGCTCTGATTGCGCTAGCAACTCAACATAACCCTTGATGACCGTGAGTGGCGTTCGAAGCTCATGTGATGCATCTCCGATAAATTCTTGCATCTTATGGCTGTTGCGTCGCTCACCTTCCAGCGCATTCTGTAGGTATCCCACCATCTGATTGAGCGCTCTACTTAAATCATTTACCTCTGAGTTTCCTTTTTCAACAGATTCGAGCTCCCACTTTCGACCATTTGCGATTTCGCGAGCTCGTGCAGCAAGACGTTCGATTTTCCGCATATCAGGGCGGATCAACAGTTGCGTGACAGCAAATGCTAAGAGAAGTGCCGCAGCTAAAAAGAGCGCCAATCGCTCGACATTTATCAATCTGTTGTCATAAATATCGCTGATTGGGTGGGCAAGCACAAGATAAGAATTTTGAGGAAGTTTGATAGTTTCGACACGATACTTTTCATCCTCACCGAGGGTTTCAAGATTGTTCAGTTGTGCAGTCACTTCAGATGCAGGGAGTTCTAATATGTCCCCTTGTGCAGAGCTTCGTACGGTGATGAGCTCTCCCGAACTATCTAAGAGCGCCACTAGTAATTCAGAGTCGCTCTCATCAGCCAAGAAAACGGCGCTTGATAGTGGATCCTTGGGATCTAATTGTGCTGAAACTTTCGACATCAACTCATCTACTCGATTAATCTCAGAGTTGAATGCAGTTGAAATTGCAAAATAACCGATTGATAACGAGACAAGCGTGGTAATCGCACCAGCGATCAGTGCGAATCGAGTTGGTAATCTCACGCAGGTTCCACGATTTGGTAGCCGACGCCACGCACCGTTCGAATAAATTCCAGGCCGTCCCGATTTAATTTCTTTCGTAAGTAGGAAATGTAGGTATCCAAGACGCTCGTTTCGGTTTCGAAATCAATCTCCCACACATCTCGAAGTAGCGCAGATTTAGTGAGAACTCGACCTTTGCTTCGCATCAACTCTTGCAATAGTTTGAATTCGGTAGGCGAAAGTTCAATCTCCTCTTCACCGTAGAAGACTTTGTGCTGGTCTTCATCGAGCGCAAGGGCGCCGCATCGAAGAACGCTGTTCTCTACTATCAAAGCCTTTGTTCGTCGCAGAATCGCACCAACTCGAAGGAGGAGCTCTTCTAATCCGAAGGGTTTGGTTACGTAATCATCAGCGCCTAAACGTAGGCCTCGAGTGATATCGGCCTTCTCACCTCGAGCGCTAAGCATGAGCGCCGGCGTCAGGTCGCCCTTCTTACGTAATTGCTCCAATAGCTCGAATCCATCCATGACTGGCATATTGATATCGATAATCAAGAGATCGGCCGCAGCGCTGCGAAGCGCCGTCAGGGCCGACATGCCATCAGGTGCAGCAGAGACCGAGTACCCAGCTACCCGTAACGCATCACCCAGTAGGTCGCGGACTCCCGCCTCGTCATCTACTACAAGGATATGAGCGCTACCTGAGCCCGCATTTGCCATATGGCAAGGCTACTGGGAAGCACCTGCGAAGAGGAGGGGTTGGGTCCTATTCGAGCAAACTCCAACGTTCTCGATACAGTTTTCACAGAGTCTTCACAAATTCCCAGGCGAATATTGAGCCAAGAAATTAATGAAAGGTCGGGATTTCAATGGCAGAGACAACCACCTCTCCGCGCACTATCTCCGGGGTTCTAGTTGTCGCACTCTCGCTCGCATTGGGCGGACTATCCGCAACTTCCGCAAGTGCCAACGAAACCTCTGGCGGAACTTCTTCCGCCACTCCAACGCCGAGCGCTTCGCCATCACCATCGGCGACGCCACAGACTTATCAACAACAACTTGATGCTTACAAAATCAAACTTGAAGAGTTCAAAGTAGCGCTCGAAAAATGGAATGCGCTACGAAAAGCTGCTGAGGATGCGTTCAAGATTGAGATGGATAAATTCAAAGTTGCCCGCGATGCTTGGGATAATGCGAACCGTAGCCTCATCGAAGAGATTAATGATGATTTCAAGAAAGATATCAACAAAGCGCGCGCAGATTTCAAAACAGCGTTCACGAATGCAAAAAGCACTGAAGCTAAAGCTGCAGCTCGGAATGCGCTTGGCGCAGCAACTCTTGCCGCAACAACCGCTCGACAAATTGCGTTAGAAGCTTTGGGTGAGCCGCCAACTCCACCTGCGCGACCTAATATTCCAATGCGTCCAATGGAGCCAATCAAACCGATTGATCCCGCTCTAGCGAAAAATGGCAAGCGTCAAATACAACCTATTCAGCCTATTCAGCCTGGCCAGCCACAACCAAATCCACGCGGCAAGCAAGAGAAGCCCGAGAAGCCCGAGAAACAAGAGCGCCAGAAACAGCAGCTAGCGCAGTCAGGTGAAAGTAGCTCTACTGCCGCTTCTGCTTAATCTTCATACCTGCTACCTTCGCAGCTATGAGTAACCATATTGATCTCTCTGATTTTGACCTCACTGGTAAGCGCGCCCTGGTTACAGGTGGTGGCGATGGTTTAGGGCGGCAATTCACGCAAGCGCTCTTAGATGCTGGCGCAGAGGTCATTATTGCCAGCCGACGAAAAGAGTTCCTCGATACCGTGGTAGCAGAGTTACGCGGAACCTACGAGAAGATTTCAGCGGAACGATGTGATGTCACAAATTATGACGACGTTGTAGCACTGGCGCAGCGGGTCGGACATATCGATATTTTGGTAAACAGTTCTGGGTTGGCACACCGTGCGCCGTGGTGGGAAGAGCAATCTATTGACTGGAAGCGCATCATGACGCTCAATGTTGAGGCGCCATTCTGGCTCTCTCAGCTTCTGCTGCCGGGGATGATCGAGAATAATTGGGGAAGAATCATCAATATCTCCTCAATTTATGGGGTTGTTGCAGGGGATGAGAGTCGATACCCGGGACTTGGCGTCCACATGCCCTCATACTTCACCAGCAAGCATGCGCTCATTGGTTTGACCAAGTTCCTCGCTGCACAGGTGGCAAAGTCTGGAGTCACCGTCAACGCGCTCTGCCCAGGGAGCTTCGATAGCCCAGCTAATCGCCAGTACTTCTCCCCTGGTCCGCTCCTTGATGCCGTCTCTGAAGCAACACCGATGGGAAGGATTGGTAGCGATCGGGAACTCCGTACTGCGATTCTCTTCCTCGCCGCTCCTGGCTCATCATTCATTACCGGACAGGCGTTGGTCGTCGATGGCGGTTGGACTATTTGGTAAATTGAAGTCATGACCAACGTTCGACTGATTGGATACACCGCACTTGCCGTCGGGCTTATTAATTGGCGCTATATTGATTTCAACGCCGGTAGCTTCGCACTCGCTCTTGGTCTCCTTGTCCTCCTTGCCTCGCTGATAAAGCCACTTCACGCAAAGATTGAAAAGGGTGCGGGTTTCTTTCTCATCGTTGCTCTCGCTGGAATTGCAATCATCTACTCGTTCCTCGCTTAGAGCCTAAGGTGACTTTAGAAGAGGTCAAATCTCGCTGGAACGAAGTACTCGATGAGATTCTTCGTCAAGACCGAATCCTCTGGTTAGCGCTCTTTGATGCGCGCCTAGCTAATCTCTCTAATGGGGTGCTCACTCTTGATTATCTCGATTCGGGAAAACTAGCGGGCGAACATGATTACTCCTTTATCAGAGGAGCGGAGCAATTGAGAAAAGTTCAATCAATTGCCCAAAATATTCTAGGAGTAGAGCTGACCATCGTAATAAAGTAAGTGAAGTGAAGACCGAGCGGGAGAACTTTCGCGCGTTGCTAACTATGGCGGCGATTGGCTCCTATTTACTTTGGTCGGCAGGGGCCGCAATTCCACTCCTTCGCCTTGATTTAGATATCAGCCGCACCCTTGCAGGGTTGCACAACATTGCGGTGGGAATCGGTGCAACCTCGGGGGCGCGCCTGGCGGTGCCGCTGATCAAAAGATTCGGGCGCGAGTGGGTGATGCGCTCGATGCTCCTGGTGATGTTCATTGGCGTGATGGGACTCGTGACCGCTCCGACCATCATCATTTCAATCCCAGCTATCGGCATTGCTGCCTTCTCTCAGACGACAGTCAACGCAATCAGTCTCGCACAGATTTCGCACCACTCAGCGCCTTCAATGCGACGGATGATGATTCAAACTGGCATCCAAGCAACCGTTGGCGCGACCGCTATTTTGTTAATTAGCGCCTCGCTCCATGCTGGACAAGGGTGGCGACTTCCGATAATTCTCGGGGCATTGATTCTTACGCCAATCTCACTTCTAAACATTTGGCGCGTGAAGTTCATTGCACCAGAAGCAACTCATGCCCATACCGGCACAGTATTTACGCGCGCCCTAGAGATAAAACTATTCACTTTTGGTGCGGTGAATTGCATCCTCGAAATTGGCGTGGGGTTTTGGGCGCTCGATCTCTTGGTCAGTCGGAATGCACCAGTAGCACTTGGAGCTTTGGGTTCTGCGATTCTCAGCTACGGCATTGCATTAAGCAGGCTTTCGCTCGCATTCCTCCAACCTCGCCCTTTGATAACCATGCGCTCAGCTACGGCCTCCATCATTACCGGGGTTCTCATCATCTGTTTCTTCCACGACCCAATCATCACGATGGTGGGGTTGACTATCGCAGCCTTTGGTATCGCGCCCCTTTTTGGGCTCGGCGCATTTCGAGTTTCCGAAGGGTTTACCCACGCAGACTTTCGTATCTCTCGATACATGATGGGTTCCTCGTTCTCATTTGGTTTTGCTCCATTTATTCTTGCGATTGTTTACGACAATCTTGGCTACGTGGTGGGGTATGCAGTATTGCTACCCGTAGCGTTCCTCAGCTACAAGCTCTGGAAATCCAACGGGAGCGATTGACGCTTACCAATCAGCAACGGATCCATCACCGTGGAACCACTGCGCCGGAGCATCTTGCTTGTAAGGGTGTTTAGCTGCCTCAACATCATTAATCGTTGCGCCAATTCCAATACTCGATGGCGGAAGGATATGACCTGCCACGATGTCAGGTGTTCCCTGAACGACATCCTTTCGCCAAGGGACATCGGCGCGCATCACCTCTTGAATTAAGAAATTAGGGGTCACTAATCCCAAGTGCACATTGACCATCGTTGCTATGGGACCGAGTGGATTATGCGGGGCCATCACAACACCGAATGCATCGCAGAGCGCAGCAATCTTCCGTAGGCCGGTTATTCCGCCGGCGTGGCATACATCAGGTTGTGCTACCTCGAAGACGCCCGATTTGAGGAAGGGCAAGAAATCTTGTTGGGTGTAGAGACGCTCGCCCGCTGCCAACGGAATCGAAACTTTTTCTTTCACTCGTCGCATCGCTTCATACTGCTCCGGCTGTACTACCTCTTCGAGGAAAAACGGCTTATATGGTGCGAGAACTTCGGCGAATTGAATCGCCATCGCCGCTGAGGTGCGACCGTGAAAGTCGACCATGATGTCGATGTCATCGCCACCAGCCTCACGTGCGGCGCGCATCAATGTGTCAGCGTGCTTTAACTTCTTGGCGCCTTCGAGCGGAGCAGCCTGTGGCACTGCAAGGATCTTTACTGCGGTGAAACCCATCTCTTTACTCTCGAGCATTTTTTCAGCAAACGACTGTGCAGTATCTGAGTCATAAACCGCTTCAGAACTTCCGCCACCCAGATGGTCGTATAGGCGTACGCGATCGCGAGCCAACCCACCGAGAGCTCGCCAGAGTGGGACTCCCATATTTTTCGCATGAATATCCCAGAGCGCCTGGTCGATACCGCTCAGTGCCGACATCGAAACCACGCCACCTTTGAAGAATGGATGGCGATAGACAATCTGCCAGTTTCGCTCAATTTCGAGGGGGTTTCTGCCGATGATTAGCGGTGCAACCGACTTCACTGCGCCGACAACTGCCTCAGTTTGGAATTCGACAGTCGCTTCGCCAAGCCCATAGAGACCTGGCTCGTCGGTATCGACTCGAACGATGACCCAGTTACGCAAATCAGCGTTAATTACTGTCGTCGATATCTTCGTGATCTTCATCTGCGCCTCTATTCCGCTAGACCGGTCTCTGAATTCAAACCATAACTTCGAGCCAATTCAGGGTCCAAATCGATGGCTCCCAGCGCCGATGTCCAAGCGCCTTCGACGGCAAGACTTTGCCCGGATACATACGAAGCCTTATCCGAAAGGAGAAATGCCACAACCTCTGCGATTTCTGCAGCATCGGCGATTCGCTTCAAGGGAGTGAGCGCTTCAAGGGAGTGTTGTCGCGCTGCTGGATCTGGCGCATCGGCAAAACTCTTGGCAAGTGCCGGTGTCATCACTGCGCCCGGAGCAACCGCGTTACATCGAATTCCATAGGGTCCGTAAGTCACAGCAACATTGCGAGTGAGCGCATCCACGGCCGCCTTAGTCATTTCATACAGAGCATGATCGCGCCATGCTCGTCTGCCATGAACCGAAGAGATATTGACAATTGCACCGCGTATCTTTTGGCTGACAAAGGAATGCAGAGCTTCGGCACATCCCCAAAAAGTTCCGTTTTGATTTGTTGCGATGAGCTCTTCAAACAGTTTTGGATCATTGGGAAAATCATGAAGCGCAGCACCCCGAGTCCAGCCGGCACAATTAACCCATGCCACCAAAGTTCCATTTACCGCGGCTAATTCGCGCGCTTTGATGTGAGTTGCCCTGTCGGCGACATCTCCGACAATCGATTGCGCATGAAAGCCTTGAGTTGCAATCTCGCGCTCTACAGCGGCGAGATTCTCACCGTTAATATCAACATTGATCAACGCATACTCTGCAGCAAGTTTCATCGCAATCGCGCGGCCAATGCCAGAGCCAGCCCCGGTCACCACAGCGACTCTTTTCGACATTTGCTCGCCCCATCGACTCGAACACAGCTGGAATACGCTCCTGCCGAATAACCCTATCTCTTCACTTAGAAATCTCCTAGAAGAACTTCCCTTGGGAAATAGGTGCTTCTATAGTGGGCACGTGTCGACGACCGTGTCAATCTCTTTTGATCTCAACGCATCTGGCAAAAATACTGGTTATCTAGTTGTTGGCGACTCCACCAATAACAGTGGATGGGCTACCCATCGAGTGCCCATCATCTCGTTCAAAAATGGCGAAGGGCCAACTGTGCTCCTTGTTGGTGGAACTCATGGTGATGAATATGAAGGACAGATTGCCGCTGCATCGCTCTCACGATCACTTGATATCAATGATGTCACCGGTCGAATCATCATCATCCCGTGCATCTCAATGGAAGCGGCGCGAAATGGAAATCGACTATGGAACGATGGCGCTAATTTTAATCGAGTCTTTCCAGGTAACGAGAACGGCGGCATCCACGGCAAGCTCGCACATTTCTTGAGTTCAGAGCTCTTCCCGCAGTGCGATGGCGTAGTTGATATGCATTCGGGTGGCCGGAGTATGTACTTCATCCCAAGTTCAAATATGACGTGGGTCAAGGATAAGAATCAACGCGCAAAATTAATCAAGAACATGGTCGCTTGGAATACTGAAGTTCATATGATTGGTGGCGAGCAACCTAATACCGATCCTTATTCATTACTCAACCGGAATGCCGAAGCGCAAGGTAAGTCGGTTTCTACTGGAGAGTTTGGTGGGATTGGCACTACGACTCCGCAAAGCATGCGCATCATCAAAGAGGGCTTGGCGAACTTCCTTCGAGCATTTGGCGTTTTAAAAGGTGCAGTGAAAACTCGAGACGAGATGGGACGTGGTCCTGTCTCAATCATCGATTTTCGAGATGGCAATAAGTTCATCAACGCTCCACGTGCTGGAATCTACGAGAATCTTGTGGCGCTTGGCGCTGAGGTTAAAAAGGGCGACATTGTTGGCCAGATTCACGATGTCGATCATCCCGATGTTCCACCAGTTCAAGTGCGCACCGCAACCGATGGCGTAGTGGGAGTGATTCGAGGATTTCCTCCAGTAGTCACCGGCGACTGCGTTTGCGTGGTCGGAAAGAAATGGGACTCACTGGATGCCATCGAGAATGAGGAGACTCGCGCATGAGCACCACTGTCTCCTGTTCCATCGACCTCGATTCACCCGGGAAATCAACTGGTTACCTGAAAATCGGCGACTCAACCAATCAAAGCGGCTGGGCTACGTACATGGTGCCGATCATCAAGTACAAGAATGGCGAAGGTCCAACTGTGTTGGTGCTCGCTGGCAACCACGGCGATGAGTATGAAGGGCAATTCGCAGCACGAGATCTCGCAAACAATCTCGACATGAATGAAGTCACCGGACGAATCATCATCATCCCGTGTCTTTCGCAACCAGCAGCGAAAGCTGGCACGCGGCTTTGGCCTGATGGCACTAATTTCAATCGCATCTTCCCTGGAAATGAGAATGGCGCCGTCCACGGAAAACTTGCCTACTACTTGAGCACCGAGCTCTTCCACCAAGTCGACGCAGTATTCGAACTTCATAGCGGAGGTCGTGGACACCACTTCGTTCCCTGCTCTCACATGGTCTGGTCTTCCGATGTCACTCAACGGAAGCGAATGATCGAAGGAATGAAGAGTTACAACACCTCTCATCACATGATCTTTCCCGAGCAACCTGGAACCGATCCGACCACACTCCTACCTGGACTCGTTGAGCGGTTAGGTAAAGGTTTGGTCACGACCGAACTTGGCGGTTCAGGTATCGCCACCTTCGAAAGCACCACCATTGCCAAAGATGGCCTTCGCAATGGGTTGCGTTTCTTCAAAGCGATAAAGGGCGAGAGCAAGACTCGAGCCGAACTTGGGCTCAAGCCTCCCATCTTTCTCGACTTACGAAGCTCTAAGTCTTATCACTCGGCAACTCATGTGGGTCTGTACGAGAACATCAAAGGTGCAGGCGATGCAGTCGAGAAGGGCGAGGTCATTGGTCTGATCCACGACATGGATCACCCAGATACCCCCGCTGTTGAGATACGTGCGCAACAATCGGGAGTAATTGGCGTCATGCGCGGATTTCCCCGAGTCAACATTGGTGATGTTGTCGCAGTTTTGGGCCCTGCATACGCTTCAACAGACCTATTTCCAGAGAATCCCGACTAAGAAAAGCTAACCACTACTTAGCGCTTGATAATTTTGGGTAAGCGAGAGATTGCGCTAGATACTTCATCGGTAATCAATTCCAAACCACCTTCGGCAAGAAGCGTTTGCCATGCCTGGTATCGAAGTCTCTTGTATGCCTCGGGAGTTGGCAGATACATATATCCCGGTCCGTTAGTGCAATTGAGGACAAAGATCACGCGATCTGGGTGGCGCCGACGTAATTCCATTTGGAAATAGGAGTAAGCCTCACCAGGTTGACCAACAATCACAGCATCGCCCCATTGCCAGATCCAGACCGGATGGGTTGCGCGACCGCCTTCGAGGACATAACCGGCGCGAAGCTTCATCGCTCGGTTGATACGCGTCTCCCGAGCCCCTTCTTCGACATCCTTCCATCGCTCACGCAGCTCTTCGATAGTTGGAAGTTTCTGTAGTGGTACTTCGATATCTAATCGGGTCGCAGCGGTGATGTTCGGCGCCGAATGATCTACCTCTTCCCAATCACCCAAGAGCGCTCCCGATTCGACTGCTTCGAGAAATCGCATTTTCTTCCCTGATGTAATCATTTTCTCTAACGTGGCAAGCGCGGCATAACCCAAAATTCGTCCATTTTTGTCGGCTACTTCGGTATCTCCTGAATTTCCATCTCGTGGTGCGAGATCGCCAGATGCACCCTGCAAGAAGAGCATCGGTGCGCCGGTCTTTGCTTGAATGATGTCGCGAGCCTCTCCGACAAAATCGGGCGATACCTTGCTGTTCTTCCACGCCAAAGTGGTTGGGTGGCATGCGTAATTAACGACCGTGCCAATTATCTTCCCGCTGCTATCGCACAGTCGACCCACGGTCAACGTGTCATCAGCAGGTTCTCCTGGATTAAAACCGACGATATCGATTTCACCACAAGGAAGTTCGCGATTGATTGCTAGATCGCACTTTCCATAAGACCAAGTAATTGTGGATGCGACTGCCTTGGCGGAAGCTTCTTTGCAAGCCGCGATAATCTCAGCTGTGGCAAACTTGTGATAGTCCGCAACGAACTCGCCACCCTCTAAATGCGCAATATCCGATGCCGTGGATGGGCCAGCATGGGTATGGGTCAGATGAAGTTGAAGTTGATTCTCCTCAATCCCTAACTCCTGCAAAACCACGCCCCGAACTGCTAGGTCATCTGCCTTGCCTTGCCACCAACCCCAATCAACGGTGACTAGATATTGAAACTTTCCGCCATCAACTTTGACTGCCATCGCGGTTGTTGTGATGTTGTTATGAATACCCGTTGCAACATGAATCTTCGCCGCACCCCAGCTTGCTGCGCGAATTCCAATAGGTGGATTGATGATTCGCTGTGCCATACCTGCCGTAAGCGATGCGGCAAGAGGTAGGTGAACAGACTTTGCCTTCGGAGGTTGAAGATCAGGTCTAGCCATTACTTACCCCCTGTTATTCGCTTGATGACTGCATCGGCTGAATCGATGACTGAATCGAGCGAGCCAGCAGCTAACAGCGTTTGCCATGCTTGATAAGCAGGTGCGTTGTAGGCGCTCTTGATGGGTAGATAGAAAAGCCCAGGGGCATTAGTAAGGTTCATCACGAAGATGATCTTCCCTGGATTCTTTCTCCGAAGTTCGGTCTGAATGAAGGAATAGGCCTCGCCGGGTTGCGCTACGAATATCGCCTCGCCCCATTGCCACACCCATACTGGATGATCCACTTCGGCATTCGACTCATACCCAATTCTTAATCGCTCCGCACGCGAAATACGCTCTTCGAGCGCGCCTGCATCAATGCCCGACCACTCTTCGCGAAGTTGTGCGATTGATTTCAACTCTTTAACGCGCACAGTGGCATTAATTCGCTCTTCGTGGCAGAGATCTGAACCGCGCACCGGCATTTCGTGCCATTCGCCAAGCAAGGCACCAGATTCCACGATTCCATTCCACCGAAGCCCATGGCCTGGTGATTGCATGGATGCCAACGTGGAGAGGATTGCGTGCCCCAACATCGTGCCATTCTTGTCGGCAAGGGAGGTATCACCGCTGTATTGGTTGCGCGGTGAAAGCTCACCAGATGCTCCTTGAAGAAACATCATAGGTGCGCCAGTTACTTTCTCTACCAAGATTCGAGCCATACCTATGTAATCGGGTGAAACCGCCATGTTCTCCCAGGCCAGTGTCGTGGGATGGCACGCGTAATTCGCGATGGTGCCGATGACTTTTCCGGCGCGATTGGAAATCCGTCCCACTACCAACGTGTCGTCAGCGACTATCTCTGGATTGAATGCAACCACCTCTTGTGAACCACAGGGAAGGTCGCGATTGACAGCAAGATCGCAGTGGCCATAGCCCCACGTCACATCAACATCTTCGATCTTAGATGCCGCTTCTTTGCATGCTTCGATGGTCTTAGCGATGATATTCGCGCGGAAAGCAGGAATTAATTCAGATCCCTCTTTTTGCGAGCGATGCAAGCACGGTAGCGGCACGGCGTGAGTGTGGCTTGATGAGAAGAGAATCTGGTCGCGCGCAACACCAACACCGACCGCAATCTGGTCGAGGAGATCGTGAGCGCATTCAACGCAACCCAATACACATAGATCTATCCCCACGATAAAACTTTTCGCGCCACTCTTATCCTCGCGTGCGACTGCTGTAAGGAAAAGTCCGATGTGAATCGACTCGGATTTAAACTTCTTTGCCGCACCCCAAATGCCAGACATGATTCCTACTGGAGGGGTGAATTCACGTTGGGCAACGCCACAACGAAGCGCACTCATCGGTTCGCGCCAGGTGGTTTGCTTCGGGGTTAGATGAGCATTCGGAGAGTCAATGGAGGCCATTTGGCTATCTAAGCACTGAGGAAATTGACTGTCTATGAAGCGCTAAATTATTCGGGAGTGCGAAATCGCGCCCGCAAAAAGAGGCTCATCATGACCGCCATGCTCGCACCGAACGCAATCGCTCCCCGAGGCGAAATCAAGTCGGCGAGAAATCCAAGTGCAATTCCCCCGAGTGCGATCATCGTTTGCCACGCGAAGATGTATATCCCCCATGCTCGCCCATAGAAATCTGGGGTGGCGTATCTTCGGATTCCACCGTTGCCTGAGATATTCACGCCCATCGAGAAGTATCCGCAGCCGAAAAGGGCAACTAGGTAAAGCCAATAGTTCGGTGCAATAGACGCTGCTAGCCAGATTCCTGCCATATAAAAGGAACGTTTAGTTAGCAAATCGATTGACGGAAGCGTCTTATGTCGTGCAAATGAGAGCGCTCCCACAATTGCTCCTGCGGCGATAGCTGAACCCATCAAACCGAATCCGGAAGCGCTTCCTTGAAAAACTTGCTTTGCCATCAAGGCCGATGTGAACTGCATATCTTGCCCCCACATAGCAAGAAACGAGACCGCAAAGATGGAGTAGAAAAGTCGTTTCTGTGCAAAGACGTATGAGAAGCCATCTCGCAGGCGAACTGGTAGGCCATCTCTTCGATTATTTATGTATTGGTAATCTGCAGGATTGATCGAGAAAAGTGAGAGCGCACACAAAAGATAGCTGATGGAATTGAAGAGAAAGGCCTCGCCAATCCCAAGGTTGTCGATTACAAAACCCGCGAGCGCGGGGCCGAACAATCTTCCGAAATTTATATTGGCAGAGTTCAAACTCAGCGCGCTGGGTAATTTCTCTTCACCAACCAAGGTCACGTAGTAGCTCTGACGAATTGGTCCATCAATCGCATTGGTGATTCCCAGCAATAAAGCTGCAAGCACCACATGAGCGCTCACTACTTGATCTGCTAACACAAGCGTTGCCAGTATTGCCGCAATGGCAAAGGCTGAAAGATTGCAGAGAATAAGAGCGCGCTTTGGGTTGACCTTGTCGGCCAACTTTCCAGCATGAAGACTAAAGAAGAAACCTGGAAGAAATTGCGCTGCTACCACCACTCCAAGCAGTTGCGCACTATCGGTGAGGTTAAGAATCAACCAATCCTGAGCAACACGATGCGCCCAATTTCCAGAGTTGGAAATAGCGGTACCAAAGAAATAATTTCGATAATTACGCTCGGACAAGGCAACGAATCGATTTCCGAATTTACTACGACGCTCTGCCATCGCAACAAAGTACCCGAGCTAATACCGAGCAGAGGAGAGCTCCAATTCGGTTAAGCCGAAAGGTCACAAATTGTTACTAAGTTACCCTCAGATAACCCGCTGGAGCCTTAGAAAATGGCTCGTTGTCCTGGCTCTGCTGGCGGACCAATTCTCAGCATCATTCTCGGCAGAAAATCGTTGCCAGCGCCTTTTTTGGTAAGTAGCATTTTGCGCCATCAAGACCACATTGGTCTTGAAGTATGTGCTTAGCCCTCCGGAAAGGTACTAAGAATGACATCAAAGAAAATGCGAAATGTTGTCTTCGCATTTGCATCCGCTTCGCTCATGGGTTCACTGCTCATCGGCGTTCCGGCTGCAAAGGCAGCAACAGGCGCAAACTGTAAGTTAACGACTCCGACTGCAAAAGCTGAATGCGATGCAATCACAGTTGGAGCTGTCGGTAAGGTCACTTCACTTGATCCTTCCAACAGCCTTCGTACATCGAATCAAAATTACATCTCAAAATTCCTCATTTCAGGCATGTTGTGGCGAATCGCCTCTGACGGCAAGCCAAAGAAGGATCTGCTCAGCGATGCTAAGCAATCTTCCGATGGTTTAACTTGGACGCTTACCCTCAAGAACATCAAGTACTCCGACGGCAAGACTCAAGTAGTTGCCGATGATGCGGTCTTCATGTTCGAACTACTCAAGAAAGCACCAGTTCCACAACTTGCTGTTATTGAGGACATCTCTGCTCCTGATGCCAAGACGATTGTCATCAAGACCAAGAGTCGCTTCAACGATCTCCCTTACGCGATGGCCGGCATCTACTTCTGGATGCATCCTCGCGCTCTCGCATCTGATCCCAAGTACTGGGAAGCACCGCTGAGTGCAGGCCCTTACCGCATCAAGGAGTGGAAGCTTGGCGATGACAAGATGGTTGTCGAGGCGAACCCAAATTACTGGGCTAAGCCTGCTGTAAAGCAAGTAACCTACTTGGCAATCCCAGATCCAGTGACTCGTGTTATCGCTCTCCGCCAAGGAACGATCGATTACGCATTCGATCTACCTGCTGCAATCGCTCGCGGACAGCTCGCTGATAAGAACGTCTTCCGTTGGCAGCCAACCCAACTCCAAGGAACATTCACCTTGGACTTCAACCTCCGCGATATGGAAGGTTGCAAAGATAAGGTTGTCTCTGCAGCTAGCTGCTTACCGGTGAAAGCACAGCCATGGCATAACCCCAAGGTCCGCCAAGCTCTTTCAATGGCAGTGAACCGCAAGGCCATGGGCGACATCGCATTCTTCGGCGATGTGAAGCCAAGTTGCGCACTTACCTGGCCAGGACACCCTGCCTACAAGTGCCAAAACCCAGATCGCACCAAGCAGAATCTAGCTGGCGCGAAGAAGCTCCTTGCTGAAGCTGGTTATCCAGATGGTTTCCCCATCACTATCACCGTCTTCAACCGACCAGGTTGGGCTGACGCAATCAGCATCATTGCTGCTGATTGGCGCAAGCTCGGCTCCAAGATGGTTGTCACGACTGAGCCTCAGACTGATGCCGTCGGTGGCGCTCGCCAAACCTCTGGTGAGTACCAAGTTCAATTCTCCGGTGCAACCGGTGCCCTCCCAGCGCAACTCCTCAATATCTATTGGGGTAAGGGTGGCGCATGGCAGAACTGGTCTGCTTCATCATCCAATAGCGCAGACCTTGCCGCGCTCGATGCAGCAGTAACCGAGAAGGATCAAATCGCCCTCGTGGCTGCAATCGAGAAGAAGATCTGGGAAGAATCAGCACACATCCCTGTTGGGCAACGTGCTGTCTTCGGCGCAAGCCGTCTTCCAGCAAACGTCTTCTCCAACGTCAAGGGCAACGATCACTACTTCGTGAAGCAATCTCCTCCACTTTCATAAAGTGGTCGAGCGCTTTTGAAGATGCTAAACAACTAAATGTTGTTTAGCGAGAAAGTTGTGAAACAAGGTGGGGCGCAATGCCCCACCTTGTTTCCGCTAATAGGTAGAGTCATAATCACCGCGCGAAAGGACTCCCCGAGTGACTGATTCACAGCAAACCGCTGCCGCACAAGATGCGCAGATGGTGGTAGAAAAAGATCGAAATCGCGCAGCGCTGCGCAAGACTTTCTACGGCCGAATTCTCCGTTCGGTCATAGTGGGTTTTTGGGTGATGGTGATTGCCTTCTCGCTCATGCGGTTGAGCCCTGGCGATCCGGTCCGCTTGGCTCTTGGCGCGGATGTCACGGAGGAAGCGGTCGACGCCTTTCGAACTCAACTCGGACTGGACAAACCTTTCTACATTCAATTTTGGGATTACTTCACCGGCATTTTCCGCGGGGACCTCGGTTACTCCTATTTCTCTGGTCGTGATGTCACCGAAATCATCGGGACCCACCTTCCCGTCACCTTGATGATTATTGGACTATCGATTCTCTTTGCTGCGCTGATCTCATTACCGTTGGCTCTTTTTGTTGCAACGAGCAAGAGCAACACAGTCAATTACATGTTCCGAGCGCTGACTTCAGTTTCCCTCGCCATCCCGGGCTTTTTTCTTGCGCTCCTTGGGTTGCTCGTATTCGGTGTCTATTTCAATATCGCACCAGC
Organism: Actinobacteria bacterium IMCC26077; assembly: GCA_002284915.1. GTDB lineage: Bacteria > Actinomycetota > Actinomycetes > Nanopelagicales > Nanopelagicaceae > IMCC26077. The sequence continues at coordinate 1,345,916 of CP015606.1, forward strand.
TGCAGGGTATGAAGGCGCATTCCCGGGGAATTTGAAATATCTATGGCTCCCCGCGCTAGCCAATTGTGGGTCACTGGTCCCGGTCCTCTCGCGCGTACTTCACTCCTCACTTGTGGATACCCTCGATGAAGAATTTGTTGAGACTGGAGTAATCCGTGGGGTCCGAAAGGGCCGGTTCTACTGGTCATACCTGTTGCGCCCCTCGTTGGCGCCAACAGTCGTCCTGCTCAGTTACATGGTTGGCGTGATGATTGGTGGCACGGTCATCATGGAAACTATCTTCTCGTTACCAGGTATCGGTCGAGAGCTCATAACTGCAGTCGATGGCCGCGACTACCCAGTGGTACAAAGTATTGCCATGATCTTCGGATTGATTGTCGTATTTTTCAGTTTCATTGGCGACCTCACTGGATACCTTCTGGATCGGAGGGTGACGCTCTCATGAGCAGCAACGTCGAAACCCAAGAAAAACCGAAAAAGAGATTTATCAAAGAGGGAACCTTTGGTATCTACACCGGCTTCTTCATGCTCGGTTCCCTCATCGTTGCCGGCGCGATCATTCCAAGGATTAGCAAGTACGGCGCAGATGACCTGGCCGCTATCCCTCTTGCGCCACCAAGTCGAGCGAACTTCTTCGGAACCGACGTCCTAGGGCGCGATGTATTTGTCCGAGTCTTTGATGCGGTCTTCATTGACCTCGGTACAGCAATCATCGGAGTTTCAATTCCGTTGATTGTTGGAACTATTATCGGGACGTTGCTTGGGATCTCTCAGAGCAAGCGGATCAATGCAGTGGTCGGCTCGTTAATCGATGGAATCAACGCCTTCCCGTTTCTCATTTTCGTCATTGCGCTTATTGCGTTCATTGGTCCGGGAGTGGGAAGCATTGTCCTGGCAATTTCATTGGTCAACTGGGCACGTTACGCCCGTATCGCACGTACGCGTGCAGTCGTCGTCAATAAACAGGGATATATTGAGGCAGCACGAACTTTGGGGTATTCGAAGAAGCGAATTCTCTTTAAGCACATCATTCCCAACGTCTCCTCAGAGACGCGCGCATATGCGTTAAGCGATTTCATTATCGTGATCATCGCAGTAGCTGCCCTCTCGTTCCTTGGACTTGGCATCAAACCTCCGCAAGCGGAGTGGGGTGGCATGATCCGCGACGGAAAAGATCTGCTCACAGTGGGATTCTGGTGGCCAACGGTATTTCCAGGTTTGGCGCTCTGCTGGGCGGGAATTGCCGTTGCCTTCATCTCAGAAGGCCTTACTCGCCGGATGCGAGAGGTAGGAACTCGATGAGCGCTTCCAATACCCCACTTATTCAAGTTCGCGATGTTGTAATCGGCATACCGCATAAGCGGCGACCAACATTAACAATCGTCAACAAAGCTAACTTTGATATCAACTACGGTGAAATGGTTGGAATCGTTGGTGAGTCTGGCTCAGGTAAAACGATGATTTGTCGAACGATGATTGGCACTCTGGAACGTCGGGGCGGAAAGATCCTCTCTGGCGATGTTCTTTTCGAGGGAGAGAGCCTTGCCCGGGCCTCCGAGTCTGACTGGAAGAAGCTCCGCGGAAAATCCATTGGTTACGTCCCGCAGAGCGCGCTCGCTGGTCCTAATCCAGTACTCACCATCGAAGCGCAACTTGCTGAGGCTCTTCGAAATACTGGTGACACAAAAAACATCAAGTCGCGTTCAAAAGAACTTCTCGAACTGGTGAAGATTCGACGCGTCGATACCGTCCTCAAGCAATACCCCTACCAACTATCTGGTGGAATGCGCCAACGCGTAATGATTGCATGCGCGCTCGCTACTAGCCCTAAATTACTTATCGCCGATGAGCCGACTACTGGACTAGATGTGACGGTCCAATCCCAAATCATGGATCTTCTCAAAGAGATTCGTTCCACTATGGGAACTGCCATCGTTCTGATCTCCCACGACCTTGCACTCATTGATGAGGTATGCGATCGAGTGGTAGTAATGCATGCCGGTGCGACAGTTGAAGTTGGCTCAGTCAAAGAGCTTGTAAAGCCTCGCCATCCATACACGATTGCGCTCAATTCATCGCGCATTGATATCGCACAACCTGGAAGCGAACTCGTCACTATCAAAGGGAATGCCCCTTCAGTCGGCGAATGGAATCCTGGCTGCCGATTTGCCGATCGTTGTTCGATTGTGCAAGCCGATTGTCGAACTGGCGAACATCCTGAATTGATTGGAGCGAGCGGAACCCATCAAACTGCTTGCATTCACACCGAACTTTTGGAGCGAATCTAATGGCTGATTTCCTTCTCGAAGCTAAAAATGTCAGCGTGACTTTTGGATCTGGTTCAACCAAAGTCGAAGCGGTGAAGAACGTTTCGCTCACATTGCGAGCAGGCGAACCGATAGGCATCGTTGGCGAATCCGGAAGTGGAAAATCAACTTTGGCCCGAGTTCTCGCGGGGTTGCAAGTTCCAACGGAAGGCGAAATCCTCTTCAACGGAGAGTCGGTCTACAAAGGTTCGAAGGCCTACACCGGTGAGGCGCGACGTCAGGTTCAAATGGTCTTTCAGGATCCATACGGCAGCCTCAATCCGCAGTTGACCGGTTTAAATGCCGTTGCTGAAGCAGTTCGAATACACGATAAAACGAGTAAGGAGCTCTCTGAAGAGCGAGCCCTGCAATTACTCCGTCGAATGGGAATTGCAGAACTTGATGCAATCAAGAAACCCCGACAGCTCTCAGGAGGGCAAAGGCAACGCGTCAGCGTCGCAAGAGCTCTCTCTGCAAGCCCCACGGTCTTACTCGCCGATGAACCGACCTCTGCCATCGACCAAAGTGCTCAAGCGCAGCTGCTCAATCTCTTTCGAGGTCTTCTCGATGAAGGTCTAGCAATTGTGCTCGTATCGCATGATCTGGGAGTCATTCGCTATCTCACCAAGCGCGTTTATGTCATGAAGGACGGCGTCTTCGTTGAGTCAGGAGTTACAGAGGAAATATTTAATGACCCACGAGAGGAGTACACGAAACTTCTCCTTGCCTCTATCCCTGGAGATCTTGGTGTAGCTGCTCGACAGAAACTCAACAAGAGCTGAGTGCGTAGGAACTGACATGCCTGGTCGAGGTCTACGCGCTGGTGCTGTCAACCTCACCATCAATCCAGAGCTCGGCATGGCCAAGGGTGGGCTCCGTCTTTTTGGCAGCCCCATCGAAAAAGTTGATGATGATCTCTATCTTGGAGTGCTAGTCCTCGAATCACAAGGTACGACCCTCGCACTTATCGCATGCGATCTTGGAAACTCCAGAACAGAAGAGGCGCTCGCAATTCGAAGTGGTGTCGCGCAGGCCCTTGATGTTCCAGTCGTAAACGTGATGTTCAACCTGAGCCACAACCACAGCGCCGCTGACTTGCCAACCATGCTCCATGGGAATGCAGATGAAGAGGCAATCGCTCGTAGCGAAGGATATTTTGATTTTGTTATCGAGCAGGCGGTCCAAGCCGCGATTACCGCGCAAGCGCAGCTTCGACCCGCTCGCATGGCGCACGCCTGGGGTAAAAGCGATTTGAACATCTACCGTCGTGAGTGGAATGGTGATCAAGATATCTTGGGCGAAGTTCCTGACCATCCTGTTGACGACTCAGTGGGAGTGATTCGATTCGATGATCTCGAGGGTAATCCCATTGCGATCCTCTTCCGCTACTCCTGCCATCCAGTAGTAAATGGCGCCCAATCCCCCACGCTCTCAGCAGACTTCCCTGGTCCAGCCCGAAAGATCATCGAGAAGAACGTTGGCGGCACCGTCCTCTTCCTCCAAGGTTGTGGTGGAAACATCAACCCCCAAGTTGGTATTGGTTACGAGAAAGATTGCTCTGAAGAGGTCTACCGGGTAGGTACTGCACTTGGTGCCGAAGTCGTTCGCATCGCACTCGGTCTCCGAACAAATAAGTATCAGAGCGATCGAGTCCTGCTACATAACGTTCCGAATATCCTCTTCAAGCCCTGGGAAGAGCGCAATGACCATCCTACAATTACACTGAATGCAAGTCACGAGACAGCACACTTTAATTTCGTACCACTACCCTCGCCGACTGAAGCTCAAGAATTGCAACGATATTGGGAGAGTGAAATCGTTGCTCGGGAAGCTCGAGGCGCACTCACTTGGGAGATTCGGGTCGCAAAGAAGATGAAGCTTTGGGCCGATTCGGTAGTCGCGAGCTCTCGAGAGAAGAATCCCACGCGAGAATTTGAAGCACACGCCTTTCGCATAGGTGATATCGCAATTGTGGGTTTGAACGTCGAGGCCTTCTTCGAAAGTGGAGAGCAAATAAAAGCCCACTCTCCATGGCCGGACACTTTCGTACTTGGCTACACAAATGGCACCATCATGTATCTGCCGCGGGCCGAGGATTATCCAAAGGGCGGTTGGAAGTGGCCAAATAGCCATGCGCTTCCTGATTTCTTGCCACAGTCGTATTGCCAACCAGCTCAGTGGCATCCAGATTCGGAACAGAAAGCGGTCAGAGCGGCATTGAACGCGCTCGAAAAATTAAAGTAGGGATCTACACGCGCAAATCTATTGTTGCGCCGCCATCGACCACTATTGTTTGGCCGTTGATGTATGAAGCTTTCTTCGAAGCTAAGAAAATCACGACTGCTGCCTGTTCTTCTGGTCGACCCATCCGTTTCATCGGCACCGCTTGCGCAAATGCCTCGTGCGTGACCTCTTTCCCATCGACAAAGATCCGATTGGCAGTTTTTGTAAACCCAGGGGCGACCGCAACTACGCGAATATTCTCTGGCGCCCACTCCACCGCTAGTACGCGGGTCAACGCTTCAAGTCCAGCCTTCGACACCGAATACGAGAGTCTGCCGGGTAATCCAATGCGCGCTGCTACTGAAGCGATTGAGATGATGGTCGGATATGGAGATTTCGCTAAATACGGGTATGCGGCACGACAACAACGAAAAGCGCCATCTAAGTGCACATTGGTAATGAATCGCCAATCCTCGTCGCTATAACTCTTCGTTAAACCCTGTCGAAAGTTCCCGGCGTTATTTACCAACACATCCAGGCGGCCAAACCGTTCGATGATGGTCTTGATGCCAGCGTCTACAGAATCCGTTGAGCCAACATCTATCGCAACGGAGAGCACGTGATTGCCAGAGGGATCGAAGGCGCGAGCCACTTCATCCGCTGCCTCTGCGCGCAGATCCGAGACGACGACATCGTAGCCATCTGCGAGGAATTGCTTGCACATCTCTGAGCCGAGTGCACCAGCGCTTCCAGTGACCAAGGCGACAGGACGATTAGATGTTGACATGTCTGAAAGTCAATCATCGCCCGTCAAGTAAGACAAGTCTTTTCGGGAGCCACGAATTTCACGTCTTGAATGGTTATTTCATCTCCGTGAACGCCCTTATTTATTTGGCTCGGTAATGCAGGTAAGGTAGCGGCTATGGGAAATTTCGATGGTCAAGTCGTAGTCGTCGCAGGGGGCGGAGCCGGCATTGGCGCCGCTGCCTCCACTTTGATTGCCGCACGTGGCGGAACAGTTGTCGTTGCCGATGTTGTCCGAGCCAACGCTGAGAGCGTTTCAGCTCAAATAAAAAGCGCCGGTGGAAAATCTGTCGCACGTGAGCTCAATGTCGCCGACCAAGTGGGAGTCGCTCAATTTCTTAATTCAGTTTTCCAAGAGTTTGGCCGGCTTGATGCAATCGTCAATAGCGCAGGAATAGTAGGGCCAACTAATACGCCGCTTGAGAAGATCACTGCTGCAGATATCGAAAAGGTGCTCTCAATAAATCTCCTCGGTGCAATTTGGTTGACTCAGGCAGCGTTACCGATAATGAAAACTGCGAAGTACGGCCGGATTGTTCATGTCGCATCGATTGCAGGTAAAGAGGGAAATCCTGGAATGACGCCTTACGTCTTGTCGAAATCGGCGATGATCGGATTTGTAAAGGCGGTGGCGAAGGAAGTCGCTACCGAAGGAATTACCATCAACTCGATAGCGCCAGCTGTTATCAAGACTCCGATGAACGCAAATACGAGTGAAGAGACGCTCAAGTACATGATCTCTCGAATCCCGATGGGTCGACTTGGTGAGGCTGACGAAGTTGCTGAGATGATTGCCTTCGCGGCATCAAGCGCCTGTTCATTTACGACTGGCTTCTGTTTTGATACCTCAGGTGGAAGAGCCACCTACTAGCCACCTACTAGCCACCTACTAGGCAACTACTTAAGATTGAAAGCGCTCCAATCGGGGTCGCTATCAATTCCCATAAGCGTGTCCGGCAATTCAGGGAGCGCGAATTTCCAACCAGTCGTTGGATAGTTATTCTCGGCTCGAGACCTGGCAACGATAAGTTCGGCGAGCGCATCCACACTTGCTCCAGGTGCTGAATACTCGATGGAAATACTCGCTACATCGAGTATTGATGCCACTTGACTATGCCATGCGTCATAAACATGCCACGAAACTGGAAGGTTCTTTTCGGCGAGATAATCGTTGAGCCGAATCAATCGTGAGAGACCACCTTGACAGGTGGTGTCTAGGCGCAAGATGTCGACGGCTCCAGTCTCAACGAATGCTTGCGGATGATAAAGATGAGTCTCATCATCCCCGCTGGCTAACGGCGAAGAGAGCAGCGACCGTAATTTCTTCAATTCCATCAAGCTGCCTGAGACAAAAGGATCTTCCACCCAAGCAAGATCAAGTCCACCGACAATCTTCATCGCATCTTCTGCGCTCTGACACGAAAAGGCGAGATCTGTAGAGACTGGACAGAGTTTGGTATCAAGCGCAGCAATAATTCGCTCTCGCGTCAATTCTGGAGTAAGTCCAACGGGTAGTTTCACGCCTTGCGCACCTGCTGCAACTGCCGCTTTGACTTCCCAAGCAATATCCTCTGGACCACGTGATGGCGGGTAACCAATAACTGCCCATTGCGAAATTTTCTTTTCGCTCTTTCCAAAACGAGCAGTGACCGTTTTCCCTTCGCTCTTGGCCACTGCCTCATGGGCGGCCAAGTCGACGAGTGAGAATCCGCGTAGCGCAGCTCCTGCTGAGAGCGGCGCACTTGCGCGCCGGTAAACAAGATCCCATGTGCTCAACGGATCGCCTGTGAAGAGCTCTTTATAGAGCGGAGCAATTATTGAGTTAACGCATTCAGCAACCGGAACGCCGCGATCTAATCCATACGCGTGGCCAACGCTCCCATCGCTCAAGCGAACTGTGGTTACGCAATATCCGCGGGCTTTGATGAGGTACTCACCAAGTTGAACGGGGCGCGGAAGGGTGATGGTGACTCTGCGCGCCGAGACTTCAACTATTTTGGGTCGCTCCATAGCCTCACCTTTTCGCTCCCAGCCACCCCGAGTCAAATGCCCCAACCAACGCCGCTCACGGCTTTTTGAGGCGTTTTCTCGTATTCCGAGGGTCGCTTCGAGGAGGCTTTATTAATAATTCGTGTACCCCAAACGTTATGAAAAATACACATTTTTTCTGGGCAAATACCTTGATTCAGCGATGAGAAACATGGTGGGCTAAGCACACCTAAGGGCTCCGGAAGGGCCCTGACTTGAGCTCCATTTCACTTGGCGCCAACTGAGTTAGGAGATAGTAAATGAAGAAATTCCGTACCCGCAGAATTGCGGCCGTTGCAGCTCTTGGCTTTGCAACGTCGTTCGCAGTTGCGGCTGTGCCATCACAGGCAGCAGATGTGACCTTGAAGTTGGTCATGGCGGCCTACACCGATGACATGGTCGACTACTACGACGGTCTCTCCCAAGACTTCGAAAACGCAAACCCTGGTATCAAGGTTGAAGTTGACGTCGTAGCGTGGCCAGAAATCGGCCAGAAGGTAAAGACCCTGATCGCCTCCGGACAGAGCCCAGATATCGTCAACAATGACGAGTTCGCCGGCGAAGCCGCAGCAGGTCTGCTCTATCGCGCAGATCAGATTGTCGACGCTGCAACTCTTAAAGACATCATCCCGGCATTTATGGACAACTCCAAGTACAAGGGAACTGCATACGCAGTGCCAGATCTCGCATCTGCACGAGCATTCTTCTGGAATAAGGAGATCATCGCTGCAGCAGGAATCAAGAAGGCACCTAAGACTTGGCCAGAGTTCCTTGCAGCCGCTAAGGCAATTAAGAAGAGCTCACCAGGTGTCTATCCTTACTGCCTCCCACTAGGTCCTGAAGAGGCTCAGATGCCATTCACCACATGGGGTGGCGGCAATGGCGCTCGTCTCTATGACGAGAAGACCAAGAAGTACACAATCAACACCAAGCTCTTCAAGGAATCGACTGATTTCATGAAGTCCCTCGTTGATCAGAAACTCACTCAGCCAAACCCAGGAAAGACCCAACGTACTGATGGCTGCTGGGCGCTATTTGCCAAGGGCAAAGTTGGATTCGTTGATGGTGGTGTCTTCCTACCAGATTGGCTCTCCAAGAATGGTGGTGAGAACATCGACTGGGCAGCGGGCGCATTCCCACACGCTCCAGGTAAGACTGACGTCACTGTTGGCGTCCAGGATTACTTCAAGGGTTACAAGGCCGGTGGAAAGCAGAAGGAAATTCAGAAGTTCCTCACCTTCCTCTTCCAGCCAGATAACTACGCGGGATTCTTGAAGGCTGCTGGCGGATTCATTCCTGCCACCAAGTCCGCTGGAAAGATCGCTGAAGCTGACCCAATCATCGGGCCATACATCAAGCTTCTTCCCAAGGCGATCTTCTACCCAGGAACTGTTGGTTCATGGCAGGCATGTAAGGCCGCCATCGTGACCTACATGGGTAACGCGATGAGCAATACATCAAAGGCTCTCTCGAGCATCCAGGCAAAGTGCGACGCAGCAAACAAGAAGGCGTAAGCCCGAAAAACTGCTAGCAACTGGAAAAGTAGAAGCGCAGAGGCAAGGCCCATTCGGGTCTTGCCTCTCCTTCTAGGTAGAATTTCGTGTGAAGGATGTGATCTGATGGCTGGCGCTCCAGTGAAGAAGGAACCTTTCTATAAGGCTCTCCCATGGCTCAGCGGCACCATCGTTCTGATTGTTGGCTTTGTCCTCTGGCCAACTCTTGAACTCTTCCTCATGTCTATCCGGAGTATCGACATCTCCGGCGTAATTGAAGGATGGGCCGGACTTGAGAATTACCGAGCGCTCATCGCCAATATCGATTTGCCGGCGGTTTTACGCCGAACAGTAGTGTGGCTCGTTGTCGTCGTGGGAATGACATTGGCAATCTCGCTCCCACTAGCTCAGCTCATGAACGCAAAATTCCGGGGACAGAAGTTCCTGCGCTACTCGATCATCATTCCCTGGGCAGCATCGCTGGTCATCACCGCAACATCATTTAAGTGGATCCTCGATCCCTATTACGGAATGATGAATCTCATCCTGAAGGATTTAGGTATCATCAAAGAGGATGTCGATTTATTAGGAAATCCCTCGACATCATTTATCGTGCTCCTAGTCGTTGCGATATTCGTCTCGCTCCCCTTCACTAGCTATGTACTTCTCGCCGGATTGCAATCAATCCCTGGTGAGGTGCTCGAGGCTGCCAAAGTTGACGGCGCTGGCGCATGGAAGGGCTACTGGACGATCATTTTCCCATTGTTGCGCCCCGCATTCCTCGTTGCCGCGGTCATTAACGCGGTATATGTCTTTAATTCATTCCCGATTATCTGGGTGATGACGCAAGGTGGGCCAGGTTACGAAACCGATACCACCACGACCTTCTCTTACAAAGTTGCTTTCCGTGACCAAGATATCGGCCAGTCGGCGGCCCTTGCCGTTGGAAACTTCATAGTGATCTTCATCTTCATCATGCTCTTCTTGAGATTATCGAAATGGCGAGAGGCGGATCAATCATGAGCGTGCCCGCAATAATCGTCAAACGACGAATCAAAGGTCTAATTCTCTCAATCGTTGGCTTCGCAACGGCTTTCCTCTTTCTCTTTCCTTATGTGACGATGTTTAGCACCGCCCTAAAACCTAAGGGCGACATCACCGATATTCCTCCGACTTACCTGCCTCAGCATTGGATCTGGAGCAATTTCGTCAAAGTCTTCACCGAGATTGAATTCGGCACATACATGAAGAACACCATCATCATCGCGCTAGCGACGATGGTCATTGGTTTGATTGCATCCATCCCTGCCGGCTACTACGTCGCCCGCCACTACTTCCGCGGTCGAACTCTCTTCCTTCTTGTCGTACTTGTCACACAAATGTTTTCACCTACCACTTTGCTTATCGGTATCTATCGAGAGATGTCAGTCCTCAACCTTGTTAACACTTATAAAGGGTTGATTCTGGTTAATGCCGCATTCAACTTGGCATTTGCCGTCTGGATTCTCTCCAGCTTCTTCCGCTCCATTCCAAAAGAGATCGAAGAGGCGGCTCAAATTGATGGATGTAGCAAATTCCAAGCATTCCGGAAGGTCGCTCTCCCTCTAGCGCTGCCAGGCATCGTGACAACAGCTATCTTCATCTTTATTGCTGCCTGGAACGAATTCGTCGTCGCCTATACCCTCGCAAGCCAGCCAGCGAAACAGCCCTTCTCAGTTGGCCTCTCGCTCCTTACGGGCTACTACGAAGTGAAGTGGAATTACCTCTTCGCCGGATCTTTGATCGCCATCATTCCCGTTATTCTCCTCTTCATCTTCATCGAGAAATATCTCGTCAGCGGACTTACTGCCGGTAGCGTGAAGTAACGATGGGGCGTCACAACGCCTTTACCTTTCCCTTTACCTTCTTTCGTCAACCCGCTTCAGTAGTGATTCCTGAGCTACAAGAGATTGGTTTCACCGGGATAAATTTGGCCCTTAACTACCATGCAAGTAGAGATTTCCTGCTTCGCCAAGGTCCAGCCCTTGAGTACCTCGCTGATGGATTCCATTACTACCAACCTAATCTCGCTCACTACCCAAATGGCGCGATTACACCTAATGCCAAAGATGCTTTGGTCGACGACAAAATGGTAAATGGCGTTCTCGAAGTCGCTAAGGCGCAGGGTTTTGAGCTCAATGCATGGGCAGTCTTCATGCATAACTCAGCGCTCGGCTATCAACATCCACATCTGACTGTGACCAACTGCTTTGGCAATCGATTTCTCTCCGAACTCTGTCCGAGCGCTCCGCAAATCGCTGGGTATATCGCCGGACTAAGCGCCGATCTCTGCAATCGAAGCATCTCGTGCATCGCGATTGAATCGCTCCACTTCCATGGCGCCCATCATGGCGAACACCACGAACGATTCTTCTTGGAGATGAGCGAGATAACCTCGTTCTTGTTTGCGCTCTGCTTCTGTCCATCCTGTATCGAGAATTTCTCTGGTGATGGTCAGGCGCTTAAAGCCCGTGTGGCTGGCGTTCTGCAGCCCTTCCTTCAAGATTCCGATCCTTGGCTAGGTCTTGCCCTGACAAAAGCAAACTTGGCCACCATTGTGGGCGATGCGATTCTTGACTATCTATCTGCCCGCGAGCAGACCGTTGCCCAGCGATACCGGGAAGTGGGCCAGATCGCAGCCAGCTACGGAGTTCGTACGAAGTTTGTGGATCAAGCACCGTTGATCGCTGGCTCTGGTAGCGCTCCCCTTGATCAAAGTTGGCAGGTAGGGATCGACAACTCCCTCATCGACGAGATCGTCGATATCTATGAACCGCTGATCTATCGAGATAGCCCCGCTCAAGTCGGTGAGATTGGCAGCCATTATCGAAGCGAGCTCCAGAGCGAAATCACGGCGATTTTGCGCCCGACATTTCCCGATAATCGATCAGAAGAATCACTACTAGCTAAGGTTGCAGCGCTTCGCGAACATTCAATCGTTGATATCGATTTCTATCTGCTCGATGCGATGCGTCCTCGAGATTTACAGTGGATTTCGCGGGCGATTACTTCTTGATCCATGGAATACGTTTCGGCGTGAAGCCACCGTCTATCGTCAAGATTTCCCCCGTGATGTAGCTAGCATCATCAGAGAGTAAGAACTTCACTCCGCGAGCTATCTCATCAGGCTCACCAAAGCGATTCATGGCATGCATTCCTTGGATCGAAGGATCGAGAAAGCCATTCTTTGTCGCATTGACCACCAACGGAGTGTTGATATATCCAGGAGCGATGGCATTGATGCGGATCCCAAACTCAGCCCACTCCACGGCAAGGGTGCGGGTGATTGCATCGATTCCAGATTTTGCTACCGAATATGGAAGCCGTCTTGGCCAACCGAAGTTGTGGGCTAATGATGAGAAGTTCACGAAGGCCCCAGGTTTGCCGCCCTTAATCAAGTATCTTGCAACCGCTTGATTCATGAAAAAGTGGCCATCGAGATGGACATCAAGAACTTCACGCCATTGCTCTGGCGTCATATCAATGCTCGCATGGTTGGTGCTATTTCCCGCGCAGCAGACCAATCCTGAAATATCGCCTGCCCAGGCGTGCGTCTTCTCGACGACCGCTGCCGCTCCAGGCGCGGTAGTGATAATCGACTCGATAAATAGTGCGCGGCCCGGAAAGCGCTCTGCCAACTCGCCAAAACCGCCCTCGTGTAAGTCGGCTGAAACCACCTTGACCTGGGGCCAATCAGTAAGCAACCGCTCTGCCGTTGCCAAGCCAATACCGCTTCCGCCACCAGTGATGATGACGCAGGAATGCTCAGACATAGTCAACGCTCCTATTCAACCCAGAGCGTAGCTTCGACTTCTACGCATAACTCCGGAAGCATCAGTCGACTGGCCTCAACAAAGGAACAGGCGGGCAAGATATTGGCGAAGAACTCACCATGGGCTTTGGCAACTCCTGGCCAATCTTCGATGTTGGTAAGAAAGACTCGAGTACGAATCGTGTTCTCGTAAGTTGCACCCAGTTCCTTCACCGCTTTTTCGATTTCGGTGAGGATGTATTTCATCTGCCCGTAAGCGTCATGCGGGAACATCACTTGTCCATCGCGCGTCGTTGCGCTCGTGCCACTTACCTCGATGAGATTCCCCATTCGAACGGCGCGGGAGTAGCCAACAATCGGCGCCCATGGGCGATTTCCATCAACGCGACCAACTTCCATCGGACTCAATCCCTTTCACTTTTTTTTAGGCGAGACGAACTGCTTGTCCCGGAAGGCTAGCTGTTCGCTTGCCATCCCACAATGTTGATATTCCGTCTATCCAAACGTGGACAAAGCCTGCAGCTGGAAGACGAGGGTCTTCGTATGTTGAACGATCGAGCACTGACTCGCGATGAAGTAAGACTAGATCTGCGCGGTAGCCACTCTTTACTAAACCGCGATCCTTCAACTTCAATCGTGCGGCTGGACGTCCAGTCATCCGCGCAACGGCGCCTTCGAAGGTGAGTACGTGTTCGTCTCTGCCATACACACCTAAATACCGAGCGAATGTGCCAAAACCACGTGGATGTGGCCGGTTACCGACCAAGATGCCATCGCTACCCACCATATGTTTTGGATGCTGCATGATGGCGCGCACATTTGGCTCATGGCCACCGTGTAGCACTGCCGAGACCTTGTAATTCTCTGCATCAAGGAAATCAAGATAGAACTCAATAGGTTCTTTACCAGCTCGCTTCGCTGCCTCATCAAAGCGCATGCCCACAAATTCAGTTGCCTTCTCAACCCCGGCAATGACGATAGTTTCGAAGTTGAGTGTATTGCCATGAGCTCCATCGGAACCGGTCACCATCAACTCATGAATTACCCGCTTACGGATCTCAGGTTCACGCAAACGTGCTCGCATGTTCTCGATACCGCCAGCCTGGACCCACGATGGCAAAAGCGCATGGAGGTAAGTCATTCCGGCAAGGTATGGATAGGTATCTAAGGTGATATCGACGCCGCGCCGAGCGCCATCAGCGATGAGATCAAAGAGTAGCTCTGTTCGACCATGGAATTGTGGCGAGCTCATATGGCAATGAGTCAGATGGAGCGCTGCGCCAGATTCTTCTGCGATGTGAATACAGTCGCCCACGGCAGTTAAGAAATCTCGTCCATAGTTACGATGGTGCGGCGCGTAGAAGCCCCCGAATTTGGCAACCACTGAATTAAGCGCAATCAACTCGTTGTCATCGGCATACATCGCTGGGGTGTAAGTCAATCCAGCAGAGAGCCCAACGGCCCCCTCGCGCATACCTTGTTCCACGATCGCTTTCATCGCGGTTAACTCCTCTGGAGTTGCAATTCCAGGTTCGCTTCCCTTGACCAACATCCGCACATTTCCATGTGGAATCAAGAATGCGACATTGACCGGAGCGCCACGGTCGATATAACCCAAATAATCAGCGACTGATTTAAAGCGCCAATCAATACTCGCTGCATCGCCATTCCAGCCATAGAGCTGTTCTCGAATCTCATGTTGAGTAGCTTCAGTTGTTGGGGCGTAGCTCAGACCGTCTTGCCCAACTACCTCAAGGGTCACCCCTTGTGTCACCTTTGCTAGATGATCGGGGTCAGCCAATACTGCCAAGTCGGAGTGGGCATGCATATCGATGAAGCCAGGGGTGATTGTTAACTCGGAACCATCGATAACTTTCCCACGCTCATCGCCTTTAAGAACGTCCCCGACCGTGGCGATGACACCATCAATGACCTGAACATCAGCCTTGAAAGCGGCACGCTCGCTTCCATCGATGACGCTACCCCCGCGAATGAGAAAAGTGCTCAAGGCTTACGTCCTTCAATGGTGTTGAACATTGGCGTGTAACCAGCGAGTAATCCACCATCCACGACTAATTCGGCGCCAGAGATCCATTCGCTCCGATCGGAGATGAGGAAGAGGACCATTTCGGTAATATCTTTGGGAGTACCAACGCGGCCCATCGGGTACCAGGGTTTGAGATCTTCGAAAACTTGAGGGTTTGCCTTTGCTCGTTCAATCCAAGCTTCGGTAGCAATTGTTCCGGGGACAACCGTGTTACATCGGATTCCATACTCCCCATAACGCACTGCGATAGAACGAGTCAATTGATGCACGCCAGCTTTTGCTACCGAGTAAGCATCGCTACCAAACATCCCCTTCGCGTTTACGGTTCCAATATTGATGATGTTTCCCCGTTTACGAGACATGAACATCGGCAAGACCTCTTTGACGCAGAGAAAGGTTCCAGTCAGCGTGATTTTCAGCGAGTTATTCCATGATTCGAGCGAAGTCTCGTGGAGCGCTTCAGCTTCATGAACCATCGCGTTATTGACGAGCACATCTATTTCGCCGATATCTTGCGCGATTTTCTTGAAAGTCGCTTTCACTGCCTGTTCGTCGCCGAGATCCAATTGATAACCGTAAGCTTTTCCACCTTTTTCATGGATATCACTAAGAGTCTTAGCCAGTGTGTTCGGGTCGATTTCAATCAGCGCAACGGTTGCGCCATCTGCACACGCTCGCAGGGCCATCTCGCGTCCAATGCCACGTCCAGCACCAGTGATGACGACTTTCTTGCCAGTAATATCACTCACGTTCTCTCCTCTTTTTTAAGACTTGCCTACAACGCTACGACGAAATCGATTTCGACCAAGATATTTGCCAAGTCGGATCCAACGGTGGTCCGTACCGGAAATGGCGCTGAGAAAAACTCTTGGTAGACCTTGTTATAGGCAGCAAAATCTCGGTTGACGTGTTGGAGATGGGCGGTCACTTTAACAACTTGATCGAGTGTGGCTCCCTTTTCCGCCAAGATTGCCTGAAGATTCCTGAGCACCTGTCGCGTCTGCTCTTCGATTCCTTCAACTTCGACTTTGTTGGTAACCGGGTCAGCTGGTCCCATACCGCAGGTGTAGAGAAATCCGTGAGCCACCACACCATGGGAGTACGCCCCTCCGGGATTCGGCGCTTTACTTGAGAAGTAGTGCTCAATCTTTGGCTTGGACATATCTCTTTCTCCTTAACTCTTAGTTCACGCGTTCGAGTGGATGTTCAGTATCGATGATCCGGATTGTTCGAGATTTACTTCGCATCACAATCGACTGGCTTCGCATACCTGAGGTCGTGTATCGAACCCCTTTAAGGAGCTCACCATCGGTGATGCCTGTGGCGGCAAAGAAATGATCGTCGCCTGAGACCAAATCGTTGGTTCGATAGACCTGATTGAGATCAAATCCCGCGTTTGCTGCAGCCTCTCGTTCTTGTTCGGAACGTGGATGGAGCTTTCCTTGGATCTCACCGCCCATGCACTTCATTGCACATGCCGCGATGATGCCCTCAGGTGTTCCACCGATACCCATCAACACATCAACTCCTGTATCAGGTCGCGCAGCCATTACCGCGCCAGCGACATCGCCATCGGTGATGAACTTGATTCGTGCGCCAGCGGCTCGCACCTCAGCGGAGAGTTGATCATGGCGCGGTCGATCGAGCATGACAACAGTCAGCGCACTTACCGAGACCTTCTTCGCTGCTGCGATAGCGCGTAGGTTCTCGCCGGTGCCCTTGTTGATGTCAATGACACCAGCAGCTTCAGGTCCAACAACCAATTTATTCATATAGAAGACTGCTGATGGATCAAACATCGAATTTCGTGGCGCCACTGCGATGACGCTGATTGCATTGTTCATCCCTTTGGCGGTCAGTGTGGTGCCATCGATTGGATCGACTGCGACATCGCAGGAAGGTCCGGTGCCATCGCCTACCTGCTCGCCATTAAAGAGCATGGGCGCCTCATCCTTCTCGCCCTCTCCGATGACAACCACGCCATTCATCGAGACCGATGAGATCATCCTTCGCATCGCATCAACGGCGGCTTTATCAGCAAGATTCTTCTCGCCCATACCAATCCAGCGCGAAGCCGCGATGGCAGCAGTCTCGGTGACGCGAACCAACTCCAGTGCGAGATTTCGCGAGGAGATTGGTGAATTACTCATAGAACTAATGTGAGTGTCGGCCAACCCAGTTACCCGAGCTTCCTACAAGGAAGTCGAGGTCTGCGCCAAGATGCGATTGGTTGACATGGTCGAAGTAGAGCTTGACCCAGCCGCGAGGTTCTGGAGAGGTTGGGGCGACCCACTTCTTCTTCCGTTCCTCTAATACTTCGGGGGCGACCAGAAGATCTAGTCGACGATTTGCCACATCCATTTCAATCTCATCACCGGTCTCGACCAAAGCAAGCGGTCCACCAACTGCTGCCTCTGGCGATACGTGCAAGACCACTGTGCCATATGCCGTGCCGCTCATGCGTGCATCGGAAATGCGAATCATGTCGGTAATGCCTTTCGCTAAGAGCGATTTTGGCATCGATGCGTTGGCAACTTCAGGGAATCCTGGATATCCCTTCGGACCAGCATTTTGAATGACGAGAATGTCATTCTCATCGACAATGAAATCCTCACGATCAGCATCAGCAACATAATCTTCGATTGCAGAATAAACCAGCGCCTTGCCACGATGCTTGAGAAGGTGTGGGGATGCAGCAGAGACTTTGATGACTGCGCCATTAGGAGCCAGTGAGCCAAAGAGGACAGCCGTAGCCCCGCCCGGCTTTTGGAATGGTTCTGCGACGGAGGTAATAACCTCACGGTTCCAATTCTTCACACCTTCGATATTTTGCGCGACCGTCTTTCCGGTGACCGTGATGTGATCGCGATGGATCAGATCGCCCAACTCCTGCATTACAGCTGGGATTCCGCCTGCGTAGTAGAAGTCCTCCATGAGGTACTTACCTGACGGCATCAGATTTGCCAACACTGGCAAGTCTTTCGTCAATGTATCGAACTCTTTGAGATCTAAATCGACACCAATACGACGTGATACTGCGAGGAGGTGAACAACCGCATTAGTCGAACCGCCAATGGCGCCGACAATCTTGATTGCATTCTCAAATGCTTTCTTGTTGAGGATTTTCGAGAGCGTGAGATCTTCCTCGACCATTTTCACGATACGACGGCCAACAAGCTGTGCGGTTGCATAACGACGAGAATCAACTGCAGGAATCGCGGCGCTACCTGGAAGTTGTAGACCAAGCGCTTCAGTGACCGATGCCATAGTCGAAGCGGTACCCATAGTCATACAGTGGCCAGCGCTTCGTGACATACATGTCTCGGCCTCAGTGAATTCCTCTTCGGTCATCGTGCCAGCACGTACCTCTTCAGCGAACTTCCACACATCGGTTCCAGAGCCAATATCTTTGCCACGGAATTTTCCGTTGAGCATTGGGCCACCGGTCATCATGATGGTCGGGATATCGACGCTGGCTGCCCCCATCAACATGCCCGGGGTGGTCTTATCGCAGCCGGAGAGCAGAACTACGCCATCAATCGGATTAGCACGGATCAACTCTTCAGTTTCGAGCGCGAGCAAATTTCGGTACAACATCGTCGTGGGTCGCATCGTTACTTCGCCGAGTGACATCGCGGCAAACTCCAGTGGAAATCCACCCATCTCCCATACGCCGCGTTTGACTGATTCGGCAACGCGACGAAGGTGCGCATTGCATGGAGTAAATTCCGACCAGGTTGTTCCAATGCCGATCACCGGACGACCATCCATCACATCGGGCGCGAAGCCTTGGTTGCGCATCCATGAACGATGGATAAAACCATTCTTTCCCTCAGCGCCAAACCATTCGCGACTTCGTAGACCGGTGGGTTGAGTTCGGTGATGTGCTGGCATTGCTCTTTCCTCCTGATGATGAGCGCTAAATGCGGGCGGGCTGTGGTCAAAAACTCTTCGCCAAACCTATCGGAGGATGGCCCAAACCCATAAGATTTGAGCTCGCACAGGAATCTCTCACCCGCAATATCTAGGAGCTGCTATGAAGTTTGCCCGCCTTGGTGTTAAAGGCCAGGAAAAGCCCGCTGTAATGGTCTCTGAGAGCGAGGCGATCTTCGTTGACCATCTGATCTCTGATTGGAATCGAAGCGAGCTAGAGGGTGGAGCGATAGCTAAAGTCGCTGCCGCCGACCTGAGCTCCCTGCCCCGGGTGAAAGTTTCGGATTACCGAATCGGCTCCCCGCTCGCTCGCCCGACCAACATCATCTGCGTCGGTTTGAACTATGCCAAGCATGCCGCCGAATCGGGAATGACCCCTCCGCCCGAGCCGGTGGTTTTCACCAAAGCTCCGGACACTGCAATTGGCCCGAACGATGACATCATCATTCCCCCTAACAGCGTCAAAACCGATTATGAAGTTGAAATCGCGATTGTGATTGGAAAGAAAGCGTCATATCTAGCAAGCGTCGACGATGCTCCCAAGTACATCGCTGGCTACACAATCAGCCAAGATGTCAGCGAACGACATTGGCAAATTGAGCGCGCTGGCCAATGGACGAAGGGAAAGTCATTCCCATCATTTAATCCATTTGGACCAGTGGTTGTTACATCAGACTCCTTTGACCCACATAACGTCCGCGTCTGGTGCACAGTCGATGGCGAGAAGCGCCAGGATTCATCAACGAGTGATTTGATCTTTGGTATCAATCACATCGTTTGGTACATCAGCCAATTTATGGAGCTCCACCCTGGCGACATCATCAACACTGGAACGCCTGAAGGTGTCGGCATGGGCTTTAAGCCAGAGAAGTACCTACGCGCCGGTCAGACTGTCGTTACCGGTATCGAAGGCATCGGCCAATTCACCAACAAAGTGGTGGCGCACAAGTAAGTGAATTGCTGAGTTAGATGATGTCACCGGCGACGATGACATTCTCCAATTGTTGACCTGCCGCTAGTCGAGCAAGTTGTCCCTCAACTAGTCGGCGCGCTCGCGGTTCGAAGGCCGAAGTATTCCCACCAACATGAGGTGCGATCAAAACTCCAGGTGCGCTCCAGAGCGGATGTCCAGCGGGCAACGGCTCCGGATCGGTCACATCCAACGCTGCAGTAATTCGCCCTGAGTTGAGCTCAGCGACCAACGCATCGGTATCGATGATACCACCTCGAGCAACATTGACTAGTAGCGCTCCATCTTTGAGAAGTGCGAGCCTTCGTTTGTCGAATAATTTCCGTGACTCATCGTTGAGCGGAAGAATGAGGATTACTACATCGAAAGTTGGTAGATGGTTATCGAGCTCTTCAATTTTTACCGCGCCATCAGCGCCAGAGCGAGAGAAGGGCACCACGGTGACATCGAAACCAGAGAGATTTTGCACCACAGTCTTGCCGATTGAGCCATAGCCAATGACCGCGATTCGCTTGTCGTTCATCGATTGGTAGCGTTGGTGAATCCACTGGCCGCGCTCTTGGTTACGAACAAAATCTGGAAATCCACGGAGCGATGCGATGGTAAGGCCGACCGCCAATTCAGCTGTGGATGAATCATGGATTCCGCGACCGTTGCATAAAGTCATTCCTGGGCGGGTAAATTCGAGCGCATCCTCATAACCAGCATTAGGCATCTGCAACACCTTGAGATTTGGCATCTTCTTTGAGAATTCAAGCGCTGCTCGACCACCCATATAGCTAGGAATATAAAAGGTGATGTCATCAAGATTGGCAGTAGCTAAATCAGTCGTTGCTGGAGAGCGAAGCGTAAATCCCGAAGGAACTACGAGATCATCCCATTGCGACCATACGACATGCTTGATTGAGGTACTCATCTCTCCCTCACCGAGCCGCTCTCTGAAATTTCTTATTGATATCGAGTGGAATCTCAATTACTTCGTTCTCTAATGTGCCAATACCAGCAACATCGATGGTGACGATATCCCCTTCGGCCATGATGAAATCCAGTGGCGGAATGATTCCAGTGCCCGTTGATAGCACAACGCCATCAGGAAATGTCTGGCAACGGAAGAGATATCCAACAAGATGTTCGAGCGATTTGTTGAGTGAGCTCAAGGCGGTATTCGCACTCCACACCACTTCTGCTCCCCGTTTTATCTGCGCATTTATCGTCATCGACTCAGGCTTTGGGGCGAGCCAACTTGGCGTGATTCGTGGACCAAGCGCGGTCGAGCCAAGATAACTCTTAGCTTGCGGAAGATATAGCGGGTTAGCTCCCTCGATGGAACGTGAGGTGACATCGTTGCAAATTGTGAAACCTACGATCTCTTCATGAGCGTTGATGACAATCGCTACTTCCGGCTCTGGGACGGTCGAGGTGCAATCGGCACGTTTTCCGATGACATCGCCATTGCCAACGGTGCGGCGAAAATTAGCTTTAAAGAAAAGTTCGGGGCGATCAGCCTCGTAGACCTTTTGATAGACATCAGGCGTACCGCTCTCTTCTTTTCGAGCATCACGCGAGCGTAGGTAAGTAACGCCTGCTCCCCAGACTTCACTCTCCGGAGCTAATGGAGGTAGCTCTCGTCCAGTTACCTCTGGCCCAGGTGCTTTTTCAAGAATCTCTCGAAGTTCTGCGAGAGGAATCTGCAGAGCGGCTGTCAGCGTGGGTAGCTCCTTGATGGCAAAGTAACGTCCATCGATGTACTTGGTGAGCGCAAATGGATTGTCGGCGCTTTCAATGACAGCAAGTTGCATCTGTTCAGGCTCCTTTGGATTGGTGCATCAAGCGGTGCTGGAGGTAGAGCTTTTCAGAATCGTTGCTCGACCTGACTCCAGGCGCGCAACGGGAACTCGGAAGGGTGAACACGAGACGTAGTCCAACCCCACAGAGTGGAAGAAGTGGATGCTCCGAGGATCGCCACCATGTTCACCGCACACTCCTAATTTGAAATCTGGTCGAAGTGAACGAGCCGCCTCTGATGCCATTTTCACGAAGAGCCCCACGCCATCTTGATCGAGTGACTCAAATGGATTAAACGGAAGCAGTTCCAAATCAAGATAACGCGGCAAGAATGTTGATTCGACATCGTCGCGACTGAATGCCCACGTCAATTGAGTGAGATCGTTGGTGCCAAATGAGAAGAAGTCAGCGTAATCACCAACACGCTTAGCTGTGATTGCAGCTCGTGGCGTCTCGATCATGGTGCCAATCGGAATCTCAAGCGTTTGGCCAGTGCTTGAAAGGGTATGCGCGATCTCTTCCTCGAGCGTCTCTCTTAAGTGAAGTAGTTCGCGTTGCGTTGCTACGAGCGGAATCATGATCTCAGGCTTGGGATCATGGCCGAGTCGACGTACTTCGATTGCAGCGTGAACAAGCGCACGTACCTGCATTTTGAACAATTCAGGAATCAAGATTCCTAATCGAACTCCGCGCAAGCCGAGCATCGGGTTAGCTTCATGGAGACGCTTTACTGCGGCATAAATTGCCTGCTCTCGAGGTGAGACATCAGCATTCAGCGCCTCAGCGCGCGCCATCTCACCAGTCATCTCTGCCAAATCT
The DNA here is from genome assembly GCA_002284915.1 of Actinobacteria bacterium IMCC26077. GTDB lineage: Bacteria > Actinomycetota > Actinomycetes > Nanopelagicales > Nanopelagicaceae > IMCC26077. The sequence continues at coordinate 1,368,135 of CP015606.1, forward strand.
GGCAAGAATTCATGAAGCGGCGGATCGAGTAGTCGAACTGTCACGGGTAGACCCGACATCGCCATCATGATGCCGACGAAGTCAGCGCGTTGAAGCGGTTCCATCTCGGCAATCACGCCGCGTTGCACCTCTTCATTCTCTGCCAAGACCAAACGTTCGACGTACATTCGACGTTCGCCGAGGAACATATGTTCAGTGCGACATAGACCCACGCCCTCTGCGCCGAGGATTCGGGCGCGAACGGCATCTTCGGGAGTATCAGCATTCGCGCGCACTTTTAATGTTCGCTTTTGATCGGCATATTGGAGAATGCGATCGACGGCCTTGACCACTGGCGTTGCTTGGTTTGATTCGGCAGCAAGCCGCCCTTCAAGATAAGCGGTGACAGGTGATGCAATCACTGGTACGACGCCGGCATAAACGGCGCCCGTTGAGCCATCGATCGAGATCGTCTCGCCTTCGTAAACGGTTAAGCCACCAACGGTGAAGAGGTGGGCGCGCTCATCTACGGAGATACTTTCAGTGCCACAGACTGCAGTCTTGCCCATACCTCGGGCGACGACAGCTGCGTGTGAAGTCTTGCCACCGCGACTGGTGAGGATTCCCTCTGCTGCGACCATGCCAACGAGATCATCAGGGCTCGTCTCGCGCCGAACGAGAATTACCTTCTTTCCAGAACGAGCTAGATCGAATGCGCGCTTGGAATCAAAGACCGCTTCACCGACGGCTGCTCCAGGTGAGGCTGGAATTCCTCGAGCAATCTCTTTGATGGAGCCAGAGAGATCAAATTGCGGGAACATCAGCGAAACCAATTGATCACCTGAGGTGCGCGAGAGCGCCTCATCCATCGAGATCTTGCCTTCATCGACCATATGGCAGGCGATTCGGAATGCAGCTTCTGCAGTTCGCTTTCCGACGCGCGTCTGCAAGATCCATAACTTTCCACGCTCTACCGTAAATTCGATATCGCACAAATCTCGATAGTGCGTCTCGAGCAGCTCCATCACATTTTCGAGCTCTGCCGAGACAGTTGGGTACTTAGCCTTCATCTCCTGAAGCGACATGGTGTTACGTATACCTGCGACGACATCTTCTCCTTGAGCTCGCTCGAGATAATCGCCATAGCTGCCATGTTCACCTGTTGCAGGGTCGCGCGTGAAGGCAACGCCGGTGCCAGATAGATCATCAAGATTTCCGAAGACCATAGATTGGATATTGACAGCTGTTCCCAAATCGGAGGGGATTCGCTCACGACGACGATAGAGCCGAGCACGTTCCGAGTTCCATGAACGAAAGACAGCCTCGATCGAACTAAGGAGGTGTTCGCGAGGATCGGTGGGGAACGACTTTGACGTTACTACTTCAATTACTTTGATGAAAGCTTCGGCGAGCGCTTTCAAACCGTCGACATCGAGCTCTGATATTGATGCGACTTTATGATTCTCAAGTATTCGATGTTCGACTTTGTGAAATTCACTAGGTGGCACGTCACAGACAATTCGACCGAACATGTCGACGAATCTGCGATAGGAGTCCCACGCAAATCGCGCATTGCCGCTCGCTTTAGCGATTCCCTCGGCTACCTCAGGAGTCATGCCAACATTGAGCACCGTCTCCATCATTCCTGGCATCGAGAATTTCGCGCCGGAGCGAACCGAAACCAAGAGCGGGTTCGCTGGATCTCCGAATCTCTTATCAAGGGAGCTTTCGAGCGCGGCGAGCGCGGTCTCGACTTCAGCAAGGAGGGTCACCGACATTTGCGAGGAAGCGAGATATTCGCGACAAGCTTCAGTGGTGATGGTGAACCCCGGGGGAACCGGTAATCCCATCCGGACCATCTCGGCGAGATTTGCTCCCTTGCCACCGAGGAGATCTGACTGCGTGCGATCCCCGAAGGTAAATGGATAAATGAGCGACTTGGTCTGACTGGTCTGGGTGGGCGCCATACCCGAAATCTACCCACCCTCGGGGGGTTCTGGGCGCCACATATTCGCCATTTCCGAGCGCCAACGGCTAGGCCTGAGGTTTTTCCCGATGGGGCTAAAGTAATAGAGTTCGCAATTAGACCATTGAGCTAGCGAGAGGCGCAGAATATGCCGCAGGGAACAGGCGCACCGGGCGCACCGGGATCCGAGAAGGAATTCTCAGGGCTAACCGCAATCATCACCGGAGCTGCCTCCGGAATCGGATTGGCAACTGCGCGCTTACTCCACCAGCAGGGCGCCACGATTATTGGGCTCGATTTAAACCAAGGAGAACTCAAGGATTTTGCCACGTGGATCTACTGCGATGTCAGCACCCTTGATTCAGTAACAAAAGCGTTTGCCGAAGTTCGCACCAAGACAAATGTCGTAGACATTCTCATCAACAATGCTGCTGTTGGTTCCATCGGAACTGTTGAGACTGAGAGTGAAGAGAATTGGGAGAAGATATTTAATATCAATGTCTTCAGCGTTGCGCGAGTAACGAAAGCTGCGCTTCCACTTCTCCGAAAGTCAAAAGTGCCCGCAATCGTCAACACCTGCTCCATCGCAGCTACAGCTGGAATTCCCAATCGCATTGTCTATTCGGCATCAAAGGGCGCTATCCGGACCATGACCTTCTCGATGGCCTGCGATTTCCTCAAAGATCGTATTCGCGTGAACTGCGTCAATCCTGGAACAGCAGATACGCCGTGGGTCCAACGTTTACTCAGTCAAGCTGATGATCCGGTCGCCGAGCGCGAACGGCTCGAGGCGCGCCAACCATGGGGACGTTTGGTCTCTGCTGAAGAAGTTGCAAGTTCTGTTGCCTACCTTGCCAGCCCGCGACAAGGATCAACTACCGCGACCGAGATTTCGGTCGATGGCGGCATGCAGAACCTTCGCGTTCCCAAATAACTTTCGGCTGAGATACTGCTTAAGCAAGTCCATATCGCTTGAGCATTCCTACACCAATGCTTGCTCGACGAACCCGTTCCCGGCTCGTTGATTCGACAAGCCCTTGAATATGTCCACCTGATGGATATAGCCCTGGGGCATTTCGTACAGTGAACTTAAGGTAAATCGGCGCTGCGACCCGTACTAGATCTGGCACTTCGTAATGGCGCACTGCACCACCAAAATCATCCGCTGCTTCCACATAGACATCTACTGGAATATCAACTTGGGCACGAATCGCTGCAATCTGAGCGAGCGAGAGATCAGTAGTGAGGTTAAGGGTCGAAGCACCTAGATCCTCATAAAGCGCTGCAGTCGCTGGATTGTTACATGGCAAGGCAACTGATGTCTTCAAGATGAAATCACTTGGTAGGTCACCTTTGCGCTTGGCTTCACCAAGAATCTTAAGTAGCCCGACATCGCCCACCAAGATCGAGCGGACTCCTAGCGATGCGCCATGCAGGACATCTTCGACTGCAAAACGAACTTGATCCGCGCCACGAAGGGATGGATGCACGGTCGCGCTTGAGCTTCCTACCGTCGCTCTGCCGATATCCCAAGAAGAACGTGGTCCGACAAATAAGCAGACTTCAGCGCCAACAGATTTCCCAAGTTCGAGATACTCAGTTATCTCTTCATCGCGCAACATCATGATGCCACTGCCTTGGCTAGCACGATGAAAGGCGAGGGAGTACTTCTTCGCTTCATCAATGACAGCCCGCATCGCAGCCGGGCCTTCGACCGACGGAATCTCAACCTTCCACCGCGCGCCATCGCTAAATCGTTTAGCGCTTTCGGGGAGTCCATCTAAGTCTTCGTGCACCACACCTTGCTTTGCTAGCGCTGCTATGGAACGTTTCATCGGACCTTGTGGATCACGGCTACTCTTCCAAATTGTTTGTTCATTCCCTGTGGACATGATGATTAGCTCCTCGCTTTCGCTACTGCCGCCAAGAACGCTTTGACATTTCCTTCGATTGCTTCAACGCCACCTTTGATAAGCGGCCCACCGACGCCAACGATATTTGCGCCTGCGGCAAACCACTGTTCAACGGTATCTGCCGAAAGTCCACCAGTAGGGCACCAAAAATTCCCCGGGAAGGGATCGCGCAACGCCTTGAGGTGGCCCGGACCAAAGGTAGAAGCGGGAAAGAGCTTGAGGATGTCGGCACCATATCTCTTTGCTGCCGCCACCTCACTGGGAGTGGCCACACCGGGTAGCGAGAGCAAGCCGGCGCGCTTTGTCTCACCGATTACATCTTCATCGGTATTTGGCGAAACAATAAACGTTGCCCCCGCATCTTTCGCGCGGATGACATCTTTACTGTCCACGACTGTGCCAACTCCCACTTGTACGCCAGGGCGTTGGGCAAGCTTCTCGATGATCGTTAAGGCGCCGGGATTGGTCAAGGTGATTTCAATAGTCGTCAATCCGGCAGCCACGATTCGGTCAGCGACATCTTGCCCAGCAGCTTGATCTGGCATACGAACAATCGCTACCGCACCTGCCTGGAGTAAATCTTCTCGAGTGACCATCAACGCGCCTTCCCTTGGATTTCATCGATAAAAACTTGATCGGTAATCCCACCTTTGCCTCGTGGCAATCCGGCCCAATCTCCAAATTGGCTTGCCACCCGTGCACCAGAGATTGTTCCTTGGGCAATTGCACCTGCCACCGTCAATCCCCCGAGCAAGCCTGAGATTACCCCGCTCGTGAATGCATCACCAGAGCCGACCGGATCTACAGATTTCACTTGCGGCGGATTAACAACAACAACCTGACCATCGATTGCATAGGTGAGTTCTGCTGGGCCGTGCGTCATGATCACTATTTTATTCGCTCGTGATGCTGCAATTCGGATAGCCTCTTGCGGGTCACTTGTTCCGAAGACTGCACAATATTCATCTTCGCCGCCGATAAGAAGGTCAACATCTCGAGCGATGGGCTCAAGGACTGCGCGCGCCTCTTCTTCGCTCCACAGCTTTCGTCGAATATTCAAGTCAAAACTCTTTTTGATATTTGCTGAGCGAGCAATATCAAGCCCAGCTGCCACCGCTGCCGCAGCGCTTGTCGAAATTGCACAGGTGATGCCGGTGGCGTGGAGCCATCGTGATTGCCCAATCAAATTCCGGTCGAGATCCTCGGGCGTCATCAATGAAGCAGCAGCGCCTTTACGAAGGTAACTTGCCTCAACTGGCGCAGTAGTTCCAGGGTTGCGGATCATGGCGCTACTAAAGCTAGCCACTCGTTTCACGCCAGAGACATCAACGCCCTCTGCAGCAAAATCAGCGAGCACGGCGCTTCCCAATTGATCATTGCCGATTAATGTGAAGAAGTGGGCGCTTAGCCCTAATCGACAAACACCAACGGCCACATTTCCCTCTGCACCAGCAGTGCTCCGAGTGTAGGTACGAGCGGTAAGCACTGAATCGGTGTCGCTAGCAAGAAATAGCGCCATCGCCTCCCCGAAGGTATAGAGATCAGGCATTCGCACCCAAGAACGTGAAAGTAGTTGTCACTTTGCCTTTAACACCTGGCGTTGCGATGAAAGTCATTCCGGCTTCAGGAGCTTCGCCCACCTCTTGGTCATCGCGTGCGCTAGTGATGATGAGTTGATCTAAGTTTGGACCAGCAAATGCACCAGAGGTGATTCGGCGGGCTGGCAAATCAATTTGTTCGAGCAACTTTCCGCTCTCACCATCGAAACATCGGATAGCTGACCCTTCCCAGAATGCAACCCATAGATTGTCATTGCTATCCATACAGAAACCATCTGGCATACCAAATTCATCTGGAAAGGTGATAAACGTTCGTCGATTCTTCACATCCCGCTCTTCAACATCGAATTTATCGACTCGACGAAGCGGAGTATCAACATAGAACATTGATTGTTGATCGACCGTCCAATCAAGGCCATTGCTAATCGTGACATCACCGAAGAGACGGCGAATATGTTGGCCACCCTTTTGCAATTGATAAAGCGCTCCGGCATTAGTCTCAAAGTCGTAGGTCATCGAACCGAGGAAGAGATCGCCCCAGGGTGCGACCTTGGCATCGTTCCAGCGGAGATTCTTCTTGGCCAGATAACCATCGGCCTCAACCCGACCTGGGACTTTACGAAAATTCCCCGCACGATCGCGGACATGAGGTCCATGCGCGGTTCCGAGTAGCTCGCCACCTTCAGCGAGCGGAATCACAAACCCGACATCTTCGGGTGTTTGGTACTCCCCAATCTCGCCGCTCTCAAGATTTCGCCACCGAACAGCTTTCCCATAAATATCTACCCACATCACGTGGTTGTTCTGCGCTCCCGACGAGGTTGGTCCCTCGCCTAGAACATTTCGACGAGAATCAAAAACTTCTGCTTTCAGCGCCATGGTTGCAAGCCTCTCACTATCGCACCGTTCACCCAGTAGCCTAGGGCTACTTTAGAGGAGGGAAAAATGGCAGCAGAGCCCCTGGCAAGCGCCCTTATCTCCCTCTTAGGTCGCGATCGCGTCCTTGATGACCTAGCCGCACGCGAGGCCTACAGCCGGGATGCGACCCCGCTCTTCAAAGGATTACCGGAAGTGGTAGTCACTCCCCATTCGACTCAAGAAGTCGCCGAGGTAGTTAAGTTTGCGCGCCGGACGAAGACTCCCATCATCGCCAGAGGGGCCGGAAGTAATCTCTGCGCAGCCACCGTTCCACTTCATGGCGGAATTGTTTTAAGCATGATGCAGATGAAGCAAATTCTCGAAGTTTCTCGTAATGAAATGCTCGCCGTCGTACAACCAGGAGTCTCCACTCAGCAACTTGATGATGCAGTTGCAAAAGAAGGTCTGATGTATGTACCTGACCCTGGCTCCAAGACGGTCTCTACCATTGGCGGTAATGTCGCCACGAGCGCAGGTGGCCTACGTGGATTGAAATATGGCACGACGAAAAATTACATCCTTGGGCTCGAAGCCGTACTTGGTACCGGTGAAATCATCCGCACTGGTGGTCGACTTGTAAAAGATGTCGCCGGGTATGACATCACCAGGCTTCTCATCGGAAGTGAGGGAACCCTCGCCATCTTCACGGAAGTCACGACAGTCTTAAGCCCACGCCCGAAAACTTCTAAATATGGAGTTGCATACTTCGACAACCTCGCCGATGCATCAGTCGCTGTCGATTCGATCGTTGCAAAGGGAATTCTCCCGGCAACATTGGAGTTCCTCGATAACACCTGTATTAAAGCTGTCGAAGATTTTGCCCACTTGGGTCTAGATACTCATGCTGGCGCCCTCCTGCTCTTTGGCGATGATGGAAATCAAGAGAGTGTGGCGCATTCTGTTGATGGCATGGCAGAGATCGCTGGAACAGCTCGAGGGGTGCGCGCAGTTACGCTGGCGCCAGATGTTGCTGCTGCTGAAGCGCTGCTTTATGCGCGCCGATGTTCACTGCCCGCGCTAGCTCGCCTCGGCTCAATCTCGATTCTCGAGGATATCTCGGTGCCGCGGCCACAATTGAGCAAGGCTGCAGATGCGATCGAAGCGATCGGCAAAAAGTACTCGCTGCTCATTGGAACCTTCGGCCATGCCGGTGATGGCAATCTCCACCCCACTATCGTCATCAATAAAGATGACGAAGATGAAGTACACCGTGCCGAGCGCTCACTCGCAGATATCTTCAACCTCGCCTTGGATCTTGGCGGCACAATTACTGGAGAACATGGCGTGGGTAGCGCAAAACTGCCCTACTTGAAAGCTCGACTCGGTGATGTCTCATTAGGGCTTCATCGGAACATCAAAGCAGTCTTCGATCCAGATGGTGTCCTCAACCCCGGCAGGCTCGGCTCATGAGCGCGGAGATCAGAAAGAATTTCACCCAAGCAAAACTCGATCGATGTATCTCCTGTGGTTATTGCCTACCTGCCTGCCCGACCTATCAATTAACCGGCGAAGAGCAATCATCGCCGCGTGGCCGGATTACCTTGATGCGGGCGCTGCAAGATGGGCGCCTTCCCTTTGCTGACGAAGGGGCTTCAGAACAAGCTTCATTCTGTCTTGGATGTCGCGCATGCGAACCGGTTTGTCCCGCTGGAGTGGAGTACGGCGTGCTCCTCGAGGAGTGGCGCGATATCACCTGGCGTGGACGAAAGCGCCCGCTCATCATCAAGGCTCTATTCCAGATGGTGAGCGCTCCCTGGCGCGTTCGTGTTATGAGCGCGCTCGCTCCCGTTGCGCGTAAACGTAAAACTACAAGCGACATTCACCTTGCGCTCGGTTGTTTCGAACGGAGGCTCTTTCCAAAAGTAAGCCGCGCCGTTGCAAAGTTAGCGCCTACTGTAAATATTGATTCGACCCAAGGGTGTTGTGGAGCGCTCCATGCACATAATGGTGATCTCGATGGGGGGAAGGCGCTCGCAGAAGAGCTGGGCAAGAAGTTGCCCGGAACGATTCTCTCTACCGCTGGTGGCTGCGCCGCGCACCTTTCAGCAGTCCTGGGCAAAGATCGAGTCCAAGAGTTCTCACAGTGGTGGAGCTCGCAACTCACGCCGATTATCCGAAATGGTAAACCGGTTCGAATCGGCTTACAAGATTCTTGTCATCTCCGCAATGGTATGGGGGTATTCAAAGAACCTCGCGCGCTCTTGGCACAACTTGGTGAATATGTCGAAGTTCCTAATGCGCAAGGATGTTGTGGCGCCGCTGGAAGTTATTCACTCCTTCGGGCCCGCGATAGTAAACGAGTCATTGCGCCAAAAGTCGACGCCATTAAAGCGCTCAACCTCGATTATTTAGTGAGCGTCAATCCTGGATGCACTCGCCAGCTCAAGAGCGCACTTCGCAAAGCGCGAGTGAAGACCAAGGTGCTCCACATTGCGGAATTGGTTGCGCTCTCTCAATGAGTGCGGGGTTCTCTGACCAGACCCTAGAACGACTTCTCGGGCGCCACGATTTCTCAATCGAACTTCTCTCTGGTGGAGTCTCGTGCGATACCGCGAAAATCACCTGGCGCAACGAACTCTCAGATGGCCAGGACCACAGTGCGGTAGTCAAACGTGCGCTCGCCCAATTACGTGTGCCTGGAAGGTGGGAGGCGGACGTCGATCGAATTCTCGCTGAGGCGGACGCCATTGAACTCTTTCGCAGAATTACTCCAAGGAATGTCCCGAACTTGATCTCACGGAGCGATAAAGATTTGGCAATTGCACTTGAGCTCGCCCCTGACGACATGAAAGATTGGCGCTTTAGCATGCTCGATGGACTCGTCGAGCCCGAAGTTGGCAGAACGCTCGGCAAGGTTTTGGCGTTGTGGCATACGAAAACTAAAGGGCAAGAGTTGCCCGAGCGAATCGTCGATGGAAAGAAGAGATTATTCGATCTTCGCGCCGGAGCTTTCTATGGCGGAATGGCAAAGACCTGGCCGAATTACGGCTCGTTGATCCGCGAGTTATCCGACGAATTGATGGATTCTCGTGAGTGCGCAGTTCACGGGGATTTCAGCCCGAAGAACGTACTCCATGGTCCAAGCGGCACATGGGTGCTGGATTTTGAAGTAACCCATCAAGGCGCTCCGGTCTTTGATCTGGCATATATGGCAGCGCATTTGAATCTGAAGGCAATTAAATTAGCGACTAATCGTGAAGCGGTTGCCGAGACGTTGCAGAATTTTCTCGATGCCTATCAGCGACATGGCGGCAATCTGCCATCAAATCTTTCGGCACATGCTGGGGTCATTACCGCAGTCCGGGTGGTCGGAATTTCGCAAGTGAACTATCTCGATGATGCAGGCAAGCTCGAAGCAATCGCTCGGGCAGAAGCGCTGCTCAATGGCGCTCCAGTTACTATCCCTTAAGGGAACCGCTGAGCAATCCGCGGAGGAAGTACCGGCCAAGGAAGATATACACGACCAGAGTCGGCAGTGAGACGATTAATGATGCTGTCATATTCAAACCGTAAAAGACTTGGTTACTTGAGCCGGTAATGAAATTGAGGGTCGTGGTTGCCACCGAAAGTTTTGGTGAACCGCCCGTTAAGAAGATCGCAAAGAGGAAGTCATTCCACGCAGAGGTGAACTGCCAGATGAGAACGACGACGAAGGCTGGCAAAGAAAGCGGCAGGATGATGGATCGGTAAATACGAATCCTCGAAGCCTTGTCGACCAATCCCGCTTCAATCAGCTCGTCGGGGATGCTTGCGTAGTAATTCCGGAAAATCAAAGTGCAGATGGGGATTCCATAGATCACATGCGCCATGACTAACACGTAAATTGACTTATTAACGCCCATGTTGGTGACTAGTTGGACTAGCGGAATCATGACCGCTTGATATGGAATGAACATTCCGAAGAGGAAGAGCGTAAAGACGATATTCGAGCCCGGGAATTTCCATTTTGCAAAGACATAACCATTGATAGAACCGATGATTGCCGAGATTAAAGATGACTGAACCACGAAGAAGAGCGTGCGAGTCATCGATTCGCCAAGACTGAATGCTGAGAAGTAATCGCCACCGCTCCATGAAATTGGCCACGCTGAGAAATCCAGACTCTTTGGCAAATCAAAGGCATTTACGAGATAGACATCCTTCACGCCTTTAAGGGAATTGACTACGAGCACATAGATCGGCATCACAATCAAGAACCAAATGAAAGTCAGCGAGGTATAGCGGAATATTAACCAGAATTGCTCTTTACCGGATCGCTTCCGCTTATTGGCAATGGGGTTTGGCTTCTTCTCTAGAAGTTCGGCGGTCATCGGTTCTCATTCTCCTGCTTTATAACCCAGCGAAGGTAAGGGATGATGATTAAGGCAATCAGCAGGAGCAAGACGACAGCAATCGCTGTCCCCTTTGCATAATTTCGCTGATCGAAAGTGGATTCCCACATATAAACCGCCACCACTTGAGTGACATACGACTTCCCGTTGATACCGATAATCAAATCGAAGACTTTCATCGAGACGTGTCCCAAGATGATCAAGACTGTGAAAAGGGTCGGCGTCAGTTGAGGGAAGAGAACATATCGATAGATCTTTGCTTCTGATGCGCCATCAACACGCGCAGCTTCTCGCAGATCGTCGGGAATGCCTCGGAAGCCAGCGAGGAAAAGAGCTAACACATAACCAGCCATCTGCCAGATTGCTGGCAGAGCCAATGCATAAGCGGCTCCATTTTCCGATAGGTACCAAGAATTCTGCAGGAACCCCAAGCCAACTTTTTGAAGGAGAAGATTCAAACCACCAGCGTCCGCGTCAACATTGGAATTAAGAAGCCAGTTCCACACTGTACCCATCGCGATAAAAGAGATCGCAAGCGGATAGAGGTAAAAAGATCTAAAGAATCCTTCGCCTTTGATGCCCTTTTCAAGGAGTAGAGCCATGATGAAGCCGGCGATGGTTGTGCCAACGATAAAGACAAAAGTGAACTTAACTAGATTCTCGAACGCGTGCGTGAATCGGGTGTCTGAGAGAAGGTTGGTGTAATTCTGAAATCCAACAAATTTTGGTTCTTTGACCGATGCGCTAATTCGATCTGTCATCGATATTTTGATTGTCCAGACAATCATGCCGTACACAAAAACTGTGACGGCTGCTATCGACGGTACAACTAAGAGGAAACCACCTATCCAGGTGGAGAACCTCTTACTTGTTTGAAGCGCCATCGAGTACTGCTCGCTTTCTCTGTTCAATCATGAAACTGGTGGGCGGTTTCCCACCCACCAGAATCGTAACTAACTTTGCTAAGACGAAACCTTTCGGTTTAGGCCTTTCCTGCTTCGTAAGCAGCAGCAAGATCTGCAGCGAGGCCCTTGTTATCTTTTGCGCCACCGCTGAAGTACTTACCAACTGCTGCGTTGTAAGCAGCCATCAAAGCATTGTTGCCAGTGACGCCGTGGACTGTTGAACCGACGAGGCGGTCTGTCTTCCACTGCTCCATAGCAGCCTTGAGGTAATCGTCATAGAGAGCTGTATCAGCATCGGTACGAGCTGGGATCGAGCCCTTCTTTGGATTGAAGGCATCTTGTCCAGCCTTGGAACCGGAGACGGTCAACCATGCGATACCTGCATTGCGGTGCTTAGCACCAACAGGAAGCGTGAATGAGTCTGAGAGCCATTGGTAGACACCGACGGTTCCTGGAGCGGGTGCCCAGGTGTAGTCAGTTCCGAGCTTCAAGCCATCTGCTTGCCACTGAGCTGATGCCCAGTCGCCCATGATGAAGAAGCCAGCCTTGCCGGAAGTGACGAGCTTGCCAGCATCTGGCCAGTCGAGGTTTCCAGCGCCCTTATTTCCGTAAGAGAGAGCCTTTTGGAAGTTCTTGATCGCTTCTTCCATCTCTGGGCCAGTCCATGAAGTGCTTCCGTTGTAGAGGCCTTCGAACTTATCTGGACCGAGAGTTGCAAGAATCATCCAGTCGAGGAGGTGAGCAATCGCCCAGTCGCCTTTACCAGCAAGTGCTAGTCCTGGAATTCCGATCTTCTTGAACTTATCGAGAGCTGCGAAGAACTCATCGAGAGTTGCAGGAGCAGCGGTAATGCCCGCCTTCTCTGCAGTTGCAGGGTTCCACCAGAGAACGTTTGCACGGTGGATGTTTACTGGGACTGAGTAGATCTTGCCATCAACAGTTAGTGTCTTGATGAGATCTGCTGGGAAGATTGTGTCCCAACCTTGCTCCTTATATAGGAAGGTGAGGTCTTCAAGCTGTCCACCCTTGACGTAACCGTCAAGCTCCATGCCAGCGTGTGCTTGGAATGAGTCTGGTGGATCATTTGCATCAAGACGGCTCTGGAGAACTGCCTTAGCGTTAACGCCGGCGCCACCAGAAATAGCTGCGTTGATGTACTTGGTATCTGGGTTGTTTGCTGTGAACTCAGCTTCCAAGCCTGCAAGGCCGGCCGCTTCTCCACCTGCAGCCCACCAGGTAAAGATTTCGAGCTCTGGGTCAGCTGCTGCTGGAGCTGCTGACTCTTCTGTTGCGGTCTCTTCGGAGGCAGAGTCGCTCGATGATGAGCAACCTGCTGCTAGAAGTGCGATAGCAAATAGACCTGCAACAAATTTATATGTGCTTTTACGCATCCATATTCCATTCTCTGCGAGGGTTTGGTGTAGCAGAACTACAGGGCAAAGGCTGGTTTAAATCGGGCAACTTGTCAATTTTTATGACCAAAGACACAGCCCCTTTTTCCTATATTTTCGCAGCCACCCTCAACCTCACCTTTACACTTCCGCCCACCCATCGAGAGCAGCTCGCTCAACATCCTCCGCGCACCTTACGCTTGCGTTATGACCGCTAACACCAACGCCTTACTCCGTCCAGAGCTTGAGCCACTCCGGCCAATCTTCAATGCTGCCCTTACCTCCGATTGCCTCGATCATCTCGGGTATCGAAACCAAGTTCTTGGTTCCGATATCGCCATGATTTCAGGTGAGGGAGTCATGATGGGGTACGCATTCCCGGTCCGACTCGAGCCTGTTTCCGCTGCCCCAGAAGTTCCATACGTGGGACTTCTCAAGGCGCTCGATGCCATCGGTAAAGATGATGTTTTCATCAAACCATCGGCACGACGTCACACTTCAGCGCTCTGGGGTGAACTGCTCTCGAATGCATGTAAATTCAAAGGCGCAGCTGGTGCGCTTACCGATGCACCAGTTCGCGATGTCGCTCGAACTAGAGCGCTGGGATTCAAAGTCTTCGGCACTGGTACATGGCCTATCGATATCAACAGTCGATATGAGGTCGTAGCCCACAATGTTCCAGGAGAGATTGATGGCGTTCAAATCAACCCAGGCGATCTCATTGTTGGTGATGTTGATGGCGTGGTAGTCGTTCCTAACCATCTGATTCCCCAAGTAATCACATTTGTCGAAGAGAAGAATTCTGGCGAGAACCTCTTTCGAAAGGCTGTCAAAGAGGGCATGTCACCGAGTGAAGCCTTTGCCAAGTTTGGAGTCTTGTAACTTTTCCTATGTCTGAAATTTCGCGAATCGATCTCTGGCAAGCTCTAGATTCACGTGGCGTGCCCACAGTCGCAGCTCGAGTTCGAATTGGCTCACATGAGGCGGTTGCGATTGCACCGTCAGGGGCAAGTACGGGAAGTCACGAAGCGCTCTTCCTTCGCGATGGCGAAGGTAATTTCAATGGGCTCGGTATTGAGAGAACGATGTCAACTTTTTCCAAGGAAGTCCTTCCCTCGTTGATTGGCATCCAAGGAAATGATTTCTCCGAATTAGATCGGGTGCTACGAACTTTCGACCCTACGCCAATCCAATCGCGCTTTGGGGGGCATATACCCGTTGCCATCACGCTCGCCACATGGCTTGCCTATTCCAAATCTGCTGGCAAGGAACCCTTCGAAGTTATTGCGCAACATGTTAGGTCTGCACCTTCGCTCCCGATGCCCATGATCAATATCTTCTCTGGTGGAGCACATGCTGGTCGGGCGATTGATCTACAGGATATTTTGGCGATTCCTACTCGTGCCAGCTCATTTACTGAAGGCTTGGAGTGGATCTGGCAAATTCGCGAAGAGTGCAAAAAGTTGCTGAGCAGACGTGGATTCGACACTGCACTAGTTGCCGACGAAGGGGGCCTTACCGCAAAACTTTCTGGCGATGAGGAGGCGATTGCCCTCGTCTCTGAGGCAATCGAACTCTGCAACCTTTCAGGTCGTGCGCATATCGCTCTTGATATCGCTGCCAGCCAACTTTTTCATGACGGAAAATATTTAGTGCACGAGAGCGGAGCTGAAGTCGCGCTTAATTCTGAGGAATTCGTATCACGGTGGAGCGCCTGGCTAGATCGCTACCCCATCATCTCCGTAGAAGATGGTGCGGCCGAAGATGATGAAACCGGTTGGCGCGCCCAACGCGCTCTCACCAACCGAATCCAAATCCTTGGTGACGATCGTTACGCAACTCAGCTAGCGCGATTAAATCGTGGTCTTGCTGAAGGTGAAGCAAATTCGATTTTAATCAAACCAAATCAAGCTGGCTCACTCTTTGCTGCGCTCACCACGCTCCAAGTTGCTCAGAGACATGGTTGGAACACCGTGGTATCGGCTCGCTCGGGTGATACCGAAGAGAGTTGGCTTGCCGACCTGGCTACCGGTGCTAACGCAGGTCAAATCAAAGTTGGCTCGACTCATCGCTCTGAACGTACTGCTAAATGGAATCGTCTCCTTGAGCTGAGCTATGACGACGCTGCCCCGTTTAATAACGCGAGCGCGCTAGAGAAGTTTATTTAACGATCTCGACGGAAATTACCTCTACCCCGCCGATTTGACCAAGCACATTAAGTAAATCTGTGGGATCGCTCCCCGGGATGGCAACGACAACATCGTCGATACCGCGGCCACCCTCGTTACTTACAACCGTGAACTTCCGAATATCCCCGCCAGCAAAGCCGATCGCCGAAGCAACTGAACCGAGCGAACCAGGGCGATCTGGAAGCGAGATCTTTAGATGGAATTCAGCCATAGCCCCACCCTACTCGCTCCGCACTTTTCGCGGCGTTACTGATTAGCTGGCGCAGAGCCAAGGGTCACTGAAAACGTTTTTAGCTCGCCACTTGGGAGCTCGACCGTGATCGACACGGTGCTATTAGGCGCATAGGAGCGGATTCGAACCACGGCGTCAATATCGCTCTTGATTACAAAACCATCGATGGACTTGATGATGCTGTTGACGGGAATTCCAGCCTTCTCTGCTGCGCCATCCTTGACCAAGCCGAGGATCTTTCCATTTCCATTGTATTGTCGATCGAATTCAACTCCGAGGAGTGGTCGAGTGGATTTTCCACTCTTGATGATCTCGTTGACAACACGCATCGCTTGGTTAATTGGTATCGCAAAGCCAAGACCAATATTTCCCGTCGTCACTGCGCTTGATGTTCCCAAGGAAGCAATCGCCGAGTTAACGCCGATCATCTCGCCTTGACCATTTACGAGTGGACCACCAGAGTTTCCTGGATTGACTGCGGCATCGGTTTGTAACGCATCGATGTAGGACGCCTGATTGGTGGAACCAGCTAGAACAGGGCGGTTGAGAGCAGAGATGATGCCACTAGTCACCGTTCCAGAGAGCCCCAGTGGCGAACCTATCGCTACCGAGAGATCTCCAATGAGCACCTTCGAAGAGTCGCCAGTACTTATCGTCGGCAGATTTCCCTTTGAAATTTCTAGAACGGCAAGATCGTAGGCGATATCTCGCCCTTTAATGGTGGCGGTGAGTTCAGTTCCATCCTGAAATTCGACAGTGACTTTGCCGCCAGAGACCGCGTCATCGATAACATGATTATTGGTAACTATGTAGCTCTTAGTGGCATCGCTTTGGACAATCGAGCCAGAACCCGTTCCGCTACCACTTGTTGAATTCACCGAGATCGAGACCACAGTTGGCAAAACTTTCTTCGCAATATCTTTAATGGAGAGATTTCCCGAGTTATCTTTGGTGATTCCATCTTGACCTGCCGGACCCTGTGGGCCGGCGACGTTCCATGAGACAAAGGTTCGGCCAACTGGGCACTTCGTCTTATCAGTTAGGTACATCGCTTTAGTGCGATTATCAACGCAAGCCGAGATTTTTGGAGCAGTTGAGGTGACGGCGTAAGCGCCGCCTCCGGCCACAGCAACGCCAGCAACAAAGGCAACGATTACCTTTTGATTTCGGATGATGAAACGCGCACCAAGAGCCATGGGTGAAGTATCTCCTCGCGGGCTGAAAAGTTCCTGAGAAAAACTTTATTGTGACTTGAGAAGTGCTCCCCGACTTGGACTCGAACCAAGAACCTGCCGGTTAACAGCCGGCTGCTCTGCCAATTGAGCTATCGGGGAATGACCGGGCGTACTTTATCGCAGCATGAGGTCAACGACGAAAATGGCTACAAAAGAGCTTCTCCTAGCCCCTTTTCGTGCAGGGCGCGGCGCATCGCTTCAAGGGCGACCAACTGGGTGAAGGTCGGCCCGTAATCGGGCGATTCTGGGTCTAGCCGTTGGAGCGTGGATTTCAATTCGGAGATCTTTCGAGTCACCGATACCTCGCGTAGTCGCGCCACCAGGCTATCGATAAAGAAGGTAGTCAGTTCGTTCGTACGTAACGGCTCCACCGTTAATTCAGTGATTAACGCAGCGGCTTCGGGTTCACAGCGCGATATCAAGTCAGGGATCGAGCTCAACATCGCTGGCTCTGCCGCGATGGCGGCGAAGACCGATTGGAGAGCCTCGTCATCGAAATCTTCTGCCATCAGCTCCGGCCAAGATTGCGAGAGCTCGGACCGCTGGAGAATCGACTTAAGTACCTCTCGCTCAAGTAAATAGGTTGGCGAACTCTTTTCCAGCCCGCTTCGACTCGCGCCGACGCTCTCACGACTTCCCCGCCCCACGGCATCGCGCACCAATTCGATATCAACTCCAATCCACCCTGCGAGCGAGCGAACATACTCTGGCCGGAGCGCTTTATCTCGAATCTTGTTAATCAACGGTGCGCACTCCTTGAGTGCGCTCACTCGTCCTTCGGCAGTATTCAAATTGAATAGCTTCAACTTAGATTTAATGGCAAATTCAAAGAGTGGAACGCGTCTGGCGATAAGATCGCGAACTGCGGTGTCGCCATCTTTTATTCGTAGTTCACAGGGATCGAGTCCGCGCTCTTCGACTGCCACGAAAGTTTGTGAGACAAATTTCTGATCGTCATTGAATGCCCGCAATGCCGCCTTCTGTCCTGCTTCGTCACCATCGAAGGTGAAAATTACCTCTCCACGAAAGGCATCATCGTCCATGAGTAAACGTCTGAGGATGCGGATGTGCTCATCACCAAAAGCAGTACCGCAAGTAGCAACGGCCGTTTCGATTCCGGCCAGGTGGGTAGCCATGACATCGGTGTATCCCTCTACGACGACTACCTGCCGTTTCTTGGCGATCTCTTTCTTTGCCATCTCCAAGCCATAAAGAAGCGCGCTTTTCTTGTAAATCGGAGTCTCTGGGGTGTTGAGATACTTCGGTCCGGTATCTGCCTCGCTTAATCGACGCGCACCGAAGCCAACGACATCGCCAGAGATCTCATGAATCGGCCAGACCAATCGATTACGGAAGCGATCGATATGTCCACGTTGACCTGGCTTGGTCAATCCCGCCAACTCCAGTTCAGCGTCGGTGAAGCCACGCCCTTTGAGATGTTGCGAGAGCGCATCCCACTCATCCGGGGCGTATCCCACGCCAAATTTTGCAGCGGCAGCTTTATCGAAGCCGCGAGATTGGAGGAACTCTCGCCCCACTTGGGCTGGGCCAGGTTGTTGGAGTTGCTCTTGATAGAAGAGAGCTGCAAGACGATTCGCTTCGAGTAAACGTTTCCGATCGCTGCCTCCAGTACGCGCCGGCCCCTCTTCATAAGTGAGTTGATAATTCATTCGATCAGCGAGGCGCTCTACCGCCTCAGTAAAGGAGAGGTGTTCAATCTTCATGACAAAGGAGATGACATCTCCGCCGCTCTGACACCCGAAGCAGTGATAGAAACCTTTACTCGGCGTGACGTGGAACGAAGGGCTTTTCTCATCATGGAATGGGCAAAGGCCCTTCTTCTGCCCGCCGCCAGCGTTCTTGAGCTGGACGTAATCTCCTACGACATCATCAATCCGACTGGAATGGCGAATATGCGAGACATCGTCTTCGCGAATTCTTCCGGCCATTCTTCTTCACTACTCCCACTCTCGCTATCTCTAGCGATTCTTACAATCTACTTCAACCTACTTTTGACCGATCCGCGCAATCAGTAGTGGCACTGCTGGGTCAGTTAAAGAGGCTATCTGGTCTACGACAATCCGCAAGCGTTGGCGGGAATCGGCCGCGCGCCATGGCCCCACGAAATTTCGCTCAAGGAGCTTTCCATCGGATTCGAGCAACCCCTCTGCCAATCGATGAATGAGCGAGCGTTCATGAAGGTACCGTTCCTGCGAGTGTTCCGCACGGAAGATGTAGTGAGCGGCAAAAGATTTCAGAAGCGCAACCTCAACGCGCTCCTCTCGGGGCACAATGAGGTCGGCGGCGTATCGAGTCAGCGGGCCACTACCAAAAGCCTCCTTCGTTGAACGTTCTGCACCTTGGGCAAATCTCCCGATTAGCTGACTCGTCAAATCCTTCAATCTCGCGAGTGAATTATGGGACCCATCGAAACCTTTCGGCCAACACGATAGTTTCTGCAATCGTTCGAAGGCTAGTTCGATCTCGTGCGCTTTGAGATCTTCGAGGTAGTCGCTCTTAGCTATCTCATAGAAGTGGTGGAGATCCCGCTCGAGATTATCAATAGTGATTTGGCCGGAATGAAGCGAATCTTCGAAATCATGAACGCTGTATGCGACATCATCAGCCCAATCCATGACCTGCGCTTCGAGAGGCGCCCGGTCCCCTGCCACGCCATTTTTCACCCAATTAAAAATCTCAACGTCATCACCATAGACGCCAAATTTTTGTGGATTCTCTGTTGCAGACCATGGGTATTTAATCGCGCTATCGAGCGCAGCGCGAGTGAGATTTAAGCCAGCGCTTCTATCGTCGCTATCTAATGTCTTTGGCTCCAATCGAGTGAGGATTCGAAAGCTTTGAGCATTCCCTTCGAACCCCCCACATTCATCTGCGATTTCTGCCAGCGCAGCTTCACCGTTATGACCAAAGGGTGGGTGTCCTAAATCGTGCGCTAAGCACGCGCTCTCCACCAAATCTGGGTCAGCGCCAAGGGCTCCGCCAAGTTCTCGTCCAACCTGCGCACACTCCAACGAATGTGAGAGGCGGGTGCGTGGGAAATCATTGGCCCATGGTTGCGCTACCTGTGTCTTGGCAGCTAATCGACGAAGCGCTGACGAATGGATAACTCGGGCACGATCTCGAGCAAATTCAGTACGACCTGGCCGCTTCGCAGGTTCATCGACAAAGCGTGCGAGATCGCTCTCTCCATAACGCCCCGGGTTACTCACCTGCACCTCCCGCGCTACCTTGAATATGGTGATCGCTCAAATGTATACCTCGCCGCCCCAAAGTAATGTAGGCAAGATACGCCCCCATCTCGCGAATGAGGTATCGCGAGCTAGCGCTACCCAACTTATTCGGCCCTTTATCCACTGCAACACATTGGGCATCGAAGGCAAAATCGCGAGCCATCGTGACCGCTCGCAAGCAATGCCATGGATCGGTAACTACAAATAGAGGTTGGCTCTTATCTTTGATTCGCTTAGCGTAGGCGACCGTGCTGGTGTATGTGTCAAGCCCAGAGTTAACTACCACGATATCCGTGCGAGCTACGCCTTGTGAACGTAACCATGCGGCGCCTGCCTTTGCTTCGGTCGTGCGATCGCCAGGCTGTCCAAAACCTACGGTGATGATTTTCTCCACTCTCTCTTCCTTGTAGAGCTCGCGCGCTTTTTCCAATCTCGCAGCGAGCACCTCACCTGGGCGCCCATTTAGTTGTGCCGCTCCGAGAACCACCGCAAATTTCGCTGTTCCAGTTGCGGAATGAGTTCCGCTCCACCAGACGCGCGCTGTCGAAATCACGGGAATCGCAACAATGACAGCGAGAAGGAGGGCGATGACTTTGAACGCAAGTTTGAAGAGGATCATCCGCCGGATACCGAATCATCGAGTGCGATCGCTGGAATCTCGTCAGGATCTTCGAGCCAACGATGAGGCAGTGAAACTTGTCGAACGCCAGAGCTGCGACCACGTGGCGCCTCCCCTATCTCTTGCGGATAAGGCTGCTCTTCAATCTGATCTAAGAGGGCACGCATCTGCTGAAAATCATCGATCATTCCCAATTGCGACCTGATTTCACTGCCAACTCGAAAACCCTTTAAGTACCAGGCCATGTGTTTACGCATATCTCGCGCAGCGCGGAATTCATCTTCGAAGTACTCACTAAGCAATTGACCATGTCGAACCATGATCTCTGCGACTTTTCGTAACGTCGGCGGTTGCGGTTGCTCTCTACCCTCGAATGCAGCGACTAATTCCGCAAATAACCAAGGCCGCCCTAAGCAGCCGCGCCCGACGACGACGCCAGCACATCCGGTCTGCTCCACCATTCGCAATCCGTCAGCGCCTGACCAGATATCTCCATTACCGAGTACCGGAACTCCATATGGTTCGAGCGCTGTTACCAATTCGCCGATCGCGTCCCAACGCGCATTTCCTGAGTACATTTGCGCAGCAGTGCGAGCGTGTAGCGCAACCCAATTGACGCCAAGTTCGGCTGCGCTCTTTCCGGCATCAATGAAAGTCTTATGATCATCATCGATTCCGATCCGCATTTTGACTGTTACCGGTATGTTGAATTCCGATGCATTCTTTACCACTGAACCCACAATCTCTTTGAAGAGATTCCGTTTATACGGCAGCGCCGCACCGCCACCCTTACGAGTAACCTTGGGAACTGGACAACCGAAGTTCATATCAATGTGATCGGCCAAGTTCTCACGGCCAAGCATTTGAACTGCCAGACCCGCAACTCGCGGATCAACTGCATAGAGCTGAATTGATCGCGGAAACTCACCCTTGCCCGGCGTAATCATCCGAAGCGTCTCTTCGTTACGTTCAATCAAGGCGCGCGCAGTAACCATCTCTGAGACGAACAGGCCTGCGCCCTGCTCTCGACAAAGTAATCGAAAGGCCGCATTGGTAATTCCCGCCATTGGCGCAAGCACCACTGGCGGACTGATTTCAATTGCCCCCGATGGAATCGGAAGCGTGAGGGGCTTTAGCAGCCCAGTAGTCGAGGCGCCAGCCATGATTCAACCTGATCTATCGCAATCCGACTCTGCGCCATCGAATCTCGCTCTCGGATAGTCACCGCATGATCATCGAGTGATTCGAAATCGATAGTGATACAAAACGGGGTGCCAATCTCATCTTGGCGTCGATAACGACGACCAATCGCACCAGCATCATCGAATTCCACGTTCCAATTCTTCCGAAGCGCGGCTGCGAGATCGCGAGCCTTCGGCGAGAGATCTGCATTGCGAGAGAGTGGTAGTACCGCTGCTTTTACCGGCGCCAGACGTGGATCTAGTCGCATCACAGCGCGCTTTTCCATCTCTCCCTTGGAATTAGGAGCCTCGTCTTCGGTGAATGCATCCATCATGAAGGTCAGCGCGCATCGATCAACGCCGGCTGCCGGCTCAATGACGTACGGGGTCCAGCGCTCGTTCTTCTCTTGATTAAAGTAGGTGAGATCTTTACCAGAGGATGCTGAATGTGCTTTGAGATCGAAATCAGTTCGGTTCGCAATACCCTCCAACTCGCCCCATTCGGTGCCTGCAAATTCAAATTTATATTCGATATCGGCAGTTCGCTTGGAGTAGTGCGAGAGTTTCTCTTTCGGATGTTCATAGATACGCAGTCGGTCTGGATTGATTCCCAAATCTTTATACCAAGATAACCGGGTGTCGATCCAATATTGATGCCACTCTTCATCGGTACCTGGGACTACGAAGAACTCCATCTCCATCTGTTCAAACTCCCGCGTACGGAAGATGAAGTTTCCTGGTGTAATCTCATTACGAAATGACTTCCCAATTTGGCCGATACCAAAGGGTGGTTTCTTTCGCGATGTGGTGAGTACTTGATCGAAATTGATGAAAATTCCCTGCGCAGTCTCTGGGCGCAAGTATGCAAGACCAGATTCATCTTCGACTGGCCCCAAGAATGTCTTGAGAAGACCAGAGAATTGTTTTGGCACCGTGAACTGACCTTTATTGCCACAGGCAGGGCAATTCACTTCAGTGAGATCTGCAGGCTTGCGATTGTGTTTGGCTTCAAAAGCCTCTTCGAGGTGGTCAGCGCGATATCGCTTGTGGCATGAGGTGCACTCGGTCAATGGATCGGAGAAGGTCGCAACGTGCCCAGATGCCTCCCAGACTTCTCGCGCGAGAATCACACACGAATCAATACCCACGACATCCTCACGACCAGTGACCATCGAACGCCACCATTGCCGTTTGACGTTGTTCTTCAGTTCAACCCCGAGCGGACCGTAATCCCACGAGGCGCGCAGCCCGCCATAGATTTCACTCGACGGGTAAACAAAGCCTCGACGTTTGGCAAGGCTCACTATGTTCTCTAAACGATCGGCTGCCATGGTCATCCTCTCCATCCGGCTGGCTGTCGGCGGAGCGCCCATCCTGGCGCTCATATATATAAGGGTACCGCCAGCCTCGGCCCCGACAGGAGAGGTCGGAGTAGAAAACGCTAATGACAATCATTTTCATTTTTGCTACGCTCGCTGCCATGAATCTGCCGATCATCCTCGCCGCCCTCACCGCCCTGGCCACTGCCTTGGGTGGACTTCTGGCAATACGTGCAAAAGAGCGACTCCATCTTGTCCTTGGTCTAGCTGCAGGTCTTCTACTTGGACTCGTTGCCTTCGATCTCATTCCCGAGGTCTTTGCCCATAATGAAAGTGAATTCCTCGGCGCTCCGACAGTTTCGATCGCATTGATTGCCGGCTTCCTCGCACTTCATCTCTACGAGAAGTTCCTCGGTTCGCATGAGTCAGCGCATGGCGATGATGGACATGAACATAAACACTCGGTCAATGTCGCCGGCGGTCTAGGCGCGGTTGCGATGGGTGGCCATGTCTTCCTCGATGGTTTGGCGTTAGCGGTTGCGTTCAAAGTCAGCAACCAATTGGGTATTGCGGTCTTTATCGCGCTCTTAGTTCATGCATTTAGCGATGGATTAAATACCGTTTCATTACTGATTAAGAGTGGGCATTGGAGCAATCGAGCCAAGTGGCTTCTTGGCGTCGATACTATTGCGCGCATTTCTGGAGCCACCTTAGGCACAGCAATTACTTTCAGCGAGAGTTTTATTGCGCACTACCTCGCCGCTTTCGCTGGAATCATCATTTACCTCGCCACTAGCCACATCCTTCCGGAAGCGCACGCAAAGCGTTCATCGCGCTTAACTTTGGGCGCCACAATCGTTGGAGTGATTGCGATGTGGGCGATGGTTGCGCTCTTACACAGCACTCATGCACATAATGACCAGCCTCATCAAGAGGATAAATCGCAGGCCATTCCACATGAGCACGGCCACGACGAAAAGGATCACCACGACGAAGATCACCATGAATAAATCGCAACTTAAACTCGTTTCAACCTTGGAGCGAGTTGGTGGTTTTGCCAGCGCACAAGAGCTCTATCAAATGTTACGAAGAGATGGCGATGGGATCGGCTTGACTACCGTCTATCGTGCCCTGCAATCGCTCCTTGATGACAAGATTGTTGACGTCTTGCGCCGTGCCGATGGTGAGGCGATCTACCGGCTTTGCGGAGAGGCTCATCACCACCACCTCGTCTGTCGCTCGTGTGGGGCTACCGTTGAGATCGAGGGGAGCTCAGTTGAGAAGTGGGCTGAGGCGATCTCAGAAGAACATCATTTTCGCGAAGTTGGTCATACGGTCGAGCTCTTTGGCCTCTGTAGTAACTGTTAGTCGATTCCGACTAAGCCTTGCCGAATCGTCGATCGCGGGCTGCGTAAATCTCAATCGCTTTCCACAATGTCTCTCGGCGCACATCTGGCCAGAGCACGTCTAGGAAAACTAACTCTGCATAGGCAGATTGCCAGAGTAGAAAGTTACTGATCCGCTCCTCGCCTGAGGAGCGCAAAAAGAGATCAACGTCGCTAGGTATATCCAAGTATTGAGCGAACTTCTTCTCGGAGACCTTCTCGGGTTTTATCTGCGTTCGCTTGATGTCAGCTGCGAGCTCTAAAGCTGCATCGATAATCTCCGACCGACCACCATAGTTCACGCACATATTGAGGGTAAGTACCTTGTTCTTCGCAGTGAGTTGCTCGGCCCGCTCCAACTCCGATGTCACGCTCCCCCATAATCGCCCTGCGCGCCCTGCCCACCGAACTCGAACACCCATTTCATGCATTTGATCTAATCTTCTTCGAATCACATCGCGATTAAAGCCCATAAGGAACTTCACCTCTTCAGGTGATCGCTTCCAATTCTCCGTCGAGAAGGCAAATGCGCTTAACTCTTTCACGCCGATTTGAATCGCCCCTTCGACTACATCAAATAGGGCTGCTTCGCCTGCTTCATGACCTGCGGTACGCGGCAACCCGCGAGCCTTCGCCCATCGCCCATTTCCATCCATCACCACTGCTACATGTTTTGGAATTCGCTCCGGGTTGATCTTTGGCATCTCGAACGAGCTCATACCCGCTCCACCAGAGGCAGACTTCGTAAGGAGCGCTCTAGATGAAATTGTAAATATGCCGCAACGACGCCACTTGCCTCACGTTGCACCTTTAATTCACTCTCATCCGTTTCACTCCAGGCGCCTGAAAGTAGCGCTCCCATCAGGTGAAGGGCTTCGGCAGAGACAGTTGCCGAACCTGATGGGCGGCAATCAACGCACACGCTACCGCCACCAGCTAAAGAGAAGAATCGATGCGGCCCTGGCTTCTCACAACGAAAACAACTCTCTAGCGACGGCGCATAGCCGCCCACGGCAAGTGACCTAAGCAAGAACGCATCCAAAATCAGCGATGGTGGATGTTCATCGCGGGCGAGACTTCGCAAAGCGCCGACGACGAGTAGGTACTGCTGTTTTGAAGGCTCTTGCTCATTCAAAGTGAAACGCTCAGCGGTCTCAAGAATTGCCGATGCGATGGTCCATTTCTGATAATCAGCGGAGAGCTCATCACCAAAATTCTCTTTCGAAACCGCTTCGGTGATGATGTCAAAGGTCTTTCCCGTATGAAGCTGGATATCAATCGTGCTCGCCGGTTCCAGGCGTGCACCGAATTTCGATTTAGTTCGGCGAACTCCTTTGGCGACCGCCCGAATTCGACCGTGCTCGCGAGTGAGCAAGGTGATAATGCGATCGGCCTCGCCGAGACGGGAGGTACGAATCACCACAGCTTCATCGCGATAGAGGCCCACGCGAATACGCTAACTCAAAGCGCTAGCGAATAGCGCGATTAATCGCAGAAACGACCGCTTTTAACGAGGCAGTGGTGGTGTTTGGGTCGATTCCGACTCCCCAGAAGATCTCGCCATCTATCGAGCATTCCAGGTAGGCAGCTGCGCTCGCATCGCCACCGGCCGAGAGGGCATGCTCGTAGTAATCGAGTACCTCCACTGATACGCCGTGGCTCTTCATCGCAGCGCAGAACGCAGCAATCGGACCATTGCCACTTCCTTTAATTGTGAACTCCTTACCGCGATCGGTGACGGTGGCAGAAAGCTTCACATCTTCACCGAGAGTTGAACTCGTCGAAAGCCCCTTGAGTCGGAACCGTCCCCACGGCGCGCTTTCAGTCGGTAGGTACTCATCTTCGAAGACACTCCACATCTCATCAGCGGTGACTTCGCCACCCTGTTCATCAGTCTTCGACTGAATCACTTGGCTAAATTCGATCTGCAATCGACGTGGGAGGTCTAGAGAGTGCTCGTTCTTCATGATGTAAGCCACGCCACCCTTGCCCGATTGGCTATTGACGCGAATGACTGCTTCGTAGCTACGGCCAATATCTTTTGGATCAATCGGTAAGTAAGGCACCGCCCAGAGCATCTCATCGATTGTCTTACCAGCAGATTTCGCATCCTTCTCTAGATGCTCGAAACCTTTCTTGATTGCATCTTGATGTGATCCGGAGAAAGCAGTGAAGACCAAGTCGCCCCCATAGGGGTGGCGCTCTGGTACCCGTAGTTGATTGGCATATTCAACCGTTCGGCGAATCTCAGAGATATTAGAGAAATCAATCATTGGATCAATTCCCTGGCTCAAGAGATTCAATCCCAAAGTGACGATGCAAACATTTCCGGTTCGCTCGCCATTACCAAAGAGCGTGCCTTCAATCCGATCGGCGCCGGCCATGTAGCCAAGTTCAGCTGCAGCAACGCCGGTGCCGCGATCGTTATGAGGATGCAAACTTAAGACCACGCTATTTCGATATGCGAGATTGCGCGACATCCACTCGATTGAGTCAGCATAAATATTTGGAGTTGCCATCTCGACTGTAGCTGGAAGATTGATAATCGTCTTCCACGAGGGTGAGGGCTTCCAAATATCATTTACTGCATCGCAGACTTCAAGTGCGTACTCCAACTCCGTACCGGTGTATGACTCTGGCGAGTACTCAAACGAGACATTGGTCCCTTTGACGGTGTCCACTAATTTCAAACAGTATTCAGCGCCATCTGTCGCAATTCTCTTGATTCCCTCTTTATCTTGACCAAAGACGACTCGTCGTTGCAGCGTCGAGGTCGAGTTGTAGAGGTGGACGACAGCATGCTTTGCGCCTTTGATCGATTCGAATGTCCGATCAATCAAATGGGTGCGCGCCTGCGTGAGCACTTGAATGACTACATCATCGGGAATTAAGTCCTCTTCGATGATCTTCCGTACAAAATCAAAATCGGTCTGACTAGCGCTTGGAAAGCCAACTTCAATCTCTTTGTAGCCCATCTCGACAAGGAGCTTGAACATCGCAAGCTTCCGTGGTGGATCCATGGGATCGATCAGAGCTTGATTACCGTCACGAAGATCTACCGAGCACCACTGCGGAGCTTTGGTGATCTGCTTCGATGGCCACGTTCGATCAGGTAGTTCAATGGGGGTGAAAGGTTGATAGCGGTGAATCGGTGAGTTGCTTGGTTGCTGCTGTGGAAAGTTCATCATCTGCTCCTAAAAAAGTCGGGGTTGGAATTGCCGGCACGACCTTTACCCGCGACAGGGGCTCCGGCTACTCGGCCCCTTCGCGGCAGCTAAGGAGGAGGCTGCCTTGAGCGATGAACATAGCTAGAGGGTACTACCGAAAGGTTCTAGTGGGCAAAAACGACGAGGATTGCCGCGATTAGATGGGCTAAGAAGGCAGCTGCAGTGAAGGAGTGAAAGAGCTCGTGGAAGCCAAACCAGCGCGGTGAGATGTTCGGACGTTTCGTTGCATAGATGATCGCACCTAGTGAATACAAGACTCCTCCAAGGAGTACCAGGATGAAGATGAGCACGCCACCGGTGCGCAGGAACTCCGGTAGATAAGCAAGGGCTGCCCAACCTAACGCGATATAAGCAATGACATATAACCAACGTGGCGCATTGACCCATGCAACGCGAAGAATTGCAGTAGTCACTGCACCACCCCAGACTGCAATGAGCAATACCTTTGCTGAGGAGGGTTCAAGAAGGAAAATTGCAAAGGGTGTGTAAGTGCCAGCAATCAGAATTGGAATATTGGCATGATCGATACGGCGCCAGACTGCTTTGTACTTCTTACTCCAACCGACTCGGTGATAGAGCGCGCTACAGGTAAATAGCGTGACTGCAGTGAGCGTGAAGACGCCAAGAGTTATTCGCCCAGAGAATTCAGAAGCGAGCGTGATTAAAACTATTCCGGTCACCAGCGAGATTGGTGACATCACCAGATGGACGATGCCGCGCAACCTGGGAACTTCCATAGGCGCTTTCATCGCCCTAAACTACCGGCAAATTACAAAGTAGGCAGGTATCGATCTATCTCGTACATGCTCACTTGGCGCTCGTACTCAGCCCACTCAGAGCGCTTGTTCCGTAGCACGTACTCAAAGACATGTTCACCGAGAGTTTCGCGGACTAATTTACTAGCAGCCATAGCTGAAATCGCCTCGTTGAGGTCTCGGGGAAGCGGAGTGAAACCGGCTGCGAGCGCCGCCTCAGGTTCATTGAGATCAACGTGCGGTGCATCGGCGAGCGCATAGCCCTCCTCTATCCCCTTCAATCCCGCGGCAAGAATCACCGCGAAGGCGAGATAGGGATTGCACGATGAATCCGGTGATCGCAGTTCAATACGAGTCGAGTTGGGTTTATTCGGTTTGTACATCGGTATTCGCACAAGGGAGTTTCGATTATGTGGGCCCCATGAGACAAAAGCCGGGGCTTCACCACCACCATGAAGACGCTTGTAAGAATTGACCCACTGGTTGGTTATCGCACTGTATTCAGGCGCATGGCGGAGCAACCCTGCGATGAAGGAGCGACCAGTTGCCGAGAGTTGGAGCGGTGCTCCCTCCTCGTAAAACGCGTTCCGTTCGCCATCAAATAGCGAGAGATGGGTGTGCATGCCCGATCCTGGATGTTCGGTGAAGGGTTTTGGCATGAACGATGCATAGAAACCTTGATCGAGGGCAACCTCCTTCACCACCATTTTGAAGGTCATGATGTTGTCGGCAGTACTCAAAGCATCGGCATCGCGTAAGTCGATCTCTTGTTGCCCAGGAGCGCCTTCGTGATGGCTAAATTCGACGCTGATTCCCATCGCTTCCAACATTGTGATTGCTTGGCGGCGGAAATCATTGCCGACAACGCTTGGAGTGTGATCGAAATATCCGCCAGAATCCACTGGAATCGGCGGCTGACCTTTCTCTGGTTGGTTTTTGAATAGGAAGAATTCAATCTCAGGGTGGGTATAGAAGGTGTAGCCCTTATCTGCAGCTCGTTGCAGGACGCGCTTAAGAACATTACGTGGATCAGCTGGTGAGGGTGCGCCATCAGGAAGGGTGATGTCGCAGAACATTCGTGCAGCGCCTGGTGATTGTGTCCGCCATGGCAAGATCGAAAAGGTATTGGGATCTGGCACAACCAACATGTCAGATTCGTGTACTCGCGCAAACCCTTGGATAGCCGATCCATCAAATCCAATACCCTCATCGAAGGCGCTCTCTAATTCAGCAGGTGCAACTGCGACCGACTTAAGCGTTCCCAATACATCGGTAAACCAGAGACGGACAAAGCGCACGCCGCGCTCTTCCAAGGTACGAAGGACAAACTCTTGCTGCTTCTGGCGAGTCATGGCCACATCATCCCGCGACTAGGTTTCAGCGAGGTTAACTACCAAGAATCGTTAGGGAGCCCACTTCGAGATGATGGGTAGCCGTCGATCTTTGCCGAAATTACGCGCTGAGACCTTGGTCCCGGGCGGGTATTGGCGCCGCTTATATTCGGCGCGATCGACCATCTTCATAATTCGGGCAACAAGGGCGGGCTCAAATCCCGCATCCACGATCTGCGCAAATCCATGGTCGAGGGTGACATAGCGGTGCAAGATTCGATCCAGAAGCGGGTAATCGGGCAATGAATCCGTATCGCGTTGCCCCGGTCGCAGCTCAGCGCTCGGCTCTTTATTTATGGAGCTCTCAGGAATTGGGGGCACCTCGCCACGGGAGAGCGCCAGTTGATTGCGCCAGCGCGCCAACTCCCAGACCGCGCTCTTCCATAGATCCTTGATGGGCGCATATCCGCCGACTGCATCCCCATAAATTGTCGAATACCCCACGGCAAGCTCACTCTTATTCCCGGTGGCAAGAACAAGGTGCCCCTCTTGATTAGAGATACCCATCAAGGTGGTGCCGCGAACTCGTGCCTGCAAATTCTCCTCGGCAACGCCGGTGAAACCTAACTTCAACAAGTAAGAGGCGACCATTGGTTCAATCTCAACGACTCGATAATTAAGGCGCGTTCGCGCAGCGAGATCTGCGGCGTCGGTGAGTGAGTGGCTTGAGGAATATCTGCTCGGCATCCCCACGCCGTAAACCCGCTCGGCTCCGAGGGCATCGACGGCAATCGCCGCAACAAGGGCAGAATCAATTCCACCAGAGAGCCCGAGTAGCACCGATGGAAAACCACCTTTTGCGACGTAATCGCGCAAGCCAGTAACTAGCGCCGACCAGAGCTCGCCACCTCGATCGAGCGCAGGAGCAACTCTCGGCGTCAAGAGTGGATACTCTGCCAATTCACCATCGGTGATCACAACATCAGGATTTGATGTACGTAATCTTCCCTGCACATCAACAAGCATCGTTCCCTCGTGAAATTGCGGTGCGCGCGCAAGCACTTCACCCATTGAGTTTGCTACGAGTGAATCGCCATCAAAGACCAACTCATCCTGGCCACCGACCATATTTACATAGGCAACTGGCGCCGAGATTTCACGAGCGCGCCGGGAAATCAGCGCCTCGCGCGAATCATCTTTATCACTCTCAAAAGGTGAACCATTTATTACAAGAAGTATCCCCGGATTTCGAGCAGCAATCTCGGGCATAACGCCACCGTCTTGCCAAATATCTTCGCAGATTGCCAGTGCGATATCGATGCCATGAAGGCGAACCACCAATGTTCCTCTTCCAGGGACGAAATTTCGGAACTCATCGAAGACGCCGTAATTAGGTAAATGTCTTTTCACATACTTCGCAGAAATTTTTCCTTGATAGATAACTGCTAGCGCATTCTCTGGTGCACCAACGGGTACTCCGAGGCGAGCATGGGCGCTTTCGTAATCGTTTTGGTCGAGATACCCAATGACGACCACGATATTTCCCATTCCGGCGGCAGCGATATCACTTGCCAATTTCTCCACGGCAGCGCGACTGGCTTTGCGGAAGTCGCCACGTAAAGCGAGATCTTCCACGGGATAACCAGTAATCATCATCTCCGGAAGGGCGATTATGTGGGCACCATCGCGCCACGCGCTCGCGATCGCATCAAATGCGCGCTGGCAATTACCGTTGATATCCCCAACTATGGGGTTGAGCTGCGCCAAGGCCAACCGGAGTGGACCTTTATCTCCTGCCATAAGGCGAGCCTATCCCGAGCGGGAGGAAGTAGGCTTATCGCTCAAGCACAGGGACCAGAGCGCGCGCTTCGGCCTTGAGGCGTAAGGGGTAACTGATGAGCGATTCTGCATCTTCGCAGGCTTTATATGGTGGGACCTTCCATCGACGGGTAACAGTTCGAGATTTACAGCGAGCAAAGTCGAGTGAGCGGTGGCCGATGCTCACCGCGTATGAGCAATACACCGCCGAGATCTTCGATAGTTGCGGAGTTCCTGTTCTCCTCGTTGGCGATAGCGCCGCGAGCAACTTCCTTGGATACGAAAACACCATTCCCGTCACCATCGATGAGTTGATTCCACTTGCCCGGGCAGTGGTCCGAAGTACCAAGCGAGCGATGGTCGTTGCAGATCTGCCGTTCGGCTCCTACGAGAGCTCGCCGGAACAAGCATTGGCCAGCGCCACGAGATTTATGAAAGAGAGTGGGGTGCAGGCGGTAAAACTTGAAGGGGGCGAACGGGTGCTCCCACAGATTCGAACTCTCGTCGCAGCGGGAATTCCGGCAATGGCGCATATTGGTTTGACCCCACAATCGCTCCATCAATTAGGCGGTTATCGAGTGCAAGGGCGCGGTGATGATGGGATCCTTCTGCGAGAGAGTGCGCGCGCGGTTCAAAGCGCTGGCGCATTTGCGGTGGTCTTGGAACTGATACCTGCCAACCTCGCTGCAGAAATCACCTCTGAACTTACGATCCCCACAATTGGCATCGGCGCCGGTGCTGCCTGTGATGCTCAAGTATTAGTGTGGAGCGATTTAATGGGATTGGCAGAGAAACCGCCGAAGTTAGCAAAGGTCTATCGCAATCTCCGGAAGGAGATTAGCGATGGAGTTAATGAATGGGCTCGCGATGTTGCTACAGGTGCATTCCCTGGCCCCGAACAGAGTTTCCAATAACCCTCGCCAATTAGCCGAGAATTACTGGTAGGTACCAGCCTTAGAGATAGAGTGGCGCTCTGATGTGGAGCAAAATAAAGGCCCAATTAGCTGCCTCGGCTATCGATATCTCGCTTCTGCGAACCAATCGAAATCTCGCCATCCTCTTTTACTCGGGGCTCATCTCTCGGATGGGGTCGATGATCACCTACGTCGCGCTCCCCTTCCAAATAAAAGAGTTGACCAATTCCTATCTCGCTGTGGGTTTGATGGGCGCGGCGGAATTAATCCCACTAATCATCTTTGGGCTTTATGGCGGAGTCCTCGCCGATGCCTTCGATAGACGAAAGCTCATTATCTTTGGCGAGCTCTCCGCCTTAGCCCTCTCAGCTTTGCTCCTGTTTAATGCCCAGCTAGCCGAACCGAAACTCTGGCTCCTCTACTTTGTGGCGGCGGCATTCTCTGCCATCAATGGTGCGACCAGCCCCAGCTATAACGCCGTAATCCCTCGAATCGTCGCCCACGAAGATCTACCCAAGGCAAGTGCGCTGATGGGTCTTCGCTGGCAAGTTGCGGTCATCACTGGTCCAGCTGTCGGCGGTTTCATCATCTCCTATTGGGGGGTAAGTACCGGTTACCTCGTCGATGTCATCAGTTACATCCTCTCCCTCGCACTCCTGGCTCGCCTAACTCCCCTCGCCCGAATCGGCGAACGGAAGACGCCACCATCGATTTCGGCTCTCGTCGATGGAGTCCGGTATGCAGTCAAACGTCAGGACTTGATGGGCACCTACCTCATCGATCTCGCTGCAATGTTCTTCGCCATGCCAACGGCGCTCTTTCCATTTTGGGCTGAATCACTCGGTGCACCATCGGCGCTGGGTCTTCTCTATTCAGCGGGAACTGTGGGTGCGCTCTTAGTGACGTTAACCAGTGGTTGGACTCTACGCATCTATAACCACGGAAAAGCCATTATTTATGCCGCTTTAGCATGGGGTCTAGCTATCGCACTTGCCGGCTTAATCGATTCAGTTCCGTGGGTTCTACTCTGTTTGGTGATTGCCGGAGGCGCTGACCACGTCAGCGTTATCTTCCGCTCAACTATTTGGAATCAAACAATCCCAGATGAACTGCGCGGTCGACTTGCAGGGATCGAAGTGCTTTCGTACACCGTCGGGCCAATTAGCGGACAGCTTCGCGCTGGCGGTATGGCTGCAATTACTGGGCTGCGCGGAGCAATTGTTGGTGGGGGTCTACTCTGCATCGGCGCAGTCGCGGCAACCTCGGTCTTCCTGCCAAAGTTCCGCAAGTACGACTCTCGAACCGATCCCTACGCGCTCCATGAACGAGAAATTCGCGCTCAGAAGGGTGTGCAGGACGATTCCGAGAAGTAGGTACTTGACCCCGTCCACAAAGCACGAACGAGGGGAAAAATTCGTGTGCGACACGACACAAAATTTTTAGCTAAATGCTGGAACTTCCTCTCAATATAAGGAACGATTCTCTTTAACAGGTCCGGTGACGGATCGGACCCTGCTGACAGGAGAAATACGTGGCTGCAGCCAAGAAGAAAGCAACAAAGCGCACCGCAAAGAAGGCAGCTCCAAAGCGCCGTAAGAAGGCCGCTGCAAAGAAGGCAGCTCCAAAGCGCCGCAAGAAGGCCGCTAAGAAGACTGCTAAGAAGGCAGCTCCAAAGCGCCGCAAGAAGGCCGCTAAGAAGACTGCTAAGAAGGCAGCTCCAAAGCGCCGCCGTAAGAAAGCAGCTGCTGCTGCAGGTGCTGCAAAGCCAAAGCGTCGCCGTCGTAAGAAGGCCGCTAAGAAAGCAGCATAAATTCCAGCATAAATTACTGGTAATTAACCCCCATTGCCTCACGGCGGTGGGGGTTAATTCATTCTCTGATTCTTTGAATTACTTTTCGCAGAGCGAAAGCTCAGAACGCGAAACTGCCTGATTCACTTTGGAAAAAATTTTTTCGATCTGTGTGCGTTCGCTGGGATTTAAATGTGCGAGTAAACGTCGCTTGACGCTTGCGCGATAGGTCGGTTCAATCTGCGAAACTTTCTTTGCACCACGTGCGGTCAGTACGGCAAAGAGTCCACGCTTATCTTCACTGCACCGAACCCGATCCACCAACCCCTGCTCTTCAAGGACCTTGATGCGGTGGGAGAGGCGGGAGCGGGAGACCATCGCAAGCTGTGCAAGTTCGCTCATTCGCATTCGCCGCCCCGAAGCCTGACCCAGCTCTGCCAGAAGCTCGTAGTCGGCGAGCGTGAGGCCAAAGGCGCTCAAATCTTCATCAAGAGCGGCTGTGATGGCCCGAGTTGCGGCGATATAGGCGCGCCACGGTGCCAGCGCCTTGTTAGCGTCGCTTCTTACCTGGGTGGGAGCCATGAGCTGAGGGTATCTACTCGGGGTAGTGGCAGGCGACTTCACTCTTATCGACCACCTGTAATACGGGCTCCTCAGAGAAACATCGAGGTTGCGCTTTCCAGCAGCGCGTGTTGAAGACGCACCCTGTTGGTGGGTTAGCCGGCGATGGGAGATCACCACTCAAAACAATCTGCTCGCGTGAGCTCTCTAGGACTGGGTCTGGAATCGGTATCGCGGAGAGGAGCGCTTTTGTATAGGGATGATGTGGACGCTGGTAGATCTCTTCAGTGGGAGCAAGCTCGACAATCTTGCCCAGATACATCACCGCGACCCGATCGGAGATATGTTGGACGACCGAGAGATCATGGGCGATGAAGAGATAAGAGAGGCCAAAATCATCTTTTAGGTCATCGAGAAGGTTGACCACCTGGGCCTGGATCGAGACATCAAGTGCCGAAACGGGCTCATCGCAGACGATAAATTCTGGCTTGAGAGCGAGCGCCCGGGCGATGCCGATTCGCTGCCTCTGACCCCCCGAGAATTCATGCGGGTATCGGTTGTAATGCTCTGGGTTTAGCCCCACCCGTTCCATCAAATCCTGAACCAACCGTTTCGTCGCCGACCGTCCGGAACTCCCGGTAGCGCCATCTCCCCCAATCGAGGCGAGACCATGGATAGTAAATGCCGCGCCGATAATCTCTCCCACCGAGTGTCGTGGATTGAGCGATGAGTATGGATCTTGGAAGATGATCTGCATCTTCGTCCGAAGTGGTTTCATCTTACGAGTCGAATAGTTGGTGATCTCCTCCCCATTAAAACGGATCGCACCGCTGGTTGGTTCATAGAGCTTCAAGATCGTTCGACCTGCGGTGGATTTACCACAACCAGACTCGCCCACTAATCCCAACGTCTCACCGCGGCGCAACGTGAACGAGATCCCATTGACCGCTTTATTCTCGCCCTTTACTCGAGCAAAGATGCTATTGCTCGTAATCGGAAAGAATTTTTGAAGATTGGAGACTTCGAGGATTGGTTCTTCGCTCACAGGCTCGCCCCTTCGAGATGGCACCGGGCGAAATGGCCAGGAACATGTTCGGTAAGTGCCGGCATTGAACTCTCACAGCGACTCGCTCCACCAGAGACTCGGTTGGAGAAAGTGCAGCGGGGAACGAATGCACATCCAGCTGGTAGCGCAATCAGCGATGGCGGTTGGCCAGCAATCGCACTTAAGCGCTTTCCACTCTCACCTGCTCGTCGATCCATTCGCGGAATGGAGGCGAGCAAGCCATGGGTATATGGCATTAATGGATTGGCGTAGAGATCTCGGACTGGAGCGCTCTCGACGATCTTTCCGGCATACATGACGTTCACTCGATCTGCCGCCCCTGCTACCACCCCGAGGTCATGAGTAATCAAGATGATTGCCATCTTTAATTCCTCTTGTAGCTCCCGAAGAAGCTTGAGAATTTGCGCTTGAACGGTGACATCGAGAGCGGTTGTGGGTTCATCGGCAATCAACAACTCCGGGCTGTTGACCAAAGCCATCGCAATCATCACCCGCTGGCGCATACCACCAGAGAATTGATGTGGGAAAGCCTTGATTCGCTCGGATGCATCGGGGATACCCACCATATCGAGTAATTCAATGGCACGAGCTTTACTCACTCTCTCATCAACATCGTTATGAACTTGGTGCGCTTCGATGATCTGATCCCCGATGGAGTAATAAGGATGAAGTGAGGACATCGGGTCTTGGAAGATCATCGCGACGTTCTTACCTCGAATCTGGCGCATCTCTTCGTCGGCAAGATCAATCAGTTCTACATCTTCATCGCCGCGCTTTATGACCGCGCTCCCGCTAATCCGGGCAGCGCGCTTTGAGAGAAGCCCCATTAACGCCAAGTTGGTGACCGTCTTTCCGGATCCAGACTCTCCGACTATCGCCAAGGTCTCGCCACGCTCGATTGCAAAAGTTACCCCGTCGACTGCTTTGACCAAACCATCGCTCGTCGGAAACTCAACATGCAAGTCGTTAACTTCGAGAAAACTCATGCGGCAACTCGCACTCGAGGATCAATAAACGCATAAAGGATGTCCACCAAGAGGTTCATGAAGATGACGATAGTTGCAGCCAAAATTGTCGTGGCGACAATAATTGGCAGATCGAAATCAATAACTGCGCCGAGCGATAGTCGACCGAGCCCTGGGAGATTAAAGACCGCTTCGGTCAAGATGGCACCACCAAGCAATCCGGCAAAATCTAAGCCAGCCATCGTCGTGAGCGGGGCTAGCGCTGCGCGAAGGGTGTGCTTACGGAGCACCACCTTTTCGCTCAACCCTTTCGCACGAGCGGTGCGGATGAAATCCTCGCTTAACGTTTCAATGACGGCGTTGCGCACAAAGCGGGTATACAAGGCCGCATAGGCAAACGCGAGCGTGATCCACGGAAGGATCATGGTGTTTAACCAAGCGAGTGGATTCTCAAAGAGCGGGGTGTAATTACCTGACGGGTAGGGCAGGATCCGCCACTTCACCACGACAAAGACCAATAGCAGTAACCCAGTCAGGAAGGTTGGTAACGAGGTGCCGATGAGTACAAAGATTGTGCTGCCAGTATCTGCAGCTCGCCCTCGGAATCGCGCAGCGAGGATGCCAAGACCCACCCCAATGATCAACCAGAGCACGAGAGCTCCGATAGCCAGTGAGAGCGTTACAGGCAACGCCTCGATGATGGAATTCGTTACGCAGGCATGCTCTTGATAGGAGTAGCCAAAGCTTGGGGCTGGACAGAAAATAGTCGCAGCGCCTTCGCCGAAAGTTCGCCCCATGAAGAGCCCTTTGAGAAAGACGAAATACTGTTGCCAGATTGGCAAGTCATATCCAAGCCTTCTGCGGTTCGCTTCAATAATCGCCGGATTGTTGCAATTCTTGCCACAGGTAAGTGCCGCCGGATCAAAGGGAAGGATGGCAAAGATTAAGTAAACAGCAAAGCTAACTGCGAGCAGAATCGCCATTGAAATCGCAATTCGTCTTGCTAAATAATTAATCATCTCCACCTGCCCTCATCATTGATGTTGAGGTGAGGGAATTTCTCCCCCACCTCAACATTTGTCTTACTTATATCTGGTCGTACTTATGACTTGATCTTGATGTCACCAAATGATGGTGCACCTTGTGGTTCCCAGAAGAAGACTCCTTCAAGCTTGGAGCCCCACATCTCTTGGGTCTTCGAGAAGACACCTGGGATAACCCACATTTGATCCATCACATATTGATTGAGCGCAGCCCACTCTTCACCCTGCTTCTTACGATCAGATTGTGAAAGGTTTGCTTCAGCTCGCTGCTTGAACTCTGCATAGGCAGGGTCCTTGCCCACGTTGGAGAGTGGGAATCCAGCTCCTTCAAGGAAGAGCTCGGGAATAACAGTCGAGGCATTTGCCCAGTCTGGAGCCCAACCAGCACGAGAGAGATCTCCCTGCTTGGTGGGATCAAGAACCACTGCGTAGTACTGACCTGGCTCGATGAAGTTGAACTTCAAGTTGATTCCGGCATT
The DNA here is from genome assembly GCA_002284915.1 of Actinobacteria bacterium IMCC26077. GTDB lineage: Bacteria > Actinomycetota > Actinomycetes > Nanopelagicales > Nanopelagicaceae > IMCC26077. The sequence continues at coordinate 1,406,456 of CP015606.1, forward strand.
CTTCTTCACCGAATCAATCCAGATAGTTGCTGCCTTCTTATTGGTATCGGTATCGCCGACATCGAAGGTAAGTCCAGCGCCAGTTGCCTTAGCAAAGACATCCGGGCAAGCGGTCTTAGCCTCAGCCATCAGCGCCTGTGCCTTCTCAGCATTTCCCTCTGGCTTGAAGTCTTCTAAACCGGTGACTGGCTTGTAATCAAGACCCATCAGCGGCTTGATCACACCATCGGCAGGATCGCCACCAAATGCTGCGCCGCCACCGAGCTGCTGAAGGGCAGCGAAGTCACGTGCGTAGTAGATCGCCTTACGAACCTGAACGCAGGGAACTTTGCCTACGTTCACCGCGGTGTAGGTGACATATGGGTCGTAGACGTTGAGCGCACGGCCCTTCCACTCTTCCTTCGGTGTGCCATCTTCATTGAAGATGGTTGCCAAGTTGGTCGGGAGGATTCCATCAAGCGACATTGCAGCTGGTTCAGAATCGTTCAAGATCAACTGATCGCGAACTTCCTCAGCAACGCCGAAGCGAACGACAATCTTGTCTGGGTACGCGTTTCGGATCGGATCTGAGTCCTTGCTCCAATTCTCGTTACGAACCAAGACCATCTCATCTTTTGGCTTGTACTTCTCGATCTTGTATGGGCCGGATGAGACAGGTGCGAGATCGTATTGATCTCCAGTGTCCTTAGCCTTAGGAACTGGGCTGAAGGAGAGGTAGGTGACGGTGTAGTTGAAGTCACCAACTGCTCGGGAGAGGTTGAAGGTAATCGTCTTATTATCTTCGGAGCAGGTCACTGCCTTGTCATAAGCGGCAGTGTCATTTCCATCGGTCTTGTAGGGACCTTTATAGACAGAGGATCCATCTGCAGCCTTGGGAATATCGAGCATGCTAAGCGCATACGCTGGACCATCGGTAATGACATCTGTAGCGAAGGTTCGCGAGACGCCGTACTTAATATCTTCGCAAGTGATATCGCTGCCATCTTCGAATTTCGCGCCGTCTCGGAGGGTGAACTCCCACGTCTTATTGCCATTGGAGGCGCGACCGGTATCGGTAGCGAGGTCGGCAACGACCTCTGAACCTGCGGCGCCCTCAGCGCGTGCATATGCAGTGAGGGTTCGGTGCATAAATGAGCCAAACCATGCGATGTGCTGTCCAGTGTAGTTACGGTTTGGATCAGCGTGAGTCCAGGACTCTGCGTTAGTTAGGAAGGTTAGGGTTCCACCCGCTCCTCCACTAGATGATGAGCAACTCACCAGTACTCCAGTGAGTAGCGATAGCGCTACGACACCAGAGAACGCGCGGCGCCCTCTACGGGACGAACCCGTTGTTGTCTTGAACATATTCCTCCTCAACGATGGATATGTAGTTGGTTGGTATTTAGTTATCTACCGTTGACTCAGCTGTTGCCAACGGTAATTCTCGATTAACTGACCTCACTTCGTGGATCGAGCGCATCGCGCACCGCATCGCCAAGTAAGTTGAACGTGAGCACTACCAGGATGAGCGCCAGCGAGGGAATGAAGAAGTACGTGGGATTGCTGATCACATATTTGATGGAGTCAGAAATCAACAAGCCCCAGGTGGCATCTGGTGGCTGCACGCCAAGGCCCAGGAATGAGAAGACTGCCTCGGCCGTTAAGTATCCGGGCAAAGAGAGTGAGAGGTACACAATCACTACAGTCCAAAGGTTGGGCAGAATCTCCTTGAAGATGATTCTGCGCTGAGAGGCCCCGAGCGCGCGTGCTGCCATGATGTAATCGCGCTCTCGAATCGATAAGACTTGAGATCTCATGATTCGTGCTAAATATGGCCAGCCAAAGAAGATCAAGATGATGACTAGGTATGTCATCCGAGCAGAGTTCCCCTCGACCAGCCCCGTTGCCTCTAACCGTTGCACCATAGGCAGACTGAGCGCCACGATCATGAAGAACGCTGGGAAGGCTAAAAGGAAATCGATGAAGCGACCGAGAGTGGAATCAACCGCGCCGCGGAAGTAGCCCATGATGATGCCCATAATCAAACCGATACCCACTGTGGCAACAGTGACGACGAGTGCGACAAAGAATGAGGTTCGCGCTCCGAAAAGGAGTCGAGATAAGAGATCATGACCGATACCAGGTTCAAGACCGAGCGGATGTGCCCAACTAATTCCATTAAAGCCGCCGGTGGGAAATCCCTGCTTATTCATCAGATCGTTATAACGAGCTCGGGGGTCTAACCCGAATGCGCTCTTCAATAAGGGAGCAAAAGTCGTCGAGAGAATCAGAAAGGCTGCGATGACCAGGGTAAATATCCCAGTCTTATTTCCGCGGAATCTTCGCCAAGCCAGTTCACGGGGGCTTCGACCAACGACCGCTGTGGGGAGCTCTTGGCCTGTAATCTCGCTCAACGCCACCCCCATCAGCTGCTGCCAGCGCTACCAGCCAGTAGAGCGGCAAACCTACTCCTCTATATAGGGGTATGGCCACCACCTTCATCGCTCCGCCCCCGCCAAAATCGTCTCTTTCGCAGATTTTCTGCCGGTAGATTCCCTCTAGTGAACCGCGAACAGTGGGGCTTTGCCGTAGAAAGCCATGGCCATGGCGACTTCGCGCGCGCTCGCCGTGGAGTCATTACCACCCCCCATGGGGCGATCAACACTCCCGCCTTCATTCCCGTTGGCACCAAAGCCACAGTTAAAGCGCTCTCGGTCGAACAGGTGCGCGCGGGTGGTGCCCAAGCGGTGCTGGCCAATGCTTATCACCTCTATCTCCAGCCTGGCTCACACATCCTCGATCTCGCTGGTGGTTTGAGTTCATTTATGAATTGGAGTGGACCAACATTTACCGATAGCGGTGGTTTCCAAGTTCTCTCCCTAGGCGTCGGATTTAAAAAGACCCTGGCAATGGACCCAGGTGAAGTCACTGCCGATGATGTCATCCAGGCTCCGAAATTGCGCCTGGCTCATGTCGATGATGATGGCGTTACCTTCAAATCACATCTAGATGGATCGCTCCATCGATTCACGCCAGAAGTATCGATGCAAGTACAACATCAAATCGGCGCAGATATCATCTTCGCATTCGATGAGTGTACGACATTGATGAACACCAAGGATTATCAGCAAATTGCTCTTGATCGAACTTTAGCGTGGGCGCACCGTTGCATCGCCGAACATCAGAGATTAACTGCCGAGCGCGTCGGAAAACCATATCAAGCGCTCTTTGGAGTGATTCAAGGTGCTCAATATGAAGACCTCCGGAAGACGGCCGCGCGAACTATCTCTGAACTTGATTTTGATGGATTTGGAATCGGCGGAGCAATTGATAAAAGTGCGCTCACTCAAATCGTCTCCTGGGTGACTGATGAGCTCCCTGAGGATAAACCGCGACATCTTCTCGGAATCGGCGAACCGGATGATCTTTTTAGAGGAATAGAAAGTGGCGCTGATACTTTCGATTGTGTTGCGCCAACTCGAAATGCCCGCACTAGCGCTGTATATGGCCCCAGCGGACGATTTAACCTCACCGTCTCTGAGAATCGAACTGCCTTCGCTCCGATTGATGAGAATTGCACCTGTTATACCTGCACCCACTACACCAAGGCTTACCTACATCACCTCTTTAAAAGCAAAGAGATTCTCGGTTCGACACTGACCACAATTCACAATGTGCACTTCACCGTCAAACTCGTTGACCGGATTCGCGAACATCTCGACCAAGACAACTACGAAGAGTTCAGAGATGACTTTCTGGCTCGCTATTACCCTTCGCGGTGATAGCTCGGTTCAATCCGCTTCATCAACGCAATAACCCGATAGGTAATAGGTAGTAGCACCACTTCAAGTAGGGTCTTGTATATATAGCCAGTGATTACATAATTGAGAAAATCGCCACCGGTAATCACGCCGTAGAAGGCGATTGTGCAGAAAGTGAGCGTGTCAGCGAGCTCGCCAACAACAGTTGATCCGATTAATCTAAACCAGAGCGCTCGCTCAGCAGTTCGCTCTTTGATCTTGACTAGGACATATGCATTAAGTAACTGCCCGACGAGAAAACCACAGACGCTGGCCAGGACGATCCGTGGCACAAATCCAAGAACGGCTTCGAATGCGCCCTGATTATCCCAACCATCAGCAGGCGGTGCAGATTGAACTGCCCAAAAAGTAAGAGAAGCCAAGATTGATAATCCGAAGGCAAGAAATATTGCCCGTCTCGCTGCTTTCAATCCGTACACCTCACTGATGACATCGCCGGCGATGTATACGAGTGGAAAAAGGAATGCGCCACCATCGGTGATGATGGGGCCAAACTCAATTAATTTGACGGCGCCAATATTTGATAGGAGTAAGAGTGCGGCAAAGACTGCAATCACGTAGGGATATACCCCACTAGTAGGCGCAGCAAATGAGATCCTCTTCAATTAACTACTCCTCGCTTTTGAGCAATTCTGCGATCTTCCGCTCGATTTGTGGATCCGAATCCGATATCTCGACGACTTTAGTGCGACTAGTCTGACCCATCACTATCGAAACTTTCGACAATGAAACACCAAGCGCTTCAGCTAATGCTCTACATACTGCCGTGGAGGCGCGACCATCGATGGCAGGTTCGGAAACGGCGACTACTAAAGCGGGCGGATCGCCATAGCTGCCACGAACTTTATTCCTCGAGGCGCCTGGCTTAACCCGAACTGTGACCCTTATCGCCATAGGTGAATTCTACTAAACTGAAGCAATGACGAGAATTTCATGGGAGAAACTCACCTGGAGCGAGATTGCCGAATTAGATCGTGATTTCACCACGATAATCATTCCCACTGGGGCAATTGAGCAACATGGACCTCACCTGACTATAGATACCGATATCTTCAATGCTGACGCAATCGCCCGTGAAGTTGCGGCGAAGAGTAACGCAGGAGGGAAGCAGCGTGTACTTGTTGCGCCGCCAATCTGGTGGGGAACTTCGCCACATCATCTTGGATTTCCGGGAACTATCTCCCTGAAGAATGAGACCTTTACTAACATCTTGATGGATACGATCTCGTCGCTCAAACCACATGGCTTCTACCGGTTCCTGATTCTCAACGGCCATGGCGGGAATATCGGAAATCTCACCGCATCGGTCTCAAAGATTGGCGAAGAGCTTGGCATCTCAATTCCCGCGCTCTCTTACTGGCAGGCAATCACTGATGTTCTCATCGAAGTAGGCGAGTCCGAGATTGGTGGCATGGGTCATGCATGCGAGATGGAAACTTCGCTTGCGCTCTTCCTTCGACCTGATGATGTTGACATGTCTCGTGCGATTCTTGATATGCCGCAACAACCAACCCCTTGGTCGTGCATCGATTTCCGAGCTCCCGGATTCTTGAATATTCCGCTCGACCTTAAGCGAGATAGCAAGGCAGGAATCATCGGCAATCCCCTACTAGCGACAAAAGAGAAAGGGGCCAAGATTTTTACTGCAGCTGTCGAACGAATCTCTACAGCGCTTGAGTCGATGGCTTCTCTGAAGAAGAGCGAACTCACAACCTCGCGGTACTAGTAATCGCTTCTTGTATTACAGCTGAAAATGCTTAGTTGGGTGCAATCCCGCCGCACTGCCACGACTTACGATTGCCAAGGCCATCTTTCGAGAGGCTTCGTCGATCATCGCTCCTTGATAGATTGCCGCTCCCTTTGCGCCGCCAGCTGTCGAAGTGAAATATTCATATGCCTCGAGCAGACAGGAGGCATCATCAAATCGATCTTGAGTTGGGGTAAAAATCTTGTGACACGAATCGATCTGATCGGGGTGCAAGACCCACTTTCCATCGAATCCCATAGCTGCAGCTATCGAGGCTGAACTTTCGAATTTTGCGATATCACGGACTTCAAGAGTTGGACCATCTATTGCAGCGATTCCAGCAGCTCGCGCAGCAACCAGAATCTTCATGAGCGCATATTCATTAGAGGTGACCTCTGCCGAAGTCATCCCTAGATCAGCCATGAAATCAGCAGGTCCGAAATTTAGTGAGGTGACTCGAGGAGCGCGGGCAATCTCTTCACAGTTGACCAAGCCCTCGGCGCTCTCGATTTGGGCATCAATCGTGATTGCGCCTTCATCACGATTGGATGATCGCTCAATTTCTTGAAGTAATTCAGATACCCGATGTACATCTGCTGCATGGCGCACTTTGGGCAGAACGATGGAATCCACCCATCGGCCTATGCCAGAGTTGAGTAGCGCGATGTCATCTGAAAACCAGGTGCTCTCGATGGAATTAATCCGAAGGCTCACTATTGGCGCTTTGAACTTCTTCTGCCCTGCCGAACTTATCAATTGACGTGCCAATTCTTTTGCTTCGGGAGCTACCGCATCTTCAAGATCTAAGAAAATCTGATCTACCCGGAATTCCAGAGCTTTTCCAATCATTTTCTCGCTACTACCGGGCACAGCGAATACCGATCGGCGAGCTCGGGATACTGTCATCAAAACCTCTTCAAATGTCGCGAAAAATCGTTGCCAATGCGGTAGAACGCATACTACGGTATCGCAGAGGAGGAATACATGTCAGGTCTTCGTGCAGGTGCTGCAGTAGTCTCCATCGAACCCCCACTCCCCTCTGATCCGCAAGGTTTCGTCCGCCGAGCTTTTGCTGTCCGCGACGCAATTGATCAATGCCAAGTTCGCGCCTGTGTAATCCAAAATGGCGATTACACGCTCGCTGTGCTCGCAGCAGATGTCACTAATTTAGATACTTATTTCGCAGATCGCGTTCGCAAGGCAATCGTGGCCGCAACCGGCATTCCTTACGAGAATATCCTCTTGAATTCCAGTCATACCCACGCCGGGCTTTGGCCGCGTAAGGAGGGCGAGAAGCTCCATGGTGAGTTCGCCCAACTTACAGATGCCGAACATGCATACTTCGAGAAGATCCCCTTCGATTACGCCAGCGCGTGCGTCAAAGCGCTCTCCCGAATGCAACCCGCTCGAATCTCTGGTGGTACTGGCGTGGCCCCTGGAATCGCAGTGAATCGAAGAGAGCGCGATGGAAAGGGGGGAACGATTCTTGGATGGAATAAAGAGAATTTCATCGATGAAGAGGTGCCCACTATCCGAATCGATGCTCACGATGGCAGCGCAATCGCAACGCTTGTTGGTTTTGGTTGCCACCCGGTAGTTCTCGGTGGCGAAGTCGCCTACGCAGGAAGTGACTTTCTTGGTCCACTTCGAAATCAGGTGGAGCTTCTCCGCGGGGGCACGTGCATCTTCTTTCAAGGCGCTGCCGGAAATATCCTGCCGCTTGAAGCTTTCTACGATCACCCTGGCCCTGAAATTGCCTTTGGTAAACGGCTTGCGCTTGAGGCCGTTCATGCAGTTGCCGATAGAGATCCACGTGAGATTGATATCAAACATATTGCATACGGTTCCGTGACGCCGATATCGCTCTACCGCCGCAAGGCACGTGTTCAACAATCATCGCAACCCATCGCATCAAAGCGAAAGATTCTCCAATTGCCATTAAATCCCTCGCTAACGGTTAGCGATATGGAGCGAGAGTTGCTCGAACGCTCGAATGATTACGCTGCTAAAGAGCGGGCTGGCGCGCAGCGCGACGTGCTCAACCCGATTCGTTATCACATCTTGTGGTTGACCGAGATGCTCAAGATGGCTGCACTTGCGCCACTGCCCGAGGAGATTCCCGGCGAAATTTGGGTTGCTCGCCTCGGCGAGTGCGCAATTGTTGGAACGCCAGGCGAACTTTTCACCGAGATTGGCGCGGAAGTTCGCCGACGTTCTCCTTTTGAAACGACTCTCTTCGCTGGGTATTGCCAAGGCGTCCTCGGCTACGTTTCTACTCCCGAGGAGTATCAATGGGGCGGCTACGAACCAACGGTGGCGCAGCGCGGCTACGGCCACCCCGCGCCCTTTGCGCCAGAGGCGAGTCGAATCTTGATTGACGAGTGCCTTTCCCTACTCAACCAACTCAAAAGTTAGGAAATCAATGTCTAGCGCTCAACTTGTAAATACCGTTCTTGGCCAAGTACCTGTTGATCAATTGGGCTTAGTGCTGCCCCACGAACATCTCATCGTTGATACCTACGATATCCGTCGAAGCGCAGAGATGGTCTTGCTCGAGCCAGAGACGATGGTGCGAGAGGTCGAACTCTTCAAAGCAGCTGGGGGCGGCACGTTGGTCGATCAGACTATCTACGGCCTTCATCCAGAACCAGAGAAATTGGCATATATCTCGGAGAAAACTGGCGTACACATCATCGCCGGCACGGGATTCTATTGGGATGTGTATTACCCCGAATGGCTGCACTCGATGAGCACCGCCGATATCACCAAGCGTCTGGTTACCCATATCACCGAAGGACTGCCTGGAACCTCGATCAAGGCAGGTTTCATCGGTGAGCTCGGCACTCACCACCGTGAGATTAAACCGACTGAAAAGCGAGTTCTCGAAGCTGCTGCGCACGCCCAACGCGAGACTGGCACGCCAATAGGTACGCACGCGCTCTTCACGGAGATCGGGATTGATCAATTGAATATCCTCGAAGTTGCCGGAGCCGATTTGGATATCACCATTATTGGACATTGCGATACCAATCGAGATCTCAATTACTCACGAAAACTTCTCAAGCGCGGCGTGTGGATTGCCTATGACGCGGTTGGCCAATTTGATAAGCAAAGTGATGAATTACGAGCGCAATCTATTGCAACATTGATTGCCGAGGGACATTTAGAAAAGATATTGATTAGCACTGATATCGCTGCACGTTCACGTTTGGCCATTCATGGCGGCAATGGATACGCTCATTTGATTACCCACTTCCTGCCTAAACTCAAAGCTGCCGGAGTATCTGATGAGCAGATTAAGACCTTGACTGAAAAGAACCCGCAGAAAATTCTCGCCGGAAAAAGTAAGTAACGACTAATACATCAACAATCCGCCACTGACATTGATAGTGGCGCCGTTGATAAATGATGCATTGTCTGAAGCGAGGAATAAGGTCACTCGAGCGAGCTCCTCTGGCTCACCCATCCGACGCAATGGGCATGCTGCAGCGGCCTCAGCGACGATTTTGGGGTCGTTATCTACATGTTGCATCGGCGTATTGATCTGCCCTGGCGCGATGACATTTACCCGGATGCCATATGGGCCAAATTGTCGAGCAAATCCTCGAGCGAGCGAGACCACGCCGCCCTTTGATGCCACGTAAGAGTCGGAACCTTTCATCGGGCCGATGATCCATGATGATGAGGAGTAATTGATGATGCTCCCAGAAATCTTCCGATCAATCATCGTCTTCCCGACTGCTCGGTTGAGGAAGAAGGATGAACGTAGATTCACATCTAATTGCTCGTCCCAATCCGCTTCAGTGACATCGAAGAGATCTTTACGTTTGAGATACGCGGCAATATGAGCTAAAACGTGAATTCCGCCAAAGTGAGTATCAACCTCAGCGACTAACGCTTCGCAACCTTTGACATCTTGCAAATCGAGAGCGCGATAGATGTGTGCACCCGGTGGCATCTCTCGCGCTAACTCTGTTAAGCCTGCCTCATCGCGAGCAGTGGCACAGACTCTCATTCCCTCGCGAGCAAACATCAACGCAGTGGCGCGGCCGATGCCGCTAGAAGCTCCGGTGACTAATGCCACCTTCCCGGGAAGTCCAGCGCCGAGTGCTTGGGTGCTCATGCGTTACAGGCTCTCTGGGAAAGCAGGTTCCATATGGGCAACTGTTACCCAGCCATCTGGCGCTGCCAGAATCCGTTGAATCGAATTTGCGACCATATTCTTGGAGCCAACTTGGGAACCAATTCCTGGTTTGAGCGTAATTGTTTGAAAGACCTTTCCATCCAAGGAGAGTTCAATCTCATCCATGGCGCTCTTATTAATTCCAGCAAGATCGACATGACCATAGAAGTGCGAGGTAAACCAAGGTTTGCCCCCTACCTTCGCCGTGTAGGTCTGGTTAACACCTGCGCTCTCCCCTGCAGCTATTCGAAAGCGGTCGGGAAGGTCAATCTCGTAAGAGGTGATTAGTGGGAGTAACTCTTTATCGATGGCGTCGATAGTCAATCCCATTGCATCTGCAACTACTGTCATCGATTGGGGGAATCCAGCATGGCCAAGTATCTCTTCTCGTCGAACCCGCTCAGCAAAAACCTCAGGAGTAAAACCCATACCTAACCGGCGCAGAACTGTCGCACCAAAACCGGAGATATTCACGGTTCGGCGAACCGCTACGGTGCATCCTCGAGGCGCTGCGCCTAAAAGAGTGAGTACTAACGAATCGAAAATCAGACCTGGGTTGACGCCAGTACCGGCGATGCTGACCTTTTTCGATTTTGCGAGCGCATCAAGATGATCAGCGCTCGTCCGATCTACCGCCCATGGATAAGCACACTCTTCTGATGAGACCAAGACATGGGAACCACTCTGCACTGCCAACTCGATGTCAGCGGCGACATCTTTGAATTTGGTGGTGGTCGCGATGATGACGACATCGGCGCCACTGGTCAGGGCCTCTTCGCGTGCGCTACGCCCAAATACCCCAAGAACTTTATGGTGTGGAACGTTGGTGAGAATCTCGGCGACGGTAGCTCCTAGCTGGCCAGCTCCATAAATCGCTACCGTTGCCATCGGTGCTGCCTAACTCTCGCAAGTTGCGATGGGATCGCCAGTTTTTATCTCGTCACCATCTTTGAAGAGCAATTCAACGATTGTGCCAGCAACTGGGGATGGAACTTCGACATTAGCCTTGTCGGTCTCCACCTCCATCAACGATTCACCTACAGCGACGCTATCTCCTGGTTGCTTATGCCAAGTGACCAAGTACACCGAATCAACTGTGTCGCCGACACGTGGCATCTTGATTGTCATCTTCATCTAGCTAGCTCCCTGTGTATTTGGTCGTTACTTGGTAAATACATTCTCAAACATTGAGGCAACTGTTGGATCAGGCGCAGCTTGGCAGGTTGCGACAACACCTTCGATTGTCTTCACCATATCTGCCCGCATCTTCTCAATCTTGGCGCTATCCAAGAGACCACGCTTGGTGAGATTCTCTTCAGTTAATTTGATTGGATCGCGTTCCATCCATTTCTCTAATTCGCCTTCAGGGCGATAGAGCGCCTTATCTGCGCGCGAATGGCCAGCAAATCGATAGGTCTTAGCTTCGATTAGCGTTGGTCCACCGCCACTTCGTGCACGATCGACCGCTTCCTTGATTCCCTTGCGAGTAGCCAGGACATCCATTCCATCGACTGCATAGTGCGCCATCTTGTAACTCTCGGCGCGCACATGAAGATCTTCCAAGGGAGTGGTCTTATCGATACGGCTGTACTCGCCATAGACATTGTTATCGCAGACGAAAATCACTGGCAAGTTCCAAATCGCAGCGAGATTTAATCCCTCATGGAATGCGCCGATATTCGTTGCACCATCACCGAAAACAGCAACGCCAACGTTATCTTGACCAAGAAGTTGATATGCCAGGCCAGCTCCGGCAGCAATCGGAATGCCACCGCCCACAATCGCAGAGGTGGGGAGCAAACCTAGGGTCATGTCGGCTAAGTGCATCGACCCGCCCACTCCACCGCAACAACCAATGGTCTTACCCATAATCTCGCCGAGTACCGACTCTGGCGTTAAGCCAAGAGCAAGCGCTACGCCATGGCCACGATAGGTCGCCATCACCGTATCGGTCGGACGGAGCTCTGCCGCGAGTGCGATATCAAGCGCCTCTTGGCCTAAGCAAAGATGGGTTGTGCCACGAATCAAACCTGCTGCGAAGAGTCCATTGATCTGATTTTCGAATTCGCGAATTTCAAGCATCCGCTCATAACCAGCAACCTCATCGGTTTGGACAGCCTTACGTCGTTCAAGTTGAAGACTCATTATTTCAACCCCTCCATTTCCCACCAGGTTTTCGGAGTCTTACCGGTTGCGATGACCTCTTTAAGTTGACGAGCAACATCTTCTTTAGTCGGGATGTATCGCGTCTCAAGTGGTCCGCTATACGGCACCGGAATATCAGGAGAGGTGATCCGGAATGGCGCCGCCTTTAACTCGCCAAAGAGAGACGATGCAACGGTAGCAACGATTTCGCTGCCCCAACCACCGCTCAGTGGCGCCTCTTCTACGACGACAAGGCGACCAGTCTTCTTCACTGACTTAAGAACAGTCTGCCGATCCCACGGAATGATCGTTGCTAAATCAATCAACTCGGCATTCACTCCCGATTCTTCGATAGCGCTCTTGCAAACATCTACCATCTGACCCGATGAGACGATTGTAATTTCGCTTCCTTCGCGCATCACGCGAGCTTTACCAATCTCGATTTTGAGATTCTTATCCACCTCGCCGCGCTTCGCGTAAAGAATCCGTGGTTCCAAAATCACGACCGGATCTGGATCTTGGATAGCTGCACGAGTGAGTGAATACGCTGCTTGTGCATCGCTAAGCATGATCAATTTCAATCCTGGCGTTGCAGTGAACCAATTCTCGAGTGTTTGTGAATGTTGGCTTCCAAATCCAAGTCCCGATCCACAGGAAGCTCGGACCACCATAGGAACGGAGAGTTTTCCATTGGAGAGGTAGCGCATCTTCGCTGCCTCTGTGACTACTTGATCGAGGGCCACACCTAAGAATTCGATGAACATAATTTCAACGACCGGCTTAGCGCCAAGGATCGCCGCGCCAACGGCGGCGCCAGTGAAGCCCATCTCTGAAATCGGCGTATCGCGAACACGCACCGGACCAAACTCGGCGAGTAAACCCTCTGAAGTTTTAAAGGGCCCTTCTGCTTCGGCGACATCTTCGCCAAAGAGCATCACCGTGGGATCAGTACGCATCTCATCGGCGAGCGCGTTCACAATCGCCTGTCGAAACTGCATTGCTGCCATTGTCAGAGCCTCCAGCTTTCGCCTTCCAGAGCCCAACGGGAGCGGGCTGGAATCGTTTGCTAGGGTATTGACCCACGACCAACCCCGTCAAGGAGTGGCCATGTCGGATTCATCACCAGCGCTGCCGCTAGCGGGAATCCGCGTGCTCGATGCGACATCGAACATCGCCGGTCCATTTGGTGGCGCCGTCTTGGCCGACCTCGGCGCCGATGTCCTAAAAATCGAGACCCCTGCCGGCGATCCATCTCGCTCGATGTCACCTGTCGATGGTGACCGCTCTGCATACTTCCATATCGTCAATCGAAATAAAGATGTCGAAGCGCTCGATCTTAAGAGCACGATTGGAAAGTCGCGTCTGCACGATTTACTCGAGCATAGCGATGTCTTCCTCACTAACTTTCTCCCCGATCGCCTTCGAGCGCTCGAACTAGATTCTGCGACGGTGATGGCACGGTATCCGCAACTGATCTTTGGAAACCTCTCGTCATACGGAAGTACTGGACCTGATGCGGCAGCTCCTGGATATGACGCTACTGTCCAAGCGCGCACCGGAATCATGCATGTCACTGGTGAGCCTGAAGGAAATCCCGTTCGCGCCGGCGTCTCCGTTCTCGATGTCGGCAGTGGCATGTGGCTAGCAATCGGTGTTCTTGCTGCGCTCCTCGAACGTAACAACACCGGGCGCGGAAAACTCGTAGAGACCTCTCTCTACGAAACTGGCGCTACGTGGGTGAGCTATCACCTCTCTGCAGAGCAACTCACCAACGCACCTTCGGTTCGCTCTGGCAGTGGCCATCCGGCATTCGCGCCATACGGAATCTTTGACACCGCATCGGGAACACTCTGTGTTGGAGTCGGCAATAACAACATCTTCGCAAAACTTTGCACGCTAATTGGACGAGATGACTTGATTACCAATCCGGCGTATGCAGCCAATGTCGATCGAGTTCGAAATGCCAGTTCACTTAAGGTTGAGATCGAAATGGCTCTTGCTGCTCATGATGCGCAATATTGGGCAGAGTTGCTGGGACGAAATGGCGTACCTGCCGATCGCGTCGCGCTCCCTGAAGAACTTCATCACGATGTACAAGCAGAGGCGATTGACCTCTTGCTTGACTACCCTGATTCGGAGAGCAAAGTTCGACGAATTCCTGGACTGCCACTTCGATTCAATGGAAAACGGCCTCCCATTCGGAAGGCCGCTCCACATAGACACACTGATTGATTATTTAGAATTTCTGTCGGTACTTGTCGATTACCTCGTCGATGATCTCGATACCAAGTCCTGGTTTCCCTAAAGGTGGGTATACCCATCCTTCCGAGTGACCGAATGGCTCTTTAACGAGATCATGTTGCATCGGATTTCGCAGTGGCTTGAACTCGAAGAGTCGGAAGGCTGCGCTACTAAACGAAACCGCAAGGCTCGCTGCCGAGATGATCGCTGAAGACCAGGCATGCGCATTTGCCGTTCGCTTATAGGCTTCTACGCGATCAGCTGCCTTCTTGAAACCAGTGATGCCCTCCGCGCGACCAGGATCGATTCCAAATACATCGCATGTTCCCGTCTTTAAGATCTCTTCAAAGCCTGCGACTTGCCACTCACGTTCACCGTAAGCAATCAAAGTCTTAGTCTTCGCACGCAAATCGGCATAGCCTTGTGGATCCCATGCACCTAGTGGCTCTTCAATCCAATCGATGTTGTAATCATCGAATGCCTGCACCCGCTTTACTGCAGTGGCAACGTCCCACTTGATCGCGTATCCCAAGTCGATCATGATCATCTTGTCTTCACCGAGGGTCTCGCGCATCGTCTTCACATATTCGACATCGCGATCATGCTCATAACCAAGATGTGCATGGCCACGCTTACCGAAGCCGACTTTCATTCCCTGTAATCCCTGATCCATCCACGTTTTTGCCTCTTCAGCCATCTTCTTGATATCCGAATCATGGGCATGTCCTGACGCGATTGCAGGAAGTCGGTCGTGAACTGGTCCACCAAGTAGCTCGAGGACGCTGGTATTCAAAGCTTTTCCCTTGAGATCCCAGAGCGCGATATCAATTGCGGAGATGGCATATGAAGCGATTCCACCTCGGTAGCCGTACCACCATGCGCGCTCCTTTAATGAACGCCAGATAGCGGTGTTATTGATGGGATCCTTGCCAATCAGGTAATCCTCAGCAAGACCAGCAATCAGCGCAGCAACTGGAGCGTTCGCCTCTTTGAATTGGGTGATGGATTCACCCCAGCCGACCAACCCATCATCGGTGGTGATCTTCACGAGGCAGAGATAACGCTCAGCATTGAAGTCATTTGGCTCTGGGTAGGCAACCGGAATTGGCTCGACTTTGACAATCTTCATGGGGGCTTCTCCTTGGAAGTATTTGGCAGTAACTTAGGGCGAACCTGAAGTCGAAGCAAGTACTCGATTTCCAGAAACCCCGACGGTTTCCAGAGCGCTACAAACCAAGCACGAAAGGGCAGGTCAATGTCAAAACAGATTCCCATCATCGATACGCACGCACATTTTTATGATTTCAGCCATCCCGAACTCAAATGGGTCTGGCTTGATCGAGACTTCATCCATCCAATTTTGGGCAACATCAATCCGATCAAAGCGCCACAGTATGTCGTCGAGAATTTCCATGCCGAATCCCGATTCTCAGGGGTTGAGGGCGTCGTGCACGTTCAGGCTGCAATCGGGTCGCCAAATCCAGTCACCGAAACTGTATGGCTTACTGAGATGAATAAGAAGTCTCCGATCCCGATTCGAATCGTGGCCGATTGTGACTTGGGCGCAGCTAATGCAATCTCTCAATTAGAAGAGCACGCAAAATCAAAATTGTTCGTTGGCATTCGTGATTTCAAAGCAGAGCCCATGTTGGCTGCAAAGGAAATCAATCCAGCATATGAAGCCTCACTGAAGTGGATGGCGAAGAAGCAGATTGTCTTTGATTTGGATTGTGAATGGCAGAACATGGGCGAGGCCCGCAAGTTGGCAGACCGACACCCTGACCTACCCATCGTCCTTGAGCACATTGGTTTCCCACGAAAGAGGACAGATGCATATTTCGAAAATTGGAAGAAAGCTGTAAAAGATCTCGCAAAAGCAGAGAATGTAACGATGAAAATCTCGGGCGTCGCGATGACTGATCCAAATTTCACTAAAAAATCTTTGAAGCCATGGGTAGAAACCTGCCTCAAGGCATTCGGAGCAGATCGGTGCGTTATCGGTTCAAACTGGCCCGTTGATCGATTGTTCAGCTCTTACGATGTCATCATGGGGCTCTACCGTGAATACATCGAGAAACTCTCTACTTCCGAACAGAAAAAGATCCTCAACAAGAATGCAAAACGCCTTTACAAGTTCTAACTAATTGCCAAGGTAACTTTCTTTGGCAGAGTTACGAAGGCCAGGCTTAGGAGGAGCACTATCGCTCCTCCTAAGCCCACCATAAACCTGATAGAAGTCACTTCTGCGAGCAGGCCAATCAGCGGCCCACCGATTCCAAATCCAATGTGAAAAATAAAAAGATAAATTCCGTAGACCCGTCCCTGTAAATCCACTGGCGAATGAGCCGCGATCATTCCGTTCGCTGTCGCCATTACCATGAGGTGAAATAGGTTCACCAAAAGCGCGATACCTGCAAACGTCCAAAAATTTGGCGAAAAAGCAGTCGCCAACCAGAAGAATCCGAGAGCGATTCCACTCCGGGTCAATGTTGTAAAGCTTGGTCGATGCCCAGACACCGACATACGAGCGGCATATCCAGCCCCAATGATGCCACCAATCGCAAGTAAGACTCCGACGAAACCAAGATGTCTCGAATCCTCTTCGAATACTTTGCGGACCATTAGCGATGAGATAAAGGAAAAGTTCATACCCAAACCGATAAACACACCAGTGAGCGCCATTGGCAGATATAGCTTCCGGTTCTTGTTGAGGAATGCAAAGGCCTCGCGCAAATTACCTGAGGCAGCTGCGCTACTTCTCTGATGAAGTTCGCTCATCTTCACCTGGAGCAAAATCGCAATAATGAGGAGGTATAGGACAGCCAGATAGATAAAAGGAGTACCGGTATCGAAGATGGCAATAAGAAAACCAGCTGCGACGGGGCCAAAGAGCCGCCCGATATTGAAAGTGACCGAGTTTAGGCTGATTGCATTAGCCACCCGTTCCTCAGGTACGACTTTGATGGAAAGCGCGGTAAAAACTGGACCTTGAACTGCCCAAACAGTGGTGAGCGTGAAGGCAAGAACGCCGAGTAAACCAAAATTGAGTAAACCATTCTTGTAGGTGAAGAACATCGCAATATAAATCAAGATAAGTAGCGAGGAGGTAACGAGCAAGACTCGTTTCTCGCTGAACTTGTCGGCAAAGCTACCCCCAATAAGCGAGAGAAAAATCACCGGAGTGATTTGAATACCCACCATTGCGCCAAGGGCGACTGCACTTCCGGTTAGATCCAAGACAAGCCATTCAATGGCTAATGTGCTAGCCCAGCCAGCACCAGAATTGAGACAGCTATAGAGAAAAATCCGTCGATAGTTTCGAAAGCTCAGCGACGAGAACAAACTGCTCCTAAATGAACTTATTTCTCAAAAACAACTCAACTTGATAACCACAGTTGAAGTGGTTTCCGAACCGCGAGTAATTCTGGAAATGTCGGCTTTGGTTCGTGAAGAACAAACGAAGGCAATCTCTCAAGAAGCTGGCGCAGAGCAATCTTTGCTTCAAGCCTCGCCAGAGGCGCACCGATGCAGAAGTGAATACCATGCCCAAAGCTGACATTCGCGGCATCCTTGCGCGCAATATCGAAGGTGTCAGGATTACTAAATTTACGAGGATCACGATTGGCTGCACCAATCATGAAGTGCACGTAGTCACCCTTTTTGACTTGCTCCCCTAATATCTCAAGATCGACAGATGCCACCCGACTCTGCTTCTGAATGGAGGAGTCGTAGCGAAGTGTCTCTTCGACGGCAGCCGGAATAAGATCAAAATTTGCGCGGAGCAGCGCTTCCTGTTCCGGATTATTCATCATCGCCAAAACCATATTCCCGATAAGCCCCTCGGTGGTCTCAAATCCAGCAAAGAAGAGTTGGATGGTTAGCCCTACAATCTCTTTATCAGTGAGCGCATCTCCACTGTCATCTTTCGGCGCGTTAAGGATTTTGCTGAGCAAGCCATCATTGGGGTTCTTTCGTAATTCGACGAAGAGCCCCATCAAATACTCTTCTGCTTCCCGAGCGACATTTTCAGCATGAGTCGCCTGTTCGGTCGTGATGCGCGCTGATGCAGTGAACCCGGCAACGCCATCAGACCATCTCTTCAAATCCCACTGCTTCTCCAGTGGGATTCCCAAAAGTTCACAGATGACGATTGCCGGTAATTGGAAGGAGAAATCATCAACTAAATTGAAGACATCCTTGGACATCGCCTGATCGAGCAACGTACTGACTATTTCCTCGATCTTTGGCTCAAAAGTCGCGATACTCCGCGGTGTAAAGGATTTGCTGATCAACCGTCGTAGTCGGGTATGCGCGGGTGGATCCTTAAAGACAATCCAGTTACTCAAATTAGTCAAGATATGCGGTAACTCGGAGAGTTGATCTGGCGAGAGATGAGAGGAGGCCTTGGTCATCCGCTCGCTTTGATTGAAGACATCATCACCATCGAGGCCTTTTTCAACTTCATCAAAGGGAGTGACAATCCACGCACGGGCAATTTCACTCCAGAAGATGGGAGATTCTTCATGGAGCTTGCGGTATACCGGATAGGGATCGACAAAATAGTCACCAATTAGGAATTGAGCTTTGCCACTCTGATCACTTGCCATGTATGTCTCTACTCCTCGTAAAGGGTGGTTGCATATGGGTGTAAAGTCAGAGTATCTGCAAGTGGAAGAAAAGGAAATAACCCAGTGTTCATCCTTTACGCTTCGTCTGCCGCTTTAGCTTTCGCATTTGGCACCTTCTTCACCAAAGGTGTGACGCTCAGAATTTCCATTTTCAAGGCAATTGGGCCGCTCTTCCTGCTCAATGGGCTCTTTGCAATTCCTTTTCTAGGGACTGGACCTTCGTGGAAACTTATAACTGGCCCGGTTCCATATCTTCATCTGATTGCTGCGCTCTCCAGTGGCGTTGTGGCATACATCCTTTTCTCCATGGTTGCTAAGAGCACGGCATCGGTCAGTTCGGTCGCGCCAGCGATGGCGCCAGCGGTAGTACTGCTCCTCTCACCACTATTTTTGAGTACCTCAATCTCATTGGTTCAAGTTGCTCTAGTTCTCTCCCTTATGGCAATCACGCTCTATCCACTACGAAACTCAATTACGGGTATCAACTCTTCCAAAACCATCCTATTCATGGTCATCGCAGCGCTCGGAAATGGCGCCGTGACAATCATCGCCAAATTGCTAGCTAATGAAGGCGTAGGAATGCCCGAGACATTTATCGCTCGACAGGTTATCGCTGGACTCGCATTCGTGATTCTCTTTCCACCTATTGGCTTGAAATTCCGTGACTTCTTCGAGCTCGTTCGACGCTCTTTCTTCATGGCCATTGGCTGGATGACTTCGATTACTGCTATTCAAAAGGGCAGTCCGCTTGTCGTACAGACTTTTCTCGCGACCATTCCCATCACTGTCATTTTGATCGAGACAGTTGCATACCGAAAACGCCCGGATCGCGCAGTAATAATCAGTGCAATCTTGACTGCGGTTGGAATCGCAGCGCTGAGTTTGACTGTTTAATTCACAAGAGCGGCGATCAGTACATAAGTTGGCCGCCGGAGACGTTGATGACTGTCCCGGTGACGTAACTTGATGCCTCAGATGCTAAGAAAAGAACGGGACCAACCATCTCCTCAGGAGCAGCTAGGCGCCCCATCGGGATCATGCTGACGAATGAGGCGAGCGCCTCTGGTGTTTGATTGCCGGTCATCATCAACGTATCGACTCCACCTGGTGCCACGGAGTTAACCCGCACTCCATCAGGAGCGAAGGAGCGAGCGAGACCTTTCGTCATCGACACGACGCCGCCTTTACTTCCGGCATAGACGACAGATCCGCCAAAGCCGCCAGTCCACCAACCTTGCGACGAGAAATTGATAATCGAACCCTTGGTGCCATTCTTCTTAAAGTGATCCCGGGCTGAGCGATTGAGAAAGAATGTCGCCTTCATATTGACATCTATCTGGAGATCCCAATCTTCTTCAGTGACATCATCGACTGTGGTTCGCCGGCGAAGTACCGCAGCGCAGTGTGCCAACGAGACAACCTTGCCCAACTCAGCTGCCTTATCAAAGAGCGCTGCATGGCCAGAGAGGTCGGAGAGGTCGCACGGGAAAATCTGGTGACCACTGCCAGCAAGGGTTTGTAGCGTCTGTGCCAGCGCTGCACTGGGAATATCAACCAAGAAAACTTTTGACCCTGCTTCGGCGAAACCGCGAGCTACCGCGCTACCAATGCCTCCAGCGGCACCTGTAACAACTGCGACGTTACCTACTAGTCCGGCATCATTTCGCCACGTCATTTTCTCTCCTAGTTCGCTCAAGCCCAACATCCTCGATGGTACGAATGTAGATATTAGGCAGGCGCTAGGCAATACTCAACCCTTGAGAGATGGAGCACTAGATGAGTCAGCGTAAGAACTTCTTCGATATTTCTGGAAAACGAGTGGTCATAACCGGTGGCACGGGCGGCATCGGAGCGGGATTGGTCGATGGCTTCCTCGAGGCAGGCGCCCACATCGTCGTAAGCGCGCGAAATCGCGATTCGCTTACACAGACAACCGAGAAGTATTCGGGCACTTCGAAGATTACATTCATCGAGGCAGATCTCATGTCTGATCAATCGATCACGGATTTCATAGCCGAAGCAGATCGAATACTTGGTGGAATCGACATTCTGATTCAAGCTCATGGAAATGTCTTTCCCGGGCCAGCAAAGGATATGACCCTTGATACTTGGCATGAACAACTACAGGTAAATCTCACTGCCACTTTCCGATTGGCACAAGCCGTAGCACCACAAATGCTCGAACGTAAAAATGGGAAAATCATCAACATCGCCTCGATGCTCACTTTCCAAGGAGGGTTGAATGCCTCTGGATATGCTGCGGCAAAAGGTGGCGTTGGCCAGTTAACAAAAGCCCTTTCAAATGAATGGGCGCCACACGGCGTCAATGTCAACGCAATTGCGCCCGGATATATCAAGACCAAATTGAATAAACACATTTGGACCGATCCGGTACGACACGATCAAGTATTAGCTCGACTTACGAGCGGTCGATGGGGAGAGCCGGCAGATCTTGTTGGTCCCGCTCTCTTTCTCGCATCGAGCGCCTCAGATTATTTACACGGAGTGATACTTCCCGTAGATGGCGGTTGGCTCTCTCGATGAAGTTAGGTTTGGATAGCTACAGCTTTCATCGCTTCTACGGCGAAACTACCGCGTGGGAGACTCTGCCAGTTACCAAATGGACTCTCCGTGATTTTCTCGATTTCTGCAGTGCAGAAGCGGTAAATCTTGCATCTATTCAAACCTCATATATGCCTGATGATGAAGAGGTGATGGCAGAAATCGCTCGATGGCGAGCGGTTGATGCCGAACGAGAAGTGGTTTTCACGTGGGGGCACCCCAATGGATATAACGGTGGAAAAAATCTTGGCGCGCACCAAAGTGTTCTCCGCTATCTAGACCTAGCCGCGCGCGTTGGTGCAACCCAGATGCGGATTGTGCTCGGAAATCAGAAGAATTTTACCGACTCGATAATCGAACGTTTTGCAGTTCTCACTCCCCTGATTACTGAAGCTGCATTGAAGGCGGAGGAATTAGGAATACGACTATCGATAGAAAATCACGCAGATTTTCCAGTTCTCCGCCTGGTAGAGCTCATTGAATCCATCGGCGTTCCCGCGCTCGGCCTATGTCTCGATACCGGGAATGCCCGCAGGGTTGGCGATGACCAATTGGAGTTACTTCGAAGCCTTGATCTCTCCAAGGTCTTCATGATTCAACTGAAAGAGACGCTCTGCTTGCCAGGTCATGAAGCCCCTACTGGGTGGTGGCCTACTGTCTACTACGGGCAAGGCGACACGCATGCCGACGAGTGTCTGGCTATTCTGCGAGCGCGAAACTTTTCCGATCCTATTGTCATCGAACTATCAAATCTCAATACTGGGCTCGATGAGATTGATGTGGCAAAACAAGCGATTGCTTTCGCTCGAAATGAGATGAGCTAAACGACGATGTCTTTACATGGAAAAGTAGCAGTGGTTACTGGTGCATCCAGTGGGATATGCCGTGCTGTGGCCGAACGATTTCGCGATGAGGGCATGCGCGTTATCGGAGTAGACCTTAACGAGCGCGATTTGAAATCGATTGACGGCATCGAACACCTCTCCGTTGATCTTTCAAATGATGAGGGGCGAGCAAAAGTCGTCGAAGTTGCAACTGGTGCACATGCACTAGTCAATGGGGCAGCGCTCATCCGATTGAAGAAAATCAGAGAGTTCACTACCCAAGATATTCGAGATATCTACGCGGTCAACGTCGAAGCCCCCTGGTACCTAATGAGTAAGTTAAGCGAATCGATGAATGATGGTGGCGCTATCGTCAACCTCTCTTCAGTTTCAGCTCGATTAACTGTCACCCCTGAAACCGCAATCTATGCCTCGTCGAAAACAGCGCTCCTTGCAATGACTCGTTCGTGGGCACATGTTCTAGCGCCGCGCAACATCAATGTGAATGCAGTTCTGCCAGGGATTACCAACACCCCCATGCAGGAACATGTACTTCATCGGTTATCTGAATTACGAGGAACTCCATACGCGGAAATGGAGGCGAACCGATTAGAGAGCATTCCGATGAAACGAGCGGCAGCGCCATCGGAGATTGCGGCTCTAGTCCACTTTCTCATTACCGACGAGGCTAAATACATCACAGGTCAAGCGCTCAGCCAAGATGGCGGAAGCGTGATGTTTTGATTCGTTAGCTCTTGATTGGTTTCTGGAAGAGTTCGATGAAATATCCATCAGGATCGATCATGTAGATGACCTTTGCGCCAATATTCGGTCCGGCAACGATATCTACTGGCTTTTCGCTTCTTGAGGAATAACCTAATCTCTGCATCCTGGCGGAAATAGCTTCAATGTCATCGACATACAAACAGAGATGGCCACCACCAAAATCTGCAGGTCGTGCAGATGCAGAATGTCGCTCCACACCCCGATATTCAAGGAGCTCGACGAATCCTGAGTTTGGGATTCGCAAGTAGACGATTCTAATTTCAGAGAATGGCATTGCGACGACTGTTCTCAGATAATCAGCGCTATTAATCACATCAAATTCGACCTCGAGCTGTAATCCATCTCGATAAAACTTAAGAGATGCTTCCATATCTTTTACTGTGATGCCGCCATGGAAAAAGCCTGTTATGTGTGTCATGACACCCTCGGATTGATGAATTCGCGGATATTCTCCGCGATATCCCTGATGGCGACTCTCGCCTCAGGAAGAAATCCCTGCATTAGACCAAATCCATGAATGAGCGAGTCATATCTTTTCAGTACGCTACGTACCCCAGCCTCTTCTAATCTCTTTGCAAAGATCTCACCCTCATCGCGAAGAGGGTCAAGCTCTGCAGTGAGCGTGAATGTTGGTGGCAGGCCTTTGAGGTTAACTTCTGCCATCGGGCGAAAATAAGGATTAGCTAGATCGGCATCGGTCGCCATGTACTGATCCCAATACCACTTCATGCCCTGGGTGGTAAGTGAATAACCAGTTGCGTTATCAATCATCGATGGATAATCGAATTTGTAGTCAACTGCTGGATAGAAGAGGATTTGAAATGCGATTTGAGGACCCTTTACATCTCTCGCCTTGAGCGCGACTGCAGCCGCAAGATTGCCACCGGCGCTATCACCAGCAACTCCGATCTCCTCGACGTTGATATTGAGCTCGGCAGCATTTGCGTGCACCCACTCTAAAGTGGCATAGCAATCATCAAATGGAATCGGGAACTTATGCTCAGGCGCCTTTTGATAATTGACTGCAACGACAACCGCGCGAGCATCATGTGCGATTTGTTGATGTTGAACGGCATTGAGTTCGATATTTCCCGCAACCCAACCTCCACCATGAAAGAAGACGACCGCTGGAAAAGGTCCGATGCCTTCTGGGGTATAGATCTTCATTGGCAGCTCCGCGGTCGGTCCGGAGATGTAGCGATACTCCACTTTGGCAACAGGATCGGCAACCCCGAGATACTCGGGCTTCCATTTTGAACTCGCGCCTGCTCGCACCTCGGCCGGAGTCGACTCCCATTGTGGTTTCGTTGGATTCTTAGCCAACATATCCTGGAACTCTTTGATCTTTGGATGTAACACGACTACTCCCCTCGCAGAAATCGATCTAGCTGATGCCATGTTTCATCGGTCGAATGTTCTTTGACTAATGCCTTAGCGATTTCAACCAAAGTTTGCCAATCCTCTCCGACCATACTTCGCCATTTTTCATTACGCCATAAAATTTCTTGGGCATCAAAGAGCTCTAATCCCGGAGCTTTATCAACTAGTAATTCAAAGGCACCCGCGCTCGTCTTCCCAGTTATGTGCGCGCTACCCAACGGAACATCTCCACCTCTTGCCTGAACAAGTGGCTCAACATGTGGAGCCGGTGTCAGATTCATCGGATCTTTCGATGCCCAAGCAGCTGCGCAATTCCACTGTAAATTCCACCATCGATCCCTCGCAGGGTCATTGAGAATCGGGAAAACCCCGCTGTTGACAGTGACTACCAATTCTTCTAACTCTTCATCTGGGGCGCAATTGCTCTGTGCCAAGCGGGAGACTCCTAGCAGCGCGCTTTGAATAAACCCTGTTGCTGGAAAGGTACGAACCCGTACCGTGGCGATGCCATCCTTGATTAAGCGATTTTCGGTAACCACTGCTGCAAGATCAAAGACTTCAATTAATCCCCGATCGCCTCTCCAAAGATTTACGATCGCTGGCACAGCTTCAGAAGCGGCCAACGTTGATGTCACGCCAAGGGCTGCTGCCGCGGCCCGATTAAATCTAGGCGTGCCCTGAAGTTCTCGAGATACTTCTCCAATCCCGCCCATATTCGTTCCAGCTAAGTGGAAGGCCTGTTTGGCTCTAGCCTGATCAAATCCCAATGCCGCTGACGCAGCGCTCACTGCGCCAAAGGTGCCGGCAGTGGCTGTGATGTGCCAACGCTTGCGATGTCCAGGGCCAAAGAAATGTGCCACTGAGGCGCTAGCGCGCATACCTGCCAGCGCAGAACGAAGGAAATTCTTCCGTACTTCGGGAAATGTAAAGGTCGTTGCGAGAGCGGATCCGAACACCACCGAACCTGGATGATTAACCGCCGACCAATCAAGGTCATCCTTATCTTCATATGCGGATTGGCTCGCTAGAAAAGCGGCAAGTCCAATCGCGCCATCTCGCTTCAAGAGCGATTTATTTTTACTTATTCGGTTAGCGCTTACGACACAGATCAGAAAATCTGCCAGTAAGACTTCTAAGCGCTCGAGGATTTCAGGGGATTTATCAAGAGTTTCAAAGTCGCACAGTTCTAAAGTCAAGCGCTCTGCTAATTCAACTTGTTCCGACATTTAGATCACTCCTTGGCTACTTGCCCGAGCCGTGAACTTCGTATCGATGACAGACTCACGTGGCTCGTTTCCATTGAGCACTTCGAGAATCAGATGGGCTGCTTCGCTACCAATCGCCTCTGGATCTCGATAGACCGACGAGACCTCAGTCGCAAAGACATCGAAGAGTGGCCATTCATCGAGGGCAACGAGCGCAACATCCTTACCAATCTTCAGATTCATCTCGTTGAAGGCTCGAACCACTCCCGCAGTAGATCCGATCCCACCAGCTACGAAAGCCGTAGGTCGAGGATTCTTGAGTAAAAAGTGTCTGGCATGGATCAATGCATATTCCGCATCAAAACCCCCGAGCGCAATCAACTTCTCTGGAAGCGCAACGCCGGCTTCAGCAAAAGCCTCACTAAATCCTTTGATTCGGTTACGTGTCGTATACACATTTGCCGCTCCAGAAATGAAAGCAATCTCGCGATGTCCGTTGTTAAGTAGATGCTTTGTTGCAGCCTTGACACCAATCGCATGGTCAGTGATTACCGCGCTTGCATTGAGCCCCTTTACATCCCGATCTAGGAGCACCAGCGGAGCGCGCAGGGAGAGGATGGTCTTCTTTACATATGGTGAGTCTTCGGCAACGAGTGAAGCAATGACGCCATCTACTCGTCGGCGTCGTAGGAGCGCAAAATTCTTCGATTCAGTTTCGACGCTTCCGTCGGAGTTCATCAGAATCAACGAATATCCATTTCGGCGCAGCTCTTGTTCACAGGCGCGGGCGACGACTGCAAAGAGTGGATTAGCGATATCTCGGATGATGAAGCCGATGGTGCGAGTGGCGCCACTACGAAGTGATTGTGCAAGGAGATCAGGTTCGTATCCCAGTTCTGCAGCAGCGGCTTCGACCTTGGCACGCATACTCGCTGATACATCAGGGTGTCCGGAGAGAACTCGACTGACGCTCGAGAGCGCTACCCCTGCACGCGCAGCGACATCTCGAATTGTTACTGGACCTTCCACGTACCGCTCACCCCTTGACACTGCTCGCGTATCTCTATAGGTTCCTCGATGGAATCGTTACCAGAATCTAACTCAAATTTCTGGAAAAGACGAGAGGGAATTTCTAACGACCATGGATCTAACAATCACCGCAATCGAGACTGAACAAGTTCGCGTTCCACTGGCACGTACCTATAAAGGTAGCCATTACAAGATGACGCACCGTTCCACCATCATCACCCGAGTACATACCGCTAGTGGGTTGATTGGTGAGGCTTATGCGGGTGATGAAGATGCTGGGCTCGCGGAGATTGATGGCATCATTCACGATGAGATCGCTCCCGCGCTCCTTGGACAAGATGGCTCTGCGATTGAAAAATGTTGGGAGTTAGCTCGCCCAGCTACCTGGGACATCTTGCGCGATCGTCGCCTTGGCCTCGTTGCTTGCGCCTCGCTCGATGTCACGCTCTGGGACCTCTTCGGACGTTCATTAAATGTTCCGCTCTGGAAGCTATGGGGCGGCTATCGCTCCGCCATTCCCGTGATCACTATCGGTGGTTATTACGGCAGCAACCTCACCATCAAAGAAGAGGTGGAGTATCTGCTCAAAGAGGAATTTGCTGGAATGAAATTTAAAATCGGTGGCCTCACGCCTGAAGAGGATGCCAAGCGATTTAAAGAGGCGCGCAAAGTCGGTGGCGAGAAATTCCGAATCGCTGTCGATGCGAATCAGGGCTACTCGACTGCAGATGCCATCAAATTCTCGCACCTCGTTGCAGACGATAATCTCCTCTGGTTCGAAGAGCCCTGCCAATGGCAGAACGATCGTCGAGCGATGCGTGATGTGCGCTTTGCTGGCGGAGTGCCGGTGTGCGCAGGACAGAGCGAGTTCTCTGCTGCTGGTTGTCGCGATTTGATGGAGACCGGCTCGATTGATTTCTGCAATTTCGACTCATCATGGTCTGGTGGCCCAACAGAGTGGCGAAAAGTCGCGGGTATGGCCACTGTTTACGATGTACGAATGGCTCACCACGAGGAGCCGCAAGTTGCCTCGCATTTGCTCGCCTCGATTCCTCACGGAACATACCTCGAGTACTTCCATCCAGATCGTGATCCAATTTGGCACAACATCATCGCCAATCGTCCGCGATTGAATGATGGTTATTTCCAACTCAATGATCGCCCTGGTCTTGGTTGGGAACTCGATCGGGATTACATCAACAAGTACCGGATCAACACTCGAATCACTGAGAAGAAGTAGTTTTTACGAGGGTAAGGCTACTTCGCTCGTGGAAGATTGATATTGAATTTGATGGAGAGCGCTCGGACAGCGATGACGACCACTCCGGCAGCAATTGCCGAAATATCATTTGATAATGCGAGCGCATCCAGCCCGAGGTAGGTCAGCGCTCCTAAGACTGAGGATGTTCCGATAGTTTCCCGGTGCAGCAGAATCGGTTCGACTTGGCAGAGGACATCGCGTAATAACCCTCCAGCAACTGCGGTAGTAATTCCGAGCAGCGCTGCCGAATAAAAGGGAGCGTTTTTCTCGAGGGCAAATTGAGTCCCCGAGACAACTGCAACTGCCAATCCGAAAGAATCAATAGAGATGATGAAGGTGCCAATAGGTTTCTTCGCTGGCGCTATTACTGCAAAGAGAACAGCCGCAATGATCACAAGGAAATATTGATAGTTTTCGAGCCATGATGGCGCGATTCCTAGAAAGAGGTTTCGTAGGGTTCCACCCGTCAGCGAGGCAACCAAGGCAATCAAAATAATGCCCGCGTAATCCATCTTTCGATTGATGGCAATTCGCGCACCTACGACAGCAAAGGCAAAGGTCGCGATCAAGTCGAGCGTGAAAGCTAAAGACCCCATTGCTAAAGGATAGCTCTAGCCCCAGTGCTCCTTTACTTTCCGCTTGAGGAAATCAGCGCTCTCATGCATCTGCTCCATGCCATCCACGCCATCCTCGATGCTAATCCAGCCATCAAAACCGACGTCCTTAAGGGTCGAGAAAATGGCGTCGTAGTCATTAAGGCCCTTACCGATCACGCCATGCTTAAAGAATGAGACATATCCAGCGCTCCCACCCTCTTCGCGTCGTAGGTCTTCGATAGTGCCATTAGCCAAATATCGATCACTTGCATGCATCGTCACTACCCGATGCTTCACTTTCTCTAATAGCTCAAGCGGTTCTTCCCCGGCAGCAATCGCATTGCTCGGGTCGAAATTGACGCCGAACCACGGTGAATCGATTCGCTCCACCAATTCGACGAATACATCCATCATTTGTGCAAACTCCGGCTCAGTCCAGAAATCATCCTTGTAATGATTCTCAAGTATCAAAGTGATTCCTAAGCGTTCTGCTTCAGGCAAACACGCCTCAATAGATTCCACGACATATCCCAAACCCTCTTCCCGGGTGATGGTCTTCCGTCGTTGACCAGAGAGGACTCGACAATATTTCGCGCCGAGTTCAGCGCTCATTCGAATAGAAGCAATCTCTTTTGCTACCTCACGCGCCCGCCCCTCAGGTTCTGGGATCGTGAAATCGGGCGAAGCGCACATCATGGGGATGACCATGCCAGTAGCTTCAACTGCCGCCCTGATCTTGGGCCAATTCGATGGCTCTTTCACATCTGCAAAATCGTTGTAGAACTCGAGCCCATCAATCTGTAATTCAGTGGCAAGGTCGATCCACTGATAGATACTCATCTCGCCAGAGACTAATTGCTTGATGAATCCCTTGGGGAAAGCTGCAATTTTTGGCATCTATAACTTCTCCGGGTTTCTTCCGATAATCGAGAACTGCTCCAATTCGACTACTGAGCCGGTGAATGGATAAGACTCATCGCTGAGCCAATAAATCGCTGCATGTGCCAGATTCTCTGGCGTCGACATGGCACCAAGAGGAATCGCATTCCGATCAAGGTTCTGATGCCAACCTACTTCAAGGCCGCGTGCAACTTGATCACGATCCTCGCGTTCGGTGAGAATCCAGCCAGGATTAATCAAATTGATTCGAACGCCAGTAACCCCCAGTGCATTCGCAAGGTTTCGAGTCATGGTTTGTAGCGCACCCTTGCTCATGCTGTAGGCAAGGAGCGTGGATTCACCTGCATAAGCATTAATCGAGCCGATGTTAAGTACGGAGCCCTTACTCTTCTGCAAATGCGGATGTGCGGCTTGAATGAGGAATAGTGGCGCTTTTGCATTGACCGAAATCGTGTGATCAAATCCTTCGGGAGTTATTCCCTTGAGGTTCGAGCGCTCGATAATTGCTGCATTGTTTACTAGTCCATCGATTTTTCCGAAGGCGGCGAGCGCCGCTTCGATGATGATTTCAGGTGCGCTCTCTTCAGCCAGATCTGCGATGCAAAGAGCCGCATCTGCCCCTAGCGAGGCCACAAGATCTTCGCCTTCACGTCGGTTGATTCCATGAATGAGGACTTTGCCCCCTTCGGCAACTATCGAACGCGCAATGGCAGCGCCGATTCCTGATGTGCCACCGGTGACGATGATTGCTTTTCCATCGAGACGCTTAGTCATGGTTGCAACACCGCCTTGAGAATCTCTCCGGAATGCATCGCCTCAAATGCCTCTTCCCAACGCTCAAGAGGATAGATACCACCAAGGACTGGAGTAACATCAAGCTGACCGGTGCTCATCATTCGAAGAACTCGCTCCCACATCGGCCAGTTATGGCTAAAGCTTCCTTGCAAGGTCACGTTCTTCTGCACGAGTTGGTCGAGCGAGAAATCCAGTGGTTGTGGACCCCAGCCAACTTTGGCAATCCACCCCGCAGGGCGCACCAGCTCTAATGCAATCTTGAGCGTTGCTGAGATGCCAGCGGCATCAACAACACCATCTGCACCGAGTCCATCGACCGCCGTTGCCCAACTCTTCGCATCGCCAATGATGACCTCACAGCCATACGCCTCAGCCGCTTTGAGTCGCACACGATCTCTCTCTAAACCAACGACGGCAACTTCGGCTCCAGCTAGTTTTGCCATCGCTCCACAGAGCACGCCGATTGGCCCAGGCCCAAGCACTACAACTCGATCGCCAGGCTTGATGTAACCAGGTGCGATAACAGCGCTGTATGCGACCGAGCACGGTTCGGTCAATGCAGCATGTTCAAAGGGAACATTATCGGGAATCTTATGTAGGCAACGCGCCGGCACCTTTACATACTTGGTCATTGCGCCATGCACACCGTAACCAAATCCCTTTCGAGATGGATCTAAGTTATATCTACCAATCCGCGTCATGGGTGAGTTCTGGTCGATGATTGCTGCAGTCTCACTGACCACACGATCGCCAATCTTCCACGAAGTGATAGCGCTTCCAACTTCGACTACTTTGCCGCCAAATTCATGCCCTAAAACCACTGGATAATTAACGGGCCAGCTATGGGTTGAAGTCCATTGATGCAGATCGCTGCCGCAGACGCTTACTGCCACGACTTCAACGAGGACATCATCGGCGCCAATGGATGGCCTTGGCACTTCACGCAGCTCGACGCTATGCGCTTCGATTCCGTAATTCACCACTCCCAAATCAGCCATAGTTACGCTCCCCCTTCACTGGCACATCGCCATAGCTATGGACTCGTTCACAGATCTTTCGTAAGACTTCTTCGACATTTCCGGCGCCTCGACTAAATGAATCGGCATCAATTGCTAGTGGCGCTCCAATAACTACCAAAGGTGCACCATACTCGGGCGTTTGAATCGCTTGCTCCAATGTCAATCCACCGACAGCTTGTACCGGAACTGAAACGGCATCGACAACTGCCCGCAATTGATCGAGCGGGTTAGGCGCACGTTCACCGCGCGCTGCGATGCCACGACGTTCGTCATACCCGATGTGATGAATCACCATGTGGCAACCAAGCTCTTCCAACTCGCGAGCGCCCTGCACCATATCTGGACAACCGAGGTTATCCCCCATAACAACTGCGCCGAAATCTCGCCCCGCTTGCACGACACATTTAATTGTCTCTGGATGGGATCTTGCCATCACAACAACATGCGTTGCACCCGCTTTTGCCATCATCTCCGCCTCGAGATAACCACCATCCATCGTCTTAAGGTCGGCAACGATTGGAGTATCGGGAAACTCTTTTCGCAACGCCTTAACGCCGTGAAGGCCTTCGGCCAGGATGAATGGTGTTCCCGCCTCTAGCCAATCGACCCCTGCACGCATCGCAGTATGAGCCATTTCCATCGCTTCGTGGATGTCGGTCAGATCTAGGGAGACTTGGACAATTGGGCGCATGTTTGAACCCTACTACTGCTTGCTACTTACTTTCTAGACGCTCTAAGTCGGCTAGTAGTACTAGCCACTCCTGTTCCAAATTTTCCTTCTCGGTGCGTAGCTGATCGATGTCGCCTTGGAGCTGAGTAAGGCGCGCGTAATCCGTTGCACTCCCCGCGAGTTCACTTTCAAGCTTTGCTATTTGCTCGTCGCGACGGGCAACAGAGCGTTCCACGCGCTCGAGATTCTTCTTCAATTCGCGACGATCGACTTTTTCTACTTGTACTTTTGATTCTGCCGGTTCGACTTCGACATTAACTTTCTTACTCCTAAGCTCGAAATACTGATCTAAGCCACGCGGCAAATCTCGGAGGGTGTTATCACCGACAAAACCTAACGTGATATCGCATACCCGTTCGAGAAAATACCGATCATGGGAGACGACCAAGATTGTGCCCGCAAAACTATCGAGCAAATCCTCGAGTGAGGCCAAGGTTTCGACATCAAAATCATTGGTAGGTTCATCGAGGAAGAGCACATTTGGCCCTTCCATCAACAATCGCGTTAGCTGTAAACGACGACGTTCTCCACCAGAAAGATCGCGAACCGGAGTCCATTGCGCATCTTTGCCAAAACCGAGTCGTTCACAAAGTTGGGATGCGGAGAGCTCGCGACCCTTTCCCAGATCAACGCTCTTGGCAACTTCCTCAACTGCTTCCAGTACTCGCCATTGTGGATTGAGCTCATCAAGATGCTGTGTGAGAAAGGCAAGCTTTACCGTCTGACCGATTTGTAAGTGGCCGGCCATCGGTTTCAAACGCCCCGCAAGCAAATGGAGGAAGGATGTCTTGCCTGCGCCATTTGCTCCGACAATCGCGTATCGAGCCCCGGGCGCAAAGTTGACGTTGATATGTTCGGCTAAGACTCTTCCAGCAACGCCGAGGGTCAGATCATGGAGTTCAAATACCCGCTTACCCAAGCGATTTTGGGCAAAGTTCAACAGCTCCACTGAATCACGCGGCGGAGGTTCGGCGCTAATCAGTTGATTCGCAGCGTCGACTCTAAATTTCGGTTTAGTGGTCCGTGCCGGTGCGCCACGCCGGAGCCAGGCTAACTCTTTTTTAATGAGAGCATTTCGACGACCGCTCTCTACATCCGATTGTCTAATTCGCTCAGCTTTGGCAAGGACAAATGCTGAATACCCACCTTCATACTCCTCAACTCCACCGTTGACTACCTCCCACGTTTTTTCGCTGACCTCATCGAGGAACCACCGATCGTGAGTAATAACGACGACGGCGAGTTTTCGTTCACGCTTGATATAAGTAGCAAGCCAGTTGACTCCTTCGACATCGAGATGGTTGGTCGGCTCGTCCAAGCAGATGAGGTCGTGATCGCTCACTAGTAGTTTCGCAAGTGAAACTCTGCGCCGCTCGCCTCCCGAGAGACCAGCAATCGGCCGGTCAATCTCCTCTGGGCGGTGGGAGCCAAAGAGTCCTTCGAGGACATCGCGCGCCTTGGGATCACTCGCCCACGAATGGGTCGCGCTCGTACCAAAGATGGCGGAGAGAATCGTTGCGTCAGGTTCGAAAGTGTCGATCTGCGCTAGGTAGCCGAGTGAAAGGCCACTTAAGAGTGAGACTCGCCCTGAATCTGGCGCTTCGGCACCGACCAGAATCCGGAGCAACGTGCTTTTTCCACCGCCATTGCGTCCTACGATGCCGATTCGTTCGCCGCGCAATACACCGAGTGAGACATCCTTGAGTACATCGCCTTTACCGTAATTCTTCTCGATGTTCTCTGCGCTGATCAGCCCCTGGGCGCTATTCATAGAGCTTTATCATACGATGTCTCCCATGCTTACGCTGCTTATCTCTCTGGTGATACTCAACTATCTGGTGGAATCGCTCATCAAGATTCTTAATTATCGAGAGAGCAAGAAGCCGCTTCATCCTACGTTAGCCAATTTGTACAGTGAGAGTGAATATCGACGTTCGCTTCAGTATTCCCAAGCGAATTTTGCGCTCTCAATCATCAATTCCACTTACTCCATCATCATCATGATTGTGGCATTGGCTGCAGGTTTATTTGGCAAGGTAGATTCTTTTGTCCGCGAGCGCATACAGTCTGAGATTCTCATCGCGATCCTCTTCTTCGCCATCATTGGTCTAGTCTCAGATTTGTTGGATCTGCCGTTTGATATCTATGGCACCTTCGTCGTCGAGTCAAAATTCGGTTTTAACAAAACTACTCCGGCCACCTTCCTATTCGACAAAATGAAGGGGTATCTCCTCGCCGGTGGAATTGGTGGCGCTTTGCTCGCGCTAATCATCTTCATTTACCAAGAGACTGGTGGCGCATTCTGGTTCCTCGGATGGCTGCTGCTCTCGCTCTTCTCCCTAGTCATGTTCATGTTCGGGACTACGTTGATACTTCCCCTCTTCAATAAGTTAAAACCGCTCGAAGAAGGTGAACTCAAAGAAGAGATTCTCAAGTACTGCGCTAAAGAGGGATATTCGATTGGCAGACTTTTTGTGATGGATGCCTCCAAACGATCAAGCAAGGCAAATGCCTTCTTTGCCGGCTTAGGCAAGAGCAAGACCATCGTCCTCTTTGATACCTTGATTGAGAAGTTAAGTACGAGAGAGATTATGGCGGTACTTGCGCATGAAATCGGCCACTACAAGAGGAAGCACACTCTCTTTGGCTTCGTGCTCTCAATCACGCAATCACTTGCCATCTTTGCTGTACTCGGTTGGGCGCTTCGCTTTCCTGAGCTATCAACTGCGCTTGGATCAGATGTTAAGAGTTTCCATCTATCGATTCTCGCATTTTTCATCATCTTCAGTCCGCTCTCATTTGCTCTCGATTTAATCACCAATAGCATCTCGCGACGGAATGAGTATGAGGCAGATCAATTTGCGAAAGAGACATATGATGGCGAGCCGCTCAAGAGTGGGCTGATCACTATTGCTACCGATAGCTTGGCTAACCTTTCACCTCATCCATTAGCGGTGAAGGTCTACGCAACGCACCCACCACTACTGCAACGGTTAACTGCGTTAGATTAAATCCTTACCAAGTACATCGATGGAGATTTCTGGGTAATCTCGATGATGAAGGAATTCATATCCACGTTTCTGATAGAACTCTCGCTCATCCTGGGTCCAGAGATAAAGCCGCTCTATTCCAAAATTGCGCGCGCGCTCTTCTAGCGCAGTGAGCATTTGCGAACCGATTCCGGTGCCACGCCTAGCAGGGTCCACGACGAAAGCAGCGACCCATGGTTTGAGGTGGCGGAACTCTTCGACATCATCGAAATCGACGAGAGCGATTACCCCCACTACCTCGTCCGAATCGAGCGCCAGATAGATCAGCTCTTGATCGACCCCAGCGCCATCCCAGAGCGCATAGTCGGCGAGCGCGCCCCGGTCGTAAAAGGAGCGCCAGTCTTCGGCAGAGAACCACGGGTTCCCCGTGCCCCAGAGATCAAGGCTCCATTGGAGCGGCTTGCGACCCATGGCGGGTTTGTCAGCCAAGGGAACCAGAATCAGACCGGACACGTCGATAAGGGTAGTCCGCATCGGCGGAAACCACCTTTTGCGGCATATGGAAGATATGTGATGAAGCGCGATAAAGTTCGCTCCAATTCGGGAGGTGTTTTTCGTGATTAACGAACGTATCGCCGACTTCGTTGCTCGCCTTGCCAACGTAGACCTCACCGAAGATGAAATCTGCGAATATCTCACCACCACTACCTGTACTTTCCTCGATGTCGAACACGCGTGGATCTCTGAAATCACCAACCGCAAGACCGTTCGAGCGCGCGCCTCGTATGGCGTTAATCAAGATTTATATGCCGAGTGGCAGGAGTTTCCTCTCGAGTGGAAATTGCCAGTTACTGATGCGCTGACCGAACAACGCCTCGTCTGGATCAATAGCCTTCCCGAATGGCCTGCCGAATATCCACTTCTTAAAGATGTCTCTTTTGGCGCACCGGTTCGCACCCAAATAATTATCCCTATTTTGAAATTCAACTCTCCAGTCGCCTGCATTGGCCTCGTCTCATCTGCTCAACTCATCCCAGATGAGGAGCTCGAGCTCTTCTTCAGAACTCTTGCCAACTTGGTATCGCTCCACCTATTTCGACAGGCACGTGATCGGAAGAAACTCGAATCGCCTAACGTCGGCTCGCTCACTGATCGCCAAGTCCAAATTTTGGCGTATATCGCCGAAAAGAAGACCAATATCGAAATCGCCGACATCATGGGCTATAGCGAGTCCACTATTCGCCAAGAGACCATTCGAATCTTCGATAAATTAAAGGTCAATGGTCGGAATGAAGCTCGCAACTACTTTCTGGAAAACCGAGAGAAGCTTGGTTATCGCGGTCGAGCAAAGAGCGATGTGCCATCCTCGCGCGAGGAATTTGCTCATTAATGGCTAGCCTGCAGCGGAACGCAATCCTCGAATCGCCAGTAGAAGTTCTCGGACCATACGACCATCAAATCTCTGACGATGGTTGGGTAACTTTCTCGCGGCTACCGCTCTGGACCTGGAAGCAATTTGGGGTCAGTGGGCTACACCGCTGGACTCGATTTCCCTCTGGAGTCCGACTTCGCTTCCGAACCAACGCATCAACGATTGCCCTCGAAGTCCATGTAATGCCGCTGACCATCGCTAGGGTTATCGAGGAGCCTCGCACCGCTCGATTCGATCTAGTTATCGATGGTAAAGAATCTCAAACCCAAGCCGCCGAAAAAGGAGGGCAGATTCGCCTCGAGATGGATGGACCGCTCGTCACCAGTGAGGAATTCATCCGTGGCGAGGGCGAAGAGATTCTCTTTAGCAACCTCGGCTCCGAGATGAAAGAAATTGAAATCTGGCTACCTGCTGGTGCCATGGTCGAGCTGCGCTCCATTGCAGTAGCTGGCGAACTTCTTGCGCCGACGCCATCAACGAAGAAGCGTTGGGTTCATTATGGAAGTTCAATCAGCCAATGCGCCGAAACTGATCGACCATTGGATATTTGGTCGGTACACGCCAGTCGGCTCCTTGGCCTAGAGATCAAAAATCTAGGGCTGGCTGGTGAGGCGCATGTCGATGGATTCGTCGCTCGCACGATTGCCGCAACGCCCGCCGATTTCATCTCATTGAAGCTCGGAATCAATGTCGTCAATGGCGACAGTATGCGAGAGCGCACTTTCATCCCTGCCATTCATAATTTTCTCGACACGATCCGCGAGCAGAAACCAACGACGCCTATTTTGCTCATCTCGCCGATCTACTGCCCATTCCATGAGGTCAATCCAGGTCCCACGTTGATTGGTGAATCTGGACTGACGTCGATGGAGCGGCCTCATGCCCTAGCCGCTGGTGCGCTCAATCTGCCCAAGATCCGCACGATTCTCGAAAAGATTGTGAGCGAGCGGGGCGATGCAAATCTCTACTTTATGAATGGTCTTGAACTCTTCAATGACGGTGATATCGATTTGATGCCTGATCTATTACACCCTAATTCAGCTGGCTACCGATTGATGGGCGAGCGCTTTGCTGCCCTTAAGGGCGCTTTTATTTCCCAAGTAGTTCGCTAACCAGCGCTGCCACTCGAGCCTTAATCTCGTCACGAATCACTCGAACCTCTTCAATTCCTTTTCCCGCCGGATCGGCCAATACCCAATCTTCATAACGCTTACCCGGGAAATATGGACAGGTATCGCCACAGCCCATCGTGATCACAACATCTGATGCTTGGACTGCATCCACGGTGAGGATTTTCGGGGTGTTATTGGCGATGTCGATTCCAACCTCAGCCATCGCCGCAACCGCCACTGGGTTAATTGCATCTTTGGGTGCTGAGCCTGCCGAGAGCACCTGAATCGCCCCTTGCGCAAGATGCTCCATAAATCCTGCCGCCATCTGTGAACGACCGGCATTGTGAACACAGACAAAAAGCACTGATGGTTTTACTTCCATGGCTACCTCTATTTCTTCGTCAACGCTCGAGCAATGCCTAGACCCAAGAATCCCCCAAGGAGTTGAACTCCAATGAACAAGAGAGCAGATGTCGGGTTAATTCCAGAGAAGTTATCGGTAAATACTCGCGAGATGGTTACCGCCGGGTTAGCAAAGCTCGTCGAAACGGTCGCAAAGTATGCAGTTCCGATCCATGCGGGAACTAGGTAGTGGAGCGCTCCTGTTCTCTGCTGATAAATGGTGAGCATAATCACCAGGATCAGGATTGAGGTCGCAATCAGCTCACCTAGGTAATGTGTTCCGAAGGCGCGGGTTTTACTCGATATCACTATCAGTTTGCTCTCGAACATCAAGTTCGCCAGCGCTACTCCGAAAATGCCGCCAGCAATCTGGGCACTGATGTAACTGAGAATCTCAGTACTGGTGATTTTTCGCTCAATGGCAAGCACGAGAGTGACAACAGGGTTGAAATGAGCTCCGCTAATTGGAGCGAAAATAGCGATGACAAGTGTCAGCGTCAGCACAGTCGCCATTGCATTGACCAGAAGTTGTACCAGTCCATCATCTGACAGGCTTATCGCCATGAAAGCTGAGCCGACGACCGCGAGCGAAATTAAACCAGTGCCCAGCGCCTCAGCTAGCCACTTTTTCACCTGCCAATACTAGCGAGCGTATACGGCAGAGATCTGAGCCTTAGCCAAAATTTTGTCAGCCATTGCTTTTTCGAGCGACGAGAGTGTGGCTTCACCAGCTCCAAGGTCGAGGCGGGAAGAGAGGGCGTAGATGGTGAAAGAGTATTTCTTCGCTCCGGGACCTTGCGAGCAGGGAGGGGTGTATCCCGCCTTCTTTCCCAGAAAATTCTGCCCGAGAGTTCCCACCCCTGGTTCGCCTTTGAGAATCTTTACTGCATCGCTTGGGATATTGAACACAGTGAGATAAAAGTGCTTTCCTGTGTTCGACTCCCCCGGACGTGGTGGGCCAGGCTCTGAATCCATGATGATGGCGAAGCTCTTCGATCCTGCAGGTGGGTTTTGCCAGGACAGTGGCGGAGAGATTCCCGCGCCGTCGCAGGTAAATTCCTTAGGCAGCGCACCGCCATCGACAAATTCACTACTCGTCAGACGAAAGGAGTTCGAATCTGTGGAGATTGATGCGCTGGCCGCGGAGGCAGTACTCGATTTTATTGGCGTCGATATTCGAATACGAAGCACAATCGTATTATCGAGGCGTAAATCTGACGACCAAATAAACTCGACCTTGGAACTCCAATTGATGTCAAAGTACCCCTCTTTGACCCCCACTTCTTCGGCGCTAAAAGTTCGCGCATTCGTCCAATTCTTATCTTGATAGGAACTGCTTGCCCAATTCTTCGGTAACGAGATGTTCTTGTGACGGCACTCTGTTAATGGATCACTCGACGTTACACACTCCTCGTTTAAAGGAGCCTTATCGATTACCAGAACTTTCCAGGAACTATTTGAATATGCAACTAATCGCTTCGAGGTAACTTCACTGACCTGTATCGCTATCCCGGCATCACCTATCTGCTGATTTGATTTACCAATATATTCAAGCCCCGAGGCATTCTCGACATAATCTTTCGCAATTACCGCAATGGTAAGCGGATAACTTGCTTTAAAGTTGATGGTTTCACTATTGAACGAGCGCTCAGTCTTTATTGAGACCGAGTCTTCGCCCACTTTCTTGCCATTGACGTAGAGGGCAAACCAATTGTCGGCCCAAATTTCGGCCTTAAAGGAGAGCGTTTTTGAGG
Source organism: Actinobacteria bacterium IMCC26077 (assembly GCA_002284915.1). Taxonomy (GTDB): domain Bacteria; phylum Actinomycetota; class Actinomycetes; order Nanopelagicales; family Nanopelagicaceae; genus IMCC26077. Next base: position 1,445,977 of record CP015606.1, read on the forward strand.
TTGCGGCAATCGCGGAGCTGCTCATTGATGAGAGAAGTAAAGGTACGAGAGCTATCAGGAGGGTTAAGCGCTTCATTGCGCCACCCGTTGATAGGAGTCAGCGATAGTCCCATCATGTTTGATGAAATCAACGAATGCGGTATCGCCCTCAGTGCGAACCTTTAGAAATCCCGATCCACCGACGCCTTTCCCAGAGAGGTAGCCGTATTGCTTAACATCCAATTTATCTCCTGGATGGCTCGGCTGTGGAAGCGTTTGATACACAATGCCATCTAAATCTTGCTTTACATACAGGTGATCATGTCCTTTGAAAACGAAACCCACCTTGTTCTCAAGCAAGATCTGATGAACCGGCTGACCCCACCCTGGCCGAAATTGGTCAAAGCCATAGCTGCCGTCAACGTTCTTCCCGCCCCATTCATTAAGGTGAGCGATTTCCACTCCCCCTCGAGATTGAGCATTGCCTACAAGCAAGTGGTGAATATAGAGAAACTTATGGCGCGCTTCTGATTCTTTCAAAGTTTTCTTCAACCACTCATATTGGACCTTGCCCAATGTCCATTGCCACCCATCATCTTTTGGATTCTCCATGGTGTAGGTAAATGGATCGAGCACCACATGCAATTGGTCAGGGCCTTCAAATGAATAATAGGCGAGCTCTCCGGTCTGCTCTGGAAAGTACTCTCGTCGATAGTTCTTGGTATTGAATTTGCTATACCCCAATTCCCCATCATGATTTCCTAGAGTGATTCGCAGCGGTACGTTTTCTAGTTTTGCGTAATAACTTTTCATCAACTCGAAGCGGGAACGGATATTCGCCTCGCTCTTATCTTGGAGTTTATCGACCATGAAGATATCGCCGAGATCCATCAGGAAGGCTGGAGCGGCTGCCACAACCTGCTTCAAAGTGTTGAGATATGCCTCGGCACTGGAATTCTGATCCATGTGTGGATCGGCCTGGACTGCAAAAGTAGCTGTCGAGAGGAGCTGGGTAGTCCGAGCACTACTAATAGGAGTCGCGAGATAACTTCTACTCTTTCCGAGAAGGAAGCGTACCCGGTAATAAAGGAGCGTATTGGCCTGCAGATTGCGAAGCTCGAAGGTCAACGGTTTATTTGCCGAAATCTTAGTGATAGCGCTTTTTGTTACCAATTGCTCCTTCGTAGCGCCATACTCGAGATAAAAGCTTCCTGAAGCAGTAGCTGTTAACGTGAAACTTAGCGAATTGGTGGATTTCTTCGATAGCTGGATCTTGATAGGGGAAGCAGCAGCCATCGCAAATTTTGGGGTAAGCACCGCAAAGAACGCTATGAGCGAACCCTTTAACATATGTCTTCGAGTAAGAAAGTAATCTCTCATCGTCGGTAAATCTCACTCCTACTCGCTCCAGCGCTATCGATGAATTCGAGTTGAACCTCACTTAACGAGGCGCTGTATTTCACATGGTAATTTTCGCCAGATAATTGGTAAGTCAGATCAAATGAATTCGCACCGGTGCGCTCAAAGCCCGTGATACTTGCCCCTCGAAGCGGTTCACCCGGTGGGCGAAAAGGTCGAGTTGAGGCCTGAGGATCCACCTGTCCCTCCCGCTCGATGACCTCTCCTTTAAATCCCCCATTGATATATGGATAGCTCTTGGTTCCGTGATAGTGATACTTCTTATTGGCGTCGAAATGTCCATTGAATTCATCGAGACCTTTAATCGCTTTCCCATCGATCTCGGTATCTCCATAAATAGGAAATCCGTCGAGCGCATAGGCAATGGGGACTTTCCGACCGACGATGCTTTTTAAATGAAGTGGCGCGATGTGATAGTGGTAGTCATCGGCTCGACCGCAATGACCTCCCCAGTCATCAAGTTCTCCGACAAGGTAAGCATCATCACCTCTATTATTCAGAGCATTGAATATTGGAACTCCATTGACCGCAATTGCGATTGCGCCGCGGAGAAAATGGTTTTTTGCAGAAATCGGCGATTTACTGATTACCGGCTTGATTGGGATTGGCCAGGCATTCGCTCCGGTATATGGCTGCGGTGTTGGTATCTGTTGTTGCCAACTTTTGATTCCCACCATCATGGAATGTGCGGGAAGCCCAGAGCTCTCGACTAGATAATATTTTGAGTTCTTCGTCACCTTCACAGAATCTGCAAACTTAGCGAAACCTGCAAGTGAAGTCGTTGCCGCGCTGGCACTGCCATTTACGAGAAGTTCTCCGAAGAGAGCTAGTCCGGTACTTAGTCCAGCAACTTGTAAGAATTTTCGGCGATCTACTTCAGCGAGATGTCGAACTTCATGGCCATGGGTGCTCATGACTTGGGCGAAACCTTATATGTGTGAGCTAAATCGAGATTCTTTCGACCAGTATCAGTTGCCCGAGCAGCGAGGAAATATTCAACGGTGGCCGCTTCGGGTTCGATAGTTACACGTACATGACCGGTGTTTGGCGCCTTCGTGCCACTCTTGTAGGCGGCATCATTGAAGTATGAGAAGGTATCGTCGGCAGGATTGGGCATCGACTGATAAATCAAACCATCACGCTCTTGCGTGACGAAGATATGGTCATGCCCTTGGAAAAATATCGATACCTTGTTCTTGACCATCAAATCATGGATGGGCAGCTCCCAATTGGGGCGTTCTTTCGCGAACGTTGTCTCGCCTTTGGGATCCACTCCACCCCATTCGTACGTCGTCGATACTTCGACTCCGCCGCGACCAGTTCCTAAAACGTGATGGGCAAAGACAAATTTGTATTTGGCATTGCTCTCTTCAAGCACTTTCTTGAGCCATAGATATTGAGTGTCTCCGATTCCTACTTTCCAGAGATCGCGAGCGCCTTTACCTCCGCTCTTGCCGCCACCTTTCCCGCCACCACCAGTTGCTGGCGCCTCGCCCCCCTTTTCATCTCCAGCGACATTGTCGACCGCAGCCGATGAGTGCCAGTAAGGATCGAGCGTGACGAAAAGTGCATCTCCCCAAGTCCAGGAATAGTAATCGCGAGGTAAACCTACGGCAGGAATCTCTTCTTGATTGCCACTGTAGAAAGCATTTGGTGCTGGCAATGGATAGAACTTGTTCCGCGCATTTCCTGCCAAGACGGCTGGGTTTGTGCTCGTGCCATCAAGAAGGTAGGCGGCTGCTTGTTCATGGTTACCATTTACCAGAAAGATCGATGTAGTACTACCGGGAATTGTCAGCCAATCGCGATGAGTTTTATAAATCTTCTCGACATTCTGTTGCGTCGCTTGACCTTTGCTAATCAAAGGATCGATGCTGAAATCATCACCCATAAGGATATGGAAATCTGGAAGCTGGGATGCAATATTTGCCATAGTTACGTAATACAAATCGGAGCGAAACATTTTCCCCACTCGTTCAGGGTGCGTATCGCCCTGGACTGTGAATGAAAATTTTGAACCAGGGGTTCGAGCGGTCATAAATGAGTATTGCTTCCCTGAAGCAAAGCTCTTTCCATCTTTGCTCTTGAAACGGACTCGATAGTAAACCCGTGCGTTACTCTTCAAATTCGTGATATCGATAACCAACGGCTGAGCGGGAACTGCAGAATATACCTTTGACTTTTGTGAGTACTTACTCTTGCTATACCCATATTCAATATAGATAGTTAACGGTTCGGATGAAATCAGACTTAACGAGACTGAATTTGTTGTTGGTCGCCCAAGGATCTGTGTAAATACGGGATTCGTGACGCCAAATGCTCGCCCAATTGCTCCTTGAGTCAAGGCAGCTAAAAAAGTCGAACCAAGCAGAGTTCGGCGCGTGATGGGTGTCTTGATTAACCCACCCAGTTCAGAGAGATTCTTTGGGCTTCGTTCCAGATCCATGGGAAGAGGGTATGGAGGCTTCTCTCGTAGATGGGTTCTAGATGTCTAAGGGTTCTCTGTGAAATTTGGGGTGAATTACTCTCCCAACAGCTCTCGCATATTTCGATAAATCAACCAGGCAGCCAGCTTCGGGTTGATTCGACTGAGCATTTTTAGTGACTTCGAGTCTGCCCCTATAAATATTTGATCGCGCTCGCTCTCGATTCCAGCGACCATCTGTTTTGCAGCCACCTTCGCGTCAGTGGTTTTGATGGCCATCTTTGAGGCGCTTGTTGCTGGCACGTTGATGCCGGAATTCGCAGCGATATTAGTATTTATCGCTCCCGGGTAGACGGTAGTCACTCCAATGTGGGTGCGCTGTAATTCCGATCGGAGCCCATCGCTCAACTGAGCGATAGCTGCTTTAGACGCGCCATAGACGCTCTGCCCAGGAACAGGTGCATACGCACCCATCGAAGAGACATTAACAATATGGGCTTCCGGTCTTGAAATGAGTATCGGCAAAAAGGCTTTGATTAACATCAAAGGTCCGGTGAAATTCACCGCCACCACTCGATTGGCATCGTTGAGCGACAATTCCGCTACCTTCACGAAGGGCTGGATTATTCCTGCGTTGTTAATTAACCCATCAATAGACGGAAAATGTTGGAGCACTCTGTCAGGAAGCGCAGCTACCGCGGCGGGATCAGTCACATCGAGAGGAAAGGTCTCAGCGTTTTCGCCAGCGAGTGCTTTAGTCTCAGCTAACGCATCCGCACGGATATCGACTGCTGCCACGTGCGCACCTCGTCTAATTAATTCAAGGGTAAGTTCCCGGCCCATCCCACTACCTGCTCCGGTAACTACGAAGACCTTTCCTTTAACTTTCATTTGAGCGCCTCCTACCCTTCAAGGTTCGATAGTACCCAATGGCTCTGGGATAGCCTTCCGCTTATGAGAGCCGAAGATTTCCTGAGCGCACTTCAAGAGGAAGCAAGCCCGCGTAAAGCTCGCGAGCTGCAACGGTTTTTCAAAACTGGCGTTGGTGAATATGCCCACGGAGATATTTTCCTCGGAATCACCGTTCCGACTACACGTAAGTTAGTCCGAAACTATTTCGAACTCACGCTCCCGGAGGTACGAAAACTCATGAAATCGCAATTCCATGAGGCGCGTTTTTCTGCACTGGTGATTTTGGTGCATAAATTCAAACGCGCCAACTCTCATGAGGAGCAAGAGCAAATTTTCGATTTCTATATGGCGGAGCTGCGAAAAGGAAGAATCAACAACTGGGATTTGGTAGATGTCTCTGCCCCAACTATTGGTGCGCACCTTCTCGATATGCGTGGGGCTCGCACATATCTTCAATCGATGGCTGAGGATGCGAATCTCTGGATACGACGGACTTCGATCCTCTTCACCTTCGCTTCATTGAAAATTGGTGATCGAAAACCTACGCTGACAATCTGCACGAAGCTCCTAAGCGATGACCACGATTTAATTCATAAAGCTGTCGGCTGGGCGCTCCGTGAGGCCGGCAAGCAGAGCCCTAGTGAGCTCCGTGCATATCTTGAGAAATACGGCAGAAAGATGTCGCGGACCACGCTTCGTTACGCGATTGAGAAATTCCCTATCGACGAGCGAAAGCAGTGGCTTGAGCGCACTCGTTAGCTCTTAGTCTGCTCATCTTTATCGGGATGTGCCGCAGTCACTCGACCTGCGTGCGCTATCGCACTTGGATCGCGCTTTGCTTTGATCAAGCTGGCGACTGTCGAGACGATGAGAATCAACGCAATGACAGCCAAGCTCCACAAAGTTGGAATCTTAGGAACTTCTTTATAAATCTCATGCACGAAAGTGAGTATCAACTTGAATCCAATGAAGATCAAAATGATTGAGAGGCCTAGCGATAGGTAAATCAACTTATCTAAGAGCCCCTTGAGTAAGAAATAGAGCGCTCGTAGCCCTAGTAGGGCAAAGGCATTGGCGGCAAAGACCAAAAAGGCCTCAGAAGTCACGCCAAAGGTCGCAGGAATTGAATCCAGCGCGAAGAGCAAATCGGTTGCACCGATCGAGATCATTACGAGGAACATCGGCGTTGCAAAACGCTTCCCATTAAGGCGCACAAAGAGTTTTGTCCCGTGGTACTCATCGACGGTCGCCATCCGCTTACGTACTCGCTTGACGAGGAAATTCTCACCTGGATCTGGATCTTCATCCCAGTGTCTAAAGAGTCCGACGCCAGTCCAAATCAAAATCGCCCCAAAGATCACGAAGGTGAAGCTGAAGGCTGCGAGGGCGGCTGCTCCAACTGCGATGAAGATAGCCCGGAGCGCTAGCGCCAAGATCACACCAACGAGCAAAACTCTTTGGTGATAGATAGATGGCACCGCGAATTGAGCCAGGATTATGACGAATACAAAGAGGTTATCTACCGATAACGATTTTTCAACGAGGTAGGCCGCGAAGTATTCCGTTCCAAATTGCGAGCCATATGCAGACCAGACCCACATGCCGAAGATGACGGCAATGCCGATATAAAAAATCGACCAGAGCGTCGCCTCTTTGAACATCACATCGTGAGGCTTGCTGCTGACTGTAAAGAGATCTACCAGGATAAGAGCGGCAATCACACCGATGGTGACTGCCCAAGCCAGGTTGGAGACATCCATTATTAACGGGACCCTTTCGAAGGTCGAGGTACCTCAGATGCTATTGGTTTATCTCCAGCGCTTCCTGTTGAAAACTAGCTACAAAAATCGAGTAGCTAAATTGACCAAAATGTTTTGGCTAGCGACCGAAGAGTCGATTGAGAAGTCCAGCACTTTTAGGAGCGCTCGAGCCTTCGTGACCTTGGCAGCGATCCTGCATTGCAACTCCGGCAAGGGCTACTTCAATATGTTCACCACAGCCAGACCAAGTTGGCTTGCCGCACTGCCGACAGATGACTTTGCTACACATCGAAGTTTCCTTTCATTGCTAAGGCCTTGATTCTAAACCACATCAATGCCTATTGCTTGCGGATCCAATATCGCCGCAATGGCTTTCCCTCGAAATCGACCTTATTTTCGAGCTGTCCACCAGCCGCTTCAATGACTGCTGCTGATCCGATGTTCTCGTCAAAACAAGTCATGAGTACATCATCAACGCCTAGCCCTCGGATGTAGTCCAAAGACTGGCGAAGGATTTCGGTTGCACACCCGCGGCGGCGAAATTGTGGCCTGACGCCATAACCAATATGGCCGCCATAATTTGTGAGAAAAGTGTTGAGCTCGTGGCGAATTGATGCCCGCCCGATGATCTCGCCATCAACCTCCGCGATAAAGAAAGTTGCTGGCACTCGACCTTTTGGCAGATTGATTCCCAGTCGGTGGTCACGGCAGCGCAAAACATAATCGTGCCAGGTAATTTCGGGTGTATGTAAAAGAAGGAATTCCCAATCAGGAAACTCGCTATGTGCAGCCAGCGCCTCGCGCTCATCATCATCCTGAAGTTCGCGAAGATTCAATCTCATCACATCATCGTGCCATATATATTTGAAGTTCGGCGGGAGGGATTTATCGCTACCCTTTACGTTATGGCAAGGGTCGAATTGGTGGGTGACGAGTACATCCTCCGCCTCTCACGGTGGGAGCGTTTCTTTGCGCTACATCATGAGCCGCATGCCCCAAAAGAGTCGCTGGAATCGGTGACAAGAATTTCTGATCCCTGGAATCGCCAGACCTTACGAGGGGTGAGGGCGCCAGGGACGGGTATTCCATTTGTGCTCTTACTCGGTACGATGAGATTCCGAGGTGGCAAGGACTTCACTGCTATCTATAAACGAAAACCGGCAGACGTGTATACATTCTCCGCTGGAGAATTCAAACGTTGGATTGTGAGCGCAAAATGACCGAGACCAAACCTTTCCGTTGGGGAATCCTGAGCACTGGTGGAATTGCCCAGCAATTCGCGCGCGATCTACACCGCCTACCCGACCATAAAATCGTCGCAGTTGGTTCCCGGACTCAAGAGAAAGCCGACTGGTTTGGTGATCTCTTCAACGTAGCAAACAGGTATGCCTCGTATCAGGAGCTCGTGAACGATCCCAATGTCGATGGCATCTATGTTGCCACCCACCACCCAATGCATAAGCGCGACACAATCCTCGCCCTCAATGCTGGTAAAGCGGTGCTCTGTGAGAAGCCATTCGCGATGAGCGCCACCGAGACTGAAGAGATGATTGCGGTTGCTCGCTCGAAGAATTTATTACTGATGGAGGCTATGTGGGCGCGGTTCTTGCCACATATGTTCGCTGTCCGCGAGGTCATCAAAAGCGGTGTGCTCGGTGAGATCATCAGCGTTCGCGCAGATCATGGTCAGTGGTTCAACTTGGATCCAGAATTTCGACTCTTTAAGCCTGAGCTTGGCGGTGGCGCCCTCTTTGATCTGGGCATCTACCCCGTTTCCTTCGCATCGATGGTCCTTGGCACCCCAAGTGCAATCACCGCTCGGAGCACAAAGGCATTCACGGGCGTCGATGGACAGACGTCAATCATCCTCGAGTACCCCAATGGCGCGCAGGCGCTACTAAATACGACCAATCTCGCCGCGACGCCTAATCGCGCGTTGATTGTTGGCACGCAAGCGCGCATCGAGATTGACCGTACTTTCTACGCACCAAGCACCTTCAAAGTTATCAATAATAAGGATGAGGTTATCGGCGGCTTGGCGAAGAAGTACCAAGGCCACGGCTTGCGCGAACAAGCAGTTGAATTTGCTCGTTGCTTCCGCGCCGGCTTAACGGAATCTCCGATTCTGCCGCTCGATGAAACGCTCGCAATCATGAAGACGATGACTGAGATTGCTCGGCAGATAGGTCTGACCTATCCGAAATTCGCTGAGTAGTCGGCTAATTTTCAACCACTATGTCCGAGGTCAATCAATACGAAGCTGAAGTGCAAGAGCGTTGGGGCGATACTGAAGCGTTTCGAGAATCGAAGGCGCGAACTTCTCGATATTCAAAGGCCGATTTTGAAGCAGCCAAGAGAGATCAAGAGGCCGCTACCGAGTTGTATGTGAGCGCTTTTGGTAACCACCTGCCCCATACTTCAGAACAAGCTCAGGAGGCGGTACGCGCGCATCGTGAGGCGATTTCGAAATGGTTTTACGAGTGTTCGGTGGAGATGCAGAAGAATTTAGCAGCGATGTATTTGGCTGATCCAAGATTTAAAGAGTACTACGAGGGTCGAGTACGTGGGTTAGCCCAGTATGTACACGATGCCATCATCTCCCAATAATTCGTAGCAGCCCCCACTTGGTCACTTTGATCAAAGCCTCGCGGATTATCCGTCCACTCATCTTGCTCACGCCGAACTCTCGTTCCACAAAGAGAATGGGAACCTCACAAATCTTCGCCTCGCTTCTCACCGCGGCTCGAGTCATCTCAATTTGAAAGGCATAACCTTCTGAGGAGATTGTTTCCAACTGCATCTTGCTGAGCAGTTCGCTTCGGTAGATTCGAAATCCAGCAGTGCTATCGCGCACGGTGAGCCCAAGGGCAAGTTGTGAATATAAGTTGGCAGTTCGTGAGAGTAGCTCTCGAGACTTAGGCCAGTTCTGAACCGCGCCTCCTTTGGTCCAGCGTGAACCAATGATGAGATCACACTCTGGATTGTCACTGTGAAAATCGAGCATCGCCCGCAGGTCGGCGACACGATGTGATCCATCGGCATCCATTTGAATAATCAGCTGGTACCCCTGTGGCAGCACGTCTGCGAAACCATCTCGATATGCGCTGCCAAGCCCGAGCTTTCTTGGCCTCGCAAAGAGGGTAACTCGCTCGGACTGCCCTTGGAATTTCGCAACTACCTGTTGGGTGCCATCTGTCGAAGCATCATCAACTATCAAAATATCGAGCGGAAGTTCAAGGAGTGGTGGTAGCAAACGTCGAAGATTCTCTGCCTCGTTAAAGGTTGGAATAACGACGATAGCGGGGTGGGTAGGCACCGGAGTATTCTCTCGCTATGGCATCGCCAATCCAAGGGAAAATGCAATCGTTATCAAACTGCCTCTTTGTAGCTAATCAATATCTCCCAAGCTCCGGGATGTCCCACGAGATCGTAGACCCAGCCACTGAAGAGAGTGTGGGTCACTACGCGCTAGCTACCGCGGATGAGATTGAAAGAGCGGTCTCAGCTGCACATCGAGCGCAGCGCGAATGGTGGGCAATAAGCGCCCTCGATCGTGCCACGGCGCTTCATAAAGTTGCTGATCGAATGATTGAGTACTCAGCTAATACCGGTGAGTGCCTTACTCGTGAAATGGGTAAGCCATTCCGGGAATCGAATTGGGAAGGTGGCGCCGCAGCCTCGTCCTTTCGCTACTACGCAGAGATTGCGCGCAGCGAGCAAGGGCGGGTTGCAGGCCCAGCAATCGCAGGTCAACTGCAGATGGTCATCAAAGAACCATTAGGAACCCTGGTTTCGATAGTTCCGTATAACTTTCCGATGTTGCTCGCTGGGTGGCAAGCAGCGGCGGCGCTCGCTGCTGGGAATGCTGTCATCATCAAACCCTCTGAGCTCACTTCGCTCACCTTGCTGATGTGGATGGAAGCTTTTGATCACCTTCCTGCTGGGCTGGTGCAAGTTATTACTGGAGGCGCCGAAGTGGGAGCACGCCTTGTTGAGCATCCTGACACCCACGCCATTGCTTTCACTGGAAGTGTTCCCGCAGCACAGGCAGTCGCGAAGGCGGCAGCGCACCGCTTCAAACCTGCTTTGATTGAGGCATCAGGAAATGATGCCTTCATCGTCATGCCATCTGCTGATATTGATACTGCGGCGCGGGGTGCGGCTTTTGCAGCTTTTCTTAATTGTGGGCAAGTATGCACCTCTGCCGAAAGATTTTACGTTCATGAAGATGTGTACGAAGCGTTTACCACCCGCTTATCTCAACTTGCAAAAGAATTGCGAATCGGCAGCGGATTAACGAAAGTCGATATTGGACCAATGGCATCTAAGCGTGAGCTAGAGCGATTTGAGAAAGTTGTTGCGCGAGCAAAAAATCAAGGTGCCGAGATAATTACAGGGGGACGCCGTCCGCCATCGCTGAGCAAAGGTTGGTTCTATGAACCAACAGTTATGAAAGTGACCCATGACATGGATGTCATGCATGGTGAATGTTTTGGTCCACTTGCGCCGATTTCAAAAGTGAAGGACCTTGATGAAGCGATAGCCAAAGCTAATGATTCTGATCTTGGTTTGGGCGCCAACATCTACACCAACCACCTAGAAGAGGCTTTTCGCGCGGTAAACGAAATAGAGACTGGAATTGTGTGGGTTAACACTCCCCTTAATGACAACGATGCGGTGCCATTTGGAGGGCGCAAGTTCACCGGATCCGGACGTGAATTAGGGACTGAGGGTCTAGATCAATTCCGCAGGTCGAAGATGGTGATGATTGCTCCGAAGGCAGAAGCTGATCCCGAGTGGTTCCCCTATCCAGATGGAGATGCTTTTAGCGAACAAGCCGATTCATGATGACAGGACGTGGCGAGAATAAAATTATCGAGTTAAAAATCGGTGGCCGCTATCGTGAAGTACCTATTTGGGCTACCAAATTGCGTTTTGAAGTTCGGCCCAACGATAAATTTGATAATCGAGCTTGGAAGCTTTGGAAACCAACTCTCTTACTCATGGATGAAGTTGTAAGAAGAGAGAAAATTTCCATCAAGTGGGTTCGAATTCACTCCCACTTTAATCTGAGAGGCGATCTACCGCACCCAATGGGATGGATGAGCGATGTCGAAAAAGGTGTCTTTCTCTGCCATTTCGATAAAGAGACGATGCTCCATGAGATGGCGCACGCTAAATCGCCTGGATTCCACGGTGATCCTTGGGCGAAAAACACGTGGAAGCTCTATGACAAATACCTGAAAGGCAACGAGCTTACTTTGGCGAGAAATAATCTCTGTCAGTACCTCTCTGGAAGGCGTCAGTACAAGAAGAACCTAGACAAGATCCCGCCAAAATTCACGGACTCAAAAAGTATCTGGTGGCATTTAGCACCAAAATAAAAAGGCTTTCTTTTCAGTTTGGATGCAGTTCTCCGGAGTCATCCGAGAAGGCCCGCATCCTTCGCTCGACCATAGACCGTTCCCAATCGCTTGGTGGGCTGAGCGGATGGTGCGTGGCTTGCCAGATACTGTTCATCAAATTCGATGCCGGCACCAGGAGTGTTGTTAAGGACGATACAGCCATTCTCGATGTCGAGAGGATTGATGAGTGCGGCTTCTCTGCCCATCTCAAAAACCTCCATCATGACATGGTGTTTCCACGTCGATGAGAGGTGGGCCATGCTATTTCCGACATCAGGACCAGTGACCACAGGACGATCAAATGCAGCAGCCATCTCGGCCACGATATTTGCTCCGGTGAATCCTGAGACGTGCGATGCGATCTGGATGACATCACCGGCACCATGTTGGAATAGTGGAACAAACTCTTGTGGGTCGGTGAAGTTCTCACCGGTTGCGATGGGAGCACGCACGGCCTCGGAGACGCGTCGAAGTCCATCGAAATTCTGCCTCGGAATTGGCTCTTCAACCCAGAGGAAGTCGAAGTGTCGCTCTAGTTGGGCCACACGTTGGATCGCCTGCTTTGTCGACCAGTACTCGTTTGCATCAATAATTACTTGAGCGCGACCGCCGTGTGAACTTAGCGCCTCAATCATTACTCTAATCCGCCGCTCATCGTCTTCGGGATTACGTCCTACTTTGAGCTTTCCTGCCGTGACACCCTTTGCTGCAAGGCTTTCGTAGAACTTGTAGAGCTCATCATCGCTCAATGGAGAATCTAACCCGCTGGCATAAGCGCGAACTGGTCTGCCATCTCCGCCAAATTCCTTCCATAGCGGAACTCCATGGATCTTGGCACGTAAATCCCATAACGCGCGATCAATCGCAGAGATGCCTGCCGACATTGGGCCGTGGTTGCCAGCCTTGAATGCTTTAGCTGTCATCTGATTCCAGGCGCTTCGAACTGAGCGAGGATCTGTGCCGACCACCAAATCGGCGAGAGCAGGAATCGTTTGGGTGGCGCTATCTACTCCGACCGAACAACCTGTGATGCCTTCATCTGTCTGGATGAAAACAGCAAGTTCCATTCCGGCATCGACACCCTCGGGCAGATTTACATCCCCGATCTTTCGAAGCATCCGGTATGTATATGGTCTGAATGAAATATCTGTGACGATCAATTGCCCCACCTCCGAGGTTCCATACTACATGTCCGACTTTGAGCGAAGAATCTTTTCGAGTGGTCGACCCTTTGCCAGCTCGTCCACCAACTTATCCATGTACCTAATTTTCTTCATTAGAGGATCTTCGATTTCCTCTATTTTCACACCACATATTGTGCCCGTTATAAGTTTTGCATTCGGGTTCAGCTTAGCTCCCTTAAAAAATTCTCTAAAGGACGTCTCTTTCTTCAAATGACTCTTGATTAACTTTGCATCAAATCCAGTGAGCCATGCGAGCACTGTTAAAAGTTCTGCTTCGGTGCGATCCTTGCGTGTAATTTTTGTGAGGTACAGTGGGTATACCGCAGCGAATGGCATCTCGAAAAGCTTTTGCTCCCTAGTAGCCATGGCTACAGGTTGTTCTTCTGACGGAAAACCGCAACAATCGCATTTGCGTGACCGTGTCCCATCTCAAAATTGGTTTTCAAATGTGAAACTTGCTCCATGTGAGCAAGCTTTGCAACCTTCTTAAGTTCCTTCATCCAGAACTCAATTGGTTTTCCATATCTCTTCTCGATTGATGGGAAATAGGATGCAGGGCCCATGAGTTTCTTCTCAGCCATATTGGGATCGTACTTTAAACAGTTCGAGAAATAAAGAAGAGTCGCCCTATAAGCCGGACGCATCATAGGCATTAATTCATCAGAATTAGTGCCACTGCGGCTAGATCGACATAAATACATGCCCCTGCGTACCACCAAGGCACGTATCTCTTCTCAGTAGCCAGATGCCACAAATCCCAAATTGCATGAACGGACAATCCCAATGCGACAAAAAAGGTTTTCCCAGTGGCTATAGATATTCCTAGAAGCGATAGCGCGGCAATCAATTGAGCATTAGTAAGTGGCAGGAATTTTCTATCCCAGATCAAAGAGAAGGCCACGTACACAACAGCAGCAAGAACGAGTAATACTCGTGCCCACATGAGGCTCGCGCCGGCTCCAAAAAGGGGTTGATAAAGGGAGATGAAACCTAAAACTATGGCACCGATTAACCCTCTGATGCCTAATCCGATTTTTAAGCCCTTGCTGGAAAACGACTCCATTTCGAAATTATAAAGAAGAGTCGCCCTATAAGCCGGAGACGAACCTGTTATGCGTGTAGTTGCGCACAAAACGAACCACTGCCCCCAATTTTGCCCCCAAATATCTATCAAAGACTAGAAGCTTTGATTGGAAGAACCTTCCAGTAAGTAATACATCGCCACACCCATTCAAGCGGTCCAAAGCGAAACTTTCGTAGCCAGAGGTCGCTGATGGCAACTTGCATGGCGAACAGTCCAACACATATGCCAAGAACTTCAAATCCATTTAGCCTTAGTGCCAAGCCCAATCCCCAGCCATACGAGAGAAAAGTGAGCACGAGAGACTGGGTGAGGTAGTTGGTTAGCGCCATCCTGCCAACTTTAGAAAAGTAGTCGAAAACTCTTCGTCGCGGGTTATTGACGAAGGCAAGAGTAAGCGCAGCTGCATAGCCCAGACAGAGTGTGGGGCCTGCAAGATATTGATCCTCGATTATTGCTACTAGCGCACTTACGGTTGGCAAGAATTTTGTTCCAGCAACTATAAGCAACATGAGTGCAAACCCAACGAAAAGTCCCCAAAATCTAACTCTCTTTAGTACTTCGATTTTCTCGGGCAATTCGCGAATAAAGTTGCTACGGCCTAGGTAAAGTCCAAGTAGAAACATAGCCAATACAGTTGGGATTCGCGAGAAAAGCAGTGGTGAAAGTTCCCCAAATGCGCGAATCCGCTCGCCGATACTCTCAACAAAACCGCTCTGGAGCAGCGCTTGAGTGGCATCCGTATTGGCAAATTCTTTAGCTAGTGAACGATCACTCTCTGCAAAAGTTCTTGAACCAGCCGGTGTTAAGCGAGCTGCCAAAGTGTAGATAAAAATCAAGAACACTAAAGTCCCTGGAATTGCCAATAAGGAAATTACCCACTTCTTTAACCTAGAGAATGCTGTTTTGCGAAATGCAATCAGAATTGAGCCAGTAATTGCGTAAATGACCAAGATATCGCCATCCCACAGCAACAAAATGTGGAGTGCGCCAAAGATAAGTAAACCGAGCATTCTGCGTGAAATTCGAAGCAAGAATTTTGCTCCCTGTCTTTCTGCACTCTGTATCTGGATTGCAAAACCAATTCCAAAGAGCAGTGAGAAAAGTGTGAAGAACTTGGACTCTACAAAAAAGAGAATGAGATCCTGAAGAAGTCTGTCTAGAAAAGGGATATCCACTGTAAAAGCCGGTGTCGAACCTTTCACCGCGAGAATGGACATAGCATTAATGAGCAAGATTCCTAAAAGCGCAAAGCCTCTTAATACATCGAGAACTTGAACTCTATCTCGTGCATATTCGGTATTAATGGATGTCATAGAAGAATTATAGAGAAGAGTCGCCCTATATGCCGGACTATTTCCTTTTTGAAAGATAGGAAATAAGTATTACTACTCCGCCGCCAACTACCATTATCCAAAATTCAATGGGCACTTGTTGTCACCTTCACCCTTCCTGCGATTCGTCGCGTTAATGTGCTGCGCCGCCAAGATTCATGACAACTACGCCAGCAATGATGATTCCCATTCCGAAAATAGTCATCTTCGATAACTGCTGATCAAAGAAAATAACTCCACCGATCGCTGCCCCCACGATGCCGACACCGGACCAGATTGCGTAAGTGACTCCAACATCTAGCTTTTTCAGAGACATGGCCATAAGAGTAAATGCCGTTGCGTATCCAATTAATACTCCTGTGGATGGCCATAATTTACTTAACCCCTCACTAGCCTTGAGGGAAAGCGTGCCAACGATTTCAGCAAAGATTGCAATGCCAAGCAATACCCAAGCCAACTAAATCTCATCCTCTCCTTTATCAAGCCAAGCAACCACCATTGATGGAAGCCCAGCCATGAGCATGATTAATGAAAACCAAGTTCCGGTTCCCCACCAATCTGAAATATCAAAAGCATTTTCCGAAAGATCAATTCGAATGAAGAGGGCTACTAGCGCTATGGCGAATACACTTGAAATGATGCGGTAAGAGTGGAGATAGCTACGATCTCGAAGGGCTATTTGCCTCTCATCTAGTAACTCATCCGGCGAATCAGCAATATGTCGGACAGAAGTACGAATGAGAAGGTAACCACCCAACAGGAAAAATCCACCTAATGTGCCGACATATGATGATGCCTTTGTTGGCAAAGCTGAGGAAAGCGCTACCAGAATGGTTAGGGTCGAGAGCGCAGCAATCATCCATCTGCGAGATTTACGAGTTCGCAGAAAATTAAAACGTGTGTCACTCTGCGATTTTAAGACCTCGTTTCGTGTAACACCTTCGATAGGCCAGAACTTCTTTTCTTTCTTTGCCATTACTTTGATTCCTTTCTAAATGGCTTGGTTGAGAAAATTTGAGAGACTTCAACTTTCAAAGCCTTGGCTAGCTTTAGAGCGAGAGCAAGACTGGGGTTATATTCCCCGCGTTCTATGTAGCCGATAGTTTGGTAGTGAACGCCAACCGCCGATGCTAAGTCACTTCGAGAGAGACCTAGGAGTCCGCGAGCCTCCTCCACCCTGTTGTACAGGGGATCTTCCTGATTTCTACTCACAAATGTAGCATATATGCTATGTAGTATTAATGCAACAATATAAAGAAGAGTCGCCCTATAAGCCGGATAGAACTTTCTTGGCCTTCATAGCTACAGCTTTCCTGGGATCTTTCTGAAGCCTTTTCGCTACAGCTATGACCTCAGGTTGAATCGTTGGGTCAATTTTGGCTAACTTCTCAAGCAATTTGAGACCTTGGGCAAGAATCATCCAATCTTCACTTTCTTCCATCCATTTCAAAGTCAATGTCTTAATTCGCTTCAACTCAGATGATGAGAATTCTTTGATGAAATCGAAGTACAGAGTGATTAATCCTAGTTTCACCACATTGTGTTTAGTCTTTGAGTAAACTTTTATTAGTGACTCCTTTTGTGAGTCAAAGAAATCCTTGTCTGCTCGCATTAGACGCTTTGTGCCGTTCATGGCTCGCATGGCCACAAGGGAATCTTTATGGAGTAGCAGTTTCAAAAGTTGAGGATATTTCTTTGGATCTGACTCGACTATCTTCACAATCTTGAGGGTGTTGCCCAGTGAGTTAGGTTTTCCCATGGCTAACTCGGTTGCAAAGTCCACTCTTGTTTTTTCACTTGCCATATTGAAATTATATGAAAAGAAGAGTCGCCCTATAAGCCGGATTCTGTCGTGAACCATCATCCCTCTAGCAGCGCCATTGCTGACGCCGTCATGCGGTCTACCCGATAACTCGAGCGAGCAGCTCTCAAACGTTATCTGCGTGACCTTGCTCCCAGTGGGGTTTACCTAGCTACAAGAATTACTTCTTGCACTGGTGGTCTCTTACACCACCGTTTCACCCTTACCTGTTATTGCTAACAGGCGGTCTATTCTCTGTGGCACTTTCCCGCCGGTTTCCCGGGGTGGGCGTTACCCACCACTGCGCTCTGCGGAGTCCGGACTTTCCTCGATGTATTGCTACACCGCGATGGTTCGGGCGACTCTTACTTTGAAGTTTAGAGCCCTTTCTCTACCTTGTAAATTTTCCGCCAAGAAAAGAAGCCCCACGCTACAAGCGGTAAGTAGAAGGCGTAGAGCGTGCCGGTTGGGTAATAACCATTAGCAAAAGCGAAGGGAACCCCGACAAGATCCACTGCCACCCAAACTAGCCAGAACTCGATGTAACCACGACTCATGCCAAATGTTGCGAGCGCGGTGCCAGTAAATATCCAGGTATCGACCAGCAACCAATTACCCGTTTCGCCCAGCGCCTTGAAGATCTGCATGGCGATCAGGAAAAATATGATGATTGCTGGAATAAGAACCATCTTCTCTTTTGTGGTCGTCCAACGGGGCGAGACTGGCGGTCGCTCCTGCGCCCCACTTCTTCGGTGCTGCGTCCAACGAATCCAGCCGTAAACGCTGACGATAATCAGAAGGAGGTTGCGGCTTGCTTGGCCATAGAAATTCGCATCGTTATCACTGTAAGCAAAAACGGCTCCCAGGAAGACAGTAAAGAGCATCGCATCGGCGAATATCCCAACCGGCCAGGCCGCGACTTTTCGTTTCATCCCTAGATAAGCGCTCGTAATGCCAAGAGCCCCGCCAAGAACCTCTCGAAGTGGAATCGATTTACTTCCGAAGTGGAGGTTTGTTTCAAATAACCAAGTTAACGCATTCATATTTTCATCCTATAACTCCCTTGGATCGTCGAGATTCAAGTATCTCAAGGCGTCAGCATGAATGATTCCCTCGATCCTCTCGAGCGGAATCTTTGGCATCGAAGTACCCGCAACCACATCATTCACGGCGCGAAGTCGCTCCATCGCATAATCAGGTGTCGTAATCGGGAAATCACTGCCAAAGAGGAGCTTGTGCATCGCCCCCCACTCCCATGCCATCACCAGCGCTTCATACGTCATCCATGGGCGGGTGTATATCGCCGACACATCGGAGTAGACATTCGGGTGCTTCCTAATGACGGCGACAGTCTCGCGAACCCAAGGGTGTCCAATATGGGCCATGACGATCTTCAAGTCCGGAAAAGCAATAGCAATTTCATCTATCGTCAATGGATGGGCGTTCTTCAGTGGAGCTCCAGCAATTGGTGATGCCCCGATATGAAAGAGAATGGGAAGGCCATCTTTATTGGCTCTCCGATACAGCTCAAACGCTTCCCTTCCCAATGGGTCGAATCGCTGATAGTTCGCACCTAATTTGATTCCTTTTAACCCTAGAGATTTCGCGCGCTCGTACTCATCCAGGTAATCAGCGCGATTGGGATCGACCGACATGAAACCTATCCGTGAGCGATCCGCGGATACGAAGGCAGCCGTTGAATCATTTATTCGAGATGCATCGCCAGATATACCTACATATTTCTCTACATCAGGAACATGGATGTTGAAGACAATCGAGATGTCCGCGGCTTTCATTCCACTTTGGTAATCAGCCCAACTATTAGTCGTCGAAACTGGATCGCCAGAATGCCACCCCGTGAAGACCTTCTTCTCTTCAGCTGGGACTTCAACTTCATGAGTCGGGGTGTGCGTATGAACATCAATTATCACGACGACCTCCAATAATCTCCCATGCTATCCTCACTCAGACCCTAGGAGGAATACATGAGCGCAGACCAGAAACTCGCAAACCTTTCGGCAAAGCCGCACGGAAATTACAAGGTGACTTTGGCACCAATCCGCAATCTCAACAACAGCTTCTACGCATCAGGTCAGGTTGCCCGTCGTGGTGATCAGATGATTGCAACTGGATTAGTCGGGCGCGAAGTCAACATGGAGCTTGCCCAAGAGTGCGCATGGCAGTGCGCGATCAATGTTCTCGAGAGCGTTCAGAAAGAGATTGGGTCCCTCGACAAGATCGAATATGTCGCCAGATTAGGCATCTACGTTGCAAGTGCAGATGATTTCTCTGATCAACACCTCGTTGGTCACGGTGCGAGCCAAGTAATCCTTGATGTCTTCGGACCTGAGGTTGGGCTACATACCCGCACTGCAATCGGTGTGAAGTCACTTCCACTCAACAGCCCAGTAGAGGTCGACGCAATCTTCGTTCTCAAGAAGTAATCAAATACTTCTCAATCTCCCGTAATGATTCTGGATTGGCCAGTGACGCTAAGTTGCGCACTGGCCGTCCATGAGCAACATCTGCAACGGCAATCTCCGCCAACTTTCCATTGAATGTGCGTGGCAAATCTGAAACATAGAAAATCGCTCCTGGTACATGACGTGGCGACGTTCGCTTTCTAATAACCGTCTTAACTTCGGCGGTGAAATCTGCGCTCGTCTCTTTTGATATCAGGAAAAGAACGATTCGTTGATCGCCATCCCATGGTTGCGCCACTGCAAGCGCGCCTGTGATTGCAGAAATACCATCAAGAGCCGAATAGATCTCGCTCGTGCCAATACGCACTCCCGAGATGTTAAGTGTTGCATCCGACCTGCCATGGATGATGATTCCACCGTGTTCAGTTTTTGATGTGAGATCACCATGGACCCACACCCCTGGCCAGGTATGGAAATACGTCGCAGTAAAGCGCGCTCGATCGCGATCGCCCCAAATCCCTAGTGGAACGCTTGGGAAAGGTTGTTTACAAACAAGCTCGCCCATTTGATCTACACCGAGAGAGCGACCTTCCTCATCAAAGACATCAACATCCATCCCAAGTAGTGGCCCCTGCATCTCACCAGGAAAATATGGCAGCAGCGGATTTGGTCCGGTGAAACTCCCTGCGATATCCGTGCCACCAGAAAACGGTGCAAGAAAAATATTGCCATCAAATTGATCGCTCACCCATTGAGCTGTGCTTGCAGAGAGCGGTGAACCCGTGACCATGATGGTCCGCAAATTCGGCATCACGCCCACTTCTTTTATGGAACGACCAGATTCTTTGATGACATCCAATAAGCGAGCAGAAAGTCCTAAATGCGTAAGGCGCTGCTCTTTCGCAAAATGAAAGAGTCGGAGCACATCTGGAAAACTCGGCGACCCATCAAAGAGCACAAGCTCTGCGCCTGTTGCCAGAATAGATATCTCCCAATTCCACATCATCCAACCCGTAGTCGTGTAAAAACTGACTCGATCCCCCGGGCGAATATCACAATGCAATTTCTGTTCTAATAGATGCTTGAGTAGTACGCCGCCAGAGCGATGAATCAACCCTTTCGGTACCCCTGTAGTTCCTGAAGTGAAGAGCACGTATGCCGGATGATCAAAACTTCTCCGCGTAATTGTGATTGGTTCTTCCGTGCTCAACTCGCGCCACGCGCTGACCGTTACGCCAGATGGAGCGTTAACCTCTTTCGGATTGCCCACCACGACAAGATGTGTGATTGAAGGGATCTCTGCCAGCACTCGTTCGATCGTCTCTCGTCGATCGAAAACTTTTCCATTCCACTCATATTCAGTAGTCGCTACTAAAACCTTCGGTTCGAGCTGGCTAAAACGGGCAATTATTGCGCTATCCCCAAATTCCGGTGATGCTCCGGCGACTGTGGCACCAACGCCAAATCCGGCTAATAAGAACGAGAGGACTTCAAATCCAATAGGCAGAATCGATACCACTCGATCCCCCTCAACAACACCCGCCTCCCGAAAAACACCAAGCATCTTCGCGATATTTTCTTTCAGTTCTGCGTGGGTGAGCTCGCTTCCCTTATTTGTCAGGTCGGATTCGCTGACAAGCGTGACAGATGTTTTCGGGTGCAGCAGGTTCTCTAAGTAACTGACTTGGGCATCGGGAAAGAAATGTGAATCTGGCAAAGCGCTCTCTTGAAGAACGCGCGCTCCTTTTTCACCGATGACCGAGAGAAAATCCCAGAGCGCACCCCAAAACTCTTCTGGCTTCTCCACCGACCAACGCTGGAGATCTGCAGCGGTTTCGCCACCATGAAATTTCTTCGTAGAAACAAGGAATTTGTTGAGCGCTGTCGCTTCGAGGTCGTGCGGAGTCCATGCTGGAGCCAATTGGCTCATCGAGCAACCCATCCATTATCAATACCGAAAGAAGAGCCAGTAATTGACTGTGAGTTTGGCCCGCATAAGAAGAGAGCGAGTGCCGACACTTCCTCAGGTTCAATCAAACGTTTGACCGCCGCAGGTGCCAACATAATCTGATCAATGACCTCTTCATTACTCAAGCCATTTACCTCTGCTTGGTTTGCAATCTGCTTCTCCACTAGCGGAGTGCGCACATAAGAAGGTGCAATCGTGTTTGCCGTTACTCCGTGCGCCCCACCCTCTAACGCGATCGCCTTATGTAAACCTTCAAGGCCGTGCTTGGTCGTGACATAAATAGATTTAAATGGTGAGGCAACATGGCCATGGATACTCGAAATACCAATGATGCGCCCCCATTTGGATTTATACATATGAGGTAAGACTTTTTGGGTGAGATAAAACGGTGTGCGCAACATCAAGGAGAGCATGAAATCTGCCTGTTCAATCGGAAAATCCTCGATAGGTGCGACATGTTGTACGCCGGCATTGTTAATGAGGATGTCCACCTCGAGATTATCCGGAAAGAATCGCTCTGGATCTGAAAGGTCTGCCACCACAGTAGTTATCTGGCCTGAAGCTAACTTAGCTAAGGCAATCTCATCGCGATCTACCGCGATTACTTTTGCTCCGGCGCTAGCGAACTCGAACACGCATGCTTTACCAATGCCAGAACCGGCTCCCGTTATCAGAGCAGTCTTGCCAATCAAAGAAGTGCCAGGCATGCCGCGATTCTAACTAGAGGAATATCGCAACGGAACCAAGGATTATCGAGGTGATGTACAGGCGTTGCATCAAGCCATGGTGGAGGCTGATCGCGGCGCTTGCGCCAAATCGCTTGTGATTGAAAGTCCCCATGATCGTTGCAATTACCGGGTAGGTGGAGAAGCCACCGGTAAGTGCGGCGCCGAGCGTTTGTGAGAATTCGGATAGGACGAAAACCAAGGTGATGACAAGTGCAATTCGTAAATAGAGCTCCCACCTGGGTGATGAGAGCGGAGTAGTTATCGGCTCGTACTTGGGCCAGAACTTATTGACGAGAAAGAGCGCTGTCCCCAAGAGAATAAAAGTCAACCAGAGTGGAACATGTATCAAGCTCACAAGATAAACAGAACCAATGAACGTCACCGTCGCGCACGCGATAGATATGTACCACGGGGCACGGAGCGCAACGAGCGCATAGCTCCATGCGAAAGCAATTAACGATATCTGACCTAAGAGCGCGCCATGAGCAGTCTTCGCGGCGAAGTCAGCACCGTCTTGCAAGAAGATGATGAAAATAATTGGCCCGGTGACAAGTGGCCACCCCATAAACCTGCCGCCGGCATGTGCGCTCGATCTGGCTTGTAACCAGGTGACAATCAACATCAGAAGCGGCGAGAGAAAAATCTTCAGCGCTAGGAGGACACCCTCATTCACCGTTACTCAGAACCTCGGTGATGACCGACCTCACTGAACGAACGTAAAATGCGAAGTCCATCGCGATGCCAAACTGAGAGCGTAGTAATACTGCACGGATCGATATCTACGTGAAACGCCGCATGGCTTGGCGCAGAGAGAGTCAGTCGCACGATCTGGCGAATAACTACATTGTGTGTGACAACGCAAATCTTCTGCTCTGGATATAGCGCAACAAGTGCATCGATTGCAGGGTCGATTCGCTCTCCCACTTGGTCGTATGACTCGCCACCAGGGGGTGCAAAAGCAGTGGAAGAGAGCCATTCTTGGGCGTCCTTTGGGTATTGCGTTTTCACATCATCAAAGGTCATGCCATCCCATTTGCCAAATGCAATCTCTATCCAAGAGTCATCTTCGATGATCGAAAGTCCAGTGGTATTACTAATGGCAGCGGCAGTTTGCATGGTGCGAGTAAGTGGTGATGAAATTAAAATGTCTGGTTTGATCTTCGCCATTTCGCGCGCAACATTCTGTGCCTGTTGCAACCCGAGCGCATTGAGCGCGGGATCATTCCCATCACCACCAGAGAAACGGCGATTTGGTGTGAAATCTGTTGTGCCATGCCGTACGAAATAAATAGTGGTTGCCTTCTCGGTTCCCGTGAGTCGTTCAGTGAGGAAGTTGATCTGCTTCTTAGGCGCAATCTCTGCAACCGCAATGCCATCGAGAGCCTTATTTGCCAACGAATCCGCATGCGAATTCTCAGCTCTTGGTATCCACTCATATGTAATCAGCGCTCGGTCGTGAATGTTTCTCGCCTTGAGTGCAAGTTCGCGCATATCAGGATGCTTTATCTGCCAACGCCCCGACATTTGTTCAATGACAAGCTTGCTATCCATACGAACTGTTATTTCTGCACTCGGGTCGATTTCGTGCGCTGCACTTAATCCAGCGATTAGCCCGCTGTACTCGGCGACGTTGTTCGATGCAACGCCGATCGTCTCAGCAATCTCACGGAGTAACTCGCCGCTTTTGCCATCGCGCACTAGTGCGCCAAAACCCGCTGGCCCTGGATTTCCTCGGGAGCCTCCGTCAGCTTCAACTATTAAAAAACGAGCCATTAGAGCCCTGAATCTGCAGTTCGAACCAAGATGCGACGACATTCCTCGCACCGAATGACTTCATCCGCTGCAGAAGCAGCAAATCGCGCAGCATCGGCTGCTGTGAGATCGAGTTGGCAACCAGTGCATCTGCGCCGGATGATCTCTGCGGCGCCCATTCCATCGCGGTCGCTTCGGATTTTCTCGTACAACTTGATTAACTCGCCATCGATTGTTGATGAGAGGTCTTTGCGATCGGCAACTAACTTCACTAACTCATCTTTTATCTCTGCTAATTTCGTATTTACTACCTCGTCAATTGCGGATTTTTCACTCTCTAATGCACTGATCTTCTCGGCGAGCGCGGAGAGTGCCTGCCCTGCCTCTTCGAAGCGAACCATGACTCCTAACTCAACTTCTTCTAAGGCGGCGATTCGGCGATCAAGGGTCGCCACTTCATGTTGCAAATTCTCGAGATCTTTCGCGCTACCCGTTCCCGAAGCTAATCGCGCTTCATCTTTCTTCTTGCGCGTACGTACTTGTTCGACATCTTCCTCGGCCTTAGCCAACTCTCTTTTGATGTCGCTATGTTCAACTGCCTGCTCATCACGCTGGCGGGATAGCTCAGCTATCTCGTCTGAGAGGCGAGTGATTTCTGCTAATTCGGGAAGGCTTTTTCGGCGATGCTCTGCTTGCAAGATCTGAGTATCGATCTTCTGCAGCTCCAGGAGTCGTTCTTGGTCGAGCGGGGTCGCCTTCATCGCACCCGCCAAGGGTCTGTTGAAATCTTCGATATTTTCATCTCGGGTTGAGCGTACCCGCACTCCTCGAGGTCCTCTGCCAAAAGCCGCGCAGCCTGAGGCAACCAGGGCCATTCGGTGGCGAAATGGCCAGCATCAATGAGTACCGGGGCTCCCCCGGCCAGCGCTTCACTGACACGATGATGCTTCAAATCAGAGGTTAAGTACGCATCAACCCCCAGCCCCTGCACGATCTCAAAACGATCATCACCTGAGCCACCACAGAGTGCAATGCGCTTAATGAGTTGTTGCGAATCTCCAGTTGCTCTCACCCCATTGGCGCCAACCGGAATACTTCGCGAAATCTGTTCGACAAACTTCTGCAATGGAACTGGGCGCACTACTTCGCCCACGCGACCTAAGCCCTCTGGCATCTCGACCACATTAATCAGACCGAGCGCCTGCGCAAGTGCATCACTTACTCCAGGGTTGGCAACATCAGCATTGGTGTGAAGAATTAATAAAACAGCGCCAGATATTTCTAATTGTGCCGCGAGTTGACTCTTCCACGGTGCAATTGGAAGTGGCTCTTCCCCAGGCGCAGGTTCCGCTAATTCGAAAAGAAAGAGTGGATGGTGCGCAATAAAGAAATCTGCGCCCCATTCAATCGCTTCGGCAACAGTTTCCGGGAGAACATCGACTGCAAAGTAAATTCTCTTCGCTGAACCTGAAAGATCACCTAGTGCGACGCCTACTCGATCCCACTCTTGAGCCGTTTCGGGAGGGTAGCGACGGTGCAAAATCTCGACTACTTCGCCGGCCGTCGCTGATTTCACATGCCAAGTCTACTGGGTTGAAGTATCCTGAAAATATGGCTTTTCCAAGGGTTTCTGGCATGCGTGGGATTGAGTTCGGCACCCCGGGCGCTAGTCGAATCAAACTTACCAATTTAGTTCTCCATGGAAACAAACGTGCCACTGCTGGCCTACTCAGCGAATATCACGACGAGGGCGAAGAGGTGGAACACGTTGGTGAGTTACTTGCGCTCATTGATAACGACGGAAAACATGTTGGCACACTCAAGGTTACGCGCGTTGATGTCTGTGAATTTAAAAACGTGCCAGATGAGTTCGCCATATCAGAGAATGAAGGAGATCTATCTGCGGAAGATTTTCGAAAGAGTCATTTGGCGTACTGGAATCGAGTTGGTGAAGATGTTGATGATGAAACGCCAGTAGTGCAAGTTTATTTTGAAGTGTTGAAAGTAGAGAAAACACCTTGATTTCCGTCCTAAATATGTAGGACAAAAAAACTCCATTCTCTTAAAAACATGCCCAGATAGAGCGATTTCCCTATCTTCGTAGAAAGGTAAATCCATATGTTCCATAGAATTTAGCCATGGAAATTCCGAGTTATCTTCAGAGATTCTTCAAGTCTCTTACTCGGTTTTTGATCGCTTTTTTATTTGGATTACTACTTTCAATAATGAACCAAGTTAGCTCTTCAGCTGCACTTCTCAGCACAACTTCCACCAACACTCCAGTGATAAATCCTGGAGGAGGATCTCAAAATGGCGCAGCTAGCTGTGCTGCAGATCAAGTAGTCGTAGGTTTTCGTTGGTCGGGAGGAACTTCAACCTCTTCGCCTTATTCCATTTTTTGTCGAGCTCTCAATTTGGATGGCACTATTCCTGAAACTCAATCTAATGCGACCAATTCCACAGCTGTAGCCGTTTACGTAAATGCAAGTGCTGCCAACGTTGAATGGTGTCCCGCAGGAACCGTTGCGACTGGTGTAAGGCATCGTGGCTGGGCTGACTTCTCACTAATCTGCAATACCCCGCCTGGATTGGACTCGACTCCCACCTACTCCCACGCCGTCTCAGGCACCACGACAGATCGTTCGTGCACAGCGGGTTCATTACTGACCGGAATGGGTACCTGGACAGGAGCATGGCTCGATTCGCTTTATGGAGTATGTAAGGCATTTGGCACGAACACGCTTACCTACAACGTCAATGGCGGATCAGGAACAGCTCCCCCCAGTGTTTCGCCAAGCTCCCTCACGCCTACAGTTGCAACATCAACTGCGTATACAGGCACTCGCGCTGGCTTCACTTTTGCGGGGTGGAATACCCTGGCGAATGGGACTGGAACCAATTATTCAAATGGCGCGACCATTTCAGTTACAGCGCCAATAACGCTTTACGCCCAGTGGAATTCTACTGTGACCTATGATGCAAATGGCGCGACAGGGGGCACAGTTCCAAATACTCAAACCATCACTGGTGCGAGTGGAACAACAAATTTAGCCTCAAATTCCGGCTCGCTAGTTCGAACCAACTTTACTTTCGCTGGTTGGAACACCAGAGCCGATGGAACCGGCACCACCTATTCTGTGGGGGCTTCATACACCACCACAGGAAATATAACTTTATATGCAAGGTGGCAAGCAACAATTACCTTTGATGGAAATGGTGGTTCTGGCGCAGCGAGCCCTTCGACACAAACCTCTTCGACTGCTAATTACACCCTTTCAACACAAGGAACGCTGAGCAAAACTCCGCAAACTTTCGCCGGCTGGGGAAGTAATGCAACTGGTACTGGTACTAATCTCGGCGCAGGCGTGAGCGTAGTAAATGCTGGAAATACGACCTGGTATGCCCTCTGGAACTCGACGCCAAATATCCCAGATCTCGACGCCAGCTCTGATACTGGAACTTCGAGCACCGATAACAACACGAGCGATCAAACTCCCACATTTATCGCATCGGGTTTAACCGTAAACGCTCTCGTAACAATCGAACTTCGAAATGGCTCTGGAGGACTAGTTGGAAATTGCTCCTTTACAGCAACAAGCACAACTGGTTCGTGCACCATCGCATTAGTCCCTCCATTAAGTGCGTTAACCACTGCGAGTACCTACTACGCGCAAGTCACGCAACAATTTGGCACGTCAACGACTACCTCTGCTCAGCTCAGTTCCATCACGATAGATGCGACCGGACCCACACCACAAATTACGGTTTCTTCTGGCACATCCATTATTTGGACTACAAGAGATACTGGTCAGGTTACTGCTACTGAAACTGGCTCTCTTTACTTAGTACGCAACTCTTTAACAGTGACAGATGAAGCGTCAATAACCTCGGCTTCGACGAATCTTTGGAAGAAAATCACGATATCTTCTGCCTCCGTTAACACCAATATTGTGCTCTCGGGGCTACTTGGTGGCACGTATCGAGCCTACGCATTTGATCAACATGGAAATATGGGCGGGCCATCCACCAATTCCATGAATATTTTCTCGCAACCGGGTGCTGCAACAGCTCTCATCGCCACCCCTGGAGTTGGAACCATGGGTCCAAAAATAGACTTGTCTTGGACTGCCCCAGTGGACAATGGAGGGGGGATTAATTACTACAACGTTGAATATTCAACTAATGGCGGAACAACGTGGCTTGCATTTCCGAATAAGGCTCCATCCAACAGCCCGTTCAGCATCTATCCCGTTAATTACGAAACCGATTACATCTTCCGAATTACTCCAGTAAATCTATGGGGCGTCGGAACGACCTCTGATATCTCGAATATTGCAAATGTTGCGATACCAGCGTGTTCGCCTGCCATGTCACCAAACGGTAAGACACACATCTTCCCCGTTGGCGCTTGTGCGTGGACAGTTCCCTCGGGAGTAACTTCCATCAACATTGATGCCCGAGGTGGTCAGGGTGGATGGGGCGTTTACGGATACTCAAATGGCGGAGGTCAACTCACCGGAACGCTCACGGTAACACCAGGAGAAACTCTCTATTTATATGTCGGAGATCAAGGAACTATTCCTGCTGGAGTTTTTAACAGCATCGCCGGTCGCCCAGGATTTAACGGTGGTGGTTGGGGTGGATCCACCACATCTACTGCCTCAACTAGCAGCGCAATAACCGGTGGTGGCGGTGGTGGCTCAACTGATATTCGAACAAGCAACGCTCTCGCATCACGAATTGCAGTGGCTGGGGCCGCTGGAGGATCAGCGCACCCACAGGGGAACTCCTGTTGCGTCAACGTTGGGTTTGGAGGCTCGGGAGGTGGAACAACGGGAGGAATCATTGTGACTTCAGATGGGCGATCTGGCTCTGCGGGCACACAAAGTTCTGGCGGTGGGCAATCGGGCAGTTTCGGTTCTGCAGGCGCTCTTGGCGTAGGTGGCAATGGTTCTCACATTGGCACAACGACAACCCTCACATACGCCGGTGGTGGTGGCGGAGGTGGGTACTACGGCGGTGGTGGTGGAAATGCCAACCCGAATTGGGCCACTGGCGGTGGCGGAGGTTCTTCATTCGCAACACATCCACGATTTACCCGAACTGCAGATAACCAAGGGGTCAACTGTGCGCCCGGATTCTTAGCTATCACTGTTGGAAATGACCTAACTCAAGTTCCGGGTTTTACTCGCCCATGTATGGCTGCAGCCGATGTCACTCCACCAGTCATCTCTACCCAGACCGTAAGCACAGATGGAAGAACTATCACTCTTACTTACACCGATGTAAATAACATGAGCAGCACCTACTTCGATCCAACGCTCTTCACCGTCACCAGTGGTGGCACCAATATCGCAATCTCTTCCATCAGTGCTACCGGTAAAACTCTTGTGATCACCTTGGCGCGCAACATTGTGCCAGGTGCAACAACGACAATCTCTTACACGGAGCCCAGCGCGAGCGATGATTTTTACACGGTGCAAGATGCCTTTGGTAATGATGCCATTTCATTCACTAATCGAAGTATTGTCACTACAGGGATAACAGTAGCTACTCCTACTTCAATCGATCTCTTAGCTACATCTGATAGTGGCTCTTCAAATACCGATAACAAGACAAATGACACGACGCCAACAATAAGTGCAAGCTCACTAGTCATCGGTGCCACCGTCACTTTCTCGGCGCGAATCGGAACTGGAGCTCCCGTCACCTGCACAATTGTTGCGACGGCGACTACCGATTCCTGCACTTTCGCGACTTTGCCAGTTGGTGTTTACAGCGTCACTGCCACTCAAACAAGTGGCACAACAACAAGTTCAGTCTCTGTCGCGCTAAGTACTCTAGACATCCAGACCGCCGGCCCTACTGTCGTGAGCCTTACTAATGACTGGTATGCAAACAATGCCAAAGCTACTACTACGGGAGCGACAACTTTCACGATCACCTTCAGCGCTGCTGTAACTGGTCTCGAGCGCGCTGATATTGAAAAAACCGGTAATAATTGGGTTTTGGGCGCCACGCTTTCGGGCTCTGGAGCGCAATACGGCATCACTGCCACAAATAGCACCGGTGCTTCAGGCAGCGAAGGAATTCTCACTTTCAGAATCCCAGCAAACGTCGCTGTCGATGTCTATGGAAATGGCAATCAAGCCTCAATTACGTTCACTATCAATCAAGTCACCACAATCACTTTTAACTCCAATTCGGGCGGTAGTGCACCGGCTGCAATGACACAGAGCTCTTCGACTGCGGCAATCTCGCTACCTGGGGTAGGCGTGATGGCAAAAACGGGGCATTCTTTCTCGGGATGGGCTACGACATCAACCGGCACCACTTCGGTTGGCGCAACCTTCACGCCTACAAGCAACACAACGTTGTATGCAATCTGGACTCCTGCTGTCTACGTCGTTACGTACAACGCTAATGGTGGCGTCGGTCTACCTTCTCGATCAACAGATAGTTATACCTATGGCACGACTGCACTCACTTTGCCAGCAGTTGGCACGCTAACCCGCCAAGGATTCACATTCCGCGGTTGGGGAACGGCAACTAACACTGCAGTTGCCTCAGCTATGACGAATACCTACACCCCAACTGCCTCAATTACTTTATATGCAATTTGGCAGGGCAATCCATACACCGTCACTTTTAATAAGAATGAAACCTCAGCGACTGGCACGATGAGTACGCAAGCAATAACAGGTGGAACAGCGGTGAATGCGACGGCAAACGCATTTGCTCGAGTGGGATACACCTTTGGCTCATGGAATACCGCAGCCGATGGAACAGGTACGACGGTTACAAATAGCGGATCGATGACGTTCTTTGACAACACCACGCTTTATGCGCAATGGGTGGTCGTTGCGCCAGGGGCGCCTACGGTTTCATCAATTACATCAGGAAACACCACTGCTACCGTAACGGTGACAGGCGTTGCGGCGAGCGGAACTACCGTTGGTCCAACCGCATCCTTCACGATTCAAGCGTTCGATAGCGCAGGCACAAATGCGATTGCTGGAAGAACTTGCACAATTCTCGCCTCTGCCTCTCCACTCAGTTGCCAAGTAACGGGGCTAACAAATAACACTACTTACAAATTTAAAGCTACTGCTGTCAATGCGACTGGTTCTGCAACTGGCGCAATCAGTACCGCCTCCGCCACCCCGTTGCCGTTTGTCATTACCTACGCAGTTGATGGCGGAACGCTCACACCCACCACTGTAAACTTTAATCTCGGCACTCCCGTAGTACTCCCAAATCCAACAAAAACAGGAAATACGTTTGTAGGTTGGAACAACCCTTCAAACGTCCTTGTGGGTATTAATGGCGCAAGTTATTCGCCTCCTTCAAACATTACGCTCACCGCACAATGGTCGCCATTTGTCTATAACGTTTTTTACAACGGGAATGGTTCAACCACTGGAACTGTGCCGAGCACTGCAACGTATACGCATGGATCTACCTACAGCATTGCTGCTAAAGGAACTATGGCGAAGACCGGCTACCGCTTCTCGGGCTGGAGCGCGCAAATCGATGGAAGTGGCACCCGTTATGCAAGCGCAGCCGATGCGATTGCATCATCGAGTGCAACCTTCTCGAGCAATACCGATCTCACGCTTTATGCGCAATGGACAGCCGAGGTCTACACCATCACTTACAACACAAACGGAGGCACTGGCGCTCCCGCGCGCGCAAGCGACTCCTACACTTACGGCACATCGGGAATCGCACTGCCTGCAGGAACTGGCCTATCCCGAACTGGTTACACCTTCGGGGGTTGGTCTGAGTCGACAACCGGTATCGCAGTCAATAACCCGTATACAACTTCGCAAAGTCGGACGCTCTATGCCCTGTGGAGTGGAATTCAATATTCGATTTCCTATGATGCTAATGGTGGGAGCGGGTTAATTGCTGATGCCAGCTACACCACTGGTGATTCCGGCATCACCCTTAACAACGGCGGAACGCTCTCACGCACTGGCTATACCTTTGGTGGTTGGAAAACGCTCAACGGCACCATCGTTAGCGGTGCGCCATTTACCACGACAGAGAATCTCACGCTCTATGCAATCTGGAACCCTAAGAGCGTTTCCGTCCAATACAACAAGGGCGATGCCACTACGACCATCAAGTTCCCGACTGGCTCACCTGCCAATTTCGGATCAAATCTCACTCTCGCTGCAGCGAACACTGTAGATACAACAACAACTATCAATGGGGATACGTATGCTTTCGCGGGATGGAGTATTGGTGGGGTTATCTATCAACCGGGTGATCCTTATCGGATCACTAGCGAATCGCCATTAACAGTTACGGCCCAGTGGCTCCGACTATTTGATGTGCGCTACAACCTCAATGGCGGCACACACGCCTCAGGTGATACGAGCACCGAGAGCGAATGTGTGACAAGTGGGTTGTGCGCAGATACTCAAGTAATTACCCTCAACAGCGCTCCATTACGAACAGGATTTATCTTCAATGGTTGGGTCGATCAGAGTGGAGCCGCAAGCGTTGATGCTAACGGCACACTCCCGGGAACTCAAACTGCTTTAAATGACTCCCGCTACATCTTCTACGCATCGTGGACACCCAGCACCTTTACTTTTACCTTCGCACCGGGAATCGGAAGTAATGGCGCTGCAACGCTCCCTACCGCTTCATATGGCGATACCGTGACCTTGCCATTGAGCACCGGATACACCGTCGCAGGATCGAAATTCAGCGGTTGGTTAATTGGGACCACTCTCTATCCGGCAGGATCGCTCTACACAGTCGGCGCAGATTCCTCACCCATTACAGCGACCGCACAATTTGTGAACAACACATTCAAAATTTTCTACAACACCAACGGCGCAAATACCGGATCCACCCCATCGCCGACAACTGCGCAGGAGGGCGCCGCTATTACCTTGGATGGAGCGACTGGTTTCGGTCGCACGGGATACACCTTCGATGGTTGGAGCGATGGCACCAACAAACGCGCAGCAAACTTCGCTACGACGATGCCCGGACAAAACTCCACTCTCGTTGCACAATGGGTAATTGCAGCGCCGAGTGCGCCAACAATCTCTTCCGTGACTGCCGGCGACTCAGGAGCAACAATCTCGGTGGCGCCAGGAGCTACCGGTGGCGCTCCGGCTTCGTACACCGTTACCGCGACCCCTGGTGGTGCAACGTGCACGATAATCTCACCCGCAACAAGTTGCTCTATCACTCCGCTGACAAATGGAACTGCCTACACCTTCAGCGCCACTGCAACGAACTCAACGGGAACTT
Organism: Actinobacteria bacterium IMCC26077; assembly: GCA_002284915.1. GTDB lineage: Bacteria > Actinomycetota > Actinomycetes > Nanopelagicales > Nanopelagicaceae > IMCC26077. The sequence goes on from CP015606.1 coordinate 1,479,425, forward strand.
CTGTCGCCACCAACTCATCTTCCATTACTCCAGCAGGTGTTCCGGCGGCTCCTACCGGACTTAGTGCGGTCCGTGGAAACACCACCGCAACCGTTTCACTCACACCCGTACCTGATGGGTCTACCGGTGGCAAGGCAATAACTTCGTACACCATTACTGCTTATGACGCTTCGGGAAATGCAGCAGGAACACCCTGCTCTGTTATCCCCGCCGCAACCAGTTGCACAGTTACCGGCTTAACGAATGGATCGGCCTACACATTCAAAGCGACTGCGACAAATGGCGTCTACACATCGAGCCTTTCCACTGCATCATCAGCGATTACTCCTGCGACGGTACCTAATCCACCAACTTCTCTCGTTGCTGTGACCACCTCACCAAATTCCGCAAATATTACGTTTGTCACCCCAGTTAATAATGGTGGCGATGCGGTCACCAGTTACACCGTCACATCATCGCCAGGTGGGTTTACCTGCACTGTGGCCGCACCTGGAACAAGTTGCGCAATTACTGGCTCACTCACAAATGGTGTCGCCTATACATTTACCGCTACGGCAACTAACGGTGTTGGCGCTTCAACTCCATCGGTTGCCTCCGCACCCATAACACCAATCGGACCGCCAGCCGCGCCATCGAACGTAACTGCTACTGCAGGAGATGGCGGTGCCACTATTTCTTTCACCGCTCCTAACGCTAATGGCTCTGCAATTACGGGTTATCTTGTTACCGCACTAGATCAAAATGGTGTGCCGTTGAACCCCGCCGTGACCTGCACGCCAGCACCTGGGGTCACCACATGTGAAATCACCACAGGATTAACAAATGGTGTTCCATACAAATTCTCCGTGGTCGCAACAAACAACGTTGGCCCTTCACTAGCTGGAATTACTTCGGCGACTACAACACCGCAGCCGCGAGTCACACCTTCATTGCTCCTTAATGGAACACCTTCCGGTACAACTGCAATTAATAGAACCCTCACCGCCCCGCAAGTATTTGACGGTATTCCTGCGCCAACAATTGCTTACCAGTGGCAACGCTGCACTTCACCAACTGATTTCAGCACGTGCACGAATATCACCGGTGCTACTGCGGCGACGTATCAGTTAGCGTTGGCAGATGTCGATGATTACATCAGAGTATCGGCAACAGCAAGCAATACAGTGGCGCCCAATCTCACGGTTATTTCTGATATCACTGATCTAATTACGGGCGCTCCGCAAGCAACAACGCCAACGACTGGATTGACTGCAAACATCAACGAAAGTTACACCTTAGCTACTGCAGCTTTTGGTGGCGCCGTCCCGCTCACGTATGCAGTAACAAGTGGCACGCTCCCAACTGGACTAACAATCGATCCATTAACGGGAAACATCACCGGCACGCCAACTACTGTCGGGACTGCAACCGTGACGATTACTGCAACGGATCAAAAAGGCACCACTGGCAGCATCACCTTTACGCTTACCGTTGTCGATCCCACTCCAGCGCCGTCTGCACCGACTTCACCACCTCCAACTGCACCCTCTGCTCCGCTTAATCCAGGCGCAGATGATGCTGCGCGAGCCGCCGCCGAGAAAGCAGCGGCCGAGAAAGCAGCCGCCGATGCCGCTGCGAAAGCCGCCGCCGAAAAAGCAACCGCCGATGCCGCTGCGAAAGCAGCCGCCGATGCCGCTGCAAAAGTAATCGCTGACAAAGCAGCGGCTGATGCCGCGGCACGTGCTGCCGCTGAGAAAAAGAGCGCTGCTAGCCAGGCGCAAGCTGCAGCTCTGGCCGCTTCACAAGCGGCAGCCGCAAGAGCCACGGCAGCAGAGGCTGCACGCAAAGCGGCAGCAGATGCCGCTGCGCGAGCAGCAGCTCTCTCACGAAGTAATTTAGTGAGCGCTGCAGCAAAGCAAACTGCAGCGGCGCAAGCTGCTGCCGCAGAAGCGCGCGCTGTTGCGGCAGTGAAAAACGCTGCGCAAGCAGCGAGCGTTGCAAATTCAGCAAATGCAAATGCTGCTGCAGCCTCCAAGGAAGTATCGATTTCCATAGGTGCACTAACTTCGGCTCAAGCAGCTGCTGAAAAATCCGCTGCGTTTGAAGCCCAAGCAAATGCTGCGAAGTCAGCAGCAAAAGCTGCTGCAGAGAGTGCCGCAGCACAAGCACAGCTAGAACGTGATCGCGCAGCTACTGCCACCAAAGCTGCTGCAGATGCGCTAGCAGCTGCAGCAGAGAAGCAACGAGCTGCTGCGGATGCGGCGGCGGCGGCGCAAGCTGAATCCGCCCGCCTTGCACAAGCATCAGCAGAGCGCGCCACGGCAAAAGTTAATGCCGAGAAGGCAGCCAGTGAGGTCGCCGCCATTCTCTCTGAACAAGCAAAACTCTCTGAACAGTTGATGAGCTCCAAAGATCCAGAACAAATCGCCAAGACGCAAGCTGCCCTTGAAGAACTAAGTGCAAAATTGGAGAGTGCTCAAGAAGTTCTCGATGATGCAGTAGATACAGTTGAGTCCACTACCGCCCAGGAGAATTCAATCGCGGAAAACGCACGTGTTGCTATTGCACGAGCAGAGTCCACCGTAAAGAGCGCCAAAAAAGCAAAATCTGAGGCTGCAAAAACACGCGCAGAGGCGCGGGAAGTCGTTACTCAGGCCCTAGTTTCTGAAAGAGCAGCCAAGTCGGCAGCGGCGGCAGTAAAGACTGTAACTCCGCCTAAAGCACCTACCGCCGCTCCCGCAAGTGCAAAGAAAGTTGATGCTGTCTTTAATGTTGGTGGCCTCAAGCCAGGGCAGAAAATTAGAGTGATTGTCAAAGTCAACGTCAAAGTCAACGTCAAATGATGCTGAGAAAAACCATGAAGAAAACAGCGCTGCTTATAGCGGTCATTACTCTCAATTTTATGGCATTTCCTGCTTGGGCTGAAGGTGAAGTTATTCTTGATCGATTAACAAAAGAGCAAGCGGAAGAGCTAAACATTGTGATTCCAAAGAAAACACCACCAGGTTTTCATTCGCTGACTATTGAAGTCTATGACGACAATGGGGTTGTCAAAGATAAGGAGATTCCATTCTGCAAAAACTTAATTGGTGAAATTAATTGGGATAACAAATGCCCAGATGTAGCGAAGCTGCAAACTTTTGACCAACTCATGAAAATCAAAGTTCGAGAGGATTTACCGCCATACAAACCCGCTCAAGAGCCAGAGAAAACTAGTGGTTTGCAGATAGCAGCGCTTGCACTTCTGGCAGCCCTTGCTGGCGCTAAAAAGCAAGATAACCAAACTTCGCCGAAAGATTCGGATTCGCCAGAAAGCTCGGAGCCACAACAAGAGGAGTTGTCATCGATTGATGCTGGCAAATTAACTCGTGTAGAGCGAGAAATTGGTTGGGGTGATACGTCGAAAACTTGGCAGACACCTTTTACTACCACAACCGATCATTTATTCTCATCAACTGCCCTCTACTTAAGTCATTACTCACCACTGCTGGCCCGCACGGTCGCAGACGGCAGCTACCTCAGAGCGATTTTTGGAGGCTACTGCCTCGGGCTTTTACCAATTGCTTTTTTACTTGGGATCAAAGCGCTCATCGATACCAGCGCTCAAGCGATGGCCCCTGCCCTGATAACGATATTGGCGATAGTTGCGATTGCGATTCTCGATGCAGCTGCGGGTGCTGTAGCGGCCACGATTTTCATCGTTGGCAACTTATTGGCTGGTGGAATTTCCAGCCGTTCTGAAGCGCTTACCGTCTTAGGTGTAGCTGCGATATTTGTCGCACCTGCATTGCTGGCAAGTGCGATTCGTCCCCTTCGCCGAATGGTCATCGACTCTGATGGTCGCTGGGAGCGGATCACCGACTACGCGTTAACAACGCTTTTGACCGGATGGATTGTCGAGAAGATGGTTAATGCTCTAAATGGACTTTCAGGGGTGCAGCTGGCAGTCACCTACCAGGCGAGAACTATCGCAATTCTCGCGGCAACTTTCATATTCATCCGCATGGTTGGCGAAGATGTAGCTACATATTTTTATCCGGCTCGAATGCGAAAAGTAGATGTAGAGCTAGCAGATCCCACCCGAAGGCAGAAAGTTGTTTCCAGCACCATCAGGGTTGGTTTCTTTATTTTGCTTGCCACTCCGTATGTTGGCCTCCACCTGCAGTTACTTATCGCTGGAGTAATCTTCATAATTCCATTAATTGCGAACTTCACTTTCGCTGATGCTTTGCCGAAGTTTGAGAAGTTACACCAATTTTTACCGAAGGCAACCTTCAAATTAGTACTGCTTACAATAGTTGGCGCCCTCTTGGCTACGTACTTGCAGGAGCGCATTACTAATCCAACAGAATTCTTACGTTGGTGTTTTGTTGTCGTTGCGATTCCTGGATTACTTATTGCAATTATGGAATGGTTCACAGTGGAACCTACTCGGGATTGGAAAGCATCAAATAGTGGACGCTGGATCTACCGTCTTGGTGGAGTGGTAATTTTCTTGACGACAATTCAAATTGTTCGTGGTGTAGACATCACAAGTTGGATCAATAACTAATCAACTCACCACACAGTAGGAATCTCAGTGCGCCCGATATCTTCGAACGCCCTGAGAAATTGATTGATTATGGGCGAAGCGTCGTAGTAATTAACTTTCCGCCTACGTAAAGCGGAGTGAATCTCTGAAGTATCCATCTCCCAGATGCCCAACCGCTTGAGGTCTTTGAGATAGGAGATACGAGTTTGGTATTTATAGGGACGGCGGTTGATTTCTGCGGTAGCGAATTCGGAGACTTTCATGATGACCCTTTCCTGTTGCAGGGTCATATCTGAAATACCGCCCCTAATGGGCGGTAAGTGAGCAGAACTACCGACTTTTCCTAGAACTTGTGGGCGGTGAGGGTTTCGAACCCCCGACATCCTCGGTGTAAGCGAGGCGCTCTACCGCTGAGCTAACCACCCAATGGAGCAACTCCCAAAGTCTAACCTATGCGGCAACCCGGAAAATTAGCGCCAAATTAGAGCGCAGCTAAGGCTGCCTTGTATGCGGCGATATCGCGAGCTTCACCAGGGCCATTCAAAACGCTCCAAGCGATTTTCCCGCTCTTATCGATAATGAATGTGCCACGAGAAGCCATGCCGCGCTCGGGCATGAATACGCCGTAAGCCTTCGCTACATCACCATGTGGCCAGAAGTCAGCAAGGAGCGAGAACTTGTAGCCCTCATGCTCAGCAAATGCCTTGAGGCTAAACATTGGATCGCAAGAAATCGCAAGAAGCTCAACGCTCTCATTCTGAAATGCGGAGAGATCATCACGGAGCGAACAGAGTTCACCAGTGCAGATTCCGGAGAATGCAAATGGATAGAAGATGACAACTACATTCTTCTTTCCTCGAAAAGAGGCAAGGGAAACTTTCTCGCCATGTTGATTGATTAATTCAAACTCTGGTGCCATTGTCCCGACTGCTGGTGCTGACATGTCATCTCCTGTCTAGTGGGGTAAGTATGGTGGTAATTACCGCCGACCGCCTTTTGGAGCGGTCAATTTGGTAGCGCTCCATTGAGCAGATGCGGCAAAGGTGGAAGTTTGGGTAAGACCCGCAGTTTGCGCGCTCTCTTGAATATCGCTCGGTTCAACATGTCCGGCGCGACCCATCTTGGGCGTGAATAACCAAATCACACCCTGCGCATCGAGAAAGGTCAGCGAATCCACTAAGGAATCAACGAGATCACCATCATCCTCGCGCCACCACAGTAGGACGACATCAACAACCTCTTGCGAGCCGTCATCAACTGGCGCAGCGCCAGCGGCGGTAAAAATCTCACTCCGGAGAGCATCGTCAGCGTCCTCGCGCTTACCGCTCTCCAGGATCACATCTCCCGGCTTAATCCCCAACCGGGCAGCCATTCCCATGCTGCTCACTCACTTCCCTTCGACAGCTCCATCACGACCGTAGCGACCACGGCTGCCTTAATCCCACTACCAAAGGCGAAGGTTGGCAAGAGGGCGCCCCCAAGAAGCTTCGCGCCCCGATTATGAACCGAGGGGGTTTAGGGGGATGATTAGGCGCTAGCGGGAACGCTCAACTCAACCAAACCGACCAGAAGCAGGAGCGACATGTCTCGGGAACTCCCCAAAGACACTGATATCCAGTTGATTGATCAACTGGTTGATAGCGACCCTGAAGAGACCGCCGAATGGCACCAATCCCTCGATGCCGCCCTTAAGAGCGACGGCCCAGAACGAGTTCGCTACCTCTTATTAAGTATGTTGCAACGTGCCCGCGAAAATGGCGTTGGCGTTGCATCCTTGCGGACCACCGATTACATCAACACCATCCCACCAGATCGGGAACCTGAATTTCCTGGCGATGAATTCTTAGAACGACGAATCCGCGCGTATATCCGATGGAACGCAGCGATCACCGTCCATCGCGCACAACGCCCCGGCGTCGGAGTCGGCGGCCACATCTCCACCTATGCATCCTCTGCCTCTTTATATGAAGTTGGCTTCAATCACTTCTTCCGCGGACCAGAACATTCTGGTGGCGGCGATCAAATCTTCTTCCAAGGTCATGCCTCGCCTGGCGTATATGGTCGCGCGTTCGTCGAAGGGCGACTGACCGAACAACAGATGGATGGATTCCGCCAAGAACTCTCCCACGCAGGTGGTGGACTCTCCTCATATCCACATCCGCGTCTTATGCCTGACTTCTGGCAATTCCCCACTGTCTCGATGGGGCTTGGACCGCTCAATGCGATCTACCAAGCTCGCTTCAATCGCTACTTACATAACCGTGGTATCAAAGATACAAGCAATCAACGTGTCTGGGCATTCCTCGGTGATGGTGAAATCGATGAACCAGAGAGCATTAGCGCACTCGCGCTCGCAGCGCGAGAACGGCTCGATAATTTAACTTTCGTTGTGAACTGCAACTTGCAACGACTCGATGGACCAGTACGTGGCAATGGGAAAATTATCCAAGAACTTGAATCTCTCTTCGGTGGCGCCGGCTGGAATGTCATCAAAGTTGTCTGGGGTCGGGAATGGGATGAACTCCTCTCCCAAGATCGCGAAGGCGCGCTCGTTAACATCATGAACACCACACTTGATGGCGACTTCCAAACCTATAAAGCAGAAGATGGTGGATTCATCCGAGAGCACTTCTTCGGAAAAGATCCTCGAACAGCCGCAATGGTTGCAAACTGGAGCGATGAGAAAATTTGGAACCTCAAGCGCGGTGGCCATGATTATCGGAAGCTCTACGCTGCATATCAAGCAGCCGTTACACATACTGGACAGCCAACCGTCATCCTCGCAAAGACCATCAAGGGCTGGACGCTCGGCTCCCACTTCGAGGGACGTAATGCCACACACCAGATGAAGAAGATGACCGCTGACGATCTCAAAGAGTTCCGCGATCGCCTTCAGCTCCCGGTAAAGGATGAGGAGCTCGATCCATATCTGCCCCCTTACCTCTCCCTCCCGGAAGGCTCGAAAGAGCGCGAATACCTCATGGAACGCCGGAAGGCTCTTGGCGGCTTTGTCCCTGCGCGTCGGGCCACCTCGCGCCCCCTTCCAGCGCCTGCGGAATCGGCATTTGAGAGCGCTGCACGAGGCTCAGGGCAACAGAGCGTGGCGACCACGATGGCATTTGTACGCCTGCTCAAGGATCTCGCCAAGGATCCCGGCATTGGATCGCGCATCGTTCCGATCATCCCCGATGAGGCGCGCACCTTCGGCATGGACTCCCTCTTCCCCACGATGAAGATCTATTCACCTCATGGCCAGAAGTACACCGCAGTCGATCGCGAGTTGATGCTCTCGTATAAAGAATCAACATCTGGCGTAATCCTCCATGAAGGTATCAACGAGGCAGGTTCAGTTGCTTCATTTACCGCGGTAGGAAGTTCCTACTCAACTCATAACGAACCGATGATTCCGATCTACATCTTCTACTCGATGTTCGGTTTCCAACGCACGGGTGATTCATTCTGGGCGGCAGCTGATCAACTCGTTCGAGGTTTTGTATTAGGCGCTACCGCTGGAAGAACTACACTCAACGGTGAAGGCCTTCAGCACGAGGATGGACACTCACATCTACTTGCCTCAACAAATCCCGCAGTCGTCGCCTACGACCCAGCTTTCGCATACGAGGTTGGGCACATCATCAAAGATGGAATCAGACGAATGTATGGTGAGAATAGCGAGAACATCTATTACTACCTCACCGTGTACAACGAGCCTTATATCCAACCCGCTCAGCCAGAGAATTTAGATGTTGAAGGATTACTCAAAGGCATCTATCACCTCAAGGCTGGCGGCGGTGCAGAGCTGAGCGCACAAATCCTTGCCTCTGGCGTTGCAGTCAACTGGGCGCTCAAGGCGCAAGAGTTGTTGCTCAGCGATTGGAAAGTAAGCGCTGACGTCTGGTCAGTGACTTCATGGAACGAATTACGCCGCGATGGGCTCGCAGTCGATCGCCACAACATGATGCACCCAGAGAGCCTTGAAGAGGCTTACATCACGAAGAAGCTTGCTGGCACCTCAGGCCCGATTGTCGCGGTGAGTGATTTCATGCGCAGCGTGCAAGATCAGATTGCACCATGGCTCGGCACCCGCTTTGCCTCACTAGGCACAGATGGATTTGGGCTCTCTGATACTCGCGGCGCACTTCGACGCCACTTCCGCGTTGATGCTGAATCAATCGTGGTCGCCACGCTCTCTCGCCTTGCGCTCGAGGGCAAGATTGCTGCCTCAGTTGTCCAAGAGGCGCTCGATAAATATGCCCTCCACGATGTATCCGCTGCAGATCCAGGGAATACTGAAGGTTCTGGTTAAACGCTCGCGCGTCTGAAGAAATACCCAACGAACATCAACATGATGCATGGGATGAGCAGCGCAATCGGAAGTCCAAAGAGACCAGCTGCGATGGCGACGATATTTTTCACGACAAAGACTGCCAGGTTCTGAAAGAGCGCTAGTTGCGAAATCACCGCGCTCGTTCCAAGATCGCTCCGCTCAATACCGCGCAGGTTAAATACCGCCCACATAAAGGAGAGCCCATAACCGCCACCGGCAACTCCGATGCCACAGACGACTAAGCCAAGAATCGGAGATGTGCCAGCTACTACTTTGCCAAAGATGATTCCAAGTCCCATTGAGAGACCGCCGGCAATGCCGAAAACCGTGACCAGCTTCTCTAGGTTGTATCGCTTCTCTAATCGACTGAAATTAAATCGCCCGATGATCATTGCAAAGATAAATACAAAGTATGGAACGACGCTGAGCGAGGCGTCGAGCCCTAACTCTTCGCGGCCATAGATTGAAGACCAATCTGCAGTAATAAACTCAAGGATGCTCCCAAAGAGCAGACCGAAGGCGACAATCCAATCCACTTTGAGACTGGTAAAGAATTTTGCTAGGACAAAAGCATCTTTCTCGGCAGCTTGCGGATTCTTTCCTAAAAATAGCGGAGATAATTTTCGAATAATGATTAGAGTCACGATTGTCACAACAGCGCTTAGCGCCGTGACATGAACTTCTATCGACAGCAACTTAGCGACGATAATCGAGATGACTGAAGTTAAGAGCGCGCCAATCGACCACACGCCAGACATGCGCGATGCAAACCCATTTTGAAGGCGCTCCTGCATCCACATCGTTTGCGTAGTAATGGAAACGTGGAAGCCCGAGATGGAAGCAGCAATGAAAATATTGACGAACATGAAAAAGACTGGGCTAGTCACCCAGGTCGCCGCCGCAATCAGGGTGAAAGTTGCGATCGAACTAATCGTGAGGATTCGGCGAACACCGTGAACATGGACTAAGTGCCCCATCACGAGGAAGGCAGTCAAAGATCCGATAGTGCCTAACGTTAGGAGTGAACCGAATTCCGCATTACTGAGGCCGAGATTTCGTTTTACATCCACGAACCTGGTGACCCAACTCATGATTCCAAGGCCAAAGAGGAAATGTAGGCTCGAAAAGAGACGCTGTTGCCCTCGAGTTATCCCAGAGGATTGTTCGCTACTACTCAAAATAAAGCCCTCGCCAATGCACTTCTCGCCTTTACCAATTCAGGATCATCTGGTTCTAACATCGCAAAAAGAGACAATACCTGAAGTCGTATCGATTCCCGCTCATCTGCCTCTGTGAGTTGTATGAGATTGATCAATCGAGCGAATGCACCCGGAATATCACCAGATAAAAATTGAAAATCGGCAGCTAATTTTTGGAGGGTGTGATTTGCTGGATCAGCCTCCGCTTTTGTCATCACCTCCACTCCGTCGTGTCCGGTGATTCGTTCTAGTAATTCGATGTTGGCAATGCCGGCAACAGCATCTTTATCATTTGGTTTACGCGCGAGTAACTTGGCGAACTCCGATTTCGCACGATTTAAGTCATTTGCTGCCAACGCTCCGTGCGCTGCAGTCACCTCAGGTTCTTCGGTCTCTGCGCTCTCCTTAGAAGTGCCGCTCTCGGATAATCCCTGCTTCCGGGCGAGGGCGACTACTTTCTCTAATAACTCCGTGAGTTGTTCCACCGGAAGTAAGCCCTCAAAGAGCGGCGCCACTTGCCCGGCAATCAGCGCGATTGTCGTCGGCACCCCAGTTGCATGGAGCGCTTCGACAATCCCTGGTTCCGTATCGGCATTCACCGTTGCTAATTGCCACACCGGAGCGCTTGCACTGGCACCACGTTCATCTGCAGCCCCGCCACTGGAGAGCGAATTAAGCGCGTCGACCAAGGCGATACTTTCACTGCTCCGTGGCGTCCAGAGCACCACAATCACAAGTCGTTTCTTAGATAACGGAATCAGCTGTTCAACGAATACTCGTTCAGTTGCCTCGATTACTTGGCCATCAGGGATGGTGGTTGGTTGCTTCAATGAGCTCAAATCAAAAGCCCGATTAAATTGACTGGGAAGCTTCGCCATATCGCTATCTTACCTAGGAATGCGCAACGAGAAATTCCTCATGATCTGAAATCGCGGTGAGCAATTCCTCGATTCCAGTTCGCTCGAGCGCGCTGAGAATCAATACCCGAGGGCGCCAGTTATCCGAACGTTTGGAGAGCTCAAGTGAGCGAAGTATCTCTTGCCGCAATTTCTCAGCCCCATCTGGATCTCGATCGCTCTTATTGATGACGAAAATGTCACCTACCTCCATGATTCCCGCTTTTGCGCTCTGAATATCATCACCGGCGCCTGGAGCGAGTATTACCAGAGTGGTATCCACATGATTCATCACTTCCACTTCACTTTGACCGACGCCAACTGTCTCAACGATCACTGGGTGATAACCGGCGATAGCTAACAATTTGCTTGCAGTGGGAGTTGCCTCTGCAAGTCCACCGAGATGACCTCGCGCGCTCATCGAACGAATGAAAACCTCTGGATCAAGGTAATGCTCATGCATCCGAATCCGATCACCAAGAAGCGCGCCGCCAGTGATCACAGAGGATGGATCCACGGCGAGTACTCCAACCCGCGCTCCCCGAGCGCGAAAAGCGCTAATCAATAATCCGGTGAGAGTCGACTTTCCCACTCCGGGGCTACCAGTGATCCCAATTCGTTGCCGAACGTTCGATGGCAATGCTGCGGCGCGGGCGGCGATTTCCGCGACATCTCCCTCAGAAAGTTGCCCATTCTCAATTGCGCTAATCGCCTGTGCGACCAGTTCCATCTTTTGTGACTGGTCTGACTGGCCGGCAGCGAGCGCCTCAAGATTTATTACTCCCACATCTGCCACGATACGACTATATGAGCCCTATTGCGATTACCGGAATCATTGCCATCGATCATGTTGGCATCGCGGTCCCCGATCTGCCGGCAGCTATCGCTTTCTATGAGTCACACTTTGGCGCTCGAGTCGTTCATCAAGAGGAGAACGTTGAGCAAGGAGTTGCTGAGGCGATGGTGGCGCTGGGCTCAGAGCCTGGGGCAGTCATTCAACTTCTCGCACCACTCACACCTGATTCGACGATTGCTCGCTTTATCGAACGTAGCGGGCCCGGGATGCAGCAACTCGCCCTTCGGGTCGCCGATATCCGCGTAGCCGCGCAGCAGGCTCGCGCCTTGGGAATCCGCACTCTCTATGAAGAGCCAAAGCGCGGCACCAATGGCGCTTTGATCAACTTCTTCCATCCGAAAGATTGTGGAGGCGTTCTCTTGGAATTGATTGAGGTCAGGTAAAAAGCCTCGATAAACTCTGGAAGTGGCAAGTAATGAGTTTGGTGAAGTCGGTGCACCGTTTAGTCGGACGCACCCGTTCTACTTTGGATTTCTCGGCGCACTAGGTGCCTTAGCGGCAATCACACTCACTCGCGCACTCGCCTCCGCCAGCCAAGTCTTTGTATTGATCCTGGTCTCACTATTTATTGCAATGGGGTTAAACCCTGCGATCGAATTCTTGCGCGGCAGGGGGCTTAGTCGAGCCCTCGCGGTAATCATCATGCTCTTTTCCGTCTTAAGTTTTGTCACACTTTTCTCGCTCTTAGTCATTCCACCAATCATCACGCAATCGAATCAGTTGATTACCTCAGCGCCTGATCTCATTAATCAGCTGAAGAGTAATTCCACCTTTGGTCACCTTAATGATCAATATGGCTTCCTCGATACTTTGCAAGAGAAGTCGACTGTCTGGATCAAAGACGACAAGTTCGTGCTCACTGCATTCGGGGGCATCGTGGGTGTTGGCAAGGTTGTGCTCAATGGCGCCTTCGCAGCGTTGACGATTCTTATTCTCACTTTATATTTCATGGCTTCGTTGCCACAAATAACCAAGATCGCATACCGAATCGCTCCAGCCTCACGTCGCGATCGAATCGCAAAGATATCCGATGCAATCATCGCGCGTATCGGAACCTTCGTTGGTAGTCAGATTCTCGTAGCCTTCCTTGCAGCGGTCTTCATCGGGATTCTCTCGGCCGCGCTCGGATTGCCCTACGCAATATCGCTTGGAATGTTGATCTTCGTCTGTGCATTGATTCCCCTTGTTGGGCACTTCATCGGAGCTGCAGTGGTGACTCTGGTCGCCTTCTCGCAAAGCCCGACTAAAGGTTTGATCGCACTTATCGCTTACATCCTTTATCAGCAGGTTGAGAATTACATCATCGTGCCGCGAATCATGAAACGGAATCTTGCGATTCCAGGGCTGGTCACGATTATCGCTGCGCTCATTGGTACTTCGCTCTTAGGTCTTGTTGGCGCGCTACTTGCTGTGCCAATTGCCGCCGCTGTTCTCTTGATTATCGATGAAGTAGTGCTGCCTCGAGCTGACACCAAATAGCCTTACGGAACCTCATATTCAGTTGGCAGCGGGTATTTCGCAGGATTAACAATCTTCACGATTTCATTGTGAACTCGCTGCACCGATGGTTCGCCAATCCAAAGATGTTTTCCATTAGCGACTTCAATCATCTCTAATTGAGTGAGTTTGGCAAATCGCTCTCGCGCTTGAGCCGGCGGTAGGTAATCATCGAATTCGGGGACGATTGCGATTACCCGACGTCCATCTCGCGCCCACCACTCCAAATCACTCTCTTGGGAGGTGCGTAACGGTGGGCTGAGCAGAATCAAACCTTGTACGCGCTGATCGCGAGCATGCTTCAGCGCTAAATCGGTACCAAAAGACCAGCCAACAACCCAGATGTTCGGAACATCTGGCAATTGGCTTGCTACATATTCGATTGCAGCTTCGACATCAAATCTCTCATCGACGCCGTTGGTGAACTCGCCCTCACTCTTACCTTGTTCGCTCGCGGTGCCCCGAGTGTTAAAGCGAAAGATGGCAAGATCGGCGAGCGCGGGAAGTCTGAATGCGGCTTTCCGGTAGATATGGCTATCCATCATCCCGCCATGGGTGGGTAAGGGGTGGAGCATCACGAGAGCTCCAGCAATCGCAGCGCGCTCAGGGAGCGCAAGTTCGCCGATTAATCTCAGCCCATCAGCAGTATTGAGCTCGACCGGGATGCGCCGTGCTGGCAGTACCGTCGCAGCGCGGATAACCTCTAGCCTTGTCATAAGGGAATAAGTATCTCAGGAGAGGGCTCTCATGAGTATCGATGCGCAGTTCTCCACCTTTCACCCAGCTACGGGTGAACGTTTTGGCGAATATCCGATTACTAGTGACGAAGAGGTCGCCAGCGCGGTTGCTCGCGCCCGTGCAGCAGCAGCATGGTGGTCCGGGCTCTCATTCGGTCAACGACGGAGGATTCTGCGTAGCTGGAATTCCTTGCTGATCGAACACCTCGACGATGCCGTGGAGCTGATTGTTGCCGAATCCGGTAAGCCACGCAGCGATGCCCAATTAGAGGCGGCGCTCGCCTGTGAACATGTTGACTGGGCAGCTCGGAAAGCACAGTTCTATCTACACGCTCATCATCGCTCACCTGGCCTGCTGATGGCCAACATGAGCGCTCGGGTCGATCGCGTTCCCTATGGCGTGGTCGGTGTCATTGGACCGTGGAACTATCCGATCTTTACCCCGATGGGCTCGATTGCATATGCGCTCGCGGCAGGTAATGCCGTGATCTTCAAGCCCAGTGAATTCACTCCAGCAATCGGTCTCTGGCTGGCAAAGACTTTGAATGAGATAGTTCCCGAACACCAGCTCCTGCAGGTTGTCACGGGGGCCGGAAGCGTTGGCGCATCGCTCATCGCTCACGGTGTAGACAAGATTTCATTTACCGGTTCAACAGCCACGGCTAAGAAAGTCGCCGCAGCCTGTGTCGAACGAATGATTCCCTTTGTATTGGAATGTGGCGGCAAAGATCCGGTTCTTGTGGACCGCGATGCGCAACTAGAACGTGCGGCAGAACATGCCCTTTGGTCCGGGATGTCGAATGCCGGACAGAGTTGTATCGGTGCCGAGCGGATTTATGTCCATCGCGAGGTAGCTGATCGATTTATCGAAATATTAAAAACGCGTGCCAATGAAATCAAAGCGGGGGTCAATTACGGGGCAGCTACCAGGCCAGCGCAACTAGAGATCATCAAACGCCATGTCGATGATGCATCCAGTCATGGTCAGGTCATCGTAGGTGATAGCACATCAGTAGGTGAACGATTCGTCGAACCGGTGATTGTGCTCAATGTTCCAGAAAATGCGCCTTCGATGCGCGAGGAGACTTTTGGACCGGTGCTTATCGTCAATACCGTCAACGATATGGATGAGGCAGTACAGAAAGCTAATGACACTCCATTTGGCCTTGCCGCATCAGTCTGGTCGAAACGAAATGGCGAGAAGATTGCCGCTCAACTTCACTGTGGCATGGTCTCCATCAATTCAGTATTTACCTTTGCCGCGATGGGGTCGATGCCCTTTGGTGGTGTGAAAGATAGCGGCATGGGGCGGATCCATGGCCCTGAAGGTCTCCTTGAATTCACCTATCCGCGCTCAGTCGTTAAGCCACGTTTTAACTTACCTTTGGAATTTACCTCGTTTAAGCGAACGGTATTCGCAGACAAAGTCATCACAACCTTGAGTAGAATTCGTCACAAATGAAGAACTTGCGCTCTCGAACTCTGATTACATTTTTTGTCGCAGCGCTTTCGATTTTCTCTGGCTTGCTCCCTGCAAAAGGGGCATCCTTTTTCGATTTAATTCCGGGCGGAATTGCGACGCAGGGATACTACGGGGTGACATTCGAAGAGCGTCAGCCTGGTGTAGGTGAATTAATCTCAGTCATCAGCAGCTATTCAATCCGGACAGATAAGAACGAAGTTCCTAATAGCTATCTCTGCTCTTCTATGGATGATCCCGAGTGCAGCAAAGGTGCTGGAGTTACGGCACAACTCGTGCTGCCGCCATGTACTAACGCGGCACAACGAATGTGTATCGAGGGATTGGCGCTGGCAAGCGGAACAAACGCTCTAGAGAGCGCCAAGCTCGATCACGAAATCCCAGGACCTAGGACTCCTGCTGATCCTGTGACCGGACTTCCAGCAGGAGGTGGCCCGAGTTTATGGAACTCACCATCAGTGCCCAATAAAGCAGGAATAAATACCTATGGAGTTTCGGTACGAGTTAGCTACTCACAATTTCGAGAAGTTGCCGGCAGCGCCGGTAAGCGAAATAACCCTATCTCCCTACAATCGATGCGAGTGAGCGTATTTCCGGTCCAAGTCACCCCTGGGAAGTATTACCCCATTGAGACCTATGCCTCGACTAATTCCGATGGTGGACGCACCTACGGTAGCCGTCAAAGTGGCACCGACTACGACCTGCTCAATGATTGCGCCTGGAGCGAATCAGGTAGCTGTGGAAAGTATGTCGATTTCGCCGATAACACACGAGTTGCTCTCACCCTTCGCATGGGTAGCGAAATGACTGGCTGGCTTTACGGCCGATTGAAAGATGTCAAAGTCGAAGTGAGCGCTATAGATAGCAAATTCAATCGCATCACCATCGAGGGAGCGCCAGTTGCAGCTCCAGGAGCCTACGGAGTAATAAAAAAGAGCGAGTTAAAAAACAATCCTAAGATCGATGCGCGGATTCGCCTTGGCAGCAATGACTTTGGTTATAACGAGATGATTAATTCTCCGTTCTCCAGTGGCGGCAACTACGACCCGGTAGGGAATTTCGAAGATTTCGCAGCATTCGAACCGATACTCAAAACGATGCCAAATGCTCGTTCCCAGTGGTTAATCGCTTCAGGTGCGAGCGTGAACGGGTATCGGGCTCAGGTAACTGAAAAGTGTTTCCAAGATAAGAGCAAATTGCTTGGAATAGTTACAACCAACGCAACTATTTACGAAAATGGCGCACCTGAATTCAAGAATGGAACATTGAATTACAAAGTGGCTGGGCTCCACCATCAAGCAGATGGCGTCACGCTGACTCGCGGCACCTACGATCTAGCAATTCGCAGTGACGTCGCCCGGTGCGTATACGGATTCAGTGATGCGCCTTTCCAGGCTTCCATCTCTGTAATTGGCGCCGATGGCCAGGAGCAGACCATCGCGACCGAGAGCATTCGAGAAGATGCGAAACGAGAATGGCTCTTTCTCTCCGCTCAGAACTTCACCTTCTCTTCTCCAGTAATCAAAGTGAAACTCACCCAAGAGAAGAAATTGACCGCACCAACTTCAACTAATACCAAAGCTGCAGCGAGCGCAACCAGCACTTCGAAGAAATCCATCTCGTGCATCAAAGGTAAGGTAATCAAGAAGATATCGGGAAGTAACCCAAAGTGCCCTGCAGGATATAAAAAGCGTTAATAAATAATTTAGTAGCGTGGCGCGTTGCGAGTTCGCTCGATTTTTGGCGCCCGTTTATTGCGCGAGTTCCAACATGGCGTATGCCAATGCCTGCGGGTCTCTGGATCTTCTGTGGGCCAGGCGACTATATGTGGCGTTGCCATGCGAATCTCATGATCGCACCCAGGGCATCGATAGACCTTCGTCGAACTTGCTCCAGTGAGCGCACGAACGGTAAATCCATCCTCTTCCCACTCTTTCGATGGGCGAGGCTCACGCTCAGAACCTTCCGAATTATCTGGGCGCGCATCTTTCGATCGATAGTTCTTCCGCGGGCTCATAACGGTATTTTCGCAGGAAACTCCCATTAATTCTCCCGCCATTGCTGGGATTACTCGAGGCGCTGCGCGAGTTCGCATCTGCGTCAGCTAGTAGGGTGGGGATATGAGCCATGCAATCGTGGTACGAGGTTTGACCAAGTCCTACCGCAATGGCAAAGGCGCTGCCATCGAGGCGGTCAAAGGAATCGACCTTGAGGTGGCTCAAGGCGAAATTTTCGCGCTCCTTGGTCCGAATGGGGCTGGCAAAACCAGCACCATCGAGATCCTCGAGGGCTATCGCGGACGCGATGGTGGGAGCCTCTCCGTCCTCGGCGAAGATCCAGCGCAGACACACCTTCCCGCTTGGCGGAATCGAGTTGGGATCGTCCTCCAATCGACCAAAGATGGCGCTGACCTCTCAGTGGTGGAGATCCTGACCCACTTCGCACAGTATTACTCGCGACCTCGGGATATCGACGAGGTCATTGCCGCGGTCGGCTTAGAAGAGAAGCGAAACGCTCGTGGCGAACATCTCTCTGGTGGGCAGCGCCGTCGCCTCGATGTGGCCCTTGGAATTATCGGAAGCCCCGAATTACTTTTCCTTGACGAGCCCACTACCGGTTTTGATCCAGAGGCGCGTCGATCATTTTGGGAGTTGATCCGCTCACTCCGTGAATCAGGAACGACAATCTTGATGAGCACCCACTATCTCGAAGAGGCAGAGGCGCTTGCCGATCGAGTCGCAATCATGAATCACGGACTCATCGCCGATTGCGCAACTCCCGAGAAGCTAGGTGGTCGCGACCGAGAGAAGGTCAATGTCCGTTGGCACGAATCGGGCGCCATTCACCAAGAACTAACAGATACCCCGACTGAATTCTTACGCAACCTTGCCAACCGAATCCCCGGTGAGATCTCCGAACTCACTGTTACCAGACCCACCTTAGAAGAGATCTACCTTCAGATGATTGGAGGTAACGAGTGAATAAGCAACCAGGAACTCTTGCTATCGGTATCGCGCGAGGTATTCTCGAAATAAAGCAATTTATGCGACAACGAGAGAGCGTGGTCTTCACGCTCCTCTTCCCCATCCTCTTACTATTGATTTTTGGCGCAGTATTCAAAGACGAAATCGCACCAGGAGTGACATTTAGCCAGTACTTCGTCGCTGGGATGATTGCCTCTGGATTGGTCAACACAGGTTTCCAGCAATTAGCGATCACGATTCCGATGGAACGTGATGATGGAACGCTCAAGCGGCTTCGTGGGACTCCTGCGCCGACCGCCTCCTACTTCATCGGTAAGATCATCTTGGTCTTTGTGAGCATGCTCATTCAGGTTGGTTTACTTCTCGCATTTGGCGTCGCGCTCTACGGCATCTCTCTCCCCTCCACTCCAGAGAAATGGCTCACCTTCATTTGGGTGATGCTCTTAGGTATCACTAGTTCGACAATTCTGGGAATCGCATTCTCCGTTGTGCCAAAGAGCGGTCGTGGCGCGTCGGCCGTGGTCTCACCGATTGTCATCATCCTGCAATTCTTTAGCGGAGTCTTCTTCGTCTTCACTCAACTACCCGCTTGGATGCAGAATTTTGCCGCGGTATTTCCCTTGAAATGGCTCACTCAAGGTATGCGATCAGTCTTCCTTCCTGATTCATTCGCAGCACAAGAAGTTGCACAGAGCTGGGAGCATGGCCGAACTGCGCTGATTTTGAGCGCCTGGCTAGTAGCTGGCTTTCTGATTGCGCTCAAGACTTTTCGTTGGGAGAAATCGTGAGGAGACGCTCGCGAATTCTCGGCGCTGGGCTCGCATTGATGATGTCGATTAGCGTCATCACTGTTGTTCCTTTGCAGAGCGCTAGCGCGGCGACCAAACCCACTCCGAAAGCAACTTCCTCTGCAGAGAGTAAAGCGAAGAAGAAAGTCACCACCAAGAAACCAGTAAAGAAGAAACCAGTAAAGAAGAAACCTCGAAAAATCTCGAAACCACTCCCATCACCACCTCCGAAATGGCCACCAAAAGGCTTTCGCGAAGTCGATGGCGTCTACATCTCCACTCCAACGAGCGAAAAAGAATTGGTGGGAGTCCTCAGCGCTAAGACAACATTATTAAGTGAGATTCGAGCATGTGAGAAGCGAGTATGTGCGGTCGTTTACGTTGCCGCTGAGGAGAAATGTAAGTGGTGGGAAGTCCAAGCGATTGTTATCGGTAAATACGCTGATGTCCTCGGTAATTTGCAGACTCTTGCGAAAGGAACAAAAGCTCGAGAACGAAAGACTATTATTCTGATTAGCCAGGAGCCGGTCGAAGATTACGCTGAGATTCTCAACATGAAAGCGTTCTGCCGTAACGATCCCATCATAGGCAAGATCCCAAGTAATACCTTCACGCCAAACCCAGATCTTGCCCCTACTCCTGCGGCGACGCCTGCTGGCGGAGCATCGCCAACCCCTGCTGCAAGTTAACTCTTACTCACCTATCCTTTCCCCATGCTCGGTGGTATCAACAATCAGATGTTCTTTCAGGCTTTTGGCGGCTTCTTTGCGCTCCTGATCTTGATTCCCCTGCTGCGGTGGACCTTCTCCCGCGGACGCTCCCACGTTGCTCGCCCAGCAAAGAGCGGTAATAGCGATGAATACGGGTTACTTGTTCCGGTGAGTAAGCCAGCAAACTTCATTGAAGGTGAGATGGCTCGTAAAAAATTAATCGATGCGAATATCAAAGCGAATCTTGTTCAAGCTGAAGATGGAATTGCGCTTTTGGTCTTTCCCGAAGAGTTATCTGCAGCTCGAGCAATCCTCAATCAACAGTAACAAGAGAGACCCTCGCTGATTTATCGGTTAGCTCCGGGAACCCAGAGCTCATCGCCCACGCTCTTATTCTCATAACGAGCGAGGACGAAGAGAAGATCTGATAGCCGATTCAAATACTTTGCGGTCAGTGGATTGACGCCAGTGCCAAAGGCATGAATCGCTGCCCAGGTGCATCGCTCGGCGCGACGAACTACAGTCCGCGCCACGTGTAAGAGCGCAGCTGCAGCTGTTCCTCCGGGAAGCACAAATGAGCGCAGCGGTGCGAGATCTTTATTGAACTCATCAATCTGCTCTTCGAGGTGCGAGATCTGTGATTCCAGAATTCGTAGCTGCTCATGTGGTGGGTTATCAACCATCGGTGTGCACAAATCTGCACCGACATCAAAGAGGTCATTTTGAATTCGGGTGAGAAGTTTCTTTACCTCGGGAGTCACGGTGGCAAGGGCAAGGACTACGCCAATACTTGAGTTCGCCTCATCAACGGTGGCGTACGCCTCAAGGCGGGGGTCATTCTTCGAGGTGCGACTCATATCCCCCAACGAGGTTGTGCCGTCATCGCCAGTTTTCGTGTAGATACGCGTCAGATTCACCATGCGCCTACCTTACGGGTAAACCTCTACGATGAACCACATGGAGCGGTTCGAGGTCACTGGCGGAGCCCGCCTCGTTGGTGAGGTCGAGGTCCATGGTGCGAAGAATTCCATCCTCAAATTGATGGCTGCGGCCTTGCTCGCCCCTGGTGTGCACCGTCTAGGCAATGTTCCCGCGATTGCCGATGTTTCGATCATGGCCGAGCTCTTGATCCGTCTTGGCTGTCAGGTAGCGCATGATGAAGGTTCACTTACCCTGACCATCACCGTTCCAGAACATTTAGAACATCGAGCTGATTATGACTTGGTTCGCAAAATGCGCGCTTCAATCAATGTCCTCGGTCCATTACTCACGCGCACTGGTCGCGCCGAAGTGGCGCTTCCTGGAGGCGATGCCATCGGTTCACGTGGACTCGATTTTCATATCAATGGTTTAGAGGCGCTTGGCGCTGAAGTGAAGAACGAACATGGGTACATCATCGCAACTAGCTCTGGTCGACTACGCGGAGCCATCATTGAATTGGAATTTCCGAGCGTGGGCGCTACCGAAAATCTTCTCGCTGCCGCGGTGTTAGCTCGGGGCGAAACGGTTATTGAAAACGCGGCTCGTGAACCTGACATCGTTGATATGGGTCTCTACCTGCAAAAAATGGGGGCGGAGATCGACGGCTTAGGCACATCGACTATAACTGTGACCGGCGTTGATGCACTTCGCGCCACCGACCATGACGCGTTGCCGGATCGAATCGTCACCGGCACTTGGGCATTCGCTGCCGCGATGACCAAAGGCGATATCACTATTCACAATGCCAACCCAGATCATCTCGAGATTCCCCTTGAAAAACTGGTGCTCTCTGGCGCCGTTGTCACCACTATTCCCGGCGGGTTACGAGTGCGGATGGAGCATCGACCCAAGGCAATTGATGCGGTAACACTTCCCTATCCAGGCTTCCCTACTGATTTGCAACCCATGATTGTCGCTCTGAACTCAATTGCCCAAGGCTCGGCACTTGTGACGGAGAATGTCTTCGAGGGACGATTTATGTTCATCAATGAATTAGTGCGACTCGGTGCGGATGTCACAACAGATGGACATCATGCGTTTATTAAGGGGCGGGAATTACTCTCCAGTGCACCGGTAGCAGCAACCGACATTAGAGCCGGCGCCGCGCTCGTACTTGCCGCTTTAGTATGCGATGGCAGAACGGTTATCGAGGATATCTTCCACGTCGATCGCGGGTATCCCAAGTTTGATGAACAACTACGTACACTTGGCGCAGAAATTAACCGGATCTAATCTATTTCTTCTTGAATCCTGAAGGACATTTTGGATTGACGCCAGAGATTTTTCGGGTGATTTTCCCCTTGGCACAGGTGATGGACTTCTTATTTTCAATTTTCGGCGCAGGAGCCGAATTAGGAGTTGCCTTCACCTCTTCTTTCTTCTCTTGAACTAATTTCACTTTCAGAGTTGGCGACGAGAAGGTGAATCCCTCGGCGCTGAGATAGACCCACGCGCCATTGCGAAATAGCTCGACGGTAGAACCCTTGCTCTCACCGCTAGTCGCATTTGTTATCGAAACTTCGACTTTAGCTGGCACCTCCTTGACCCCATAAAGGCACTGCACTAAATCTGCGCGCATTGAGAGGCCATAAGTACCGATATTTTCCGTTTTTCCATCAGGGGCAAAATGTGGTGCGGCAACTTTGTAGTCGAGAGTTTGTGTCTCTTTATTAAAAGCTGGCGCCCCTGGTGAATAAGCAGAAGCATTTGCGGCAACCACTCCCTGGAGACCACTCTGATTACTGCAGGAATTTGTTGAATCGATGGTGGTGCTCGAAATCGTCCACCCCTCCTCTTTGAGCAGCGCTTTGTCGCCAAGATAAGGCTGCCAATCTAGATACTCTTCGATTGCACCGACACTTCCGGAGTACATTCCGGCGGCGCCATCCAGTCGACCCACCCCCATCGTGTTCGGTGTGCCATCATCATTAAAGAAGAGCTTCTCGGGAATCTTCTGCCACTCCACCCACCCTCCAGCAATGATGTTCTCTGAAGGGGCTGCCTCAACTATCACTCGATCATAGATTGTGTTTATCGGTGTCGTAGTGACATTAGGTTTGACTAGCCGACCATTGAGCCATCCAGTGAGTCGATTAGGAAGCTGAAGAGCAACGGTTGCCCGGGCACCTTGCGGAAAATTAGCTCGGTGATAACAGATATTGGTGTCATGGGCTAGACAGCTAGGTTGAATACTCACCTGTCGAACCACAGGATCAGAAGTGTTCTTGTATTTGAAATTTTCCAACCGCGGAGCGATTACCGGTGCGACCTCTGAAGTGACCGGTACTAATTCGAAATTGAAAGTAGGGCGTTGGAAATCTAATAAGCCATCCACAACTTTCGCATAAGTCGTCACAGTTCCGCGAGCCAAGAAGCGCGACTTTGGTGCGCCGGGCACATCCGCCTCCCAGATCCACGAGGAGAGACCGGGTGGAAAACCCTTTGCTGCGCTATCGAATTGGCCAGCGAAGGTCTTGGTGCCTGCCGGTATTTCGATAACTGGTTTCGCCTTGACCACTGACTTATCGCTCAGCGCTAGTGAAATAGATTCCACGCATGCCGAATCAGGGTTACGAAGACAATTACCTATAACAGAGTCGACCCGGAGTGAATTGAATTTGCCACTCTTGGGCGAACACGTTGGATCATCGATTGAGCTACAGAGATAATTTATCGCTGAGTCGCTCTCGCCCACCTTTGATGTGAAGACTCGAATAGATGAAAGAAGCGCCATCGGTAACTCTGAACTAAATGAGATGCCGAGCTTGCTTGGATCCTTTTGGCTCTCACCATATTGATTCTTTACTGTCGGCAGATTCTGTTGGAACCAGCCAAGTATCGAATCGGGCTTCTGTGTTGTTTGGAAGGTACGAATTCCGTAGTAATCATTCCCCTGCATCAGATCCTTGGAATTGACCTGATTCACGTTGAGGGAATTTTGGGGGCCGTCAGCAAACGAGAGTGGAGTAGCTAGCGCAAAGGGGTTTAAAGCAACTGCAAAGGTAATTAGCCCTGCTGCGAATACTCTCTTTTGCAAGCTTTACCTCCTACGACACTCCAATGACTGTATACGAATTGAACATTAATCTCAATCTTTAGAAATTGAAAATTCAAACTCATCCGCGCTTCTTTTCCCGGCTCTAATTTGTAAACCTGAAACTTTGATAATCTCTCCCTCTCTCAAAACTGCAAAGCGTGAGTCCTTTGGCATCCGATCCGGAGCATGAGTCACTGCAATCCCTTTAATTGTGGGGACTGAAGTATCGACCGTGTAGGCCAGAATGCCTGTTCGTTCAGGAGAGAGAACATCCAATCCACCTGTCGCGCGAGCTTCTAAAACCAAGATTTTCGTATCACTAAGTTTAATCATCAAGCTCTTAATTTTATTTGACTCAATGCTTACATTCTCAATAGTAAATGTCTTAGGAGTATTCGTAAGATCGGATACTTCGAGACAAATCACTTGCGAATCAGCTAACCAGCCTGAAATGTAACGATTCCAACTGTTTAACTCGATTGCCTCTACACTCCAAGCAGATGACATGATGTCCCATGGTCCGAACGGATCAGTGCCGTCGAGGGTATACCAATCGTATAGGCCAAACGTATGCCCAGTTTCATGCGCCATCCATTTCCAGCCCGCACCCGCCGAATTCTGCCAAGCATCATGTCCGCCAACGCTTCCATTAAGGACTCTACCGGTTGAGTTTTGGTAATCACGAGAATTTGGGTTCCCTGGGAATGCTGGTCCGTAAGCTATTTGATCACTTTTTACATTTGAAGGAGGCAATACATATGCAATGTCAAATTGCGATATATCAACAATATTTTCTACCGCCTTCAAGCCCGCCATGAAAAATGAGTAAGCATCTCCACTGTTATAAGCCCCTAAACCAAAAGTTCCTACCGTCACATTCAAATTGACATAGTTTGCAAGAGTTGTGAATTCAAATCTCAGAGTTCTCTGTGATTGTTTGTAGTAGAAATCCGCAGTTCCTTTTGCCATCTCTCTATAAATCGAAGCGGGAGCACCAATGCCAGATAAATCTGAAAACTCCACCGGAATAATAAGTGCTTTTACAATTCCACGATTTGGCAACCGCCCATCTGCTCGTGGAAAACCATTTGACATATTTACATTTCCAGTTTTATCTTCAAGTTGACACTTTGAAGTGGCTGAAAAAGATTTCTTGATTCCCAAATTCTGTTTCTTAATGATTGCAGTGACAGTGAAATATCCTTGACTGTTTGCCAAAAGCCCTTCAATAGTAACTTCACTCATTGAATTTACCGTCAGAGAGTATCTACCACGTTCATACTTGGTACGATTTCCATCAGGTTCAACTATATCGATGACATATTTACCTGGTTCAAACTTTGTGTCGTATCCTCCATCGCTTCGATTGACATGAGAAAAAATCCACTCCCCTCCATCTTTCTGAAACCAAATGCCAGGGGAATTCAGTGGCCTATCCGGATTTTCAGGATCATAAATCCAGAGTTTTAAGTTGCTGGTGGGTTTGCTTGGTGCTAATCGTCTATCAATTTCTCTACTTTTTTCGATGTTCTTATTTGGGGCAGGCGCTGGTCCCTTGTATACCGAGATTTCTTCACCCGGAGCAACGACTGTTGGGCCAAGAGCTAGTACAGGTTCAGGTTTGGCTATAGCCGTAGGTGTAGGTGACGGTTTTGCTGAAGGCGTTACCGTTGGTGATGATTGATCATTCTCTACTCTTGACTTTACTATTGCTGGTTTTGTAGAAATATTTTTTATCTTCTTTTGCCAAACTAATTTCGACCCAATTTTTACGCAGGAGAATTCGACTGCGTTGATTGTCTTTATCTGCTTTACTTTCGAACATTTCGCGCCTTCTTTAACTACTTTTGCGCTTGAACCTGTACTTGGAATGTAAATTGAAATGGCGCAGAAAATGAGAGTGGCAGTTACATACTTTTGACGCACCTTCAAATTATGACCTATATTTGAAAGTTTGAGATTGTTATTTAATCGGACGCCTCTCCCAGAATCGAGACTCGATCCTTATTTACCGAGAGGAAGCCGCCATGGATTTGGAAGGTCGTGCTCTGCCCATTGGTCTCCTTGACGACGACCTCACCATCGACGAGTACGCCCAAAAGGGAGATATGGCCGGGAAGGATGCCCAGTTCACCCTCAAGGGTGCGGGCGCGGACCATGGATGCTTCACCCGAGAAGATTCGCTTCTCGGGTGTCACAACTTCGACTCGGAGGGCCATTAGTTCTTCGCCAACTCCGCTGCCTTGCGCTCGACATCTTCAAGTCCACCGCACATGAAGAATGCCTGCTCAGGAATGTGGTCGTAATCGCCATTAGCAAGCGCATCGAACGCTGCGATTGTCTCCGAGAGCGGAACAAACGAACCCTCGATACCGGTGAAGACTTTCGCAACGAAGGTGTTCTGCGAGAGGAAGCGCTGGATACGGCGAGCGCGACCTACGAGAATTCGATCTTCTTCGGAGAGCTCATCGATACCAAGAATCGCGATGATGTCTTGGAGATCCTTATAACGCTGCAAGATCTGCTTTGTGCGGTTTGCAACGCGGAAGTGGTTCTCACCAATGTAACGCGGATCAAGAATTCGTGAGGTGGAATCGAGCGGATCCACCGCAGGATAGATACCCAACTCAGAGATCGGCCGCGAGAGAACGGTCGTCGCATCAAGGTGGGCGAATGTCGTGTGCGGAGCTGGGTCGGTGATGTCATCGGCAGGGACGTAAATTGCCTGCATCGATGTAATCGAGTGACCGCGGGTAGATGTAATGCGCTCTTGGAGTTGGCCCATTTCGTCCGCGAGCGTTGGTTGGTAACCCACTGCCGATGGCATACGACCTAGGAGGGTTGAAACCTCAGAGCCTGCCTGAGTGAAGCGGAAGATATTGTCGATGAAGAGCAACACATCCTGCTTCTGCACATCACGGAAATACTCTGCCATCGTCAGCGCAGAGAGCGCGACGCGAAGACGAGTTCCTGGTGGCTCATCCATCTGGCCGAAGACCAAGGCGGTCTTATTGATAACACCTGTCTCGGTCATCTCGAGGAAGAGGTCGTTACCTTCACGGGTACGCTCACCAACACCGGCGAATACCGAAACGCCACCGAAGTTCTCAGCAACTCGGTAGATCATCTCTTGGATAAGAACGGTCTTACCAACACCAGCGCCACCGAAGAGACCAATCTTGCCTCCCTTTACATAAGGGGTAAGTAGATCGATAACTTTGATGCCAGTCTCGAACATCTCGGTCTTCGATTCGAGTTGATCGAAATCTGGCGCCTTGCGATGGATTGGCCAACGCTCTTTCACATCGAGGGATGAAGTTGGAACGTCGAGCGATTCGCCGAGGGTATTAAAGACGTGTCCCTTCGTGACATCACCAACGGGCACGGAGATTGCAGCGCCGGTATCACGGACGCTCGCACCGCGGACCATGCCATCAGTTGGTTGCATCGAGATAGCGCGTACGAGCGAATCACCGATGTGCTGTGCGACCTCAAGGGTGAGGGTGCGCGACTGTCCACCGAGTGTCACATCGACGTGGAGCGCATTGAAAATCTCGGGCATCGATCCAGCGGGGAACTCAACATCCACGACTGGTCCGATAACTCGCGCTACGCGCCCGGTTACGGTTTGGGTATCTGTTGCCATCTCTTACTCGCTTCCTGCCATCGCAGAGGCAAGCGCATCTGCGCCACCTACAATTTCGCTGATTTCTTGGGTGATTTCTGCCTGACGAGCCGCGTTCGCCTTTCGGGTGAACGACTTGATCAGCTCATCAGCATTATCCGTTGCTGACTTCATCGCACGACGTCGGGCAGCGTGCTCAGAGGCTGCTGACTGAAGTAGTGCGTTGTAGATACGCGCTTCAATGTACTTGGGAAGGAGCGCATCAAGAACCGAATCTGGACTCGGTTCAAATTCATACATAGGCAGTAGACCTGCAGGGCCAGAGCTTTCGACAACCTCTAGGGGCAACATCCGTTTTGCCATCGCCTCTTGGGTGACCATCGAACGGAATTCGGTATAGACCACATGCAGCTCGGCTACTCCATCTGGATCAGTCGCTGAATCAGCGATGAAAGCCTTGATGAGCTCCTGTCCAATTTCGCGAGCAGATGCATATGTCGGGTTATCGCTGATGCCTGTCCATGATTTTGCAATCGCTCGATCACGGAACTTGTAATACGAAAGACCTTTCCGTCCCACGATGTACACCTTCGCATCGAGCCCACGTTGCCGAAGCGCTGCAATGAGTTGATCGCCCTCTTTGATTGCGCTGCTCGAATAAGCACCAGCCATACCGCGATCTGCAGTGATCAATAGAACAGCTGCGCGCTTTGGGTTTGGTTCGAAAGAGGTAAGCGGATGATCAACTGATGCAAAGGATGCCACCGCAGTAACTGCGCGCGTAAGTTCGTTGGCATAAGGCGTAGAAGCATTGACGCGTTGCTGCGCCTTCACGATACGAGAAGCTGAGATGAGCTCCATCGCCTTCGTGATCTTCTTGGTCGCCTTAACCGAACGAATTCGGCGTCGGTAGATGCGGAGTTGTGCGCCCATTGGTTACTTCTTCACCGGAACCATTCGAGTGATTTGCTCATTGCCTTCACCCTCGAGCGCTTCAGCGGGAGCCTCATTAACTGGCTTGCTTACTGATGGCACGAAGCGAGACTTGAAAGCAGTGATCGCCTCTTTGAGTGCAGCAATGGTGTCGTCACTAAGGTCGCGGGTCTCAGCGATGACATCGAAGATGCCCTTGCGCTCAGTCCCGATGAAATCGAGGAATTCGCTCTCGAAGCGACGAATATCTTGGACTGGAATCTCATCGAGCTGACCAGTGGTTCCCGCCCAGATTGATGCCGCTTGGCGCTCTACCGCATACGGCGAGTACTGCCCTTGCTTGAGCAACTCGACCATACGCGAACCACGCTCGAGTTGAGCCTTTGATGCTGCATCAAGGTCAGATCCGAAGGCTGCGAAAGCTTCGAGCTCACGGAACTGCGCAAGATCCAGACGAAGTCGACCGGCAATCTTCTTGATTGCTTTCGTCTGTGCTGAGCCACCAACGCGCGAAACCGAGATACCGACGTTGATAGCTGGGCGAACGCCAGCGTTGAAGAGATCGGTCTCAAGGAAGCACTGGCCATCGGTAATCGAGATGACGTTTGTTGGGATGAAGGCAGAGACGTCGTTTCCTTTCGTCTCGATAATCGGCAAGCCAGTCATCGAACCGCCGCCCATATCGTCAGAGAGCTTGGCGCAACGCTCGAGCAGACGTGAATGTAAGTAAAAGACATCCCCTGGGTACGCCTCACGACCTGGTGGACGACGTAGGAGTAGCGAGACCGAACGATAAGCCTCTGCCTGCTTGGAGAGGTCATCGAAGATGATCAATACATGCTCGCCCTTGTACATCCAGTGCTGACCGATGGCAGAACCGGTATATGGCGCGAGGTATTTGAAGCCTGCTGGATCTGATGCAGGTGATGCCACGATTGTTGTGTACTCAAGTGCGCCAGCCTCTTCTAGTGCAGCGCGCACCGATGCAATCGTCGAACCCTTTTGGCCGATCGCAACATAAATACATTTAACTTGCTTCTTTGGATCGCCCGACTTCCAGTTCTCACGCTGATTGATAATCGTGTCGATCGCAATCGCGGTCTTTCCAGTCTGACGGTCACCAATAATCAACTGACGTTGGCCGCGCCCGATCGCAGTCATCGCATCAATTGCCTTGATACCAGTCTGAAGTGGCTCTTTCACAGGTTGGCGCTGCACAACTGACGGCGCCTGAAGTTCGAGCGCACGACGCCCCTCTTCGGCAATTGGACCCTTACCGTCGATGGGGCGACCGAGTGGGTCAACAACGCGACCAAGGAAGCCATTGCCAACAGGAACAGAGAGGATCTCGCCGGTTCGGCGAACAGTGGTGCCCTCTTCGATGCCGGTGTACTCACCGAGGATAACGACACCAATCTCTCGAACGTCAAGGTTGAGTGCGAGACCTAGCGTGCCATTCTCGAACTGCAACAACTCATTGGTCATCGTCGAAGGTAGACCCTCGATACGAGCGATTCCATCACCTGCCTCGACTACGACACCTGTCTCTTCGCGAGTAGCGCCACCTGGTTCAAAACTCTTTACGAATTTCGCCAGGGCATCACGAATCTCCTCGGGGCGGA
Source organism: Actinobacteria bacterium IMCC26077 (assembly GCA_002284915.1). Taxonomy (GTDB): domain Bacteria; phylum Actinomycetota; class Actinomycetes; order Nanopelagicales; family Nanopelagicaceae; genus IMCC26077. Next base: position 1,509,607 of record CP015606.1, read on the forward strand.
TCGTGAGTTCGGCCATCTTCTTCTCCTTCTGTTGGTTCTATTCGTTTATTAATTCACTAAGTAGCTTCGCTTAGCTTGCGAGACTTCTTCCTGCTTCAGCTAGGCGTCGGGCAATGGTGCCGTCAACCATGTCATCATCAAATTGCACTTCGATGCCACCGATCACAGAGCTATCAACGATGAGATCAAGTGATACTTCGCGACCAAGTTCCTTGCCCAGTGCGCTTCGAAGTCGATCGCTCTGAGCCGACGTCAACGCGATTGCGCTACGTACGTGGACCACAGTCTTCTTCAACCGTGCGCCAGCGATATTCGCGCTCTCTTCGAGCGCAGTAATGAAGTGGCGGCCACGCAAGTGGCGAGCAATAGCGAGCGCGATTCGTAACGTTGCCGCAGATACCTTTGTAGAGAAGAGATCTGAGATGAGGGAATCGATTGCCCGTCCACCCATCAGAGCGCCAGAAAGTTCCTTGGCGCCGCTTAATGCGTGGGCAATTCCCATCAACTCAACATCTAATCCAACGACCGCTCCAGCTTCTATTTCAATGGCGACAACCTCAAGCGCAGTTGGCAAGTCAGCTGGGTTGGACCAGCGCTCACTTGCCCCGCTCTTGATGATCGCAACCGATTGCGAAGAGAGTGACTTTGCGAATAAGTCATCGACTAGCGAAGTCTTGCTCGCGCCATCACGAGTTGGGTCAGTGAGCGCGCGACGAAGCGGCAGCGAAGAATCGAGAACTTGAATCGCATTGAACAAGTCCTGTGAAATCTTCCCTGCTTCGTCGGCAGAAGGATTGCCAGCAACGCCACGAAGCGCGGTTAGCGCTTGGCGACTTGCACCCTTCATATCTACTGCCATCTCAACTCACTCTCGGAATCTGGTTCGTATCTGCTACTGCGTTACTTCTTTTGGCTCTCGAGTTCGTCAAGGAATCTATCGACGACCCGCGATTGACGCGCGTGATCATCAAGTGATTCACCGACGATTCGATTAGCTAATTCGATTGCAAGCGCGCCGACTTCATTTCGAAGCGATGCGACTGCGGCGGTACGTTCTGCTTCGATTGCAGCTGAGGCTGCGGCAGTAATTCGTGCCGCTTCCTCTTGCGCCTTAGCGCGCATTTGTTCGAGCAGCGCCGCACCTTCAACTCGAGCGCTTTCGCGAATCACCTGAGCTTCACCGCGGGCTGAGCTCAATTGGGATTGATACTCAGCTAGGGCAGCTTGGGCTTCACGTTGTGCGCGCTCGGCCTTCTCGATTCCACCTTGAATCGCCTCAGTTCGAGCAGTGAATGCGCGCTCGAACATCGGCACAACTTTGGAGCGGAGTACTAAGAAGAGCAGAGTGAAAGCGATAAAACCAACGATGATTTCCGCGGTGTGCGGAACCAGTGGGTTGATTTCTCCTTCAGCGGCTAATGTGATCATGGTTTAGAGAACGAACGCTAGAACCAGACCGAAGAGTGCAAGCGCTTCAGCAAGTGCGAAGCCGAGGAATGCAATCGGCTGGAGCACGCTACGTGCCTCAGGTTGACGTGCTACACCATTGATGTACGCAGCGAAGATAAGTCCAGTTGCGATACCAGGACCAATTGCTGCAAGGCCGAAACCGACCAGGTTGAGTGTGCCTTCCATGTTGTTACCTTTTCTACCTTTCGTTCTTTTCGATAAGACGGGCGCCTTATCGGTGGTACAAAAATCGTTTAGTGCTCGTCGGCCAATGCGCCGGCGATGTATAGAGCTGCCAACAAAGTGAAGATGTAAGCCTGCAGACACTGGACCATGAACTCGAAGAAGGTCAACACGATTCCAATAGAGAAGGCGAAGGGGCTAATGAGCTTGAGACCAATCACGCCTTCGAGCAGATGCTCGCCACCCAGAATGAAGACCAGTAGCAGCAAGTGGCCAGCGAACATATTTGCAAAGAGACGGAGCGAGAGAGTTAGCGGTCGGACTAAGAAGAAGGTCAGAAGTTCAAGCGGAGTGATGAGAATGTACGCCGCCTTGGGAACTCCTGGCATGAACATAATCTCTTTGATGTACTTGAATGCCCCCTGCTTTCGCACACCCACATAGTGGAAAACGAAGAAGGTGATGATTGCCAGAACGTAAGGAAAGCTCACCCGCGACATCGTGGGGAATTGCAACATTGGCACGATTCCAAAGATGTTATTTACGAGGATGAAAGTGAAAAGCGTGAACAAGTAGGGAACAAATCTCATGAACTCATGGCCGATGACATCTTTAGCCAGATCATTTCGGACGAAGCTATAGACACTTTCGCCTGCGAACTGCAATTTAGAGGGAACGATTGCCGCTTTACGTGAGGCTAGTATGAAGAAGAGTGAGATCAGGATTACCGAGAAGAAAACTAGGAAAATAGGTTTAGTGGTGAACGGATTATCACCGAAAATCGGTGGCAAATTGAAGTCGACTGCGCTAGGTGGCTTAAAGCCTTCCCCTTCAGCTAACCGAATCACTTGCAATCCATTCCTTCCATGGGAATCACCGTGCTTCGCGCCAAACCCTATGGGGAAATAGCCGTTTCCGCGAAATTACCGGCGGCCGAATCGGAGCCAGACGAGATAGATCGACGAGCCCATTCCCAGCAGGAGCCCCACCAGAACCAGAAACGAGCTCCCCAACCACCGATCAAGGAGCCAGCCGATACCGCCCCAGACAATCTGCCCTGAGATGAGGTAGCCCATGATGGACCAGAGAGCGCTCTCCTCTCCTCGATTGCTAGCCATAACCCCACCTTAGTGCAGGCTGGTCACCGGCGAACGAGTCGACGGTAGGCAACCATCTCTCCCACCAGCCAGCCAAGAGCTGTGGCGAAGGCAACACCGGCAAACCAGGGGCGATCAATCGATGTTTGTGAGAGCGCAATCATGAAACCCGCCATCCCAACCAACTTGGTGAGGAAGCTAAGTGCGACGAAGGCGAAGGTGAGTCGTGGGTCAAGGCTCCGCGTGGTCGCCGCGATAATCAGATGAATAATGAAGAAGAGCACTACGACGACCAGCGCTGCGAGCCCTGCGAAGAGTCCGCTACTTCCCGCCACGAACGTGGCCACCACAGTTCCAACGATGCCGATGACAAGCGCGGGGATACTCGCACCTTTGAGAAAGAGCGCTGGGTAATTGATCATCGGACCAACGCTCGAGGTTTGAGCGTAAGAGTAAGTATTGGCACCAAAAGAGTTAACGACACCAGCAGATTAATTCGCCATGAGATAAATGCTGAAGCAGAGACTGGTGCCGCAACTAAAAAGGTCCAGAGGTACATCATCAAAGTCGCACTTCGCTGTGAATGTCCACGAGCTAATAGGCGATGGTGGAGATGGCCTTTGTCAGGCGCGAAGGGAGAACGCCCTGCGCGTGTTCTACGAATGATTGCTAAGAGAAGGTCGATCAATGGAATAGCTAGTACGGCAAATGGCAACATGAGTGGTACGAGAGTTGGCGCAAAATTCTGTGAAGCAATCGCGTTAGCATCAATCTGTCCGGTGAGCGTGATGGCTGCAACCCCGAGAAGTAAACCTAGGACCATTGACCCGGAATCGCCCATAAATATTCGCGCTGGAAATGCGTTATGCGGTAGGAACCCTAGACATGCGCCCAACATGATCGCAGTAATCAATGAAGGAGCTCCTGCGCGATCGAAGTTGTATACGACTGAGAGTAGGTATGCGAACGAGAAGAAGCATCCCGCTGCAATTGCCACGATTCCGGCAGCGAGACCATCTAATCCGTCGATAAAATTCACTGCATTGATCGTCACCAGAATGATAAAAATAGTGATCAACTGCCCAAGTGAAGTCGGCAACGTCGTCACACCATTGATGGGAAGCCACAGTAGTTGCACTCCGAAATAGACAAGTATTGCCGCAGCTAGCGTCTGACCTGCAAGTTTTGTAATGGCATCAAGCCCCCACTTATCGTCAAAAACTCCTAAGAGGCAGATGACGGTGGCCGCAAGACATATTCCACGAATCTGTTGATCTTGCAGAAATGCTTTACTCAATAACTTTAATTGCGAAGCAATCAGCACCGACAACATGATGGCCAACCAAATGGCAATTCCACCCCAACGTGGCGTCACTTCGGTATGGACATCCCGCGCTCGTATATGTGCAACTGCGCCAAACTTCAAGGCGAGCACTCGCGCATAGGGGGTCAATAAATAGACGAAGACCCCCGTCAAAAGCAGAACAAGAAGGTGCTCACGCATTAGCGGTCAGGATAAATTGGAAAGCGTCGACACAACTCTTGGACTTCACCTGCGATTTTTGATGCTGCAGCTGGCTCCTTGATTGCTCGTGCAATCAGAGTTGCGATTACTTTCATCTCGGCAACACCCATACCTTGAGTGGTCACAGACGGACTACCAACGCGAATTCCACTAGTAATGGATGGTGGTTGCGGGTCAAATGGAATGGAGTTCTTATTTAATGTGATGCCTGCTTCGCCGCAGCGCTCATCAGCTTCCTTTCCCGTAACACCCAAACCTTGAACATCAATCAAAGCTAGGTGAGTTTGGGTGCCGCCTGAGACAGCTCGCATTCCCTCTTCGACTAATCCGGCAGCGAGGGCCTGTGCGTTCTGAATGACATCTTTGGCGTACTTCTGGAAACTTGGTTGGAGACACTCTTTAAGCGCAACGGCTTTTGCAGCAACCGCGCTCATGATTGGCCCACCTTGCATTCCAGGGAAGATCGCCTTATCAATTGCAGCGCCATGTTCGCCCTTAGCCAGAATCATTCCACCACGAGGGCCGCGTAACACTTTATGGGTGGTAAACGAAACGACATCCGCATACGGAACGGGCGACGGGATTGCCTTGCCTGCAACCAATCCAATGAAGTGTGCCGCATCGACCCACATGATCGCGCCCACTTCATCACAGATTTCACGAACTCGCTTGAAGTCAATCAAGCTTGGATATGCGGTTGCGCCACTACAAATCATCTTTGGCTTATGTTTGATTGCTAGATCTCGTAATTCGTCGTAATCGATAAGTTCGGTATCTTGTCGAACACCATATGACTCGACGTTAAACCATTTGCCTGAAAAGTTAACTTTAGAACCATGGGTGAGATGTCCACCGTGCGGCAGCGACATCGCTAGAACGGTATCGCCTGGTTTGGTGAACGCTTGATAAACAGCAACGTTTGCGCTGGCACCAGAGTGCGCTTGCACATTGGCATGCTCGGCGCCGAAGAGCTCCTTGGCTCGGGAAATCGCTAGCGCTTCGACTTTATCTACCTCTTCACACCCGCCGTAGTAACGCTTACCTGGATAACCCTCCGCATACTTATTAGAGAGCGTCGATCCAAGAGCTGCTAAGACCGCGGGCGAGGTGAAGTTTTCGCTCGCGATGAGTTGCAGTCCACTCCGCTCGCGCTCGAGCTCTGATAGCAAGACCGCTGAAACTTCTGGATCTTGCGATGCCAGCGCCTCGTTGCTGGCTCCGTAAAATGGTGCGCTCATCTGAGGTCCTCCGTAATCGAGCTCCGAATCGGCTTCGGATGTTCGAACCTGGTGCTAAGTAGTCGAAAATCTAGCTCAATTCTGGGGAGATGGAAGGGCACGCCTCACGCAAGCTCGCCGAATCGATGGCCCCCACGCGCATAACTCGAGGTGGTTCAGATGTGCAATCCACCACAGCGCTCACTGAACCAGCCTCAACCGCACCACCATCGAATATCAGTTCAAGGTTTGAGCCGAAGACTTCGTTCACAAGGGGCGCGTCGCTAAATGGCTTCCGACCCGAGAGCGAAGCACTTGCTACGGCTAACGGACCAGTCTCATTGAGAAGTTTGATCGCAAACTCATGATCCGGGACTCGAACTGCAATTTGATCTAAGAGCTGCTCATCGCCAAGGTCCCAGGTCAGAGCTGGGTGAGGTTTCAGATAGAGCGTGAGCGCCCCAGGCCAAAATCGCGCCATCAATAGCTCTGCCGCCGCGGAGATCTCACGGGTAATGCCAACGATGCGAGCTTTATCCCCGATCATCACCGATGCTGCTTGACCGGGTGGGTCATTTCGGAGGAGATGGAGCGCACTTACTGCCATTCGATTAAATGCATCAACCGCAAATATGTAGCCGCTCTCAACCGGTAGCGCAATGACATTCCCAGACCGGATCTCACGTAGCGCGCGATCAATCGCAGCAGGGTGAGTGATATCTACGATTTCTGCCATTACTTTCGCACTCCACTACTCCAGCGTGGTCGACCATTCAAATCATAGTGAAGTTCTACATTATTGAAATATTGGGAGAGCGCATCAGCAATCGCTCCGCCTTGGCTCTCATGGTGCTCTATTGCAAGATATCCATGGGGCTTGAGCGCTCGAGCAGCTGCATCGATGAATAGTCTTGGAACTTCGATGCCAATGCTGCCACCAAATAACGCGCTACTTGGTTCGAATTTCGCCACCTCGAACGGCAGCGCTTCACCCTGGGGAATGTACGGTGGATTGGCAATCACTGCGTCCCACTCCGCTCCACCTGCAAAGTCGGATACATCTGTTTCGAGAATTTCAATATCTGCACTTAAAGCGTTGACATTTTTCCGCAGCCAGGCGAGCGCCGCTCGATCCTTTTCAACCGCAGTGACGCGAGAGCCCGGAAGCTCGAGTGCAATCGATAGCGCGAGCGCGCCTGAGCCTGCACCAAGGTCGAGCACTTTCGGTTCTGAGAGGTGTGCAATTTTTGACATGAGATCTGAAACCAAATTCTCACTCTCGGGGCGTGGAATTAATACGCCTGGGCCAACTGCGAGAGTGAGTTGTCGAAAGTAAGCACGTCCAGTTATGTATTGAATAGGTTCACTCAACTTTCGACGAGCAATAAAGCTCTCAAATCTCTCAATGTGTTCGCGCAGCACTACATCCTGCGCGAGCACGTTAGTCCGCGAGAGATCACAAGCTTCGCCGAGAAGTAAGAGGGCATCTAACGATGGGTCAGCGACGTGCGCTGCAAGCTCTTGCTCACCCCACTTGATCAATTCTCGAGCGCTCGACATGAGATCAACTTGCCGCGAGACGACTTGCCTTGTCCGCATCGATCAAAGCTTGAATGACTGGATCTAATTCGCCATCGAGAACCACATTTAAATTATTGGATTTGAAATTAACTCGATGATCGCTCAACCGATTTTCCGGGAAATTGTAGGTACGAATTCGCTCACTTCGATCGACGGTACGTACCTGGCTCTTACGCTCAGCGGCCGCTGCCGCTTCCTGTGCTTCAACTGCAGCAGCAAGAAGTCGCGCCCGCAGAATTCGAAGGGCTGATTCCTTATTCTGAAGTTGGCTCTTCTCGTTCTGACACGAGACGACGATGCCGGTCGGTATATGCGTTAACCGAACTGCGCTATCGGTGGTGTTTACACTCTGGCCACCAGGTCCGCTCGATCGGTAAACATCAACGCGAACATCATTCATATTCAATTCGACATCAATCTCATCTGCTTCAGGGAGGACCAAAACTCCTGCTGCAGAGGTGTGGATTCGACCTTGGGATTCCGTCTCTGGAACTCGCTGCACCCGATGGACGCCACCTTCAAATTTCAATTTGGCGTATGGAGTGCGTCCTGGCTCAGGTACACCTTTGCTCTTTATCGCCACCGATACATCTTTGTAACCACCGAGGTCGCTCTCGGTCGCATCGATAATCTCGGCTTTCCACCCTTGAGTCTCGGCATAACGTAGATACATCCGAAGTAAGTCGCCAGCGAAGAGAGCCGACTCTTCACCACCGGCACCTGCTTTGATTTCGAGAATGACATCGCGATCATCGTTGGGATCCCGTGGTAGGAGTAATTCTTCAAGCGCCTGCGCAGCTTCTTCTTCCAAACTTTCAAGCGCTGGGATTTCAGAGGCGAATGTCTCATCCTCTTTAGCGAGTTCGCGCGCTGCATCGAGGTCCTCGTTGGCAGTTCGCCAACGTTTATATCCTGCGACGATTGGCCCTAACTGGGCATAACGCTTTCCCAGTTGACGAGCTTTTCCACTATCGCCATGAATTGCTGGATCGGCCAATTGCGCTTCGATTGCGCCATGTTCAGCGACAAGATCATCTGCGCTCGCAAATCGATCACTCGCGGACATCACTAGCCTCCAATGAAAAAACCGCACCAGCCTGCAATCGCAGGCGAGGGTGCGGTTTACCTAAAGTTACTTTTTGTTTGCTGATTTCTTCAAACGCTCTTCGAAGCGAGCTACCCGACCACCGGTGTCGAGGATTCGCTGCTTACCTGTATAGAACGGGTGGCAGACCGAGCAGACATCGACTGAAATCGCGCCGCTCTTCGCCGTTGAACGAGTAGTAAAAGTTTCACCGCATGAGCAGGAGACCGTGGTCTCTACATACTCTGGATGGATCTCAGCCTTCATGATTCTGCTCCATTTCCTCTTCGCTGGGTCGGAGTCGGAGCGTTGCGCCGACCACCGTGAACCAGCAAGTGGGGACTTGCCTTGAGAGGAAAAGGGTACCGATGGGGCTCCCAATGAGCTAATTGCTCGGGGAACCCGCCCAATTGGGCTATTTGTCGCCGTCAGTTCCTGGTCCGACGGTGGTCTTCTGGACCTGCATCAAGAATTCCACGTTGGACTTGGTCCCCTTCATCTTCTCAAGGAGAAGTTCAAGGGCCTGTTGTGGATCCAGTGCATGGAGAACGCGACGAAGCTTCCAAACGATATTCAACTCTTCAGCGCCCATGAGGATCTCTTCTTTACGGGTACCCGAAGCATCGACATCCACTGCAGGGAAGATTCGCTTATCTGCCATTCGTCGATCGAGCTTGAGCTCCATATTTCCGGTGCCTTTGAACTCTTCGAAGATCACTTCATCCATGCGCGAACCGGTGTCAATGAGCGCAGTGGCAAGAATCGTCAGCGAACCACCATCTTCGATATTGCGCGCTGCTCCAAAGAATTTCTTCGGTGGATAGAGCGCTGCAGAATCGACACCCCCCGAGAGGATTCGTCCGCTTGCTGGCGCTGCGATGTTGTAGGCGCGTCCAAGACGTGTAATCGAATCGAGCAACACGACTACATCGTGGCCAAGTTCAACTAAGCGCTTGGCCCGCTCAATCGCAAGCTCTGCAACAGTTGTGTGATCTTCCGCTGGTCGATCAAAAGTTGAGGAGATTACCTCGCCCTTTACCGAGCGCTGCATGTCGGTCACTTCTTCAGGACGTTCATCAACAAGGACGACCATAAGGTGACACTCTGGATTATTTGTCGTAATCGCATTTGCAATCGATTGCAGCACCATCGTCTTACCAGCTTTTGGTGGCGAGACAATCAATCCACGTTGTCCCTTTCCGATAGGTGCAATCAAGTCGATGACTCGAGTAGTCAAGACATTTGGCAGCGTTTCAAGACGAAGACGCTCTTGTGGGTAAAGTGGAGTGAGCTTGTTAAATTCGACGCGATCGCGTGACTCATCTGGATCCATGCCATTGATGGTGTCAAGACGAATCAGCGCATTGAACTTCTCACGACGCTCGCCTTCGCGTGGCTCACGTACCGCTCCGGTGATGACATCGCCCTTGCGGAGCGCATATCGGCGCACCTGTTGCATCGAGACATAGACATCATTCGGGCTCGGAAGGTAGCCCGCCGTCCGGACGAATGCGTAATTTTCAAGGATGTCGAGTAGACCACCGACTGGGATCAACACATCATCCTCGCGAATAGTCATATCGCGCTCGTTGCGATCTCCACGATCTCCGCGGTCGCGGTGGCGGTCACGACGGCCACCATCTCGATCACCACGATCGCCACGATCTCCGCGGTCGCGGTGGCGGTCACGACGACCACCATCTCGATCGCCTCGATCGCCACGGTCATTTCGATCACCACGGTCGCTGCGGTTGGACGAGCTCTCGCTACTACCCTCGCTCGAATCATCCTCTTGGGAGTCAGAATCATCGCCACTGTCGGAATCTTGGTTTCGGTTAGATTTGCTCTCTTTACGGCGCTCTTCGCGCTCTTGTTGGCGCTCTAATTGGCGAGCCTCTCTCTCCTTTGCTGCTGCGGCGCGATTTGCTGCCTGAAGGTCTGCGATCGCCTGAACTAGGTCTCCCTTAGCTAACTTTGCGGCGCCTTCAATCCCCAACTGGGTAGCGACTTTGCGCAGTTCTGGAAGGAGCATGGCGGATAGATCGCCAGCAGGCTTTGCTTTTCGAGTACTTACTTCACTCACTATGCCTCATTCATTTTGATTTAAGTCGTGCACATGTCGCGCACTGGGTATTTATCTCGCTTGAGCTCGACTTCACATTTCAAAAAAGTATTGGGAAGGAAATCTTTAAGCGCCAATTGGATGATCTGGAACGTATCCCTAGCGAGGCCCTAAGGGTAACACCCCGATACCGGCATCAGGCAAATCGAACTAGACCGCAAACGGGCTCACCCTGACTATTTGCGGGCTACTAGCCGTTATAAACGTGGGCGCCTTGGGCGCTTACCCCGACAATCCGGGCGGTGAAAGCACCTGCGCCAGCGCGGGCGATCTCCTGCGCATCTGCGAGCGTGCCCGCATGGAGCGCAAGGACAGTGGGGCCAGAACCAGAGATGAAGGCAGCAACTCCTGCTTCACGCAAGGTCATCATTAATTCGTAACTTTTTGGCATTTGGCTCTGTCGATAGAACTGATGAATGCGATCTTCAGTACCGGCGAAAAGTAACTCTGGTTTTCGTGATAACGCTTCAACCATCAATGTGCTCCGTGAGATGTTTACCGCGGCATCAATATGCGGAACCGATTCAGGTAGTAACGCGCGCGCCTTTTTTGTCGCTACCTCCGCTGAGCTATTTGGGATAAAAGCTATTGCCATTATCCGTAAATCTACTGGGATGGAGATTGCTTTCCCCGATCCGTCTTCGACCCAGGCAATCGTCGCACCACCGTGAAAAGCTGCTGCAACATTGTCGGGGTGGCCCTCAATCTCAGTGGCGAGCGCAAGGAGATCTTTATCATTCAATCGTTCTGTGCCAGAGATAACTAAGGAACGAGCAAGAACGAGCCCACCAACTATCGCGCTCGATGATGAACCCAAACCGCGTCCGTGTGGAATGGCATTGAGTGCACGTAGCGCCAATCCACGAGGGCGACCGCCCATGTGATCAAAGGCAGCATTCATCGAAGCGATAACTAAATTCTTCTCATCTTTGCGGAGCGTTTGCGCGCCCTCGCCAGCTATCTCAACATCAAGGCCTGGCTCATCGAGCACCTGCGCGGCGTAGCCGTCATAAATTTCCAATGCCAAACCCAGGCAATCGAATCCCGCTCCTAGATTGGCGCTTGTCGCCGGAACGCGAATGGTGACGGGAGTTGCACGAAAAGTCGGACGTGACACCATTATGAGAGCTCCAAAACTTTGGCTGCCTCGCTAAGGGAGACTGGGATAACAATAGGGTCAGCCGATCCCTCAAGCGCCCACTGCACATCCTTTAACCCATTGCCGGTGACGGTAATAACAATCCGCTGTCCGCTCGGTAATCGTCCAGCAGCCTTAGATTTAAGTAAGCCAGCAAGTCCAGCTGCCGACGATGGTTCGCAGAATATTCCCTCACTACCAGCTATCAATCTGTATGCGCTCAAGATCTCTTCATCGCTCACTGATTCAATTCGACCGCGAGATTGATCGCGTGCCGCCTCTGCCTCTTTCCAGGATGCTGGGTTTCCGATACGAATCGCGGTGGCAATGGTCTCTGGTTTCTCGACAATGGCACCGCGAACAATAGGCGCAGCGCCCTCTGCTTGGAAGCCCCACATTTGTGGGAGTGACTTTGCGATTCGATCGCGATGATATTCCTGATAGCCCATCCAATATGCAGTGATGTTTCCGGCATTACCTACCGGAAGCGCATGAATATCTGGAGCTAAACCAAGGGTGTCGATGATTTCAAAAGCTGCAGTCTTCTGTCCCTGCAAACGATATGGGTTAACTGAGTTGACCAATGCGACGGGATAGTTCTCGGCTAGCTGACGCGCAAGGGTGAGGCAATCATCGAAATTTCCATCTACTTGCAAGAGCTTGGCGCCATGGATGACCGCCTGTGCCAACTTGCCCATAGCGATCTTTCCTTGCGGAACTAATACCGCCGGGATCATTCCTGCTTTCGTTGCATAAGCGGCGGCGCTGGCACTTGTGTTACCAGTTGATGCACAGACCACGACCTTCGCACCATCTTCGGCAGCCTTGCTCATCGCCATGGTCATGCCGCGATCTTTAAAAGAACCAGTTGGGTTCGAACCTTCAACCTTGACCCAGACCTCGCCTGCCAACATTTCGGAGAGCACGCTGGCATAGACCAGTGGAGTCCCACCCTCATTAAGGGTGACTATCGGAGTCTTTGACGTAATCGGCAACCGATGGCGATACTCATTGATAACACCGCGCCATGGCCGCGCCTGTTTCTTTCCAAACATCAGAAGTTGCCACCTTCTACTCTGATTACGCTCTCAACAGAGCGAACAGTATCCAACTTACGCAAGCCCGCTACCGTTTCGGCGAGCGCAGCATCAGTGGCTGTGTGGGTTACAACGATCAATTCAGCCTGCGCCCCACGTCCATCCTGTCTAACAGTCTGGATCGAGACCGAATGCGATGAGAAGACATTTGCAACCGACGCCAAGACTCCAGGTCGATCGTTGACATTTAATCGAATCAAATAACGCGTCATGGTTTGACCCATAGGAGCTATCTCGCGTTCGGCGTAAGTGCTCTCTTTCGGACCTAATCCACCAATCACTTTATGGCGAGCAACCGCGACGAGATCGCCAAGTACTGCAGAGGCGGTAGGTGCGCCACCTGCGCCCCGACCATAGAACATCAACTCCCCCGCAGCTTCAGCTTCAACGAAGACTGCATTAAAAGAGTCGCGCACTGCTGCTAAAGGGTGCGAATTAGGAACGAGCGCAGGATGGACTCGAACTGCAATTCGACCATCGCGAGTCAATTCTGCGATAGCCAGAAGTTTGACGACATGTTCCATCTCCGTTGCGATGCGGACGATGTCAGAGGTAATACCAGATATTCCTTCGCGATAGACATCGCTGCCACTCACGCGCGAGTGGAATGCCAAACTTGCCAGGATTGATGCTTTGGCGGCGGCATCAAAGCCTTCGATATCTGCAGTGGGATCAGCTTCAGCATATCCGAGCGCTTGCGCCTCTTTGAGTGCGCTCTCGAAAGAGATGTCATGGTTAGACATTTGGCTGAGGATGTAATTAGTAGTGCCATTGACGATACCCATCACGCGCGCAACGTGATCTCCCGCTAAGGAATCACGAAGTGGGCGAATGATTGGAATCGCACCAGCAACTGCAGCTTCAAAATATAGATCGACATTGTTATTCGCTGCAGCTTCAAAAAGTTCGCCACCATGTTGCGCGAGCAAGGCTTTGTTCGCAGTGACTACTGATTTGCCAGAGTTCAGTGCAGCAAGGATCAGAGTTCTCGCCGGCTCAATTCCCCCAATGACTTCGATGATGACATCGATGGCGGGATCGCTCACAACAGCGTTGGCATCTACCGTAACCAACACGCCAGATTTCACCAATCGCTCAAGTTCAGGGCGCGCTTTCTTGGCATCGCTGACTGCAACAGACTTCAAAACCAGATTAGTTCCAGCGCGCGCCGCAAGATCATCATGGCCAGCTACGAGCTGTGCTGCCACGCTGCTACCTACCGAGCCAGCGCCGAGCAGGCCGATTGCTAATGAGCGTTTTGCTGGTTCATTTCCCACTGTCTAACTCTCCCACATCCGAGCTGGTGGGCGATGAATCTGCGCCGCTATCCCTCTTCGAGAGCCAACAAATCCGAGATTTTCTCCCGTCGGATGATGATCTTTGCCGCACCATCGCGCACGGCAATCACGGGTGGACGCAAGATATGGTTGTAATTACTTGCCAAACTTCTTCCGTACGCCCCGGTCGCTGGTATCGCGAGCACATCACCCGGGACTAAATCACTAGGTAGCGCGATATCTCGAATGATGATGTCACCAGTCTCGCAATGTTTACCGACCAACCGTGAAGAGGTCAGCGGTGCTGAAGATATTCGATTGGCAAGAACAGCTGAATATTGCGCACCATATAGTGATGGTCGGATGTTATCGCTCATGCCACCATCGACTGAGATATATGTCCGCGTCTTACCATCTTCGAGGACGACATCTTTAACTGTCCCTATTTGATAGAGGGTGACCATCGAAGGACCGACGATTGCTCTTCCGGGTTCGATTGCTATTGCTGGGATATTGATTTCAAATTTCGCACATTGCGTAACGAGAGCGTGGTGAATTTTCTCGAGAACCAACTCCACATCCATCGGATCATCGCCATCAACATAGGAAATTCCAAAACCACCACCGAAATCGAGGTGATCAAGTTCGATGCCATGCGACTTTTTCAGATCGGCAATGAACTTCACCAAACGTTCAATCGCTAGAATGAAGCTCGCATCATCGAATATCTGAGAGCCGATATGACAGTGCACGCCTTCTAATTTGATATTCGCAGCGTTGATTGCAGTAACAGCGGCGAGCATTGCTGCTCCGCTTGCAATTGAGAAGCCGAATTTCACATCCTCATGAGCCGTCGCAATAGATTCGTGAGTATGTGCCGAAATTCCCGGAGTCAGGCGGAGCAAGATTGACTGGCGCTTGCCCAACTTGCCCGCAATCGAGTTAATTCGATCGAGTTCAATCAAAGAATCAGCAACGATGAAGCGAACGCCCACCTTGATTGCTTCTTCAATCTCCTCGAGCGACTTATTATTTCCATGAACTTCGATGCGACTTGGCGGAAATTTAGCCGCAAGTGCAACTGCTAGTTCGCCGCCGGTACAAACATCGATACTTAATCCATCAGCAGCCAACCATTTGCTCGTCGCTATTGAAGTGAAGGCTTTACTTGCGTAGTAGACGTGTGCATTCTCACCAAAAAACTTATGCATCGCATCGCGAAACTTGATTGCACGGGCGCGGAAGTCTGCCTCATCCAAAATAAATGCTGGTGTTCCAAAATCAGCCACCAGCTGAGATGACTTGATGCCACCAATTGTTAATTCGCCAGACTTCTCCCACTGACTGGCGTTCGCAGGCCAGATCGCAGGATTTAGTCGAGATGATTCAGCCATTACATCCGCTCCGGTGCGCTCACGCCAAGAAGTTGAAGTCCATTTGCGAGCAATTGTCGTGTTGCAGCACAGAGTAGCGCGCGCGAGGTGTGGAGCGCTTCGGGTTTCTCGCTACCCATAGGAAGTACGCGACAATCGTTGTAGAACCCATGGTAAAGGCCCGCAATCTCCTCTAAATATCGAGCAACCTTATGTGGGCCACGAACTTCAGCAGCGGTAAGCACCACTTGCGGGAATTGAGCTATCGCTCCCGCCAACTCATTCTCGCGTTTATGCACGAGCAACTCTTCACGGAACTCTTCTGGATCAAGTGATACGCCAAGCTCCTTAGCATTACGGAGGAGGGCGCTGATTCGCGCGTGTGCATATTGAACGTAGTAGACCGGATTATCGTTGGAATGCTTTTTCAATAAATCAACATCAAGTGTGAGTGGTGTATCTGTCGGATACCTACTCAAGGTGTACCGAGCTGCATCGACTCCTACCTTTTCGACTAGCTCCTCGAGCGTGATGATGGTTCCCGCTCGTTTCGAGAGCTTTACCTCCTCGCCATTTTCGAAGATCTTCACCATCTGACCGATTAAGACTTCGATATTTTCCTCTGGATTATCCCCTGCGCATGCAACCAACGCTTTAAGCCGACCTACGTATCCATGGTGATCTGCGCCTAGTAGGTAGATGCAAAGATCAAATCCGCGCGCACGTTTATCGAGATAGTAGGCAGTATCAGAGGTGAAGTAAGTTAACTCACCGTCAGCTTTAACGAGAACTCGATCTTTGTCATCGCCAAAATCTGTGGTTCGTAACCACGTGGCACCTTCGCTCTGAAATATATGCCCCTTATCTTCAAGTCGCTGTGCAACGCTGGCGACTGCGCCAGAATCATGGAGCGACTTCTCGGAGTACCAAACGTCAAAATGCGTTCCAAATTTATCTAGAACATCTCTCTGCTCTTGGAGTTGAAGGCGATATCCCGCCTCTTTGAAAGCGGCGAGCGCAGCTTCTCCCGTTTCATTCATGATTGCAGGATGTTGAGCGATAATTGCTTGCGCTAAATCTGCAATGTAGCCACCGTGATAACCGTTCTCTGGAGTTGGCAGTCCATGAGCAGCGGCGTGTAGTGATGCAGCAAAGAGATCCATCTGTGTGCCGCGATCATTGATATAGAACTCGCGTGTTACTTTCGCGCCCGCCGCAATGAGTACTCGAGCGATGGCATCGCCGACGGCAGCCCATCGCGTGTGCCCAAGATGGAGTGGCCCGGTGGGGTTGGCGCTAATAAATTCCAAGTTAATGGAGCGACCAGCAAGCGCGTTACCTTGTCCAAAAGCGGCACCTCGGGCAAGCACTTGGCGAACGATCGCCGCTTGTGACCCTTGGGTAAGGGTGATGTTGAGAAAACCAGGTCCGGCAATATCAACTTTCGCTATCCCTGGAAGGGCAGCGATCACTGGTGCGAAGTTTGATGCCAACTCGCGGGGATTTCTCCCGGCAGCCTTTGCCAACTGGAGCGCGATCGAGCTCGCATAATCTCCATGGTCACGATTCTTTGGGCGCTCGAGCGGAAGGTGCTCCGGCAACGCCGCCGATTCAAGGCCCAAGGCGCCAGCCGAGCTGGCGATATGGCTCGCGATAGCGGCCAATATCGCGCGGGCTAACTCCTCTGGATTCACACCTCCAAGGTTATCGGCATTACCCTTAGCCAAGTAGCACGCCACTTATCTCATGCGGGAGTGGTGAAATGGCAGACACGCAGGTCTTAGGAACCTGTGACTTCGGTCGTGTGGGTTCAAGTCCCACCTCCCGCACCACAACTCAGATCGCAACTGATGGAGCCGCATCGTGAAACTGCAGGAACTCCTCAAAGAGACATATGTCGGTCGCTTCTATTTCGCTCGCTTTGTTTCCAACGTCGGCAACGGTATGGCGCCAGTCGCGCTCGCATTCGCAGTACTTGATCTTCCCAACGGAAGCGCCACCCTGCTCGGAACAATCTTGGGTATCAATACCGTCGCACTCTTAGTGATGTTCCCTTTCGGTGGCGTGATTGCAGATCGGTATGGTCGAGCTAAATGGATCGCTTATGGCGATGTCCTTACTGCGCTCTTGCTCTTCTTTCAGGTTTCATTCTTTGCAACTGGAAATGTTCCGTTCTGGGTCTTTCTCATCGTAAACATCGGTTGTGGACTCTTGCTCGGAATCTGGTGGCCAGCATTTAACGGGGTACTACCTGCACTCTTGCCAAATCAAGCGCTACAAAAAGCAAATGCACTCAATAACATGTTTTCGAACACTGCGTTGATCATCGGCGCCGCACTTGCTGGAATCTTGGTTAGCACCTTTGGAAGTACTTTTGCGCTCGGGGTAGATGCGGCGACCTTTCTTATCGCTGGAGTCGTGGTCTATACCTTCAAGCACGTCACTTCACCCATGAAGGTAGTCGAGAACACAGTCCTCCATGATCTAAAGGAGGGTTGGCGAGTATTCACTTCATTCCGGTGGTTAGTTGTTATCGATATCTGCTTTGCATTTATCGTCATGTCCTGGGCTGCTGGCGAAAATGTTCTTGGCCCACTTGTCGCCAAAGAGAAATTCGATGGCGCAAAATCTTGGTCGTTGGTGCTTACAGCAGTGTCAGTCGGTTTGATTGTTGGATCTGTGATCGCGATGCGATTTCACCCAAAGTATCCGATGTTCACGATGATGTGTCTCACGGTATTTCTGGCTATCTATATTTGGACGATTGCGCATCCCCAACCGCTATGGGTAATTATCATCGCTGCCTTCGTCTGGGGAATCGTCTTTGACTTATGGAAAACCATTTGGGATACCGCGCTGCAGACACGAATTCCTCGCGAGGCGCTCTCTCGAGTAGCTGCTTACGACGGAGTCATAGTGATGCTCTTTAGACCAGTTGGGTTGGCGTTGGCAGGCCCATTCGCCGAGAAGTTTGGGGTCGAAGCAACCTTAAATGGCGCTGCTCTTTTAGTGATTATCGCAATCCTCTTCTCATTACTCTTTCCCGAGGTGCGAAAGTTCGAACGGTTGTAAGAGCTACTGCTCCCAAGAAGCCCGCTCACTTGAGATTATCTGTGCCAGCTCTCGCATCGCTTTACCTCGATGGCTAATGGAATCTTTGAGGTCAGGCGCCATCTCGCCGGTAGTCTGCGCAAAACCTTCCGGAACGAAGATTGGGTCATATCCGAAACCATTCGCCCCGCGCGGTTGTGAGATAAGTTCGCCAACCATCTCCGCTCGTATGACCTTTTGATAACCATTCGGTGCAACGAATGCTGCTGCACACACGAACTGGGCTCTTCGGTTGGCGATCCCTTCCATTTCGCGAAGCACCTTCTGAAGATTTGCTTCATCATCTCCATGTACTCCGCTATATCGTGCCGAATAGATGCCGGGTGCACCCTTGAGATGATCGACCGCCAATCCACTGTCATCTGCGATTGCAGGAAGTTTGGTAAATCGAGAGACCGCTACAGCTTTCAAGAGCGCATTGCCCTCGAAGGAATCTTCAGTCTCATCGACATCAGCTAGTTCGGGAAAATTATCAGTGCCCAGGAGTTCTACTTCAGGCAATTCATGCGCAAAGATTCGCGCGAGCTCCCTAATCTTTCCTTTGTTCCGGGTTGCTAGAACTATCTGCACTTAGCTGAGGGCCTTCTTCTGCAACAACGCCAATTCTTGACAACCCTTTAATGCTAAATCCAAGAGATTATCGAGAAGGGCGCGATCGAACGGATCCCGCTCTGCAGTTCCCTGTACTTCAACGAACTTTCCGGAACCAGTACATACGACATTCATATCAGTCTCGGCCCGAACGTCTTCTTCGTAGCAGAGATCAAGGGTCGGTTGACCATCGATGATTCCTACTGAGATGGCGGCAATCGAATCGGTAATTGGCGATTTGACCACTATCCCCTTCGCGATCGCCCACGTCATCGCATCCGAGAGCGCCACATATGCTCCGGTTATCGCAGCGGTCCGAGTGCCACCATCTGCTTGAAGCACATCGCAATCAAGGATGACCGTGTTCTCGCCAAGTGCAGACATATCAATGATCGAACGAAGCGAGCGCCCAATCAATCGGGAGATCTCTTGGGTCCGTCCGCCTAACTTGCCCTTCACGCTCTCGCGGTCTGAGCGGGTATGCGTTGCCCGAGGGAGCATCGAGTACTCCGCAGTCACCCATCCTTTACCTTGCCCTTGCATCCAGCGCGGCACGCCCTCGGTGAAGGAAGCGGTGCAGAGCACTCTGGTCTTGCCAAATTCCACGAGTACCGAACCCTCGGGGTGTTCTGACCACCCTCGGGTGAAGCGAACTTCACGTAGTTGATTATGAGATCTCGCATCGCTACGCGATTTACTACTTGTCATAACGTAAGGGTATCCACACTTCGTACCTCAGGTCCCAAGAAGCGACGAGCGAGCGCCGAGAAAGTTCGAGTATCGCCGGTGGCAAGGAAGCGATGGGTTGGTGGGGTTGAGTGATTGCGACGTTCTAATCCAGCATCTGCAAGCGTTCGATAGAGATCCTTTGCTGTCTCTTCAGCGCTAGAGACGAGCGTGACTTTTTCGCCAACGACATACGAGATGATTCCGGTGAGTAACGGGTAATGAGTGCAACCCAACACCAACGTATCTACGTCAGCTTCGATGATGGGCTTTAGATAATCTTCCGCGATTTTCAAAATCTCCCTACCAGATGTCTCGCCGCGTTCGACATAGGAGACAAAGAGTGGACAGGCGACCAAAGTAATCTGAAGTTGTGGCGCGGCTGCAAAAGCATCAACGTATGCTCGCGAATCAATTGTCGTCTGCGTACCGATAACTCCAACTTTCCCATTGCGCGTAGCGGCAACAGCGCGCCGAACAGCAGGTTGGATTACTTCGATTACTGGAATGTCGTAGCGCTCTCGAGCATCGCGTAACATTGCTGCACTTGCAGTGTTGCAGGCAATAACAATCGCTTTCACGCCCTGAGCGACCAAGTTATCCATGATCTCTAAAGCGAACGAACGCACTTCCGCAAGTTGGCGTGGTCCGTAGGGTCCGCGCGCGGTATCCCCCACGTAGAGAATGGGCTCATTGGGTAATTGATCCAAGATTGCTCGAGCAACGGTGAGGCCACCAACGCCAGAATCAAAGACGCCAATCGGGGAATTGGGATCGACTGCGGCCGAGTTCATAAGCCGAGCCTAAGCCCAGAGCTGTCCTTCTAGGCGCTCTTCAGCATCAGAAATCTCGCCGTGGTAGACCCCAGTAGAGAGATATTTCCAACCAGCATCGCAAAGGATGAAGGCGATATCTGCGCTCTTGCCAGCTTTCACTACTTCATTTCCAATACCGATTGCTGCGTGGAGAATCGCTCCGGTCGAGATTCCCGCGAAGATTCCCTCTTCATCGAGGAGCTGACGTACCCGCTTCACAGAATCGTGGGCTCCCACGGAGAAACGTCGGGTAAGGAGCGTCGGATCAAAAAGCTCTGGGATAAATCCCTCGTCGATGTTTCGAAGACCATAAACGAGCTCGCCGTATCGCGGTTCGGCAGCGATGATTTCGACATCAGGTTTCGCCTCACGGAAGAAGCGACCTGTTCCCATCAACGTCCCGGTCGTGCCTAATCCGGCAATGAAGTGGGTGATTGTCGGCAGATCCTCGAGAAGTTCTGGCCCAGTAGTATGAAAATGCGCCTCCGCGTTAGCTGGATTCCCATATTGATAGAGAAATACCCAATCGGGATTTGCGTTCGCTAATTCTTTTGCCACTCGAACAGCTTCATTAGAACCACCAGCAGCTGGCGAAGAGATGATCTTCGCGCCCCACATCTCTAATAGTTGTCGCCGTTCGACCGAGGTGTTCTCTGGCATTACGCAGATCATCTGATAGCCACGTAATCGCGCAATCATTGCAAGCGATATGCCAGTGTTCCCCGAAGTTGGTTCCAGGATGGTTGCGCCGGGTTTGAGTAAACCATCGCGCTCTGCCTTTTCAATCATGTACAAAGCGGCGCGATCTTTTACTGAGCCCGTGGGATTCCGATCTTCCATCTTCGCCCACAAACGAACATTGGGAGCCGGAGAAAGTTTCGGTAATCCGATGAGTGGAGTACGACCTACCGATTCAACAAGTGAATTAAATCGCGCCACTAGTTTTCGCACCACCTGCAACAGCTGGCAGGATTGTGACCTTATCTCCTGGATTGAGCGCGAGTTCTAGACCACCTATAAAGCGAACATCTTCATCGTTGACATAGATATTGATGAATTTTAAGAGAGCGCCATCGACCATGATTCGCTCATCTAGCCCATTAAATTTCTTGCCAAGATCAGCGATGAGTTCGCGGAGTGTCGCACCGTCAGCGACGACAACTTTTTCGCCGCCAGTGTATGGGCGCAAAATCGTTGGAATTCGAACTTCAATAGCTCCGGTACTCATATTCATAGTATTCCGCAGAGCGTGCAACGACGCTAATCGCCGATGATCTCTACCGGTTCTTCCGTAACGACGCCATCGATGATGCGAAAAGAACGGAATTCGCTTCTAGGTGCAATCTCTTCGCGTGTAGAGAGAAGTACGTAATGCGCCCCAGGTTCACCGGCGTAGGCGATATCCGTTCGAGAAGGGTATGCCTCAGTCGAGGTGTGGGAGTGATAGATCACTGCCAGGGTTTCGTCGCGATCATCAAGTTCGCGATAGAGCTGCAGGAGCGCTTTCGATTCGAACTCATAGAAGGTCGGTGAATAGGCCGAGTTCTCCATCGGAATATGGCGGGTGGGCAAAGGCTCGCTCGCCGGTCCCGTGATTACCCCGCACGCCTCAATGGGATGCTCCCGTTCGGCGTGCTCCCAGAGGGCGGCAACGAGCTCGGCGCGGATACGTAGGGCCATGGACAGAAGGGTACGGGGCGCTAGGCGCCCGCATCGCAGCGAAACTGAAGGGCTTTATGTCCGATTTGAGTAGATAATTTATTAAAAAAGTTTATCTAAAAGAGCCATTTTAGCTGGCGTAAATGTGACCTAAGCCCCAAACTTAAGGTGAACAGGCGCTTAAAGAGCCAGACCGTTGATATCGGGGCCTGGCTTGGCCGGCGCCTCCCGGTGGGAAAAATCCCTCGGGGCACAACCACAACGGAAGGCATTAACTCTATGTCAAATGCTGTCGCACTAACCGAGGGCCAATTTAACTGGATCTACAACACCCTCTCATTTGGCCTCATCAGCATGATCGCATGCACCGTGTACACCTTGGTGTCACAACCTCGCGTACTTCCTAAGTACCGCAAGGCGCTCGTCCTCTCCTCAATGGTTACCTTCATCGCTGGTTACCACTACTGGAGAATCTTCAACTCATTCCACGAGGCTGCTGGAGATGGCTTTAGCATCACCATCAAGGGCTCCAACAATGCATTCAACGAGGCATATCGCTACGTTGACTGGATTCTCACCGTGCCACTACTTCTTGTTGAGGCAATCGCTGTATTGGCGCTTGCAAAGGAAGTTGCTGCATCACTCACCACTCGCCTTGTCATCGCATCTGCGTTGATGATCGGTCTTGGTTACCCAGGTGAAATCTCGATGGAAAACAACACCAAAGTTCTATGGGGCGTTCTTTCAACAATCCCATTCGTTTACATCCTCTATGTACTCTTCCGCGAGCTTGGCGCATCACTCGAGCGTCAACCAGCGGGCGTAGCAGCGACCGTCGGTCGTCTACGTCTTCTCCTCATCGGTACATGGGGCGTTTATCCAATCTCCTATCTCTTCCCAATCTTGGGAATCGAAGGAACCGATGCATTCGTATGGCGCCAGACTGGCTACACCATTGCGGACATCTTGGCGAAGTGCGTCTTCGGACTCACGATCTACAAGATCGCACGTATGAAGTCTGCTGCAGAAGGAATGAAGGAAGATTAATCTCTTCACATCATTTCACTAGTTCATTACTAGTAAAGAACCGGGTAGGGAAACCTACCCGGTTCTTTTTTTTCTTTTTTTCTCGATAAGATTTAGCTATGTCAAAGCGGGTTCTCTTCATCGAACACGACCACGTCAGTCCCACCGGACCACTTGGCGAACGCTTCGTCGATCATGGTTTCGAGATCTCTTCCGTTGCCGTGGTTCCCGCAGATAAATTCGAAACGCCAAATGTTTCGGTGGCCTGGCCAGAGTTCACTGATTTTGACGTTGTGATTCCACTCGGTTCTCCTTGGGGCGTTTGGGAGGATGAACGAATCGGTAATTGGCTATTGCCAGAGCTAAAACATGTACGGAAAGCCCATGATGCGGGCGTGCCGATCATGGGTATCTGCTTCGGCGGCCAGCTGATGGCGCGGGCTCTTGGTGGCCGCGTTGAACGCGCGGAGCGCGCTGAGGTGGGCTGGCTCACTATCGAAAGTACCTCTGCCAATCTGCCGAGTGGTCCATGGTTTCAATATCACTGGGATCGGTGGCACACCCCGGCGATCGCAACAGAGATTGCTCGTACCTCAGTAGGACCGCAGGCATTTATCGCTGGGCGAACACTTGCGCTCCAGTTTCACCCTGAGATCAACTTAGAGATTCTCGATCTTTGGCTCGCCATGGATGGTGGTTGCGCAGAAGTTGAGAGCGTAGGCATCGACCCTGAGGCGCTCCGCGAAGAGACCAAAAGCGTGCAAGAACAAGCCCGAGTACGCACTCATGCGCTCGTTGATTACTTCCTTAACAGTATTGCGCCATCAACTCCTACAGTGGAGTGACATACGCTCCTGAGATGCCGCCATCGACTAAGAAGTTCGATGCCGTGATGAAGGATGAATCATCGCTAGCCAAAAATGCTACGGCAGCTGCAATCTCTGAGGCATCGGCGAATCGTCCCATCGGAATATGCACTAGGCGACGGGCTGCGCGCTCCTTATCTTTCGCAAAGAGCTCTTGAAGGAGCGGTGTGTTTACTGGCCCAGGTGAGAGCGCATTAACTCGGATTCCCTCACGAGCGAACTGCACACCAAGCTCTCTGCTCATCGAAAGTACGCCACCTTTAGACGCCGTGTAAGAAATCTGTGAGGTTGCAGCGCCCATCGTTGCGACGAAGGAGGCAGTGTTGATGATCGAGCCTTTTCCAGCCTTTTGCATATAGGGCAAGACTTCTTTGCAGCAGAGATAGACGCTAGTGAGATTAACTTCCTGAACTCGACGCCAGGCATCAATTCCGGTCGTGAGGATGGAATCATCATCGGGAGGTGAGATACCGGCGTTGTTGAAGGCGATATCGATTCGACCATAGGTATCGAAGGCAACCTTGTACATATTTGCCACCTCGCTCTGATTGGTGACATCGGCCTTTACATAGATGCCCTTGACTTCATCAGCTATCGCCTGGCCACTCTCAGGGTTGGTGTCAACGACGACAACTTTTGCACCTTCTGCTGCAAACCGAAGCGCCGTCGCTTTACCAATACCGCTGCCAGCTCCGGTAATAACTGCAACTCGTCCCTCTAGTCTTTTACTCATCTTCTCTGCTTTCTCTCGCTTATTCGGCTGTATTGATGAAAACGTTCTTCACTTCGGTAAATGCATCGAGCGCATCCGGCCCGAGTTCTCGACCTAACCCTGATCGCTTGAAGCCACCAAATGGAGTCCAGAACCGAACTGATGAATTGGTGTTGATTGATAAGACTCCCACCTCAACTGCGCGCGCGACCCGAAGTGCGCGACCAATATTCTGCGACCAGATAGATCCGGAGAGCCCGTATTCAGTGTCATTTGCTTTAGCAATCGCATCAGCCTCATCATCAAATGGCAGCACGGAGACTACGGGTCCGAAGACCTCTTCCCGCCACGAGCGAGCTTGCGCATCTTTCGGCAAGAGAACCGTTGGCGCCATCCAGAAACCCTTACCAGTTGGCGCTGATCCAGTAAATGCAACCGGTTCATCGAGGTAGCTCTGCACCGTCTCAAGTTGTTTCTTCGAAATTAGTGGGCCCATTTCGGAGCTCTCTAGATTGGGATCTTCGACCCGCACATTCTTGACCGCGCGCTCGAAGTGCTCCATAAATTTATCGAAAGCGGAGCGTTGTACGAGAATCCGAGTACGCGCACAGCAATCTTGACCAGCATTATCAAATACAGCATATGGTGCAGCAGCAGCAGCCTTTTCTAGATCGCTATCAGCGAAGATGATGTTTGCATTCTTCCCGCCAAGTTCAAGAGTCACTCGCTTAATCTGATCGGAACAACCAGCCATAATCTGCTGTCCCACTGAGGTGGAACCGGTAAAGACGATCTTGCGGACCAGCGGGTGCGTTACAAATCGATTTCCCACAACGCTGCCTTTGCCAGGTAGAACTTGGAATACATCGGCAGGGATCCCTGATTTATGGGCAATCTCAGCAAGTTTCATCGCGGTAAGTGGTGTGTACTCGGCAGGCTTAAGCACCACCGTATTCCCCGCCGCTAGTGCAGGAGCAAAACCCCAACCGGCAATCGGCATCGGGAAGTTCCACGGAACGATGATTCCAACTACGCCAAGTGGTTCTTTAAATGTGACGTCGATGCCATTGGGTACAGGAATCTGCTTGCCAAAGAGACGTTCCGGCGCAGCAGAGTAGTAATTGACTGTGTTGACGACGTTTCCGACCTCCCACACAGCATTGCCACGAGTATGTCCGGAGTTCTTGATTTCCAGGTCTGCCAACTCGCTCTTATGTGCCTCGATATTTCTCGCGAAATTACGGAGAATCTCAGCCCGCTCCCCTGGCGCAACTGCGCGCCACTTTGGGAAAGCCGCATGAGCTCTCGCTATCGCTTCATCAGTCGCTTCGAAAGAGGTGAGTTCGACAGTTGTGACTAATGATTCATCTGCAGGATTGATTACTTGATAGTTCAAGATTAGAACCTTTCGAAGTTTCGGTAACGCTCCCAATCAGTGACCGAACGATTGAAGGCGGCAAGCTCCACTTTAGCCATGTTTGCGTAATGATCTTGAACTTGAGCGCCGAAGACTTCACGTATCCAAGTCGATTCGCTCCACAGCTTGAGCGCCTCCTGCATCGTGCTCGGCACTCGGAGTGAATCTGATACGTAAGCATTGCCCTCGAAAGCAGGCTCAAGCGCCAACTTCTTGTTGATTCCATCGAGTCCAGCAGCCATGATTCCCGCGATTGCAAGGTATGGATTGACATCGCCACCTGGGATTCGATTCTCAAGGCGCAGACTTGGCCCATGCCCCACTAATCGGAAGGCGCAGGTTCGGTTATCTCGCCCCCAACGAATCGCGGTCGGTGCGAAAGAACCTTCGACAAAGCGCTTATAGGAGTTGATATTTGGCGCGAACATCAAAGTCAGTTCGCGGGCATGAGCCAATTGGCCCGCGATAAATGAGCGACCCAATTCGCTAAGACCATGCGCCTGGTCTGCCTCATCACACATCGCCAACTCATCGCCCAAACCTCGGAACGAGACATGCATATGCGAGGAGGAACCTTCGCGCTCATTGAATTTCGCCATGAAGGTAATTGATTGCCCGAATTGAGCTGCAATCTCTTTAGCGCCATTCTTATAGATGGAGTGGTTATCGCAAGAGGTCAGCGCATCGGAATACTTAAAAGCAATCTCATGTTGGCCGTAGTTGCACTCACCCTTAGCCGATTCGACCGTCATTCCTGCACCGGCCATGCCAAGTCGAATCGCGCGCAAGATCGGCTCAACTCGTGCGCCACCAAGAATTGAATAATCCACATTGTAAAGATTTGACGGAGTGAGTTCGCGATACCCCTTCTTCCACGCATCTTCATACGAATCATTGAAGAGAATGAATTCCAATTCGGTTCCCACGAGCGCCTTCATCCCAGCGTTGTTAAGTAGGTCTACCTGCTTGCGAAGGATCTGCCGTGGAGATGCGACTACATCTTTACCGTCTAACCAGAGCACATCGCAGAGCACAAGCGCAGCGCCCTCTTGCCAGGGAACTCTGCGGAGCGTCGATAGGTCTGGATGAAGGGCGAAATCTGCATAGCCAGCGTCCCAGGAGGACATCTCATACCCAGAAACAGTATTCATATCGACATCGACAGCAAGGAGATAGTTACATCCTTCAGTTCCATGATGAAGTACTTCATCGATGAAGTAGGAACCATGGATTCTCTTGCCCACTAACCGACCTTGCATGTCGGTCATCGCGACAACCACTGTGTCAATCGATCCCGAAGCCACGCCGGCGCGAAGTTCTTCAACAGATAATGCAGCCATGCCGGAAGTATTCCACGGCGGTAAAACAAAAGAAACCCCGCCATATTAATGGCGGGGTTTCTTTTGCTATTCGAGTTTTATCTAGTTTCCCTAGACAGTGGTCTTTGGACCTGTGAACCACTTCTTCACGGAGAGATGCCACCAGATCCACAACAGGATCAATGAACCTCCTGTAACTATCGGTGCATAGTTCACCGCAGTCCACGTGAAGTCCTTATTACCTGGAGTTCCAGCAGGTGCGAATGGCAAGATGAAGTAGACGGAGATGATTGCAATCTCTAAGACCGCAACTGTGCACATCCACTTGTACTTGCTACCAAGGGTCCACTCTCCTGGTTTGAAATTATCGCCAGCCTTAAGGCGCAGATAAATAGGAATCAAGAATGCGAGATAAAGGCTGATTACGCAGACTGATACCACTGCATAGAAGGCAGTTGGCGCGCCAGTTGGACTCTTCCAAAGCGCAGGCAAGGTGAGGATGACTCCAAGAAGTGAGGAGATAAGCACAGCATTCTTCGGAGTTCCGTTGTTGGTGACTTTGCGCCATGTCTTATGTCCTGGAACTGCACCATCACGGGAGAAGGCGAAGACCATTCGGGAACATGAGGTCAAACACGCGGTAACGCAGAATAGCTGTCCTGCAGTCGTGATGACCATCACGAGTTTGAATGCTGCTCCGCCGCCAAGTGCTGAGTAGAGCAACATGATTACTGAACCACCACCGAACGGGTTCACCTTTGGATCAAAGGACGAGATGCCATCGACATTCGTTGCGGCAAAGAGGAAGGCGAGCAAAAGAATGTAGCCGCCAACTGCTGAGTAGAAGATCGATTGCCAGATTCCACGCGCTGCCGACATATGTGCCCCTTTGGTCTCTTCCGAAAGGTGCGCAGAGGCATCGAAGCCGGTAATAGTGTATTGCGTAAGGAGGAAACCTAGCGGCAATACATAGAACCAATAATTACTAAAGCCTGATTGGTTGATCTGCGTAGTGAATACCCAATCGATTGATTGGTGCTTCTCGGGAACGAAGATCAACAAGCCGACTACAACTGCCGCACCAATAACATGCCACCAGACTGAGATGTTATTTACGATGGCAAGTAGTTGGCTCGAGAAGATGTTAATCAGCGTCACCAAGAGGATGATGACGACAAAGAGCGTGAATTGCTGCTTGATGTAGTCGCCACCCATGAACGAGGTTCCATAATCTGGGAAGAAAGTGCCAAGCACAATGTTCAAGAAGCTCGCTGCGCCATATCCCACCGATGCCGTTACCGAGACGAGTCCGATTAAGTTGAGCCAACCGGTATAGAAGCCCGCTTTAGCTCCGCCCAGTCGAGATGCCCACCAATAGATTCCACCCGACGTTGGATATGCCGATGCCAATTCCGACATACAGAATCCGATAATCAGGATGAAGAGTGAGATCAACGGCCAGCCGATTGCTATTGCAACTGGACCACCGTTATTCCATGCCTGAGCAAAGGTTGTGAAGCAACCTGCGAGGATGGAGATGATCGAAAAGGAGATCGCAAAGTTTGAGAATGCGCTCCAGGTTCTGCTGAGTTCTTGCTTATATCCAAGCGCCGCTAACCGACGCTCGTCATCAGCATGGTGCTCTATATTCACTAACTACCCCCAATGTAGTTGACCAGCACAAATAGGGTTGCTCCCCACCTGTACGAGGTACTATTACTAACCAAAAGTGTCCTCTTAGGGAAGAGGTTTTCCTATCAAATGTGTCGACTAATGGCCTTCGTGTCGGCTCAAACCCGCGATTTTCCTAGTGTTGTTGGCGAGAATTTCTCGAATTTTGTCGAGCTTTCCAGCTTTCACAAGGATGGCTGGGGTATTGCAATCAACAATGCACATAAGAGTCAAGTCTTGATTTCACGAGCCCCCGAACGCGCGAGCACCAGCGCCGCCTTTGATGAACGCATCCATCAACTTCATGGTGATGGCGGATTGCTCCATCTTCGGTGGGCGACCTCTGGTCTCGAGAATTGCGATGAGAACACCCATCCCTTCGTCCATGGCGAGTTCTCATTCATCCACAATGGCGACATTCGACCGCGTGAGAATCTCGATCAATTTATCAAAAGTGAGCTTAATGAGATTCGAAGTGGTGAAACCGATAGCGAGCGTTACTTTTATCTCCTCCTTACCGAAATCGAAAAACTCGGAATTGTCGATGGTGTGAAATCGGCGATTGCGCGAATTGCACAAGTTTGCACTTATTCGAGTATCAATTCGATGTTACTCACCCCTGATTATTTGATTGTCATCTCAAAATTCAATTCAGATCGAATACCCACTGGCCAACCTGAAGACTATTACCAGCTCAAATATAAAGTCGAGGATCAAACTTTCCTGATTGCATCGAGCGGCTGGAAGCAAGAAGGTTGGCAACCGATTGCCAATGGAACTTTGCTTGTAGTCAATCGCGATTCATCACTCGGCGCTCAAAATATCGAGCAATATCTCCTGTAGCCAACCTAGCCAAGCAAACAAGTTATAGATTCCCTTATCGGGACTCTCGTCATCCATCGCTGCGAATCGTTCCTGCGCATTTGGTGTGATGTCCAAGCGAGTGCCAAGTGCCAGCCGCATATCGTTCAACCCCATTAACCACATCTGCGCCTTGTCCTCAGGCAATATGAAGTGGAGCTCTTCGCGCTTATTCAAACCTGGTTGGGTGAGGTCTAGGGCGTGGTCGCCGAGATTTTCAATGAGTACATCCCTGATCGCATGGGCATGGGCCCGCTTCTTTTCGCGCGCACTATGCTCGGTATATCTCCGAAATTCCGCAGCATCCTTCGCCTCCTCATAGGCGTCGGGAAGGAGGCGCGCCAGCACCGGATCATCAGGAAGCGAGTCGTTGCTCGAGATACCAACTACCGCGAGTAATGGATCGGCTGGAGCATCTCCCTCGCCAAGAAGTTCGAGTATCTGCTCAGTAAGGCTCTTGAGAATCGCCCCTTCATAATGGGAGAAGGTGGCCAAGATCTCGCCATTTCGTTTTCGAGAGAAACCGCTCATGAAGTTATTCCATCCTTTGCAAGGTTGCCCACAGCCCATACTCGTGGAGCATCGCCACATCATGCTCCATCTCCTCTCGAGTACCGCTACTAACCACCGCTTTCCCATCATTGTGAACTTGGAGCATCAGTTCGTGGGCTTTTGGTCGTGGGTAGCCAAAGACGACCATAAACACGTGGGTTACATATGACATCAAATTGATTGGATCGTCCCACACGATTGTCACCCAGGGTTTATCGTGAAGTGAACGAAGGAACTCTTCGACTGAGTCTGAAGGTGTTACTTCAGTATCAGCTGTGCGCATCGTTGGCATCACCTTCATGAAACCTCCGATCAGCTACGTGAATTGCTATCTGATAAGTATGGTGAACGATTCGCTCTCAGAGCTATTGTATTTTTCGCTCGCAGCAACGGTAACTCGGAATGTCCGGAAACCCTTTGCTTTAGGGTAGATCACGAAGAGGAGACCGCCATTGAGTTCTGAAACCGAGCCAAAGTCGCGATTGACCCAACTCCCACCGCTCAGTTCCTGGAGCGTGACGACGCCTTCCCGAGGGGTGAGCTGGGCAAGAATCTCCAGTGGAGCACCAACTCTGGCTGAAGCGGGTGCCGTGATGGTTAGCGAGCGGGTGACGCGGACGGTGCCAATCTCGCTCTGACCAGCTAGGCGCTCCCAACTCTCTTGCGAAATTGCGCGAAATGAGAGGGAACCACCAACAAGGAGGTCGATCTCCGCAGTGCCATCACGGTTTGTCGTTGTTTTGGAGAGCTCGCTCCACGGCTCATTCTCATTTCGGCGGAATTGGAAGATCACATCAAGATTTTCGATCGGAGATTTATCCTTCAATGCAAAGAGTGCGCTCAATCTCTCAGTAGCGCCATACTGCGATGTGATTTCCGATGTCGCGATGTTCGCAATTACTTCATCGGGACCAATTGTCCTGGCAAATTGGAGTAATCCATTAATTGATTCGGTGCTCGCCTGGCTTAACGTCCATTGCACCAAGCCTCCAATTCGATACTTCGAAATGAACTCTGCGCGGGCGATGTAACCTCGTTGATCTTGAAACCAAGCTACCCGGGAAGCGGTACATGAGACGGGCTCGCCTGCGCCGTTTACTCCGTTATAAGTCTTCTGGTAAGTGAAGGTGGATTCGCCTCTAACTGCGTCATAGATGGGGGTCGTCCCATATGCCAGTGCTAGCTCCGGACCTTTTGCTGCATCGAAGACTGCTGCCTTTGCCCCCGCCTTAATGAGCGTTGATACATTCTTAGGACAAGTGCCTTCGACCTTCGTGATCCAATCTCTGCCATACCCTGGGATGCCGACCCAAACTTTTGATGCGGGCAGAACAGAGATCGCATATTTTAGAGAACTCTCTGTCCACTCCAATGGACCGATAGGGCCGGGCTTACCTACTGAGAAGTCATAAGTCATGATCCGCAATCGATCGATATATGGCGCGATTCCTGCCCAGTTGTAGACATGATACGAGCCTTTTCGCCCGGTAGCTGGATCGAAGAGGACTGGCGTAGTCACCGAGAGCAATTTGTTCTTTGCGCGCAGGCTCGCAGAGAGGTCGACAATAAATTGCGTCCACACCGGTTTAGTTTTCGTCCATGACGAGGATCCATCTACGAATGCAAATCCCTCGAGATCTAAATCAATACCATCAAAATTATTCGTGACCACGAGATTAGTGATTGTTGCAACTACCTCTTTGCGCGAGCTCTCTTTCGCAAGATACCCATAGAGCACTAACTTCTTCGTGCCATCAGTGATAGCTGGCAAGATCTTAAATCCTTGCGAACGTAGTAGTTCAACTTGCTCCGCCATCTTCAGCGAAGGGTTGGCTGAGGTGAATTGGTTCTTGATGGTCTTAGTTCCAGTTAGCGAATACCAAAATGGTGAGACTTCACCAATCATCTCCTTGAATGCAATTGACCGAGCTACCGATGCGCGCACGCTGTAGTAAGGAATCCATCCTGAGAAAATCTTTCGCGCTGGTTTTATTCCAGCACCGGTGACCGGAGCGTTCGACGCAGGTTGCGGGGTGAGGGTATTTGGCGCCGAATTATTAGCTGGGAGGGTTGCCGTTGGCGTTGGCGAACTACCAGTTGCCGCCATCGCACCAATCTGAAGAGCGAGAAGGGCAATCGAAAGAATCGCAAATGATTTCGTAGCCTTCACAGTACGAAGATTATTGCTTGAGCCGGCTATAAATCTCTTTACATGTCGGGCAAATTGGAAAGTTTTGTGGGTCACGAGTGGGAATCCATTTCTTTCCGCATAATGCGCGAATGGCTTTACCGGTAACTGCCGACTCCGTTATCTTGGCTTTATCGGCGTAGTGCGAGAAACGTTCATGATCACCACTGTCGATATCAATTCCAGCGTCACTGCTCTTCGGACGGACCAGAGTCTCAATCCGCTCGCGAATGCCCATTTCAACCCCCGATAACACCCCGGCTTACCAGGGGCGTACTTTCCGTTGGCAGAAGCCTAAAGGTAAGAGGCGTACCCTTCTCCTTATGAGTTCCGCCAGTGGTCACCTCAAGGATTTGCTCGCCTCGGATGCGCCCAGCCGCGATGACCTGGAATTACTCCTTGAG
The DNA here is from genome assembly GCA_002284915.1 of Actinobacteria bacterium IMCC26077. Classification (GTDB taxonomy): domain Bacteria; phylum Actinomycetota; class Actinomycetes; order Nanopelagicales; family Nanopelagicaceae; genus IMCC26077. Next base: position 1,542,668 of record CP015606.1, read on the forward strand.
AGCGCTGCCCGTTTTGCAGTGAAGCCGCTCTCGGAATCTGCCTTTCTCGCCGGGGAGAGCGTCGTTATATATATGAATAAAGCATCGACGAGAACTCGCCTCGCTTCAGAGACGGCGGTCGCGCATCTTGGTGGCACCCCGATCTTCGTTCGCGGAGATGAGCTCCAAATTGGTCGAGGCGAAACCATCGCTGACACAGCGCGGATCATCAGCAATTTTGCAAAGGCATTCATCATCCGCACCTACGCACAATCAGATGTCAATGAGTTCGCTACTTGGGCGAGTATCCCGGTCATCAACGCACTAACCGACGATGATCACCCCACACAATTGCTCGCTGATTGGGTCACCATTCGCGAGGTTTTCGGGAAGAAAGTATCCGATCGAAAGTTCACCTATCTTGGCGATGGCAACAATATGGCCAACGCATGGATGTTGATGGGTGCGCGCCTTGGCGCTCATATCGTCATTGCCACACCTGAGGGTAAATGGGCGCCTAACGTTGACGTTGTCGAGCGCGCTCAAAAGATCGCAAGCGAACACGGCGGGAGTATCGAGATTTCGCATAATCCATCCGAAGCTGCGCGCGATGCCAGCGTTCTCTACACTGATGTCTGGATGTCGATGGGTGATTCAGAGAGCGTGCGTGAAGAGAAGCTCCGAGACCTTGCGCCATTTGCCGTGACGCAAAAGATCCTCGATGCCACCGCAGCTGACTCAATATTTATGCACTGCTTGCCAGCACATCGCGGCGAGGAGGTCTCTGCCGAGGTAATCGATGGAGCCAAATCGGTCGTCTGGCGCCAAGCCTTCCATCGCCGAACCACTATTCAGGCTCTCCTTTTCCACCTGATAAATAGGGACCTACGCGGTACTGTTTGAGCTCTTTGAGAGGGCGGCTATGCAGATATTTGTGCCACGCGAGAGTAAGGCGGGCGAACGACGAGTCGCCATCGTTCCTGATGTGGTTACTAAATATATTCGTGCTGGATTTTCGGTTGGAGTAGAGGCAGGCGCGGGTGCTCATGCGCTCGCCGATGATGCGTCGTTCATCTCTGCTGGCGCAACTATCGTCGCTGCTGGGGATATCAGTCGTGCTGATGTCGTACTTTCGGTTAATCCCCTCACACCTGCTCAGTTCGCACAATTAAAAAAGGGTGCGATAACAATCTCATTCCTCGCTCCTAATCAATCGCTCCCGGAAATTAGCGCCGCCGCGCAAGCGGGTGCAACAGCGTTCTCGTTGGAATTAGTTCCGCGAATCTCGCGCGCGCAATCAATGGATGCCCTTACTTCGCAGGCGCTCTGTGCGGGCTACCGCGCTGCATTAGTTGCAGCTGAACTCGCTCCTCGTTTCTTTCCACTCTTGATGACTGCAGCAGGAACGGTCACTCCGGCAAATGTTGTAGTACTTGGCGCAGGTGTGGCTGGCTTGCAGGCGATTGCTACCGCGCGACGATTAGGTGCAGTGGTTTCGGCGTACGACGTGCGTCCAGCATCCGCCGATGAAGTTCGCTCCATGGGCGCGACCTTTATCGATTTGAAATTAGAGGCGCTCGAAGGTGCTGGTGGTTACGCACGCGAGATGACCGAAGAGCGCGCAGCAAAACAGCGCGAACTACTCACCCCTTATTTGGCGAGCGCAGATGTAGTGATCACCACCGCGGCCGTCCCGGGTCGACCCGCTCCCCGATTGGTAACAGAAGAAATGGTCGCTGCCATGAAAGTAGGGGCGGTAATCGTGGATCTCGCTGCTGAGAGCGGCGGCAATGTCGCCGGTTCGCTTCCAGGAGAGATTGTTGAGCGAGCTGGAGTTCGGATTTGGGGCGGCAAAGACGTGCCGAGCCAATTGCCATTTCATGCCTCACAGCTATTTGCGAAGAATTGTATGAACTTGCTGATGCTCATGGTTAAGAATGAAGAGAGAGAGGGCGAACGCACGAGCTCACTCTTCCTCGATTTCGACGATGAGATCATCGCGGCGAGCGCGGTAACGCATCATGGAGAAATCAGGCACGAAGGAGCTAAGGCTGCTCTTGCCAAGTCCCAAGGAGGTGGACGATGAGTAGTGGTCTAGCGCTGATATCAATCTTCGTACTTGCAGTCTTTGTCGGTTTCGAAGTGGTCTCTAAGGTTTCATCGACTCTTCATACGCCTTTAATGAGTGGTGCCAATGCGATTCACGGCGTCATCCTCGTGGGAGCAATCATCGTCGCATCACATAGCGATAACACCCTTCAGTTAACGCTCTCGCTGTTAGCAATCGTCTTAGCCACAATCAACATGGTCGGTGGTTTCGTGGTCACCGATCGCATGCTCGAGATGTTTAAGCCGAAGAAAGCGCCTGCGCCATCAGATACATCCGACGGGGTGAAGTAGATGAGTCGCGATCTTTATGACCTCATCGGCCTCGTTGCCGCCATCTGTTTTATTCTCGCGCTCAAGGGGCTCTCGCATCCGAAGAGCGCCCGTCGCGGCAATCTCATCGGTGCTGCTGGTGCGACCATTGCGACTTTGGTCGTCTTCTTCTATGGGGATTCGCTACCGCTTAAGAATCTTCCGCTCATTCTTGGAGCAATCGTCCTCGGGTTGATTATTGGTGTTCCTGCCGCGCGGAAAGTGCAATTGACGCAGATGCCCCAGCTTGTCGCACTCTTTAATGGCGTCGGTGGTGGCGCCGCAGCGCTCGTGGCGATCGTTGAGTATTTGAAATTGGGTGAAGAGGCTGCCAAGGGTGGTGGCGCTATTGGCGCTGCCGTGTTGATAGCGACGATATTCACTGTTGTCGTGGGTACCACCTCATTTACCGGTTCGATTATCACGTTCTTAAAGCTTCAAGAATTGATGACCACTCGCCCGGTGATCTTCCCTGGCGGCCGTTTTATCATCGCGGGAAACCTTGTCGCGATTCTGGTCTGCAGTGGTTGGGTCTACTCCGCTGCCGATACCACGTCGGTTCTAGTTTTGATGGCGCTCTCAGCAATCTTCGGCGTGCTCTTCGTGCTCCCAGTTGGTGGCGCCGATGTTCCCATCGTCATCTCACTTCTCAATGCATTTACTGGTCTTACTGTGGCCGCTAGTGGTTATGTGCTCGAGGCGACTTTACTTATCGTTGCTGGAACGCTCGTTGGCGCTTCGGGAACTATCTTGACCCGCTTGATGGCTGAAGCAATGGGTAGATCGCTCTTCGGCACCCTCTTTGGAGCATTTACTGCGACCGCAACCACTGTTGGCGAGGCAGATGCGCGACCAGTGAAATCTGGATCTGCTGAAGATGTTGCGATTCTGCTCAATTACGCGCGACGAGTAGTCATCGTTCCTGGTTTTGGTCTGGCCGTCGCGCAAGCGCAACATACCGTTCGGGAATTGGCAGATCTCATGAGCGCCAAAGGAATAGATGTTGCGTATGGAATCCATCCCGTCGCTGGGCGCATGCCTGGCCACATGAATGTGCTCCTTGCTGAGGCGAATGTGCCGTATGACCAACTCGTTGAGATGGATGAGATCAATCCAACCTTCCCGCAGACCGATGTCTCGATAATTATTGGCGCTAACGATGTGGTTAATCCGGCAGCGAAGACGACGCCGGGATGCCCGATCTATGGCATGCCGATTCTTGATGTTCAACAATCAGGGAACATCATCTTCTTGAAGCGTTCGATGCGCCCTGGATTTGCTGGCATCGAGAATGAACTTCTCTACGATCCGAAAACGACGCTCTTGTTTGGTGACGCTAAGGCATCGTTAACGAAGGTCGTGAGCGCGCTCAAAGCGCTGTAAAACTAAAGTGATTTCCTAAGATTCTTGCAGCTCGTCGGGGGTGCCGTGAATCTTATGGATATCGCTCGGTCGTTTGATGGTTGGAATCCGACCTAACTTACCTTTTTGGAAATCATCAAATGCCTGCAGGACCTCGCTCTTAGTATTCATCACGAATGGCCCCATCCATGCGACGGGTTCTTTGATGGGTTCGCCGCCGAGAATGAAAACATCCATCTGTGGCATCCGTGATTCTTGTTTGTCGTCGGCGGAGATGATGATCGAATCTCCTGGTCCGAAGACAGTCATCTGTCCTGACTTCACTGGGCGACGTTCGAGCCCCATCGTTCCGAAACCATTGAGCGTGTATGCAAGCGCATTGAAATCTTGGCGCCATGGAAGGCGAAGTTGCGCTCCTGGTGAGAGCGTGGCGTGGATGAGCGTGATTGGCGTTCGGGTACGACCTGGGCCCTTGTGTCCCGCAACTTCACCGGCGATAACGCGAAGGAGTGCGCCACCATCGTGTGAGGCAAGGAGCGCCACGTCATTTGCACGGACATCTTGATAGGCAGGTGGTGACCACTTTTGTGCCTTCGGGAGATTGACCCAGAGTTGGAAACCATGGAAGAGACCACCACTTACTACTAGGTGCTCGGGTGGTGTTTCGATATGGAGTATTCCGGCGCCCGCAGTCATCCACTGTGTATCGCCGTTGGTGATTGTTCCACCGCCGCCATTGCTATCCATATGATCGAAGATGCCGTCGATGATGTAGGTGACCGTTTCGAAACCGCGATGGGGATGCCACGGTGTTCCTTTGGGTTCACCAGGTGCATATTCGACTTCACCCATCTGGTCGAGGTGGATGAAGGGATCAAGCTCAGCAAGATCGATGCCAGCAAAGGCGCGACGAACGGGAAAGCCCTCACCTTCAAAGCCCTGAGGGGCGGTGGTCACCTGCTTGACGGTGCGCGGCCGGCTCTTATCCGTTATCGGATTGGCGTCAACGCGGGGCAGGATGGTGATGTCGGGGACGGTAACTGCTGGCATCGCTAGCCTCCGGAATTGCGCTTAGTTGAAACTTCAATTACTCACACTATATAACCACTTTCAGGGCAGGCGCATTCCCAACTGGTGCGACTTATCAACAGGATCTGTGAGCGCTCTGCTCGGATTGTCAGCGGCGCCTAGGAATATCTCGTATGTGAATCACCTTGACCAGCGCGTCAGCGAACTGAGGTCGCAACGCCCCAGCGCACTAAATCTCGTCGCGCTTACCGAGATCTCTCGTTATGAGCTCACTCCAGATGGTCGCGTCGAGCTTCTCTCTGCGCTCGAGAAACATGCTTCGTGGTTGGCATCACAAATCCATGAAGTTACCTATCTCATTTCGCTCGACCAACCTGGACGAGAGGGCGATGGCGCCTTCGAGGGATATGGTTCTAATGGCGCTGTACTCACCTCCAACCTCAATGATCAAGAGCGCGAGGAGATTGCTGCTGCGCTGCGAATAAGTCCCAATACCGCTCAGCATCGGATCGATACTGCGAATCTACTTGTCCACCATCTTCCAGAGACCACCCGTGCGCTCGCTGATGGTTCGATATCTACCGCGCATGCCAATGCGATTGCTCGCGAAAGCGCCCAGCTGATTTATGGTGGGGCCGATAAATCCATCATTGCGAAAATTGAGGCCAAGGCGCTGGCAAGCGCAGAGTTCTCGACACCAAATCAACTTGCAGTTGTGATCCGAAAGGCAGTGGCGCAAGCCTCACCACAAGAGTTAGCTGAACGATTTGCTAGCGCCCGCAGAGAGCGAAAAGTAATCTGCTACCCGGAACGCGATGGAATGGCGACTATCTCTGCTCTCTTAACTGCTCCCGATGCGCGCCTGGTGATGCGCTCGTTGGAGCAGCGCCTTAAATCACTTGATACACGAACCGCTCAAGAGCGCGGAGCACTAGATGTTGAGAGTGGGGCGCGAGTTGTGAGTAATGGCGAACCATGGCGGAGTGCAGATCAACGTCGGGCTGATGCTTTTGTTGACATCTTTACCGAAGGCCAATCCAGCGGTGCACATTCAAGCATCACCAAGCGTGGCGATGGAGTTTCACAGATAGTAAGTGGCGATAAGAGGAGAGAAACGGATATCGATAAAGAGATTGCTAATCAGCCATTAGGAGCGCCACTGAGAGCAACCTCGGCGATGACGATTAATGTAATTGTGGATCTGCCCACCTTGCTCGGATTAGCTGAGAATCCCGCAGAGCTCAGCGGGTATGGCGCAATTCCTGCTCCGCTTGCGCGCGAGTTGGCTCAATCCCATCAATGGCGGCGCTTTATCACCGATCCCGTGACTGGAGGGTTACTCGAAGTGGGGCGCGAGCGGTATCAACCGCCCGCTGCGCTTGCAGATTTCATCAATGCTCGCGATAAGACCTGTCGATTCCCAGGTTGCCGACGCGCTGCAGAGCTGAGCGATATCGATCATGCAATTCCTTGGGATGAAGGTGGCGAAACTTCACCCGCAAATTTAGGTGCGCTCTGTCGTCGACATCATCGCTTGAAGACTCATGGTGGTTGGAAGCTAGCGAGCAATCCTGATGGTTCCTGCACCTGGACTTCTCCATATGGAAAGAGTTACTTCGTGCCGTCTAGACCCTTTGGTGATGCAGCGTAGAAAAGCTGAGAGCTATTTCTCTAATTTCTTCGAGACTTGTTTATATCCCTTGGGACATTTGGGATTTACACCGCGAGCGACCCAAGTCTTTCCGCCCTTAGCGCTGCATTTGAGAACATAAGTCTTTACACCTGCGGCGTTCTTCGATCCACCCGAGTTGTTATTACCAACGGGATTTCCCGTAGTGCACTTCCCGCTGGCATCGCAGCACTTACCGGTGCCATCACACTTCACGGTGTCCGCGTAATTGCCCTGGTTATTGCCATTCTGGTTGCCGCCACTTTGATTATTGCTGCCTTGATTGTTGCCAGAATTAGTGCCGCCAGCAGATTGGGTGAGTTTTACCCGTAACTTGGGCGAAGAGAAGGTGAAGTTCTCGGCACGAAGGAAGAACCAACCATCCTTCTCGCCCACTTGCTCCTGAGCTGCAATCTCCTGGCCATTCTCGGAGACAATTGAGACTGTTGCTTTGACTGGCACATTCTTTGCAAAGCCATAAATCGCACGAGCCGCATCAGCTCGAATAGTTAGATCGTAGGTACCGCGGAATGTCGCACCTGATGGCGTGAGGTGCGGTGCTCCTACTTGATATTCAAGAGATTGCGTCTGCTGATTAAACGTTGGTGGACCTGGAACGTATGCCGTGGCATTGCTAGTAACAATTCCGTCTACTTGATCGTCTCGTGAGGCAAAACGTGGATCTGAGCCCTCGTTCGAAGCCTTGAAGTACCACTGCGTAGTTAGCGCCGCCGCCGTATCTTTCACAATCGGGATCCAACCTTTTAGGACATCAAAATCCTTACTACTCGCTAGATGCGCAACATCCCACTGGTTGGGATCTGAGACGCCATACATCTTTCCCACGCTAGGGAATCCCCCTTGGTAATACTTTTGCAGCGCAGGAGAGAGCGATCCCCAAGAACTCTTACCAAAGAGAACTGGAACTGTGACCGGCTCGCCGGACACATCAAGAACGACAGAGCTCCCCGAATTTGATTTATTAAGCGTGAAACTTGGCTTACTTAAGCGTCCATAGAACCAATTCGATGGGGCCTTGGGAAAACGAATCGAAACACCAAATGCTGTGCCATCGGTTGGGAACGATTCTCGAAGTGCGCATTTACTCTCACTATTAGTGGCACATCCGCCACCAACAATCGCATCAAGTCCATTCCCATCTGCAGTGACTAGTTGATAAGAGCCACTTTTACTCGATGTGGCATAGAGCGCCACCGTATATTCATTAAATTGGAATGTGGGAGTTGATGTTGCCGAAGCGCGCTGACCTTTGCCTCGAGTTGATACAAACAAGGTGTAGCTATCGCCGCCAGAGGAATTCTTTATTCCGGGTATCTGCCAGATTGAAGGCGGCCCACCTGTGGGGAGCCCAAGCGAAGAGTCGCCTGTGAAATCCGTTGGCCCTGCGGCCGGAAGATTCTCGACGAACTTTCCAGTCACCTTGCCGTTGGGTGTCTTGGCATACACCTCTTGAATGCAAAAGAGATCACTCTCACTCTTGCATGGTTGCAGAATTGCAAAGACGCTGAAGTTAGTTGTCTTGGAACATGCCGGATCCTGAAGATTTTTACAATAAAGCTTCGCACCCGACGCTTGTGTTCCATCAGGGTTGGAGTTGATATTGGTATCCCCCAAGCCAGATGCGTAGCTAAGTGCAGCTTGTGAATCATCGAAAATAACTCCCACTCCATTTGCGCCATTTTGACCGTTGAAGGCTGGCAGGAGAAACGTTTTTGGGTCATCAGAGCCAGCAGCGACTGCCAAGTTAGTGGCAGCAATCGGAAGAGTTATAGAGAGGAGTGAAGCTACGAGCGCCCGAGTAAGAGTTCGGCGAAAAGTGGCTAAGCCGAAGATGTTGCGTAGTGAGGTATGGAGGAAGTTGTGGCGAAGGAAGGCGCGGTTGGAGCTAGAGAGAGAAGTTAGTTGGTGGCTCGCTCGCCTCATACCTGAACTGTAGAACTGAGGTTAGGACAATTCCAGAGCCAACTCAGACAATTTAGATAGCAGGCCAGAGAAATTAATGAGCAGGCCACGTGTCTTAGATAGCAGGCCAGAGAAATTAACGAGCAGGCCACGTGTCTTAGAGAGCAGGCCGGAGAAATTAACGAGCAGGCCACGTGTTTAGATAGCGGGCCGGAGAAATTAGTGAGCAGGCCACCTCTCGTGGCTAACTCCCGCGTAGAGCGCGGGTGGAGGTGCCGGGAATCGAACCCGGGTCCTTCGCAACTGAAGTAGGGCTTCTACGGGCGTAGTGTGTTTAACGCTTTCTCAGTCCCGATTCTCATACACACAAGTAATCGACAGACTCAGTTACAGAAAGTGTTTCCATCCCTGATCCATAACACTCAAGGACAGTCAGCTCCCTAGCGACGCTAGATTCCAGGACGAGAGCAAGCCTGGGCTAACGGATTACGAGGCTCGCTTATGCAGCGAGGGCGTAATCAGCGGCAGTTTTACTGGCGCTTGATTGTTTGCGCGGATGTGGTTA